>NZ_JAWRWN010001392.1:0-203 GCF_046535435.1 Achromobacter sp. SIMBA_011 | reverse complement strand
CTGCAAAAATTGTGCTATAGTCTTGGGCTTGGCTGGTGACGGCGAATCAGGGTTTACCCGATAGGGTGGTCTGAGCAACGTTGCAAGTCGACTGGGCGGTAACCAACCTCTGGAGCGATCCGGAGCTGCTGCGAAGTGAAGCGATTCACAGAACGGCGGGGTTGCAGGATAGGATGCAAATTAGGCAAAAGCCGGTTGCATAA
>NZ_JAWRWN010001391.1:0-206 GCF_046535435.1 Achromobacter sp. SIMBA_011 | reverse complement strand
GATCTGCAAAAATTGTGCTATAGTCTTGGGCTTGGCTGGTGACGGCGAATCAGGGTTTACCCGATAGGGTGGTCTGAACAACGTTGCAAGCCGACTGGGCGGTAGCCAACCTCTGGAGCGATCCGGAGTTGCTGCGAAGTGAAGCGATTCACAGAACGGCGGGGTTGCAGGATAGGATGCAAATTAGGCAAAAGCCGGTTGCATAA
>NZ_JAWRWN010001390.1:0-215 GCF_046535435.1 Achromobacter sp. SIMBA_011 | reverse complement strand
GCCTGGCTGTATTTGGACATGGAGAAGCAGAAGACGAAGTAGATCAGCGAGATGAACAGATACGCCTCCACCCCGAACCCGCGCCATGCCGCGTCGGACAGGGCCGCCTTGGCCGCCAGCGTCAGGTCGAAGATGCCAATGATCACCACCAGCGACGTGTCCTTGAACAGCGCGATGAAGATGCTGACCAGCGGCGGGATCACGATCTTGAGCGC
>NZ_JAWRWN010001389.1:0-228 GCF_046535435.1 Achromobacter sp. SIMBA_011 | reverse complement strand
CGACCTTGCCCGCGTCGTTCGGCGTGGTGCCCACGGTGCTTTCGCAGACGCACGTGGGCCATGCGTGGTCGGTGGCGTTCGGCGGCGCGCTCGTCGTGCTGCTCGCCGCGTTCGGCTGGATCACGCTGTCCGACTACGTGCGCAGCGAATTCCTGCAAAAGCGCGCGCTCGATTACGTGCGCGCCGCACGCACGCTCGGGCTGTCCGACTGGCAGATCATGTGGCGGC
>NZ_JAWRWN010001388.1:0-228 GCF_046535435.1 Achromobacter sp. SIMBA_011 | reverse complement strand
TCATCAGGTGGAAGATCGCGACCGGATACGCCGACACGCCGAGCGCGACCGTCATGTAACCGAGCTGCGAGAGCGTCGAGTAAGCAACCACGCGTTTGAGGTCGTTCTGCACGACGCCGAGGAAGCCCATGAACAGCGCCGTGATCGCGCCGATCACCGTCAGGAACGACAGCGCCGTATCCGCCAGCTCGAACAACGGCGACATGCGCGACACCATGCAGATGCCGG
>NZ_JAWRWN010001387.1:0-228 GCF_046535435.1 Achromobacter sp. SIMBA_011 | reverse complement strand
CGAAGGTGGGAATGGTCCGCATCAGGGCGCTGTGCGGCGCCTTGTCCTCGAACGCGGCCCGGAATTCGGGGCTTTTCAGCGCCGGAATGATCTTCTGCGAAATGCCGCCGGCCAGATAGACGCCGCCCTTGGCCATGAAGATCAGGGCAAGATCACCGGCCAGACGGCCGAGATAGGTGCTGAAAAGCGAAAGCGTTTCTTTCGCCTGTGCATTCTGGCCGGAAAGCC
>NZ_JAWRWN010001386.1:0-228 GCF_046535435.1 Achromobacter sp. SIMBA_011 | reverse complement strand
CGGGTATTCTCGGCGGCTCGCTGCTGTGGGGTGACCTGTCGAACGTCTACGTCGTTGCCGTGCTGATGGTGACACTCGGTTTCGGAGCCATCGGCTTCTACGATGATTACCTGAAGGTAACGAAGCAGAGCGACAAGGGCTTTTCCGGCAAGGCGCGTCTTGGCATCGAATTCCTGATCGCGGCGATTGCCGTGTTCTTCATGATGAAGATGGCGCTCGCTTCCGCCC
>NZ_JAWRWN010001385.1:0-228 GCF_046535435.1 Achromobacter sp. SIMBA_011 | reverse complement strand
ACGGGCGGCGGCCCGTTCGAGAGTTCGACCGTGCTCGCGTATTACATGTACGACCAGGCGATCAAGTACTACCGGCTCGGCTATTCCGCGTCGATCGCGGTCGTGCTGTTCGCGATCATGCTCGTCTATATCGTGTGGCAGCTGCGCAAGCTGGTGCGCGTCGAATCTTAAGGATGTCGAACATGTATCCGATGCCAATATCCCGCTGGGGACGTCCCGCCCGCTGGC
>NZ_JAWRWN010001384.1:0-228 GCF_046535435.1 Achromobacter sp. SIMBA_011 | reverse complement strand
ACAGACAAGTAATGTAAGTGAGAAAGAAACCTCCATCATGGAAAAAATACTAGAAGAAGGAATCTATGATCGCCCTTGGGTTGATGAAAAATTAAAGGAAATTGGGTGTGAATATAAATAAATTTTAGATTTTAAATAACTAGAAAAATTTATATGAAACTGAATGTACCCTATGTTGTCAGATGTCTATTTTAAACTACTTGAATCTTAGGGGCTGTTTCATTAGAC
>NZ_JAWRWN010001383.1:0-228 GCF_046535435.1 Achromobacter sp. SIMBA_011 | reverse complement strand
CTGATGGATCGCCGTCACGCAGGCTGGAAGGGTGGCACACACGATGGCCCCTACTACAAGCTGGCATACTGGTTTCTGCCAGAGTATGGCGAATGGTTTCTGCACCTCTGGAACCGTTACATGGAACAGGTTGCGCGCGTCGAGCGCGATCACCCATTCGCCTTCATCAATTTATACCGCGACCCCATTGGCGCGATGTATACGCTCACCCAGTACAACAAGGCGCAC
>NZ_JAWRWN010001382.1:0-228 GCF_046535435.1 Achromobacter sp. SIMBA_011 | reverse complement strand
ATGTAAATCGCGCCGGCCGAACGGGCGATTTGCATTGGGCACCAGTCGGCGACAGCGCGCCGATGCCGCGCGGGACGCCGCTTACCCGCCGATCGGCGCGGCTGGTATGTCGCTTGCAGACGGGTTTATCGACGACCTTTGGAGGAGTGCACGATGCCCAGTTGCAAACAATCCGATCCGTTCCGCGTGAAGCCGTGGCTCGCCCATACGCCGCAGCCCGACGATCCG
>NZ_JAWRWN010001381.1:0-228 GCF_046535435.1 Achromobacter sp. SIMBA_011 | reverse complement strand
GGTATGGCTGAAGCAGGTCGACGCCCGCGCGATGACGCCGCCGTGCGACGGCCCCGGCATCATCCTCGCGAATCCGCCGTACGGCGAGCGGATCGAGGTGCGCGGCCGCAGCGCGCGCGGCGAGGTGCGCGAGACGGGCCGCAACCGCGGCAACGACGACGCGTTCCGCCGCACGCACACCGACGCGCCCGACAGCGAGTTCTTCAACGCGCTCGGCGATGCGCTGAA
>NZ_JAWRWN010001380.1:0-228 GCF_046535435.1 Achromobacter sp. SIMBA_011 | reverse complement strand
CTCCGTGCTGATGGACCCGAAAGGCGACATCGGCGTGCAGGAAAAGAACCTGATCCTGATCGCCCTCGGCTTGATGCTGCTGGTGGTGATTCCCGTGATCGCGCTCACGCTGTGGTTTGCGTGGCGCTACCGCGCGTCCAACACGGGCGCGACCTACGCGCCGAAGTGGTCGCATTCGACCGCGATCGAAGTGGTCGTGTGGTCGATTCCCTGTGTGATCGTGCTCAC
>NZ_JAWRWN010001379.1:0-228 GCF_046535435.1 Achromobacter sp. SIMBA_011 | reverse complement strand
CCGTTTCGGCGCTGGCCGGCGACGCGCCGGTGACGCGCTATGTGCTGACCGGTTTGCCCGGCGAGCCCGCGAGCGCGGCCAGCAAGGCCGCGGCGCTGGCTGTTTTCCCCGGCGCGCAGCCGCTCGCCTTCGAGACGCTCGCCAAGCGCGCGCTCGCCTGCAAGTTCGATCTGTGCTAGTTCGAGTTCGCCGCGCAGCCGTGGCGTCTCGACCGCGCGACGCTGCGCC
>NZ_JAWRWN010001378.1:0-228 GCF_046535435.1 Achromobacter sp. SIMBA_011 | reverse complement strand
GGCCCCGCAAGCGCTGCCGTCGCTCGATGCGCTCACGTCGCTGCTGCGCGATCAGCGCGCGGCTTACCTGCGCGCCCCGTACCCCGAATGGGATACGCGCGCGCAGCACCTGCGCGCGCTGCGCACGATGCTGATCGAGCACGCCGATGCGCTCGCCGATGCGATCAGCGCCGACTTCGGGCATCGCGCGAAACAGGAGGTGCTGCTGTCGGAAATCTGGATGGCGAA
>NZ_JAWRWN010001377.1:0-228 GCF_046535435.1 Achromobacter sp. SIMBA_011 | reverse complement strand
ATTAGAGTAATATTCATTTAAGGTCAAAGAAAAAAATAAAAGGTGCTATGTTATAAGATGAGTAGTCGGAACGTTGTAGGTTACCATGGAACATTTGAAGAGCATTTAGACAGTATATTATCTGATGGATTTAAGCCTGAAAAACGGAAAAATCATTGGTTAGGGCAGGGGACATATTTTTATACAGATAAGAAACTTGCTCATTGGTGGATTAGTAAAAATTCACAA
>NZ_JAWRWN010001376.1:0-228 GCF_046535435.1 Achromobacter sp. SIMBA_011 | reverse complement strand
CCGACATCACGGCGGACTGTTTCTGATCGGCGGGATACTTCGTCAACGCTCGATCGATTTCCTTCAGGCCTTCAGCTGAGATCATTTTCAGACACGACTCTTTCAATTCCTACCGAACGAACAACCTGCCGCACTGCTGTGCATGGACGGCAGACCTGGCGCTCACTGTTGACAGCTTGCGAAGCCGCGCCGGCTCAGCGCGCATCGCGTGTGACTTACTGCTCGCCG
>NZ_JAWRWN010001375.1:0-228 GCF_046535435.1 Achromobacter sp. SIMBA_011 | reverse complement strand
CCATCTTCTTCCTGTGCTCGTCCCCGACGGTGCCAAAACTGTGCGAAGCCTTTTCGCGGGAGCCTGGCCGTTGGAAGTGGACCTTGACCGCAAGAGGTTGGCAGAAGCCCGCGACTGGCTATCGGAAAAAGCTGGGCTCGAAGGAGCGGAATTGGATCGAGGATCTAGGGCGCTTTCTCGGATCCATCCGAGCATCGCCATGTCAGAAGCGTCACACCCATTCGAACG
>NZ_JAWRWN010001374.1:0-228 GCF_046535435.1 Achromobacter sp. SIMBA_011 | reverse complement strand
CTCGGCTTGCAGCCCTAACGACATCCAAGGCTGTTCGCAGCATCTTCGATCAGGCATGCAGGGAAAAACTGGCAATAGCGAAGCTGCGGGGCCGCACGATCTACGAGGATTATGGCTTCTAGGGGCTTTCGACCTGCACGCCGATTTGCGAATTGTCCCGGTTAGAAGTCAGCCTTTGTTCGCTAACTCGAAAATAAACTGTTGTTGCTGTGTCGCCAGCAATGCACC
>NZ_JAWRWN010001373.1:0-228 GCF_046535435.1 Achromobacter sp. SIMBA_011 | reverse complement strand
CAGCAGCGAGGCCACCGCACGGCCCGGGTTGCTGCTCGGCTATGCATGCGTCGCGCACGAGCGCATCGGGCCGGCGTTCGATACGCTCGCGGCAACGATCGAACAGCATCTGCCGCGGCATTTCACGCACGCGGCGTAGCGCACGGGCGTCAGCGCGTGGCGTTGGCGCGTGCGGTTACCGCGTGCCGGCCGCGCTGCGATCGAACGCCGCGGCGCGCACCGCTTCGC
>NZ_JAWRWN010001372.1:0-228 GCF_046535435.1 Achromobacter sp. SIMBA_011 | reverse complement strand
CGATTCTAGCCAGTCGCGGCCCGAGCGCGCGGCACTTCGTGCAGCCGCGTCCGTCATGCCGGCTGCGTCGCTGCAACAGCGTCGCGCCGTTCCGTTCGAACACCGATTTCCCCACGACCGCCGATGACGAACCCGACACCCAACATCCTGATCCTGATGGCCGACCAGCTCACGCCGTTCGCGTTGCCGGCCTACGGCAACCGCGTCGCGCGCACGCCGACGCTCGAC
>NZ_JAWRWN010001371.1:0-228 GCF_046535435.1 Achromobacter sp. SIMBA_011 | reverse complement strand
CGGCCAAAACCGGCGCTGGAGGCCTGCATGAACATCTGGTGCGCGGTGGCCGACAACGGCAGCGGGAATTTGCTGGCCCGGGCGGTATCCAGCACCAGCCCAAGGTCCTTGACGAAGATGTCCACCGCGGACAGCGGTGTGTAGTCGGCCTTGAGGATATGCGGAACGCGGTTCTCGAACATCCAGGAGTTGCCCGCGCTGTGGGTGATCACCTCATACAGGGCATCG
>NZ_JAWRWN010001370.1:0-228 GCF_046535435.1 Achromobacter sp. SIMBA_011 | reverse complement strand
CGGCGCGTTTCGTCGGCGCTGATCTGCGCCAGCCCTTCAAGCGCGATCTGCTCGACCACGCGCTGCACGATCAGCGCGCGCAGATCGGCTTCGGTCTCGCCGCACACGCGCACCTGATGGTCGTCGAAGCTCAAGGTCGTCTGCGCGACGTCCGCATGCACCTGATCGCCATGTTGCGCGACGCCGAACGAGCGCCGCTCGCTCATCGCCATGCCGAGCACCGCGTAG
>NZ_JAWRWN010001369.1:0-228 GCF_046535435.1 Achromobacter sp. SIMBA_011 | reverse complement strand
CTCACGATGGCACGTCACCAGACTTGCCACATCTCCGGTGACTATGGCGCGTACTTTCAACGATGAAACTGACATAGATCAAGGGTGCGACAGGGACTATGCCCTTGACGCATCAAATCCTGCTCAACAGACCGCAAGTGGCGCATCGGCGCGACAGGCTGCGGGATATTGACAGCATTCACAGCATTCTGGACGAACGATGCCTGCCAAGCGTCGCCGCCGACAATA
>NZ_JAWRWN010001368.1:0-228 GCF_046535435.1 Achromobacter sp. SIMBA_011 | reverse complement strand
CTTATGAGTTGGGTTTTACTCAACAGCTATATTCGTTCTTTAACAATCTGGAAGAAGCACAACGAAATGTGCTCATCAAGTAATCAGCTTGCTGATGAAGATGGGTACGGGTTGTGATTGCATTAATTTTGTTCCAAGTTCTCAAGACTGAGGTGAATAACCTCAGACTGCTTTGAAACTTATGAACGGCACAAACGCTAATACTCAGGTCCTATAGCCTACAGCGTT
>NZ_JAWRWN010001367.1:0-229 GCF_046535435.1 Achromobacter sp. SIMBA_011 | reverse complement strand
CAATGAGTGTCGCCAGCTTTGGCCGAAAAGTCGGGGGCCTCATACGGCGGCGGCAGATATGTCGTATCGATTGTGTAGCCCTGAGCCTTCAATTCCGTTTCATGTTTCGCTCGTTCTGTCCTGGCCGGCGTCAATTCGTCAGACAGGTATTTCTTCCATTGCCTCCGGCGTTCGATGCTATCAGTAAAATACGGCGTGTAATTATCAGATGCCGTGCTTACCTGAATAT
>NZ_JAWRWN010001366.1:0-229 GCF_046535435.1 Achromobacter sp. SIMBA_011 | reverse complement strand
AGCGAAATCTATGACTTCGGCGACTTGAAGGAATATGCCGCGGCCGACCGAGAAAGCGGGTCGGAAACATTTAAGTTCTACGCGCAGATTTCGAACAACCGCGATCAAGCCAATACGATCTACCTAGTGGACGAGGCATCCCTTCTTTCGGACTCCTACTCAGAAAGCGAATTCTTCCGGTCAGGTACAGGTTACCTGCTGCATGATCTCATAAAGTTTGTCGGCTTCG
>NZ_JAWRWN010001365.1:0-229 GCF_046535435.1 Achromobacter sp. SIMBA_011 | reverse complement strand
AGCACGCGCAGCTTGTCGGCGACCACGTCGATATAGCGGCGGCACGCGGTCAGCGCGTCGGGCGCGAACGCTTGCGCGCCCGTCATCATCGATTCGATGCGGTGTTCGTAGAAGCGCAACACCTCGGCTTCGCGCGCGACTTCCTGCGCCTTCGCCTCGCGCGCGCGTTCGCGTGGAGAGCCGGTCGCGGGTCTATTGCATTTGTCCTGCAAATCCCGTTCGTGCTTGG
>NZ_JAWRWN010001364.1:0-229 GCF_046535435.1 Achromobacter sp. SIMBA_011 | reverse complement strand
CGGTATCTCCGGTGGCGCCAGTTGGTCCAGTAGGGCCGGTACGTCCGGTTGCACCACCTGAACCGGGGGCTCCAGTAGGGCCAGTATCTCCGGTTGCGCCAGTTGGTCCAGTAGGGCCGGTATCTCCTGTTACACCAGTTGGTCCAGTCGGGCTAGTAACAGCGGTTGGTCCGGTGGGTCCAGTAAGACCAGTATAGCTCGTGGCGGCAGGTGGTTCAGTATAGACGGT
>NZ_JAWRWN010001363.1:0-229 GCF_046535435.1 Achromobacter sp. SIMBA_011 | reverse complement strand
AAAATCTATTAACCGAACAAGGCAAGCATATACGAGCTAAAACTTAGTATAACTTATGGTTTTAGGGAGTTGCTTGATACTAACAACGCTACAAAACTTGATAAAACCTTACCTTTTGCCATTTTGTTTATACATTTTTAAAGCTATACCATTATTCGAGACTTACTGAATTATGGTTTTCGAGTAATACATGCAATACGCTAAAGTTATATAGCCCAAAAGCTCATAT
>NZ_JAWRWN010001362.1:0-229 GCF_046535435.1 Achromobacter sp. SIMBA_011 | reverse complement strand
CCGGCTGCGCCTGATGGCGCCCGCCGAACTCGATGCGCAGGCCGAGGCGATCCTCGCGCTGCGCTTCGCCGAGGTCGACCCGGCTACCGCGCCGTTCCTGATGGCCGCGCTGCAGGTCGTCTGGACCGATCTCGCGAGCCGCATCGCGCCGGCCGAGATCCCGTATCTCGACCAGCCGGGGCTATGCCCCGTGTGCGGCACGCATCCGGTCGCGAGCGTCGTGCGCGTC
>NZ_JAWRWN010001361.1:0-229 GCF_046535435.1 Achromobacter sp. SIMBA_011 | reverse complement strand
CAGCGCGCACGATGAAAGCCGCTCGCGCCGCCATGCAGCAGGTTGCCGTTCTCGTTGCGGTCGAGCGGATAGTCGATGCCGTCGAGCGTGAAGCGCCCGGCGGCGATCCGGTTGGCCCAGCGGCCGACCGTCGCGCCGAGGTACGCGCCCGCGTCGAGATACTCGGCCGGCGTGTCGTGCGCGAGCACGATGTCGGCGAAGCGCCCGGTGCGATCCGGCGCGAGCCACG
>NZ_JAWRWN010001360.1:0-229 GCF_046535435.1 Achromobacter sp. SIMBA_011 | reverse complement strand
ATGCGCACTGCACTCGCCGAGTACGCATAAGCACCGGCATAAGCACCGGCAATTCAGCGCGCTTCACGCAAAAACCGCTGCCAAACGGCAGCGGTTTTTTTTTGCACTTATGATTGCCGCCTTTCCGCCGTTAATAGACATATTCGATTGGGTATCGGCAGGCTGCGAGCCCCTTCCGCACAACCTTGATCTGCCTCAATCTTTGGCCGGCAGTTCGCGACGGTCTGCC
>NZ_JAWRWN010001359.1:0-229 GCF_046535435.1 Achromobacter sp. SIMBA_011 | reverse complement strand
GACGGCATCGCGCTGCTCGATCTCGACGAAGCCGTGCGCGTGCGCGAGCTCGGCTGGGACAAGCCGGTGCTGCTGCTCGAAGGGATCTTCGAGCCGGTCGACGTCGAACTCGCCGACCGCCACCGGCTCACGGTAGCCGTGCACTGCGACGAGCAGCTCGATCTGCTGATCGCCGCGCAGCCGCAACGACCGATCGACATCCAGCTGAAGATGAACTCGGGGATGAACC
>NZ_JAWRWN010001358.1:0-229 GCF_046535435.1 Achromobacter sp. SIMBA_011 | reverse complement strand
CCTGGATCAGGAAACCAAGACCGCCTCGGGCATCGTGATCCCCGACGCAGCAGCTGAAAAGCCGGATCAAGGCGAAGTCCTGGCCATCGGCCCGGGCAAGCGCGACGACAAGGGCGCACCGATCGCACTCGACGTGAAGGTCGGCGATCGCGTCCTGTTCGGCAAGTACGCAGGTCAGACCGTCAAGGTCGACGGCCAGGAACTGCTGGTCATGCGCGAAGAAGACATC
>NZ_JAWRWN010001357.1:0-229 GCF_046535435.1 Achromobacter sp. SIMBA_011 | reverse complement strand
AAAACGAAAAGGAATTCGTCCCCACGGCGATCAAGATCGAGCTGATCGACCGCCTCACGCAGGCGGGTTTCGCGAACATCGAGGCGGCCTCGTTCGTCTCGCCGAAATGGGTCCCGCAGATGGCCGACGGCGCCCAGGTGATGGACGGCATCGCGCGCCGCGCGGGCACGATCTATTCGGTGCTCACGCCCAATCTGCGCGGCTTCGAAGGCGCGCTCGCCGCGCGCGC
>NZ_JAWRWN010001356.1:0-229 GCF_046535435.1 Achromobacter sp. SIMBA_011 | reverse complement strand
ATAGCCACCGTGCCACCTGAGAGGCGGCGCCGGACCCGCGACCACAACGCTCGGGCCGGACGCCGTGCACATTCACAACAAGGCAGTCCAGGGGAATCCAACAATGAAAAAACTCGCCGTCCGCGTCGCCTGCGTGGCGATGCTCGCATTCGCCGCGACCAGCGGCCACGCGCAAACCGAAGCCGCGCAGGTCGAAATGAGGGCCGCCGCCGCGGCCGCCAACAAGGCC
>NZ_JAWRWN010001355.1:0-229 GCF_046535435.1 Achromobacter sp. SIMBA_011 | reverse complement strand
CTGGGCTGGCCCTTACGGCCCTGCGCGACGCGGATAACCGAACGCAGATCATTGACCATGGCCTCGAAACAACCCGCTTGAATCCAGCGTTGCGTTTGCTGATAAACCAGTTCCCAAGGCGGAAAGTCATTTGGCAACATGCGCCAGGGCGCTCCCGCGCGCACGATCCAGCGCAGCGCGTTGAACATCTCGCGTAGCTCATATCGACGCTGCGGGGCATCTTTGTGCA
>NZ_JAWRWN010001354.1:0-229 GCF_046535435.1 Achromobacter sp. SIMBA_011 | reverse complement strand
ACCTGCAGGCGCCGTTCACGCACGGCGAGGACGGGCTGCAGGGCGTGCCGCGCGGCCACCTGTTCGGCGTGCTCGACCTGTCGAACGACGTCACGCTGTACTACGTCGTGCTCGCGGTGATCGTCGCCGCGTGTGCGTTCATCGTGCGGGTCGTGCATTCGCCGTTCGGCCAGGTGCTCGTCGCGATCAAGGAGAACGAGCCGCGCGCGATCTCGCTCGGCTACGACAC
>NZ_JAWRWN010001353.1:0-229 GCF_046535435.1 Achromobacter sp. SIMBA_011 | reverse complement strand
GCCCTTGAGCGCGTCGTAGAGATCGGCGAGCGGCACGTCGCCCGCTTCGCGCTTCAGGTAGAGGCTGAACGCGCGGTCGTAAAGCTCGCGCCCTTGCGGCGCGTCGAGCGTCAGATCGAAACATTCGAGAACGAATTCGGCAATCCTGTCCGCGTCGACGAGCAGACGCTCCGCTGTTTTTCGATCCATATCATTCACCTGCCGCTAATACCTGATGCCAGGCGGCGGA
>NZ_JAWRWN010001352.1:0-229 GCF_046535435.1 Achromobacter sp. SIMBA_011 | reverse complement strand
CTCCCACAGCGGCGTCGCATCCGTTATGCGCGTGGCGATCTGCGCCGGATCGATGCGATCCACCGCGGCAATCGTTTCATCGAGCGGCTTCAGCGTGCTGCGCACCACGCTGAAGTTGAACAGCAGCAGCAAGCCCGACAGCAGCGCGAGCGGAAGCAAGACATGGAAGCGGATCTCGTCGAAGATCACTGGAACGAACGGCTTGAAGCCGCGGCCGGCGATCGCCACC
>NZ_JAWRWN010001351.1:0-229 GCF_046535435.1 Achromobacter sp. SIMBA_011 | reverse complement strand
CACGCAACGCGCGCAGTGCGAAGACGCCTTTGCCATGCACCGGCGATTGCCGGACGGTCATACGTTTCATAGTCGCCGCCGTGGGGAAGATGGAAGTGGCGAACTGAGTATAAGTCGAGAAAATGACGGCGAATCAAGGATGCGCGATGCGCTGAAAAATAACGGACGCGAGTGGCGGGCGACGCCGAGCGGCCACCGTTCTGGTGCAGCGAGCGAGCGCGAACAAGCC
>NZ_JAWRWN010001350.1:0-229 GCF_046535435.1 Achromobacter sp. SIMBA_011 | reverse complement strand
AATATGCTCCCGAGACCCTAACGCCAGTCTCACACCAAGCGGCAATAAGCCGCTTACTTGATCTCGTCAGCCTTGTGGTCGACGGTCTTGGCAGTGGTATTGGCATCGGCCGCCGGCGGAGGCGTTGCGTCATCGTCGGACATGCCCTTCTTGAAGCTCTTGATGCCCTTCGCGACATCACCCATCAGTTCCGGAATCTTGCCGCGTCCGAAGAGGACGAGAACGATCA
>NZ_JAWRWN010001349.1:0-229 GCF_046535435.1 Achromobacter sp. SIMBA_011 | reverse complement strand
TCTGCCACGCTGATCGCCAAGCTGCCCGGCGCCAGTGCGCTGGCCTTCGCTGAGAACGTGACGATCGCGCTGCCGCCCGAAGCCTGCCATCTGTTCGACGATCGGGACATGGCGTTCAAGCGCATGCATTGATCGTTGCGTGCGGGTGATTCAATGAGCCGTCGCGTTGAAATATTAAGCAGGATAACTAATGTGTTCGGGCGAACATTGCGCCTGGCGCACGACCAAC
>NZ_JAWRWN010001348.1:0-229 GCF_046535435.1 Achromobacter sp. SIMBA_011 | reverse complement strand
AGGGTACCGAGTTGCAGCCCGGTAGCAGGCCGTCGCTGGCGGTTTGATGGCTTTTGAAGGCATAACTTGCTTGCGATGTGAGCAAAAAGAAACCCTCCAGAGCGGAGGGTTCGAAGGTGTGCAACCATGACAGGCTGCAAGCGCATGGACGGGGGGAAGACCATCCGCCTGGCCAACCGTCGCTGTGATGATTTGTTCCGAAAAATTCGATCCTCAATTGAGGTTATTG
>NZ_JAWRWN010001347.1:0-230 GCF_046535435.1 Achromobacter sp. SIMBA_011 | reverse complement strand
CGCTGCCCCAAGGCTGGTCCGCAATCGAGCTGCCGGCCGCTGCTCCAGCAACCGGCACCACGCTCAGCGTCGAACAGCCTGGCGCAAGCAGTGCCGTCCTGATTGCATTACCCATGAGCGTGCCCGCCAATCATCCGCAATATCCGGCCCTGGTGTTGGCGAGTGAAGTATTGGGGTCGGGAATTGCGTCACGCTTGATGAATGAACTGCGGCACCGCCGCGGGTTGACG
>NZ_JAWRWN010001346.1:0-230 GCF_046535435.1 Achromobacter sp. SIMBA_011 | reverse complement strand
ATTGGCGGCACATACACCGTGTCCCGCCGCGCGCCCGTAACCGCCCGTCCATTCAGCCCGACGACCTGGAACACATGCCCGTGCAGATGCATCGGGGGACCCATCATCGACATATTGTGGAAGGACAGCACGATCCGCTCGCCGCGCCTCGCGGTAACCGGGCGATGCTGGCCCCAGACGGCGCCATTCATCGTCCACACATAGGGCTGCATCGAGCCGCCCAGCATTAC
>NZ_JAWRWN010001345.1:0-230 GCF_046535435.1 Achromobacter sp. SIMBA_011 | reverse complement strand
GTTCCCAAGTGTGGATGCCGGCGGCATTCGGCTTATTGCTATCCAAAAATTACCCTATTTTCTCAAACTATAGGCGCAACATCAAAAAATTCACTTTTTATCAGTGTATTAATCAATGCTCTAAAGATAAAATATGCCTATTTCGTGATATTATAGGCGATGCCTATGTGTTTAATTGGAAAATCATCTTTGCAGTAAATTGTCAGTTTATCTAAGTTCTTATTGTCGAA
>NZ_JAWRWN010001344.1:0-230 GCF_046535435.1 Achromobacter sp. SIMBA_011 | reverse complement strand
CCGGGCGGCGGCGCGACGCGCAGTACCTGCCCGACTTCGATCGCATCGGGGTTCGTGATCTGGTTCCAGCGCACGATGTTTGCCAGCGACGTGTGGTTGTCGCGGGCGATCTTGTAGAGCGTGTCGCCGCGCTCGACGCGGTAGTAGCCGGGGCCGACGGGCGCGGAGCCGCACGCGACGAGCAGCGCCGCACAGGCGGCAGCGAAGAGCCGCTTCGTTGTTGTTCCGAA
>NZ_JAWRWN010001343.1:0-230 GCF_046535435.1 Achromobacter sp. SIMBA_011 | reverse complement strand
GCCTCAAAGCCCAGATGGTGGACCCCGCCAATCCCGGCCCACCCGTCAGCGTCGACACGCGGGAAATAACGCCGGTTCAGAAACTGACCATCGCGACGGAGAACTTTACCGATCCGCTGACCCGCTTTAGCTTTTTGACCTTCCTCAAGAACTCGGTCTTCGTCACCTTCGTCGCAACCGTCCTGACGCTGATCGTCAACGCCATGGCCGCCTTTGCGCTGTCGAAATAC
>NZ_JAWRWN010001342.1:0-230 GCF_046535435.1 Achromobacter sp. SIMBA_011 | reverse complement strand
GGCAACAATCGTTGGGCGTTCAAACCCGAAATTGGCTTATCGCAACCGTGGGGTGACTGGTTTTTTGAAGCCTCGGTCGGCGTCTGGTTCTTCATGAGCAACACGAACTTCTTCAATGGCCAGATCAGGCGCCAGTCTCCCCTCACGGTCACGCAACTGCACGGCGGCTACAGTTTTCGGCCGGGGCTCTGGCTCGCCATCGATGTCGGCTATGCCCTCGGAGGCGCCAC
>NZ_JAWRWN010001341.1:0-230 GCF_046535435.1 Achromobacter sp. SIMBA_011 | reverse complement strand
GCCTGCAGCAACGCCGCGTTGTGCCGGCTGTGCGCGAACTTGAGCATCTTCACGCGCGCGTGCCAGCGGCCCGCACTGATCCAGCCGAGCCGCATGCCGGGCGCAAGCACCTTGTTGAACGACGGACAGTAGATCACCGTGCCGTCGCGATCCCAGGCCTTGACGGGCTTCACCGCGTGCGGCGCCTCGACGAGTTCGCGGTACGGTTCGTCTTCGATCACGGCAACGCC
>NZ_JAWRWN010001340.1:0-230 GCF_046535435.1 Achromobacter sp. SIMBA_011 | reverse complement strand
CGCTGGTGGCGCGCTTCGGCGAAGCCCGCGTCAGCCTGCCGGGCGGCGGCACCATCGGCCAGCGTCCGGTGGACCAGCACATCAAGGGCCTGGCGGCGCTGGGCGCCGACATCAGCAACGAGCACGGCTTCGTGGTGGCGCGCGCCAAACGCCTGGAGGGCGCCTCGATCCGCACCGACATGGTCACCGTCACCGGCACCGAGAACCTGCCGATGGCCGCCGCGCTGGCC
>NZ_JAWRWN010001339.1:0-230 GCF_046535435.1 Achromobacter sp. SIMBA_011 | reverse complement strand
CCATTCACCCGTCGTTTTATATGAGGCAGATGCGGGCTTTTATCGCCGCTTCCTGAAAAGCCTTGCCTTTCATGTGCGTTACCTCGACAGGATCGTGAAACATGCGCCTGACGGAGAAGCGAGGCTGAGGATCAGGATTGCGCTCGCCATGGCCTCCATTGCCATGCCTACCCGCCTCTCCCGCATTACCCGGCACGGAATGAAGCTGGCTCAGGAAATGGAACGCCAGA
>NZ_JAWRWN010001338.1:0-230 GCF_046535435.1 Achromobacter sp. SIMBA_011 | reverse complement strand
GAACATCTGCGCGATCGTGCACAGCCCCCACAGCACCATGATGCGCATCAGCGTCCGGCTCGCGCCGATCCGCGCCAGCACCAGATTGCTCGGTACCTCGAACGCCGCGTAGCTGATGAAAAAGATGGCCGTCGCGGCACCGAACGCGGCCTCGCTCAGGCCGAGGTCCTGCAGGAACTGCAGCTTGGCGAAGCCGATGTTCACGCGGTCGATGAAGTTGACCACGTAGC
>NZ_JAWRWN010001337.1:0-230 GCF_046535435.1 Achromobacter sp. SIMBA_011 | reverse complement strand
CGGATGAAGAACTCGCGCGCCGCCGCGAAGAGCAGAACGCGAAGGGCTGGAAGCCGGCGCAGCCGCGTCCGCGCAAGGTGTCGGCGGCGCTGAAGGCCTATGCGAAGCTCGTGATGTCGGCGGACAAGGGCGCGGTTCGCGACCTGTCGCTGCTCGACGACTGACCGTCGCCTTAGAGGCCGGGAACGGGCCGAGACGGGCTCGTTCCCGGCTTCTACCCGAGCCCCACC
>NZ_JAWRWN010001336.1:0-230 GCF_046535435.1 Achromobacter sp. SIMBA_011 | reverse complement strand
ACAAACTTTTTCTGCATCGCTTCGATCTGTTTTGAGACGAGCGAAATCGTAGCATGGCGTGCGGCTCGTGCAGGCAGCGCCCGGCAACTGTAACTTCATCGGTTGCGCTAGAGGATTTCATCGAAAAAGGGCCGCATGCTGCGCGGCTGCGCGCCGAGGCCGACGCGGCGCACCCGGGCCCGGCGCCGACCGTTATGCATGCCCCGAAGCGGTGCGCATCGCGTAACGTC
>NZ_JAWRWN010001335.1:0-230 GCF_046535435.1 Achromobacter sp. SIMBA_011 | reverse complement strand
CGACGGCTGGCACGACGCCCAGCTCGACTTCTCGAAGTCGATGAGCTACGGCGATTACCTCGGCCTCGACAAGGTGCTCAACGCCCAGCATCCGCTCTCGCCGGATCACAACGAGATGCTGTTCATCGTCCAGCATCAGACGAGCGAATTGTGGATGAAGCTCGCGCTCTACGAACTGCACGCCGCGCTCGCGAACGTGCATCGCGACGAGCTGCCGCCCGCGTTCAAGC
>NZ_JAWRWN010001334.1:0-231 GCF_046535435.1 Achromobacter sp. SIMBA_011 | reverse complement strand
GCGGGTGAAACCGAAAAGATGAGCAAGAAGGAAGCGCTGCTGTTCGAACGCGAAATCGCCAAGCTGCAAAAGTCGATCGGCGGCGTGAAGGACATGGGCGGCATTCCGGACGCGATCTTCGTGATCGACGTTGGCTACCACAAGATTGCCGTCACCGAAGCGAACAAGCTGGGCGTGCCGGTCATCGCCGTGGTCGACACGAACCACTCGCCGGAAGGTGTGGACTACGTG
>NZ_JAWRWN010001333.1:0-231 GCF_046535435.1 Achromobacter sp. SIMBA_011 | reverse complement strand
AGTACTTACCAAATAGTGCAGTGTCATAGCCTGCGTACTTAAGAACGTGCGCAACAGTGATATCACTTTCAACTAACTGAACCGTATTTGAGTTATTAGTCATGTAACGACCATCACGACCTGTAAAAAGCGAAACTCGAGAAGGTGAACATACCGTATTGCCAGCATAAGCTTGGTTAAACCTTATCCCTTTATTGGCAATATCATCTAAGTTAGGCGTTTTAATTGGTG
>NZ_JAWRWN010001332.1:0-231 GCF_046535435.1 Achromobacter sp. SIMBA_011 | reverse complement strand
GATTGTCTTGTCCCGCCCTGCGTGCCCGCTCGAAAGCGCCCTTTATTGCCTGCTGCAAAGGGCTTGCAACATCTTCGCCGCCCCGGGCGGGCAGCGTTATCTTTTCGCGAATACCTTTGGCCCGCAATTGTCCGGTGCCGGAAGTAAACAGAAATTCTCTATCAAAATCAGTAATTTCGTCGGATTCGACGTCATTCGTCCTGAGTGCTCCCGTTTTCATGGGATGCCTCC
>NZ_JAWRWN010001331.1:0-231 GCF_046535435.1 Achromobacter sp. SIMBA_011 | reverse complement strand
GACGTGCCCGAATTCGGCCAGCACGCGTGCCGCGCACTGCTGGCACGAATCGTAGTCGGCGATGTCGACCTCGAACGCATGGAACGTGCGGCCCGCTTCGCGTTCGTGCGTGAGCCACGTCGCGACGTGGTCGTTGCCTTCCGTGTGCGACACCGCCACCGTCATCCCGGCCTCGTGCAGGCGACGGCTGATCGCGGCGCCGAGGCCGCCCATGCCGCCGGTGACGAACGC
>NZ_JAWRWN010001330.1:0-231 GCF_046535435.1 Achromobacter sp. SIMBA_011 | reverse complement strand
CAGCGCGCCGATCGCTTGCTGGCGTGACTGCGCGGCGACCGATGCGCGCGGCGGGTGGTGCAGCCAGTGACGCAGCAGGCGGCTGCCCATCGTCGTGCAGCAGGTGTCGAGCAGCGAATACAGCGTCGGCGATTCGGTGCCGCGCAGCGTTTCGGTCAGCTCGAGGTTGCGGCGCGTCGCCGGATCGAGGCCGATGTATTCGGTTTCGCTTTCGACCTTCAGGCTGCGCAC
>NZ_JAWRWN010001329.1:0-231 GCF_046535435.1 Achromobacter sp. SIMBA_011 | reverse complement strand
CAAGAGTACGTGTGCGAGAACAACCAGATCGTGATCGACAGCGAGGGCAAGGCATCTCTGAGCCTTGAGTGAAGACGCCCATCCATCCCCTGCTGGAGCTTTACGAATGAAACGCCTGACCCCCCTCAGCGTCGTGCTGTGGCTGTGCATCGCGGCGAACACGTTCGCCGAGGTGCCGCGCATGCCCACGGCGATCCCCGTGCCGCCTTCCGACAAGGCGCCGCTGTCGTC
>NZ_JAWRWN010001328.1:0-231 GCF_046535435.1 Achromobacter sp. SIMBA_011 | reverse complement strand
GCTCATCTGCGGCGCCGCCCGCGTAACCTATCAGAACTTGGTTCACCGCGCGCGCGGCATGGGCAATGCACTCGACGCACTTGGATTCACGGCCGGCGCGCGCATTGCGATCTATTTGGACAAACGTGTCGAAACCGTCGTGTCGATACTGGGTGCCGCTGCCGCGCAATACGTGTTCGTTCCCATCAATCCGCTCCTCAAACCCAAGCAGGTCGCTCACATCCTGCTCGA
>NZ_JAWRWN010001327.1:0-231 GCF_046535435.1 Achromobacter sp. SIMBA_011 | reverse complement strand
CTTGCCGTCATGCTCACCCTTGGCCGGTTCTATTGGTGGTTCGAGACATGGTGGCTGGGCGTGCTTCTGGCAACGTCGATCGCGCTCCTGACGCTGATGGCCTTCATCGAATTGCCGCGCAAAAACCCGCTACTCGACCTGCGCTGGATTTTTTCGAAAACCAACCTGCATATTATCGCGGTGCTGCTCGTTTATCGCGCGGTTTCTTCCGAACAATCCTCAACGGCGGTC
>NZ_JAWRWN010001326.1:0-231 GCF_046535435.1 Achromobacter sp. SIMBA_011 | reverse complement strand
ATCAGCAAGCCGATACGGGACGGCAGCGATTTCAGGAACCAGATGTGGGCAACCGGCGAAGCCAGTTCGATGTGCGCCATGCGCTCACGACGAACCTTGGCCAGCGCAACTTCAACGCCGCACTTCTCGCAGATCACGCCGCGATGCTTCAAGCGCTTGTACTTACCGCACAGGCACTCGTAATCCTTTACCGGGCCAAAGATCTTGGCGCAGAACAGGCCGTCACGCTCA
>NZ_JAWRWN010001325.1:0-231 GCF_046535435.1 Achromobacter sp. SIMBA_011 | reverse complement strand
GCGGCAAGCCGGTCGTCTCCTCGCCGGTTTACGGCACGTACGCGAACAGCGCGAACACGTACCAGGTCATCGGCGCGGGCGGTGCATACACGTTCGGCGCGGCAACGATCGGCGCGACGTACTCGAATACGAAGTTCAAGGGCTTCTCGGCCGGTCAATACACGAACCAGACCGCGACGTTCAACAACGGCGAACTCAACTTCAAGTACCAGTTGACCCCGGCGTTGATCC
>NZ_JAWRWN010001324.1:0-231 GCF_046535435.1 Achromobacter sp. SIMBA_011 | reverse complement strand
CGAGGAGCTGAACCTGACGCAGCCCGCCGTATCGCTGCAGGTTCGGCTGCTCGAGGAGGCGGTGGGCGCCGCTTTGCTGCAGCGGGTGGGGCGCGGCGTGCAGCTGACCGCGGCCGGCGAAATCGTCGCGCGCTACGCGCGCGAGATCCTGCATCTGTGGAGCGAGGCCGGCGACGAGGTGGCCGCGCTGACGGGCGATCTCGGCGGCACGCTGCGCATCGGCGCGATCAC
>NZ_JAWRWN010001323.1:0-231 GCF_046535435.1 Achromobacter sp. SIMBA_011 | reverse complement strand
CCGGTCGAGGCAACTGAAAAGTCGATGGGTGAAATCACCGGTGCGATCATCGGCATCGCGCTCGTGCTGACGGCCGTCTTCATTCCGATGGCCTTCTTCGGCGGATCGACGGGTATCATCTATCGCCAGTTCTCGATCACCATCGTTTCGGCAATGCTGCTTTCGGCAGTGGTCGCCATCGTTCTGACGCCGGCGCTTTGCGCCACGATGCTGAAGCCGATCGATCATCAC
>NZ_JAWRWN010001322.1:0-231 GCF_046535435.1 Achromobacter sp. SIMBA_011 | reverse complement strand
CAGTCACATCCCCCATCTCGGCGCCTCTCCGATGCCACGCAGCCGCCTGTACCATATCTTTAGGAACGCCAAACAGACCTAATCTATATAATTCTCCAATTGATACCGCGCAGTGCCCGCTCCCGTGGTCAACAGCCTGTCTCATGAGAGTTAGCCCTCGCGTAACATCGTGGGGAGGCACGTCTCCAACCACGTATCCCAAGCCAATCGTACACTCGCCCTCCGCGAAAC
>NZ_JAWRWN010001321.1:0-231 GCF_046535435.1 Achromobacter sp. SIMBA_011 | reverse complement strand
GGGGCTGGGTGACACCATCAGGAGAGGCCCGCGTTGCCACCCACGACAGGGTCTATGAGGTGGAATTGTAACCGGCAACCGAGCGGACCGCATGACAATGCAAAAAAAACCGGTGACATGAAGGCTTATCGGCGGCAAAAGGTCAGAACCGAAACCGGCTCGTCTTTCATCCATGGTGCTGGCCTCATGAATATCAAGCAGCTCGAAGTCCTGCGCACGCTTCTGTCCACC
>NZ_JAWRWN010001320.1:0-231 GCF_046535435.1 Achromobacter sp. SIMBA_011 | reverse complement strand
GTAATGGTGTCCTCAATAAAAAAGTATTTTTGTATCTGGTTTATCAGCTAACATAACTCTTTTACGATTCGAGAGACCAGAAAGAAAGTATTTATACAAATCCAAAATGGGATATTGATATACAAATTGTATTATAAACTATATAATATTAAACGGTGGTAAAATTTCACAATGGAGTGTATGACTTTGTTTAAAACAAATATTACAGAAAACTTTTCATTAATGGTTAAC
>NZ_JAWRWN010001319.1:0-231 GCF_046535435.1 Achromobacter sp. SIMBA_011 | reverse complement strand
ATCAGCTTTATCAGTTCAAGATGGAAGTCAATTCTGGAGAATACATAGAACCTGAAAAATTAACATTTGAATCTTTTATCGCTAAGTGGAAAGAAAAAAAGCTCTATCAAAAGAGCGGAAAACCTTACTCTTTGACAACATCAGACGTTTATTGGCGTCACTTAAAAAATCATATCCTCCCCGTTTTTGGACATATGAGGATAGAACGAATAAAGAGTTTACATATCGTAG
>NZ_JAWRWN010001318.1:0-231 GCF_046535435.1 Achromobacter sp. SIMBA_011 | reverse complement strand
GGCGCGGGCCGTCGGCGGTCAGCGGTGCGGTATTGATGACGGTGGTGATGCGTTTCGCCTTGGCGGCCGTAAGCGCCGCTTCAATGGCGGGCGCAGGCACTTCGAACTGAAGCATCAGAATATCACCTGCCGACATCTCCGCCACCGCCTTTGCGGCATCGGCTGCGGAGACTTCACCATTGGCGGCCGGAATGACCGAGATCATGTTTTCCCCGCCTTCACCGATCAGGA
>NZ_JAWRWN010001317.1:0-231 GCF_046535435.1 Achromobacter sp. SIMBA_011 | reverse complement strand
CACCACCTTCCATCAGGGATCACACAATGAAAAACGTTCTTCGCGACCGGGCAGGCTTCACGCTGCCTGAATTCCTCGCCTATGCAAGCATCAGCCGGGCGATCCGCCCATACCGCCGTGTACCGCAATTCGCGATCGGCATCGTTCTCGAAAACTGGGAGCGCAAGACGAGCTATGTCCAGGCTGCGGTCATGTTCATCGACAAGCGGTCGGACTACCGCTTCCAGGAAC
>NZ_JAWRWN010001316.1:0-231 GCF_046535435.1 Achromobacter sp. SIMBA_011 | reverse complement strand
CCCGTCGGCGTCGCGTATCGCGACGGCGCGCTCTATATCTCCGCCGTGTCGCGCATCCTGCGCCTCGACCACATCGACGACCGGCTCGACCGGCCGCCCACGCCGGCGGTCGTGACGGACGCGCTGCCCACCGACCATCATCACGGCTGGAAATTCATCGCATTCGGCCCCGACGGCAAGCTCTACGTGCCGACCGGCGCGCCGTGCAACGTGTGCCTGGCCGATCGCAGC
>NZ_JAWRWN010001315.1:0-231 GCF_046535435.1 Achromobacter sp. SIMBA_011 | reverse complement strand
ATATGGGAAAATGGGTATTGGATTGATGATGATCACGATGTTTTTGATAAATAAGATAGCCCATAAAAGCAGATACTAGTATGATCCCTATTTGTGTATAGGTGGTTTGCCATAATAACGTAACGACTAATGCCATTAAAGCGATAGCTTTTCGTTTTAAGTCAGGGGTTAAATTTTGAGACATCCCTACAATAGCGTGAGCAACAATTGCTACAGCAACTAGTTTAAGCC
>NZ_JAWRWN010001314.1:0-231 GCF_046535435.1 Achromobacter sp. SIMBA_011 | reverse complement strand
AGAATGGGGCGAACGCTGGGCGTACGACGCGAGCACCGCGTCGACGAACGCGTGCGCTTCGCCCACGTAATTGGCGGGGTCGAGCAGCGCTTCAAGACGATTTTCGTCTAGATGCTGCGTGACGGCGGGATCGGCCGCGAGCACGTCGTAAAGCGTGCGTTGCGATTGCACCGCCTGTTTCGAGGCCTTTTCGACGAGGTGATGCGCGTCGAGGCGGCCAATGCGGTCGCC
>NZ_JAWRWN010001313.1:0-231 GCF_046535435.1 Achromobacter sp. SIMBA_011 | reverse complement strand
ACGCGCGCGGCACGCGCCTTGCCGCGCTGAACCGGCGCGTCGAGTATCTGGACGGGATCGCGAAGGACACGTCGCCGAGCACCTTCGCGTCGCTGCGCAACTGGGCAAGCGACGCGGCCCGCGAAACGCGCAGCGCACGCAAGGCGCTGAAGAAGGAAATCAAGGCCGCGACCAAGGCCGCGAAGCGCCAGGGGCTGCCCGAGCCGGCCTATCCGGAGCTCAAGCTGCGCC
>NZ_JAWRWN010001312.1:0-231 GCF_046535435.1 Achromobacter sp. SIMBA_011 | reverse complement strand
GTCAGCGCCGCGGCCCACAGCTGCTCGACCGGGCTGCCGGACGGAGCCGGCGCGGCCGATGAGCCCGATGTGGCCGATGTGGCGGCCGCCACACCGTCGTCGGCGCTGCCGCCGCGGAACCAATGGCCGGCGGCGAGCCCGCCGCCGATCGCCGCGGCCGCGACGAGCGCCACCGCCAACATGCGTTTCATCATCATCGTGGAATAATTCCGGTTCGGAAGGCGCGTCGCC
>NZ_JAWRWN010001311.1:0-231 GCF_046535435.1 Achromobacter sp. SIMBA_011 | reverse complement strand
GCGCGAGCAGGATGTTCGCGACCAGCAGGTCGACGACGATGAACACGATATAGATCACGAAGCCGATCTGGAACGCCTTGGTCAGCTCGGCGAGCGTGAAGCTCGGCACCAGCACGAGCAGGTCGTCGTCCTTGATGCCGTCGGCGCGGTTCTTCGGCCACACCGACGTCGCGGTGCGCACGAAGAATTCACGGTCGCGCTGGCGCGTGTGCGAGACCAGGAAATCCTTGA
>NZ_JAWRWN010001310.1:0-231 GCF_046535435.1 Achromobacter sp. SIMBA_011 | reverse complement strand
CGATGCGCCGGAATCCGCTCGGCGGCTTTCCTCATCAGGCCGACGATGTGCTCCTGCGTCGGGATGTTCGGCGAATGGATGTCGTACACGCCCGGCCCGATTTCATTCGGATACCGGAAGCCGTCGAACGCGTCGAGCAGCTCCATGTCCGAGCGCGACGTCTCGATCGTGATCACGTCCGCGTCCATTTCGGCGATCGACGCGATGATGTCGTTGAATTCCGAATAGCAC
>NZ_JAWRWN010001309.1:0-232 GCF_046535435.1 Achromobacter sp. SIMBA_011 | reverse complement strand
TCGGTCTTGTTTCACCATAGTCCCTCAGCGGGACGCTTCAAGATATGCAAGGATCGTGCCGCGCGTTTCTGCTCCTCGCCGGGGAGAAGGTGGCCCGAAGGGTCGGATGAGGGGGCAAGCTCTCCGAATGTCGCTGACGTCGCCCCCTCATCCCGCTGCCGCGACCTTCTCCCCGGCGGGGAGAAGAAACAGGCGGAGACGTCCTGCCTAACAGACGAGAATCAACCCAACA
>NZ_JAWRWN010001308.1:0-232 GCF_046535435.1 Achromobacter sp. SIMBA_011 | reverse complement strand
AGAGCGCGCACAGCGTGACAAACCGCTCGCCACACGCCACTCGACCCACGCTTCCGGCCACGCTATCGCAAAAATCTTCGCGAGTTTTTCCGTCAGTCGACCCCATCACTTTGCTCGCCGCGTCGCGGCGTGCTTTGCTCTCGGCACGGCGCTGAGCGCGCTGACCGCCACGCCCGCGCACGCGGATCTGGCGAGCCTGCTGCCCTGGTCGCGCGCGCGCACCTATTACGAC
>NZ_JAWRWN010001307.1:0-232 GCF_046535435.1 Achromobacter sp. SIMBA_011 | reverse complement strand
GCGTGGCCATCGCGCACCCAGTCAACACTGTAGCCGGCCTCAACAAGGCTGATCTCCAGACCGCTGCCGATCAGGTCATCGTCTTCAACGAGAAGAATTCTCATATGCAAGTGAAACGTATTCGCGTCCTGGTAGCTGCTTCAATCGAAAATCCTTCAATTGTAGGCGACAGGTAATGGTAGTTCTGCGCAGTCAGGCGTGGCTGCCTGCTTCAGGTTACCTTCAGGGATAC
>NZ_JAWRWN010001306.1:0-232 GCF_046535435.1 Achromobacter sp. SIMBA_011 | reverse complement strand
AGCAGCAGCTTCCTGCTGGTGCTCGCGTTCAACTCCGAAGACGGCAGCATGAGCAAGTACGACCTCGCGAACTTCGTGGCGTCGCACGTGAAGGATCCGATCAGCCGGTTGAACGGCGTCGGCACCGTCACGCTGTTCGGCTCGCAGTACGCGATGCGGATGTGGCTCGATCCGAACCGCCTGACGAACTACGGCCTCACGCCGGTCGACGTGTCGAGCGCGATCACCGCGC
>NZ_JAWRWN010001305.1:0-232 GCF_046535435.1 Achromobacter sp. SIMBA_011 | reverse complement strand
CTGATAGCGTTGAACTGCGTCGACAACTTTCCGAACAGGAAGCCAACGAGGTCATCGCGGAACTGGCGGACAAACATATACGCGCTCGAAAAGTCCCAGCCAAAGACGGAGATGTTGTTATCGTCAATGCCAGCGACATCAGCCGTGCTGTTCGCACACTGGAGGCCGCAGGACTACCCCGGATGGCTCGCGCCACAATGGGAGACACTTTCCGCAAGGAAGGCGTTATCTC
>NZ_JAWRWN010001304.1:0-232 GCF_046535435.1 Achromobacter sp. SIMBA_011 | reverse complement strand
CGCAGGGCGGTGCCGATGTCATGGGCCTCAAGGATTACGGTCTTGACGTTGGCTGTGCTGCAGACTTCACGCTGCTGACTGGCGAGACCCTGGCCCATGCCGTTGTCGATATTGCCCCAAGACCGCTGGTCGTAAAGGGCGGACGAGTAACCGCCAGAGGCGGCAAGGCCGTGGTGGAGGCACCATGATGAGCGAACCGCTTCAATCTCTCGCTCTTGGTGAACGTCCCTCC
>NZ_JAWRWN010001303.1:0-232 GCF_046535435.1 Achromobacter sp. SIMBA_011 | reverse complement strand
CCCCGTCCCATGGCGGCAGACGCCAGAGCTCGTTGGCCAGCACATCCGCCGCAACAATGTGCTCCGGCAGGCAGCCGATGCCATAACCAGCCCCCACCAGCCGAAGAATTTCATCCAGGCTCGGAGACGACGCGACAATGCGCCCGGTAAAGCCCTGCTGATCGCGAAACACCGTAAGCGGCGACAGGTTACCGCCCATCTGGTCACTGGTGAAGCTGACAAAGTTCTCGCC
>NZ_JAWRWN010001302.1:0-232 GCF_046535435.1 Achromobacter sp. SIMBA_011 | reverse complement strand
GATTTCATCGATTAACGCGACCGTTGCGCGTCATGCGATCTCATGACGGACTGCATCCGCACTCACTCGAGCTTAGCACCTGAAGCGTGCACGAGACTGCGCAAGTGAACGAATGCGCACGGACGAATCGTCGCAGCTCACGTCAATCACAATCGATTGAAAAAGTGAAGAGAATGGCGAAGTAAGGGCAAAGCGGGCACCGCGCGAAACCGCAATCGCGCACGCAATCGCA
>NZ_JAWRWN010001301.1:0-232 GCF_046535435.1 Achromobacter sp. SIMBA_011 | reverse complement strand
AGGATGATTTTCCCTGGCCAGATGCGCCGAATCCAGTCCAAGTCCTTCCAGTTCAGCGTCGGGTCGAACTGTTTCGACATCCACTGGGCGAGCGTATTGACGTTATCCATGCCTTGAATGTGCCCGGCAATGTTGCCGAAGTTCTTGCGCTTCCCCTTGAACACGCTCCAGGCCCACGTTGGCTTGGTCGCGACGTCCAGGATGTTGGCGAGGGTGATTTCGGGTGGGACCG
>NZ_JAWRWN010001300.1:0-232 GCF_046535435.1 Achromobacter sp. SIMBA_011 | reverse complement strand
CCAGGCTTTCGCCTTCTTCAACTCCCAGTTCTGCGTCAAGCCGGTGAAGGTCGCGACGCGGTTGAACGCAAGGTCGTCCGTATCCGACAGCATCACCGCGATCCCCGCGGCCGCTTCAACCTGGACTTCGTTTGCATAAATCCAGGACGGCAGCGCACGCCCCGACCGCTGCCCCGCCGGCAGGCAATACTTCGCGCCCGACGTCAGGCTGACGATACATCCGAGCGTCGTC
>NZ_JAWRWN010001299.1:0-232 GCF_046535435.1 Achromobacter sp. SIMBA_011 | reverse complement strand
CTGGCGTCGATGGCGGGCAGGCTGTAGCGTTCGCTCACCCATTTCGCGATCGCTTCGCGCAGCGCCGGGCTGCCGCCCGTGGCCGGATACACCGACAGACCGTCGAGCGAGGCGACGATGGCGTCGCGGATCAGCGCGGGCGTCGGGTGTTTCGGCTCGCCGATCCCGAAGCTGATGTGGCGCAGGCCAGCATTCGGCGCGACGTCCTTGAAGAGCGCGCGCAGCTTTTCGA
>NZ_JAWRWN010001298.1:0-232 GCF_046535435.1 Achromobacter sp. SIMBA_011 | reverse complement strand
CCTGCGGCGTCGCGGGTTCGGCCAGCATGTCGTAGCCGAGCCGCGCGAGCGCGTCGCGCAGATCGCCAATCGGCTTGTCGGTATCGGTTACGAGCAGGACGCGCAGCATGGTGTTTCGTGGGTCGTCGGCATGGTGGGGTCGACGGTTGTCGGTTCTTGTCTGGCAAGCCGCGTCGAGGCGGCTTCGCGCGTCAGTGGGGATTCGCCTCTGTTTCAGCAAGGTGCATGCCAG
>NZ_JAWRWN010001297.1:0-232 GCF_046535435.1 Achromobacter sp. SIMBA_011 | reverse complement strand
CACTGAAATTCTATTACTCTACCTGGCCCGGAGCATAAGCTCCGCAAGCCGTCCAGATCCGGCATTTGCTTCCGAGATTGATTTAAACGGTGGCAAATGCCGGAACCGGTTTCGTCAGTTCTTGGCCACGTAGTCCTTGACGTTTTCCGGCGTGACGAGCTGGAAAGGAATGTAAACCTTCTTCTCCACCTTGTCGCCCTTGACGAGCTTCAGCGCGGCGTCGAGAGCACCC
>NZ_JAWRWN010001296.1:0-232 GCF_046535435.1 Achromobacter sp. SIMBA_011 | reverse complement strand
AGCGAATCCCACTTGAAGAAATATTGGTGTGGATCGCCGAGGTATTTGATCAATATCAACCAAAGCATAGAGCAGATAGTATTAAATCATTTGCATACCTGGAATCAGCGATTCTTGATCGTTGGCATGCTAAACAAAAGCCACCTAATAATGTTTCAGAATTTAAGCGTAAACCACAAAAGCATAGCAATTGGACACCCAAAGGAGTGAAGAAGGATGCAGAGTATGGGGG
>NZ_JAWRWN010001295.1:0-232 GCF_046535435.1 Achromobacter sp. SIMBA_011 | reverse complement strand
CCGGCCACTTTCAACGGCAGCTCGACGTTCTGCCACACGGTCTTGGCCGACATCAGGTTGAAGTGCTGGAAGATCATGCCGATGCGCCGGCGCAGCGCGACCAGGTGGTCCTCGTCGAAGGGCGCGATGTCCACCTGGTCGATCAGTACCCGGCCCTGGCTGGGTTGCTCCAGGCGGTTGATGGTGCGCAGCAATGAAGACTTGCCGGCACCGCTGCGGCCGATGATGCCGA
>NZ_JAWRWN010001294.1:0-232 GCF_046535435.1 Achromobacter sp. SIMBA_011 | reverse complement strand
CAGCACGTCCCACTTCGCGCCGACCTCGATGTTGCGCGAGCGCTCGGGCGCGAGATCCTGGTTCGTCGCGGTGATCTGGTCCGAGCCGCCGCCGAGGCCCGCGTTCGAGCCCGGCGGGTTCGACGACGTGCCGTACGACGCGTACAGGCTCACGTTCGTCACCGGCTTGAACACGAGGCCGAACTGGTAGCTGAACAGGTTCGACGTATTCGACAGGTCGGCGACGCCGGCC
>NZ_JAWRWN010001293.1:0-232 GCF_046535435.1 Achromobacter sp. SIMBA_011 | reverse complement strand
CGCTGGACCGTTTCGGGGACCGTTCCGTCGCCCGCATCTTCACCGACGTGGAGCGCGCCAAGTCCGAGCGCCGAGCCGGCGCCGCCGGCAAGCACAGCGCGCGGGCCGCGACCTACGCCAAGCGTTTCGCCGCCAAGGAGGCCTGCTCCAAGGCGCTGGGCACCGGCTTCCGCGACGGCGTGTTCTGGCGCGACATGGGGGTGGTGAACCTGCCCTCCGGCCAGCCGACCAT
>NZ_JAWRWN010001292.1:0-233 GCF_046535435.1 Achromobacter sp. SIMBA_011 | reverse complement strand
CATGAAGCCGACATAGCGCGCCGGGCGCTTGAAATACAGCCAGACGCCGACCGCGATGGCGAGCACCGGGAACGCGAGCGTCAGCACCTTGCCCTGGTGCACGGCGATCAGCGCGGCGGTAAACGTCCACAGCCCGGCCTGCCCGACCCAGTGCTTGCGCTCGGGCAGCCAGCTGCGCTTGCGCGACGGTTCGCGTTCGGCGGCGATCGTGCTCATCGATCCGCTCTCACCGC
>NZ_JAWRWN010001291.1:0-233 GCF_046535435.1 Achromobacter sp. SIMBA_011 | reverse complement strand
CCTCGCGGAAAATCACCGCCAGATCGATCTGCCGCGCGCCGAGCATCGACCCAAGATAACCCGAGAGACTTTCGACGATACGCAGACGCACATCGGGATAGCGCTCCTGCATCGCGCGCATGAACGGCACCGCGAGCACGCCGCTCGTGCTGGGCGCGAGGCCCACGCTCACCTGCCCCGAGAGGCGCTTTTCGCGCGCGGCGGCCGCGGCGGCATCGACGTGACGCAGCGCG
>NZ_JAWRWN010001290.1:0-233 GCF_046535435.1 Achromobacter sp. SIMBA_011 | reverse complement strand
GGCGACTGGTTGCGCCCGAATGCTGGCACCGCCAACGAAGGCCCCTCGTTTGGCTACCCGCGCTCGCAGTCGCGAACGGTGCCCATCATGTCGCTGGACGCCGGCCTGATCTTCGAGCGCGACACCGCGTTGTTCGGCAAGGATTCGGTCCAGACCCTGGAGCCGCGCTTGTACTACCTGCGCGTGCCGTTCCGTGACCAAGCCAAGATGCCGGTCTACGACACGTCGCTGTT
>NZ_JAWRWN010001289.1:0-233 GCF_046535435.1 Achromobacter sp. SIMBA_011 | reverse complement strand
GCGGCACGTCGGGCGTTCGGATCGATCCGGGCCTGCAGCAGAATCTCGGCATCCGCTATGCGGCCGTCCGGCGTCAGGAAGCGGCCGGCGGATTCGATGCGGTCGGCACCACCCAGTTCGATGAGGCGCGCACGGACGTCGTGCAGTCGCGCGTGACGGGCTACATCGATCGCCTGTACGCGCGGGCGCCGATGCAGCGCATCGACAAGGGCGCGCCGATCGCGTCGCTGTAC
>NZ_JAWRWN010001288.1:0-233 GCF_046535435.1 Achromobacter sp. SIMBA_011 | reverse complement strand
CGGTCAAGGACCCGATGGTCACGTTCGAAGGCGTGACCAAGACATTCGGCGGTGCCGATGGCAAGCCGGGCTTCGCAGCCCTTGCCGGCATCGATTACACCGTGCCGAAGGGCTCCATCACCGGCATCATCGGCCGTTCCGGTGCGGGCAAATCCACCCTTATCCGCCTTGCCAACGGTCTTGAAAAACCCTCCTCCGGCCGCGTCATCGTCGATGGCGTCGATGTTGCAGCC
>NZ_JAWRWN010001287.1:0-233 GCF_046535435.1 Achromobacter sp. SIMBA_011 | reverse complement strand
GGCGATGCGGAAGCCCGGTGTGCCGGACTGGCGGGTGCCGAGGAGTTCGCCTTCGCCGCGCAGTTTCAGGTCCTCTTCCGCAATCAGGAAGCCGTCCTCGCTGTCGCGCAGGATGGAAAGCCGGGCGCGGCCGTTTTCGCTGAGCGGCCCCTTGTAGAGCAGGATGCAGGTGGAGGCCTCGTCGCCACGCCCGACGCGGCCGCGCAGCTGGTGAAGCTGGGCAAGGCCGAAAC
>NZ_JAWRWN010001286.1:0-233 GCF_046535435.1 Achromobacter sp. SIMBA_011 | reverse complement strand
CGACGCGCGCGACCGCCGCCGCTTCAAGAAGCTGCAGGAAGACTCGAAGAATTTCGAGAGCCTGCCGATCCGCACGCGCCTGACCGACGCCGAAGTCGCCCGCTTCACCGCGCAGCGCTTCCGCTTCCCCGGCGTCGACGTGCGCGCGCGGCTGTTCCGCCAGTATCCGCTCGGCATGACGGCCGCGCACGTGATCGGCTATATCGGCCGGATCTCGAAGCGCGACCAGGATC
>NZ_JAWRWN010001285.1:0-233 GCF_046535435.1 Achromobacter sp. SIMBA_011 | reverse complement strand
CCAGGCGCATGGCCTGTGCTTTTCGGTCCAGCCCGGCGTGCGCATCCCGCCTTCGCTCGTCAATATCTACAAGGAATTGCAGAGCGATCTCGGCATTCGCCCGGTGGGTCACGGCTTTCTGGAAAGCTGGGCGAAACAGGGCGTGCTTTTGCTCAACAGCGTGCTGACGGTGGAAGAATCGCGCGCCGCCTCGCATCAGGGGCAGGGCTGGGAAAAATTCACCGATGCCGTCA
>NZ_JAWRWN010001284.1:0-233 GCF_046535435.1 Achromobacter sp. SIMBA_011 | reverse complement strand
ATACATTTTTAGAACCATCATCAACTTCAATCCCATTTGAGTTAGACGATCCCTTATCATGTGCTTCACCTGATGGATTGATACAGTGACAGTTATTAATGAAAATGTATTCGCTGTAGTGTGTTGTGATTCCATCGTCACCATAGTTTGAAGCTCTGCAATTATCTATCCAGACGTATTTACATCCCTGTGCTGTGTAATCAGGTTCTTTGGCTGCGTCATGATTATAAGAC
>NZ_JAWRWN010001283.1:0-233 GCF_046535435.1 Achromobacter sp. SIMBA_011 | reverse complement strand
GTTAGGTTCAAGCTCCATCGACTTTTTAAAATACTCTATTGCTTCAACTTTTTTATTACTTCTTATTTTTGCCATTCCATTTGCATAATTTAATGCAGCAGAATTAGGTATTGCAGCCAACCCTTGATCAAGCACAGCCTGCATTTTTTCTTGACTCCCTTGACGAAAATAAATATCAGACAAATTTACATAGTTAGGATCAAAATATGGGTCTACATCAATACCTTTTTTTA
>NZ_JAWRWN010001282.1:0-233 GCF_046535435.1 Achromobacter sp. SIMBA_011 | reverse complement strand
CAGCAGCACGCCGAGATAGCGGATGCGGCCGACACAGGTTTCCGAGCACACGGTCGGCTGGCCGGCCTCGATGCGCGGATAGCAGAAGATGCACTTCTCGGCCTTGCCGCTCTGCCAGTTGTAGTAGATCTTCTTGTACGGGCATCCGGACACGCACATGCGCCAGCCGCGACACTTGTCCTGATCGATCAGCACGATGCCGTCCTCCTCGCGCTTGTAGATCGAGCCCGACG
>NZ_JAWRWN010001281.1:0-233 GCF_046535435.1 Achromobacter sp. SIMBA_011 | reverse complement strand
ATGTCGATCTCGGGCTGCCGTCCGTTCATCAGGTCGGCGAGGATTTTCGAGGTGCCGCACGACATGGTCCAACCCATATGACCATGCCCCGTGTTGAGAAAGAGATTGCGATGCCGCGTCGCGCCGATCAGCGGCGTGCCTTCCGGCGTCATCGGCCGCAGTCCGGCCCAGTAGGAAGGCCGCGCGTAGTCCGCGCCGTTCGGAAACAAGGCGCGCGCGGTCGCCAGCATGTG
>NZ_JAWRWN010001280.1:0-233 GCF_046535435.1 Achromobacter sp. SIMBA_011 | reverse complement strand
AGGCGATCGCTTCCTTGCACGTCGCCTGCGAGATCTGCTCGAGCTTCAGGTCGCACTTCAGGATCTCTTCGGTTTCCTCGCCGACCAGCAGCTTGTGCAGGTCCTGCAGATTCGGCAGGCCGTCGAGCATGAACACGCGCTCGATCAGCCAGTCGGCGTGCTTCATTTCGCCGATCGATTCGTCGTATTCGTGCTTGCCGAGCTTTTCGAGGCCCCAGTGCTTGTACATGCGC
>NZ_JAWRWN010001279.1:0-233 GCF_046535435.1 Achromobacter sp. SIMBA_011 | reverse complement strand
ACCCGCGGCCGCAGGACACGCGCCGGGAGTTTGTGGCGCATTGACCAGCTTTGGCGTGCATGAGGAATCTTGGTAGCCATTTGTACAGCGCACGGGCGCTGCGAATGCAGCGTTGGAAATTATCGGAGTGCAAAGCACGATGACCGTGTACATCAATCGTCGGAAATTCATGTCGTCCTCGGTCAGAACTCGCAATAAGTTGTGGCGATAGCCACTCCCTGTATGCCTGCCCC
>NZ_JAWRWN010001278.1:0-233 GCF_046535435.1 Achromobacter sp. SIMBA_011 | reverse complement strand
CGATCAGCCGCTTCGCGGTCGCCTCGTTCGGGCACACGCAATAGACGACGATCGGCCGCTTCAGCAATTCCGGATCGAGCAGATCCGGCGAATCGAGATCGACCGGCACCGCGCCGGCGATCCGGTACGGCTCGCGCTCGCGAATCGCGCGCGGGCGCGCGTCGAAGATCAGCGGCGGCTCGTTCGACGTCATCATCTCGACGAGTTGCGGCGGCGAGATGCGCACCTGCGCG
>NZ_JAWRWN010001277.1:0-233 GCF_046535435.1 Achromobacter sp. SIMBA_011 | reverse complement strand
CTTGCGCAAAGCTTCACAATCACACCTTTGCGATTGACGCGACATGGTTTTCCGGCTGGATTGCGCGCGCGCCGCAACGCGGCGAAAGCATCATGGGAGTTTGACGACATGCTGAAAAATATCGACCCGGCGCTGAATGCCGATGTCCTGCACGCGCTGCGCGCCATGGGTCACGGTGATACGCTGGTGATTTCCGATACCAACTTCCCTTCCGATTCGGTTTCCCGCCACAC
>NZ_JAWRWN010001276.1:0-233 GCF_046535435.1 Achromobacter sp. SIMBA_011 | reverse complement strand
ATCAGACATTGCGAAAGCTGATCGCCGTTGCCGGAGCGCGTGAGTGCTCCGGCCATGTTTTTCGCAATATACATATCTGGGACTGAATATCGCCGGGAGGGCGTCAGCGCCCCGGCCGGCCCGTCTTGCCCTTGGTGCGGCTTTTGCGCTTCTGTTCGCCGGGATCCTCATAGGAACCCGCGCCGATCTTGCCGCGCACGAGAGGGCGGGGATCATCGGTCGCACGTTCCGGC
>NZ_JAWRWN010001275.1:0-233 GCF_046535435.1 Achromobacter sp. SIMBA_011 | reverse complement strand
CTTGGTCGCTGACGCTGTATGTCTTCGTCATTTCCATCAGCGTGGTTTTCACCTTGCGGCCGGTACTCGTCAGCATCCACCGTTCAGCCAGTAGGTGCGCGTACACCTCACGCGGTAGAACCATCTTATAGTTTCGTTCAAGGCAGGCGCGGGCCTCGTCGTACACCAGCGATACGCGATCCTTAGCGCGGCCAAGATCGGACGAGGCGCGGGCGATACATTCGTGCGTGCAC
>NZ_JAWRWN010001274.1:0-234 GCF_046535435.1 Achromobacter sp. SIMBA_011 | reverse complement strand
GGCCCCGTCGTCATGCGAGATCTTGCGCCAGAACCCGGTCGGCAGCGTCGTCGTGTTGCCGGCCTGCAGCTCGCGGAAATCGTAGTAGGTCACCATCACCGAGCCCGCATTGTCGACGCGCACCGACGGATTGAACGCGGGGCGCCCGGTCGGCGTGTTCACCTGCAGCGGCGCACTCCAGCTCGCGCCGCCGTCCTTCGACGTCGAGAGCGCGACCTCGTCGTACTTGCCGCC
>NZ_JAWRWN010001273.1:0-234 GCF_046535435.1 Achromobacter sp. SIMBA_011 | reverse complement strand
CGATAGATAACAAGGTCCCCAGTGTGCGCCTGTTCTACGCCAACACCAGACTGGTTTGTTTGATCGGCTTGGAAAACACGCGGTTAATGCGTGCTGATAGCAGGGCGCTAGCCCAGTTGCAAACATCGGCCACGCTGTTGCAAAGCGACGCAGCCAATACC
The DNA here is from genome assembly GCF_046535435.1 of Achromobacter sp. SIMBA_011. NCBI lineage: Bacteria > Pseudomonadati > Pseudomonadota > Betaproteobacteria > Burkholderiales > Alcaligenaceae > Achromobacter > Achromobacter sp. SIMBA_011. Next base: position 73 of record NZ_JAWRWN010001273.1, on the reverse strand, counting down.
GTATTGGCAGCCCACGCTATTAACCTTCACGATTGCGAGGCTTATTCACCCTATGGTTTTTCGCCTGTCCAGA
>NZ_JAWRWN010001272.1:0-234 GCF_046535435.1 Achromobacter sp. SIMBA_011 | reverse complement strand
GGCTTTCTGATGGAGCACGCGGGGCTGACCTTCCCGGAAGCCGTGCAGGAGCTCGCGCAGTCGGTCGGGCTGACCGTGCCGCACGAGCCGTCGATGCGCGGCGGTGCGGGCGGCGGCGGTGGCGACTATCCGGCGCCGGTGTCGAACTCGGTGGCGGCCGCGCTGTCCGACGTGATGTCCGTCGCGTGCGACTACTACCGCAAGCCGTAGCGCGGTGCGACCGTCGCGATCCAG
>NZ_JAWRWN010001271.1:0-234 GCF_046535435.1 Achromobacter sp. SIMBA_011 | reverse complement strand
CTTGCAGGCGCCAACCTGCCGTTCTTCAATCAACGGTTGTTCGGCCTGGTGCCGGTGCGCGCGCAGAAGAAGAGCGCGTGGATCCGCATCGCCGAACTGATCGTGCTGTATTTCGTGGTCGGTGCGTTCGGCTTCCTGCTGGAAGCGCGTGCCGGTAACCGCTTTGACCAGGGCTGGCAGTTCTACGCCATCACGTTCAGTCTTTTTGTCGTGTTCGCGTTTCCCGGCTTCGCC
>NZ_JAWRWN010001270.1:0-234 GCF_046535435.1 Achromobacter sp. SIMBA_011 | reverse complement strand
GACGTTGCATTTATGATGGAATCTATCAAACCATCAAAGGCTCTCAGGAACCCACAGATGGGCGGGCACAAATCTCTGCCCCGGCGTTTCCGCCATGCCGTGTTCGATGGTGTGAACCATGGTGGCAAGGAGGTCCGCGCATAATTCGCGAAGCGGTGTCTGGAACACGCCGGTAATGCGCCGTTCCAGCAAGGCCTGCCGGGATTCCGGCGTCAACTCGTTGACGAGGCAGAC
>NZ_JAWRWN010001269.1:0-234 GCF_046535435.1 Achromobacter sp. SIMBA_011 | reverse complement strand
GTTCTTGCCAGAGAGCTGGTAGCCAGTGGCGATGTATACAACTCCGGCTACGGGTTATTCCCGTCTGAACAGGCGCGTAAGGACTGGCAAAACGCCCGCAAAAAACTCTCGAGGGCAAAGGTGAAGAAACCTGCTGTGGTTGATCCGGACCTTATCTGGTCATTATACGTCAAGAGCAGGAGATTTATGTGCTGGTTCTCAAATGCACGCTGGCTATTGTGGCTGTAATGGCAA
>NZ_JAWRWN010001268.1:0-234 GCF_046535435.1 Achromobacter sp. SIMBA_011 | reverse complement strand
CGATCATTACTACATTCGGAATCTCTTTAGCGTAGTGCTTACCGAGATTTCGGAGTGGCTCTGTAGCCAACATAGTAGATACATCATCATTCTCGGCAAACTGTGCTCTTTGGCATGTTTCATATAGAATTTGCGCAGGAGATATCGAGCCTTTGAGTTCTTCGGGCACGTCAGGCACAACACGGGGTGAAGACCCCATTGCCTCAGCCCAAGCAGTTGCTGTCGCGTAAAGAG
>NZ_JAWRWN010001267.1:0-234 GCF_046535435.1 Achromobacter sp. SIMBA_011 | reverse complement strand
GCCGAGTTCGTACAGTTCGACGTCGGCGCCGCCCGCGAGCGCGGCCAGCGTGCCGCCCGCGCGGGCCGCGGGCGCGGCGAAACCTTCGCCGAGCGCACCGCGCGCGATCGCGAATTCGTAGCGCGGCGCCACGGCCGCCCCCGGCTGCGCGCCGGCTTCGACGAGCGCCGGTTCGACCGTCGTCGCGAGGCCGAGCACCGCGGCCACCGGCGCGGGCCGTGCGAGCGGCGCGGC
>NZ_JAWRWN010001266.1:0-234 GCF_046535435.1 Achromobacter sp. SIMBA_011 | reverse complement strand
AGGTCTTACTTTTATTAGGATCAGTGGAATGTACGCTCTATGTGAGATTAAAAGGCCGTAACTGACGGTGTTGGAGAGGAGGAAGTTATTTGTCTACTGGATGGGTAAAACTGCATCGAAAAATTTTAGAACACGAATTATGGAATGACGTGACTACTTTTAGACTGTTCACTTTATTAGTTATGAAAGCAAGTCATCAAGATGGCTTCAAAATGAATGGAGTTGTATTAAATA
>NZ_JAWRWN010001265.1:0-234 GCF_046535435.1 Achromobacter sp. SIMBA_011 | reverse complement strand
ATTGCGTCCGAACCATACTGGGACACCGCGCCGGTCTTGACGATTTCGATGCGGTCGATGATGTTGAGCGGCAGCGTATTCAGGTCGAAGAACTGATCGCTGCCGTTCACGGCGAACGCATACGGCGACACCCGCATGCCGTCGATCAGCACCAGCGTGTATTTCTCGCTGAGGCCGCGCAGCGCGATACCTGCGCCGCCCGGCGCGAAGCTGTTCGTCGAACCTTCGCTCCAG
>NZ_JAWRWN010001264.1:0-234 GCF_046535435.1 Achromobacter sp. SIMBA_011 | reverse complement strand
ATTTCGGCGGCAAGCAGCTGAAGGCCATCAAGTATTGCGCGCGGTTCGGCATCACGCGCGTGATCGCGAACTCGGACGCGTCCGCGCAGGCGTTCCGTGCGTTGACCGGCTTCACGCCGCAGCACGTCGACGTGGTGTTCAACGGCATCTCGGCCGAACCGTTCGACGCGCTGGAGAACGTCAGCCAGGCCGCGCTGCGCGCGCGCTTCGGGCTGCCGGAGCACGCGTGGCTGG
>NZ_JAWRWN010001263.1:0-234 GCF_046535435.1 Achromobacter sp. SIMBA_011 | reverse complement strand
AGGGCAACTTCGGTCGGCGCACTACGCGCCCAGCTCGACGCGTTGCTCGAGCCCCAACTGATCATGCTCGACCATTCAGGGCGTGGCTGGCCAGGCATACGCGTTACCACATGCACTTCACGCCGACCTACTCAAGCTGGCTGAATCAGGTTGAACGATGGTTTGGCCTGATTACACAGCAGGCGATCCGTCGAGGGTCGTTCAAGAATGTGCGCCAACTTATTGCCAGCATCG
>NZ_JAWRWN010001262.1:0-234 GCF_046535435.1 Achromobacter sp. SIMBA_011 | reverse complement strand
CGAAGGAACACCTTCCAAGCGGGCGCTCCGAGTGTGCGGGCGGCCTGCTGAAGATTGGGATCGATCTTGCCAAGAGCGGAAGACAGCGGCAGCACCATCATCGGGAAGAAGATGTGGAGAGAGCCGATGATGACGGCGGCATCCGAAAACAGCAGCGTCAGCGGGCTCTCTATGATCCCGAGATTCATCAGGACGTAATTCAATAGCCCTGTCGGGCCGTTGCCGAGGATAAGC
>NZ_JAWRWN010001261.1:0-234 GCF_046535435.1 Achromobacter sp. SIMBA_011 | reverse complement strand
CCGTTTGCCGTCCTTTGGCCGGGGCTTTCCATATCCAATTTATCCCATCATCGCGTCATCGGCGGGGTAACACCTGCGATCCGGCTCCACGTTCGGCGTCCCTCGTGTACATTCTCGATGATGAGTGCCAAACGGGAGATCGTTGCTGCATGACGCAAGCCCCCCGACGAAGCGAACCCGTTGGCTGCGTCAAAAAGACCCTGCGTGGGGACATGGATTGAAGTTGTTGACGCC
>NZ_JAWRWN010001260.1:0-234 GCF_046535435.1 Achromobacter sp. SIMBA_011 | reverse complement strand
CATGGGTCCGCGGATCTTTCCCAGCGGGGCGATGATCTCTCAGACTTCAGGGCACGGCGACTTTCGCAGACGCAACGAGTTGCCGCGCACTGCGCTGTGCTCGCTCAGTGCAGCGGAAGTAGCCGGCATATCCTCGATCGCAGACGGTGTGCCGGACATGCTCAGAAGAGTGCGTGAACAGCTGATGCTAGGCGCGAGCCAGATCAAGATCATGGCGGGCGGCGGAGTGTCTTC
>NZ_JAWRWN010001259.1:0-234 GCF_046535435.1 Achromobacter sp. SIMBA_011 | reverse complement strand
GATTGGCTGTTGCCGATGCCGCGAGGATCGTGGCGGCCCGCATCGAGAGACCGTTCGAATCCGTCGATGACGTATGGCGGAGATCGGAGGTTCCGTCGGAGGCATTGGTTCAGCTCGCGGAAGCGGATGCCTTCCGGCCAGCGTTTGACCTTGAACGGCGTGACGCGCTTTGGGCGATCAAGGCCCTCCGCGATGAGCCGCTGCCATTGTTCGTCGCCGCGACCGAGCGTGAGA
>NZ_JAWRWN010001258.1:0-234 GCF_046535435.1 Achromobacter sp. SIMBA_011 | reverse complement strand
GACTGAGGTGTGTGTTGCGTTCCCGGCCCTGGCGGCTCTGGAAGAAGAGTTTGATGTGTTCGTGGTGACTGATGCCTCCGGCACCTTCAACGCCATGACCCGCGACGCCGCCCATGACCGCATGAGCCAGGCCGGTGCGCAACTGATGACCTGGTTCGGCGTGGCGTGCGAGCTGCACCGCGACTGGCGCAACGACGTTGAAGGCCTGGCCGCGCTGTGCTCCAACCACATCCC
>NZ_JAWRWN010001257.1:0-235 GCF_046535435.1 Achromobacter sp. SIMBA_011 | reverse complement strand
GGTGACGGCGCACAGCCTTTTTCCGTGAGAGCGATTATTGCCGCGCGGAGCAAGCGGCGATTGGCGGAGTAAGGCGGTGAAACCGGGGTATTTCGCCGGATGGGCGGCCGGAACCGGCGCGGGAAGGCGCGCGGGCGGGTTTAGCGCGGGTTTGACGCGGGCGTGGTGGGTCGTCGCAATAATGAGGGGATGAACGGAATCGCCTCACGCCGCGTGGGGGCGGCGCGAGGCATTC
>NZ_JAWRWN010001256.1:0-235 GCF_046535435.1 Achromobacter sp. SIMBA_011 | reverse complement strand
AACGATCGCACGCCGCCGACCGACGCGCAGATCCGCGCCGCGCGCCGCGCATACTACGGCGCGACGTCGTACGTCGACGCGCAGTTCGGCAGCGTGCTGGCCGCGCTCGAGCAATGCGGGTTCGCCGACGATACGATCGTGATCGTCACGTCCGACCACGGCGATATGCTCGGCGAGCGCGGGCTCTGGTACAAGATGACGTTCTTCGAAGGCGGCTGCCGCGTGCCGCTGATCG
>NZ_JAWRWN010001255.1:0-235 GCF_046535435.1 Achromobacter sp. SIMBA_011 | reverse complement strand
GCAGCCGAGGCCCGAATCGGTGAGGCGCGTGAAGCCGCCGAACATCACGAGGTCCAGCGTCATGAAGGTGGTGACCCACACCAGCTTGCGGAACTTGTCGTCGTCGGCCTTCACCCACACGTACGACAGCGCCAGCAGCGCGATGCACAGGCCGATCAGGCCGAGTTGCAGTAGATACGACATCGAATGTGTGCCTCGTTGTGTCGCCTTAACCGATGCTCGACCACTTCAGCAA
>NZ_JAWRWN010001254.1:0-235 GCF_046535435.1 Achromobacter sp. SIMBA_011 | reverse complement strand
GGTTTAGCGACTACGCAACGGAGTTATTCAAGGAACAGTCATGGCCCGTATTGCTGGCATTAACATTCCACCGCATCAGCACGCCGAGATCGGCCTGCCCGCCATTTTTGGCATCGGTCGTACGCGCGCTCGCAAGATCTGCGAGGCGGCTGACGTCCCGTTTGACAAAAAGGTCAAGGATTTGAGCGACGCTGAACTGGAACGCGTCCGCGAACACGTTGGTGTGTTCACGGTC
>NZ_JAWRWN010001253.1:0-235 GCF_046535435.1 Achromobacter sp. SIMBA_011 | reverse complement strand
CCGCTGTTCCAGATCAACCCGGCACCGTTCAAGGCCGACATGGATACGGCCGCGGCGGCCCTGCAACGCGCGCAAGCCGCGCTCGAACGGGCCAAGGTGCAGACGACGCGGCTCAAACCGCTGGTCGAGGCCGACGCGATCAGCCGGCAGGTGTACGACGACTCGGTGTCCCAACGCGACCAGGCCGCCGCCGACGTCGCACAGGCCCGCGCGACGCTCGCACGACGCCAGCTCG
>NZ_JAWRWN010001252.1:0-235 GCF_046535435.1 Achromobacter sp. SIMBA_011 | reverse complement strand
GGTTCGGCGTGCGGCCGGCCGAGTATTCGCGCAGGAATTCGGCGAACACGCGGTCCTTGTACTCGGCCGCGAAGTTCACCGCTTCCACGTCGATGCCGATCAGGTCGGCAACCGACACGACGTCGATCCAGTCCTGGCGCGTCGAGCAGTATTCGCCGTCGTCGTCGTCTTCCCAGTTCTTCATAAACAGGCCGACCACGTCGTACCCTTGTTCCTTCAGCAGCCACGCGGTCAC
>NZ_JAWRWN010001251.1:0-235 GCF_046535435.1 Achromobacter sp. SIMBA_011 | reverse complement strand
CGCAACGTGCTCGCCTATCTCGACGTGGCGACGCTCGGTCAACCCGAGATGTTCATCAAGCACGATGCCAGCAGGATCAACGAAAATGGCGAGATTGTGAACGACGATACGCGAAAATTCCTGCAGGCGTTCGTCGATCGCTACGCGGATTGGGTCAAGCGTCAGCTCGGTCGCTGAATCCGGTTTCGATCCGGAGACACAAAAAAAGCGCGGCTCGGCCGCGCTTTTTTTCGTC
>NZ_JAWRWN010001250.1:0-235 GCF_046535435.1 Achromobacter sp. SIMBA_011 | reverse complement strand
CAATAAAGATTACTGAGCGATTCTAATTGAGATTGCAACAGATCATCTATCTCCTTCAGGTTCAGCTTTGCCAAATATGGTGAAATAACCTGATTTGGATAAATCGGATCATTTCCTTGCGCGAAGCATGAAAACGTTTGCGAGGCCGGCGGGAGACGGTTTACGGGTGCGTATGCGGCGGTCCGGGCCGCCGCGCGTTGGGGCCGGACCATGGACACACTGAGGAATTCGATGG
>NZ_JAWRWN010001249.1:0-235 GCF_046535435.1 Achromobacter sp. SIMBA_011 | reverse complement strand
CTTGGTTAGCGACAGCGTTCAATGTTGGTGCTAGAAGAGCTGAAATTGTACAGTTTAAAACAGAGATACTTGATTATCCCATCAAGGAAGGCAACCCTTACATTACCGCTCATAAAATAATCGGTAAAGGCAGAGGTGAGGGAAAACAATTGGAATATATGGTTAACTTAGAGGCTTTAGAATACATGCGAATATGGAAAGAAAAACGTGGATATGATCATGAATATATCTTTAC
>NZ_JAWRWN010001248.1:0-235 GCF_046535435.1 Achromobacter sp. SIMBA_011 | reverse complement strand
AGCGGCGCGAAAGCCGTCGTGCCCATCAGGGCGGCGGTGACGAGTATGTTCAGTTTCTTTGCCATTTTCGTACCTTCCTTTCATCGTTCTCAACTGGCCGGGCGGTGAATGAATTTCGTTTCCGCTCCATGACCGGTTCGTCTTGCAAACGGGTTGATCGTTGAAATAGTTCCGATTTTTTCAATCATGCCGATGCAATTGTGGCGTGTCGCGACAACCGGGGGTAAAAATCAGG
>NZ_JAWRWN010001247.1:0-235 GCF_046535435.1 Achromobacter sp. SIMBA_011 | reverse complement strand
AGCTTTTCCTCGCCGGCATCGTTCCTGGTATTCTGATGGGCACATCGCTCATCATCGCCTGGCTGATCGTGGTGCGTAAGGACAACGTAAAGCCCCTGCCCAAGACTTCGGGCAAGGAACGTCTGCTCGTGACTGCTCGTGCCGGCTGGGCGCTCGGCATGCCTGTTATCATTCTCGGCGGCATCAAGGCGGGCATCATGACGCCGACGGAAGCTGCCGTCGTCGCGGCTGCCTA
>NZ_JAWRWN010001246.1:0-235 GCF_046535435.1 Achromobacter sp. SIMBA_011 | reverse complement strand
AGCATCGTATAGACCTTGCCGGTATCGGAGGTGAGGTAGGACTGGGTAACACTCCGGTCGCGGTCGGTGCGCGCCACATCGGCGAGCAGCTTTTCGAAATCGGTGATGTAGCGGTCCACGGCGGTGCGGAATTTGGCTTCCCGTTCGTATTTGCGCTTGATCTCGTCGAAGGTCGTCTGGCCCTTCAGCGTGTAGAGGCGACGGGTGAAGACATCGCGTTCGCCGCGCTGATAGC
>NZ_JAWRWN010001245.1:0-235 GCF_046535435.1 Achromobacter sp. SIMBA_011 | reverse complement strand
CATGTACCAGACGCTGCGTCAACCGGGCGCGAACTCCACGCAGACCACCGAACTGCCCTCGGGCAGCCAGGTCGGCACCGGCGTGCAGCAGGTCGCGACCGAGCGCCTCTACACGCAGGGCAACCTGCAGCAGACCGGCAATTCGAAGGACGTGGCGATCAACGGCGCGGGCTTCTTCCAGGTGCAGATGCCCGACGGCACGACGCAGTACACGCGCGACGGTTCGTTCCAGACC
>NZ_JAWRWN010001244.1:0-235 GCF_046535435.1 Achromobacter sp. SIMBA_011 | reverse complement strand
GCCGCGCAGCCGCCGGCGGCCTGGCGATGATCGTGTCGATCGGCAACCTGGGTGGTTTCACCGGGCCGTTCATGATCGGCATGATCAAGGACGCCACTCACAGCTTCGTCATACCGTTCTTCGCAGTGGCAGCCATACTGGTGATCGGCATCATCCTGATGGTCTTGCTGGGCGACCCGGCCAAACGGCAAGCCCCCCAGGGCCATGCTGTCTGAGCAATCAATGGCGGCGGTAC
>NZ_JAWRWN010001243.1:0-235 GCF_046535435.1 Achromobacter sp. SIMBA_011 | reverse complement strand
GCTCGCCCGGATAGCGCTCGCGAAAGCCGGCGATCAGCTGCGGCAGATAGAGCGGCGCGACCGTCTCGAAGCAGCCGATATCGATCTGGCCGGTCACGACGTCGTTGTCGGCCAGCGCGTTCTGTTCGAACTCGTGCGCGATGCGCAGCAGCTCCTGCGCCTTGCGGTAGAAACGCGTGCCGCCCGGCGTCAGCGACACGCCCTGCGCGTGATGGCGGATGAACAGCTTCACGCC
>NZ_JAWRWN010001242.1:0-235 GCF_046535435.1 Achromobacter sp. SIMBA_011 | reverse complement strand
ATCCATCCCACATCCGGGCCGCGCATGGCACCCGCGCAGCGGGCGGGAGAACTGGCGCATACCGCGATCGCGGCAGGTTCAATGCACGCGCGCGCGAGACGACGGGCCGGGAAACCGACAGCGCTCTGGGCCAGTATGCGCGTGATCACGTTGAGCGGCAGCACCGCACGCGCTCGACGGTCCTCAGTGAGTTTCAGGTTATCCGGCGTTCGCTGGATGGCAGCCGGCTGCTGGC
>NZ_JAWRWN010001241.1:0-235 GCF_046535435.1 Achromobacter sp. SIMBA_011 | reverse complement strand
CATGAAGACGGTAATATTGGGCGCCAGCATGCAGACGAGGGTGGCGACGATCATGATCGCGATGCTGGCGAGCATGACCGGTCGGCGTCCGAAGAGATCGGATAGCGGGCCGATGATGAGCTGCAGGCAGGCGGTAGCGGCGAGATAACCCGAAACGGCAAATTGCATGACCGCGTAATCGACCTCGAAATAAAGCGCCCTGGCTGCAAGCGAGGGCAGGAACACATTCATGCAC
>NZ_JAWRWN010001240.1:0-235 GCF_046535435.1 Achromobacter sp. SIMBA_011 | reverse complement strand
AGCGGCTGTTCGCAGTAGCGCGGGCACGTCAATGCCAGTGGGTAGGAAAACGGCTGGTCATCCACCAGGCTGCGGTACGTCCGGCAGACGATGGCGTCTTCTTGTTGTGCCGTCAGCATTGCCAGCGCGCTGTCATCGTCAAACCGTGAGTCAGCGGCAAAGTAACTGGATGCCTGGCGATGAAGCGGCGACGCCTGCAGGTCGTCGCTCAAATAATGCTCCAATGCTTCATAGA
>NZ_JAWRWN010001239.1:0-235 GCF_046535435.1 Achromobacter sp. SIMBA_011 | reverse complement strand
GCGAATGCGTCGGGTCGTGACGTCGACCGCGCGGGCGCTGGCAGCAGCGACGGGTCCGTCGCGCAACCAGCGGTTAGCGCCGATATCGCCCGATTCGTCGACGCGAACGACGGTATGGCAGGGACGCCCGAACCCGCGAAACAAATTGCGCACGGAGCGCTGAACGCATCTATGCCGGCTTCGCCGACTGCGGACGCGTCGGCGTCGCCTGCGGCGGCTGCGTCGTTGCAAGCGC
>NZ_JAWRWN010001238.1:0-235 GCF_046535435.1 Achromobacter sp. SIMBA_011 | reverse complement strand
CTTCGTCGAGCAGATCGGCAAGCAAGACATCGGCGCCCGCACGCGCGAGCGTGAGCGCTATGCCGCGTCCGATACCGCGCGCGCCGCCGGTGACGACCGCGACCTGGCCTTTGAGGGGTTCGTCCATGCTGATGTCTCCTGTTTTTAAGGGGTTGGCGAGAAAAACCTTCAAACGCGCCGGCATGCGTACACCTGCGCACACATGCGCGGACCTGCGTCCTCATGCACGCGTGGC
>NZ_JAWRWN010001237.1:0-235 GCF_046535435.1 Achromobacter sp. SIMBA_011 | reverse complement strand
AGAGCAAGACGCGCCAGATGTACCAGACGATCCACGGCAAGCGCTCGCCGTGCGGCAACCTCCCGAACTCGCTGCAGTGGTTCGTTGACAAGCCGCAGCATCGTCTGCACTCGACGGTCTTCATCTGGCTCTTCAGCGCGGCGCTGGGGGCCGACGCAAACACGCCTCAGGCGCTGATCGCGGCCGCCGATCTTTATTCGAACCTGTTCGCCGACACTTCCCCGGTACTGCTCAC
>NZ_JAWRWN010001236.1:0-235 GCF_046535435.1 Achromobacter sp. SIMBA_011 | reverse complement strand
CACTCTTCCACGACTTTGCGCACGCCGTCGATGTCGGAGAAATCCAGTTCAGGGTTTACACCCTGGGTGTAGAGGTTCAAGGCCACGGTGACCAGGTCGACGTTACCGGTACGCTCGCCGTTGCCGAACAGGCAGCCTTCGACACGGTCGGCGCCGGCCATCAGGCCCAGCTCGGTGGCGGCCACGCCCGTACCGCGGTCGTTGTGGGTGTGCAGGCTGATGAGCACGCTGTCAC
>NZ_JAWRWN010001235.1:0-235 GCF_046535435.1 Achromobacter sp. SIMBA_011 | reverse complement strand
AGCCACCATCCCCTCGAAGCTTTATGTGCGCCAGGGTCAGACCTTCACCGTGCGTGAGGCCGTTTATGGCATGATCGTCAAATCCGCCAACGACATGGCGGAAGGCATGGGCGATCACCTTGGCGGCTCTGAAGCAAGGTTCGCCGAGATGATGACCCGCAAGGCACGCCAGCTCGGCATGACGAAGACGGTGTTCCGCAACGCCTCCGGCCTGCCCAGCAAATCGCAGGTGACG
>NZ_JAWRWN010001234.1:0-235 GCF_046535435.1 Achromobacter sp. SIMBA_011 | reverse complement strand
CAACGTGGTCGCGTTTCTCGCGACGGGTGTCGCGGCCGGTGCACCCGATGCGCTCGACGAGCCATACGAGGATGCGGCCGGCAATCGCTACGGCCGCATGCTCGGCCAGCCGATGCTGGTGTTCGCGGCCGATCTGAACGGGCTGCAAGCCGCGCATCGGCAGGCGCTGTCGCGCGAGCTGAGGATCGTGCCGTACGTGCGCGCGATGTTCTCGACCGGGCACGACGCGGCCAAC
>NZ_JAWRWN010001233.1:0-235 GCF_046535435.1 Achromobacter sp. SIMBA_011 | reverse complement strand
GTGGCTCGCGGGCACGGGCGCCGCGGCGGGCATCGCGCTCATCAACTCGATCGGCAATCTCGCGGGCTTCCTGAGCCCGTACGCCGTGGGCTGGCTCAAGCAGGCGACCGCCGCCAACGACTCGGGCATGTACATGCTCGCGGCGTTCATGATCCTCGGCGGGCTGCTCGCGCTGTCGGCGCCGAAGACGCTGGTCGATCGATAAACATGCTTCGATAAAAGAAAACGGCCGCTA
>NZ_JAWRWN010001232.1:0-236 GCF_046535435.1 Achromobacter sp. SIMBA_011 | reverse complement strand
ATGCCCACTTTGATTTCCATTCGAGCAACGGCTCGATCGAGGTCACGTCCAAGGACCTTGGCGCAAACGATATAGCGTGGCTTCAAGGCATGCTTAACGGAAACGCTTCACTCGTCGCTTCGGTTAACGCTTTTCATAGTGACGCGGTTAGCGGCTATGCAAAGTGGTCTGAAGCGGATGGAACGCCGCTCACCGCATCCCAGTCCGACGCGGTTAGCGAGAAAGCGGACGCGCTC
>NZ_JAWRWN010001231.1:0-236 GCF_046535435.1 Achromobacter sp. SIMBA_011 | reverse complement strand
GGCACCGACGAGCTCGGCCGCGACCTGCTCGTGCGCACGCTGATCGGCGGCCGCGTGTCGATCGAGGTCGGCCTGCTCGGCACGCTGGTGTCCGGCCTGTTCGGCGTCGCGTGGGGCGCGACGGCCGTCTTCGCGGGCGGCCGGGTCGACTCCTCGATGATGCGCGTCGTCGACATGATGTATGCGATCCCGTACCTGCTGATCGCGATCCTGATGATGACGCTGTTCGGCCGCTC
>NZ_JAWRWN010001230.1:0-236 GCF_046535435.1 Achromobacter sp. SIMBA_011 | reverse complement strand
CCATGAACAGGTGAAGAAAACGACGCGGCCTTGGGCAGAGAAGTATGGGATTACGGACGTGACTTGGGTTGCGCCGAAGTGAAGGGAAAAGCCCCGCCGTGTTAGGCGGGGCTTTTGCGAGTGACTTGCCTTTTTTGGGCTTATGTAGGTCGAGGTCTAGGGGTTTGGGGTATTGGCTGGAAGCGGCCATCCACGAAGGACTGCTTCCGGCCAGAAACAGACGTTTGGAAGCGCCC
>NZ_JAWRWN010001229.1:0-236 GCF_046535435.1 Achromobacter sp. SIMBA_011 | reverse complement strand
CTGCAACCCAGCTTGCGGGCATTCCGGGCCGCATTCTGCTGCCGTGGATCAGCGATCGCTTCCGGTCCGGTCTCCGCGGTCAATCATTCGGCCGCGTATCCATCATTGCCGCAGGCGCTGCCGCAATCCTGGCGGTTCTGCCCGTCAGCACTCCATCAGCAGTGATCCTGTTCGTGCTTGTCATCCTGGGGATATTCGGCATCGGATGGTTTCCGCTTTACCTCCTGGAAATCGCG
>NZ_JAWRWN010001228.1:0-236 GCF_046535435.1 Achromobacter sp. SIMBA_011 | reverse complement strand
GCGACGAACGGCGCGTCGGCGCGCGACGAATGCCGGTGGATCGCGCGGGCGGTCAACTCCTTGCCCGTCCCGGATTCGCCAGCGATGAACACCGCAGCGTCGGTGTTCGCCACCTTGCGGATGGTCGAGAACAGGCGCCGCATCGCGTCGCATGCGCCGATCATCGTGTCGCAGGGTGGCATCGCGAGCGCGGCCGGGTCGGCGTGCGCGAGCTTCAGCATCCCGGACGCATGGCC
>NZ_JAWRWN010001227.1:0-236 GCF_046535435.1 Achromobacter sp. SIMBA_011 | reverse complement strand
CGGCAGCGTGCGCGTGCTGATGGCGGGGCTGTTCGCGTCGCGTTCGGTGATCTGCGCGTATGTCGGCAGCGGGCTGCACCTGTTCGTGCCCGGCGCGCTGTTCGCGTGGCTGCCGAGCTACCTGAACCGCTACTACGCGATGGCGCCCGACCGCGCCGCCGTGCTCGCGGCCGGCTTCGTGCTGCTGTCGGGCGTCGGGATGGTCGGCTGCGGGATCGTCACCGACCGCGTCGGGC
>NZ_JAWRWN010001226.1:0-236 GCF_046535435.1 Achromobacter sp. SIMBA_011 | reverse complement strand
CGTCTCGAGGCGGGTGTTCTGGGCCAAGGCCGAAAGGGCCGCTATTGCGTTGTTGCTTTCCATATATCCAGAATAACGGATGCATTGATAAAGTCAACGCCTTTGGTCGGAGGTGGATTATGCGCAGGTGAGAAGGGGAGATACCCTGCAAAGCAGGACGATCGCGTCTAAGGTGACCATAAGTCACCACGACTCATATTCGTGCTTATGCGGAGCTACGCATAAGCATGAAATAG
>NZ_JAWRWN010001225.1:0-236 GCF_046535435.1 Achromobacter sp. SIMBA_011 | reverse complement strand
CCCTCTCGGGTGCCGCTTGCGAGCCGGCGGCGGCAAGGGAAGCTTCGCCGCGGCGGGCAGGTGGCGCTTGTGGTTCCGGACCTGCCGGCAACTCCCGCCGCGCCCTTGCCTCCGCATGCTCTTCGCGGCTGTCAGATGGGGTCCCGCAAAATGTGTGGGAAGGCAACCCAAGTGGAAAAGAGGGCGGCAAGAAATGCCGAAAAGAGAATGGAAAAGAAAGAAATCCAGGAACTGCG
>NZ_JAWRWN010001224.1:0-236 GCF_046535435.1 Achromobacter sp. SIMBA_011 | reverse complement strand
CGGGCGCGACGTAGAGCATCTCCACATGGTCGACCGGAAAGAGCTGCGCGAACGCCACCGGCGCGCCCGCGTAATCGGCGATCAGCGTCACGCCGCGCGCCAGGCGCGCGTCGAACTCCGACAGATTGTCGGCGCTTGTCGACCAGGCGGCACGCTGCGGTGCGTCATAGTGCGACGCCGCCAGTTCATTGACGGCGGCGCGGAACACCGCGGCGAGCGACGCCGCGTCGCGGCCC
>NZ_JAWRWN010001223.1:0-236 GCF_046535435.1 Achromobacter sp. SIMBA_011 | reverse complement strand
GGACAGTATGATACGTTTACACCGCTGCAAATGGCGCAGTATGTATCTACAATCGCCAATGGAGGCTATCGTTTGAAGCCTCAGCTTGTAAAAGAGGTCAGGCAGCCTGATTCGAAAAAAGGAATCGGAGCCGTTGTAGAGTCTGTTCAGCCTCAAGTACTGAACAAGATTGATATGAATAATGCAGACATTAAAGAAGTGCAGGCAGGTTTCAGACGCGTCATGACGAAAGGGAC
>NZ_JAWRWN010001222.1:0-236 GCF_046535435.1 Achromobacter sp. SIMBA_011 | reverse complement strand
ATCGATGGGCGCATTGCCGAAGACCGTGGTAACGCCGATCAGATCGATATCGGGGTGGCGATGCAGAAACAGAAGCGCCATCGCGTCATCCACACCGGGGTCCGTATCGAATATCACTTTATGCATAATGCCCTCATCCGTATGTCCTGAGCCTCACCGCCGCTCCTGGCGATGCGCCACGGAAACATACCCATAAGCGGCAGCACCGCAATCCCCCCGACTGCAGCAGATCAGAG
>NZ_JAWRWN010001221.1:0-236 GCF_046535435.1 Achromobacter sp. SIMBA_011 | reverse complement strand
ATCGCCGCCATCGTCTGCCCCGTGTCGAACATGCCGCGGCCCAGTTCGTCGAGGAATATCCGCCCGTCTGGATTAAGCATTACCTCGATGATCTTCGGGTTGCTCAACGCGTCGAGGCACGTCGGACCTAGATCCCGACGCAACCCCGTCATCCGACGCTCTCGCGCCTGTTCTGATAGCGCACGAGGCGCGCCGTCGCCCCTCGATGCGGCAAAGTTCGAAGCTTCAGCCTGGTC
>NZ_JAWRWN010001220.1:0-236 GCF_046535435.1 Achromobacter sp. SIMBA_011 | reverse complement strand
CAGCTTTCCGTCGGCGATGAACTTGTGGCTGGCCGGAAGAAGCTTGATCGCCTCTTCAACCTTATCGGCGCGCACCCGCCCCTTCTGTTCCGGAGAAAGATCGACCTCCTGCGCGTGTGCGGCCGGGATGAGCGCGGTGGTGGCGGAGAAAAGACCGCCGGCAAGCAATGATAATAGTTTCGATGAAAATGCCATGTGAGTGTTTCCCTTGTTTTTTGGTTAGAGAACTTTTGCGA
>NZ_JAWRWN010001219.1:0-236 GCF_046535435.1 Achromobacter sp. SIMBA_011 | reverse complement strand
AGTGAAGGCGGAGAATGCGTACGCGATGCCGGGATTCATGATTCGTTCTGGTGTCTGACTGCGGGCCGGCCGCGAACTGTCGGCGATCGAACCGCGCTGCGAGAAGGCCGGGGCAAGCTGGCTCGCGCCCATCCGATGGACGCACTCACGCCGACGACAGGCCGACACGCGAGGTCCGGAGCGAGCGAAATATCGGCCAACCCTGCGCCGAACCGCCGGTTTTGCGACAATAGCGG
>NZ_JAWRWN010001218.1:0-236 GCF_046535435.1 Achromobacter sp. SIMBA_011 | reverse complement strand
CCGATGTTCGTTTTAAGCGGGAGCAATGGGCCAGGGGAGCTATTCCCAGAGAGTTTGAGCACAACACCTCATTCCTTTATGCGCGGGCCTTTTTGTACGCCCTAGACGGGTTCGACAAGTTTTTAGGTGTTCTGGCAAAAACTGAAAACATCCCAGCTCAAGTAACTGATATCCACCAACGAATGGCCATCGCCTTCCCAAACCTTCGTGGGGTTCGAAATTCGGCACAGCATCAG
>NZ_JAWRWN010001217.1:0-236 GCF_046535435.1 Achromobacter sp. SIMBA_011 | reverse complement strand
ACAATGGCTGGGTACTGCGCGCCGGCATCGATTTCACCGGCGGTACCGTGGTGGTGCCAGGCAACGGCGTGACGCTGGCGGACGGCACGACATTCCCCGCGGGCGTGACGCTGAATTTCGATGTGACGATCAAGGCCCGCAGCTTGCCAGCCGGTACTCGGTTACCCACGGCGGTGACACTCAATGCGGCGTTGACACTGCCAGCCGGCACGGTCTTGGCGGGCGCTGTACGTGAT
>NZ_JAWRWN010001216.1:0-236 GCF_046535435.1 Achromobacter sp. SIMBA_011 | reverse complement strand
AGGGTGAGGAGCCGTTGTCGATCGAGGCCGAGGCTCCTCGGGGGGCAAGCCCGAGGATGACGTTGTATTTAACGGGAGGGCATCCGCGATGGTGCTGCCCTCCTCACGACCCATTTACAACATGCCGCTCGGGCAAACCTTATCCCGCTTCGCTGACACGTTGCAGGGCGGTTCTAAGGCTTGCCAGCTGAACTTCCAGCTCCGCCTTGCGCTCACGCTCGGCTGCCACGACCTCC
>NZ_JAWRWN010001215.1:0-236 GCF_046535435.1 Achromobacter sp. SIMBA_011 | reverse complement strand
CAGACAATTACGCTCCGCATCTCATGCTCCTAGGTATCGATGTCGACATATACCGCTCAATCAAAGGCATTCAAAAGGAACTCGACGACATCGGCACGGAGGAGCGGCGTATCAAGGACAGTGTGCAGCTCGTCAGGCAGAAGGATCTCGACGAGGCTAGGTCCGATCTCAACGCTCTCGAAGAGGAAGTCGACAAGATACGTGAAGGAATCGACGCGCTCGAGAATGCCGCCACC
>NZ_JAWRWN010001214.1:0-236 GCF_046535435.1 Achromobacter sp. SIMBA_011 | reverse complement strand
GTGAGCAGCGTCTGCTTGCGCAGGTTGTCGCGCAGCGCGAACGCGAGCAGCCACATGACCGCGCAGAACAGCGCACCGATCACGGACGCCGACACGCCGACCTTCCATGACAGCCGCGTGATGTCGGCCAGCACGTCCTGTTCGGCCGGCGCGACCACCGCGATTAGCGGCGTGCCCGGCACCTGCTGGTACGTATACAGTCGCAAGGTCCCATCGATGCTCGAGCGCGCCGCGTA
>NZ_JAWRWN010001213.1:0-236 GCF_046535435.1 Achromobacter sp. SIMBA_011 | reverse complement strand
CGCCTGCGCGCGATCGCGGTCGAGCTGCTGCTTCGCGAACGCGTACGTGTGCGACGCCGCATCGAGCTGCGCCTGCGCGCTGGCGACGTTCTTCTCGACGTCGGACGGATCGAGCAGCGCGACGATCTGGCCGGCCTTCACCATATCGCCGAGCCGCACCTTGCGCCCGATGATCTTGCCGGCGATGCGGAACGACAGCGGCGTCGCATAGCGCGGCTGGATTTCGCCGGGCAGCG
>NZ_JAWRWN010001212.1:0-236 GCF_046535435.1 Achromobacter sp. SIMBA_011 | reverse complement strand
CGACTCCGGTTGATTATTAGAAAAGATGATTATGCTACGTCTTCGTACTGCGGAACCGGGTTACGGAAGCTCTTGGTTACGCATGCCAGGTAAATCAGACCGATAGCAGCCCAGATCAGACCCAGAACCATTGAGCTTTCTTCCAGGTTAACCCACAGCGCACCAACGGTCAGCGCACCACACATCGGCAGGAACAGATACTGGAAGTGATCTTTCAGCGTCTTGTTACGCTTCTC
>NZ_JAWRWN010001211.1:0-236 GCF_046535435.1 Achromobacter sp. SIMBA_011 | reverse complement strand
GAAAACGATGGCCGGTTCGCCGGGCGGATTGCCGCACCGTGGTCCGGTCCGTTATCTGGTCTGGTATTCGTATTCTGTCTGAGGGAATTGTACTCGGGCGCGGTGCAATCGGCTCCGGAACTCGACGACGCCGGACGCGAGGTCGACGCGCGTGTGCAAGCCGCCGCGCTCAATGCGCGCTTTGGAGAGCCGATGCGCCGTTGAGCGGCGCATCGCGACGACCGAAACCAGGTGGC
>NZ_JAWRWN010001210.1:0-236 GCF_046535435.1 Achromobacter sp. SIMBA_011 | reverse complement strand
CGACGTGAAGAATTCGAGCGTGTAGCGCAGATATTTCGCGGCGATACGCACGCGATGGCGGCTGGCTTCGTCGATGGCGGTGAGCTTCTGCGTCTGCGCGAGGCGCTCGTAATAACGCCGCACGCGCTTCCTCGCATGCCGATACAGCGAACGTCCGTCCTCGTTCGACGCACCGGACCGACGCGCCAGCGCCGCCAGCCACTGAAGCCACGCGAGCGCCGCGTGGGCGTAACGCG
>NZ_JAWRWN010001209.1:0-236 GCF_046535435.1 Achromobacter sp. SIMBA_011 | reverse complement strand
CTGGATGGCGGCGGCATTCGGTTTCGGATCGAGAATGCGAACTCGTTCCATCGGCGTCGGCGCATCGAGCCGCCAATGTTTCAACGTTTCATGGCCGCCACGGATACCCTCCAGCCCGCCCGGACGCAGGCTGCGCCAGCGCTTGAGGAACATCGGCACGAATTCGCGCGCGAATCGCATTTGCTGTGCGGTTGGGTCGATGCGTCCAAGGCCGCTGATCGCAAGGGTGTAACCGC
>NZ_JAWRWN010001208.1:0-236 GCF_046535435.1 Achromobacter sp. SIMBA_011 | reverse complement strand
CGGCACGCCCAATACTCGGCAAAGCGCTCGGCATCGTCAGCCCTTATACGATCCCATAGGGGGGAACCTTTGGCCGTGAAGCCGCTATTCCGTCCCATAAGTTGCTACGTTTCCATCGCTGTGAGTGTGTACTCACCCCTTTGGAAACCCGCGTCAGGCGTGGCCTCGCAGTAGAACGAGGCGGCAACCGGTCATTGTCGCGAGCAACGCGAGAACATTTCATGCGGTTCCTTGCC
>NZ_JAWRWN010001207.1:0-236 GCF_046535435.1 Achromobacter sp. SIMBA_011 | reverse complement strand
ATTCGAAGCGAGCGCGTGGGGATGTATTGCTGCGGGCCGACGGTCTACGATCACGCGCATATCGGCAATCTGCGGACCTATGTGTTCGAGGACGTGCTGCGGCGCGTGCTCGCGCGTAACGGCTACACGGTGCGGCACGTCGTGAATATCACCGACGTCGGCCATCTGACTTCCGATGCCGACGAAGGCGAGGACAAGATGGAAAAGGGCAGCCGCCGCACGGGCGAGTCGGCGTG
>NZ_JAWRWN010001206.1:0-236 GCF_046535435.1 Achromobacter sp. SIMBA_011 | reverse complement strand
AGCGACGAAGGTTCAAGGTTGGCTGCCATGGTGTCCTGCCGCAAAGGTCCGGGCGACAGTCTGAGGCCGGTTCGCGCGCGCGACGGCGCGGTGACCGTGCGCGGACGGAAAGGGTCGCGGCTGCCGGCTCGCCGAAACGGAAACGGGCAACCGCGGGTAATGGAACTGAAAGTCGGAACTGAAAGACGAAACTGAAAGACGTCGATGCCGGCGGCGGCGCTGTCAGGCGGCACGCC
>NZ_JAWRWN010001205.1:0-236 GCF_046535435.1 Achromobacter sp. SIMBA_011 | reverse complement strand
AGGTGAAAAGCCTTGCTAAAGCGGGCGAGGTGTTTCGAAAGGACAATAATAGTTTAGAAAATGAGTTGGTACGTGAACGCAACCGAACAAAAGAATTGTCTAAAGAGAATGATCGTTTGAAAAGCGAAAACAGGAGTTTGAAAGCTGAAAAGAAAGAACTTGAAACAGAGAATCGCTTCTTAAAGCGTTCAATTAGTGCTTTCTTGACCTTTTTCGGAGAAAAGCAAAAAGAGTAT
>NZ_JAWRWN010001204.1:0-237 GCF_046535435.1 Achromobacter sp. SIMBA_011 | reverse complement strand
GTGCTGGTAACCATCGAAAGCTTCAGCGCCAAATACATGGGCAGCAATGGCGATGGCCGCAACCTCACACCCAACCTGGATGCGTTGCGCAAGCAGAGCCTGTATTTCTACAACTTCTATGCCACGGGTACCCGCACCGATCGCGGCCTGGAGGCAATCACCCTGGCGATTCCGCCTACCCCCGGCCGCTCGATCGTCAAACGCATCGGTCGCGAAAGCGGTTTCGCTAGCCTCGGC
>NZ_JAWRWN010001203.1:0-237 GCF_046535435.1 Achromobacter sp. SIMBA_011 | reverse complement strand
AGGTGCTGCGTCTGCAACCCGGCGACACGGTCGTGCTGTTCAACGGCATGGGCGGCGAGTTCAGCGCCGAAATCGTCGAAATGGAGCGGCGCGAGGTGCAAGTGCGCGTCGGCCCGTATCGCGACATCGAAACCGAGCCGCCCTACCGGCTCACGCTCGCGCAAGGCATCGCCGGCAGCGACAAAATGGACTGGCTGATCGAAAAGGCGGTCGAACTGGGCGCGACGAATTTCGTGC
>NZ_JAWRWN010001202.1:0-237 GCF_046535435.1 Achromobacter sp. SIMBA_011 | reverse complement strand
ATCGGCAGCCCGCATGCCTCGCTGGAGGAGTGCCGCGCGCTCGCCGCTGTGCTCGCCGGCCGCAAGCGGCATGCGGATGTCGCCGTCATCGTGACAGCCGGACAGCAGGTCATCGATGCGGCCGGCCAGGACGGCACCTTGAAAAGCCTGCATGACAGCGGCGTGCAGGTGCTGCCTGATCTTTGCTGGTGCTCCATTTCCGAGCCGGTTTTCCCGACGAAGACCCGCGCCCTGATG
>NZ_JAWRWN010001201.1:0-237 GCF_046535435.1 Achromobacter sp. SIMBA_011 | reverse complement strand
CACGCCGCCGACCGTCAGCGTGCCGAAGCCCGCGTCATCGGTGATCGGCGCGCCGTCGAGCACGAAATGCCCGTTGCCCGTCTCGACGAGCGTGTTCGGCGTCACGCGGTGCAGGTCGAGCGCCAGCTATACCGTGAACGGCTTCATGATCGAGCCCGGCTCGAACACGTCGGTCATGATCCGGTTGCGCAACTGCTCGCCCGTCATCCGCGAGCGGTCGTTCGGGTTGTACGTCGG
>NZ_JAWRWN010001200.1:0-237 GCF_046535435.1 Achromobacter sp. SIMBA_011 | reverse complement strand
CCGGTCAAAGGGCTGTGGTTCGACAAATGGCCGGCCGACAAGCCGATGCTCGACGAGCCGGCACCGGCAAGCACGTTCTATCACATCGTCTGCGCCATCTATGAGGCCGAGGCGGTGCTGGCAGTCAGCAAATAAATATCCGGGCGAGCGAGCGGGCCGGGCGTCCGCTCAGCTCGCTCCGGCCTCGTTCAAGCCTTGGCCGGGCGCAGGACGCGCCAGTCGGGCTTACCGAGATTG
>NZ_JAWRWN010001199.1:0-237 GCF_046535435.1 Achromobacter sp. SIMBA_011 | reverse complement strand
CGCGACGGCGTGACAGACGTGAAGCGCGCGCGAGGCGCAGGCTATGACGGCGGCAAGCTGATGGTGGCCGGCTACGCGCTGAGGGGGTGAAGTGAAAGGCGCGGGCTCATCGGACTGCGCTATCAAGGTTCAATACAACAGATCCTCGTAGAACGCGCCGAACGGCTTCGTCGGATGCGCGATCTGGATTTCGAGAATCCACAAACCGGCGTTGGGGCACGCGTCGAAATCGCCGAG
>NZ_JAWRWN010001198.1:0-237 GCF_046535435.1 Achromobacter sp. SIMBA_011 | reverse complement strand
GGGGCGCGCCGATGAGCTGCTTGAGGTCGTAGATGGCCACCCTAAGCACGTGATACTCCCAGGTATGCGTGCGAAGAAACCAGATGCGGAAGCGGGGTTCTGGAACATAGGCGGGAGCGTGCGTGCGGCAGGACGTCATGGGTCTCTCGTCGGAATGTTGGATTTGTTGACCGCCTGTTGTAGTTTGCAACTCCAGATCGTGGCGTGAGAAACGTAAGATATCCAATCCATCGAAAT
>NZ_JAWRWN010001197.1:0-237 GCF_046535435.1 Achromobacter sp. SIMBA_011 | reverse complement strand
GCCCGCGGCCAGGATCGCCGACAACACGGGGCCGAGCTCGCGGATCACCGACAGCCCGAGGATGTTCACGATGTAGCGGTTCGCGCCGAACATCTGCAGCTGCTGCGCGGACAGATAGCTGAGCACGATGCCGATCAGGAACGCGACCAGCGCGGTGATCGGCAGCGCCTGCGCGCCGGCGCTGTAGATGTTCGCCGAGGTTTCCTTCCACGGCATCGTCTGCGGCCGGCGCAGCAC
>NZ_JAWRWN010001196.1:0-237 GCF_046535435.1 Achromobacter sp. SIMBA_011 | reverse complement strand
AGCGAACCGAGCCATCCCCAGCGATTGAAGCGTTCGTGCAGAAACACCGCGGCCAGCAGCGCCGTGAAGATCGGCAGCGTATTGACGATGAAGCTCGCCGCGCCGGCCGACACGGTTTGCTCGCCGGTATTGAGCAGCGCGTTGTAGAGCGCGATGCCGAGAAACCCGCAGACGAGAAAGCGCAACGCGTCGCGTGTCGACGGCTTCGCGGGCCGCCGCCACGCCAGCCATGCGATC
>NZ_JAWRWN010001195.1:0-237 GCF_046535435.1 Achromobacter sp. SIMBA_011 | reverse complement strand
CAGCAGGATCCGGTTGTCGCGCGGATGCAGGCCGATGGTCGGCTCGTCGAGCACGTAGCACACGCCCTGCAGATTGCTGCCGAGCTGCGCGGCGAGCCGGATGCGCTGCGCTTCGCCGCCCGACAGGCTCGGCGCGGCGCGATCGAGGCTCAGATAGCCGAGCCCGACTTCCTCGAGGAACGCGAGACGGCTGCCGATCTCGCTGACGATGTCGCGCGCGATCTGCGCGTCGCGGCC
>NZ_JAWRWN010001194.1:0-237 GCF_046535435.1 Achromobacter sp. SIMBA_011 | reverse complement strand
CCGCGTGATCGGCCCGATCGCATTGCGCCAGTGCCTGCCCGCGTATTCGACCGAAGCCGTGCTGCTGGTCAAGTCGACCGCGCTCGCGAGCCTCGTGACCGTGTGGGAGGTGACGGGCGTCGCGCAGCAGATCATCCAGCAGACCTACCGGACGACCGAGGTGTTCGTGTGCGCGGCGCTGATCTACCTGGGCCTGAACTTCATCGTCGTGCGCCTGCTCGGCGCGCTCGAATGGCG
>NZ_JAWRWN010001193.1:0-237 GCF_046535435.1 Achromobacter sp. SIMBA_011 | reverse complement strand
ATCATATTATCAGACTCCATCAATGTAAAGAAGCTATCATTAAAGTGCAGCCCTATAATGGGCTTTTTTGTATTAGATAAGAACTTAGGTTATTAAGTGTAAGGTGAAAAAAGATGAGCAAAGAAATAAATACAAAAGAACTTGATGAGGAACTAAAAAGAGTTCTTAAAATGTTTGATGATGTATTAGAGATTTATGAACAACATGACGGCGAACCAGATATTAAGCTGGTGTAAA
>NZ_JAWRWN010001192.1:0-237 GCF_046535435.1 Achromobacter sp. SIMBA_011 | reverse complement strand
GGACGTTCGAAGATGGTCTGGTCGACCCGTGGACGGGTAACCCGGGGATTGCAGGGCTGACCGCCCACCCGTCCGCCGGCAAGGCGATCGCGTTCTATGCAAACAGCTTCTGTGGTACCGGACGATTCATCGTCTCGGGAGGCGAGCAGTTCGACTTGTCGGCGGACGTGTATCGCGCCTACATGACGGCTGGGCAGACCGGCAACTTCCAGGTGCAGTTCTTCGACAAGACGGACA
>NZ_JAWRWN010001191.1:0-237 GCF_046535435.1 Achromobacter sp. SIMBA_011 | reverse complement strand
GGATGCATCGGCTGGCGATGCTACATCGAGGCTGAAATTCAAAAAAAGTGCTCCGTTATTGATGTCCTGCGCCGAGGAGGCCTTACGGGATGTGACAGGCAGAAGGCGCTATCGCGATGCCCCTTTGACGCGTCCGGACCGGGTTCTACGCGGCCCTTGATACCTGCGCATGACAGCATTTGATCTGCCGCGATATATCGTCGTCAGCACAAAAAAGGCGGGGCACCTGTGGCTGCC
>NZ_JAWRWN010001190.1:0-237 GCF_046535435.1 Achromobacter sp. SIMBA_011 | reverse complement strand
CTCCCGCCTTTCGGCCTCGATTGAAAGGCGACCCACCGGGTTGTCACGTTGACTGTGATCGACGTCGGCGGTCGCATCTAGATGGACCCAGAAAATGAAATCGAAGCCCCGGTCCTCGAGGCGCTCGAACTGCTCCTCAGCTGCGGCAAGCTTCAGCAGGCATTGAGCTTGCCAATCCAACCCCACCACGAACCATTTCCACGAATTGTTCCACCCGCGCCACAGGATGGCGCCGGC
>NZ_JAWRWN010001189.1:0-237 GCF_046535435.1 Achromobacter sp. SIMBA_011 | reverse complement strand
CTTGCATGCGCTCGAACAGACGGGCGTGCCGGTGGGCGTGTCGTGGAATCAGAACCTGACGGCCGCCGACATGCTCGTGATTCCCAAGGGCGCGAAGCACAAGGCCGAAGCGATGAAGTTTCTCGCTGTAGCGACGAGCCCGCAGGCGCAGGCGAAATTCGCGCAGGACACGGGCTATGCGCCGATCAACGTGAAGTCGGCGGCGATGATGCCGGCAGCGGTCGCGAAGACCTTGCC
>NZ_JAWRWN010001188.1:0-237 GCF_046535435.1 Achromobacter sp. SIMBA_011 | reverse complement strand
CCCATCGTGACGTAACCCATGTGGGCAACGGAGGAATAGGCGATCAGCTTCTTGATGTCGTCCTGCATCATCGCCACCAGCGAGGTGTAGATGATGGCGAGAACCGACAGCGTGAAGACGAAGGGAGCGAAATAGTCCGACGCCAAGGGGAACATCGACAGCGAGAAACGGATGAAACCGTAACCGCCGAGCTTCAGCATCACGCCAGCCAGAATGACCGAGCCTGCCGTCGGCGCC
>NZ_JAWRWN010001187.1:0-237 GCF_046535435.1 Achromobacter sp. SIMBA_011 | reverse complement strand
GATGATACGGTACAACGTCCAGATCGCGACAGCCCACAAAATTGGAATGCCGATCAGCACGAAAAACAGCGCAATCCCGATCAGATGCCCGGCCAGCCCGAGCCAGAAGGTGCGGATCTGCCAGGTGAAATGCTGCTCGTAGGGCGTGCCCGCCGCTTCGTCGCGCTTGAGGTAATTGATGATGATCGCCACCAGCACGGTCACGCCGCCGGTGAGCCAGTAAAACGCATACAGACC
>NZ_JAWRWN010001186.1:0-237 GCF_046535435.1 Achromobacter sp. SIMBA_011 | reverse complement strand
GCCGGCAAGCGAAGGCGAAATCCGCATCAATGGCGCCCCGGTCACGATCCGTTCGCCGGCGGATGCGATGCGCATGGGCATGGCGCTGTTGACGGAGGACCGCAAGGCAACCGGCTGTTTTCTCCCACTTTCGATTCTTGAAAACATGCAGATAGCGGCCCTTCAAAACGGCCATGCGACGATGGGTTATGTCGATGAGCGCAGCCTGATGTCGCTTTGTGGCGAGATGAAAACGGC
>NZ_JAWRWN010001185.1:0-237 GCF_046535435.1 Achromobacter sp. SIMBA_011 | reverse complement strand
GTCCATAGACCTTACCACCCGTTACGCGATTGACGAGATTCGCCGCACGCTCGAACGGACGCGCGTGTTGCACGAGCGCGAACAGCAACAGGATCGGCATGAAGAGCGCAATGCCCAGCGCGAAATGCGCGGCCACGCGTGCGCCCATGCTGCTCGTTTGCGCCCGTAGATACGCGATGGCCAGCAGCGCGAAAATCACCTGGCTGATGAGCGTGAGCTGTATATCGGTGACGAGAC
>NZ_JAWRWN010001184.1:0-237 GCF_046535435.1 Achromobacter sp. SIMBA_011 | reverse complement strand
AGACCGCGAGCTGAATCTCGCGATAGGCGTCCTGGCCCGGGTGAAAGGTCCGTACGATCTGCACGTTCGGCTCCCCGGTCAGTAAAGCGACGCCGCATGGTCACGCTCGATCAGCTGACGGCGCGGCCGCCCGGTGACCGTGTAGTAATCCGTGCGGAAGCGCTCGATGTCTGTCACGACCCGCACGCGCCGCACCCGCGCGAAATCCGCGAGCCGCGGTTCGAGCCGCGCCATCTC
>NZ_JAWRWN010001183.1:0-237 GCF_046535435.1 Achromobacter sp. SIMBA_011 | reverse complement strand
CCATGCTCGGGTCACATATTCGGCATCCACGGGATCGTGGGCACCACGATTCGACTGCCCCCAGTTGCGAAGACGCTCCTCGAGCGAGGGCAGCGACTTATCGTTTTTCACCGCGACCACCCTGCTCTTCTCGCGCGCGCGCCAGCGACGCTCGATATCGCGCGGGATCTGCCAAGAACTGTTCGATATCGGCCGCCCGCCACCCTACCATTCGGCCACCAAGCGCAATGGCGGGGG
>NZ_JAWRWN010001182.1:0-237 GCF_046535435.1 Achromobacter sp. SIMBA_011 | reverse complement strand
CGCGGTACGCCTGTCAACATGGGCGAAGCCGTTGGCGTCATCGCGGCACAGTCGATCGGTGAACCGGGCACGCAGCTCACCATGCGTACGTTCCACCTTGGTGGTACGGCGAACGTGGTCGACCAGTCGTTCCTCGAAGCGTCGTATGAAGGCACGATCCAGATCAAGAACCGCAACATCCTGCGGAACTCCGAAGGCGTTCTCATCGCCATGGGCCGTAACATGTCCGTTACGATC
>NZ_JAWRWN010001181.1:0-237 GCF_046535435.1 Achromobacter sp. SIMBA_011 | reverse complement strand
GCGGCATTTGCCAAACGCGATGCGCCGAAATCTCCGGTGCAGATCGAGCGGGCGGAACGGGTGGCGCGCACGGTCTTTCCTCTTGGCGGCAGGCTGGATGCAGAACCGTGGATGGGTGCGCGCCCCTGCACGCCGGATATGATGCCGATCATCGGAAAGGCGCCAAGGCACAGGACATTGTGGCTCGCCTTCGGGCATGCCCATCACGGCCTCACACTCGGACCCATCACCGGCCGC
>NZ_JAWRWN010001180.1:0-237 GCF_046535435.1 Achromobacter sp. SIMBA_011 | reverse complement strand
GTGGACCTCCCCGCTCTCTACGCCGAGGACAGCGCGCAGGGCCAGCTCATGAACCTGCTGCTGCATGAAATCGCCGCCATGCCGGCGCTGTGCCTCAACGCCCCATTACCGTCCGAGCCGCGCCTGGCCAGGGTCTGCCGGGAAATGCTGGAGCAACCGTCGCTGGAGCTGGGGATCGATGCCATGGCCGAGCGCGCCGGGATGAGCCGCCGTACCTTCACCCGCCTGTTCCGGCAA
>NZ_JAWRWN010001179.1:0-237 GCF_046535435.1 Achromobacter sp. SIMBA_011 | reverse complement strand
CTTCAATGTTGCGACGCACCAAAGCGTCCGGCAGATCACCAGCGTCTTGCCACTTACTCCAGGCGGCCCACCCACACGAGGCCGCTAACCATCCAGGAGCGTAAACATGAGTCTGCTGACCCCTGAGCAATTCGTCGCCGCCCAAAAAGCCAACCTCGAAACCCTGTTCGGCCTGACCGGCAAGGCCTTCGAAGGCGTGGAAAAGCTGGTCGAATTGAATCTTCAGGCCGTTCGCTC
>NZ_JAWRWN010001178.1:0-238 GCF_046535435.1 Achromobacter sp. SIMBA_011 | reverse complement strand
CGAGCTGTTCGCGAACGCGTTCTGCAGCACGCTCATCATCACGAGGCCGGGCACGAGAAAGCTCACGTACTCGACGCCCGGATACACCTCGACGCGGCCCGACAGCGCGTGGCCGAAGATCGGCAGATACAGCAGCGCCGTCACGATCGGCGCGCACACCGTCTGGAACGACACCTTCCAGAACCGCAGCAGTTCCTTGTAGAACAGCGTGCGAAACCCGCTGCCCGCCACCACGGCG
>NZ_JAWRWN010001177.1:0-238 GCF_046535435.1 Achromobacter sp. SIMBA_011 | reverse complement strand
CCGTGCTCGCCCGCACGCTCGCGATGATCCGTGAGCAGCGCGTGCAGGCCGTCGACGGCGCGTGGGTGCCGCTCAACGCCCAGACCATCTGCCTGCACGGCGACGGGCCGCACGCGCTCGAATTCGCGCGGCGCATCCGCGCAGCGCTCGACGAAGCGGGCATCGGCGTGCGCGCGGCGGGTGCACAAGCCTGAGGCGCTACGGCGAAGCCCTTCGACAAAGCGCGACGACAAAGCGC
>NZ_JAWRWN010001176.1:0-238 GCF_046535435.1 Achromobacter sp. SIMBA_011 | reverse complement strand
GTCTTGATCAGGTCGCGGCTCGCGCCGAGCGCCTTGCGCAACGCCGCGACATGCACCTGCAGCCGGTTTTCCTCGACGATCAGGCCGGGCCAGACGGCATCCATGATGTCGTCCTTCGACACGACCGAACCGCTCGCGCGGTGCAGCACTTCGAGGATGTCGAGCGCACGCGCGCCGATGCGCAGCGACGCGCCGTGACGACGAATGTCCCGCTGCTCGAAATCGACCGACAAAGTAC
>NZ_JAWRWN010001175.1:0-238 GCF_046535435.1 Achromobacter sp. SIMBA_011 | reverse complement strand
TTAAGTATTATTTAATGAGGAAAACGTAGTATTCGATAATTATTTCAGCGGAAACCATTTAGCGGCCATCGGAGGATCGCACGTGAGTTTTCTTGATCGTGGTGCCAATGCTTTCGCGGTTATGGCCGCGCTCTCTAAATCTCACGCCATCATAGAATTTGATCTGTCTGGAAAGATTCTCACCGCCAATGAGAACTTCTGTCGCGCGCTCGGTTATGAGCTTTCGGAAATCGTCGGC
>NZ_JAWRWN010001174.1:0-238 GCF_046535435.1 Achromobacter sp. SIMBA_011 | reverse complement strand
CTCCATACCTAGTAAAAATAAATCAATCAGTTCCTGCTTAAACTCTTCATCATAGACCTGTTCAACAAAAATAAACTTAATACCGGTCTCTCCAAGCCAGAAGCTAATCCACTCATTGTTTCCCTCCCTATATCGAACGAAAGTTGGTATTCTTGAATATGTTGAATAATAGGTGATCTTGTGGAAAAGAAATACGAAACAAATGGGTATGATACTTCAATCGTCCATGATTACAAAG
>NZ_JAWRWN010001173.1:0-238 GCF_046535435.1 Achromobacter sp. SIMBA_011 | reverse complement strand
GGGAGGATGCCGCGATCCCACAGCGAGCCGCGGTAGGTCGAGTAGCGGCCGCGCTCGGCTGCCAGCTCCGTCGACGCCCAGTACGCGTAGTAGCAGACGGCTTCCATCGAGCGGTCGGCGAACTCCACGGCTTCCTGGGAAGCAAACGGCGTGCGCAGAACGTGCAGGCAGTCCTGGAAGCCCATGATGCCCATGCCCACCGGACGGTGCTTCAGGTTCGAGTTGCGCGCCTTCGACA
>NZ_JAWRWN010001172.1:0-238 GCF_046535435.1 Achromobacter sp. SIMBA_011 | reverse complement strand
CGGTGGATTTCGGCGTGACCTATCTCGCGCCGATTGTCGTGGAGTTCGGCGAGCGATATCCGGGCATCGGTTTCGATCTCGATCTCACGCCGCGCCGCGTCGATCTCGTGAGCGAGCCGTTCGACGTGGCGATCCGTATCGGCGAATCGGAAAACTAGCAGTTGATCGCGCGTTTGCTGGCAACGCTCACGCCCTCGCTGTTTGCGTCGCCCGCGTATCTGAAACGTTCAGGCGTGCC
>NZ_JAWRWN010001171.1:0-238 GCF_046535435.1 Achromobacter sp. SIMBA_011 | reverse complement strand
CTCGGTGATGAACCCGTACGGTCAGGTGCCGATTCTGGTCGAGCGCGATCTGATCCTGTACGAATCGAACATCATCAACGAATACATCGACGAGCGCTTCCCGCATCCGCAGCTGATGCCGGCCGACCCGGTGCAGCGCGCGCGTGCGCGCCTGTTCCTGCTGAACTTCGAGAAGGAGCTGTTCGTTCACGTCAGCACGCTCGAGAACGAGAAGGGCAAGGCAGCGGAGAAGAATCAC
>NZ_JAWRWN010001170.1:0-238 GCF_046535435.1 Achromobacter sp. SIMBA_011 | reverse complement strand
CGATCAGACGGCTCGCTATATCGACCGCATCCTCACGCGTCTGACGCTGGCCGGTGCGATCTATATCGTGTTTGTCTGTCTGCTGCCGGAGTTTCTGGTGCTGCGCTGGAATGTGCCGTTTTATTTTGGTGGCACGTCGCTGCTGATCATTGTCGTCGTCACAATGGACTTCATGGCGCAGGTGCAGTCGTACGTCATGTCGCAACAATACGAATCGCTGCTCAAGAAGGCGAACTTC
>NZ_JAWRWN010001169.1:0-238 GCF_046535435.1 Achromobacter sp. SIMBA_011 | reverse complement strand
CCAGGGCATCACCAAGGAAATCATGCAGGTCGCGCTCGCGCAAGCTCACGAAGCGCGTCTGCACATCCTCGGCAAGATGACCTCGGCGGTGTCGGGCGTGAACACGGAGTTGTCGGCTTACGCTCCGCGCATGATCACCATCAAGATCAACCCGGAAAAGATCCGCGACGTGATCGGCAAGGGCGGTTCGGTGATCCGCGCGCTGACGGAAGAAACCGGCACGACGATCGACATCTCG
>NZ_JAWRWN010001168.1:0-238 GCF_046535435.1 Achromobacter sp. SIMBA_011 | reverse complement strand
CCGATGGCTCGCAGATCCCGACCTTTCTCGTGTCGGAGCGGACGCGCCGGCACGTCAAGGTGAGCCTGTCCGGCGACGGCGGCGACGAGCTGTTCGGCGGCTATACGCGCTACTTCCTGACGCCGCGCCTGTGGCGCAAGCTGCATCGCGTGCCGGCGGCCGTGCGCGCGCGGATCGCCGCCGCGCTTCACGCGCTGCGCCCCGATCATGCGGACCAGCTCGCGGCTGTCGCGCAGGG
>NZ_JAWRWN010001167.1:0-238 GCF_046535435.1 Achromobacter sp. SIMBA_011 | reverse complement strand
CGAGCGCATGCAGATGAGCAAGAGCGGCGTGTTCGCGCACTTCGGATCGCGCGAGGATCTGCAGGTCGAGGTCGTCCGCGAATATCACCATCGTTTCGAGAACGAGGTGTTCTTTCCGAGCCTGCGCGAGCCGCGCGGTTTGCCGCGCCTGCGGGCGATGCTGGCGCGCTGGATCGAGAAGCGCATCCAGGAGGTGACGACTGGCTGCATCTACATCAGCGGGGCCGTCGAGTACGAC
>NZ_JAWRWN010001166.1:0-238 GCF_046535435.1 Achromobacter sp. SIMBA_011 | reverse complement strand
CTACCAGTTCGACTGGAGCCACGAGATTGTCGTGCTGAACGGCGTGACGACGACGGTGAAGGTTGCGCATATCCGGCTCTGCCACAGCCGGATGATGTATGTGAGAGCCTATCCGCGCGAGACGCAAGAGATGGTCTTCGACGCCCATGACAGGGCGTTCGCTTTCTTCGGCGGGGCCTGCACGCGCGGCATCTATGATAATATGAAGACCGCGGTGGAGACGGTCTTCGTCGGCAAG
>NZ_JAWRWN010001165.1:0-239 GCF_046535435.1 Achromobacter sp. SIMBA_011 | reverse complement strand
CCTCATTCCTGTGCTCGTCACAGGAATCTAGTCAGCCCAAGTCCTTGGGCTGAAAGGACTCTTCTCGCCGCGTAGACACGCGTCGGCTCGATTCCTGTGACAAGCACAGGAATGAGGGGAGATTCGCCAGTTTTGAAGCAGCAAGCCCGATACGAACCCATCCTGATCTAAAGGCGATGATCGGGAAACAGATTGCCGGAATGTGCGGCAAAATACGGCGACAGGTCTTCTTCGCGCAC
>NZ_JAWRWN010001164.1:0-239 GCF_046535435.1 Achromobacter sp. SIMBA_011 | reverse complement strand
ATAGTTCACGGGCTCCTTGAAAAACGGTGCAGTTTTGAAAGCGGGGAATGTGCGGCCCTGCATCAGCGCAGGGCCGGTATCAAAATCAGGCGGCAGCCTTGGAAAGTGCTGCCTTCTGCGTCTGGTAGGCCCAGGCGAGCCAGGGCATGACGGCTTCCATATCCGCCGTCTCGATTGTCGCGCCGGCCCAGATACGCAGACCGGACGGTGCGTCACGGTAAGCGCCGATATCGAGGGCG
>NZ_JAWRWN010001163.1:0-239 GCF_046535435.1 Achromobacter sp. SIMBA_011 | reverse complement strand
GACTTCGCGCGCGTGCGCACGACCTGCTTCATGTTGCTGTACGGGATCGTGTGGGTGTCGCTGATCCTCATTTATCTGACCGAGGTGCGGCGCACGCCCGTCACGGGCTGAGCGCCTTCGCCCGACGCGCGTGCGCGACGCCCGATACCGCGGCGGCGCGCACGCGCGCACGCCGCTGCCGTTCGGCGTTTGCCGCCGCACGCAGTTCTGTCAAACTGGCGCCGACGACCACGCGCGGC
>NZ_JAWRWN010001162.1:0-239 GCF_046535435.1 Achromobacter sp. SIMBA_011 | reverse complement strand
CGCACGCCGGCGCGGCCACCCGGCACGCCGAGCTCGAGCAGCACGTTCAGCGTCTTGTTCGCCGCGCCGAAAAAGCGGCCGAGCTGCTCGACGCCATCGACGGAATCGACGAGGCAGAAGAACTCGAATTCGGGATCGGACAGCAGCCCCGCGATGATCGTCATGTTCTGGCGGCCGACCAGTTGGTTCGCCAGCAGCACGCGCCGCCCGGCGGACGATATCGGCGGCCGCATCGCGCG
>NZ_JAWRWN010001161.1:0-239 GCF_046535435.1 Achromobacter sp. SIMBA_011 | reverse complement strand
CAGTTGATCGTGCCAGCTCATCGGCGTGTTGGTGGCCTGCGCGAGAAATACCGCCGCTGCGGCGAAATAAAGGCAGGTGCCGTCGTGATTGAATGTATAGGCCGTTGGCAACACGAGACCGACCACCGACTTCTCGCAACCCAGTCGTTCGAGTTTGTCGATCAATTGCGGAAACACCGTCTCCGACGAACTCGTGCCGATCACGAGCAACAACTCCGCGCCGATGTAGCGCATCAGAC
>NZ_JAWRWN010001160.1:0-239 GCF_046535435.1 Achromobacter sp. SIMBA_011 | reverse complement strand
GCCCTTTTTATTTTTCGCCTCACTGTAGTAATGAGGCAGCTGGTAGGGTGCTGCCCGCGCTAGCCGGTAGTAAAGGCAGTTATCAGCTTCCTGAAGGGGATAGAATCGAAATGGATAAAGTACGTAGCTTCTTATTGAATCTGCCGCGCAGAAAAAAAAGAATATTCCAATTATTGGCGGACGTCGTACTGATCTGGGTAGCGCTGTGGATGGCGTTTGTAGTACGTCTGGGTTTAGAC
>NZ_JAWRWN010001159.1:0-239 GCF_046535435.1 Achromobacter sp. SIMBA_011 | reverse complement strand
ATGAAAATGCCGTTGCGTTGATTGTCCGGCCATCGACCGCTCGCTCTACAGCTCGCTCTCGTGCCAGCCGCGCAGGCAAACCCGCGACAGCCACACGGTCATGCCGAACAGCAGCACGCCCGTCACGGTGATCAGCAGCAGCGCGGCGAACAGACGCGGAATGTTGAGCTGAAAGCCCGCTTGCAGGATCTGATACGCAAGCCCCGCCCCGCTGCCGCCCGTGCCCGCGACGAACTCGG
>NZ_JAWRWN010001158.1:0-239 GCF_046535435.1 Achromobacter sp. SIMBA_011 | reverse complement strand
GCATGAAGGGACTCGGCGGCATCGGCAACGTGGCGGCGGTCATGATGTGCGACCTCGATCATTTCAAGTCGATCAACGACCGCTTCGGCCACGCGGTCGGCGACGACGCGCTGCGCCACTTCGCCGAAATCCTGCGCACGCATCTGCGCGCGGGCGACGTGGCGGGCCGCATCGGCGGCGAGGAGTTCGCCATTCTGCTCGACGGCGCCGACGTGGAAGGCGCGTGCCGCGTGGCGCGC
>NZ_JAWRWN010001157.1:0-239 GCF_046535435.1 Achromobacter sp. SIMBA_011 | reverse complement strand
CCCAACCCGCCGCGCGAACGTCGCCGGCCATAGCGCCGTCGTCGCTAAGATCCGCCGTTCCGTCAGCGCGCAGACGCGCTCGGCCGCGCCACGAAGTACCGCGCGAGCATCGCGGCGATCGGCTTCTTGAAGTCGAGCAGGCGCTTTTCGAGGTAGCGCCACGACAGATGAGCGAGCAGCACGGCGAGCGCGAACTGCAGCAGCTCGGGCAGCGCGTCGCGCACGAACGCGGGCATCGG
>NZ_JAWRWN010001156.1:0-239 GCF_046535435.1 Achromobacter sp. SIMBA_011 | reverse complement strand
AGATCGGGACGATCAGGCAGCGCCCGTGCGCGGCAATGGCGCGGCGGGGTTGTGGCGGAGGAGGAAGGCGGAGGCGGAGGCGCTGCGCGCCGCACGGGGCCGGGCGGCCCGGTGCGACGTTGCAGCCGCACGCGCTGCGTGGGTGCGCGGCTGCATCTGCCATTTCACGTGCGAACGCACGTGCGCGTGGCGTCAGTGCGCGTCGTGCTGTCCGCGCGCCAGCTTCGAGTGGTGGCGCG
>NZ_JAWRWN010001155.1:0-239 GCF_046535435.1 Achromobacter sp. SIMBA_011 | reverse complement strand
CAACGTCGCGACCGGCCTTGCCACCATCGAGCCGGAAACGGAGGATGTGCTGCGCGCGCTCGGCGCAAAGAAGATGGATATCATGCTGAAGGTCGGTATTCCGCGCTCCATGCCCTATTTCTTCGGCTCCCTGAAAATCGCCATCACGCTCGCCTTCGTCGGCTCGGTCGTATCGGAAACCGTCGCCTCCAACTATGGCCTTGGCAACATGATGAGTTCGGCGCAGAGCCAGTTCAACG
>NZ_JAWRWN010001154.1:0-239 GCF_046535435.1 Achromobacter sp. SIMBA_011 | reverse complement strand
GGCAAGGCCGTCCATGGTTCGCGCAGCCCGGCAACGCGCTGCTGTGCTCGGTCGGCTGCATCGTGCCGCGCCCCGTCGACGCGCTCGGCGGCCTGAGCATCGCGATCGGCGTCGCGCTCGCGGAAGGGCTCGCGACGCTGCCGCTCGACGGCGGCACGCGCGTCGCGCTCAAATGGCCGAACGACCTGCTGCTGACCAGCACCGAAGGAGACACCACGCGCATCGCCGGCAAGCTCGCC
>NZ_JAWRWN010001153.1:0-239 GCF_046535435.1 Achromobacter sp. SIMBA_011 | reverse complement strand
CTTACGCCAGTCAACGAAGCCAAGCTCAACCCTGCCTTAGGATTGGCGCAAACGGTCGCACTGTGCATGGAGGGCTATTCAGACCGCCCTGCATTGGCTCAACGCTGTATCGAGCGTGTCACCGACCCGGTTAATGGGCGAGTCAGCCAGCGTCTGCTGCAAGACTTCACAACCCTCTCGTACGCTGAACTCTGGAGGCGTGCCAAGGCCTTGGCCAGTCTCTGGCAGCAGGATGAAGC
>NZ_JAWRWN010001152.1:0-239 GCF_046535435.1 Achromobacter sp. SIMBA_011 | reverse complement strand
CGATCGGGCAGGCAGGCGATGCCGCGCTCGCCGGCTTCCCAGTTGCCGGCCGGCAGGTTGTGCAGCACGAGCTTGAGGTCGTGCGCGTTCAGGCGCTCGGCGAGTTCGGCGGCCTTGTACGGATAAGGAAACAGGAATTCCACGGCATCGAAGCCCGCCTCGGCAGCCGCGGCAAAGCGGTCGAGGAACGGCACTTCGTTGAACAGCCTGGTGAGGTTCGCGGCGAATTTCGGCATGAG
>NZ_JAWRWN010001151.1:0-239 GCF_046535435.1 Achromobacter sp. SIMBA_011 | reverse complement strand
CCAG
Organism: Achromobacter sp. SIMBA_011; assembly: GCF_046535435.1. Lineage (NCBI taxonomy): Bacteria > Pseudomonadati > Pseudomonadota > Betaproteobacteria > Burkholderiales > Alcaligenaceae > Achromobacter > Achromobacter sp. SIMBA_011. The sequence continues at coordinate 235 of NZ_JAWRWN010001151.1, read as the reverse complement.
GATTCGTTCCCGGTTTCCACGATCTCGCAATGGTGGGTGAGCCTGTCGAGCAGAGCGGCGGTCATCTTGGCGTCGCCGAATACGGCCGGCCACTCGCCGAAGGCCAGGTTCGTCGTGACGATGATGGACGTCCGCTCGTAGAGCCTGCTGATGAGGTGGAAGAGGAGCTGGCCGCCCGCCTGGGCAAATGGGAGATAGCCCAGTTCGTCCATGATGACGAAGTCGAGCCTGGTGA
>NZ_JAWRWN010001150.1:0-240 GCF_046535435.1 Achromobacter sp. SIMBA_011 | reverse complement strand
CTCGTTGCGCTTTCATCTGGAGCGGCAGACGGGCGGCATGTCGCGCGACATCGAACGCGGCACGCGCGGCATCACGCAGCTCATTTCGTATTCGCTCTACAGCATCTTGCCGACGCTCGTGGAAGTGGGCCTCGTGCTGATCTTTTTCACCGTGAAATACGAGGCGTATTACGCGATCGTCACGCTGTGCGCGCTGGCCGCGTACATCGTCTTCACCGTGAAGGTAACCGAGTGGCGCAC
>NZ_JAWRWN010001149.1:0-240 GCF_046535435.1 Achromobacter sp. SIMBA_011 | reverse complement strand
GGTCCGCGAACTACCCGGACTGGGTGAACCAAAACAGCGTCGCGAATGCTACCCGCTGCAAGACAATCGAGAATGGCTTAGCAGTTGAAGGCTGCTTCGGCGGCGTACCGTTCCCAATTCCCAAGCCGGGCAACGAGGTCGTCTGGAACGCCTTGTTGCACTTCAAGGGCGGCTCCAACATCACCAAGGGTGAAGGTTGGTACGTCGATGCCAGAGGCAATCGCGTGCTGACCGGGGGTA
>NZ_JAWRWN010001148.1:0-240 GCF_046535435.1 Achromobacter sp. SIMBA_011 | reverse complement strand
CGAACAGCTCGAGCGCGTCGCTGCGCTTCGTGATCTGGTCGATCACGGTGAACACGCGCGGCAGCGGCGCGTCGCCGCGGGCAGCGCCGGCGTCACCCTTGTCACCCACATCGCCGGCCGCGCGCGACGCGAGCTGGCGTACCGCGCGGTCGGCCGCCGCGAAGCGCGACAGGTCGTTCTGCCCGAACGGGCGCACCTTGCCGAGCTAGAGCGTGCATGCGAGCGCGCCGCATTGCTCGG
>NZ_JAWRWN010001147.1:0-240 GCF_046535435.1 Achromobacter sp. SIMBA_011 | reverse complement strand
GCTGTTGCTGGAGCGTTTTCAGACCAATCCGGAAGCGGCACTGTCGATCTTCCCCTGCGAGCTTGTTCCGCGCAATGGCGACCGCCTCAAAGCGGTTGTTCGCCAGCTTGCAGACGAGTGGCAATTGCCAGCGGGATTTGCCTTTTACCTGAATGAAAAATGCCGTTTCGCCAATAGCCTGGTGGATCGCATCGTCTCCGAGCCAATCGATCCGGTTGGTGCGGTTGCGGAACCCTATGC
>NZ_JAWRWN010001146.1:0-240 GCF_046535435.1 Achromobacter sp. SIMBA_011 | reverse complement strand
CCGAATGCGTCGTTTAACGCATGAACGGCCGCTTCCGGGTATGAACGGTCGATACATGATGCTTCGGAGTCTTGCATGAAACTTTCCATTTCATTACGGTTTGCCGCGGCATGCGCAGCCGCGCTGGCGACGTCCGCCGTATTCGCCCAGGCCGTCATCGTCGCGCCGGTTGCACCGCCGCCGCCGCGCGTCGAAGTGATGCCGGCGCCGCGTGCGGGCTACGTGTGGGATCAGGGCCAC
>NZ_JAWRWN010001145.1:0-240 GCF_046535435.1 Achromobacter sp. SIMBA_011 | reverse complement strand
CGGCGTACCGGTCCGCGCATGCGCAGCCGCTGCCGCCGCCGATCCGCATCACGAGCATCGAGATCAAGACGACCGGCGGCGTGCCGAAACGCGTCGTCAGCGATGCGCTGCACGTGAAGCCGGGCGACATCTACGATCCGGCGACCGTCAGCCAGGACCTGCTGCGGCTCACGACCGACGGCAATTTCGAAAGCGTGACGCAGCAGATCGTGAGCCACGGCGACGACAACGTGCTCGAGA
>NZ_JAWRWN010001144.1:0-240 GCF_046535435.1 Achromobacter sp. SIMBA_011 | reverse complement strand
ACATCGCCTTTGATCGGTTCAGACTTCGGACCAACCTGCATTTTCAGTTTTTCGTCAACGCCGCCTTTGATTGCGTACAGCATGGTTTTCGCCAGGTTTGCACGCGCACCGAAGAACTGCATTTGTTTACCAACGATCATCGGGCTTACGCAGCAAGCAATAGCGTAGTCATCGTTGTTGAAGTCCGGACGCATCAGGTCATCGTTCTCATACTGCAGAGAAGAGGTGTCGATGGACACT
>NZ_JAWRWN010001143.1:0-240 GCF_046535435.1 Achromobacter sp. SIMBA_011 | reverse complement strand
GTAGCCGATTCGTTTCTTCCTTGCTCAAGGCGATCTGCTTGTCTGCATCGAACTGAGCTTTCTTGTCTTCTGAGCGCGACTTTAGAAATGCCTTGTACGCCACCACGCTTCCCGCGATGGCGCCTAGGCCAAGAACCGAGATCACGAGTTGGTCTGGCGTCATTTTGCTCAACAGTTCTGTGGAAAGCTTCTGTGCGAAATCACCGAGATCGATATTAATCAGCGACGAGCCTTTGCTTA
>NZ_JAWRWN010001142.1:0-240 GCF_046535435.1 Achromobacter sp. SIMBA_011 | reverse complement strand
ACAAGGCAACCAATCAGAAAAAGCCATCGCCATTGCATGACTCTTTTTTCCTGACCAGCTAAAAAACGTCTTCATTCTCGATTCTCTCCTAGAGCTTTAACAGCTTATTGAACACCGCTTTGGTGGTTTACAACACACCAAAACGGCTTATATTACATACCTTGATAATTTCACCAATAATTACTTTTGTAAACAAGTAATTATAATGGCTGAGAATTACGCTGGTTATTTTGCACCAAA
>NZ_JAWRWN010001141.1:0-240 GCF_046535435.1 Achromobacter sp. SIMBA_011 | reverse complement strand
CGGCACTTTGCGAACCCTTCAGTGGGATGGGCAAACTTCCCTCCGGAAAAAGCGGACGGCCGTGTGGCCGTCAGCTTGATCAAGCGATTAGGGGTAGCGGCGCGGGGTGCGCCGGCTACCGACTTGATTTGGCGCGCGAGGCCATGGGGTCACGCGCGCCATACCGTATTCATTAGCGTAAGCGCGCAGTATCCGCGTACGCCGATGAATAGCCCGCTTCGAAGCGCACGTCCTGAACAG
>NZ_JAWRWN010001140.1:0-240 GCF_046535435.1 Achromobacter sp. SIMBA_011 | reverse complement strand
CGAACGCCTGATGGCCACGCCGGGCTTCGCGGGCGTCGAGATCGGCAGCAACATCAATGGCGCGCCCATCGGCGCGGCGCAGTTCGATCCATTCTTCGAGGCCGCCGCCGCGCTTGGCGCAGCCGTATTCGTGCACGCGCTGCGTCCGGCCGGCAAGGAGCGGCTCGTGGGGCCGGCGCAACTCGTGCAGGCGCTGGCGTTTCCCACCGATGTAGGGCTGGCCGCCGCCTCGGCGATCAC
>NZ_JAWRWN010001139.1:0-240 GCF_046535435.1 Achromobacter sp. SIMBA_011 | reverse complement strand
CCCTGGGGCTGGCTACTCATGACCATCTTCGAACCGCCCACCGCCACCGTGCTGCTCAGGTTCAGGCCGCCAGTGAGGTTGCCATTGAAGGAGGAGCGCTGCACAAACCCATCGCCGTCCAACGCATCAGTGGCGAAACTGCCGCGCCCGGACAAGCCGATGCCATAGGTATCGGTAATCGCGGTGGCCGATACGCTTTGCAGCACATGGTTGTCCAGGGTGCGCTGGTAGGTCAGCGAG
>NZ_JAWRWN010001138.1:0-240 GCF_046535435.1 Achromobacter sp. SIMBA_011 | reverse complement strand
CGATCGGGCCGGGCGCGATGGTCAGCTTCTCGCCGCAGGATCACCTGATGTTCAACGCGTATTTCGAGGTCTATGCGCGCAACCGGCCGCAGGGCACGCGGATGGTGCTGCGGTACGTGCATCACTTTCAGTAGCGCCCAGGCCCCGCCGCCGACGTCGGCCCGGGTCGGTATCGTATGACGAAGTCAACGTACACCTTCGGCGCGTGAATGCGTGTCCTATAGTTCTGGGGATGGCAAG
>NZ_JAWRWN010001137.1:0-240 GCF_046535435.1 Achromobacter sp. SIMBA_011 | reverse complement strand
CCAGCCGTGACGGCAAGAAGCTCTACGTGGGCGTAGGATCGAACAGCAATGTCGGCGAGAACGGGCTCGACGTCGAATATCGCCGCGCGGACGTGCTCGAAGTTGATATCGCCACGGGCGGCAGCCGCATTTACGCTTCGGGCATCCGCAATCCGACGGGCCTTCAGTGGGAACCGAAGACCGGACGCCTTTGGGCCATCGCCAATGAGCGCGACGAAATCGGCGCGGACCTCGTGCCCG
>NZ_JAWRWN010001136.1:0-240 GCF_046535435.1 Achromobacter sp. SIMBA_011 | reverse complement strand
CGGTCGCGGCACGCGAACGCGCTGCCGATGATCATGACGCACGGCTGGCCGGGCTCGGTGTTCGAGCTGGTGAAGGCGATCGGCCCGCTGACCGACCCGACCGCGCACGGCGCGAGCGCCGACGATGCATTTCACGTCGTCGTGCCGTCGCTGCCGGGCTTCGGCTTCTCGGGCCATCCGGCGAAGCCCGGCTGGGGCTCCGACCACATCGCGCGCGCCTGGGGTGAACTGATGGCGCGC
>NZ_JAWRWN010001135.1:0-240 GCF_046535435.1 Achromobacter sp. SIMBA_011 | reverse complement strand
ACTTCGACGTCGAAGCTCGCCATGCAGCGGGCAACGCGGTCGACAATGTCCGCCTTGCCTTCCCAGACGTACAGATCGAGTTCTGCGATTGCGGGCGTGTTTCTCATCGGGTGGTCTTGCTTCTCTAATTACTGACAGTTTGCGCAGCGCCGCAGGTCAGCGACATCTGATGTACCGTGGCGGCACCGAGCTGGACGCCAAGCAGATCGAGCAGCGGATCGATGATACCGTCCAGCGCGC
>NZ_JAWRWN010001134.1:0-240 GCF_046535435.1 Achromobacter sp. SIMBA_011 | reverse complement strand
CTGCGCAAGCTGCAGACTGCCGCACACGCGTTCGGCGCGGGCGAGCTGTCGACGCGCGTGCGATTGTCCGCACGGTCGAACATCTATGAGCTGTCGGTGCAGTTCAACGACATGGCGGAACGGATCGAAGCGTCGATCAAGCAGCAGCGCGAAATGATGCATGCGATTTCGCACGAGCTGAAGACGCCGCTCGCTCGCCTGGAATTCGGACTCGCGCTGCTCGCGGACGCCGACGACAGC
>NZ_JAWRWN010001133.1:0-240 GCF_046535435.1 Achromobacter sp. SIMBA_011 | reverse complement strand
GGCGCGCTGCTGCCGTTCGGGCTGCACAAGGGTTATGCGCTCGCCGCGATGTGCGAGGTGTTCGGCGGCGCACTCGTCGGCGGGCATACGACCTACGACGGCACGTTGCAGAAGACCAGCGCGATCGTCAACGGCATGCTGTCGGTGTTGATCGATCCGAACGCGTTCGATGCGGCCGATGCGCAGCGCGAGGCCGATGCGTTCGTCGCGTGGGCGAAGGCGTCGCCGCGTTCCGGCGAC
>NZ_JAWRWN010001132.1:0-240 GCF_046535435.1 Achromobacter sp. SIMBA_011 | reverse complement strand
CGACGGGTAACCGCCGATCTTGTGCTCATAGGTGTGGGTCACCAGGTCATAGTAACTCTGTATCTCGCCCGCGCGTTCCAGCTTGAGAATTTCGTCCTCGAGCTCGGAAGGAACGCCACCGCCATCCCACAACGGGTAATCCTCCGGCACGTTTTCCGTCTTCAAGGGGAATGGCTTGAGAAAGGCGCCTGCCACTGGCAGTGTTTTACGCACCAGCACATCGTCCGGCCCGTATTCGCG
>NZ_JAWRWN010001131.1:0-240 GCF_046535435.1 Achromobacter sp. SIMBA_011 | reverse complement strand
AGCACGGAGCACTCTGCGTGACGCACTACAGCTGCGGCGTTGGAACCGAGCAGATAAGTGGTGATATCCGGTCGATGGGAAGCAATGATGATCATATGAGCGGGGATCTTCTTCGCCAATTCCAGAATGCGGTCTTTGGGCGAGCCTTCCTCAACATGGACATGCACTCTGTCGGTTGGCAGTTTAAATTTTTTAATGATCTCTTCCAGTTGCGATTTGGCTTCCGCTTTCAGGTCATCC
>NZ_JAWRWN010001130.1:0-240 GCF_046535435.1 Achromobacter sp. SIMBA_011 | reverse complement strand
CCCTGGTAGCTCAGCGGTAGAGCATTCGACTGTTAATCGACAGGTCGCCGGTTCGAATCCGGCCCGGGGAGCCATTTCTCTCAAAAACATGTTTTGAAGAGCGAAGTGCAGCTGCATTCGCCCGATCCGGATCGTGGCATTTTATCCTTGCCCTATCAGCGGGCTATATGGATCTCAGGTCTTCTTGACCGTTCGCTTCGTTGCCTTCGTGGCGTTGGTAAGCGCCGGCGGATCACTTGC
>NZ_JAWRWN010001129.1:0-240 GCF_046535435.1 Achromobacter sp. SIMBA_011 | reverse complement strand
CTCGCCGGTCGAGATCTCGCCGCGCTATGTGCTGCGGCGCGTGCTGGATCTCTACGAGGCGAAGGGCTGGAAGCCGGTGGTCGCGCCGGAGCTGGAGTTCTATCTGGTCGACATGAACGCCGATCCCGACTTGCCGTTGCGGCCGCCGGTCGGCCGCACGGGGCGCGCGGAGACGGGGCGTCAGTCGTATTCGATCGAGGCGGTCAACGAGTTCGATCCGCTGTTCGAGGACATCTACGA
>NZ_JAWRWN010001128.1:0-240 GCF_046535435.1 Achromobacter sp. SIMBA_011 | reverse complement strand
CGACCATCCATATTCCGCAAGGGTCCGATATCAACGTCTTCGTGACGCGTGATCTCGATTTTGCCGGCCTCTATCCCGACCCGGTCCGCCAAGAGTTCGAGCGACTGCGCAAGGTGAGATACGGCAAATGAACGCACGCCCCCAGATTTCAGCTGAACAGCACTTTCTGACCGAGGCGCTGGAACCGATCCGGTCATTCCTCGACGATCCCGCTGTCGTCGAAATCTCTTGCCAGCGCAG
>NZ_JAWRWN010001127.1:0-240 GCF_046535435.1 Achromobacter sp. SIMBA_011 | reverse complement strand
ACGTATCGGGTGCGGGCGACACCGTGATCGCGACGGTCGCGACGATGCTCGGCGCCGGCGTGCCGCTCGTCGACGCCGTGGTGCTCGCGAACCGCGCGGCGGGGATCGTGGTCGGCAAGCTCGGCACGGCCACCGTCGACTACGACGAACTGTTTCATTGAGCGATCGCCGCGGCCCGACCGAGCGCCGCGCGATCGTCTCGTCATTTTTCAGGCAGGATGACCATGACCCTCATCGTCA
>NZ_JAWRWN010001126.1:0-240 GCF_046535435.1 Achromobacter sp. SIMBA_011 | reverse complement strand
CTGCACTCGTTGCAGGACATTAACACCGGTCCGCTTGCTAGTCGTATTCAGAACTTCCAATCGTCGGTTACTCAGATTGCACCGGGTCTTGCGTCATCAATTGGAATCGATCCGAAGAAAGTTCAGGATACGGACCTGTACAAGAAATACACGGCTCAGCTTGGTATGGGCTCAATGAGTGCGGCCGGTAGTCCATCGGATGCGCGGCTTAACCAAGCGGTCGCAGGTTCGCCCAACCTC
>NZ_JAWRWN010001125.1:0-241 GCF_046535435.1 Achromobacter sp. SIMBA_011 | reverse complement strand
GGGTAATGACGGCTATTTGGCAAAAGGACATGGGTTCCTGTCTGTTTGCGACTTGCGACAATTTGACGCGCTTTATATGGTCGCAGTCTGAACCGGCGTGCGCGTTGGCCGTCGAAGACCGTACACTCGCGGGTCGCGCGGCGCCGCCTCCGCCGCTGATCCAGTCATTTCTCCCGTTTCCGGATTCATCGATGACGTTCGTTACCGTGCCGTTGCCGTCTTCTCCCTGTCGTTGCACTCG
>NZ_JAWRWN010001124.1:0-241 GCF_046535435.1 Achromobacter sp. SIMBA_011 | reverse complement strand
GGACCTGCAGCAGCAAGCTGCCCGCCCGTATCGCGTTCAATTGAATGCCGCCCATACCAGCTACGCGTTCAGCCCGACGATCACGACCGTCGCCGCGCCGGCGACGATCCGCAGCGGCATGCGCATCGCGTAAGCGCCCATCACGTCGGTGCGCGCCGACAGCATCAGCAGCGCGATCATCGGCATCGGCAGCACGAAGCTCAGTACGACCTGACTGACCACCATCGCGCGCGTGACGTCG
>NZ_JAWRWN010001123.1:0-241 GCF_046535435.1 Achromobacter sp. SIMBA_011 | reverse complement strand
CGACATTTATAGCGAATATCGCCAGCATTTTGATAAATACCTGAAATGGCGTGAACAGCTTTTCCCTAGTGATGAACTGCTATTCCCTTTGAAGTCTCATGCCACCAAAACACCTGGTACCTGTCCAGTTTTCAGAGCCGTGAGAAATGTATTAAAGGATCTTGAAGTCTCTTACGTAAACCCCAGAGCACTACGACTGTCAAAAGTCAACTGGCTGCTGCGCAAGACCAGAGATCCATCC
>NZ_JAWRWN010001122.1:0-241 GCF_046535435.1 Achromobacter sp. SIMBA_011 | reverse complement strand
CACACCCTGGCCGTCTTTCAGCAGCTGGGTGGCGTTGCCGCAACCGACCACGGCCGGGATACCCAGCTCACGGGCGATGATCGCCGCGTGGCAGGTACGGCCGCCGCGGTTGGTAACGATGGCACTGGCGCGCTTCATCACCGGTTCCCAGTCCGGGTCGGTCATGTCGGACACCAGTACGTCGCCCGGCTGGACCTTGTCCATTTCCGATACGTCGTTGATCACGCGCACCTTGCCGGCG
>NZ_JAWRWN010001121.1:0-241 GCF_046535435.1 Achromobacter sp. SIMBA_011 | reverse complement strand
CGAGATCACCAGTGTGTTTGAGATGGTCATCAACCAGGCGTATGAGCTGGGCTTTCAATACTGCTCTTTCAAGATGACATCCCAACAGCCAAACAACCAAACCAATCCATTTGAAATCAGCAACTACCCAAACGAATGGACAACTTTATATAAACAGGCACGCTTCTTCGATGTAGACCCCATTGTGAAACGCTGCAAAGAGTGTGTATTGCCCATTGTCTGGGAGGAAAAGACCTTTAAG
>NZ_JAWRWN010001120.1:0-241 GCF_046535435.1 Achromobacter sp. SIMBA_011 | reverse complement strand
CGTGATCTACGGCTGGGTCGAGGTGCTGCGCAGCGCCGGCGACGACGCGCTGCAGCAGCAGGCGATCGACGCGATCGATCGCAGCGCGCATTCGCTCACGCGCATGGTGGGCGACATCCTCGACGCGTCGTCGCTCGCGACTGGCAAGCTGCGGCTCGACGCGATGCCGGTCGACGTCGTGCGGCTGTTCGCCGACGCGACGAGCGCGTTCCAGACCGCCGCGTCGGCGGCCGGCATCGCA
>NZ_JAWRWN010001119.1:0-241 GCF_046535435.1 Achromobacter sp. SIMBA_011 | reverse complement strand
AGCCGCGCAAAAGGCGATGCCCGCCGTCGTCAACGTATTCTCCAGCAAGGACGGCTCGCTGCCGCCCGATCCGCGGGCGAAGGATCCGCTGTTCCGCTATTTCTTCGGCGACCGCAACGCACGCAAGCAGCAGGACGAACCGGCCGCCAACCTCGGCTCCGGCGTCATCGTGAGCCATGAAGGTTACATTCTAACGAACCAGCACGTCGTGGACGGCGCCGACCAGATCGAAGTCGCGCTC
>NZ_JAWRWN010001118.1:0-241 GCF_046535435.1 Achromobacter sp. SIMBA_011 | reverse complement strand
CCGCGCGCGGCAGCGTGTCCGGCTACAACGTCGGCGTGTACGGCACGTGGTACGGCAGCCGCGACATCCTGTCCGGGCCGTACGCCGATGCGTGGTTCATGTACGGCGCCTATGCGAACAGCGTCGGCGGCAGCCTCGCCGCCGATTCGTACCGGTCGCGCACCGTCACGGGCTCGCTCGAAGCCGGCTATTCGCTGCCGTTCTACGAGCGCGGCGACTCGCGCTTCTTCGTCGAGCCCGA
>NZ_JAWRWN010001117.1:0-241 GCF_046535435.1 Achromobacter sp. SIMBA_011 | reverse complement strand
CACGCATCGCTCGGGCAATTGCTGCGCGGCCCGATTCAATCGCGGCACTTCGCTTGCGATAAGAAAGCATACGCCGCACAACACGCAAACGATATCGCGTGTCTGAGGAAATCGATGTGCTCGTGCAGCATGCGTTTCAAGCGCATGTTTGATACATGTTCAGAATTCGCCGAACGGGCGCGCATCCGCCCACGCCGGTCGTGGATGTTGCGACACGGCATCGAAGCTCGCGAGAAAAACG
>NZ_JAWRWN010001116.1:0-241 GCF_046535435.1 Achromobacter sp. SIMBA_011 | reverse complement strand
CAATGAGCTCGTCTCCGTGCTCCGCTATGATGAAACGGCGGGCCGGCCCTCCAAGGTGCTGCCCGACGTGAACTACCACCGGCTTGCCACCGACGATACCGTTATCATAGTGGATACGGGTTATCCCAGTTCGGCAGAGCTTTCACGCAACGCCCATTCAGGGTGCCTGTCCTTCGAAATGTCTTGCGGCAAGAACCGGTTCATCGTTAATTCCGGTTTTCCGAAAAATGCCGCACCGGAA
>NZ_JAWRWN010001115.1:0-241 GCF_046535435.1 Achromobacter sp. SIMBA_011 | reverse complement strand
CGAGATGGAGCAGATGGTCCCAATGGTCGAGGATTAGGGCGGTGTTGATCGGCGCCCCGATATGGTTCGACAGGGTTGGATATGCATCGCTCTTCTCGAACGTGTGGAACTTCCGGTCTTTGAGATTGCGCAGTCGCGGTGAGAACCGCTTTCCGATCAAGGCGAACAGCCCGAAGATATGATCACTGGCACCGCCCGTGTCGGTAAAGTGTTCCTGAATGTCGAGCACCGTGTCCTGGTC
>NZ_JAWRWN010001114.1:0-241 GCF_046535435.1 Achromobacter sp. SIMBA_011 | reverse complement strand
CTTCAACCGGCTATAGGCGTCAACACGCAGCGCGCACGCGGCGGTGCACGCGTTGCATCAAAAGCAGGTGGAAGAAAAGAAGCGGCTCAGGGGCGCAGGCCGCCTGCTGCGCGCGCGCGTTCGCCCGACACGATCAGCGCCGAACCGGCCAGCAGTTCGGCCACGCCCACGCCGAACGCGAACGCGAGCTTCTCGACGGTGACGATCGACGCAATCGCGGTCCCGCGCTCGATTTCGCCGA
>NZ_JAWRWN010001113.1:0-241 GCF_046535435.1 Achromobacter sp. SIMBA_011 | reverse complement strand
CGAAGCCTGCGACGGCTGGAACGGATCGAGCAGCGTGGCCTGGTTGTTGATCAGCGCGGTGGTGCGGTAGTCGAACTGGCTGTCGACGCCGATGTATTCGCCGTTCTGCGATCCGGCCGCGATCGCCGTCTGCGGCGACAGGATCGAGATGCTCGATTCGTCGTCGGCGGTCAGGCCCGGCACGCCGTTGCTGTCCGGCGTCGGGTTCGGGTTCGCGACGCCCGTGCGCACGAGCACCGGC
>NZ_JAWRWN010001112.1:0-241 GCF_046535435.1 Achromobacter sp. SIMBA_011 | reverse complement strand
GGCCACGCCGCTGCCGGCCACGGCAACGAAGAGCACCACGTAATCCAGAATGGGCAGCAATTTTCTCATATCGGTTCTTGATCTCGGGAAGGGAAGCCCCCGTTCCCGCCGGGCGAAGCTTCTGTTCAGGTCATATGCGACATTAATGCGGAAAATGCGCTGCAAAAAGTGACCTTTCGGTAAGGTCACATGAAGGATTGGAAAGGTTGTTGCCCTGTTGCCGCAAAAAGGGTGCTGATAC
>NZ_JAWRWN010001111.1:0-241 GCF_046535435.1 Achromobacter sp. SIMBA_011 | reverse complement strand
CTCAAATGGCACGCTATCATGATCGAGGAGGAGGACGTAGTCGGATCCATTTCGGATTAACTCTGCTATGCCAGTGTTTTGCGCGCTCGCTATGCCCCTATTTTCGGAAAGCTCAATAAAGGTGGCATTGTATCTACTACATAGTGACGCCACATTCGCCACAAGTGCCCCCGAAGATCCGTTGTCTACAACTACTATCCGCTCAACCTGCTTTCCTACCGCCCTTAGTACCGCCTCCAGC
>NZ_JAWRWN010001110.1:0-241 GCF_046535435.1 Achromobacter sp. SIMBA_011 | reverse complement strand
CACGGCGTCGCCTCGCCGTTCGGCCGGTATTCGCGCCCGGGCGCAAGGTCGAGCCCGAACGTGCGCGCGGTGTCGCACAGCAGCGCGGAATCTTCCACGCCGGGCACGCGCGCCCACACGAACATGCCGCCGCTCGGCTGTTCGAACACTTCCCAGCCCGCATGGCGTAATCGCGCCACCGCGTTGGCCGACGCCTGCGCGAGGCGCCGGCGCAGCCGTTCCAGATGCTTGCGATGCGTGC
>NZ_JAWRWN010001109.1:0-242 GCF_046535435.1 Achromobacter sp. SIMBA_011 | reverse complement strand
AGTCCATCATTGTCACCCGCCTGACAGGTGACAGGATCAAGGCCTACTACAACGTCTGCCAACACCGCGGCCGCCGCCTTACCACTGGCTGTGGCCATGCCACCAAGTTTCACTGCAACTACCACGGCTGGCAGTGGAACCTGGATGGCAGCGTGCTGCGTATTCTCGATGAGCAAGACTGGGCCGGTTGCCCGAACATGAGTCATGACGAACTGGCGCTCAAGGAAGTGCTGGTCGATACC
>NZ_JAWRWN010001108.1:0-242 GCF_046535435.1 Achromobacter sp. SIMBA_011 | reverse complement strand
ATGAAGGTGAAATCGAAGCCCGCGGGCATCGCCACGAACACGGGCTTGCCGGGCAGCTTTTCCACCCATTCGACGTAGGCGACGAGCGCGGCGGCCGGGTCCTGCAGATCGGTGCGGCACGCGGCCCACGCCTCGGGCTGGGTTTCCCACCATGCGGCCTGCACCGGATGCGGCGCCGCGCCGTCGAGCGTGGCGAGATTCGCCGAGAACGTGGCGATCAGGCGCTTGTCGGCCGTGTAGGC
>NZ_JAWRWN010001107.1:0-242 GCF_046535435.1 Achromobacter sp. SIMBA_011 | reverse complement strand
ACCACGGCGCCGCGCGGCACCAGCAGGTTCTTGTCGCCGTAGTCGTTGGCGTGGTCGGGGAAGTCGCCGTACGAGAGCACCGATTGCCCCGAAATGCCGCCGCCGATCGCGGCCCAATCCTTGTAGAACGAGGCGATGGCGACGACGTCGGGCAGATACACCTGCTGCACGAATTCGATCGTGCGGTCGATGATCTGCGAGACGAGATTCAGGCGCTCCATGTTGACCGCGCCGACCGCGCC
>NZ_JAWRWN010001106.1:0-242 GCF_046535435.1 Achromobacter sp. SIMBA_011 | reverse complement strand
CCGATACGGCGCCCGCCATTTCAAACTCTTTACTTTGTTACAAAGGCGCAACACTTTGCAACCCGCGGACTCGGACGTCCGTTCTAGAGTGGAAGGCCCGTTCGGCACTCCATGTCCGTCATCGCTGCCGGCATTGCCTTTGCGACACGTAAGGCCCTTGCGGCGAACGGGATGTCGGATTTTATCTCAAAACTGGTCGTGCGCCCCCAGGCTCGCGCAAGATTCGCACAGCGCAACGCACG
>NZ_JAWRWN010001105.1:0-242 GCF_046535435.1 Achromobacter sp. SIMBA_011 | reverse complement strand
GGATTTCGCCGTCGGCGCGCTCCACCAGCCTCTGGCTCAGCGCAAGTCCCAGTCCCATGCCGTTCTTTTTCGTGGTTGCGAAAGGCGTAAACAGCCGGTCGCGCAATTCCGGCGCAACGCCGGGGCCATTGTCAGTGACTTCAAGCACGGCGAAGTCGCCCTGCTGGCTCAGAGTGGCAGTAATTGCGCCCCTGACCTCCGAACTGCCGAGCGAATCGAGCGCATTGCGCAGCAGGTTGAAC
>NZ_JAWRWN010001104.1:0-242 GCF_046535435.1 Achromobacter sp. SIMBA_011 | reverse complement strand
GATCGCCGCTTCCGTCGCATCGCTCGAAGCGAAAGTCGCGCAGCTCGGCGCGGAGCATGTGGCCGCGTTTTTCTGCGAGCCGATTCAAGGTTCGGGCGGCGTGATCGTGCCGCCGCGCGGCTGGCTCAAGGCGATGCGCGACGCGTGCCGCCGTCTCGACATTCTGTTCGTGGCCGACGAAGTCATCACGGGTTTCGGCCGCACCGGCCCGCTATTTGCCTGCGAAGCCGAAGATGTCGAGC
>NZ_JAWRWN010001103.1:0-242 GCF_046535435.1 Achromobacter sp. SIMBA_011 | reverse complement strand
CGCAGATGATGGGCTCACGTACCCTGACGGGTCCGAAACCGCCGTCCTGATAATAATGAAGATCGGAGCCGCAAATGCCGCCCGCCGCCATGGTGAGCAGCACTTCGCCGGGGCCGGGGCCCTGCATGTCTTGCGTTTCGACGCGAATATCTTCACGGCCGTATAGGCGTGCCACGCGTGTCTGCATGACGGGGTCCTTTCGAATGCATACATTATTGAAAAAGCTGCGCGGCGCTGACCGC
>NZ_JAWRWN010001102.1:0-242 GCF_046535435.1 Achromobacter sp. SIMBA_011 | reverse complement strand
AAGGATATTTATAATGTAAAGACACATCAGAAACGATATTCCACACTCAACATGGCAGATGTATTATGGTATCCATGTTCTCCAAGTTGAATGCCTGCATCAGCCCGGAATGCTACTTCTGGTGTTATCATTCCCACAACACCACCATTTATTTCTCCGATATCACGCGCACCATCCTGGTATATACTTACACCATTCATACTGGTGCCGAAAACACGACTATTGTGCAACCAGTGTGCCTC
>NZ_JAWRWN010001101.1:0-242 GCF_046535435.1 Achromobacter sp. SIMBA_011 | reverse complement strand
GCCAAGCGGTGCCTGAAGCGCCGCTGCCGGATTTCTTCGATGACGAGCGCCAGAACTACGCGAAGCAGTTCGAGGAAACGATCGGCACGAAGAAGAATGCGATCCTCAACAATCCCGCCGTGCCGCCGTTCGTGATGGGCGCCTACGACTATCCGTATCGCGACAATTGCACGTACAACAGCCGCGGCGTGATCTGCAAGGTGCCGCCGGGTCACTACTTCATGATGGGCGACAACCGCGAC
>NZ_JAWRWN010001100.1:0-242 GCF_046535435.1 Achromobacter sp. SIMBA_011 | reverse complement strand
ACATGGCAGCATGTCCGGCAACTCTTTTCAAAACTGGGGTAAACTTGCGCCGGAAACAACCAAGTTAATTAAAACATTGACACAAAATGATGTTCATATCCTGGCCACATTAAGAACAAAAACGGAATATGTAGTGGAGTCCGATAATAACGGGAAAATGGCCCCTCGTAAGGTTGGGACTAAGCCAGTTCAAAAAGATGAAATGGAATATGAATTTATGCTTAATTTCACCATTGACATTG
>NZ_JAWRWN010001099.1:0-242 GCF_046535435.1 Achromobacter sp. SIMBA_011 | reverse complement strand
CGCGATAGTCCTGCACGTCGAGCCGCGTGACGAGCAGCGCGCACATCAGGATGAACAGCGTCACCGCGAAGCCGCCGCCGTACAGCAGCAACTGCTGGTAGCGACGCGCGCGGCCGGGCTCGAACGGCTTGCGCCCCGCATTCGCGACCTGACTCGCGATGCGCTTCAGCTCGGCTGGCATGGGCGCTCCTTTACGCTGAACCGGAAGCCGAAGCCGAAACCACCGGCCGGGATGCGCCGCC
>NZ_JAWRWN010001098.1:0-242 GCF_046535435.1 Achromobacter sp. SIMBA_011 | reverse complement strand
AGATCACCACGCGCGCCGATTTCGGCGTCGGCGGCGACCAGGTGGCCACCACCGTCGCGGCCCGCAAGCTGCTCGACATCCTGCGCGCGATGCCTGACGGCCAGGTCACGCTGTCGCTCGCCGACAAGCGCCTCACCGTTCAATCGGGCAAGAGCCGCTTCGCACTGCAGACGCTCGCGGCCGACGAGTTCCCGACCGTCGCGCAGGCGAAGGATTTCGGCGCGACGCTGACCGTCCCGCAG
>NZ_JAWRWN010001097.1:0-242 GCF_046535435.1 Achromobacter sp. SIMBA_011 | reverse complement strand
CGAGGCCACGAGCGCCGCTTCGAGCAGCGACGCTTCGTCGTCGCCGGGCAGCTCGCCGCGCAGCATCAGCCAGATCATCTGCGGAAAACTCACGCGGCCGATCAGCTCCTGAATCGGAAAACCGCGCACGGCGATCGAGCCGGGATGAATGTCGATGATCGAGGTGCGCCAGTAATCGGCGCAGAGGGCGGCGAGGTCGGTGTTCGTCGTGCTCATGTTCAGATGACTCCTTCGGCGCGCAG
>NZ_JAWRWN010001096.1:0-242 GCF_046535435.1 Achromobacter sp. SIMBA_011 | reverse complement strand
AGGCCGCCCATAAGCTGAAACGCGCTGTGTTCTTCCACGAGCGGGGCGAAATCCGCGACCGGTCGTTCGAGAGCCAAGCTTTCCGCGCCTCGGGGCTCAATCTCGTCGTCAGTGCGATCGTGCACTGGAATACGGTTTATCTTGATCGCGCGGTTACACAGCTGAAACGAGCGGGGCGAGACATTCCTGATACTCTATTGAAACACATATCGCCGCTCAGTTGGGAACATATCAACCTTACC
>NZ_JAWRWN010001095.1:0-242 GCF_046535435.1 Achromobacter sp. SIMBA_011 | reverse complement strand
CAAGAAGCAAGGTTGGGCGCAATCCTATACGGCGTACGCGGAATACTATTGCGTGGATGGGGCTGCTGACGATCTTAGCGAGGAAGGGTTGGAGGAGCGTCTTATCATGATGCGCCCCCCTTTGGTCGCTTACGCGAGCCGCACGGGCACCCGTCGCAACCTCGAGGCATTGCGCCGAGCTGGCTGGCACCTACTCGTTTCAGCAAAGGGCACGCTGCGCACGGAAGGGATGCCCTATGCAC
>NZ_JAWRWN010001094.1:0-242 GCF_046535435.1 Achromobacter sp. SIMBA_011 | reverse complement strand
AAGGGCCAAGGTGAAGATCGGCATGGCAAACATCGCCTACAACATGCTCCGGTATGCCTTCCACGAAGGTCGCCGTGCCACCGCATGACGACGGCCGCCCCGCAAGGGGCGGGAATGCCGCTATCAAAACAGTTCAAAGATCACCGCCGAAAGCGGCGGTAGCCTCACATCGCCCCGTCAACGCGGGAAATCCGGGTAAATAGAGGTGTCCATATTTCGGGGTCTGATAGGGAAAGTCCTCC
>NZ_JAWRWN010001093.1:0-242 GCF_046535435.1 Achromobacter sp. SIMBA_011 | reverse complement strand
CGCAAACAACTAATATCCTGGAGACAGCATCGCACTCCCAGCCCACGTGCCCGTGCTGATCGTCGGTGGCTGTCCGGTCGGGCTCACGCTGGCCGCGCTGCTGGCGCATTACGGCATCGCCTCGCTCACGCGCGAGGCCGACGACGGCTATTGCAGTGGCAGCCGCGCCATCGGCATCTCGCGCCGGTCGCAGGAAATCTTGGGCTGGGCTGGCGCCGACGCGGCGCAGACAGCCACCGGCC
>NZ_JAWRWN010001092.1:0-242 GCF_046535435.1 Achromobacter sp. SIMBA_011 | reverse complement strand
ATGTTGGTTCCTTGGCGAGAGTCTGGTGAATTTCGGTACTGCAATTAGCTAGTGCTGCGCCGGATGCGTCGTCGCTTGTCGCGGGCCGCGCATCCGGTCAAGTTCCGGTGCAAGATCGACTGAGTCGGGTCACACCTTCAGAATGCGCTCTCCGCGCCCGATGCCCGAGCCGCCCGTACGGACGGTTTCGAGGATCGCGGTGCTGTCGAGCGCCTCGATGAACGCGTCGAGCTTGTCGCTCG
>NZ_JAWRWN010001091.1:0-243 GCF_046535435.1 Achromobacter sp. SIMBA_011 | reverse complement strand
CACGCGACAGTATGTCAAAATTAGAATCCTTCTAAAATAACGCGAGCATTCGCGGTTCTCCCTCGTCACAAGGAAGGCTGGTAGCAATGACCCACAGTGAACGACATTCGAGAGATCGCATTGGCTGGTTGCGCGCCGCCGTCTTGGGCGCAAACGACGGGATCATCTCCACCGCCAGCCTTATGGTCGGGATCGCCTCCGCTTCGCCGACAGCAAATGAGGTTATCGTCGCCGGATTCGCCG
>NZ_JAWRWN010001090.1:0-243 GCF_046535435.1 Achromobacter sp. SIMBA_011 | reverse complement strand
CTCCAGCTCGGCGTTCAAGGCCGCGCGGTCGAAGCTCTCGCCGGTGTCGTGATCGCGGAACTCCTGGTCCTGAATCCAGAAGTCGGCGTACGTGACATAGCGGTCGAAGATGTTCTGCCCGTATTCCGAATACGATTCGAGGTACGCCGTCTGGATTTCCTTGCCGATGAACTCCGCATAACGCGACGCCAGCACGTCCTTCACGAACGACAGATACTTCTGCTCCGTTTCAGGCGGGAACTG
>NZ_JAWRWN010001089.1:0-243 GCF_046535435.1 Achromobacter sp. SIMBA_011 | reverse complement strand
GCTTATGCCCGCACCCGATATGACGCATCAGGAAATTGCCGTGGCGGGACCAGTACGGATCGATGCTTTTCGGTTTGATCAGATCCTGTCGCCGATGCAGCAGTTCATGGACGACTTTCTTGTCTTTCCACGGATCCCATGATGTTGCGAATTTCTTGACGGTCTCCCATGTGCTCGACACGCTGACCTTCTCGACCGTTTCCCAGTACTCGCCGTGAAGCGGCAGGTAGTAGAACGGGCAAG
>NZ_JAWRWN010001088.1:0-243 GCF_046535435.1 Achromobacter sp. SIMBA_011 | reverse complement strand
GTGTCACTTGCGATCCGACGCGTGGCGGCAAGGTGGTGCTGGGCCGCACCCACAATCCGCGCACGGATGTCTATTCGACCGTCTGCGCCATCCAGAACCTCTGGCTGGCGGCCCGCGCCGAAGGCATCGGCGTCGGCTGGGTCAGCATTTTCCACGACAGCGACATTCGCGCCATTCTGGAAATCCCCGACCATATCGAAATCGTCGCCTGGCTCTGCCTCGGCCGCGTCGATGAGCTTTACA
>NZ_JAWRWN010001087.1:0-243 GCF_046535435.1 Achromobacter sp. SIMBA_011 | reverse complement strand
CGAGAAGTGCGGGCCGAAGACGGCCGTGAAGTGGCTGTCGCAATACGACAGCCTCGACGGCGTGATCGAGCACGCAGGCGAGATCAAGGGCGTGGTCGGCGACAACCTGCGCCGCGCGCTCGACTTCCTGCCGCTCGGCCGCAAGCTCGTGACCGTCGACACGGCCTGCGATCTCGCACCGCATCTCGAATCGATCGAGGCGTCGCTGAAGACCGACGGCGAAGCACGCGACCTGCTGCGCGA
>NZ_JAWRWN010001086.1:0-243 GCF_046535435.1 Achromobacter sp. SIMBA_011 | reverse complement strand
AACCCGATTGGAAACGAATAGCGGTTCAAGCGGCTGCGGTCGGTCCTCGTAGCAGAACCGAATGCTAAAGCAAGGCGGCCGTCATGACACGCTTACGGCTATGGCGATGGCAAGACGAATGCACTTGTGAATCTGCGCGACCCCGGGCATGCGACGATTACGATGTTGACGCCGCCGAACGAAGCCTCGCGCAAGGCGAATCCGCAGGTTTTCAGTTGGAGCGTTCCGCAATAGCAGAGGGTC
>NZ_JAWRWN010001085.1:0-243 GCF_046535435.1 Achromobacter sp. SIMBA_011 | reverse complement strand
CATCGGTCTCGATGGAGCCGCCCTCTCTTCTGGTTTGCCTGAACAATCGCACGCTGCTGCACGAATTGCTGCTCTGCCGGCCCGATTTCATCGTCAATGTGCTGACGCAGGATCAGATCGCCCTGTCCGACGCTTTCAGCGGCAAGGTGTCGCCGGAAGAGCGTTTCCGTAACGGCGACTGGCAGCGCCACGAAAACGGCGTTCTCTATCTGCCCCAGGCCCATGCCGCCATCGCCTGCCGCC
>NZ_JAWRWN010001084.1:0-243 GCF_046535435.1 Achromobacter sp. SIMBA_011 | reverse complement strand
TGATGAAATAAATACAATAAAGAATGTAATATAGTCTGGCAGTGCTTATAATCGGAACACTTCCGAGGCTTTTTACAGCCAATTTCAGTCGTCCCCTGAAACACGTATATCTAAGCTAAACATTTACTTTCCGTCAAGCAAATCTTCTCGCAAATGCGAAAAAAACATGGCAAAAAGCAAATGTCGAACAAAAAAAGCCGAATATTAGCTTTGTATATCAATGCATTAAAGAAATGAAAATAA
>NZ_JAWRWN010001083.1:0-243 GCF_046535435.1 Achromobacter sp. SIMBA_011 | reverse complement strand
ATGAACGACAGCGCCGCTTCGGAAAGTTCGAACAGCGGCGACATGCGCGCGACCATGAAGATACCGGCCGTGACCATCGTTGCCGCGTGGATCAGTGCGGAGATCGGCGTCGGGCCTTCCATCGAGTCGGGCAGCCAGACGTGCAGCGGGAACTGCGCCGACTTACCCATCGCGCCGATGAACAGGCAGATACACGCGACCGTGAGCAGATTCCACGAGGTGCCCGGGAACGTCAGCGCCGCG
>NZ_JAWRWN010001082.1:0-243 GCF_046535435.1 Achromobacter sp. SIMBA_011 | reverse complement strand
GAGGTGAGCGGTGTCGTGGAGTCGGACCTCGGCTTCCACATCCTGAAGGCGACCGAAGTGAAGCCGTCGGTGGTCAAGCCGTTCGCGGACGTGAAGGATCAGATCGCAGTCGACCTGAAGCAGCAGTACGCAGCGAAGGCCTTCACGGACAACGCGGAAGGCTTCACGTCGACCGTCTACGAAAAGGCGAAGTCGCTGCAACCGGCCGCCGACAAGTACAAGCTGACGATCCAGACGGCCACC
>NZ_JAWRWN010001081.1:0-243 GCF_046535435.1 Achromobacter sp. SIMBA_011 | reverse complement strand
AACTTCTGTCGTCGTCGTCCTTGCGTAACGCTCCCCGCAATCTGCCGGCAATCCTGCGCAGACAATCGTCACCCGCCACGTGGCCCTCTGAATCATTGTAGTTCTTGAAATAGTCGACATCGAGGAGGATGAGCGCCCTTGGCCTGCCGCCATTGTCTGAAGCTTCGCCCGCCGCCTCATCAAAACTGCGACGATTGCGGATTCCGGTCAGTTGATCGGTGTTGGAAAGCTGCTGAAGCTCCC
>NZ_JAWRWN010001080.1:0-243 GCF_046535435.1 Achromobacter sp. SIMBA_011 | reverse complement strand
AGCCCAACGACTCGAATACAACGTTCTTCCCATGATCTGCGCCGGGCTTGAAGATGTAGTCGGAAAACTTCCGCGTATCAACGACGGCATTCACATCTTGAGCCGCCGTGTTTGTGGCAACAGATCAGCCGGACGCCCCAAACGATCGTCCTTGTCCGAGCATTGTCAAGGGTGTGGCGGAGTTATCACCAAGCTCGCATCTACACCTCCGCGTCGGGCCTTCTCGACGCATCTAAGCCAGTC
>NZ_JAWRWN010001079.1:0-243 GCF_046535435.1 Achromobacter sp. SIMBA_011 | reverse complement strand
AGGTGAAGTTCGAGGCCGGCCGCATCGTGGAGGCCAAGGCTTCGAAGGGCGAAGCCGTACTGAACAAGGTGCTGGATACCGATGAGGGTGCCCGGCGCCTGGGTGAAGTGGCGCTTGTGCCGCATTCCTCGCCGATCTCGGCAAGCGGCATCCTCTTCTACAACACGCTCTTCGACGAAATCGCCTCCTGCCATATCGCGCTTGGCCAATGCTATTCGAAGTGCTTCGTTGACGGCGCTTCAC
>NZ_JAWRWN010001078.1:0-243 GCF_046535435.1 Achromobacter sp. SIMBA_011 | reverse complement strand
GCCGCGACATTCAGTCCGACCGCGCGGGCGACGAGCGCCGGGTCCTGCGCGTCGAGAGGTCCGATCGGATCGACGATGCCTGCGTTGTTGAAGAGCAGCACGATCGACGCGCCGTCGACGAAGCTGCGCAGCGTGTCGCCGGCCAGCCACGTCGCCACGGCCGACGTATCCGACAGGTCGAGTTCGATTTCGGCGAACCGGTCGCCGGCCTGCGCGGCGAGCGACGGATGACGGCTGCGCGAC
>NZ_JAWRWN010001077.1:0-243 GCF_046535435.1 Achromobacter sp. SIMBA_011 | reverse complement strand
CTCGACGACGCGAGCCTGCTCGGCCGGCCCACGATGCTCCAGGGCCGCATCGAAGACATCTACGCGGAAAACGGCTTCATCGCGATTCAGGACCCGGAGTTCGCGAAGCTGGAGAACCCGACCATCGGCACCGATTTCGAGCTGAACGATCATCGCGGCGTGATCGTCGGCATCGCGAAGGTCGCCGCGAGCGGCCTGTTCGGCACGCCGACGCTCTACACCACCTACGCACGCGCGATCCGC
>NZ_JAWRWN010001076.1:0-243 GCF_046535435.1 Achromobacter sp. SIMBA_011 | reverse complement strand
CATCGGCTGGCCATCGTTCTCCAGCCGGTCGAGCGACAGCGAAAACCAGAACCTGCCGATGCGGTTCGCGATTCTCGCCGTCTGATGGTTGCCGCCGAAGCTGTCCGCGAACCCGTAGCCGTCGCGATAGCGCTGCGTGAAGAACTGCGTCGACACCGACGCCTCGAGCCGGTCGGGCTTGCGCGTCGTCAGCAGCACGGTCGAGCCGATCGCGTTGCCCGGATAGAGCGCGGAAAACGGGCC
>NZ_JAWRWN010001075.1:0-243 GCF_046535435.1 Achromobacter sp. SIMBA_011 | reverse complement strand
CATCATGTGCTGCGATTGAATCGATCGCGAGCGCACCGCGCCGTCCGATCGACTTTTCAACTACCCCATCCGCTCAGGCCGCCTGCGCGCGCCGCGCCCGCGCCCGCCGGTTCGACGCCGCCACCGAATCGTGCGCAGGCATCGCCGCGCCGCCCAGGCCCGCGATCCACGCGTCGGTCGACATCACCGCCGCGAAATTCGACTGGAACACGACCGTGTACGCACGGTGTATCTCCTCGGCGC
>NZ_JAWRWN010001074.1:0-243 GCF_046535435.1 Achromobacter sp. SIMBA_011 | reverse complement strand
ATGGTGATCGCGCTGGTCGGCACCGGCGGCGTGCTCGCGACCTTCGTGGCGGGCACGCGCGCGCCGGTCGACATGATGCTGTGGTTCACCGTCGCGACGGCGCTCGGCATGGTAGTCGGGCGCGCAGCCTCGCGGCACCTGTCCGCGCGCCACGTGCAGGCCGGCTTCGCGATCGTGCTCGTGTGCGTGGCGCTCGGCCTGCTCGCGAAGGCCGCGTTCAGCGCATAAGCCGCGCGCAGCCTG
>NZ_JAWRWN010001073.1:0-243 GCF_046535435.1 Achromobacter sp. SIMBA_011 | reverse complement strand
CTCCGGCCCGACGACGAGCGCCGCGTGGGCGATCGAAGGCGCGGCGATCGTGTGGGTCGGCGTGCGTGAACGGCGCCTCGCGCCGTTCGCCTTCGGCCTGTCGATGCAACTCGCGGCCGCCGGCGCGTTCTTCACGAGCCTGCTTGGCGCGCCCGACGCGAACGCGCTGCCGGTGCTCAACAGCCCGTACATCGCGATGCTGCTGATCGCGCTCGCCGGGCTCTTCACCGGCTGGTGGCTGCA
>NZ_JAWRWN010001072.1:0-243 GCF_046535435.1 Achromobacter sp. SIMBA_011 | reverse complement strand
CCGTGAGGGCGAGCGCCGCGACGCCGATCGAAACGGCGCGCATGCGTGTGGTCATCATCGTTTTTCTCCTTATTGCGCCGCCGCGCCCGAACCGGCTGCTGCCGGCGCGGGTGCCTGGACCGGCGCGGCGCTATCCCCGCCTGCCGGACCATTTGCGGCCCCACTTCCACTGTTACCCGATTTCGACGCGCCCGAGTCGGCAGCCTTGCTGTAGAGGAACTGGCCGATCAGGTTTTCGAGCAC
>NZ_JAWRWN010001071.1:0-244 GCF_046535435.1 Achromobacter sp. SIMBA_011 | reverse complement strand
AGAACCGGACCGCATCGCGATCTTGCAGCAATTCGGACGCACGTATCGCGCGTTCATGAGCGCGTTCGAAACGCACGTCGGGCAGCCGATGCCGCGCTGGCGCATCATGGTGGCGCTGCACACGCTGGTCGGCCAGGCGTCGCAGAAGAAGCTCGTCGAGGTGCTGCGCATCGATCCGGGCGCGCTCACGCGCCAGCTGAAATCGCTCGATGCGCTCGGCTGGATCGAGCGCGCGTCCGATGCC
>NZ_JAWRWN010001070.1:0-244 GCF_046535435.1 Achromobacter sp. SIMBA_011 | reverse complement strand
CCGGTCGCGCGCGAACTCGGCGACGTGATTCTCGCCGCGCTCGAGCGCAATCCGCTGTTCATCAGCGCGGCGCTGCCGAACGAGGTCTATCCGCCGCTGTTCAACCGCTACGAAGGCGGGATGACATTCGGCAGTCACGTCGACGGCGCGGTGCGCGTGCTGCCGAACGGCGTGAAGCTGCGCACCGACGTGTCCGTCACGTTGTTCCTGTCCGCGCCCGACGAATACGATGGCGGCGAGCTCG
>NZ_JAWRWN010001069.1:0-244 GCF_046535435.1 Achromobacter sp. SIMBA_011 | reverse complement strand
GATTAAAAAAGATGCGATCAATCAAGCCTTATTAAAGGAACTGCAAAAAGGAGCAACATGATCATGATTGATTTTCAACCAATTGTGACAAAACATTTGTTAGATGCTCCGGCCATTCAATCAATGACGAGTGGAAGAGTTTTCGCAGGAGACTTCCCACTTGAATTTAAAGCGGAATTCCCACATATCCTGGTTGCTGAAATGGACAATGTAGATGTCGAATACACCGACAACAAGGCAACAC
>NZ_JAWRWN010001068.1:0-244 GCF_046535435.1 Achromobacter sp. SIMBA_011 | reverse complement strand
CGCAACCTTTGCAGCGTGGACCTGCTGGTGACAGTGTGGGTGTAACAGCACCCGGTTAGACAAAGCGTCTGTGCCGCCATGCACCCGATACTCCAGGTGATGATCGTGCCAGCCTGTATCGTCCGTTAGAGCACAGCCACAATGCGCACACAACCCGCCTTGCGACATGTACAGCTTGGCCCATTGCTTACGGTAACGCATCGAGTTCCACATGCGCTCCTGCCGCAACTGCTCGCCGTACTGC
>NZ_JAWRWN010001067.1:0-244 GCF_046535435.1 Achromobacter sp. SIMBA_011 | reverse complement strand
CTCTTCGATCGACTCGCTAAACTCGAAGCTGGCGCGAATCCACTCAAAATACAGCTCGACGTCGGGTCACGGCACGTTGATATTGCGGGCGGCGAGGCCGATCTGCCCATTCGCTATGGTCGCGGAAACTGGCCTGGGCTCCATGCTGAATTGCTGTTGCCAGAAACGCTCACTCCGGTAGCACATCCTGATATCGCCGCGAAAATAAAGGCAAACGATCCCAATGGATTACTGGCTCACCCAC
>NZ_JAWRWN010001066.1:0-244 GCF_046535435.1 Achromobacter sp. SIMBA_011 | reverse complement strand
CTCCAGATTCAGAAAATTGCTGCCGGCGCGCCGCGAAAGTTCGTACGCCGACAGACTTGGCGCGCTACGTTAGCACGCGCCGCAGACACGCGCAGCGACCGCGCCAACGGTGCGGCGCGGGGTCGCACATGCGGCGGCCCGGCAATGCCTCGCCGCGTCGCGCGCAAGCCGTGCGCGCAAGCCGTGCGCGCAACCCGCGCATGCAATACCAGGCACTACGAACCGCTTCGCCCGCCAGCCCGAG
>NZ_JAWRWN010001065.1:0-244 GCF_046535435.1 Achromobacter sp. SIMBA_011 | reverse complement strand
GGATGCTCATCGCGAGACCGCGCTCGGCGGGTCCGAACCAGGCCATCACCGCGCGTCCGCTCGAACCGTTGACACTGCCGCCGAGCAAGCCGATGGCGAGGAACCCCGCTTCGAGCAGCGGCAATCCCGGCACGCGCGTCTCGGTCGGCGTGACCCACACGGCCATGGCGAGCAGCGCCGCCGCCGTCGAGACGAGTCCCGTGAGCAGCACGCGCCGGTCGCCCCAGCGGTCGGTGAGCATGCC
>NZ_JAWRWN010001064.1:0-244 GCF_046535435.1 Achromobacter sp. SIMBA_011 | reverse complement strand
ATAAAGGGGCTGTTAAAGGACAGCTTCATCAAAAACTTAATCAGTTACAACAACAAAAAATTTTACCCCCTTTAATGGGTGACATTTCAAAGGTAATAAAAGATTTTGGAAATATGGCTGCTCATGGAGATCAAGTAGATATTGATAGTTATATAGTTGATGCTATGTTTAGATTAACAAACAAAATACTTGAATATGTCTACATATTGCCAGGGGAAATGAACGAAGCAAGATTTATATTTGA
>NZ_JAWRWN010001063.1:0-244 GCF_046535435.1 Achromobacter sp. SIMBA_011 | reverse complement strand
CAAGCCGTCGGTGCTCGGCATCGTGTCGGGCGCGGTCGCGGGTCTGGTGGCGATCACGCCGGCAGCCGGCTTCGTCGGCGTGACGGGCGCACTGGTGATCGGCATCGCGGCCGGCGTCGTGTGCTTCTGGTCGGCCACGTGGCTCAAGTCGAAGCTCGGCTACGACGATTCGCTCGACGCATTCGGCGTACACGGCGTGGGCGGGATCCTCGGCGCACTGCTGACCGGCGTGTTCGCGGTCAAG
>NZ_JAWRWN010001062.1:0-244 GCF_046535435.1 Achromobacter sp. SIMBA_011 | reverse complement strand
GATCGGCGGTCAAAGGAGCGACGGTGTTGACCGGACTGCAGACGGGCGCGATTAATTTGAACACCGTTTTTCAGGATGAACCTATGTATTTCAAGGGAAGTAAAAACCCGAAAAAATCATGGACGAATTTAGGTCCCGTAGATATCGAAAAAGCGCTTCACGAATCATCAAACGTGTTCATGTTCAAAACGGCGATTGCTGTCGGTAAAGGGGAGTACAAAAAAGGCCAGTCCCTGCCGCTTGA
>NZ_JAWRWN010001061.1:0-244 GCF_046535435.1 Achromobacter sp. SIMBA_011 | reverse complement strand
GCATCGACGTTTATACGACGCTCAACATCCAGCATGTCGAAAGTCTGAACGATGTGGTGGCGCAGATCACCCGTATCCGCGTGCGCGAAACGGTGCCGGATAGCATCATCGACCGCGCCGACGATGTCGAAATCATCGATATCACTCCCGACGATCTGATAAAGCGCCTGCAGGACGGCAAGGTCTATCTGCCCCGCACCGCACGGCGCGCCATCGAGAATTATTTTTCACGCGGCAATCTGAC
>NZ_JAWRWN010001060.1:0-244 GCF_046535435.1 Achromobacter sp. SIMBA_011 | reverse complement strand
ATAATAACTAAAAATAATATTAATGCTAACTTAGCCATAATTTTATTCTCCTCTTTAATCTAATAAAGTGCTGTATATATAATTACAACAATAATCATTATTGACACACTTGATAAGAATATATACTTATTTCTATTTATTTTTGATACTATAGAATCTTCACTGTATATATACCGACTTTTAACCATATATAATCCTACTATGAAGAAGTTAAGAATTAGTATACTGTCATTCACGATAAAAT
>NZ_JAWRWN010001059.1:0-244 GCF_046535435.1 Achromobacter sp. SIMBA_011 | reverse complement strand
CCCGCGATCGCATACGCGAGGATGGAAGCCGGGCCGGCCTCCGCGATGGCGTGGCCGGAGCCCACGAACAAGCCCGCGCCGATGACGCCGGCAATCGACATCATCGTCACGTGCCGCTGTTTCAGACCCGTGCCGAGGCCTGTGTTGCTTCCACTCATATGTCTCTCTCCAAAAAACGGTGCCGGTACGACCGGTTGTGGCATGAAGGCGGCGAGGGAGTTGTCGTTGTTGTATCCGCTGCCCG
>NZ_JAWRWN010001058.1:0-244 GCF_046535435.1 Achromobacter sp. SIMBA_011 | reverse complement strand
ATCGCGCTTTCTACGCGACCGCGACCGCAACCTTGCCGACAATTGCGGGCTTGCGCGGCAGCGTGCAATACGGCTTTGGCGCGTGGCGGGCAGCCTGAAAAGCGGCTGCCCGGCATGAATTATCCGAATGCCCTTTATCGGCCAGGCGGACATTCGCTTTTCACCGATACCGCCGTGTTCAAAACCTATGGCGCTGGCGAGTTATCGCATCAGCGCGCCATTCGAAATTTCGGGCGGCTATCGC
>NZ_JAWRWN010001057.1:0-244 GCF_046535435.1 Achromobacter sp. SIMBA_011 | reverse complement strand
CTCGGATCGCATCGCGGCTTCGGCTTATCGCAATCGCCTCGTGTTCCGCGCTTTCGGCGACAACATTCTCGGTTTCGCGCCCGCACTCTGTTATGGCGAAGCGGAATTCGAGCAATTGTTCACGCGCCTGAAACGCACGCTCGATGACGTGCTCGAAGACCGCGAGGTACGCGCCGCATTGTCGTAAAGGGATTGCTGAATTACGCGCGCTTTCTGAAAAGAGGCGCGCGCAAGCATCGCTTAA
>NZ_JAWRWN010001056.1:0-244 GCF_046535435.1 Achromobacter sp. SIMBA_011 | reverse complement strand
CCTCGCGGGCAAGACCGTGGTCACGAATCAGGGCACGACGTCCGAGCGCATGCTGCGCCGCATGAATCTCGATCGCCACATGAACATGCAGGTGCTCAGCGCGCACGACTACGGCGAGGGACGGCGAATGCTCGAATCGGGCCGCGCCGTGGCCTACATGATGGACGACGTCCTGCTCGCGGGCACGCGCGCCCACATGGCGAAGCCGGCGGACTGGGTGATCGTCGGCACGCCGCAGTCGTCC
>NZ_JAWRWN010001055.1:0-244 GCF_046535435.1 Achromobacter sp. SIMBA_011 | reverse complement strand
CGTGATCTCCGCCACCGCGCCAGCCTGCTCGAGGCGCGGCTGGTCGATCCCTTCTGGCGCGAGACGACTGCCGATCTGCTGCGGCTGCCACAAGCTGCCTGACCTGTCGCCCCTTTCCATCCACTAGGCCCGGCCCCGCGCCGGGCCTTCTCGTTTCAGGAGCCTGACATGGCCGACTACTTCATCCATTTCTCCTGCCTGCTCGACGTGGGCAGCCCCGAGAACGCCGCCCGCGCGCTTGATC
>NZ_JAWRWN010001054.1:0-244 GCF_046535435.1 Achromobacter sp. SIMBA_011 | reverse complement strand
CTAACTGCATTAATGAATTCCTAAAAAACATTGATAAAGATACAAATAACATATATAATAAATACATAAGAGGTGTGTGAGCATGAGAGAGGCAATAAAGATGGTACTACTTGCGAACTCACAACCTAAATTTTATAAAGACCTTGCGATTCAGGAGCAAGTTTTAGATGAATTAGTTGATGGATATAACAATTTTGACGGAACCATAAATGAATACATCGATTTTAAGTTGAGTATTTAAAAG
>NZ_JAWRWN010001053.1:0-244 GCF_046535435.1 Achromobacter sp. SIMBA_011 | reverse complement strand
CCTTCGGCTCGATCTCGTCGAGCTTGATGCGCACGGCGTCGATCCAGCTCTTGTACGGCTTCGCGTTCGCGAGGTTGTCCTTGAGCTCCTTGTCGTCGATGATGCGGCCGTGTTCCATGTCGATCAGGAACATCTTGCCCGGCTGCAGGCGCCACTTCTTGACGATCTTCGATTCGGGGATCGGCAGCGTGCCGGCTTCCGACGCCATGATGACGAGGTCGTCGTCCGTGACGATGTAGCGCGC
>NZ_JAWRWN010001052.1:0-244 GCF_046535435.1 Achromobacter sp. SIMBA_011 | reverse complement strand
CATGTCTTTCACGGAAAGGGCCGAAATGCGAACTCCCTTTCGAGGGCGTACTTCCAGCAGCCCTTGCTGCGCGAGCATCAACGTGGCTTCCCGAACCGGAGTGCGCGACATGCCCAGTCGCTCGGCGAGCTCACTTTCCAAGTGATCGGTCCCGGCCGCTAACTCGCCGCTGAATATCAGAGAGCGGATGCTATCAACGGCATGGGTTGTCGTGGATTTCTGTTTTGCGGCCTCAATTGTCATC
>NZ_JAWRWN010001051.1:0-244 GCF_046535435.1 Achromobacter sp. SIMBA_011 | reverse complement strand
CCTGCATGACCCTTGGCCGCCTCGACCAGGACCAGACCGAAGCCCTGGCCCAGGCCGGCCTCGACTACTACAACCATAACCTCGACACTTCGCCGGAGTTCTACGGCAGCATCATCACCACCCGCACCTACAGCGAGCGTCTGCAAACCCTCGCCTATGTGCGTGATTCAGGGATGAAGATCTGCTCCGGCGGCATCCTCGGCATGGGCGAGTCCCTCGATGACCGCGCCAACCTGCTGATCCA
>NZ_JAWRWN010001050.1:0-244 GCF_046535435.1 Achromobacter sp. SIMBA_011 | reverse complement strand
GCCCGAGCTTGCCGTACAGCGGTGTCTGGACCGGCCCCGGACTCACCACGTTCACGCGCACGCCGTTCGGCAGCAACTCCGTCGACAGCGTCTTCGCCAACGAATTGACCGCAGCCTTGCTCGCCGCATACACCGACGAGCCCGGCATGCCGATATGCGCGTTGATCGAGCCGTTGATCACGATCGACGCGCCGCGATTCAACAGCGGGACGAGCGCCTGGATCTGGAAGTACGCGCCCTTCAC
>NZ_JAWRWN010001049.1:0-244 GCF_046535435.1 Achromobacter sp. SIMBA_011 | reverse complement strand
CGGCGTCATGGCTCCGGCCGCTGCCCCGCTGACGTCAACCGTTCAGGTCAGCGCCGTTGAATTCGAAGGGTCGAAGATTTTCGTTGCCGGTTCAGCACCTGCTGCCTCGACGGTGCGTGCGCTGGTCGATGACAGCGAAATCGGCAAGACCACCGCGGAAGCCTCCGGCCATTTCGTCATCGAGGGCGATGTCGATCTGACTGTTGGCAGCCATATCATCACCGTCGAAGAGCTGAATGCCGAC
>NZ_JAWRWN010001048.1:0-244 GCF_046535435.1 Achromobacter sp. SIMBA_011 | reverse complement strand
GCATGTCCTCGACGAGGAACGGCACCACTTCCGTCAGCTCGACGGCCGCTTCCTCGCTGTTGGTGAAGCCCGTCACGCGCTTGCCGCGCACGACCGACTCGCGGGTTTTCGGGTCCTTCACGTGGCGCAGCACGCCCGGCGCATGGCACACGGCCGCGACCGGCTTGCCGGCCGCCAGCGCGCGCTCGATCAGGCCGATCGAATGCAGGTCCTCGGCGAGATCCCATAGCGGGCCATGCCCGCC
>NZ_JAWRWN010001047.1:0-244 GCF_046535435.1 Achromobacter sp. SIMBA_011 | reverse complement strand
CGCGGCGCGGACCCGCGCGGCACGCGCGTACGCCCGACAAGCACCGGTACACGTCTCCATTTATAGTCCACGCCGCGTCGCGGACCTACGCATCGAAACCCGGATGCGGGCGGCGCGCGCCGCGCCGCAACCGCGACGGCATTCGTTCCGGACAAACTCGCCTGTTCGTCAATCGGCATATTCACTGCACGGTGCACGGCGTGCAGGCAGCCGCGAGTCGATGCCAATTCTGCCAACGCGTCGC
>NZ_JAWRWN010001046.1:0-244 GCF_046535435.1 Achromobacter sp. SIMBA_011 | reverse complement strand
CGATCGCCGCGGTGTGCAGGTCGCGCGACACGACGATCAGCTGGCCATCGCGCGTGCCGTCCTTCAGCGATGCAAGTTTCATGGGGGTCTGCCGTTGTAGTGACGATGGAGGGAATCTATTTTACGATGGTGAATCCGTGCGGCGCGCACGCTCGCATGCGCGCCGTTTTCGCTCCATCCTTGCCGCCTTGCCGCGCGCCGTTGCCCATGCCCGCCAGCCCGCTTCCCGACGACGATCTCGCCG
>NZ_JAWRWN010001045.1:0-245 GCF_046535435.1 Achromobacter sp. SIMBA_011 | reverse complement strand
TTTGGCTTTGAAGTAACACAAAGCTTAATGGATCAGGATATTGCACCAGTAGGTGAATACTACATTGATGATTTTGAGACGTTGAAAGCAAAGGTTATTGAGATTTACGATTCAACTATTCAAACGCTTGACGATTTAAAGAAGAAGTTTGAAGACTTGGAGAACATCGAAACAAAACAGGGTGCTCAAGAAAAGGCAGATGCTGTTCAAGCGAATCTTGACAATCATTTGAATGACAAGAAAAA
>NZ_JAWRWN010001044.1:0-245 GCF_046535435.1 Achromobacter sp. SIMBA_011 | reverse complement strand
AAACAACTAAATTTGCCATCGTATTTTATCCTGTTCAGTTTCTCTGATCGAGATCGGCTAGCATGGCACGGCGCAGGATCGCATTCATGCGGGTCTGGTAGCCCTTGCCCTGCCCCTTGAGCCACGCCAACACGTCCGCATCCACGCGCACCGTGGTTGCAGTCTTGGTGGGCTTGTAGAACCGGCCCCGGACGGCGTTTTTCCAGAATGCCTCGCCCAGCTCGGGAATGTCGCTGGTGTCGATC
>NZ_JAWRWN010001043.1:0-245 GCF_046535435.1 Achromobacter sp. SIMBA_011 | reverse complement strand
TTCGGCGCGACGTGTCTCGGCGTGACGCTGTCGCAGAACCAGTTCGATCTCGCCACCGCGCGCGTGAAGGCGGCCGGCCTCGAGGACAAGATCGAGATCCGCCTGCAGGACTATCGCGAAATCGACGGGCAATTCGACCGCATCCCGAGCGTCGGGATGTTCGAGCACGTCGGCCGCAAGAATCTGCCGCTCTACTTCTCGCGCGTGCGCGAGCTGCTCGCCGACGACGGCATCGCGATGAACCA
>NZ_JAWRWN010001042.1:0-245 GCF_046535435.1 Achromobacter sp. SIMBA_011 | reverse complement strand
GGACGGACATAGGCTGAGTGCATGC
The DNA here is from genome assembly GCF_046535435.1 of Achromobacter sp. SIMBA_011. Classification (NCBI taxonomy): domain Bacteria; kingdom Pseudomonadati; phylum Pseudomonadota; class Betaproteobacteria; order Burkholderiales; family Alcaligenaceae; genus Achromobacter; species Achromobacter sp. SIMBA_011. Next base: position 220 of record NZ_JAWRWN010001042.1, on the reverse strand, counting down.
GGGCGCCGCAGGCGCGCTCATAGAACACCATCAGTTTTTCGCGCTCTTCGAAACCCCAGACCGGCGGCGTCATCGCGCCAACGTCCATGGCCTGCGTCGTGACGTTCATGATGTGCGACAGGATGCGGCCGATTTCCGAATAAAGCACGCGGATCAGCTGGCCGCGCATCGGGATTTCGAGGCCGAGCAGCTTTTCGACGGCGAGCGCGAAAGCATGTTC
>NZ_JAWRWN010001041.1:0-245 GCF_046535435.1 Achromobacter sp. SIMBA_011 | reverse complement strand
CATTACAAGCATGCCACCGGCTGGCCATTTGCGAAGGCGGAGCCCAATCGTGCCTTGTTCTGGCTTGGCCCGATCAAGGGATACAACAGCGCTATCGAATCGGCGCAGATCGGCCGCGTTAATTGGGGTCGGCCGGGTGCAATGTTTGCTTTGACTGAAGAGCCGTTACTGATCAGTGAAGTGAGCCGTGCTGCTGCAATGCGCAAAGCCATCGCCGAGGGCACCGCGCTGCCTGAAGAAATCCA
>NZ_JAWRWN010001040.1:0-245 GCF_046535435.1 Achromobacter sp. SIMBA_011 | reverse complement strand
CGATATCAACGAACAGGCGCTTTCCACCCTGAAAGGTGCGGAAACGCGGGTTCTGAACGTGCTGGATGGCGACGGCGTCAAGGATTTCGCCGCCGATATCGGCCATGCGGATGTGCTGTTCAACTGCGCCGGTTTCGTTCATTCCGGCACCATTCTCGACTGCGAGGAAAAGGACTGGGATTTCTCCTTCGATCTCAATGCCAAGGCCATGTACCGCACCTGCCGCGCCTTCCTGCCCGGCATGC
>NZ_JAWRWN010001039.1:0-245 GCF_046535435.1 Achromobacter sp. SIMBA_011 | reverse complement strand
GATGCGAAGCGGCGGACCGGCTCGTCGGCGAGCGACACCATCAGGCACGCGATGAACGGCACGGTCAGCGCCGCGTTCTGCCAGAACAGCCAGCGCCAGCTCAGGTGTTCGCTGTACCAGCCTTCGAGCGTGGCCGACAGGTTCAGCGACATCTCGAGATTCATCGCGTACGCGGCAATGCCGAACGGAATCAGCCGCGGCGGCAGCGTGCGCACGACGAAGCCGATCGTCAGCGGGACGAACAC
>NZ_JAWRWN010001038.1:0-245 GCF_046535435.1 Achromobacter sp. SIMBA_011 | reverse complement strand
GACGAGGGCATCGTCGGCTGGGGCGAGCCGGTGGTCGAGGGCCGCGCGCACACGGTCGAAGCCGCCGTGCAGGAACTCGCCGACTATCTGGTCGGCAAGGATCCGCTGCTGATCGAGGATCACTGGCAGGTGATGTACCGCGCGGGCTTCTACCGCGGCGGCCCGATCATGATGAGCGCGATCGCGGGCGTCGACCAGGCGCTGTGGGACATCAAGGGCAAGCATCACGGCGTGCCGGTGCATGC
>NZ_JAWRWN010001037.1:0-245 GCF_046535435.1 Achromobacter sp. SIMBA_011 | reverse complement strand
CGGCGTCAGGTTACCTGCGGCATCGCTGATTTTGCCTTTAAGCCAGTTTTCACCGGAAAAGGAGGCTGATTCGCCGATACTCTTCAGCTGATCCTGAAGCTGGGTGATTTCTTCCTGGATCTTCGCCTTGTCGACGCCTGCTTCACGCGCCGCAACCAGCTTCTTGCTGATTTCTTTGACGACATCGACCGTGGTTTCCATGGCGGAATAGGCAGTATCGACCTTGGCAGCGCCAAGGCCGAGAG
>NZ_JAWRWN010001036.1:0-245 GCF_046535435.1 Achromobacter sp. SIMBA_011 | reverse complement strand
AGCGGATCGAGCAGCGCGAGCGCGCGCAGAAACACGCTCTTGCCCGAGCCTGACGGACCCGTGAGCACGACGCGTTCGCCGCCGTGCAGCGCGAAATCGGCGGGTTGCAGCAGCACCTGATCGCGCTGTGCGTCGCGTCGCGCGAGGCCAAGCGCTTCGACGAGCGGCGCGCTCACGTCAACGGGGGGACGTTTCGAATCGTTTTGATGGTTCATTGAAAGATGGCAAACAAGACGGGCGAGCGC
>NZ_JAWRWN010001035.1:0-245 GCF_046535435.1 Achromobacter sp. SIMBA_011 | reverse complement strand
CCTTCCGTGGGTTCATCCAGCAGTAATAGTGAGGGTCCATGCAGAATGGCCTGGGCAATGGCGACTTTGCGTTTCCAGTCGATGGAGAGGGTGTCGAGGGGGGCATCGAGCACCGCAAATAACTCCAGTCGCGCTACAGCATGCTCCAACCGCGTGCGTTTGTCGGCGCCGTGGAAGCCGCGTAGGGCAGCGATGAACCCGAGGAATGTCTTGACGGACATAGTTGGGTGACCGGGATCGTTGGC
>NZ_JAWRWN010001034.1:0-245 GCF_046535435.1 Achromobacter sp. SIMBA_011 | reverse complement strand
CGGTCAGGATCAGCCCGAACTCGACCGACACGCGGAACCCGTACACGAGCCGCGCGAGCAGGTCGCGCCCCTGCGCATCGGTGCCGAGCCAGTTCTCGCGCGACGGCGGCGCCGGGTTCGGCACGCTCGAGAAGTAGTTCAGCGTGTCGTAGTAGTAACGGTTCGGCGGATAGACGACGAAGTTGCCCGGCGCCTCGATCCGCTTGCGCACGTACGGATCGAGATAGTCGGCCTGCGCCGGGAAG
>NZ_JAWRWN010001033.1:0-245 GCF_046535435.1 Achromobacter sp. SIMBA_011 | reverse complement strand
GTTGCCGAACGCGAGCGTGTCCTTCGAGCGGCGAATCCACAGCACGCTGTTGACCTTCTCCGGCAGCTCGGTCGCGATCGGCACGATGATCAGCGACAGCAGCAGCGGCGAGATGCCGAGCAGTTGCGACACGCCGTCGACGCCGTGAATGAAGCCCTTCGCGCCGCCGACCAGCAGCGCGACGCCGACGGCGAGCTGCAGCGCGATGGTCGCCAGATTGGTCGGCAGCCCGGTGCGCGACAGGA
>NZ_JAWRWN010001032.1:0-245 GCF_046535435.1 Achromobacter sp. SIMBA_011 | reverse complement strand
AGGCCGGATCGCTCGAGCAAGCCGCACATCATGCATCTGCTACTTATCGCCCTAACTTCTGGGCACGGCTTTTCAAGCTTGAGCGTCGGCAGCGCGAAGCGCTTTTGGTGAGAATCGGCGTTGCCGCTGCCGAAGACGAAAGACTGTTTCAGGCAGAGCTTGATGAATGGAAGACTGCACACGACGACTGGGCTGAGGAGCGTGATATTGCTCTGCGTATCCTCGATGGTGACCGCCAAGCGAAG
>NZ_JAWRWN010001031.1:0-245 GCF_046535435.1 Achromobacter sp. SIMBA_011 | reverse complement strand
GCCAATTCGAGGACAAGACCATGGCAGGCGAAAGACCCTTCATTCCCCTCGGCATTGCGGTCCTGACCGTTTCGGACAGCCGCACGCTGGAGAATGACAAATCCGGCGATACGCTCGTCGCAAGGCTGGAGGAAGCGGGCCACAGGCTCGCGGCGCGCGCCATCGTGCCTGATGACAGGGCAGCGATTGCCGGCACCGTGCGCGACTGGACGCTCTCTGAAGGCGTGGATGTGGTGATCACCACC
>NZ_JAWRWN010001030.1:0-245 GCF_046535435.1 Achromobacter sp. SIMBA_011 | reverse complement strand
CTTCACTCCGTGACCAATCACAAAAGAGAGTTCAGTATGCGAATCCAGATCAAAAAGCTCGCACTGGCTGCTTCGGCGGCTGCTTTCCTCCTCGGCTCGACCGCGCCGGTATTCGCGCAGACCGATGCCAGCGCACCGGCCGCATCCACCGCGTCGGATGCCAAGGCCGCGAAGCACGAGGCGCGCAAGGCTGCCCGGGCAAAACGCAAGGCCGAACGCAAGGCGGCACGCGCGAAAAACACAGC
>NZ_JAWRWN010001029.1:0-245 GCF_046535435.1 Achromobacter sp. SIMBA_011 | reverse complement strand
CATCCGGACCTGTTTCACGCCGAGGCCCCAAGGGTCGTGGAGATAACCGATCTCGCCTCCAGCCTGATCTCGGAATTGCTGGGCGAGGAGCACCAGCCGGCCGCTTTCCACCGGCAGGGTCTGGTGCGGGCCCTTTTGCTGGATGAGGTCAACCGTTTGCCGGAACGTCCGCTTGGGTTGCCCTTTCCCGAGAACCAGCGTCTGGCTGCCCTCTGCCGTGATTTCCTGAAAAAGCCGGTCGCGCG
>NZ_JAWRWN010001028.1:0-245 GCF_046535435.1 Achromobacter sp. SIMBA_011 | reverse complement strand
CGAAATACATCAGTAAGAACATTGACGGGCGTGGTCTGGCTGGGGAGATCAGCAAGGAAACGGGTAAATCCCTGCGTGATAACGCTGAATACGTTAATGCCTGGGCGTCTCTGCATCGTGTTCAGCAATTCCGCTTCTTTGGCATTCCGGGGCGTCAGGCTTACCGTGAACTGCGATTGCTGGCTGGTCAGGCGGCAAGGCAACAGGGTGACAAAAAAGCAGGTGCGCCGGTACTGGATAACCCG
>NZ_JAWRWN010001027.1:0-246 GCF_046535435.1 Achromobacter sp. SIMBA_011 | reverse complement strand
CGCCTTCGAAATCGAACCCTTCGATGCGGCAACAGTGGCTGCGGCAAAACATGCCGCCGAATGCACGAAAGCGGGCAAGCTCGTCTCTGTCGCCGGTGGTGGCGACACGGTCGCGGCACTGAACCACGCCGGCGTCTCCGACGATTTCACCTATATCTCGACGGCAGGCGGCGCCTTCCTCGAATGGATGGAAGGCAAGGAATTGCCGGGCGTTGCCATCCTGACCGCTGCCAAGTAAACTTATCC
>NZ_JAWRWN010001026.1:0-246 GCF_046535435.1 Achromobacter sp. SIMBA_011 | reverse complement strand
CATAGGCGTCGATCAGCACGTCGACGTTCTTGCGCGCCACGAAGCGGCTCACGCACAGCAGGAAACGCGGCGGCAGGCGATAGCGTTCGCGCACGCTGCGGGCGTTGTCGCGCGCGCGTTGTGCGAGGCGCGCGAAATAGTCGATGTCGACGACGTCGAAGCCGATGCGCGAACGCGTCATCGGGATGCCGAGCGAGAGCGCGTAGCGGCGGTGCCGTTCGCCCGCGACGAGCGCGCCGTCGAAGC
>NZ_JAWRWN010001025.1:0-246 GCF_046535435.1 Achromobacter sp. SIMBA_011 | reverse complement strand
CCACGATTCACGCCGGTTCCGCCTTGGGCGCGCTGCTGCGCCTGGAGCAACTGATTCTTGAAGTGGCGGTGAATCCGCCGCGTGCGTTGATCGCCGAGGCCATCAACGTCGTCATCCACATCGCCGGGCGTGGCCGCAAGCGCCACGTCGAAAGCATCGCCCGCGTCGTCGGTTTCGACAGCGTGGGCTATCGCCTGGCGGATGCACTGGAAACGCCGTTTCCCGAGCTGCCGCCAGTTCCTTCCC
>NZ_JAWRWN010001024.1:0-246 GCF_046535435.1 Achromobacter sp. SIMBA_011 | reverse complement strand
CGGTGAGCGTGAAAAGAACGTCTCCGTCACGGCGCGGCGCGCCGCATCGCTGTAGTCGACCACATCCACATAGAGATGCGGATAGTTGGCCTGCATTTCCTCCAGCATGTCGAAAAGACGTTTGCTTGCCGCCTCAAAACCGTTGCCCTTGTAGCGGCCTGCCCCGACCTGCCCGGTATCCACGGTCAGGAGAATGCGGTCCACCTGCCCGCCCCAGACCCGCAGCTGATGCGGAAGCGTCAGGGC
>NZ_JAWRWN010001023.1:0-246 GCF_046535435.1 Achromobacter sp. SIMBA_011 | reverse complement strand
ATCCGAACTTTCCCGATATGGGCCGGTGGCCGGATGCCGGCTTTTTCTGCCACAATCCGGGGCAACGGAACGAAAACGTTACCCTCTTCATGAAAAAAGTTTCCCCGACGATCCGCGACGTGGCGGCGGAAGCCGGCGTGTCGGTCGCGACGGTATCCAAGTACGTGAACGGCACGCAGCGCTTTTCGCCGGCCGTCGAGGCGCGCCTCAAGGAATCGATCGAGCGGCTCGGCTATCGTTCGAACC
>NZ_JAWRWN010001022.1:0-246 GCF_046535435.1 Achromobacter sp. SIMBA_011 | reverse complement strand
CTGGCGACCTGTCGGCCGCAAGGGAAGCTTCGCCGCAGCGTTTTGCTGCAACTTTTGTCAGTTGCGCGCTGCGCCCTTGCCCCCTTCGGTCTTCGCGGCGGGTGGAAGGAGACCCGCAATTTGCGGGAAAGAAGAAGGGACGGCCGCCAGGCGGCTGAAAAAATATGAAACGAGAAGAATTGGAGGCGCTGCGCGCCAAGGTGAGTTGCGAGTCCCTACTGGAGCAGGCCGGTTACGAAATCGATC
>NZ_JAWRWN010001021.1:0-246 GCF_046535435.1 Achromobacter sp. SIMBA_011 | reverse complement strand
CCTGTTCCAGCCCGCTCTGAAGTCGCGCGCAACATAGTTTTAGGGGCTTCTCTAGTCAAGGCACTGAGGGTGCTTGTTTCAGCACAAATTAATCATTGAAAAACAATGACTTGATGCCAAATCGCCGTTTGACGGCGATGTTTCGCGAGGGAATCGGCATTTTTGACACGGAAAATGCGACAAATTGGCGGTGTGATCAGCTCCAGCCGCCACCATAGGTACGGTAAAAGACGTGCAGGCCAATCC
>NZ_JAWRWN010001020.1:0-246 GCF_046535435.1 Achromobacter sp. SIMBA_011 | reverse complement strand
GGCGGCACGCCGATGCGCCCGCAGGCGCAGAGCCTCGAACACGGCGCGCACATCGTCGTCGGCACGCCCGGCCGCATCATGGATCACCTCGACCGCGGCAACCTGAAGCTCGACGCGCTGAACACGCTCGTGCTCGACGAAGCCGACCGGATGCTCGACATGGGCTTCTTCGACGACATCGCGAAGGTTGCGCGGATGTGTCCGACGACGCGCCAGACGCTGCTGTTCTCGGCGACCTATCCGGAC
>NZ_JAWRWN010001019.1:0-246 GCF_046535435.1 Achromobacter sp. SIMBA_011 | reverse complement strand
ACCTGGAAATGCCAGATACGTTTGAGCCGGAGCACCAGCGCGTGCGACTTGGCAGCCACGCCGGCCTGGGTTTCCCTGCCTCCGACGTGTTGATGGCGGAGCGCATGCCTGCGCACTCACGCAGTGCGTATCGCGTTCAGACGACGTTTTTCGGCATGCACGGCGCCGACTCCCCGTTACCCGGCTACTACCTCGACCGTCTCGCGTGGGAGCAGGGGCAAGGTGTCGGCATCCGGGCGGCTTTTC
>NZ_JAWRWN010001018.1:0-246 GCF_046535435.1 Achromobacter sp. SIMBA_011 | reverse complement strand
CGTCAGTTCGGCGGTATCTCGGGTTTCCCGAAGCGCGACGAATCCGACTACGACACGTTCGGCACCGCGCACTCGAGCACGTCGATCTCGGCGGCGCTCGGCATGGCCATCGCGAGCAAGCTCAAGGGCGATAACGCCATGGGCATCGCCGTGATCGGCGACGGCGCGATGACGGCCGGCATGGCCTTCGAGGCGATGAACAACGCCGGCGTCGAAGACGACGTGCCGCTGCTCGTCATCCTCAAC
>NZ_JAWRWN010001017.1:0-246 GCF_046535435.1 Achromobacter sp. SIMBA_011 | reverse complement strand
GTCGGCGTTCGGCTTGCGGCACGTGATGCAGGCCGTCACCGACTATGCGGGCCGGTTCCCGGACGTGACCGTCGACATGACGCTGTCCGACCGTGTCGTCGATCTGATCGAGGAAGGCTATGACGTCGCGGTGCGCGCGGCGCCGAATGGGTTGAAGTCGTCGTCGCTGGTCGCGCGGCAGATCGCGACCGCGCACATTCTGCTGGTGGCGTCGCCGGATTATCTGGAGCGGCGCGGCACGCCGCA
>NZ_JAWRWN010001016.1:0-246 GCF_046535435.1 Achromobacter sp. SIMBA_011 | reverse complement strand
CCCGGGAAGGTCAGCGTCCACCGGGCAAAGGGCGACTTGAATATCAAATGCTCGAAAGATGGCGAGCGCGACATCACCACCGCCGTCAAATCGAAGACACGCACGGGAACGATAGTTGGAAATGTCGTCCTGCTGGGCGTAGGCGCCCTGGTCCTGGATGGGGTCGACAAGGCAAATGGCTCGGCCTACGCCTATCCGGAAACCATCACCGTGTCGTTCGTAAACGGCGATGAGCCGCAGGGAATC
>NZ_JAWRWN010001015.1:0-246 GCF_046535435.1 Achromobacter sp. SIMBA_011 | reverse complement strand
CATCGGCATGGCGGACGTCTACGGCCTGCCCGTTTCCACCACGCACGTGCTGGCTTCGGGCGTGGCGGGCACCATGGCCGCGAACGGCTCCGGACTGCAATGGAGCACCATTCGCAATCTCGCGCTGGCGTGGGTGCTCACGCTGCCGGCTTCCATCGCGCTGGCCGCCGCGCTGTACTGGGTGTTCCGCCAGATCTTCTGATGACCTCGCGCGCTACGCGGGCACCGCCTCGCGCCCCGCGTTCG
>NZ_JAWRWN010001014.1:0-246 GCF_046535435.1 Achromobacter sp. SIMBA_011 | reverse complement strand
CGGCGCGACGTCACGCGTCGCCACGATCAAGCCGTTCGCCGCGGCTGTTGCAGCGATAAATCCATCGGCAGACGCCATCGCGTTGCCCGTGGCCCGAGCCTTCGCGCGAAGGCTCGCATAGGCTTTACTGGCCGCATCGTCGAACGGCAGGATCCGGCCGCGAAACAGCGGCACGACGCGCTGCTCGATGCTTTGGTGCAGCCAGTCCCGCCTTCGCCCTTCCGGCAACGCGGCCACGCCGAAACG
>NZ_JAWRWN010001013.1:0-246 GCF_046535435.1 Achromobacter sp. SIMBA_011 | reverse complement strand
CCAAGTGAGTTAAACGATTAACCGACGTACATTCGCTCCGACACGTCATACAACGTATGACTGCGATTCAGCGAAGGCCCAAGCCCGATCTATGCACAAGCCACCCGAATCGCCGCCAAATAGCGAGCTACAACCAACAAGGAGACTGACGATGACGCACCGATTCCCCCGCTCCCGTACCGCACTGGCCGTCGCGCTGATGGCCGGCTTCGCGATGTCCGCGCAGGCCCGCGTATTCCGCTCGGC
>NZ_JAWRWN010001012.1:0-246 GCF_046535435.1 Achromobacter sp. SIMBA_011 | reverse complement strand
CGTCGATGTTCGGCGACATTGCGGGAAGCTCCATGGAAGGCTTGCGAATCGGAACGGGGCGGCGATTTTGCCGTGCGGGATTATAGGGCTGACAGTGGCCGGGCCGCAGCGTAGCGCAGTGCGTCAGTCGTCGAGGCCGTCGTCGTCCGGCACGCAAGGCCGCCTGCCGACAGGTTCATCTCCTCAGACGAATCAATGGTCTGAGGAGAATCCCCGCCGACTGCATTGCCTTTCGTATCAGCACGC
>NZ_JAWRWN010001011.1:0-246 GCF_046535435.1 Achromobacter sp. SIMBA_011 | reverse complement strand
AGCTTCGCCACCAGCTGATCCGGCAGGAAGGATTTCGCGACGGTGGCGACCTGATAGTTCAGCTTGGCTTTCGGCTTGCACATGTCGTGGCAGCGGCTGTCCAGCGAGCAGCAGAGCGAACAGATCGGTGCGGCATAGGCCGGACACCAGGCCATGTCCTCCGGCTCGAAAGGGTGTTCGCAGATGGAACAGGTGATGCTGCTCTCTTCGCGCCATTTCTGACGCGGCTTGCGGGCGAGATAAAAT
>NZ_JAWRWN010001010.1:0-246 GCF_046535435.1 Achromobacter sp. SIMBA_011 | reverse complement strand
CATCTCGACGTGCATGATCGCGCCGTCCTCGTCATGGACGTCGCGCAGCGCGAAACCGAATGCGGCCTTGAAGAAGTCGATGGCGGCGCGCGCGTTGCGCACGGCCAGATAAGGCGTCAACCAAGGCACGTTGGCCGGACGTGGATCGGTCATCAAATCTCCTGTGGAAAGGTCGTCGCGCGGGCGTTCGGCCGCATGCGGCCGCCGCGACGGGCGTTTACCGCGCCCGCCCGCTGCGCGCCGACG
>NZ_JAWRWN010001009.1:0-246 GCF_046535435.1 Achromobacter sp. SIMBA_011 | reverse complement strand
GGACACTCTGTTTAGAAGTAGCAAAATTTCTGAGGAAGGTATTGTGAAGGGTATTGTGAAGGGTTTTCTCGAGAGAAATCCGCAGTGATGCATTTCTGGCTGAAACTTTTGACGAAGTCCTCACCCGAATAGCTGTGACGGAATCAACGTGAGCGCGACGAACACCCCACCTTTCCTTTTGTGATTGAGGCCGCGAGATAAGCTCCTTCATCGACAGGAGCGGAACGGAATGGTTGGAGATCGCGC
>NZ_JAWRWN010001008.1:0-247 GCF_046535435.1 Achromobacter sp. SIMBA_011 | reverse complement strand
CCACAGCACGGATATTTTCCTCTCCACCGTGCAAAGCGGAATTGCCTGGTGCCTGTAAGCCTCTCCGCATTCCAGGCTTTGTGACAAATCAGCGCGGTAGGCGCAAAAACGCCCAGTTGATTTGCGGTCGCCGCTGCCGTTCGTTCTCAGACGACAAGGCCTGCAATATCCAGCCGGCCTTTCGGGGTAGGATTGGACAATGAGAAATATTCGCATCGTATTGTGGGCCGTGGTGATCGTTCTTGCC
>NZ_JAWRWN010001007.1:0-247 GCF_046535435.1 Achromobacter sp. SIMBA_011 | reverse complement strand
CGCGAGCTCGTCCATGAAGCTCTCGATCGCCCAGACGTTGGTGTGTGCGCCGAGCGAGCGCATTGCGGAGGTCTGCAGCGGCATCGTCGGCGAGAAGTTGTTGACGATGTGCTGGTTCGGCAGCGTGTACAGCGGGATCGCGTTGCGGTCGGCGCCGCCTTCGGGCTGCAGCATCGGCGTCGACGGCGCGGGCACGAACGGCGGCTCCAGCATGCGCGCGGGCAGCAGCCGGCCGGCGTCGACGATC
>NZ_JAWRWN010001006.1:0-247 GCF_046535435.1 Achromobacter sp. SIMBA_011 | reverse complement strand
AGATTCGCAGCCGACCGTTTGCCTCTTGGCTATTCGGCTCACCCAATGAAAGCACGACTCGCGGAGCGTGCGTCCCACATGGAAAGAATGACATGAACAGGCAAGATCCATTGGTAGACAGCAAGCGCCGGTTAGATCGAGCGCACATGGAAGCCGAGGAGAAGCAGAGTCATATGCAGATCGGGTTCGAATTTACTGAATACGTTCGCATCATCACAAGCGCCTTTGTTGAGAAGTACGGCGATAG
>NZ_JAWRWN010001005.1:0-247 GCF_046535435.1 Achromobacter sp. SIMBA_011 | reverse complement strand
ATTTGTGCTGTTGCAATAGTGCACGGATCGATTTGATGCGATTTGGATAAGGATAACCGATCAATGCAATATCATAGAGGAACGAATCTGCTGGCGGCATTTTTTTCTGAAATACACGTGTATTTGTCGGAATGGGAAAGTAGTGTGCGTGATGAACACCTAATTGTTTATAAAAAGGCAGTGTGCCTTCGTCAATTGTCAAAATCATGTGTGCATCATGTGCACAGCTGGCTGACACATCTGTATA
>NZ_JAWRWN010001004.1:0-247 GCF_046535435.1 Achromobacter sp. SIMBA_011 | reverse complement strand
AGATGAATATCGCCACAAGCCGGCTGGATGAGGCCGCCAAATCGACGGAATTCAACACCACAAACGCTCTGTTTGATAGATCTCTCCTGCACTGGGAGGCCACTAAAGAACTGGGGATGCTGCACACGAAGAACAACGTATTGCCAGTATTCGTACCCGAAGATTTTGTTACCACACCGGACCTCGGCAGGGCGCGACTGATCGGGAGCATTGATACGGCTGACAATCTCAGCCCGCGCTGTACGGC
>NZ_JAWRWN010001003.1:0-247 GCF_046535435.1 Achromobacter sp. SIMBA_011 | reverse complement strand
AGCCGGACGATCATCGAGCAGACGTCGACCAATATCTTCTTCGCCAATCCGAAGGCTGACGAGAATTCCTACATGGAGCATTTCGGCCTTTCCAGGGCTGAATTCGATTGGGTCAAGAATGGCGACCCGGCCTCCCGCTTCATGCTGATCAAACAGGCGAAGAGCAGCGTGATCGCGCGTGTCGATATGTCCCATATGCCGGAGTTCATCAAGGTGCTGTCCGGCCGCGAGGAGACCGTGCGCGAGG
>NZ_JAWRWN010001002.1:0-247 GCF_046535435.1 Achromobacter sp. SIMBA_011 | reverse complement strand
CTTCGTGCCGACCGACTGGAACACATGCCGATCATCCTTGTGGACGATCGCGCCGAGGTATGTTTCCCCGCCCTTGACGACGGCCGGCGAGGCCGTGTCGAGGCGATACACGCCGGCAGGCACACCACGCGGCGGCAGCGAGTGAAGCGTGACGCGCTCGCCACGGCCCGGCATCGGGCCGTCGAGGTTGCGCGAACCGTTCGAGACGGTTACGTGCGTGATATGCCCGCTCCTTGTTTTCGGTTCC
>NZ_JAWRWN010001001.1:0-247 GCF_046535435.1 Achromobacter sp. SIMBA_011 | reverse complement strand
ACCAGGAAATCTCCGACCAGGACGCGCATATCGCGGGCTTCGTGGTCGAGCAGGGCCGTGCGCTGGTGGTGGGCGTGAACAAGTGGGACGGCATGGACGACCACGCACGCGACCGCACCAAGCACCACCTGCAACGCAAGCTGAAATTCCTCGATTTCGCCAAGATGCACTTCATTTCGGCGACGGAAAAGTTCGGCATCGGCGCGCTCATGCGCTCGGTGGACGACGCCTACGCCGCCGCCATGGC
>NZ_JAWRWN010001000.1:0-247 GCF_046535435.1 Achromobacter sp. SIMBA_011 | reverse complement strand
CAACTTTGTTCATTGCGAAAAGCATTGTGCATTTTATGACTCGGTTTGTGTAGTTTTTGTGTGCTTCAAAGCTTTGAATCGCTTTTTCAGCGTGATTTAGTGAGAAAAAATTCTGGCGGATTTCGTAATATGCACTCGCAGTTTGATAGTGAAATTCTGCCCTTTCTATTTCGTCGGGCACTTTATTAAGCTTCCTCTCTGCGATTCTGTAAAAGTTGATTGCTTCGATGAAATCTTTTTCATAAAA
>NZ_JAWRWN010000999.1:0-247 GCF_046535435.1 Achromobacter sp. SIMBA_011 | reverse complement strand
CCGAAGTCGGGGACGAGTTGGGACCGCGACGAAAAGCCACTTAAGGCAGTGGCAAACAAGGAAGGTTCCAAAATCACTCGCCAAGGCGATAGCTCAGGTGGCGGACGCTCGACTATTTCGAAGAATACGCCGGTCGATTCGAAGGCTGCGCGAAATAAGACCGCGATGGGGCTCATGAATCCGGAAAAAGGCAATGGCAACCCCCGCACCGCCCCGAAAGCAAATCAGAAGCGCGGTTCGTATTAAG
>NZ_JAWRWN010000998.1:0-247 GCF_046535435.1 Achromobacter sp. SIMBA_011 | reverse complement strand
CGCACGCTGCCGCTCGCTCAACTCTCGCAGCAACAACGCGCGCTGCGGACTCGCGAGCTCGGCCGCGCCGGTCGGCGTCGGCGCGCGCACGTCGGCCGCGAAGTCCGCGATCGTGAAATCGGTTTCGTGGCCCACGCCGCAGACGACCGGCAGCTCGCTCGCGGCGATCGCCCGCGCGAGCGCTTCGTCGTTGAACGACCACAGATCCTCGATCGATCCGCCGCCGCGACACACGAGCAGCACGTCC
>NZ_JAWRWN010000997.1:0-247 GCF_046535435.1 Achromobacter sp. SIMBA_011 | reverse complement strand
ATCAGCGGGCGGATCGCGACGAGCGCGAGCCAGCCCATCAGCACGTACAGCACCATCGACACGATGCGCGTGCGCCGTCCGAGCGTGAGCTCCTGCGCGATCCCGAATGCGGCGAGCCCCCAGCTCACGCCGAACAGCGACCAGCCCCACGGGCCGCGCAGCGTGACGAGCGCGAAGGGCGTGTAGCTGCCCGCGATCAGCAGATAAATGGCCGAATGGTCGCACTTCTGCAGGATCGCCTTGAGCC
>NZ_JAWRWN010000996.1:0-247 GCF_046535435.1 Achromobacter sp. SIMBA_011 | reverse complement strand
ACATCAACCCGGCCTACCGGCTCGCGGAACTCGAATACGCGCTCAACAAGGTGGGCTGCAAGGCCGTGATCGCGGCCGAGCGCTTCAAGAGCTCCGCCTATGTCGAAATGCTGCAGACGATCGCGCCCGAGCTCGCGAGCGCGACGCCCGGCGATCTGCACGCGGCGCGCGTGCCGAGCCTGCGCACGGTCGTGTCGATGGGAGACGTCGCGCCTGCGGGCATGTTCCGCTTCGCGGACGTGATGGC
>NZ_JAWRWN010000995.1:0-247 GCF_046535435.1 Achromobacter sp. SIMBA_011 | reverse complement strand
GAAAGTGGACCCCCCATCCGTAGACGCTCCACCAACCTGGCCCAAGGCGTGGTCGATGCGCTGACCCAACGCATCCTGCTCGGCCACCTGAAGCCCGGCGAAAAACTCCCGTCGGAATCCACCATCGTGCTGGAGCACGGCGTGAGCCGGACCGTCGTCCGCGAGGCGATCTCCAAGTTGCAGGCGTCGGGGTTGGTCGAGACCCGCCACGGCATTGGCACGTTTGTGCTGGAACAGCAGGCCCAAC
>NZ_JAWRWN010000994.1:0-247 GCF_046535435.1 Achromobacter sp. SIMBA_011 | reverse complement strand
ATGATCGGAGAGAAGGCGTCGGACCTGATTCGGGGGATCTCGCGATTTTCCGGCGGCCATGCCGCAGTGAAAGCCGGAATTGGCGTTTGACGATCCTTTCTCGCGCCGGCATGCGTCGGCACGAAAGCCTCGATCGTGCACGGACGTTGCGGCAGCGTCGCATGCGCTGCAACGTCCGCTGTCGGAAGGCCCATCAACTCATCGCTCAGCCGATCAACCCCGATCGGCGTGCCCCGGCCCGGCTGAC
>NZ_JAWRWN010000993.1:0-247 GCF_046535435.1 Achromobacter sp. SIMBA_011 | reverse complement strand
CGTAGGTACTGATCGGCGGCAGGCTCGGCGCGATGCCGATCGTCAGCGTGCCGGCCTCGGCGAACTTGAACGTCGGCGGCACCGCGCGTTGTACGGCCGCATCGGCCGTGCCGCGCGGGCGGCCGTGCTGCTCGGGGCTCAGGTCGAAGGTCGCGGCCGCCGCGGCGATCGCGGTCGCGCCGATCAGCGCGGCCGCCAGCGTGCGCACGGCGCGCGGCGTGAAAGGAACGGCTCGTTGCATGAATGC
>NZ_JAWRWN010000992.1:0-247 GCF_046535435.1 Achromobacter sp. SIMBA_011 | reverse complement strand
CATCGGGTGTCGGCAACGCGCAGAACAACAGCCTGGCAGCCTCGACCACGACGAGCGGCAGCAACGCTTCGTACGCGATGATCGCGACCGACCAGACCAGCCAGACCGCCAATACGTCCTTCCAGGGCAGCTTCGCGGGCACGGCAATGCTGGGTGCAGGCGCGCTCGCCAACGCAACCGGCAACATCGGCGTGAACATCGCCGGCGGCGTCGGCAACGTCCAGCACAACGGCCTCGCCATCGCGGC
>NZ_JAWRWN010000991.1:0-247 GCF_046535435.1 Achromobacter sp. SIMBA_011 | reverse complement strand
CGCGTTGCAGGCGATGCTGCTGCATCAGTTCATCGTCGCGCGGCGCTTCTCGGTGTGGATGGTGCTCGTGTTCCTCGCCACGCTCGTGGTCGAGCTGCTGAGCGTCACGCGCAGCCTGCTGCTCGCGACCGTGCTGCTCACCATGTTCGCCGCGTGGCTCGCCGCGCCGTCGATCGGTCATCTGATCAAATCGGCCGTGCGCACCGGCGCGGCGCTGCTGTGCGTGGTGGCGATCGCGGTGGGCACC
>NZ_JAWRWN010000990.1:0-247 GCF_046535435.1 Achromobacter sp. SIMBA_011 | reverse complement strand
CGACTTATTTTCAGTGGCAAGCTTAACCGAATAGGGGAGGCGTAGCGAAAGCGAGTCTTAATAGGGCGTCTAGTCGCTGGGAATAGACCCGAAACCGGGCGATCTATCCATGGGCAGGTTGAAGGTTAGGTAACACTGACTGGAGGACCGAACCGACTACCGTTGAAAAGTTAGCGGATGACCTGTGGATCGGAGTGAAAGGCTAATCAAGCTCGGAGATAGCTGGTTCTCCTCGAAAGCTATTTAG
>NZ_JAWRWN010000989.1:0-248 GCF_046535435.1 Achromobacter sp. SIMBA_011 | reverse complement strand
CTTGACGACCTTGTAGCCGCCGACCGTCTCCTCGACGATGTACGACAGCTCGTTGGTCAGCGTCTGGTGCTCGCGGTTCAGGCGGCGCAGGCGGCGGTTGATCTTGCTGACGAGCCAGCCGATGCCCGGCAGGATCACCGCGACGATCAGCAACGGCTTGCGCACGCCCCGGCGGTCCGACCAGGCACCCACCAGGGCCCCGGACACCGCCCAGGCCAGGGCCAGGATCGACGACAGCATGCCCAGGT
>NZ_JAWRWN010000988.1:0-248 GCF_046535435.1 Achromobacter sp. SIMBA_011 | reverse complement strand
CATTACAGGCCAACGCGTTCATGACCCAGACTACCGCTCCGTTCCTGCCGTTCACCCGCCCCGAAATCGACGAGGAAACCATTCAGGGCGTCGTCGAAGTGCTGCGCTCGGGCTGGATCACCAGCGGGCCGAAAGTGCAGGCCTTCGAGGCGCAGTTGTCGGAATATTTTGGTGGCCGGCCGGTGCGCACCTTCAACTCGGGCACCTGCACCATGGAGATTGCCTTGCGCATCGCCGGTATCGGGCCG
>NZ_JAWRWN010000987.1:0-248 GCF_046535435.1 Achromobacter sp. SIMBA_011 | reverse complement strand
CGAACGCACGAACTCGAGGCTGTACATGCCCGTGTACATCAGCAGCAACTGCACGTAGAGCGGCGTGCCGCGAAACACGTACGTGTAGAACCGCACCGGCATCGACAGCCACTTGTTCTTCGACACGCGCGCGACCGCAAGCGGCACCGCGCACACGAAGCCGAGCGAAATCGATGCTACGAGCAGCCACAGCGTCACCGCAAGGCCGGAGAGGCGCTGGCCGTCCCAGTAAAGGAACGCCCGGCCGA
>NZ_JAWRWN010000986.1:0-248 GCF_046535435.1 Achromobacter sp. SIMBA_011 | reverse complement strand
GCCGTTGCCGCGCGTTCGATGCGACCGGCGACGGCTACGTGCGCGCCGAAGGCGGCGCGTTCGTGCTGCTCAAGCCGCTTGACCAGGCGCTGGCCGATGGCGACACGATCCATGCGGTCATCGCCGGATCGGGCGTGAACTCGGATGGCCATTCGCACGGCGGCATCAACGTGCCGGCGGCGGCGACGCAGGCCGACCTGCTGCGCGCCGTCTATCGACGCGCAGGCGTCGACCCGCGCACGCTCGCC
>NZ_JAWRWN010000985.1:0-248 GCF_046535435.1 Achromobacter sp. SIMBA_011 | reverse complement strand
ACCGCTACTGGCCCATCACCGATCAGAACGGACAGGTGGATGAAGTCTACGGCCCCGGCGTCGTCGGCGAGCAGCCGCATCTGAACCCCGGCGACAGCTACGAATATTCGTCAGGATGTCCGCTGGATACGCCGTCCGGCCTGATGTTTGGCCATTATGAAATGGAAACGGACAAAGGCGAGGTGTTCAATGTCACCATACCCGCCTTCTCACTGGATTCACCCGGCCTGATGCGGGTCTTGAACTGA
>NZ_JAWRWN010000984.1:0-248 GCF_046535435.1 Achromobacter sp. SIMBA_011 | reverse complement strand
GCAGTTGTTCCGCTCGCAGCAGCAACTCGACGGCGCGGCGAAGGACATCGCGGTGCTGCGCGAAGCGAACGTGCCGTTCGAACTGCTGTCGCCGGCCGAGTTGAAGAATGCCGAACCGGCCCTCGCCGCCGTATCGCACAAACTCACCGGCGGCCTGCGCCTGCCGGGTGACGAAACGGGCGATTGCCAGTTGTTCACGACGCGCCTCGCGGCGCTCGCGGAATCGCTCGGCGTGAAGTTCCGCTACA
>NZ_JAWRWN010000983.1:0-248 GCF_046535435.1 Achromobacter sp. SIMBA_011 | reverse complement strand
AACCAGAACGCCTTCTACATCACCTTCGACAACAAGGAAGTCGGCCGTCTTCAGGCAGCCGAAGTCTTCAAGGTCAAGCCGGAAGGCAATTACGTCTTCATCAAGGGCTCTTCTTCCGATCCGAATGCGGACTTCCTGTTCGCCGGTCAGCAGGAAGTGCTGAAGGCTGCCATCGACGGCGGCAAGATCAAGAATGTCGGCGAGGCCTATACAGATGGCTGGAAGCCGGAAAATGCCCAGAAGAACAT
>NZ_JAWRWN010000982.1:0-248 GCF_046535435.1 Achromobacter sp. SIMBA_011 | reverse complement strand
CGAGCCATCCGCGCTGCACACCGAACCGCCGCCGGCGATTGCCGCCGGCTTCGAGGTGCGGGTGCAATACGCGGCGATCGACGCCGGCGCCGAGATCGCGCCGATCGTTCGCAATCCGAATGTTGGCGCGGTCGTGAATTTCCTCGGCGTCGTGCGCAACGAAGGCGACGTCGACGACGTGATCGCGCTCGAAGTCGAGCACTATCCGACGATGACCGAGCAGGCGCTATGGAGCATCGTCGAGGAAG
>NZ_JAWRWN010000981.1:0-248 GCF_046535435.1 Achromobacter sp. SIMBA_011 | reverse complement strand
CGAAGCCCGTGACGAGCACCGACGACGGCAGGAAGTGCTGCAGTTCAGGCGTTTCGTTCGGCCAGCCGAGCGACGAGAACGGCACGAGCGCCGACGAGAACCACGTGTCGAGTACGTCCTCGTCGCGCTTGAGCGCGCCGGCATAGCCCTTCGCGGCGGCCTGCGCGCGCGCTTCTTCCTCGTTGCGCGCGACGAACACCTCGCCGTTCTCGCCGTACCACGCGGGAATCTGGTGACCCCACCACAGC
>NZ_JAWRWN010000980.1:0-248 GCF_046535435.1 Achromobacter sp. SIMBA_011 | reverse complement strand
CTGGATCTGGCGCGATGCGAACGGCAACGGCCGGCTCGACGCCGATGAATTCACGATCAACACGACCGGCAAGGCGAAGGCGGGCGGCTGGGGCTGGTGGGTCGACACCAAGGGCGACATCTGGCGCACGAGCGACGTGCGCGGCATCCATCGTTTCGCTTATGGCGGCGTCGACAAGGCCGGCAACCCGATCTATTCGTACGACAAGGTCACGACCTATCCGATGCCGCAGCCGTTCACGCAGCTGC
>NZ_JAWRWN010000979.1:0-248 GCF_046535435.1 Achromobacter sp. SIMBA_011 | reverse complement strand
AAGGAAGCGGCATCGTCACATCCCTGCTTCCCGATACCCGCTGCACCACATTGCTGATCTGGTGTCGGAAAACCGTAAGCGAAGCTAAAGGTGCGTGGCCAAGTCGCTCCAGACGGTGCTCCAGCCGCCCCAGCTCAACAGTCAGTTCACTCAGTGCCGACCAGTTGGACCTTCCCCAGTCCATTGTTCGAATCAAAGGATGTAGCTGAGCGAACAACCAGGCGATGAGATCGATGCGAGCTGAAGCC
>NZ_JAWRWN010000978.1:0-248 GCF_046535435.1 Achromobacter sp. SIMBA_011 | reverse complement strand
GCCGCGAATTCCGCGCCGAGCAGCAGCACGGCCGCCGAGAAGTACAGCCACATCAGCAGCACCGCGAACGACCCGGCCGCACCGAACGCGCTCGCCGTGCCGGCCCGCGCCAGATACAGCGCGAACAGCTTCTTGCCGCCAGAGAACAGGATGGCCGACACGACTCCGCCGACCATGGCGTCGCGCCACGCGACGCGCGCGTCGGGCAGGAACTTCATCAACGCGGCGAACGCGCCGGCCAGCACCGC
>NZ_JAWRWN010000977.1:0-248 GCF_046535435.1 Achromobacter sp. SIMBA_011 | reverse complement strand
GAACTCGAGCAGGTGCGCGAAGAGCGTAACGCGCTGCAGGCCGAACGCGATGGGCTGTCGGCGAAGATCGACGACGCACAGGTGCGCCTGAACGCGATCCTCGAAAAGCTGCCGCGCGCACGCGCCGGCGCCGACCGCGACAATCAGCTCGACCTGCTCGAACCGCAGCAAAGCGCCGACGACGACAACGCCGCTCGCCACGGAGAAAATGCATGACGACCAAACAGATCGAAGCGACCATTCTCGGC
>NZ_JAWRWN010000976.1:0-248 GCF_046535435.1 Achromobacter sp. SIMBA_011 | reverse complement strand
ATGACCTGCTGGGTTTTTTGAAATGGAGATATAGATATTGGATATAATATTAATATATCCAATATCTATATTTTTGTTGTCGTAGTGTCTATTGAGTTTTGTTGTCACAGAAATATTTGTTTTGGTGGGGCGGAATATGGAGGCTCGCTGTTAATATCTGAATCATTCAAATGGTGGAGCTGAGACAAAATGTCGGTCGACGTATCATCGAAAAACAAGATCGCGCTCGCGGCAATTTGCCTGTCGGC
>NZ_JAWRWN010000975.1:0-248 GCF_046535435.1 Achromobacter sp. SIMBA_011 | reverse complement strand
GCAGATTCTGAGAGCTTTACGGAGATTTGCTTTGTCATTGAAGCACTCGGACTGCGCCTGCTGGGTAGACAGGAGGCAATGGGGGAGTACAAGAAGCGAATTGCGGAGTGTGCGCAGGTATCACCGCTGTTTGGAGATTTGCCGCGGCTATTTCCAGCGACCTTCAAGACGTTCGACGCACTATATCGGACAGTCAAACAGGCGCGTAACGACGCAATGCATACCGGCGCCTATGCCCGACACGCTAC
>NZ_JAWRWN010000974.1:0-248 GCF_046535435.1 Achromobacter sp. SIMBA_011 | reverse complement strand
AGCCGAGCGAGCGGCAGAAGCGGATCACCGTCGGCTGGCTCACGTCGGCCTTGC
This sequence comes from Achromobacter sp. SIMBA_011, assembly GCF_046535435.1. NCBI lineage: Bacteria > Pseudomonadati > Pseudomonadota > Betaproteobacteria > Burkholderiales > Alcaligenaceae > Achromobacter > Achromobacter sp. SIMBA_011. The sequence goes on along the minus strand of NZ_JAWRWN010000974.1, from coordinate 194 downwards.
GCGCGATATCGACGATCGGATCGTTGATGATCGAGCGCGGATGGTTCAGCGCGAGATCGGCGACGCGGCGCTCGGCCGGCGTCAGCGCGTCGCGCATCTGGCGAATCCGCTCGAACACCGCCGACGACGCACCGCCCGAGCGGTTCGACAACTGCTCCGCGAGGATCGCCGACACGCCGAGGAACGCCGGATAT
>NZ_JAWRWN010000973.1:0-248 GCF_046535435.1 Achromobacter sp. SIMBA_011 | reverse complement strand
ACAACGACACGAACGATGGGCTCTACCAACGCTATCGTGCGCTGGCGGACGCGCTGGGTCACAAGGTCCATTTCGGCGGACGACTCGCGGAGTATCGCTACTACGACATGCACCAGATCGTCGGGGCCGCGCTGGCGTTTTGCAGCCGGGTTTCGGCTTGATGGGACGCGCGGCGGTGCGCGTGTTGAGGTGTGAGGACGCAAGGCGCGGCTAGCGCACGGGCGGCGCGCATCGACGCGGGCGCGGAC
>NZ_JAWRWN010000972.1:0-248 GCF_046535435.1 Achromobacter sp. SIMBA_011 | reverse complement strand
CCAGGTGACCCTGGCCGGCTTCGGTGACGCCAAGAACGATCCGGCCCGCGCGGTTCGTTCGTGGTCCCGATCGATTTCGACTGGCATCTGCTGATCGGCGACGATACGGCGCTGCCGGCGATCGCGCGGCGTCTCGAGCAGCTGCCGGCCGGCGCCCGGGCGGCGGTCGTGCTGGAAGTCGCGGATCGCACCGCGCAGATCGCGTTCGATACGCGCGCCGACGTGCATGAAATCTGGCGCTTTCGCGC
>NZ_JAWRWN010000971.1:0-248 GCF_046535435.1 Achromobacter sp. SIMBA_011 | reverse complement strand
CCGGCGCGAGCTCGGCGCGCAGCGCGAGGTTGGCGGCCGGCGCGCCGGGCGCAAGCGCCTGCGGATTCACGTGATCGAACGCGAGCGACGCGCGCGTGAGCGGCACCGCGCCGAACGGCGCGGCCTCGACGTGCGCGCGGCCATTCAGCTTCATCCCGCTCGCGGACACGTCGGCGACGAGCGCTTCGAGCGAACCCGACACGTTCGCGCTCGCGTTGACCGGTTCGTCCGAGAGCTTGCCGGCGTAC
>NZ_JAWRWN010000970.1:0-248 GCF_046535435.1 Achromobacter sp. SIMBA_011 | reverse complement strand
CGTGCGGATCGTCGAACGGATGCACGAAGGTCAGGCCGCGTTCTTCCTGCAGACGCACGGCGTGGGCGTAGGCATCGCTGTAGGACTCGCCCGCCTGCACGACTTCGACGGTCTGGCCGCCGTGCGCGCGCACGGCGTCGACTTTCACCTGCGGCGTGGTTTCCGGCACGCAGATCACTGCCTTCACGCCGAGCCGCGCCGCCGACAGCGCCACGCCCTGCGCGTGATTGCCCGCCGACGCGGTAATC
>NZ_JAWRWN010000969.1:0-248 GCF_046535435.1 Achromobacter sp. SIMBA_011 | reverse complement strand
ACTGGCGACATTCATTGCCGATCTGGATTGCGAGTTGCACACCAAGCTGCTCGAACGCGGTTCACATCGAGATACGGTCGCATTCGTTGAGCGCGAACTGGCACGGAAGCGGCTTGTGATCTGTAGCTGGCGCGAGGTTGGGACGCTGCACAACCATGCAGTGCTCGCAATCGGCACTTCTGGCATCGAGCGCAACCATCGATTCAAGCCGAGCACGTTGCTGCTTCTCGATCCAGCGGAAGGGCCGC
>NZ_JAWRWN010000968.1:0-248 GCF_046535435.1 Achromobacter sp. SIMBA_011 | reverse complement strand
CCGGCAGCAGCTCCATCTCGCGGCGCAGGAAGGCTTCGTCGAAGACGGGCAGCACGCCCGGTTTGGTTTCGAGCTGGAAGCGGAGCAGCGCGTCGAGCGCGTCGTGCATCAGCGCGCGCGAGCGCGGGCCGGGACCGGCTTCGATCAGCGCGGCGAGATAGGACGCGGTGCCGAGATCGGTCACCAGCATCAGCCCGGCGTCGTAATCGACCTCCAGCACGCGCGGCACGTGGACGCCGGCCTGTTCG
>NZ_JAWRWN010000967.1:0-248 GCF_046535435.1 Achromobacter sp. SIMBA_011 | reverse complement strand
CGCCCTGCTCCGCGCATGCAACGCACGCGTCCAGCGCAGCTTCGGCTTGCCGATACATACTCAAATCCGCACCTGCGCCGGTCTCGTTGCGCATATAAGACGTGAGGCAGACCACTCGTAGCAGAGCACTGATTTGCTCTTCTCGCCCATGACCAGCCCGCACAGTGCCCAGCGCCATATAATGTTCAACGGACAGCGCACGGACCTTCGCGCTCGGCAATGTCACGAACTCGCCTTTCGTAAGCGGC
>NZ_JAWRWN010000966.1:0-248 GCF_046535435.1 Achromobacter sp. SIMBA_011 | reverse complement strand
GCCGTGCGCCGACGACGGCGCTCCGGCTCGGTCAGAATTTCGATGCTTTCCACGTAATGACTAGGCTTACTGATAGGCACAAGACTATCCTTTATTTTAAGAGAGTCCTTGTGTCCTCAGATACGTGGGGCCGCTCCAGTATCGTACAAGTTGCGCAAAACGGGCGGTGTCCCCGATCATCTCTGAAATTTAACAATCTTTCACAGACTTTCGTGATCCGATCCTTATGATAATTAAGCGAGCACGAA
>NZ_JAWRWN010000965.1:0-248 GCF_046535435.1 Achromobacter sp. SIMBA_011 | reverse complement strand
GACACGACCAGCATCACGACCGCCAGCGCGGTCGCGCCCGCGTAGTCGTACTGCTCGAGCTTCGTGATGATCAGCAGCGACGTGATCTCGGACTTCATCGGCACGTTGCCGGCGATGAAGATCACCGACCCGTACTCGCCGAGCGCGCGCGCGAACGCGAGCGCGAAGCCGGTGAGCAGCGCGGGCAGCACGGCCGGCAGCACGACGCGGCGGAACGTGAGCCAGCGCGACGCGCCGAGGCATGCGGC
>NZ_JAWRWN010000964.1:0-249 GCF_046535435.1 Achromobacter sp. SIMBA_011 | reverse complement strand
AACGTCGTCCTCTCTACTCTTATGGGCGGAGTTTCAGGTTCCGCCAATGCGGACGCGGCGATGCAGTCTAAGGTTCTTGTGCCGGAAATGACGCGTCGTGGCTACGACGTAGGTTTTTCTGCGGCGTTGACGGCGTCATCATCGATCATCAGCGTTATCATCCCGCCGGGAATTGGGCTGATCCTTTACGGGTTCATGGGAAATGTTTCGATTGGGGCTTTATTCCTGGCTGGTATCGTGCCAGGCATA
>NZ_JAWRWN010000963.1:0-249 GCF_046535435.1 Achromobacter sp. SIMBA_011 | reverse complement strand
CCTTCACGAAGCCGGCCGCGTTACGGATGTCGCCCATCCCCGCCCCCCAGTTGAACGAGCGTGCGCCCCACAGCGCCGGAAAGACCGGCTTGCCGCCGCTCGATCGTCCCTGGCCGTCCGCGCCGTGACAGAGCGCGCAGTGCTGCGTGTAGACGGCGGCGCCGCGCGCGTAGTCGGGCTTTTGCGCGGGCGGCGGCAGTTTCGGGAAACCCTGGCCGGGCAGCCGGGTGCCGACCGGCGCGCCCTTCG
>NZ_JAWRWN010000962.1:0-249 GCF_046535435.1 Achromobacter sp. SIMBA_011 | reverse complement strand
CGGCGCTCGCCGCGATTGCCTGCCCGTTTTTCTCCGCCGCATCGCGCGCCGGTGCGACCGTCCCGCTACACTGGAAGTCAGACTTCCTTCGCGACACCCGGGCCATGCTGCAGATGCGGCCGATGCCGGCCGGCGAATTCCACGCATACCGCACGCGCGCCATCGACGGCTACGCGCGCGATCTCGTGTCATCCGGGCAGAACGCGAGCGAAGACGCGGCGGGCCGCGCCCGCGCCTGCTTCGATACGC
>NZ_JAWRWN010000961.1:0-249 GCF_046535435.1 Achromobacter sp. SIMBA_011 | reverse complement strand
ATATCTTCTGACGAAAATCGGAAAACACACGCACGGGCCTCGGCTCGGCGCGCATCGAAGAGGCTCCCGCGGGAGCCTCTTTTTTTCGTCACACGAACTCGCCGCGCGCGCACGATCATTCAGCGATCGCTCCATCGGAAACGACTCGTCCGTAAGGGTTCCGTCGGGAATCCGGAACATACTTTGACAGTGCGCGCGAAGCGTTTCCGCTACGCTGCGTGCAGGGTCCGCCGTGCGCCGTGCCGCACG
>NZ_JAWRWN010000960.1:0-249 GCF_046535435.1 Achromobacter sp. SIMBA_011 | reverse complement strand
CCAAACGATCACATCCCCGGCACCGTAGTGACCCTCCGGTATCGTGCCTTCAAATGAAGCGTAATCGAGAGGGTGATCTTCGACATGCACCGAGAGGCGCTTTACCTTGGGATCCAGGCATGGGCCTTTGGGTATCGCCCAGCTTTTGAGCGTGCCGTCGAGCTCCAGGCGGAAGTCGTAGTGCAGTCGTGTGGCATCGTGCTTTTGAACGCAAAACTGCAAGGCATGAGCAGCTGCGCGCTTCGAACG
>NZ_JAWRWN010000959.1:0-249 GCF_046535435.1 Achromobacter sp. SIMBA_011 | reverse complement strand
CTTTGCATGGCAAGCGGCAATTCATGGAGATCGCGATTCTGCTGACGTACCCAACCCCAGTTGCGCCCCGACTGTTCGCCCGCGATCACGCCTTTTTCCAGCAAGACGACCGATACGCCGCGCCGCGCGAGTTCATAGGCCGTGCTGACGCAGACGATGCCGCCACCTATCACCGCCACCTCGCAGCGATCGGGAAAGCCTTTGCTATTTATGACTTCATCGATCTTAAGCATGTCTCTCGTCTGTTCA
>NZ_JAWRWN010000958.1:0-249 GCF_046535435.1 Achromobacter sp. SIMBA_011 | reverse complement strand
AGACCGAGCTATGGGTGCTGACTCACCGGGAGTCGCGGCATCTGCGGCGCGTTTCGACGGTGTTCAAATACCTGTCGACGACGTTGAAGATTTGAGCGCGCAAGATGCAGCGCGCCACTCGCCGCGAGTAGACGTGCTATCGATTCCGGGTGCCAAGAACGGGTGAATTCGGCTCCGGTCACGGTTGACACGCTTCACAATCCCGGCGAACGCGTGAGCACACTAAATCTTCGCATCGCGCAAACGTAG
>NZ_JAWRWN010000957.1:0-249 GCF_046535435.1 Achromobacter sp. SIMBA_011 | reverse complement strand
CCAGTCCTCGCGGAAGCGCCGCTGCTCGAGCCCGTCGAGGCCGACCGAATCGGCGACGATGCCGACCTCCGCGGTCTTGTTGCGAATCGCATGCACGATCTCCTGGCTCGAACGCTCCTCGACGCTGATCGACAGTTTCGGATGATGCGGCAGGTATGCGGCGAGCGCGTCGGGCAGGTATTCGCTCAGCGACGCCGTATTGCACAGCAGCCGGATGTGCCCGCGCAGCCCCTGGCCGTATTGCTGCAG
>NZ_JAWRWN010000956.1:0-249 GCF_046535435.1 Achromobacter sp. SIMBA_011 | reverse complement strand
ACCGCAGCATTCATCGGGACGATCGGGTTTGATGAACTCGATGCCTGCGACGTTGTTCAGCAGCGCGAGCGGTTTCGAAAAGAAGGGTTCGTCGATTTCCGACATGCTCGCGGTCCGCAGCGCGCGCAGCGTGCCACAACTATTGTGCAGCCCGACCTTGTGAGGAAACGACGCCCACGGAAATTCGCGCACCTGCAAGACGTCGTGAATGAATTCGACGAGTTCGTAGGTGTTGCGGCGCACGGTGTG
>NZ_JAWRWN010000955.1:0-249 GCF_046535435.1 Achromobacter sp. SIMBA_011 | reverse complement strand
CCAGTCGCGAAAAGGTGACGACGCCCGACTTCGGCGCGGAAATGGTGGCGTCGCGGCGGTTCTGCTCGAAGCGTGCGTCGGCCTCCTGGAGATCGCGCGCGTGGCTCGCGTCGAGTTCCTTCAACTGCGCCGCGAGCGCGGTCTGCGAATTCTGGAGGTCGGCGAGCGCGGCCAGCGTCTGCTGCCTGCGCGAAGCGGATTCCGCGCGCGCGATGCGGCTCTGATGCACATCCGCGCGGGCTTGCTCGA
>NZ_JAWRWN010000954.1:0-249 GCF_046535435.1 Achromobacter sp. SIMBA_011 | reverse complement strand
CGAGTCCTTCCGTGATCGTGGCACTCCCGCCTCGATCGCCCCTGGCAAGGAAGTAGCGGATCATTCGATGTCACCTGAACTGACCGCAACCAAACGCCTGCCGCCCGTGAAAGCACCGGTTGCCGCAAACTCTGCGGCTGCCCGCCTACCTGGAAGGCCCCTGCCATGATCGGCCACGAACCAGCGGTCGGCAGCAGCCCATGAAAGCCCCGGCGACAATTGCTTTTCACGATTCATCTGGATTCCCTC
>NZ_JAWRWN010000953.1:0-249 GCF_046535435.1 Achromobacter sp. SIMBA_011 | reverse complement strand
GCGCTCTGGCAGCGCCGCGCGATGACGGTCGTGTTCGTCACGCACAGCATCCAGGAAGCGGTATTTCTGTCGAGCCGCGTGGTGGTCATGCAGGCGCGGCCGGGCCGCGTGATCGCCGACGTGCCGATCGACGGGCCCGCCGCGCGCGACGACGACTGGCGAATCAGCACGCCGTTTATCGAACATACATGCGCGCTTTCGAAACGCATTGCCGACGCGCACGCCGCGTTGCAGATCGACGAGGACAGC
>NZ_JAWRWN010000952.1:0-249 GCF_046535435.1 Achromobacter sp. SIMBA_011 | reverse complement strand
CCCGCTGCTGATGGTCGCGACCGTCTGGTATCTGATCATCCTGACCGTGCTGTCCGCGATCCAGGTGCAGGTCGAACGCCACTATGCGCGCGGCGCGCTGCGCAATCCGCCGCCGTCGGCGTTGACCTTCGTGCTGGCGCTCGCCCGCGCGCTGTGGCGGCGTACCGCGGCACGCAACGCGACCGCGCGCGCGGTTGCCGTCGGCGACGCTGCAGCCGTTGCGCCGCCGCTCGTCGGCGGCGACGTGGC
>NZ_JAWRWN010000951.1:0-249 GCF_046535435.1 Achromobacter sp. SIMBA_011 | reverse complement strand
ATCAGCGCCATGCCCTGATGGGCGAGCGCGACATGGATATCCACATGCATCAGCAGCGTGGTGATGCCGAGTGCTGCCTGAATGGAGACGAGCACGAAGAACAGCACGGAGCGGCGGGCATGCGGCGTGCCGGGCAAGGCGCGGGCGATGGACACCATATGCCATAGCGTGGCGGCAAACAGCGTATAGGCGCCGAGACGGTGGACGAACTGCACCGTCTTCGGGTTTTCGAAGAGGTTGATCCACCAG
>NZ_JAWRWN010000950.1:0-249 GCF_046535435.1 Achromobacter sp. SIMBA_011 | reverse complement strand
GCGATCGGCAAGCTCGGCTGGCTCGAATACGTGCTCAACACGCCGTCGATCCATCGCGCGCACCATGCCCGCAACCCGCGCTACATCGACCGCAACTACGCAGGTGTGCTCGTGATCTGGGATCGCCTGTTCGGCAGCTACGTCGAGGAGTCGCCCGACGATCCGCCGCGCTATGGAATCGTCGAGCCGCTCGGCTCGAACAACCCGCTCGTCGCGACGTTCCACGAGTGGGTGTCGATGGCCGCCGAC
>NZ_JAWRWN010000949.1:0-249 GCF_046535435.1 Achromobacter sp. SIMBA_011 | reverse complement strand
CGGTATCGGTAACGAGATTGATTCTCTGGAGAACCTGGATGGTCCATATGATCGCGAGCACCGGCAGCAACGCGACCAGAAACATCTGCGTTGTCCGCCGCAGGATATAGTTCTCGAGAAGCTTCATACGGCCCTGTTCGACATTGTTTTCCCGTGCGGTCGCCCGCCGGATTTCCGCTTATCTAATCGCATCGTTTGCAATTGGCTATTCCGGCATGCTCACAAATATGTTTTGCGCGACGATTTTTC
>NZ_JAWRWN010000948.1:0-249 GCF_046535435.1 Achromobacter sp. SIMBA_011 | reverse complement strand
AGCGAGGGCACCGATTTCCACGCGATTGCAAACGGTTTCGTATCGATCACGCCGCTGCAACTCGACCTCACGCACACCCAAATGCTGCCCGCGACGCGCGACTGGGCGCGCGCGGCAGGGCGGGCTTCATGAGCGGCGAGCGCGCGAAGCGGTTTCCGCTCGCGCTCGAATATCTCAAGCGAGCGCCACGCAAATCCGACGGTCGGGCCGGCGAACGCCATGCGGCAATCGCGGCGCCGAAGGCCGCCG
>NZ_JAWRWN010000947.1:0-249 GCF_046535435.1 Achromobacter sp. SIMBA_011 | reverse complement strand
AAATGAACAACCGGTCGCCGGCCGCGCTGCTGCGCAAGGTTGACGGCACCGAACTGGCCGGCGATCTCGCCGCGAGGTTCGGCGCGTCGGTGCGGCGCGATCCCGAACGGCTGGTGCAGGCGCTCGGGTCGGCGATGGAGGCTTATCTGCAGAGCGATGAAATGGCGCCGTTCACGTCGCGCTTCGACGCGTTTCTGCGCACGCGTGCGCCGCTTGCTCCGGCCGAGATGCGCGGCCTGGCGCTGTTTC
>NZ_JAWRWN010000946.1:0-249 GCF_046535435.1 Achromobacter sp. SIMBA_011 | reverse complement strand
GATGCTGCGTGGTGCCTTCACCAACAAATCAGTTAAGAACCGTCTCCTTGGCGATCAGCAGCCAGGGCTGGGCGCCTGGGCGTGGAATGCTGACCACAGCGAATGCTTACCGCTGTACGAGGCCGCCAAAAGCTATGCCCTGCACAAGACACCGATGGTGGTCTTTGCAGGTATCAACTACGGCGCTGGCTCCAGCCGTGACTGGGCCGCGAAGGCACAGGCCCTGCTTGGGGTGAAGGCGGTGGTTGC
>NZ_JAWRWN010000945.1:0-249 GCF_046535435.1 Achromobacter sp. SIMBA_011 | reverse complement strand
AGCCGAAAACGGCGTGCAGGCCTTGCAGCTATGGCAGCAGAAGGCGTTCGACCTGCTGATCACCGACTATCACATGCCACAGATGAATGGCGTTGAACTGGCCCTGGCCATTCGCCGCGAGGAGCATGAGCAGCAACGCCCGCGCACCCTGATTATCGGGCTGACCGCCGATGCCCAGCAGGAGGAAATAGAGCGCTGCATCAATGCCGGCATGCGCGACTGCCTGATCAAGCCGGTGAGCCTCGCGAC
>NZ_JAWRWN010000944.1:0-249 GCF_046535435.1 Achromobacter sp. SIMBA_011 | reverse complement strand
ACGCCATGTGCGCATGCTGCGCGCCGCAGTACTGCGAGCACTGCCCGCGATAGACGCCCGGCCGGTCGGCCTGCAGCCACTGGCGATTGGTCTGGCCGGGGATCGTCTGCGTCTTGCCGGCGAGTTGCGGTACCCAGAACGCGTGGATCACGTCGGCGCTCGTCAGTTCGACGAGCACCGGTTCGCCGACCGGGATGTGTATCTCGTTCGCGGTGACGAACGCCGCGCCGTCCGCGTCGGCCAGATAGC
>NZ_JAWRWN010000943.1:0-250 GCF_046535435.1 Achromobacter sp. SIMBA_011 | reverse complement strand
CCCAGTTGGTCACGGGGGCGGAGTCCTGCGGCAGGCTTAACAGCTCCGGCGGCAGGTCGCTGATATGCACTTCGCGCCCAGACGCCATCACCGTGATCCAGCGGCAGGTGTTCTCCAGCTGGCGCACGTTGCCCGGCCACGGATACGCGCACAGCATCCGCAGCGCGTCGTCGGTCAGTTCGCAATGCGCGGCGCGGCCATGCTGCGCAGCCAGTTCCTCGAGCGTCGCGTAGACGAGCGCCGCGATGTC
>NZ_JAWRWN010000942.1:0-250 GCF_046535435.1 Achromobacter sp. SIMBA_011 | reverse complement strand
CATCCACTGCTTGAAATTGCGCGCCTTGTACAGTTCCGTGTAGAGCCACGACTGCTTGAACGCTTCCGGATACGCCGTCAGTTCATCGCGCGTGCGACCGGCCTGCACCGCGTCGAACGCCGCTTCCGCCGCGAGCATGCCGGTCTTGATCGCCGCGTGACTGCCCTTGATGCGCGCCGCGTTCAAAAAGCCCGCGTCGTCGCCGACGAGCGCGCCGCCCGGAAACACGAGCTTCGGCAGCGACATCAAA
>NZ_JAWRWN010000941.1:0-250 GCF_046535435.1 Achromobacter sp. SIMBA_011 | reverse complement strand
ATCGCCGAACTCGCTCTCCCGGGAATGCGACCGAAGGATCTCGTAGACGCGGTCAGAAAGAAACACGCTGCTGCGTCTAAAAAAGAAATATCTCGGGCCGCCTTCTACGCGGTTATTCTGGCCGCTGACGAGGAGCCAGGCCGCGCCGAGGGGCTCCACGAGTTGGCGAGCGTCACACGAAACGAGCTCGACGAATAGAAGGGTATCGCCGAGTAGTCGTCGTCAATGAAACGCAATAAACCGCTTAGGA
>NZ_JAWRWN010000940.1:0-250 GCF_046535435.1 Achromobacter sp. SIMBA_011 | reverse complement strand
CAGTTCGTTCAGCGACGCCTGTGACAGGGCATCGCGATCACCTGCGAAATTCATCAGATGGCGGTACCCGTTCATGCCGTTTACCGGCACCATGAGACCGGAGGTAATGCCGATGCTGCTGAGCGATGCCCCCGCCTCCATCAGCGTTTCGCAGGCAAGCTCCGCATCGTCGAGCGACCAATATTGCGGCATCATCGATGAGGCGCCGCGCTTGATGACCGGACAGTCGCCGAGCGCACCGTTCTTGGTC
>NZ_JAWRWN010000939.1:0-250 GCF_046535435.1 Achromobacter sp. SIMBA_011 | reverse complement strand
CTCGCGGCGAGCTACGGCGAGGACCGCTATCGCGTGTCGCCGCGCATCGCCGCCCTGCACGCGGCCGGCCGCACGTTCCGTTAGCCGCCGCCCGCATCCCCTCGATCACGACAACGACATCACTCCACTGGAGGAGCACCCCATGACTCACCCGACGCATCCCGCCGCCGCGCTCGAGCCGATCGAGACCGCCAGCCGCGACGAACTGCAGGCGCTGCAGCTCGAGCGCCTCAAGTGGTCGCTGCGCCAC
>NZ_JAWRWN010000938.1:0-250 GCF_046535435.1 Achromobacter sp. SIMBA_011 | reverse complement strand
ATCTGCCGGGCAGTCCGTATCCGGACGAGGCGCGCGCGCTCGGCATCGACGCGCGCGTGCATTTCCTCGGGCTGGTGAAGAACATGCCGACGCTGATGCGCTCGGTCGACGCGTACGTGTTCCCGTCGCGCTACGAAGCGATGAGCCTGTCGCTGCTCGAGGCGATGGCGGCCGGGCTGCCGGTCGTCACCGCGCGCACCGCCGGCGGCGCGGAGATCATCACGCGCGACTGCGGGATCGTGCTGGAGGA
>NZ_JAWRWN010000937.1:0-250 GCF_046535435.1 Achromobacter sp. SIMBA_011 | reverse complement strand
TGGAGAAGGCGGCGCCCAGGCAAATGTGCCTGACCCCGTGCTCAAGATAAGCGGATACGTGGTGTGCCCGCTCAACTTGTGCGCGGCCTGGTAGCACTGTGGTGGTACTACCGGGGGAAACTAGGCGGCCTTTGGGTCGCCTTTTTTCTTTAGGCCGCTTCAGGGTGGGGTACCAAACCGAAATGCACCAACACATCTTCTAGACGGACATTCCCGTCGCTTTCGCGAGCGAGAGCTCGCATGAGTCCAA
>NZ_JAWRWN010000936.1:0-250 GCF_046535435.1 Achromobacter sp. SIMBA_011 | reverse complement strand
AGCCGGGAGGGAACTCAAGCATCCGACTGCGTCGCAGGTCAAAAAGATCATCGTGGATCGCCTGAACCGATCGAAGATGACCCGGAACGATCGATTCGAAATTGCGTGGGGGCCGGCGATCGTATCGGATCCTAATGGCGAAGCTGCCAATGTGACCGTCGTCTTGCAATTGGCCGGTAGCGGCGAATATACAGTGGTGACGAGCGGCACCAATTTCACGTCCCCGCTTGATGTTCTGAGCGATTTTTCC
>NZ_JAWRWN010000935.1:0-250 GCF_046535435.1 Achromobacter sp. SIMBA_011 | reverse complement strand
AACTTCGAAGGCAAGCAGACGGCTATAGGAAATCTCCCGCAGGGAACCGTAGAGAATCAAGATCCTGGGCTTATGTGTCGAGAACATCGGCCGGAGCGATTCCGGCTCGATGGGCTGAAGAAGCTGGTCGTGCAGTGCGGGGAAGGTATCAGACAATACGCTTTCCTTCCTGATCCAGAACCTGTTCGCCGTCTTCTTTGGTGAACGAACCTTTGAAGGCATCGGTCGGCAGGATGTCGAGTACTACCTC
>NZ_JAWRWN010000934.1:0-250 GCF_046535435.1 Achromobacter sp. SIMBA_011 | reverse complement strand
GGCAGCCGAAAGACATCCGCTACCGGATGGAGGAATTCCTGGCGCTGGAGGCGAGCGGCTGGAAGGGCCGCAAACGCACTGCACTGGTCAATGATCGTTATCGCGCAGCGTTTGCCCGCGAAGCAATAACCAATCTGGCCGAGGCGGATGCGGTGCGCATTCACACCATCGATCTCAACGGCAGCGCCATCGCGTCCATGGTCGTCTTCATGACAGCCGGCGAGGCCTATACGTGGAAAACCGCCTTTGA
>NZ_JAWRWN010000933.1:0-250 GCF_046535435.1 Achromobacter sp. SIMBA_011 | reverse complement strand
ATAGATACTCTTGAGCCCGGCCAATCGCCAGCAACGCGACAGGCACAAGCAGCTGCGCAGTCGCCGCAGAAAAAACGTGCCCGCACTGAAGATTATTACAACACCAAGAGCCAGGTGTTTTCCGCGCTCATCGATACAATCGACCTTTCGCAACTCGCCAAGCTCGATGCGGAGAGCGCGCGCGAGGAAATCCGTGATATTGTCAACGACATCATCACGATCAAAAGTTTTGCGATGTCGATCGCCGAGC
>NZ_JAWRWN010000932.1:0-250 GCF_046535435.1 Achromobacter sp. SIMBA_011 | reverse complement strand
ACGCGATCCGGCTGCGCGTACGCGGCGACAGCCGCTCGGAGTTCGCGCAATGGTTCTACTTCCGGTTGACGGGCGCACGCGGCGAACGCTGCGTGATGTCGTTCGAAAATGCAGCGGAATGCGCGTATCCGGCGGGGTGGCGCAACTACCACGCGGTCGCGAGCTACGACCGCGTCGACTGGTTCCGCGTGCCGACGACGTTCGACGGCAAGACGATGACGATCGACCATACGCCCGAATTCGACAGCAT
>NZ_JAWRWN010000931.1:0-250 GCF_046535435.1 Achromobacter sp. SIMBA_011 | reverse complement strand
ATGCGGTCGTCGCCTTGCTGCTGGATCACGGGCTCGGACACGCCCAGTTCGTTCACGCGGTTATGCAGCGTCTGGATGTTCTGCTTGAGCGCGGCGTCCTGCACGGCCTTCTTGACCGCCGGCGTGAAGGTGCCGACGAGCTGCACGCCGCCTTCCGGCGCGTTCTGCGTGGCCCACACGAGTTCGCTGATGCCGCCGGTGCCCGACAGCAGCTTGCTCGCCTGGTCGGCGACGGCCGGATCGGCGAAAT
>NZ_JAWRWN010000930.1:0-250 GCF_046535435.1 Achromobacter sp. SIMBA_011 | reverse complement strand
CCCGCTACCGCGACCTGCGCGGCACCGGAGCGATATCGGCATCGGCCTATGACCAGATCAAGGCGGCGGCCGATGCCGCCAAGGCGCAACTGAGTGCCGCCGAGGCCGACGCGAACGTGTCGCGCAATGCGACGGGCTATGCGGAACTCGTCGCGGACGGCGACGGCGTCGTGATGGAAACCCTCGCCGAGCCCGGACAGGTGGTCAGCGCGGGCCAGCCGGTGGTGCGGCTCGCGCACGCCGGCAGCCG
>NZ_JAWRWN010000929.1:0-250 GCF_046535435.1 Achromobacter sp. SIMBA_011 | reverse complement strand
GCGGAAATCGGGCGGCCGGACGAGGCTGGAAGGCGCGCGGAAGACGTTTGAAACACGTCGTTCACCGCGAATTTGTGATTTTACATAACATAAATTATCGACATTTTTTGCGGCGCAGCCAGGCGTGTCGAGCGCCCATTCCTTTGCCTCAATCCTTCGCGTAATGAAACTCCGGCATCGCCTTGAGCGCGGCCTTGTCGGTTTGCAGCACGATCTGCTTGGCGCTGATGTGCAGATCGTTAAACGGCAC
>NZ_JAWRWN010000928.1:0-250 GCF_046535435.1 Achromobacter sp. SIMBA_011 | reverse complement strand
AGCGCGCATCGACGTCGTTCTCCTCGCTCGTTCTGCCCTCCTCGTCGGGCAGCTACGCTTCTGGCGGTGTGCAGTCCAACGTTCGTTACAGCATTTCGGAACAGGGCAACCTGTCCTACACCACGTCGAGCACCGACCTTGCCATTCAGGGCAACGGCTTCTTCGTGGTTCAGGACGGCGCGGGCACGCCCTATCTCACAAGAGCGGGATCCTTCCAGAAGAACTCGGAAGGATATTTGCAGAATGCGGC
>NZ_JAWRWN010000927.1:0-250 GCF_046535435.1 Achromobacter sp. SIMBA_011 | reverse complement strand
GTACCACGCCAAAAGCCGGCGCGAGAACGGCATTTCTCTGAACGACCCCTATAATCTCTACCTCGCTTATTATTCCGGCCATGCCGGTTATGCGAAGGGCAGCTGGCGCAACAATTCCGCGGTCCAGAAGGCTGCCCGCCGCTCCGCCAACATGGCGCTGCGTTACGAGGCACAGTTGCAGCAATGCGGATATCGCTGAAGTTGGAGTAGCAGGACCATTTGTCTGCATGCGACGTGGAAAGGCAGATCA
>NZ_JAWRWN010000926.1:0-250 GCF_046535435.1 Achromobacter sp. SIMBA_011 | reverse complement strand
ATCCTGCCTTGCCATGCCAACCAGCCGCTGCCGAAGCTGGAGGTTTGCTACGGCAAGGCCGATATTTTCGGCGAGAAGTTCCAGATATAGGCGCTCTGCCTCCAGAGTTTCACTGCTCTGCGGAATTTCAAGATACAATAAGCCGACGGTGTCGCCCAACGCCGTAAGCGGGATGCACAAGCCGGTTCCGAAGCCGCCCAGGAGGTGGTGGCAGACAACGTCGTCTCCATCCGGTTTGCTGGCGTGTGGG
>NZ_JAWRWN010000925.1:0-250 GCF_046535435.1 Achromobacter sp. SIMBA_011 | reverse complement strand
CGAGCGGCCCGCCCGGCGCGCGGACGAGATCGCCGCGCTGCGCGAGGGCATCGCGCTCGGGATGACGCTGATCGACACCGCGGAGATGTATGGCGACGGTGCGACCGAGGAATTGGTCGGCGACGCGCTCGCCGGCCTGCGCGACGATGTCTTCATCGTCAGCAAGGTGTATCCGCATCATGCGAGCCGGCGCGGCGTCGTCGCTGCGTGCGACGCGAGCCTGAAGCGCTTGCACACCGATCGCATCGAC
>NZ_JAWRWN010000924.1:0-250 GCF_046535435.1 Achromobacter sp. SIMBA_011 | reverse complement strand
CGTGCGCGCCAGATCCGGAGCGCCGGACGCCCTTGCGGCGCCCGCTGCGCGAGCCGAACGCTGCGTGACGCCGGGCGGCGCGTCGTCACGCGCGAGCCGGGTCAATCACGCTCACTGCCACATTCGATACGTTTACTTCTTCTCGTCGTCGCTGCCGCCTTCGGTCGCGCCTTGCGCGGGCGCAGCCGGGGATGGCGCACCCGTGGGCGCCGCGGGCATGAACGGGAAGCTGCTGAACATGTTCTTCGCC
>NZ_JAWRWN010000923.1:0-250 GCF_046535435.1 Achromobacter sp. SIMBA_011 | reverse complement strand
CCCGATGCTTGTGCGTCCGACCAAGGCGTGCGGCGTCGTGATTCCGCGGCGCGTATTCTGTCTCGCCATCGAGCCGAGCGAGCCGCACGAGTCATGTTCATGGGAGATGATCTGAATGAACGCTTGGTTATCGTGGCGTCCCACAGAGCAGCATGCGCAGTTCGTGCGCGACATGCTGCGCCGGGGGACGCGTGTCAGTCACCACTTATTCAGCGTTGTCGGCTGTCTCGCTGTCGCAGTTGCGCTCGCC
>NZ_JAWRWN010000922.1:0-250 GCF_046535435.1 Achromobacter sp. SIMBA_011 | reverse complement strand
CGACGAGTTCGCGAACACGCGCCGACGCCGCGCCCTGCCCGCCATTGACGGCCAGGAACGCCTTGGTCATCGCGATGGCGATCTTCGACGGCTCGAAGCCCACGACACTGCCGTTACGGCGAATGATCTTGTGGTCGGCGAACTGCGTCGCGCTGACCTGGCCGTCCTGCGGCTGACCACCCAGCGTGTGCGCGGCGGGCGCGCCTTCATACCGGGTCGAGACGTTATCGGTCGTTTGCATGTGCAAAGC
>NZ_JAWRWN010000921.1:0-250 GCF_046535435.1 Achromobacter sp. SIMBA_011 | reverse complement strand
AATTCGGGCCGCGCTGGCACGTCGACGCGCAGCGCGAACATCGGCAGCGTTCGTTCGACGATTTCATCGCGGTAGCCGAGGACCTGGTCCGCACCGGCGTGACGACCGCTGCGCAGCTCGGCATCGAAGGCGGCAGCAACGGCGGCCTGTTGGTGGGCGCGTGCATGGTGCAGCGTCCCGAACTGTTCGGCGCGGTGCTGTGCCGCGTGCCGCTGCTCGACATGCGGCGTTATCCGAAACTGCATGCGGG
>NZ_JAWRWN010000920.1:0-250 GCF_046535435.1 Achromobacter sp. SIMBA_011 | reverse complement strand
CTGCTAATTCAGCTTCAGCTCCATGCAGGTCAGGTCCAGCCAGCGGCCGAATTTGGTGCCAACTTCCGAAAACCGGCCCGCAACCGTAAAACCGAGGTTCTCGTGCAGGCGGATGGAGGCGTGATGGGCGGTGCAACAGCTCTGGCTGTTCTGGCTCGCTCCGATCCTCGGCGGCGTCATTGGCGCCGTGGTCTGGAAAATCTTTGGCGAGGAAGAGAAGGCCGGCCACGCCGGTTCCGTCCAGCCTGCG
>NZ_JAWRWN010000919.1:0-250 GCF_046535435.1 Achromobacter sp. SIMBA_011 | reverse complement strand
GGCCGTTATAGAGCGAGAGCAGGTCGTCGGCGAGCGTTGTCTTCTTGGCAAGCACCTCGTCCAGCGATGACAGGAACACTGTCTCGTCCTGGCCGTCGCCATTCAGCCGGTTGCGGTTTTTGAGACCGGTGCGGGAAATGTCGAGCACCTCGCGGGCAAGGCCGAGAAGCGGCTTGCCGGCAATCTCCGCGCCGAGCCCCCTGGCCGGCACGGCATCGCGGAGCGCGATCACCTCGTCGAAACTCCAGCC
>NZ_JAWRWN010000918.1:0-251 GCF_046535435.1 Achromobacter sp. SIMBA_011 | reverse complement strand
CTACTGGGATAACGGCACGGCCAAACTCGACCGTTCTTTCGATGCCGGCATTGAAAAAGCGGCGGCACGCATCGCCGAGATCGCCGCCGGCAATGCGCCGGTCCATGGGATCAATACCGGTTTCGGCAAACTCGCTTGCATCAAGATCGACGCAGCCGATGTGGCGACGTTGCAGCGTAACCTCATCCTGTCGCATTGCTGCGGTGTTGGTGCGGCCCTGCCGGAAAATGTCGTTCGTCTGATCATGGCGC
>NZ_JAWRWN010000917.1:0-251 GCF_046535435.1 Achromobacter sp. SIMBA_011 | reverse complement strand
ATATGCTGCGGGAGCTTTCCGGCGGCATGAAACGGCGCGTGCTGATTGCCAAGGCGCTGGCGCACGAGCCGAAGGTTCTGTTCCTTGACGAACCCACCGCCGGCGTCGATGTGGCTCTGCGCCGCGACATGTGGACTGTGGTTTCCGAACTGCGCGCCAAGGGCGTCACCATCATCCTGACAACGCATTATATCGAGGAGGCGGAAGAGATCGCCGACCGTGTCGGCGTGATCAATGGCGGCGAATTGCTG
>NZ_JAWRWN010000916.1:0-251 GCF_046535435.1 Achromobacter sp. SIMBA_011 | reverse complement strand
CGCGTCATCACGGACGATCCGGATTTCTGGCACAGCATCCGGGTGACGTCGGTCTTCACGGTCTTCTCCGTTTTCTTCACGATGATCCTCGCCATGGGGCTGGCTTTGCTTCTGGCCGGTGCCGATATGATGCGGGTGAGTGTGCGCACGCTGCTCGTAATACCTTTCGCCATGTCGCCTGCATTGCTCGGCATATCCTGGCGCTTCCTGTTCAATCCGGAGTTCGGCGCATTTGCCGCCGTGGTCGGCGC
>NZ_JAWRWN010000915.1:0-251 GCF_046535435.1 Achromobacter sp. SIMBA_011 | reverse complement strand
CTAGCGGGGTCGCAAAGCGTGTGGTTGCTGTGTCCCATCCACTCCCGCCGATCACGTCAACTTGAATAGAGTCCTAGGTAGCAATAATTTTATGAGCAAAGCAAGATTACGCTAAAAATGGAACGAAATGAGTTGCTTGCCCTTCAGGGGTTGGCCCATTCGCCGCAACGTCACGCAAGGAAGCTCAGCGGCTTCACGGTGGAGTACCTTCAACCAGAGTTGGGTGCTGCTTTCAGTTACGACTGGACGAG
>NZ_JAWRWN010000914.1:0-251 GCF_046535435.1 Achromobacter sp. SIMBA_011 | reverse complement strand
ATGCGAAAATCCGCCTGACCATCGGCTCGGTCGTTTTGACCTCGAAGCTGATCGACGGCACTTTCCCCGATTATCAGCGCGTCATCCCCACCGGCAACGACAAGGAAATGCGCGTCGATTGCCAGACCTTCGCGCGGGCCGTCGACCGTGTGTCGACCATCTCTTCAGAGCGCGGCCGCGCCGTGAAGCTGGCGCTGACAGATGGCCAGCTGACACTGACGGTCAACAATCCGGACTCGGGAAGTGCGACG
>NZ_JAWRWN010000913.1:0-251 GCF_046535435.1 Achromobacter sp. SIMBA_011 | reverse complement strand
AACACGACCGCGCGGCCCGCGCGCAACGCGTCGAGCGCGGCGGCGATGCGCGGCGGCATCGGTTCGGAATCGAGCAACGGGAGATCGGCAAAGGCGTCGGCGGGTGCCGACGAAACGGACAGGAAGGACATGTGAAACGCTCCTCGCAATTTCGATTTGGGCGAAAAACGTTTCAGGGCATTGCAAACAGACAGAACGACAACCCGCTCCGCACGCACGGCGAAGCGGCCCTGACGGACATGACTATCTGC
>NZ_JAWRWN010000912.1:0-251 GCF_046535435.1 Achromobacter sp. SIMBA_011 | reverse complement strand
CGAGCGCGCGGCGCGCCAGCTTGGGGCGACGCGCAAGCCGTTTCCGTCCGCGTTGTGCCGATACCTCGGCATGAGCGCGCCGGCCACGCTGCGCCAGACGGAGCGGCCGCGCGCCGCGCGCGACTTCTCGGTCGGCGATCGCTACCTGTCGCTGATTCGTCAGCACCTCGCTGCGCATACGGTCGGCCGATGAAATCGCCGAAATCGTATCGTCGGCGCGTGATGGCGCGGCGGCCGGCCGCGGTGAGCAC
>NZ_JAWRWN010000911.1:0-251 GCF_046535435.1 Achromobacter sp. SIMBA_011 | reverse complement strand
ACCGCGTGCCGCGCGTGTCGAAGCAGGATCCGCTGTCCGCGCCCTGGCCGTTCGACGGCGCCGTGCTGATTGAAGAGGGCGACGTCGCGAGCGGTGCGCCGCTGTTCCATCTGATCGACCGCTGGTGCTATCTGGGCGCCGTTGCGAACGAGGGCGAAGCGGCCATGCTGTGCGCCGCGACGCGCGAGCCCGCATTCGAGCTCACGACCTGGCGCATTCTCCAGACGCGTTTCGAGCGCGGCCTGAGCGTG
>NZ_JAWRWN010000910.1:0-251 GCF_046535435.1 Achromobacter sp. SIMBA_011 | reverse complement strand
CGGACGCAACGGGTACCTACGACTATCCCGATGCCGGCTTTGGACCGATCCCCGCAAAGGAGGTGCATCGCGTCACGCTCGGCGTGCTTGCCGTCTCAACTGCGCATGTCATGACCACGGACGAAATGATTGCAAAATCGGCCAAGGTTTGAGGTGAGAAGAGAAGAATGCAGATGAACAATGAAAGTCTGAGCGCTGCGCAGACCGCGCGGTTTGTTAAATCCGGCGAAATGTCTGCGCTTGATGCGACC
>NZ_JAWRWN010000909.1:0-251 GCF_046535435.1 Achromobacter sp. SIMBA_011 | reverse complement strand
GCCCGACGGCCTTTTCCTAGAAGGCACAGGCGCCATGGTGCTCGATCACATCGACCGTGTCGCTTACGCCGTGCGCTCCGACCGCACCGATCCGATTGCGCTCGAACGATTCTCGACCCATTTCAACTTCGAACCGATGGTGTTCGATGCTCGTGACGAGGCGGGCGTGCCGGTCTATCACACCAATGTCCTCATGTGCATCGGCACGGATTACGCGATGATCGGTCTCGACATGATCGCCGATGAGAACC
>NZ_JAWRWN010000908.1:0-251 GCF_046535435.1 Achromobacter sp. SIMBA_011 | reverse complement strand
GCGCGATGCTCGCGGAAGTAATCGGCGGACCCGGCCATCACGTAGAACGAATGCGGCTCGGCCGTGTAGACCGAGAACAGGCCCGTCAGATGGGCGCCGAAGCGCCGGGCGACGCGCAGTGCGAACTCGAGGCGCGCATGCGCACGGACGCTCGTATCGAGGTGCACGACTATGCTCTTGTAGCTCATCGGAATCGCTCCATCGACGGGTGATCCGCCAGTGCAATCCAGTCTACGGAGCGGGCTTTCCGC
>NZ_JAWRWN010000907.1:0-251 GCF_046535435.1 Achromobacter sp. SIMBA_011 | reverse complement strand
GTGCGCCTCGTCGCTGTTCAAGGCGCGTGCGTCGCCGCGCAGATACGCGTCGACGCGGCTCGGCGTCAGCAGCGTCTTTTCGAATTCGGCGATCGCGTCGGTGATGGCCGGGCCGCTGATGCCGTCAGGATAGATCTGCGCGAAGGTCTCGACGAGCGCCGGATCGGCCTGCAATTTGCCGACGATCTGCTCCCACGACACCGAAGCCATTTCCACCGGATTCAGCGGCGGTCCGCCCGCCTGTTCCTGCA
>NZ_JAWRWN010000906.1:0-251 GCF_046535435.1 Achromobacter sp. SIMBA_011 | reverse complement strand
CACTGATGTGCTGCGCGCTTCCAACGTCGGCGCGCCGGTCACGCTGGCGGATGCCCGTTGCGCACCGGCCATGGCTTACTTCGATGCCGCCCGCCGGCTGTCCGGCGAGGAGATTCCGGTGGTCATTCCGGGTGAGAAGCGGGGTATCTTCTCGAAAATCTTCGCAAGGAGGGCTGCATGAGCATTTTCAGTCTCTTCCGCAAACAGAAGTCGGCCCCGCTTGCGCGCGAGCGCCTGCAGGTGCTGCTTGC
>NZ_JAWRWN010000905.1:0-251 GCF_046535435.1 Achromobacter sp. SIMBA_011 | reverse complement strand
ACGGCGTTCGGCTATTCGGACGAGGTCGGCCTATCCGGCCCTGTTAATTTGAACGGCACGCAGCAACCACGGTGCGCGCGGGCGCACGTTCGGGGCGGGTCCCGCAGGCGGCGACCCGGACGACAGGGCGGCTTGCCTAGTGCTTGCGCCGCCAGTCGAGCAGATGGTGTTCGGCCATCCAATGATGGACCATCCCTTCGCCGCCGTGGCTGCGCTTGTATTCGCGCGATTCGAAGTACGACAGGGCGACG
>NZ_JAWRWN010000904.1:0-251 GCF_046535435.1 Achromobacter sp. SIMBA_011 | reverse complement strand
AACAGCATCGCGACCGGCGCGTAGAGCAGGGTGGCAAGCAGCAGCGCGCCGACCGTGCCCTGCGCGGCAAGCGCTTCCGGCGTCGGACTCGTGTCGTTCGTCGCGCCCAGCATCATGTGGAGCAGCCCGCCGCCGTCCACGATGGACGACGCGGCGAACACCGCCACCATCAGCGCGACATAGACGAGGCCGAGGACGAGCAGCCGCTGCGTCGTCGCGGTGCCATACGAGCGGAAGCCGTCGATGAGGAT
>NZ_JAWRWN010000903.1:0-251 GCF_046535435.1 Achromobacter sp. SIMBA_011 | reverse complement strand
ACGGGCGGCCGCGCGGCACGCCGTGGGCGTTCGGCGCGAATCCGGCGGCGCCGGCCGAACAGGCGTCGCATGCGGCGCTCGTCGCGCGCGGCGACGTCGTGTGGCTCGCGTGGAAGGCGTTCGACGGCGACACGATGCACATCAGGCTGCGCCGCTCGGACGATCGCGGCGAGCACTGGTCGGCGCCGCGCGACATCGCGTCGACGTCCGGCGCGAGCGACAACCCGCAGCTGCTCGACGATGCGGAACAC
>NZ_JAWRWN010000902.1:0-251 GCF_046535435.1 Achromobacter sp. SIMBA_011 | reverse complement strand
AACTATTCGTCCTACCAAAATACATACAACAAAAGTTAAAGAAAACAATATATTCAATCCTCTATACAATGTCATCTTCAATCGTCCTTTCTAACCTAATTAATTTTCATCACGAACTCTAACAGTTTTCTTCCCCTTATAATTTGTACGTTCATAATAAACCGTTTTAATTCTAAACTTTTTATCAGCTTTAGGACTTCTTTTTATATAAGTTTTAAACGACATATTACCATGATACACTTCTCTATAAC
>NZ_JAWRWN010000901.1:0-251 GCF_046535435.1 Achromobacter sp. SIMBA_011 | reverse complement strand
CACGGCTTCCTCGTGCGGCATGTTCGCGCGGCCGCTGTCGACGTAGCCGGCGACGATCTTCGCGAGGCGGCGCGCGGTGCCTTCGGTGAAGCGGAAGAAGCCGACCGATTCGCCGATCGTGTCGTAGTCGAGGTCGACGGCGAGCTGCTTGCGCAACTCGACGGGCACGCCGTTCTTCAGGCACAGCTTGACGGGCTCGTCGCCGGCTTCGAAGTCGCGATCGATCAGCAGGCGGTCGACCGCCTTGTCCG
>NZ_JAWRWN010000900.1:0-251 GCF_046535435.1 Achromobacter sp. SIMBA_011 | reverse complement strand
CAAGGCCTGAGAGCGTCCGCCCTGCGCTCCAACACAAATCAGCTCCTTCTCGCCAGAACAGAAAAAAAGGGGCAAGCATGGAAGCTTGCCCCAAGTCCGGGAGGAGGAGTGTTCAGCGCTTTGCGCGTTTCTTCTGGCGGTAGACGTCGGCAACGACGGCAGCCACGATGATGAGACCCTTGACGATCTCCTGGTAGTAGGCGTCGACCCTGAGGAACGTGAAACCGGACGTCATGACACCGAGAATGATG
>NZ_JAWRWN010000899.1:0-251 GCF_046535435.1 Achromobacter sp. SIMBA_011 | reverse complement strand
CGTCGACCTGACGTTCGAGATCCTGCAACGGCCCGTAGTTTTCGGCGCGCGTGAGCGGCGGCATCAGGTGATCGACGATCACGGCCTGCGCGCGGCGCTTCGCCTGGCTGCCCTCGCCCGGATCGTTGACGATGAACGGATACAGATGCGGCAGCGGCCCGAGCGTCAGGTCGGGCCAGCATGCGTCGGACAGCGCGACGCTCTTGCCCGGCAGCCATTCGAGGTTGCCGTGCTTGCCGAGATGGATGACC
>NZ_JAWRWN010000898.1:0-251 GCF_046535435.1 Achromobacter sp. SIMBA_011 | reverse complement strand
CCAGTAAGAAAGAGTCGGTAATTATTTATGGTGCGGGTTCGGCAGGCCGACAATTAGCCACTGCTTTAGGTGCAGGGCCTGAGTATTTTGTAAGTGCATTTATTGATGACGATGTAACCAAGCATGGCTCTATAATACAAGGCATACCCGTTGTTGAGTTTAAAGGTATTTACGAGCTTATAAATAAACGTAAAGCCAGTAAAGTGCTATTGGCATTACCTAGCGAAACCCGTGCACGGCGCAAAGAAATA
>NZ_JAWRWN010000897.1:0-252 GCF_046535435.1 Achromobacter sp. SIMBA_011 | reverse complement strand
GCCGACAGGCGGCGCGCGCGGTGGTGCGCGGCCGCACCGCATTGGGGCGCCTTCGAACCGATTGGGTGCGCGGTGGACGCGCCGGCGCGCTGCCGCGCGGGCGCCAGCGCGATGGCATGCTTATTGCTTTGTTTGCCATACCGGGCCCGTGTCCGTCCAGACAACGCGAGCATTGCAGGCACCGGCGCCCGGACCCACCAGTCCCGGGCGCCGTTTGTCTTATGAAACCCGAACGGCCCAGCCTGGATAGCC
>NZ_JAWRWN010000896.1:0-252 GCF_046535435.1 Achromobacter sp. SIMBA_011 | reverse complement strand
ATCACTCGCCACAACCCAGACGGTGCCTAGGACGTGTCCAACAACAGCTGCATGACGTACGTGATGGACGTGCTCAACGCCGGGGGGAGCCGACGTTCCGGCGAAGAGCTGACATGCGTGGGCATTCCTCAACCGACATGACGTAGGTCCACGCGTGAAGTAGTGGATGACGAGGTAACGACAGATGAGGTCTCAGACGTTGTGCGCCAGGCCCCGCGTGCGGTCATTCACGGTCGCTGCGAAATGCATTGG
>NZ_JAWRWN010000895.1:0-252 GCF_046535435.1 Achromobacter sp. SIMBA_011 | reverse complement strand
ATCGGGGTTGCCGCCCGCCAGCACGAGGCCCGTGTAGCCACCGCGCGAAAAACCGAAGAAGCCGATCCGCGCCGGGTCGATGCGTGCGGCGTCGGCCGAGGGGCCGAGCATGTAGTCGACGAGCCGCTTGATGTCGGTCGGCCGTTCGAAGAATTCCTGCGCGTCGGCGGCGCCCAAAATCTCGTGCAGCAAGTCCGACGCGCCGTTGGCCACTTCACTCTGCTGATCAAAATCCTCGGCACTGCGCACATA
>NZ_JAWRWN010000894.1:0-252 GCF_046535435.1 Achromobacter sp. SIMBA_011 | reverse complement strand
CTCGCGCTCGCTCGCGCCCACGCGCGCGAGCGGCGGATCGACGAACACGGCGTAGGCTGGAATGCGCGCATCGACGCTGCGATGCGCGCCGTCGAGCAGATTCGCCGCGACGATCTGATAATCGTCGTATGAGGTGTGCGTGAACGCGCCGCGCCCGTTCACGTCGCCGAGCGCCCACACGCCGTCGACGTTGGTGCGCAACTGGCCGTCGACCGCGATGATGCCGTGCGCGTCGCGCTGGATGCCCGCGAC
>NZ_JAWRWN010000893.1:0-252 GCF_046535435.1 Achromobacter sp. SIMBA_011 | reverse complement strand
CCATATCGCAACCGCATCGGCCTTCGCCTGGGTGAGCCTCACGACGTCCCCGGCCTGGCCCTCCGGCTCTTCCATGCCATGGGAGGCCCCGCTCGAGTCCATTCTGCAATCCGTCGAGGGCCCAGTGGCGAAGATCGTCGCGGTGATCATCATCATCGTCACCGGATTGACGCTGGCCTTTGGCGATACCGGCGGCGGATTTCGCCGTCTGATCCAGATCGTCTTCGGCATTTCCATCGCCTTCGCCGCCAG
>NZ_JAWRWN010000892.1:0-252 GCF_046535435.1 Achromobacter sp. SIMBA_011 | reverse complement strand
ATTGCAATTGTTATCATGCTGATTTATTGTGTTTCAGATTAGTAAAATTTTTATTAAATATTATTTAAAAGGTTAATACGGCAACTGATAGTTAATAATAACTCTCAGTTTCAAATTTACTTATATTGTCTACACATAAGTGAACTAAAAGTTTAACGGTCTTCAGAATACACACAATAATTAGGATTTTTTTGATGAACAAAAAATTTAAACTAGCACTGGTACCTTTTGCTGTAAGTCTTTTACTTACAG
>NZ_JAWRWN010000891.1:0-252 GCF_046535435.1 Achromobacter sp. SIMBA_011 | reverse complement strand
CGCGGCGGAAATCGGAAGGCGACATGCCGGCGATCTGGCGAAACGCCTTGTTGAAGGCGCTGACGGAGCCGAAGCCGCTTTCCATGGCGATTTGCAGAATATTGTCCTTGCCGTTCATCAGCATCGCTTGCGCGCGGGAGAGCCGGAGCAGGGTCAGATATTTGATGAGCGTCATGCCGGTGGATTTGCGAAACAGGTTCATCGCATATTTCGGATGAAGCGAAGCGGCCCGCGCAATTTCCGTCGCGTCGA
>NZ_JAWRWN010000890.1:0-252 GCF_046535435.1 Achromobacter sp. SIMBA_011 | reverse complement strand
CCCGACGTCGTCAGCACGGTGCCCGACTGCTTGACCTTCGCGAGCACCGGATCCCAGATGTAGGTCGCGTCGATGTCACCGCGCGTCCAGGCGGCCGCGACCTCGGGCGGACGCAGGTTGACGATCTTCACGTCGTTCGGATTCACGCCGGCGGCCTGCAGCGCGACGAGCGTATGGAAATGTGACGTCGACACGAACGGCACGCCGATCTTCCTGCCCTTCAGCGCGGCGATGCTGGTCACGCCGGCGCCG
>NZ_JAWRWN010000889.1:0-252 GCF_046535435.1 Achromobacter sp. SIMBA_011 | reverse complement strand
CCCTGCGCGCGCTCGGTTTCGACGATGCGTTCATTCGCATCTGGACGCTCTATTTCGGCTATTGCGAAGCCGCGTTCGACGAAGGACGCACGGATGTGATGCATTTCGTCGTGCAACGCTGTGATGGACATCCTCGCGCTGATCCCCGCGCACATCCCCATTGACACGCTTTTTGGCGCGGGTACCATGAATCCACCGGTTAAAGCGTGCGTGGCGCTGCGCATTTCCAGGCCACCGCTTCGCTATTCAACC
>NZ_JAWRWN010000888.1:0-252 GCF_046535435.1 Achromobacter sp. SIMBA_011 | reverse complement strand
CCGTTCCGACCTGGTACAGCATCTGGACGCCGATGGGCTTCTTCCTGACGATGTTTATGGACGGCCCGTTACTGGGTTACCTGTTGTTGAGTCTGGCTGGCGTCGATGGCTGGGCGATGCGTCTGCTGCCAGCAATTTCTGTACTGGCACTGGTAGTGAGTGGCGTGGTGTCAGTGATGCAGGGCGCAGAGCTGGCGACTATTCATAGTTCTGTGCAGCAGGCCGCTGCGCTGGTGCCGGACTATGGTGCGC
>NZ_JAWRWN010000887.1:0-252 GCF_046535435.1 Achromobacter sp. SIMBA_011 | reverse complement strand
ACGCCTTCCGGAGACACCATGCCGCAACACCCGTCCGCGCCTGTCGTCGTCATCGCGCCCGATTCGTTCAAAGGCTCGCTTTCTGCCGAGCAGGTCGCGGACGCGATCGCCACCGGCATCCGCCGCGCCCGCCCCGATGCGGTCGTGCGCTGCTGCCCGATGGCCGACGGCGGCGAAGGCACGCTCGACGCGATGCTGGCCGGCGGCGGCACGCGGCGCACGGTGCGGGTGGCCGGCGCATCGCTCGCGGCG
>NZ_JAWRWN010000886.1:0-252 GCF_046535435.1 Achromobacter sp. SIMBA_011 | reverse complement strand
AAAAGGGGATGCTCCAGGACGCTATCGTATACGATTGCCGTCACGCCCACGATCTTCTCAACAGCATCGCCGCGCCGATGAAGGCGGAAATGGTTGCACATGTGAACTGGCGGCCAGCGCATCTGCCCGAGGGCAGCGCGTGGCGCAAGGTTCAGGCCTTGCTGCATCGTATGGGCGGTGTCGACGGTTGGCCGGACCGTACCGACTTTGTCGGCTGGCTTCAAGGCGAGGTCGTGCCGCTGCTGCGCTTCG
>NZ_JAWRWN010000885.1:0-252 GCF_046535435.1 Achromobacter sp. SIMBA_011 | reverse complement strand
CCACTGGTTTTCTTGCGAACAGGTCGAGAACAACGGCGAGGTACGCCCAGCGCTTACCCGTCCAGATATAGGTCACATCACCGCACCACACCTGATTTGGCTCGGTCACGGCGAACTGCCTTTCAAGGTAGTTAGGGATAGCAACATGTTCATGACCACCACGTTTATACCGGTGAGTCGGCTGCTGACAGCTGACCAGCCCCAGCTCTTTCATGAGCCTGCCAGCAAGCCAGCGTCCCATCTGGTAGCCTC
>NZ_JAWRWN010000884.1:0-252 GCF_046535435.1 Achromobacter sp. SIMBA_011 | reverse complement strand
AACTGGCTGACGCCGCGCTGAAATCCGCGACTTCGAAGACGGCCGTGACGATCGGCTGAAGTCAGAACCGAGACGCTTTGGCGTCTTGCTGAACCCTCTGTCCGCCGCGCAATTGTTAACGGCGGACAGCCGCGCTTTTGTCCCAAGGCACCCCGGCAACAGGCCCACATCGTCTAGGCTTCAAGTCGACCTCAAGCGCGTCGCACCTTTCAGATTTCACCATAGGTCAGCGCCCCCACCACCTTCATTCCT
>NZ_JAWRWN010000883.1:0-252 GCF_046535435.1 Achromobacter sp. SIMBA_011 | reverse complement strand
CGTCGTCGTGGTAGCGCTTCACCTTCGACACGTTGTCCGGCATCACGATGTCCATGAACGCACGGGCCTGATCGTAGATCTCGGTCGTGTCGATCAGGATTTCGCCGATATCGGGCTGGAAATAGTCGCGGATCGCGCGGATCACGAGGCTCGATTCCAGATAGATCAGCATCGGCTGACCCGAGTTACCGCTTTGCGACGCCGCTTCGATCGCGCGCCACAGCTGCAGCAGGTAGTTCAGGTCCCATTGCA
>NZ_JAWRWN010000882.1:0-252 GCF_046535435.1 Achromobacter sp. SIMBA_011 | reverse complement strand
CGAGCGTGATCTCGGAAGAATTCCGTGGCCGCTACCTCTCCAACCCAAATGATCCGGAAGCCTTTGAAGGCCGTGCCGTGGTGTTCGACGGTCCGGAGGATTACCACCACCGCATCGACGATCCGTCGCTGAAGATCGACGCCAACACCATCCTGTTCATGCGCGGTGCCGGTCCGATCGGTTATCCGGGTGCGGCGGAAGTGGTGAATATGCGCGCACCGGATTATCTTCTGAAAGAAGGCGTCAATTCGC
>NZ_JAWRWN010000881.1:0-252 GCF_046535435.1 Achromobacter sp. SIMBA_011 | reverse complement strand
GCTCGCACCGACGATAAACGGCAGGATCGTGCCGAGCAGCAGTGCAATCACACCAATCATCCCAGCCTTGCGCGCCTCGGTGGCTTGCACTTCAAACGCCGTGGCGACAATGGCGAAGTCGCGCAGCATCGCGCCGCCCATCAGGCCGATCCCGGAGAACAGCGCCAGGTCCGCCAGACCTTTCTGGCCGCCCGTGATCGTGCCGCCGACCCAGGCCAATACCAGGCCAATGACGATGGCAATCGCCGAGCC
>NZ_JAWRWN010000880.1:0-252 GCF_046535435.1 Achromobacter sp. SIMBA_011 | reverse complement strand
GACGGGTTGGCCATTTCGCTGCGTTATGTCGACGGCGTGTTCGTGCAAGCGTCCACGCGCGGCGACGGCGCGACGGGCGAGAACGTCACCGAGAACGTGCGCACGATCCGCTCGCTGCCGCTGCGGCTGAAGGGTAAGCGCGTACCGAAGGTGCTCGACGTGCGCGGCGAAGTGCTGATGTTCCGCCGCGACTTCGCGCGCATGAACGATCGTCAGCGCGAGGCCGGGCACAAGGAATTTGCGAACCCGCGC
>NZ_JAWRWN010000879.1:0-252 GCF_046535435.1 Achromobacter sp. SIMBA_011 | reverse complement strand
CCCGAAATTCATCGGGCACCCGCAGGAGGACGCGAGCGATGTGGTATTTCACGTGGATACTCGGCATTGGCGTCGCGCTCGGCTTCGGCATCATCAACGTGATGTGGCTCGATGCGAACGGCAAGTTCTTCGAGCGGCCCGGCGACACCCCGGCCTCCAGCGGCGACGATGGCCGCGCCCGTGCGCCGGCAGCACCGGAAAGCCGTTCGTGACGAGACTGGTGATGGTGTGCGGTCACGCCGGCACGGGCAA
>NZ_JAWRWN010000878.1:0-252 GCF_046535435.1 Achromobacter sp. SIMBA_011 | reverse complement strand
CGCCACGTCCGGCCGCGGCTTCGTGCTGAACTACGACGCCTACGCGCAGACCATCGCCCATGCGCCGCTCGCGGTCTGGAGCGAGGCGCGCTATTTCGACCCGTACGGCGTATTCAGCAGCACCGGCGTCGCGTATCTGTACGACGACCGCCGGCGCTACGTGCGCTACGACACGTCGTGGAGTCATTCGAACCCCGGCACGCTCACGACGACCCAGATCGGCGACACGATTTCGTCGTCGTTGTCGTGGAC
>NZ_JAWRWN010000877.1:0-252 GCF_046535435.1 Achromobacter sp. SIMBA_011 | reverse complement strand
CTGGATCAGGCTTATCACCAGAAAAACCACCGACATCATGACCAATGTTATACAATCCTGAGAGGCTCATTCCCAGCCCCATGCGGGTGTTGTATCGAAGGGTATCCCAGTTAGTTCGGTTGTCCCCACTCCATGTCTGAACATAACGCTGCAATCCGGCGCATCCAGAGCGGGAAATCAAATATGGTCGTTTGTTCGGTGCAAATTTTTGCTGTGCTTCCATAGATGCTCTGCACATTAAAAGAGGCATTA
>NZ_JAWRWN010000876.1:0-253 GCF_046535435.1 Achromobacter sp. SIMBA_011 | reverse complement strand
GGCATCGGCGCGTGGTCTTCCAGACGGAACGACAGCAGCACCTCCTTCTTCAGCCACTTATGCTCGGTCCAGTTGCCGTCGATCTTCTCGGCGACGCGCAGCGCACCTTTGTCGAGTTGCTCGATCGCGTGAGCGACGGCTTCGCGCACGTCGGCGGGCGCGGCCTTCGGCGACAGCTCGGCGCGGTTTTCCCAGGCGGTATCGATGATTTGCTGAAGTTGTTGCGACATGTTCGTTTTCGCAGGAGATGAAT
>NZ_JAWRWN010000875.1:0-253 GCF_046535435.1 Achromobacter sp. SIMBA_011 | reverse complement strand
CGAGTGCGCCGGCCGTCATGCCGTGGTAGGCGCCGTGGAACGCCATGATCGTCGAGCGGCCCGTATAGTGCTTGGTCAGCTTGACAGCCGCTTCGACGCCATCCGCACCGCTGGGACTGCAAAACTGGATCTTGCCGGATTCGGCGATCTTCCCGGGCAGGAGCGAGAAAAGCTTCTCGACGATCGCGTGCTTTGCCGGCGTTGCCAGGTCGAGTGCCTGTTGCATTTGATCGGACGACAGAAACCGCATGAC
>NZ_JAWRWN010000874.1:0-253 GCF_046535435.1 Achromobacter sp. SIMBA_011 | reverse complement strand
GCGGCAAAACTCACCGACTGACCACGCAACCCCCTATGTAGGAGCCGGCTTGCCGGCGATGGCGTCCTCGAATACGCCATCGCCGGCAAGCCGGCTCCTACAAAAGGGGGTAATACGGAGGATTGGCTATGCGAATTTTCATAGGCGCTGTGTTGGCATGCCTGGCGTTCGGCGCGTGGGCCGAACCGGCCGACCCTGCGAAGCTCAAGACACAACTGCAGGACTATTACTTCGACGCCGCCCGCCGTGGCGA
>NZ_JAWRWN010000873.1:0-253 GCF_046535435.1 Achromobacter sp. SIMBA_011 | reverse complement strand
CGGGGTGAAACCAGCTGCCCTCTTTGATCCGCAGGTATTCGCGGTCGCGGGTGGGGTAGCGGGGCAGATTGCGCTCGGTCAGCAGTTCGTTCTCACGCATGAGGCGGATCAGCTCGTTACGGCTGATACCGAAGTGCTTGGCGGTCTGTGCAAGTGTGCGTTCCAAGTCCACCTCCTAAGCCACGTCGGCGAGTACAGGCTCGACATGTGGCATGTCGGCTGTGTCCAGCTTGCCGTTGGCAATAGCTTCGAG
>NZ_JAWRWN010000872.1:0-253 GCF_046535435.1 Achromobacter sp. SIMBA_011 | reverse complement strand
CTACTATGAGGAAGAAGGCCTCTTCAACATGCCGCTGCTGACCGGCATTCCTTCCTGTCTCGCCTCAACGGGCGTCGGCGCGGCCAAGGGCGCGCTTGCCGCCTATGTCGACCATGTCGGCGGCCGGGTGACGCGCGGTGCAGTGGCCGGCGGCAATAACCGCATGGCTGAATTTCCCACCATCCAGCTGCGTGTTGCGGAAGCGGCGGCGAGTGTGGACGCGGCCTGCGAAATCCTGCTGCGCGATGTTGCC
>NZ_JAWRWN010000871.1:0-253 GCF_046535435.1 Achromobacter sp. SIMBA_011 | reverse complement strand
AGGTCGCCCAGTTGCGCGCGGCGCGCGGCCGAACCGTTTAGCGAAATCATGCCGCTGCCGCGTTCGCCCTTGATCGCGTAGGTCGTGAAGCGCTCGCCGTTGTTGATGTTCCAGATGTCGATGCGCTCGTTTTCGACGATGTTCGCGGCTTCGAGCAGATTCTCGTCGATCGCGCACGAACCTTCGTAGTGCAGTTCGCAGTGCGTGACCGCGACGCGGTGGATCTTCGACTTGAGCATGTGGCGTTGCATGG
>NZ_JAWRWN010000870.1:0-253 GCF_046535435.1 Achromobacter sp. SIMBA_011 | reverse complement strand
ACCAGCAGCCAGAGCCAGCGCTTCGCGGCCCGATTGGCGTCGGCATCGTGAGCCATGACGTCTCCTCTTGTTTCCCGGTTATCGATCTTGTTGAGCGGGTACGGCGCCGGGAGGAGCGGCGAAACGGGTAGGCTGCGGCTCCCCTGGCTTCGCGCCAGTATAGGAGCCGCGGGCACGCGGTCAAGCAGGGGCGAACCCGAGGTGATCCGCCCCCAGTCGCGCGGTTGCACCGGCATGCGGCCGGTGCACGAGC
>NZ_JAWRWN010000869.1:0-253 GCF_046535435.1 Achromobacter sp. SIMBA_011 | reverse complement strand
ATCGTGTACGTGTACGCGGCCGACAGGCTCAACGCGGACGTCGCCATATAGCGGCCGTCGACCGAGAAGTTGTCGAACACCAGCGACTCGCCCTTCAACGGAGTGATACCGCTGCCTTGCATCACGCCGGTCACGCCGTCGGTCGCCGAGTGCGACCATGCGGCGCCGACCGAGTGCGGGCCGAACGAATAGCGTCCGGCGAGTGCCCAGATCTGCTGGTTGCCGCCGGTGATCGTCGCCGAGCCGTCGATCG
>NZ_JAWRWN010000868.1:0-253 GCF_046535435.1 Achromobacter sp. SIMBA_011 | reverse complement strand
CTGCGCCTGCATCCCGACGTCGTGAAGATCGACCGCTTCTTCATTCACGACATCGCGCGCGATCCGCTCAAGTTCGAGGCGGTCCGGGCGATGCAGCACTTCGCGCAAGCAAGCGGCGCGAAGCTGATCGCGGAAGGGATCGAGAACGAAAGCGACCTGACCGTCGTGCGCGACATCGGAATCTGCTGCGTGCAGGGCTTCCTGCTCGGCCGGCCGAGCGCGCGCCCGTCGGCGCTGCTCGCGCCGGCCGCCC
>NZ_JAWRWN010000867.1:0-253 GCF_046535435.1 Achromobacter sp. SIMBA_011 | reverse complement strand
CGCGGCCATTCCGATCGTGCTGGTGTGCCTGATGTACCTGGGTTTCACCGCCACCGGCACGGTGCTGTCCGGTCAGGCGCTGGGCCAGTTGTTCGGGGTCAGCGACAGCACCGGTATTTTGATTTTCGCCAGTGTCATTGTGCTGGTCACGGTGCTGGGCTACCGGGTGATCCACTTCATCGGCCGTGTCGCCAGCGTCATTGGCGTGATCGCCTTTGTCTACCTGTTCAGCCGCCTGATAAGCCAGACCGAC
>NZ_JAWRWN010000866.1:0-253 GCF_046535435.1 Achromobacter sp. SIMBA_011 | reverse complement strand
CTACTGGCGCTCCTCTACGGCCATGACGCGGACCGTAAGCGCGGAAAAACGGACCGCACCAAAGATGCGATCCGTCGTATTCGATTTACAGCTTTTCGACCTGGCCGAATTCGAGTTCGACTGGTGTGGCGCGGCCAAAAATGGTGACGGAGACCCGGACGCGCGATTTTTCGTAGTTGACTTCTTCGACGCTGCCGTTGAAGTCCGTGAACGGACCTTCCTTCACGCGGACCATCTCGCCGACTTCGAACAG
>NZ_JAWRWN010000865.1:0-253 GCF_046535435.1 Achromobacter sp. SIMBA_011 | reverse complement strand
CGCGATGCCGACAACGTCGCCGAAGCGCTCGAGCGCTTCGGCATCCGCTATCCGGTTGCGCAGGACAACCACTACGACACCTGGCGCGCGTACGGCAACCAGTACTGGCCCGCGCTGTACCTGATCGACGCGAGCGGCAAGGTGGTCTACACGCGGTACGGCGAAGGCGGGTACGACACGACGGAAGCCGCGATCCGCGCCGCGCTCGCGCAAGCACATGCGGCCACCGACGCGACGCAACGCGCGACGCGCA
>NZ_JAWRWN010000864.1:0-253 GCF_046535435.1 Achromobacter sp. SIMBA_011 | reverse complement strand
CTGCTGCTGCTCGAAATGCGCTCGGGCTTCACCAAGGACACGGCATTGCGCAACCTCGCGCTGCGCACCGGCGTGGAAGACATCGAGTCGTTTTGCGCGATGCTGATCCAGGCCGACCGGTTCGGCACGAGCGTCGCCGAATCGCTGCGCGTGCTGTCGGGCATGCTGCGCACGCGGCGGCGCATGCGCGCCGAGGAGCGCGCCGCGCGCATCGCGCTGAAGCTGCTGTTCCCGCTGATCTTCTGCATCTTCC
>NZ_JAWRWN010000863.1:0-253 GCF_046535435.1 Achromobacter sp. SIMBA_011 | reverse complement strand
GATGCACGCGCAGAGCGTCGGCGGCTACTGGACGCGCTACTTGGCCGACGGCACCTACTTCGACAGCGTCGGCCAGGTCACGCACTACGGCAACCGGTATCGCAACAGCTACGGCAACGAGGCGTCGCAGAACGGCTTCGGCATCGCGCTGTCGCAGGAAGTCGGCAAGCCGTTCGGGATCGGCGGCACACCGATCGCGGTCGAACCGCAGGCGCAGCTGATGTATCAGTACCTGAAGCTGAACGGCTTCAAC
>NZ_JAWRWN010000862.1:0-253 GCF_046535435.1 Achromobacter sp. SIMBA_011 | reverse complement strand
ACTGCGCCTTGACGGCAAGGGATGGCTGCGAGCGTGATGCGCCGTCGCCCCCACTCGAAGGGCTGCGAAGC
Source organism: Achromobacter sp. SIMBA_011 (assembly GCF_046535435.1). Classification (NCBI taxonomy): domain Bacteria; kingdom Pseudomonadati; phylum Pseudomonadota; class Betaproteobacteria; order Burkholderiales; family Alcaligenaceae; genus Achromobacter; species Achromobacter sp. SIMBA_011. Next base: position 182 of record NZ_JAWRWN010000862.1, on the reverse strand, counting down.
TTGGATATGAAGGGCCGGAGATCAGCGGATTTTCCCGAAGCATTGATATTATAGCCATTCTTCGAGGCGGCGACCGAAACGGCGTAATTATCGGCAGGCGACAGTTGCACGCGACTGAGATCGGCCGAGATCAACCCGTTCTTGCTGAAAGCAATGTCACCGGCAGCGCCGAAACCGTCACC
>NZ_JAWRWN010000861.1:0-253 GCF_046535435.1 Achromobacter sp. SIMBA_011 | reverse complement strand
CATCACGCGCTGCAGCAGCCACGCGAGGCTCGTCGCGACCCACGCGTAGAGCGGCGGCTTTTCCATGAAGGGCAGGCCGGCGTTGGTCGGCACGACGAAGTCGCCCGTCTCGAGCATGTGCTGGATGATGCCGAACGTATAGGTTTCGTCCTGCTTCCACGGATCGTGGCCGAGCACGCCGGGCAGCGTATACGCGCAGACCAGCGCGGCGACCAGCAGCCACACGCGCCAGCCGAGCCGTAGCACGCGATCG
>NZ_JAWRWN010000860.1:0-253 GCF_046535435.1 Achromobacter sp. SIMBA_011 | reverse complement strand
CCTTCGCGTCGATCTGGTCACCGGGGCGCACCAGAACCTCGGCGATTTTGCCGTCACGTTCGGCGTGAAGCGCTGTTTCCATCTTCATGGCCTCGATGGACAGGAGCACGTCACCGGCCTTCACCTCCTGACCCTGATTGATGAAGACGCGGCTGATCACGCCCGGCATCGGCGCGCCGATATGCGACGCATTGCCGGGTTCAGCCTTGCGGCGGACCGCAGAACCCGATGCGCCATGGGCGCGGTCCGGCAC
>NZ_JAWRWN010000859.1:0-253 GCF_046535435.1 Achromobacter sp. SIMBA_011 | reverse complement strand
GGCTCAGCAGGCCGCAAACGAATGAAACCCCGTGAACTGTGCGAGGCTTCCAGCAATCGTGCCGCCAGCTATTATGCTCCCCTGCCTGGCGGCCTAGAGTACCGCAACGTCGAGATAGACAATCTCACACTATGCTTCCCAAACTCTCACTGGGGGCTCCTACCGCCCGACGAGGCTCGTCCGGTCGGACCAGAAGCGGCTCGCTTGGCTGCAGTATGTCCTCTCCGTTACCTCGCTGCACGATGCCACCGAC
>NZ_JAWRWN010000858.1:0-253 GCF_046535435.1 Achromobacter sp. SIMBA_011 | reverse complement strand
CCTGCGTGAGCGCGCGACCGCGTGGCAGGCGCGCCGCGACGACGGCCTGTTCCGGCTGGCCGTCGATCGCGTGTTCACGTTGACGGGGCAGGGCACGGTGGTGACCGGCACGGTGTTCGCGGGACGCGTGCAGACCGGCGACGCCATGCTGCTCGCGCCCGCCGGCGAAACGGTGCGCGTGCGCAGCATCCACGCGCAAAACCGCGCCGCCGACACCGGACGCGCGGGCGAGCGTTGCGCGCTCAATCTCGCG
>NZ_JAWRWN010000857.1:0-254 GCF_046535435.1 Achromobacter sp. SIMBA_011 | reverse complement strand
GTTGGCCACGAGCGTCAGATTGTCGATGGCCTGCGACGACTGGCGCAGCGACTCCGCCGTCTGCTGCGCCGCCTCGGAAAGCTGGATCAGCGCCTGGGTAATCTGCTCGGCGCTGGTCGCCTGCGCCTGCATGCCGTCGTTGACCACCTGGAAGCGCGGCGCGAGCGTCTGCACCTCGGCGATGATCTGCGACAGCTGCGCGCCGACCTGCTGCACGTCGAGCATCCCGCGGCGCACTTCCTCGGAGAACTTGT
>NZ_JAWRWN010000856.1:0-254 GCF_046535435.1 Achromobacter sp. SIMBA_011 | reverse complement strand
GTCCTCGAAAACGGTTTCAGCGTCATGAGCGGCGCGCTCAAGCAAAACAGCCGCATGTTCGGCCGCCAGGCATTCGTCGGTCTGTCGAGCAACCAGTACGGTTCGCTCACGCTCGGCCGCCAGTACGATCCGCTGATCGATCTCGTCCAGCCGATCACTGCCGACAACTACTTCGGCAGCGCGTTCGCGACCGCCGGCGACGTCGACAACTACGACAACAGCTTCCGCGTCGACAACGCGATCAAGTACACGTC
>NZ_JAWRWN010000855.1:0-254 GCF_046535435.1 Achromobacter sp. SIMBA_011 | reverse complement strand
CCGTTGATCGTGAAGATCGCCGACGAAGTCGCGGAGACGATGGATCAGCCGTTGTGGAAGCGGCTGAAGGACGACGGCATCTACGATGCCTGCCGGATCCGGCTGTACGTGTCGGAACATCGGCTGATCTACGAGGCGATCGTGTCGGGCGACGCCGATGCGGCTGCGTTCTACGACGAGCAGCACATTCGCCGCGTGCGACGCGACATCGCGCCGAAGTAGGGTGGCGGTGGCGGTTTGGTTCTGAGCGCGAC
>NZ_JAWRWN010000854.1:0-254 GCF_046535435.1 Achromobacter sp. SIMBA_011 | reverse complement strand
GGAGGATGCGCTCGACGCTGCCGTCGCGCGCAAGGTCGCGGAGATCGTCGCGAAGAGCCCGGCGGCGGTGCGCTACGGCAAGCAGATGTTCTACCGGCAGCGCGAGCTGCCGCTCGACGATGCATACGCGTATGCGGGCGACGTGATGGCCCGCAACATGATGGAAGAAGATGCGGGCGAGGGAATCGACGCGTTCCTGGAGAAGCGCGAGCCGATCTGGCGTTCGTAGCGGGCAGGGGAGCGGCGCGGTGCGG
>NZ_JAWRWN010000853.1:0-254 GCF_046535435.1 Achromobacter sp. SIMBA_011 | reverse complement strand
ATCGTCGCGACGCGCGCCGGCTCGCCGACGTCGCTCGGCATCGTCGTGCAGCCCGATTCGCCGGTGCGAAGCGTCGCCGACCTCAAGGGCCGCCCCGTGGTCGTATCGTCGGCGCGCGGCAGCATTTCGCAATACCAGCTGTACGGCGCGCTGCGCGAACACGGCCTCGCGGCGCGCGACGTCGACGTGCGCTTCGTGCTGCCGGTCGACGCGTTCGCCGCGTTCGAAGCGAAGCAGATCGGCATCTGGGCGAC
>NZ_JAWRWN010000852.1:0-254 GCF_046535435.1 Achromobacter sp. SIMBA_011 | reverse complement strand
AATTCTTCGCGGCGCTGACGAACGTGGTGAAGAGTATTCCGGACGGGCGCGGCAAAGGCATCTTCTGGTGGGAGCCCGAGTGGATTCCCACGCCTGATGTCGGCTGGAAAGTGGGCGGCGGCGATCAGTGGGACAACAACACGTTGTTCGACTTTCACGGTCACGCGCTTTCGTCGATCGACGTGTTCAAGACGCGCTAGCGTAGCGTGGCGCGGCGGCCGCGAAAACGGCGCCGCGCCCGCCAGCGCGCAGCG
>NZ_JAWRWN010000851.1:0-254 GCF_046535435.1 Achromobacter sp. SIMBA_011 | reverse complement strand
AGGACGCATGGTGCCCGCGTCGGGATCAGGCGTACCTTGGCGTGCTGGTCGACGACCTCGTCACGCGCGGCGTGGCTGAGCCTTACCGGATGTTCACGAGCCGCGCCGAATACCGGCTGAGCCTGCGTGAAGATAATGCGGATATGCGGTTGACCGAGATTGGTCGCGAGCTGGGCCTCGTCGACGACGTGCGCTGGGACGCGTTCAGCCGGAAGCGCGACGCTGTTTCACGTGAAACCGAACGCTTGAAGTCG
>NZ_JAWRWN010000850.1:0-254 GCF_046535435.1 Achromobacter sp. SIMBA_011 | reverse complement strand
GCGAGCGTGCCGTCGAAGTCGAATGCGATGAGTCGATAGGGCATGAAACGGTGCGGGATATTCATCGAGCGGCCGACGATAGCACCGAATCGGAAGCGCTGCTGGGCGGTTTGGCCGTGATGCACGGGCGACGGCGCGCCTCGCGCCGCCGCCCTTCGCTGCGCGGCCGCGCTGCTTGCCGCTCGCGCGGGCGCGCGCTATCGTGGCTGCTCCGCCCGCGATTCCCGGAGACCGACGTGCCCGACACCCCGCCC
>NZ_JAWRWN010000849.1:0-254 GCF_046535435.1 Achromobacter sp. SIMBA_011 | reverse complement strand
CCGAATAACCGTGATCGCGTATCCAGCTTGCCGCCTCATTGGCGTTGCCGATCGTATCAATGGCCTTGTAGCCCATATCCACGCAGCAGGAAAACATGTCCGAAGAGCCCTGCGTCATCTTGCGGATCTGCGAACGGGTGGTGGCGGGGTTGACGCCGGAAATCAGCAGACGTTTGCCCACACCGTCACGCAGCAGGCCGACCGCCTGTTCAATGCGCTGGTAGCCGCCGGTCAGAACGATGATCGCATCGCCC
>NZ_JAWRWN010000848.1:0-254 GCF_046535435.1 Achromobacter sp. SIMBA_011 | reverse complement strand
CCTTGCAATCGCAACAGCTCGGCTCGCTGATTGCGGGGCGCCAGTTCGACGAGGTCGTGCAGTTCGTCGAGCCGTTTTCCCTGGGAGGGACGCGATATGGCGGCACGGCATTCGCGCACGTCTTCGACAACGACAACCTCGACAACTGGACGCGCATCAACAACTCGGTCAAGTACGTGAGCCCGCTGGTGGGCGGCCTCAAGCTGGGTGTGCTGTACGGCTTTTCGAACCAGGCCGGCGGCTTCGACGACAAC
>NZ_JAWRWN010000847.1:0-254 GCF_046535435.1 Achromobacter sp. SIMBA_011 | reverse complement strand
CTCATGTCCTTGCGGCGCAGCGCGGTCAGCTCCGAGCGGCGTGCCGACGCAACGTCGAGCCCGTCGATCAGCACCTTTCCGGCGCTGGGATCGACCAGCCGATTCACGAGGCGGATCAACGTGGATTTGCCGGAGCCGGACAGGCCCATCAGCACGAATATTTCGCCTTCCTGCACGTCGAACGATACGTTGTGCACGCCGACGACCTGACCGGTACGCTTGAGCACATCGTCTTTCGTTGCACCGGCGGCGAG
>NZ_JAWRWN010000846.1:0-254 GCF_046535435.1 Achromobacter sp. SIMBA_011 | reverse complement strand
CAACATTCGCTCCGGGTTTCTGGGAATAAGCGAGAAAAAGAAAATCGCCTTGAAAGTTGCCCGGGAACTCAAGGGCCATGGCCTGGATCCGGGGCACTGCATGGTGATTTTTAGTGCGCTGGATGAAGACAGTGTATTCAGTGCCGGCCTACCCCTGCCGATCAACCATGGTGCAACAAAGCGTAGTCGTGTGTTCTTTATTCGCGCCTCGATAGCCGCCAGCCGTGATCAGTTTTTCCGCAAGGATTTTGCCA
>NZ_JAWRWN010000845.1:0-254 GCF_046535435.1 Achromobacter sp. SIMBA_011 | reverse complement strand
GGAGCGCCCTGTCGATTGCCGGTCCGGAATTGATGACGCGGATTGTCCCGTCCTCTTCGGCGAATATCTGTACCGAGCTTCCCGCCGGGCTGTGGATCAGGGCGTTTTCCAGAAGGTTGCGGATGATGATGCCGAAGCCATCCGCGCCGATCTTGCAATTCATGCCGCCTTCGCAGCGATTGGTGAAGCGGATGCGGGATGTGCCGATCGCCGTCCTGCTCATGTCGTCGATGACGAGTTCGAGCACGGGGATA
>NZ_JAWRWN010000844.1:0-254 GCF_046535435.1 Achromobacter sp. SIMBA_011 | reverse complement strand
CTCGAATCCCCCCGGACGGGCCGCTGCCCGTCCACCCACGGCCCTTTCACGGCGCGCGTTCGAGCGAACCTCGCGTGAACCTCGCGTGAACCTTTCACGCAGCCGCTCAAGTTTCGCCGCGCCGCGCCGTTAAACCGTCGAAGCCTGCCTTGGCGCAGTGGTCAGCCGAAGACTGGCCATCACCAGGCAACGCCAGGAATAGATCGGGGCAACCAGAATGGGGAATATCACCCTTAACCTCAAGGAAGAAACAC
>NZ_JAWRWN010000843.1:0-254 GCF_046535435.1 Achromobacter sp. SIMBA_011 | reverse complement strand
AGAGCACGCTCGCCGTGCGCCGCAATCCGGCGGCGAAACATGCCGCGCATCTGGAGCTGATGGGCGAGCAGCTCGAGTTCATCGGCGCATCGATCGACGGCAAGCCTTACGAGCACGTGCGCACGCACGAGCATGGCCTGACGGTCGAGAACGTGCCCGAGTCGTTCACGCTCACGCTCACGGGCGCCTGCGATCCGGCCGCCAACACCACGCTCTCGGGTCTGTACGTGTCGGGCGGCAACTTCTTCACGCAG
>NZ_JAWRWN010000842.1:0-254 GCF_046535435.1 Achromobacter sp. SIMBA_011 | reverse complement strand
GCATTAAATTCGAGGTTGGCAGGTTGTATGGAGTAGTGTTTCACGTAAGTTACTCGTCTTACAGGCGGTGGCTCGATCTTAGCGATGTGTGTAAGGCTGCGCAAATTTCTCTATTAAATGGCTGATCGGACTTGTTCGGCGTACAAGTGTACGCTATTGTGCATTCGAAACTTACTCTATGTGCGACTTACAGAGGTATTGAATGAAACGTGCAGTGATTACTGGCCTGGGCATTGTTTCCAGCATCGGTAATA
>NZ_JAWRWN010000841.1:0-254 GCF_046535435.1 Achromobacter sp. SIMBA_011 | reverse complement strand
CGTGGGAAGCCGCCAACGCCTGTCTGCAATTCCACGGCGGCTTCGGCTTCGCGTGCGAATACGACGTCGAACGCAAGTTCCGCGAGACGCGTCTCTATCAGGTTGCGCCGATTTCCACCAACCTGATTCTCTCGTACGTCGCCGAACATATTCTCGGCCTGCCGCGTTCGTTCTAACCGGAGAGCCGAATCATGCGCCCTCTCGAAGGCATCAAGGTCGTCACGTTCGAGCACGCAATCGCGGCGCCGTTCTGC
>NZ_JAWRWN010000840.1:0-254 GCF_046535435.1 Achromobacter sp. SIMBA_011 | reverse complement strand
CGCCGGTCAGGCCCGAGCCGATCTGCGACGCGAGCCGGATGCGCTGCGCTTCGCCGCCGGACAGCGTTTCGGCGCTGCGCTCGAGCGACAGGTAGTCGAGGCCGACGTTGTTCAGGAAGGTCAGGCGCGCGACGATTTCCTTGATCACCTTGTCGGCGATCTCGCGCTTCGCGCCCTCGAGCGTCAGGCCGTCGAAATAGCCGAGCGCGTCGCGCAGCGGCCAGCCGCTGATCTCGTAGATGCCGCGCGCGTAG
>NZ_JAWRWN010000839.1:0-254 GCF_046535435.1 Achromobacter sp. SIMBA_011 | reverse complement strand
AGCGGTTATGAGCCGCCGGCTCTAACCATTGAGCTACAGGCCCTTATCGGAACAAGGTGATCCGAAATACCGGCTTCGCAATGGTTCGAATCCGGTGGGTCACGCTCTAACGTAATTTTTTGAGCCCGACAAGCCATTGATGCTATCGCGAGTGGGCGCTGCCGTATTAGCTACACAATCTAAGGCAATACCCTCTAAAGGGACACAATCAACGAGGAAACACCATGAAGACAAAACAGGCCCGCCTTTTCGCA
>NZ_JAWRWN010000838.1:0-254 GCF_046535435.1 Achromobacter sp. SIMBA_011 | reverse complement strand
AGCTTGTCCGAAGCCAGTACCCTGGCTTTTGCCTGTTTGTTTTCTTCGGCACATCTTTTCCAGAAGCGAGTATCACGTAATGGGACAAGGTTGCCATGTGTCGGGTTTTTGCATATATTCAGTGTCGGGTTTTTGTAACGGGAAGCCGATCATGGATCAGACATTGAAGCAACGGATCAGGACAAGAGTTAGCCGGACGAAGAAGACCGACGTCTTCATTCCGCGCGATTTTGCTGACCTGAGCGGCGACGATC
>NZ_JAWRWN010000837.1:0-254 GCF_046535435.1 Achromobacter sp. SIMBA_011 | reverse complement strand
AGGCGGCGGGCATAAAACCAGCCGAGCATGATGCCGGCGACATAGGCAATGCCATACCAATGGATCGCCAGAGGCCCGATGGAGAGGGCGACCGGGTCGATATTGGGAAATGGCATGATGGCTAGTTGGGTGGGAGCGGCTATCAATCCGTATATTCCGTCATCGTTGCTGGGCGGACAACAGAATGATCCATTGCCTCAAGGGGCCGGGCGATGATGCTCACCGGTCTCCCTGACGCCAAGGAAAATGGCGAT
>NZ_JAWRWN010000836.1:0-255 GCF_046535435.1 Achromobacter sp. SIMBA_011 | reverse complement strand
CCTTCCTTCAGCCTGGAAAACGTCGCCCAGACCCTGCTGGGGGAGGGCAAGTCGATCGACAACCCCTACCAGCGCATGGACGAGATCAACCGCCGCTTCGCCGAAGACAAACCGGCTCTGGCGCACTACAACCTGAAGGACTGCGAACTGGTCACGCGCATTTTCGCCCATACCCGGCTGCTCGACTTCCTGCTTGAGCGTGCGTCGGTGACGGGGCTGGCCGTGGACCGCAGCGGTGGGTCGGTAGCTGCGTTC
>NZ_JAWRWN010000835.1:0-255 GCF_046535435.1 Achromobacter sp. SIMBA_011 | reverse complement strand
CGGGCGAGGTCAGAAATGACCTTCCCGATACTCGTGCCGGGCTTTGCACGCTCCCGCGCGAAGGCAAGGACGTCGTCGTCGATATCAATAGTGGTACGCATATTGCGCTCCTTGTAAGCATCAGACATCAATCATCATCATTATAGCGACGCCGCATCAAACATCAAACATCACGCATCAAGTGTGTCGTAAACACCGCTGCCGGGAGCTACACTGGCCGCGCACCTGAAACAACAGGTGCCGGGTTTGGCGACC
>NZ_JAWRWN010000834.1:0-255 GCF_046535435.1 Achromobacter sp. SIMBA_011 | reverse complement strand
AGCTGGAAAAAGCCGTGGTGCTGACGCTGTTCATTCCGCTCATCATGTCGTCGGGCGGCAACTCGGGTTCGCAGGCCACCTCGCTCATCATCCGGGCGCTGGCGCTCGGTGAGTTGAAGCTTTCCGACTGGTGGCGGGTGCTGCTCAGGGAAATCCCGACGGGCCTGACGCTTGGCTGCATTCTGGGCGCCATCGGTTTCCTGCGTCTGACGGTCTGGCAGCAGGCGGGCTTTTATGACTATGGCGAGCACTGGC
>NZ_JAWRWN010000833.1:0-255 GCF_046535435.1 Achromobacter sp. SIMBA_011 | reverse complement strand
AAACTGTTGCCGCCGAAGATCAAGCAGACCGACCCGAAAAGCCGCAAGGGCATTCCGGAAGGGCTGTGGGTCAAATGCCCGTCCTGCGAGGCCGTGCTGTACCGCAACGACGTGGAGGCGAACCTCCACGTGTGCCCGAAGTGCGATCACCACATGCGCATCGGCGCGCGCGAGCGTCTCGACGCGCTGCTCGATCCGGAAGGCCGCTACGAGATCGGCCAGGAAATCGTGCCGGTCGACTCGCTGAAGTTCAAG
>NZ_JAWRWN010000832.1:0-255 GCF_046535435.1 Achromobacter sp. SIMBA_011 | reverse complement strand
CGTCGACCACGGTGTAGCCGTACACCTGCGCCTGTTCGCGCATCGCGACGTCGATCCACACGGCCGGCAGCCCGAACGCCGGGTCCTGCGTCACCGCGCCGGGCAGCGCGGCCGTCACCTGGCCGGGGTTGATCGCGAGCCACTGGCCCGGGAACACTTCGCCCGCGCCGATCTCGACGCCCTTCAGCGCGATCCGGTATGCGTTCGGCCGCAGCTCGAGGTTGTCGCGAATGTGGATCACCGGCGGCAGGAAGC
>NZ_JAWRWN010000831.1:0-255 GCF_046535435.1 Achromobacter sp. SIMBA_011 | reverse complement strand
GCTTTTCCACCCAGTCCGCCGAAACGACGAAACGGCTCTTATCCGTGCTCACGATGTTTCTCCCAATCTCAGGCAACAGCTTCAGGCGCGCCGAAACGAATGCGGAACCGCCTGTTCTCCTTGCCCTTCTTTTCTATCTTGGCAATGTGAATATCGCCCACTTCCTGCGTTTCGGAAACATGGGTGCCGCCGCAGGGCTGGCTGTCGATGCTGGAATTTTCGCCGATGCAGACGAGGCTGACCCGACCAAGGCCC
>NZ_JAWRWN010000830.1:0-255 GCF_046535435.1 Achromobacter sp. SIMBA_011 | reverse complement strand
CAAGGTGCTGGGCGCGGGGCTCGTGGTGTTTCTCGGCGCGGAACTGGAGAAGTGGGTCGTGCGCACGAGCGGGCTGGCGCGACGGCTCGGCGGTGAGGAATGAGCCGGGCGGCTTACCTGGGTTACGCGATAGCCGCTGGCGACGCTTGCCACCCCGCCAGCACCTTCTGCCCCACGGCCGCGAAGATGTCGATGGCCGGCAGCAATTCGCGCCCGAGATCGGTGAGCACGTATTCGGCCGACGGCGGCGAACTG
>NZ_JAWRWN010000829.1:0-255 GCF_046535435.1 Achromobacter sp. SIMBA_011 | reverse complement strand
CTATCGAAATTCGATCTCTACCATTTGTAAAAGAATAATCGCTCTCTTGCACCCACACCCCCGGAGACAATCGCCAACGAAGAACGGCTTTCTCTTTAAACCCGTTGATTTCGTCAGAAACTTTCAGCCCCCCCTTATCCAGGAGGATTGATCGCTTGTGGCTGCAACGTTCACTGTCCATATATGAGGCAGAAAAACTGACTGCAGTTTGTTGCGCATGAATGTGCGACCGTTCCTGGGTCTTTAACCAGCAAC
>NZ_JAWRWN010000828.1:0-255 GCF_046535435.1 Achromobacter sp. SIMBA_011 | reverse complement strand
ACCGATATTTTGCGAGACACCCCGATGACGTCACCCGCTCCGATCGTATACATCGTCGACGACGACAGCGGCATGCGGACGTCGCTCGCGTGGTTGCTCGAATCGGTCGGCATCACGTCCGAAGGATTCGCGAATGCCGCCGATTTTCTCGCGCGCTTCGACGTGAACCTGCCCGCGTGCCTGGTGCTCGACGTGCGGATGCCGGAGAAAAGCGGGTTCGACGTGCAGGCGGAGCTGAATGCGCGCGGCGCGACG
>NZ_JAWRWN010000827.1:0-255 GCF_046535435.1 Achromobacter sp. SIMBA_011 | reverse complement strand
CAGTTCGCGCACTTCCTGTGCCACCACGGCAAAGCCCTTGCCGGCTTCACCGGCGCGCGCGGCTTCCACACCGGCATTCAGCGCCAGAAGGTTGGTCTGGAAGGCGATGTCGTCGATCACGCCAATGATGTTAGAAATCTGATCGGAGGATTGTTCGATGCCGCTCATCGCCGCAATCGCTTCTTCCACCACCCGGTCGCTGCGTGTCGTTTCCGAACTGACGGTGGTGACGCGCTTGGCGGCGTCCGCAGCCCC
>NZ_JAWRWN010000826.1:0-255 GCF_046535435.1 Achromobacter sp. SIMBA_011 | reverse complement strand
CAATGCGTGGACCGCTTGTCGAAAGGGTCACGCCGACCAAGCGCAGCGCAAGGTAATCGAGTCGTTCAAGCAAGAGCCCAGTTACATGGCTCCCCAGGCGCTACAGCATTTTCCTCGCGACGAAGCAGCGGTCAAGGAGGCGAGCGATCTTATCGAGGAAAAGCTGAATGAACTCGCCAAGGTAACGACGGGTGTCGGCAAGGCACCGGTGCTCGACGTGCGCATGCCTGGTCCTCTGGCTCCGGACAACGTCAC
>NZ_JAWRWN010000825.1:0-255 GCF_046535435.1 Achromobacter sp. SIMBA_011 | reverse complement strand
CGTGGCCGGTTACCTGCCCGGCTACGCGGCCGTCGCCGAATACTTCAACCAGGTGTCGCCGACGCCGGTGAATCCGTATCTGTATGCGTTGCAGACGGAGCTGTTCACCACGCTGATCTACAACCAGCTGCAGCGGTATTCGCAGTCGTGGGTGCTCAGCCAGCTCGGCATTCCGGATGCGCTCGGCACGCCGGTGTTCCCGAGCGATGCGACGCTCAGGCTGTGGTCGATCCCGTCGAGCCTCACGATGCAGGC
>NZ_JAWRWN010000824.1:0-255 GCF_046535435.1 Achromobacter sp. SIMBA_011 | reverse complement strand
CAGAGCGGCGGCTGGGCTGTCATCGGCGGCAGCAGCCTGGGCCGCAAGCGGCTGGCCATCGAGCGTGCGCAACAGCACCTGGCGGTCGCAGGAGGTTGGAGTTGGCGATCAGTACCCGCGGGGCGTTGCTGTGGGTCTTGAACACGCCCACCGGCTTGCCGGACTGCACCAGCAGGGTTTCGTCGTCATTCAGATGGGTCAGGGCCTCGACGATCTTGTCGTAGCACTCCCAGTTGCGCGCCGCGCGGCCGATGC
>NZ_JAWRWN010000823.1:0-255 GCF_046535435.1 Achromobacter sp. SIMBA_011 | reverse complement strand
CTATCTGCGCAACTATGCAACGCTGAACGTCAAGGACCGGCTCGCCCGTATCGAAGGCGTCGGCCAGGTTCAGGTCTTCGGCGCGGGTGACTATTCCATGCGCGTCTGGCTCGATCCGCAGAAGGTTGCCGAGCATGATCTCGCCGCCAGCGACGTCTCGGACGCCATCCGCCAGCAGAACGTGCAGGCCGCAGCCGGCGTTATCGGTGCCTCCCCAAGCCCGAACGGCGTCGACCTGCAGCTCAACGTCAATGC
>NZ_JAWRWN010000822.1:0-255 GCF_046535435.1 Achromobacter sp. SIMBA_011 | reverse complement strand
CCAGCATGTTCATGCCTTCGACGAACGCCGAGAACGCCATGGCCGCGTAGATATAGCCCTTCGGCACATGCGAGCCGAAGCCTTCGGCGATCAGCGTCATGCCGATCACGACCAGGAACGACAGCGCCAGCATCACGATGGTCGGGTTGCGGTCGATGAAGCGCGCGAGCGGCTGTGCCGCGAACAGCATCACGCTCACCGCGACGATCACCGCGACGAACATGATCGGCACGTGCTCGGTCATCCCGATCGCGG
>NZ_JAWRWN010000821.1:0-255 GCF_046535435.1 Achromobacter sp. SIMBA_011 | reverse complement strand
CAGCATTCACGCATCGATGATGGTCTGCCGCGCCCGCCCAAACGGCCGCTCTATACCTGCGTATAGGTGCGTTGAATGGTTGGAGCCGGTGCGAATACACCATGACGACGCCACGCGGCTCATCGGAAAGGCGTCGCTACACGCGATTGCGCCCGCCGAGCTGGCCGAACTGCGTGCGCCGATCCAGTATTCATGCTGGATGAATTGAGTTTATGGGCGGGGCTCGTTGATCGACCCGCCATACGACTCATACAC
>NZ_JAWRWN010000820.1:0-255 GCF_046535435.1 Achromobacter sp. SIMBA_011 | reverse complement strand
GATACACTTACGAGCCAAATAAAAGATGGTTGGTTGTATGTGATGATACGATTTCAGTTGTTCAGGAAGAGGATAAACCTTGGGCAACAGTAGATATCACACTAACAGCAATTCAAGGTCTCTCAGAATCACTTTACAATACTTCTCAAAACATAAATTTAATTGATAATCATTGGGATATTGGGATGAATGTTGAACTTATTGATGATCCAGTCTATAAATTTAAGAATAAAAACAAATTCATTGTCTATAACC
>NZ_JAWRWN010000819.1:0-255 GCF_046535435.1 Achromobacter sp. SIMBA_011 | reverse complement strand
CTCGACATGACATCCGACGGCTTGCCCGTGATTTCCGCGCTGGCGCGCACGCCCGGGCTGTTCGTCAGCGCCGGGCTCTGCGGCAGCGGACTCGGCACCGCGCTGGGCGCGGGACGGTTGATCGCTTCGCTCGTGACGGGCAGCGCGCCGGAGATCGACGTGGCGCCGTTTCGCATCGAGCGCCTGACGCGCCCGTCGCGTGCAGCGCCGTCGCGCGCGGGCGTGCCCCACGGTTGTGGCGGCCATATCGGCAAC
>NZ_JAWRWN010000818.1:0-255 GCF_046535435.1 Achromobacter sp. SIMBA_011 | reverse complement strand
CCGGCATTTTCTGTAGCGGATCCTCCTCCGGCACATAGCGATCGGTGCTCTTCCACTGCGGCGTCGCAATGCCCTCCACCGGCTCCGCAACATACTGCGCCAGCGGCACGAACGTCCGCGGCTCGTACAGATAGTGCGTACCGCGCTCGCCGTCGCTCTCGTACGCCAGCGTGTCACCATCCCAACCGAACACCGTCCGCTCGCCGTTCACCTCCTTCGCAATACGCCGGCCGAACGCGTCATAGAAATACCGCG
>NZ_JAWRWN010000817.1:0-255 GCF_046535435.1 Achromobacter sp. SIMBA_011 | reverse complement strand
ACGGCCATCGCATGTCGTCGGCATCCAGAGGCGATGTGGAGGATCTTGTCCAGGAAACTCTGCTGTCGCTTCACGCCAAAAGGGAGACCTATGATCGTGCGAGGCCGTTTACGGCCTGGTTCTTTTCGATAGCGCGCTACAAGCTCATCGACCACTATCGAGGCAGGGGCGCGCGTGCGCTGACCGAAGTCGAGCTTGATGACACGCTTGAGGCGGAATCGTCCGTCGATGCGGTTACGGCGCGCATGGATGTCG
>NZ_JAWRWN010000816.1:0-255 GCF_046535435.1 Achromobacter sp. SIMBA_011 | reverse complement strand
CCCATTCTTCCAGGCGCCGGGCCGGCCAGTTCTTCGGCACGATGAAGAAGAGTTCGATCTGCCGACCGCGGCCGACACGGGCGACATAGGAATAGTGCGAAGAGAAGCCGAACTTCGCCACGATCTCCCCTGCCACCCTGTCCACGTGCTGCTTGAATTCCAGCGGTGTCACCAGAAGAATATCCGCCAGCGCCTGTTTCACATTGCCGAACGGCATGGGGATGATGACGAGGCAGACGAGCGCCAGCACGGCAG
>NZ_JAWRWN010000815.1:0-255 GCF_046535435.1 Achromobacter sp. SIMBA_011 | reverse complement strand
CCAGCTGTCCGCCGCGATCCAGCGCGATCTCGACCGCTACCAGTCCGGGCTCGAGGTCACGGCCGTCACGATGCAAAGCGTCGCGGCGCCGGAACAGACGCAGGCCGCGTATGCCGAGGTCGCGAAGGCGCGCGACGAGCGCGAGGCCGCCAAGCGCGCCGCGCAAGCGTATACGAACGACCTGTTGCCGAAGGCGCAGGGCGACGCCGCGAAACTCGTCGACGATGCGAAGGCCTATGCCGACCGTGTCGTGAC
>NZ_JAWRWN010000814.1:0-255 GCF_046535435.1 Achromobacter sp. SIMBA_011 | reverse complement strand
AGATAGTCTCGCAGCCATTCGAACGCCGGGACGACGTCCTCTACCGAATTTACCCGTCGCCAAAATTCGTCTGCTCGCACGATCGCGGTTTTCACAATCGGTGCCGATTTTTGAGCGACCATCTGCTCTCCGCGAATCAGGCTTAGATCTAAGGCCCTGTCGCGCGCATCGACAGTGAGATCAAACATTGCAGACTTATTGGTTCGGTGCCATCGAACAGAACTACCCGATACGTGCGGAACAAAGTCAAAGGAC
>NZ_JAWRWN010000813.1:0-255 GCF_046535435.1 Achromobacter sp. SIMBA_011 | reverse complement strand
ATCCATTCGGATACCGAATGATTGCACCGGCATGACCCATCGCTTCGTCGTAAGCGTCGAGCACTTCGACGTCGTGGCCGAGCGCGCGCAAGGCATCGACGGTGGCCGCCGGGAAACGCGCTTCGAGTTTCAGCGAATCGGTCGATTGACCCCACGTGCGCCCGAGCAGCCAGCGCGGCGCGTCGATCGCGGTCTGCGGATTCCAGCCGTAACGCGCGATACGCGAGAACACCGCGCTTTGCGATTGCGGCTGGC
>NZ_JAWRWN010000812.1:0-255 GCF_046535435.1 Achromobacter sp. SIMBA_011 | reverse complement strand
CGAAGTGCCCTGCCCACCTGCAGCCGGCAAGGCCAAAAGCGCGCCGGTATCGGCAATCTGCCCAACATGCGGATGATCAAGCACGATGAAATCATAGCGCGCTGCCAGATCCAGAATCGGCGCGTCGGCAAAAGCCTGCAACGAGCGCTTGTCCCACTGCACCTCAATACCGGTCTGCGCGCGGTAGGCCGCCGCAGCCGCAACGACGCAATCATAGCCGCGCGGGTGATCCCAAGTCATGCCCTTTAGTCGAGT
>NZ_JAWRWN010000811.1:0-255 GCF_046535435.1 Achromobacter sp. SIMBA_011 | reverse complement strand
CGTTCGTGCTGCCGCACCGCGAGCACCTGATTCCGCATCCGGACGGCGCGCACTTCATCGTGATCAACTTCAGCCAGACGTTCCTGCGCGCCGATCTCGACGTCGATCCGCTCGATCTCGAGGACGTCCCCGCGCACCGCTTTCCCGAGCTGACGCCGTTCCGCTTCCAGGAGCATCTCGACTTCATCCTGACCGGCGACGCGTTCGACGAGGCGCGCCGCCTCGCGCTCTGCATGCTCGACGCCGATCGCGTGC
>NZ_JAWRWN010000810.1:0-256 GCF_046535435.1 Achromobacter sp. SIMBA_011 | reverse complement strand
CATCAGCCGCGTCGACGCCAGTTCGGCACGGCGCTGAGAATCCGCGCAACGATGGAACCCTGTGCCGGAACCGTTTCTCTTCGCGCGCCACCAGCAAGCGATCCAGCCGACAGGTCTGCATGATCCTCGCCGAGCAGATCGTGAATGGCAACGTACCCATCGCCGCGGTACACATGCTCGACCAGCCGATGGATCTTGCCAAGGGGCTCGGACAACCAGTTATAGGTCGATGGCAGATCCTCTGCCGCATGCCTGC
>NZ_JAWRWN010000809.1:0-256 GCF_046535435.1 Achromobacter sp. SIMBA_011 | reverse complement strand
AACGGCCTTGAGCGAACCGCTCCGCTGATCGCGGCACGCTCAGTCTTCTCATGGCGGTGGTTCAAATGAGGTTAGAAGCTGACGGACTATCGTTAAGCGGGCACCATGTGCTGATCGTGGAAGACGACGAAACCCTCAATATGGTGCTGGCCCAGATTCTCACTGAGCTGGGCGCTTGTGTAGCGAGTTTTAGCAACGCCGAGGATGCGCTGATTGGTCTTCTTGAAAATCACGGCGCTTGTTCATTGGTGATTGC
>NZ_JAWRWN010000808.1:0-256 GCF_046535435.1 Achromobacter sp. SIMBA_011 | reverse complement strand
CCAGGGGTTGGTTGACGTTCAGGTCAAAGCGGCTTTTCTGCCGTCCGTAATGGCTCCCACCGACTTCGCCGGACTCCTCCATATGCTGGCTGAAGGTCCGGTAGTTCTCGGTGGAGTAGCGATAGCCAATCATGGTGAAGCTGGTATCGGTGGTGCCCAGGGTCTTGGAGTACAGAGCGCGGGCACTCTGCCCCCGGCTCACCTGGCCCCGCAGGCTCTCGGAACTGGATTGGGTCACGTCGAACGACACCCCGCC
>NZ_JAWRWN010000807.1:0-256 GCF_046535435.1 Achromobacter sp. SIMBA_011 | reverse complement strand
GCGACGGCAGCCACACCTGCGCGTAATCGTCCGGGCACCCGAAGCGGATCGTGCCCGACAGCCCCGTGCCGCACAGATCGGCCAGCGCCTCGTCGTGCTGCCGCAGGATGCGCTGCGCATGCAGCAGCAGCCGCTCGCCGGGATGCGTGAGCACCACGCCGCGCCCGGTGCGCTGGAACAGCGGCTGGTCGACGCTCTCCTCGAGCCGCCGCATCTGCTGGCTGAGCGCGGACTGCGTGCGGCCGACCCGCGCCGC
>NZ_JAWRWN010000806.1:0-256 GCF_046535435.1 Achromobacter sp. SIMBA_011 | reverse complement strand
GAGCAGCGCGATCGCACCGGCCGCGATGCGGTCGACCCACTTCCTCGCCCGGAGATACAGCTCGCGCGGCCGGCGGGTGGAGAAGCACAGCGCGACGATCGTGTACCAGCCGAACTCGACCGCGAACACGAGCGGCGGCAGCGCCAGGTAGCACCACAGCGGCGGATGTTGCGGCAGCAGCGCCGCGAAGATGCTGCCGTACCAGATCGCAGTCTTCGGGTTGCTCAGCTGGGTCGTGAGGCCGGCCAGGAACGAC
>NZ_JAWRWN010000805.1:0-256 GCF_046535435.1 Achromobacter sp. SIMBA_011 | reverse complement strand
CGATCGCGAGAAGCAGCGCCTCTACAGCACGACCGGTATCGACGGCATCGGGATGCAGGATACGGCGGTGCAGGAAAGCATGGGATCGATCGTCGATCGAACGCGCGAAAATCTCAGTTCCGCCGACGCGGCCGTCGTGCGCTTTCGCCGGATTCTGCTCGAACTCGCCGACGAGTCCGAGCGCACTGGCGCAGTGGCGGTGGCGGCGAATCCCGAGTGGTACAAGGTGCGCTCCGCGAGCGTGCTGCTGCCGCAC
>NZ_JAWRWN010000804.1:0-256 GCF_046535435.1 Achromobacter sp. SIMBA_011 | reverse complement strand
GATCAATGCGCCGCCTACGCCGCCGATCGCTGCGCCCACTGCCGCGCCACGAACATTGCCCGTGATAGCGCCGCCAAGGACCGCACCGGAAACGGCACCGATCGAAGCTCCCTTTTCAGTCTGCGTGCAGCTTGCAAGCGACAGGCCGACCAGCGCAAATATGATTGCCTTTTTCATGAAACTCTCTCCAACGTTACAATGAGCTCTTCGGCTCGGTAGGCGTCCCATATTTATCTGCGGCGACTGCTACCTCCGA
>NZ_JAWRWN010000803.1:0-256 GCF_046535435.1 Achromobacter sp. SIMBA_011 | reverse complement strand
ATGAAGTCTCCCCTGTTCTGTCCGGGCGCCGCGCACCTGCGCGGCGCCGCCGTGTCGCTGCGCGCGGTCACTGCACGAACGCGCCGACCGTGAAGTACGGATTGCTTGCATCGGCCATGTCGAGGAACCCGAACACTCCGCCGGTGAACACGAACTTGCCGGTCGCCGGCCCCGACGCCGCGTCCGCATGCACGGTCGTCACGACGCCCGGCACCTGCTGCGTGAAGTCGAGGTTCAGCGCGCGCGCGAGTGCGGC
>NZ_JAWRWN010000802.1:0-256 GCF_046535435.1 Achromobacter sp. SIMBA_011 | reverse complement strand
CGGCGTCAGCACGAATTTTCCCGTGCCGGATGTCACGCGCTCGAACAGGGTCTCCGGACGATCCCTGAAAGCGGTGATCGCATCTGCATCCAGAACCACGGCCTTGTCGCCAAGCAGGGACACGAATTGCCGCGCCTTTTCGAGATCGCCGAAACCGGGCCCGAGAACGAATGCGCCATGGCGTTTATCCTCCAGCCAGCGCCCCAGATCCTCGGCATCATTCAGACCGGCACTCATCACCGCCGTCAGCGTCACC
>NZ_JAWRWN010000801.1:0-256 GCF_046535435.1 Achromobacter sp. SIMBA_011 | reverse complement strand
CCGATTTCCACCACCCACACGGTGGTCGGTGGCGTTGCCGGCGCGGGCATGGCAGCCTATGGCATCGGGGCGGTCGACTGGCTGTCGCTCGGCAGTATCGCTTTCGCGTGGGTTCTGGCGCCTTTCATCAGTGCCGCCATCGCCATCGCCATCCTTGCCTTCATCAAGGAATTCATCATCTACCGCGAGGACAAGATTGAATCCGCGCGGCTTTGGGTGCCTGTCCTCATCGGCTTGATGGCCGGGGTTTTCGCCG
>NZ_JAWRWN010000800.1:0-256 GCF_046535435.1 Achromobacter sp. SIMBA_011 | reverse complement strand
ATCTGGACGCGATGGTCGCGCTTTCCACGCGCGTGGCCGTGATCGCGGAGCGCAAGGTGCTGGTGGCCGCGCCCGTGGAGGAGGCGGCCGGCGTGGACGATCCGTTCATCCGCGAATATTTTCTGGGCATGCGCGGGCGGCGCGCGTTGCAGGCGCTCCCGCCCGAGCGCCGCGCGAAGCTGCCGCCGGCGGCGCTGCTGCCCGCATCCGTGGGCGTGAAACCGTGCTGACGCGCGGGCGTGTCACGAGGCGCAAG
>NZ_JAWRWN010000799.1:0-256 GCF_046535435.1 Achromobacter sp. SIMBA_011 | reverse complement strand
AGGCAGCGGTGCAGCGTGCCCAGAAGCTGGCTCAACTGCCACCTGTGACATTGGTGTTGCTCAAAGCTTCGCTGGTGCGTGGTGGTGACAGCGTGGAGGCCGCCTGGCGCCGTGAGGTCGACCTCAACCCGCTGACGCGCCAGACCCAGGATCACCAGGAAGCCGTTGCGGCCTTCATGGAAAAACGTCAACCGACTTTCAGCGGGAATTGAAGCATGTACGCAAACGACCTTTTGGCTGGCAAGAAAATCCTCAT
>NZ_JAWRWN010000798.1:0-256 GCF_046535435.1 Achromobacter sp. SIMBA_011 | reverse complement strand
ATGGCGGCGACCCTACTGCAGCACGTTGCCGCCCTCGCCCGATCCCTGGGCAAGAACGATTTCGGTGATGGCGATCAATGTTTCGGCCCGCGTTTTCAGATCGGGTGCTTCCAGCAGCGCCTGCTTTTCGGCCGGCCCGAACGGAGACATCATGGAGAGCGAGTTGACAAGAACACGGTTGCCCGCCCTCTCCACACTTTCCCAATCCGCCTCCAGCTGGTTGGCATCCAGAAATGCCCGGAACACCCGCAGCAGG
>NZ_JAWRWN010000797.1:0-256 GCF_046535435.1 Achromobacter sp. SIMBA_011 | reverse complement strand
CGGTAGCTCGTCAGGCTCATAACCTGAAGGCCGCAGGTTCAAATCCTGCCCCCGCAACCATCTTTACTTGCGATCCACCCCGCCCACCGGCGGGGTTTTTCGTTTGTGCCGCAATCGTCAGAATGCCAGCCAGATCGCCCTGGACATCGATCGCCATCTTGTCGTCCACCGGCGTCAGAACGATCTGGTCCACCAGCGAGCGCAGAATGTCGGCCGCCTCGACCCGCTTCTCTTCTTCCTCGTCCTGCAAGGCTTC
>NZ_JAWRWN010000796.1:0-256 GCF_046535435.1 Achromobacter sp. SIMBA_011 | reverse complement strand
CCTGCTCGTAACGCGGATGGATTTTCACCGCCGTATGCACACGGCTCGTCGTTGCGCCGCCGATCAGCAGCGGAATGTTGAAACCCTGCCGCTCCATTTCCGCCGCCACATGCACCATCTCGTCAAGCGAAGGCGTGATGAGACCGGAAAGACCGATAACATCGACCTTTTCAGCAATCGCCGTTTCAAGGATTTTCGTCGTCGGCACCATCACGCCGAGATCGATGATCTCGTAATTGTTGCAGGCGAGAACGAC
>NZ_JAWRWN010000795.1:0-256 GCF_046535435.1 Achromobacter sp. SIMBA_011 | reverse complement strand
CGAGTGCGAAAAAGCGTTTGCTGGGGGTCAGTTCCGAGACCATCGAGCGCTACGGGCTCACTAGCGAGCCTGTGGCGTGGGAAATGGCGTTGGGTGCATTGCGAGACAGCGATGCCAATGTGGTAATCGCAACAACAGGAGTAGCGGGGCCTACCGACGAATCTGGGGTACCTCCAGGGACGATGTGCTTTGCTTGGGCCTTTGCTGGCGAGCCTGCTGCGGTTTTTACATGTACTCAGCGTTTCTTCGGCGAGAG
>NZ_JAWRWN010000794.1:0-256 GCF_046535435.1 Achromobacter sp. SIMBA_011 | reverse complement strand
ACTGCGCATACAGCGCCGCATATTCACGCTGCGGCCCGAGTTCGACCGGCTCGCCGGCGCTCGACAGTTGCGCGCCGCCGCGGCTGATCGCGAGCATGTAGGTGGCCGGATAGATCGTGCCGATCCACTTGCCGCTGCCTTCCAGCGACGACAGCGGCGTGAGCAGCCCCGAGAACTGCACGACCGGTATCAGCGTACCGACGATCGTCATGAAGATCGCGGCGATCTGGCTGCGCGTGAAGGTCGACGCGAACAG
>NZ_JAWRWN010000793.1:0-256 GCF_046535435.1 Achromobacter sp. SIMBA_011 | reverse complement strand
GTCCGTCCGGTTGCTCGATAGGTCTTCACATGTTCAAAAATGAACACATAGAACATAAATGAACCGACATTCTGCGGCGGAAGATTTTTGACATCAAGCAAAAAATGCAGCGATCGACGCGACAGGATGGGGTCAGGGCACGCGATCACGTTTGAGACGATCGGCGACTTTTTTGGATTTTGAGGAAGTTGTAAGCGCGCAGGCCGTCGCCAAAAATGCACTCCTCGACGGCCATGCACCGCAGGCGCATGACGCC
>NZ_JAWRWN010000792.1:0-256 GCF_046535435.1 Achromobacter sp. SIMBA_011 | reverse complement strand
ACCTCCTTTGTTGGCGCGACCAGTTTGACTGCGGGGTGGGGGAACAGTCCATCCCATTAAATGGAAGGCCAAATACGGCGGCATGGAAGTCTCCGAGGCGAAGCGGCTGAAGACGCTTGAAGACGAGAACGCCAAGCTGAAGAAGCTTTTGGCTGAGGTCATGCTGGACAATGCGATCCTGAAGGATGTCGCTGCAAAAAATGGTAGGGCCTGCCGCCAAACGTGACGCCGTCGCGCATCTGAAGACCGTCATGGG
>NZ_JAWRWN010000791.1:0-257 GCF_046535435.1 Achromobacter sp. SIMBA_011 | reverse complement strand
GGCGAGCTTCGCGCCGTGGCCATAGCGTTGCGCGATGAAGCCGGAGATCGTGAACTCGCCGGACGCATACAGGCGCTTGGCCATGAACAGGCCGAACAACAGAAAGCCGATGGCCGCCGCCAGCACCGACCACGACGCGGCGATGCCGGCCGAGAACGCTTCCTGCGAGGTCCCGACCGTCGATTTCGCGCCGATGAATTCCGACATCAGCAGGATGGCGACCACCAGCGCGGGCATCGCGCGCCCGGCCACCATGA
>NZ_JAWRWN010000790.1:0-257 GCF_046535435.1 Achromobacter sp. SIMBA_011 | reverse complement strand
CGTTCCGTCGCGGTTGACGACACGATTGCAGGATGCCGCGCGATTCTGGACGGCGAATGCGACGCGTGGCGGGAACAATCGCTGTACATGGTCGGGACGCTGGACGAAGCACGCGAGCAGGAGCGGGAAACGTCATGAGCACGGCGCTTCACATGACCATCGCGACGCCCGCCGGGATGCTGGTCGACGCACCTGATGTCGTTGCCTTCCGTGCGGAGGATGCGACCGGCAGCTTCGGTGTTCTGCCCGGCCACGCG
>NZ_JAWRWN010000789.1:0-257 GCF_046535435.1 Achromobacter sp. SIMBA_011 | reverse complement strand
CGGCCATCCGAGCAGCCGTCGGCCCGACCGCCTATGCCCGCGCCGGCGGACGCGACGCCCGCCTCCGCGCCGCCTGCACAATGAAGCCGCACCGATCGGCAATTTCGACCGATTAAAGGTATTAAAAAAATGGCCGATGACACTCTTTAACAACTATTTCAGTGCACCGGATCACAATAGGAAACGTTTTAGAGACATCGGCTTCTAACCCGATACACCCCACGCGAACGGGAGAACGGGGTGTGCAGCGCAAGCCC
>NZ_JAWRWN010000788.1:0-257 GCF_046535435.1 Achromobacter sp. SIMBA_011 | reverse complement strand
CCCCTAACCTCCAAAACAATTAATTACATTAACTTTCAATGAAAAAGCTTTTTAACGCCACTTTTCAACACCACAACAAAAGAAAACTTACAACCTCCACATAATCAATCGAGAACATTCCCCTTGCAACTTTATAAATACTTTTACAACGGCCGCCTTCTCAACAATTCTTGAATATCTTCCTCAGCTATCTCTGGTGCTTCTTTATCAAGCCACTCTTCAAACTCAGAAACGAAAGAGCTTATTTTTTTTCCTCC
>NZ_JAWRWN010000787.1:0-257 GCF_046535435.1 Achromobacter sp. SIMBA_011 | reverse complement strand
AGCGCCTTGTCGCCGGTTTCCTTGCCGAGGATCACTTCCGTCAGCATCATCTTCTCGACCGGCGAGAAGAAGTGGATGCCGATGAAATCCGCCGGGCGCTTGGAGTTCTTCGCAAGGCCAGTGATTGGCAAGGTGGAGGTGTTGGAGGCGAAGATCGCTCCCTCAGGCAGCACGGCCTCCACGGCCTCGATGACGGCCTTTTTCACATCCCGGTCTTCGAAGACGGCCTCGATGACGAGATCTGCGTCAGAAAGCGC
>NZ_JAWRWN010000786.1:0-257 GCF_046535435.1 Achromobacter sp. SIMBA_011 | reverse complement strand
TACGCATTACCTTTTTCCTAGATATGTTGCCGCCATCGCTTGCGGGTTACGTGAGGCGCTTGGCGGATCTCGCAATGCTTTCATTTCTCGCGTATGCAACCATCCTCAGTTTTGAAATGACGATCCAAGGGGCCTCTCGTCCTTCGGTCGCGTTGCGCCTTCCCTACGCGCTACTCTACATGTCCACCTTAATCTCCTTTGGGGTAATGTTCATCACCGCGCTTCTCCGGTTTGTAGGCGCCATACCAGAACCTCAA
>NZ_JAWRWN010000785.1:0-257 GCF_046535435.1 Achromobacter sp. SIMBA_011 | reverse complement strand
CGACGATTCCATCGGCGCATCGGTCGAGGTCTTCGCGTGCGGCGGGCATTTCCCCGATACGGTATCAATAGGCGCTCGCGGGGCATTCATCGACAACAAGAACGTTGTGGTTAGTATTGTGGTCAAGACCGCACAGGAATTTTCGCCGGCCGTGATCTCGGCCGCGCCTGACGGCTACACGGAGAAGCAGGCTTTTCAGGATCGCCCCGGCGTCGGTTGGATGATCTATCTGCCGGTGGATCTGACCACTCAACAGA
>NZ_JAWRWN010000784.1:0-257 GCF_046535435.1 Achromobacter sp. SIMBA_011 | reverse complement strand
AGCATTGCTTTCATAGAGGTCATACATGGAAAAAGCCATACTAGCTGCGCTATCAATTGCTTGCCTGACCGGTTGCCTCGGCGCGCAGTTATCAGTTCCAGGCAACAACCATTACGTCGCAAACCATCAAAACCCACCCGCAAGAACCTGGTGCGGCATGACCCTTTGGATCGGAATACCTATACCCCTGAAGCTCCCTGTCTGTCGCACACGCCCCTCCCCCTCCCCACTTTACGCCTGTGGTCCTCTCATGTTCC
>NZ_JAWRWN010000783.1:0-257 GCF_046535435.1 Achromobacter sp. SIMBA_011 | reverse complement strand
CTGGGACCGCCAGCGAACCATACCGTTCTGACTCGATCAGTAATCAATCCACGCATATCGTGCGCTCGCCGACGCAAGCGACGAAGCGGCCTTGCTGACGGCGCGTGACCACAACCTGCTGCGCGAATCGAAACCGCACCCGGGTTACCCGCCGGACAGATGGCACGATCGAACAACCCGCTTCCAACCCGTCAAAACAGCCAGTCCACCTTCACCGATCCGCCTTGAGCCGATGCATGATCCGTGTTGATCAGTGC
>NZ_JAWRWN010000782.1:0-257 GCF_046535435.1 Achromobacter sp. SIMBA_011 | reverse complement strand
CCGGCTGCGTGAAGCCCATCGCGAGCAGCACGAGGTCGGCCTTCATTTCGAATTCCGAGCCCGGCACCTCGACCATCTTGCCGTCCTTCCACTCGACGCGCGCGGCGATCAGCTTCTCGACCTTGCCGTTCTTGCCTTCGAGACGCTTGGTCGCGACAGCCCAGTCACGCGAGCAGCCTTCCTCGTGCGACGACGAGGTGCGCAGCTTGACCGGCCAGTACGGCCACACGAGCGGCTTGTTCTCGACTTCCGGCGGC
>NZ_JAWRWN010000781.1:0-257 GCF_046535435.1 Achromobacter sp. SIMBA_011 | reverse complement strand
CGAGTGGTTCGCCCCGACCGGCAAGCCGATCCACACGCTGCTGACGAAGTGCGACAAATTGACGCGACAAGAGAGCATCAACGCGCTGCGCAACACGCAGAAGGGGCTCGACGCGTACCGCGACCAGGGCGTGAAGGGCAAGCTGACCGTCCAGCTGTTCTCGGCGCTGAAGCGCACGGGGCTCGACGAGGCGCACGAATTGATCGAGAGCTGGCTGCGGCCGTCCGTCGCCGACGCAGAAGGCGCACCTGTAGCAC
>NZ_JAWRWN010000780.1:0-257 GCF_046535435.1 Achromobacter sp. SIMBA_011 | reverse complement strand
ATGCCGCCGCGTTCTTGCCGCCCAGCTCGAGCGTGAAGCGCGTGAAGTTCGCGTTGACGGCTTGCTCGCCGATGATGCGACCGGTCGGCACCGAACCCGTGAACGACACCTTCGCCACGCGCGGATCGCCGATCACCTTCGCACCCACCTGGCCGGTGCCGTTGATCACGTTCAGCGTGCCCGGGGGTAAACCGGCTTCGGTCGCCAGCTCCGCGATACGCAGCATCGTGAGCGGCGTGAACTCCGACGACTTGATG
>NZ_JAWRWN010000779.1:0-257 GCF_046535435.1 Achromobacter sp. SIMBA_011 | reverse complement strand
GGGAGTCGACGCGCGTGAAAGCACCTGCAAATACATGTTGAATAGCGTGCGCGTCTGCATCTTCGCGCATTCGCTTTCACGCCGCGTCATGACCGTACTTCCCGATTTCTCCCTATTGGCCCGGTGATTTTGGTTGTTTAGCGTTCAACGAGAGGAGGAGGCAGATGGAGCAAGCGGGATTTCGTCCGCGCTCGGCCGACGAGGCCGGCGCTCGCAGCGCCCAGGGCCACGCATTGCAGCGCGGTCTCACGTGGAAA
>NZ_JAWRWN010000778.1:0-257 GCF_046535435.1 Achromobacter sp. SIMBA_011 | reverse complement strand
CCTGCCCGGCACGATCCGCAGCACGGCCGCGAACGCCGGCTGGCTCGATCTGCGGATGGTGCCCGAGCGCCACAACAACGTGAAGGTGCTGATGCTGCTCGACGTCGGCGGCTCGATGGACGACCACATCAAGCGCACCGAAGAACTGTTCTCGGCCGCGAAGGCCGAGTTCAAGCACCTCGAGTTCTACTATTTCCACAACTGCGTGTACGACCACCTGTGGAAGAACAATCACCGGCGCCAGTCGGAGCGCACCG
>NZ_JAWRWN010000777.1:0-257 GCF_046535435.1 Achromobacter sp. SIMBA_011 | reverse complement strand
CGTCGCGACCGAGATCGCGATCATCAGGAAGAACAGGCCCGTGCGATAGCCGATCGTGTCGTGGTCGCCGACCGCCGGCGGATTGGCCGGGTATTTGATGCTCGGCACGATCACGAGCGCGACGAACGCCGCCGCCGCGAGCCATGCCGCGAGCGGCCGCGCCGGGAGGCGGCTGCCTCGCCCGTATGCAAACGCGAAGACCAGCGAGAACAGCCCGCCGAATGCCGCGCCGTAAGTCACGACGCCCGTCAGCAGGC
>NZ_JAWRWN010000776.1:0-257 GCF_046535435.1 Achromobacter sp. SIMBA_011 | reverse complement strand
ATCGGCAAAGATGGCGTCTCCCATTCGATCCCGTTCCATCCCGTTCGACACCTTCACCGGAGACGCCTTCATGTCCACCTCAGTCATCGCCGCGCTGCAGATCGGCGCATCGCCGGCCGGCACGCGCGCCACGCTCGACGCGATCCTCGCTTACGAAACCGCGATCCGCGACAGCGGCGCATCGCTCGTGGTGTTGCCCGAGGCGGTGCTCGGCGGCTATCCGAAAGGCGAGACGTTCGGCACGCGGCTCGGCTACC
>NZ_JAWRWN010000775.1:0-257 GCF_046535435.1 Achromobacter sp. SIMBA_011 | reverse complement strand
CTTCGAGTGAAACGACGAATCGCACCCTTCGCGCTTCCATAGCAGGCTGCCGGAAAATTGTTATGACGGCGCCTACCCCCCGATTCACGGGTGCGTTGCCGGTCGTACAAGTCGCGTAAGCGGCGCGTGGGGTGTTTAAGAAGTCTGTAAACTTCGACGCAGCCCTCCCCGGACGTTTATCAACAGTTCGATAGAGCCAGCCATCTCTATGCGCGAGCGTCTCGATACACCGACCGTCGCGCCGACGTATTCCCTCC
>NZ_JAWRWN010000774.1:0-257 GCF_046535435.1 Achromobacter sp. SIMBA_011 | reverse complement strand
ATGAAAAGCACGGTGGGCTTGCTCAGGTGCGTGCCCCGCAGTGCGAGCGCGACGGGGATCATGCGGATCAGCGTGAGACTCAGCAGCGCATACGCGACGATCGCGAAATCGAACTGTTTCCAGACAAGCGTGATGAGTAATCCGAACAGGAAGAAGACAAAATAATTCAACAGTTGCCCCCAATCTTCCGTGAATTCGACGCTGTGCTTGCCGACTTCGCTGAAACCCGCCTGAGTCGCGAGGCCGGCAACGAAGGC
>NZ_JAWRWN010000773.1:0-258 GCF_046535435.1 Achromobacter sp. SIMBA_011 | reverse complement strand
CTTCGGGCAGGATTCGATCAAGGATCCGTGGTATCCGCTCGGCAACGGCAATATCCTGCGCGTGCTCGACGCCGGCCTCCATATCTGCCACATGATGGGCTACGAGGACCTGCAGCGCTGCCTCGACTTCGTCACCGACCACGGCGCGACGACGATGCATCTCGGCGAGCGCTACGGGATCGAGGTCGGGCGGCCGGCCAGCCTCGTCGTGCTCGACGCCGACAGCGACTACGAAGCGGTGCGGCGGCAGGCGAAGGC
>NZ_JAWRWN010000772.1:0-258 GCF_046535435.1 Achromobacter sp. SIMBA_011 | reverse complement strand
CGTTAAACGCCGGTCGAGCGGATTCAGATTGGGCGCGATGCGCCCGACTTCTTCCTTGAGAAGATTCACGTATTTGTCGAGCAACTCCGGCGTGAGCCGGGCCGACAGGAAGGTGAGGCCGAGCGAGGCCACGGGCCCCGATTCCACCGCGAAAATCGGCACCGACACGCCCGCCACGCCGACCAGCAATTCGCCGCGATCGAGCGCGAAGCCCTGAGTCGACGTTTCGTCGATCAGTTCTCGCACACGCTTTTCCGT
>NZ_JAWRWN010000771.1:0-258 GCF_046535435.1 Achromobacter sp. SIMBA_011 | reverse complement strand
ATGCGCGTCGATCGCCACGCCGACGCGCACGCGCTGTGCGAGAGCGCGCTCGAGCTCGACCCGCAGTGCCCGCCGGCGTGGTTCACGCGGGCACGCGTGCGGCTCGAAACGCATCGTTACGACGATGCGCTCGACGACCTCTCACGCGCGATCGCGCTCGCGCCGCTCGACAAGCTCGCGCACTTCCATCGCGGCCACGCGTTGCGCGCGCTGCGCCGGCACGACGACGCGCTGCACGCCTACGCGCGCGTGCTCGAC
>NZ_JAWRWN010000770.1:0-258 GCF_046535435.1 Achromobacter sp. SIMBA_011 | reverse complement strand
GTTCGCGATGCGCGACGTATTCGACACGCCCGACCTCGCGGAACTCGACGACCGCATCGTGAACGGCACCTACGAACCGGCGCCCGGCGAGCCGTTTCCGCTGGCGCTCTTCACGGCGCCGCGCGTGGACTTCTCGCTGCATCGCCTGAAGCACTACACGGCCACGGCGCCCACGCACTTCCAGAACTACGTGCTTTATACGAACTATCAGTTCTATATCGACGAGTTCGTTAAGCTGGGCCGCGCCATGATGGCGCG
>NZ_JAWRWN010000769.1:0-258 GCF_046535435.1 Achromobacter sp. SIMBA_011 | reverse complement strand
CTTTGGTTATATAAGACCGAAGCAAAATGGATTTTGAATTTTCCTACTAAGAAACATTGGAAGTATCCCTCGAAGGAAGAATATTTGAAGTTAGGGTTACAGAAATTTATAGATACTTATAAGGAAAAAGCAATTACTTCAATTGCCTTTCCTTTACTAGGAGCTAGCAACGGAAAAATTCCAGAAGAAGTTTCTTTAGAAATTATGACTGATTATTTAAATGCATGTGATATCCCTATTCAAATTTATTATACGATC
>NZ_JAWRWN010000768.1:0-258 GCF_046535435.1 Achromobacter sp. SIMBA_011 | reverse complement strand
CATATGACTCTCAATATGTTCAGCCGATCCATGTACAATAAATAGGTTTTGTTCCTCTTTATATTTTTCTTTCAGTAAAGCATAAAATTCCTCATTTTTTTCTATCAATAAGATCATCGTCCCAGGCTGACGTTTTTCAAGCAGCTTTTTTGTAAATACTCCCGTGCCCGGCCCGTATTCAACAATGTATTCAGCTTTATGAAAATCAATTTTTCCGGTCATTTTCTCAGCAAGAAAATGTGAGCTGGGCAGAACGGC
>NZ_JAWRWN010000767.1:0-258 GCF_046535435.1 Achromobacter sp. SIMBA_011 | reverse complement strand
GTTCTGCGCCTGCTCCGCGTTGTAGGCGCGGATCGGGCAGTGACCGGCATGCTGGAGATTCACCGAGATCAGTTCGGAAATCGCGGGCTCATCTTCGACGACGAGAATGTTGCTGGGCATCGGCACCTCTGTTCTTCCTATACGGAGTCGATTAACTGTTGGCTTCGCGATCGAGCGTGTCGCGCGGCTGATGCCGCACGTCGGTGCCCTTCACGATGTAGATGATGAACTCGGCGATGTTCTTCGCGTGATCGCCGA
>NZ_JAWRWN010000766.1:0-258 GCF_046535435.1 Achromobacter sp. SIMBA_011 | reverse complement strand
CACCACGTGACGACGATTATGCGGACGAAAGTGCGAGGCGCGGCAGCGCGGCGAGCGCGTTGGCCGTTGTGGATAGGGACAGCGCGTGGGGGTCGAGGCCGCGCAGTTCGGCGAGCACGGCGCCGATGCGCGGCACCTGGTCGGGCGTATTGCGCGACTTGTACGCCCATTCGGGCGCGATGTCGGGCGCGTCGGTCTCGACGACGATCGCATCGAGCGGCAGCTGCGCCGCGAGCCGGCGGATCTGCAACGCGCGCC
>NZ_JAWRWN010000765.1:0-258 GCF_046535435.1 Achromobacter sp. SIMBA_011 | reverse complement strand
ATACTGCCCACGCGGTCTGCTCTATGCGACGGACCTACGCGGCCCGGCCACTCCCGCGCCGCAAATTCCGGGCTACGGCGCGTCACACCCGCGCAATCCCCGACGCGCCCGCCCGCGGCCCTCAGTTCCAACCGGCCATGATCGCGCCCATCCCGACCAGCAGCCCGCCCGTCACGCGGTTCATCGCGTGCATCCGCGCGGGTCGCTGCAATGCGCGGCTGAGCCGGTGCGACAGCAGCGCCATCGACGCCATGCCGC
>NZ_JAWRWN010000764.1:0-258 GCF_046535435.1 Achromobacter sp. SIMBA_011 | reverse complement strand
CCAAGCGGGCGATGATGGAGGCCGGCGTGCCCTGCGTTCCCGGCCCCGATTCCGCCCTGCCGGATGATACGGCGGAGGTTTCGAAAATCGCTGCCGAAATCGGCTATCCCGTCATCGTCAAGGCAGCCGGCGGCGGCGGCGGGCGCGGAATGCGCGTCGTTCGTGACGCCTCCACCCTTCAGGACGCCGTCCTCGTCACGCGGGAAGAGGCAAGCCGAGCATTTGGAACGCCCGAACTCTATATCGAGAAATTCCTCG
>NZ_JAWRWN010000763.1:0-258 GCF_046535435.1 Achromobacter sp. SIMBA_011 | reverse complement strand
AGCGACGGTTGCGGCACGGACAACGAGGTGTTTCGCGCCTTCATGCGCGAGTCGCCCGAATACAAGGCGGCGCAGGACGCCGGCAAGAACGACGCGGCCGCGATGAAGCAGCTCGCGGCCGACCGCGGCTCCATGCGCGCGCTGTGCAAGGCCAAGACCGACGTGCAGGCCGGGTTCGTCGCCATCGATCCGCGCGACGGGCAGATTCGCGCGTGGGTCGGCAGTCGCGATTTCACGAGCGAGCCGTTCGATCACGTC
>NZ_JAWRWN010000762.1:0-258 GCF_046535435.1 Achromobacter sp. SIMBA_011 | reverse complement strand
CTCGGCGCGCTCGGAGAGCACGACGAACCCATGCGCGAAACCCGGCGGCACCCAGAATTGCAGCCGGTTCGCGGCAGACAGATGCACGCCGGTCCAGCGCCCGAACGTGGGCGACGCGCGGCGCAGATCGACCGCCACGTCGAACACCTCGCCCACCACCACGCGCACGAGCTTGCCCTGCGGACGCACCACCTGATAATGCAAACCGCGCAGCACGTTGCGCGACGACACCGAATGGTTGTCCTGCACGAAGCGCAG
>NZ_JAWRWN010000761.1:0-258 GCF_046535435.1 Achromobacter sp. SIMBA_011 | reverse complement strand
GGGGACGATCTCGCCTGCCTGGAAAACCTGGATTTCGAATTTGCCTCCCGTTATCGCCTTCAGGGCGTTGGACATGACAACGGCGCCGCCGTAGATCGTGTCCAGATTGTTCGGGAAGCCTGACGTCAGACGCCAACGAATGTTGGGCAAAGATTGGGCTATGGCCGGCGTTGCCAGTGTGGAAACGGCCGCAGCCGCCCCCGCCAGCACGCCGCCCGACAATAGTTGCCGGCGACCTGGATTGACCTTCATGAATTA
>NZ_JAWRWN010000760.1:0-258 GCF_046535435.1 Achromobacter sp. SIMBA_011 | reverse complement strand
AGATGTAGAACAGATCGTTCACGCCGAGCTGGGCCGCCTGCTGCGTGGCCATGTTGTTGATGAGGCCGTGCGCCTGGTCCGGCGTCAGCCCGAGCTTGCCCATCTGCGTGACGGCCTGATTGAACGTCGGGTTGTACACGTTGGTCTGCTCGACCAGTTGCGCGTGGTGGAAGTTGTTGCGGTGATCCCACGCGGTCTGGAAGATCGACGTGCCGATGCCGCCGCACATGATCCGCACGAAGTTCGACAGGCCCGATG
>NZ_JAWRWN010000759.1:0-258 GCF_046535435.1 Achromobacter sp. SIMBA_011 | reverse complement strand
CGGCTCGACGCGTATCGGCAGGCGGAAGTGCGCGCGCGGGTCGCGGGGATCGTGACCGCGCGCACGTACGACGAAGGGCAGGAAGTGAAGCAGGGCGCGGTGCTGTTCCGCATCGATTCCGCGCCGCTGATGGCGGCGCGCGATGCCGCGCAGGGCGCGCTCGCGAAGGCGCAGGCCGCCGCGCTCGCCGCCACCGACAAACGCCGCCGCTACGACGACCTGGTGCGCGACCGCGCGGTCAGCGAGCGCGACCTCACC
>NZ_JAWRWN010000758.1:0-258 GCF_046535435.1 Achromobacter sp. SIMBA_011 | reverse complement strand
CCGCGCGACAGCGGCGGTGCGGCCATCGAGATCGCCGGTTCGCCGAGGATGTCCTCGACACGGCTGCCGAACAGCGCATGCTTGCTGACGTCCGGCATCAGGCGCAGTTCGACGAAATCGTGGCGGAATTCGTCGATCACGCGGGTGATCGTGGCGTCGTCGTCGAGCGGCAGCGCGATCCAGATTTCGTCCACGCGTTCGGTGCGGGCAAGGGCGGCGAACGACGCAAGATCGGTGGCGACGAAAGCGCCTTCGCCG
>NZ_JAWRWN010000757.1:0-258 GCF_046535435.1 Achromobacter sp. SIMBA_011 | reverse complement strand
GCCCGCTTCGCGATGTCGAGCCCGCGCTCCGACGCGAAAAGCGGCGAAATCCTGCGCGCGGGCCTCGCCGGCTATTTCCCCGAGCTGGCGGCCGTGCGGCTCGATTACTGCTGGGGCGGGCTGGTCGACATCACGGCCGACCGGCTGCCGAGGGCGGGCCAGCACGAAGGGCTCTACTACTCGATGGGCTACAGCGACAACCGTCCCGGCTTTCCTCTGACTTTTCCGCAAGACTGGCGCTCTTTATAAGCAAAAGCC
>NZ_JAWRWN010000756.1:0-258 GCF_046535435.1 Achromobacter sp. SIMBA_011 | reverse complement strand
CATCAACGCCCGACGATATACGGGCGCATCCTTGCATATCGCGTGCCGTTTTGCACACCATACCTTCGATGACAAGCCGGATACGGTAGCATTCGCCGATATGTTACCGGGCCAACCACCGCAATCGCGTCTGTGTCGCTTCGCGGATTGCCACCGAATCCGCTTCCCGAGTAACGCGGCGAATGTGAGTAAAATAGGGCTTCGAGGCCTTAATCGTCCGCAAGGTCAAAGAATTGAACAGCTTTTCGGGCGCAAGCG
>NZ_JAWRWN010000755.1:0-258 GCF_046535435.1 Achromobacter sp. SIMBA_011 | reverse complement strand
CAATGGCAAGATCGAGCCTCGCCTTGCCCAGATAACACCAGGGGCAGACCATATCCGATACGACGTCGATAACGATGCGTTCCATGGCTTTATCTTCCGTTGTCTTGGACCGGGCAGGGGCGGTCTATTGCGCCCGTGCATCCCACCAGGTCTGTTTCTGATTGCCTGATATCGGGGTCATATCCGGGCGGTCGATATATTTCCAGCGGGCTATCCATTGTGCGCCGATGTAGTAGAGCGGAATGACGTAGTGACCGG
>NZ_JAWRWN010000754.1:0-258 GCF_046535435.1 Achromobacter sp. SIMBA_011 | reverse complement strand
CAAGCAACCCGGCAGTCACACGCCGCCGTCGCGGCCCGCCATGCGCTCGATCCATTGCTCGAACGCGGCTACCGCCGGATCCGCGCCGCGATCGGCATTCGTCACCAGCATGTAGTCGTCGGCGCGCCATATCGGCGCCGCAAGCGGACACACGAGGCGCCCCTCGGCGAGATCGCGACCGATCAGCGGCAGCGACGCCAGTGCCACGCCAAGGCCCTCGACGGCCGCGCAGAGCTGAAGATTCACGTGATCGAATTC
>NZ_JAWRWN010000753.1:0-258 GCF_046535435.1 Achromobacter sp. SIMBA_011 | reverse complement strand
ATCTTGCAAGCGCCATCGACCGCCTCGGCTGAGGAACGGACGCCCAGTGGGAGGCGGGAATTTCGCCTTCACAGGCGCCTGGTCATTCTGCAGTTCAAGCCGTCACCGCAAACAGATGACGGGGCATAGCGGGCCAAAAAAACATGGCCGTAGGTCACATAGGCTGCCGTTGCGCCCTTGATCTCGACCTAAGGCTTGGCCCGATCCCATCGACACTCGGCCAACCGGCGCACATCGGTTCCGCTCTTTTCTCGCCTG
>NZ_JAWRWN010000752.1:0-258 GCF_046535435.1 Achromobacter sp. SIMBA_011 | reverse complement strand
CGACAGCATGCTGATGTCGGCGAACGACACCAGCGCGACGGCGAACGCGCCGGACGCCAGTGCGCCGAGGTCGGCGAGCGACACGGCCGGAAGGCGCGGCGCGGGAATGCCGCCCGGCAGCGCGCCGATCGTCGCGACGCCGGGCAGCGGCCACAGCCGCGTCGCGACCGTCGCGCCGATCACGGCGAGCAGCACGCCGGGCCAGCGCGGCAGCGCGCGCTTCATCAGGAAAATGGCCGCCAGCACACCGGCGCCGAG
>NZ_JAWRWN010000751.1:0-258 GCF_046535435.1 Achromobacter sp. SIMBA_011 | reverse complement strand
CCGACAGGGTGATGGGAGCCGCCGCCGTTCGACCGTTCGCCGTCATGACAGGTACGGTGTAGCGCAGGCTCGTTGTATCGATGCCGATTGTCGCCGCATCCGCATTGGCGAGCACCACGGAGCTTGCACCGGTGTCGACGAGCATGTGGATGGTCTTGCCGTTGACGCCGACATTCGCCTCGAAGTGACC
The DNA here is from genome assembly GCF_046535435.1 of Achromobacter sp. SIMBA_011. Lineage (NCBI taxonomy): Bacteria > Pseudomonadati > Pseudomonadota > Betaproteobacteria > Burkholderiales > Alcaligenaceae > Achromobacter > Achromobacter sp. SIMBA_011. Next base: position 68 of record NZ_JAWRWN010000751.1, on the reverse strand, counting down.
GCTCATCGATTTGTGCAGTATTATCTCCTGTTCGCCACCTGAGGTCGTTACCACCACGGCGCGGCCGG
>NZ_JAWRWN010000750.1:0-258 GCF_046535435.1 Achromobacter sp. SIMBA_011 | reverse complement strand
ACCGACTGGCTCGCAGAGGCCGATCACGGAGGCTTCTATCAGGCCGTCGCTAACGGCACTTACGCGAAATATGGCCTCGACGTTGAAATTCTTCAGGGTGGCCCCGGCGCACAGAACCGCGCCCTGCTCCTGACAGGGAAACTCGATTTCTATCTGGGCACCCAACAGGAGCAGCTTGTCGGCGTCGAGCATGGCATTCCCCTCGTTGATGTTGCCGCGTTCTATCAGAAGAACGCCCAGGTCATTTTGGCTCATTCC
>NZ_JAWRWN010000749.1:0-258 GCF_046535435.1 Achromobacter sp. SIMBA_011 | reverse complement strand
CACACTAAGGTTCCCCTAAGTCTGCTCAGCTAGACTGCGTGGCACTCAACTCCTGAGGAATCGCCACCATGTCGCCCGCTACCGACAAGCCTATCTCCCGCTGGCTCAACAAGGTTCCTGAGATCACGCTTGCGTTCTGGATTATCAAAATCATGTCCACCACCGTCGGTGAAACTGCCTCCGACTACCTGGCCGTCAACGCGGGCTGGGGCCAAGGTTTTACGCGCGGCTTGATGATGTCCGTGCTTGCAATAGCGC
>NZ_JAWRWN010000748.1:0-258 GCF_046535435.1 Achromobacter sp. SIMBA_011 | reverse complement strand
CGAGCGGGCGTGCCGGTGCGGAAGGGTGCATGGCCGTTTCATTCGACGCCCCGCATCTTAGAGCTCTGATTGGGACGGCCGATATCGGGGAGATCGTGATGCGGGCCTTTATACTTCGGCGCGTCGCCCTGATAGATCAGGGCGGTGCCGGTTCTGTACTGATAGGTCAATCGGGCAGTGCTGACCTTATCCGGCTTCAGGGCTTTCTGGCGCGAAGCGGATATCCGTATGTCGCGCTTGACGCTGACACCGACGGAC
>NZ_JAWRWN010000747.1:0-258 GCF_046535435.1 Achromobacter sp. SIMBA_011 | reverse complement strand
TCGAACCAACGACCCCCGCCTTATCAAGACGGTGCTCTAACCGACTGAGCTACAGACCCAAAACCTTCTCGGATCAGCAGTCAAGAGTCATGGACACAGGGAGGAATCCCTCTACCCAAGCCCACAACCGATCCCAGCTATATATCAAACAACCGATAAGAGTGGACGCTTAACACGAGCACTAAGCTCTGAAAGGAGGTGATCCAGCCGCACCTTCCGATACGGCTACCTTGTTACGACTTCACCCCAGTCATGAAT
>NZ_JAWRWN010000746.1:0-259 GCF_046535435.1 Achromobacter sp. SIMBA_011 | reverse complement strand
AAACCGGAAAATCGATTCCAGATGATTCCCCCGACTCTTGCCACGGAGTCTGCGTGGCACTAGGTTAATCGCTAATTACTAGACTGCATTGCGGCGGAACTAGTCACCAAAAATCCGGCGGAAACCACGCTTGCGGCACGCCCGCGAGACGGAGAGGGATTCTGCCGAAAATACACGCGACAAGCGGAGAAGCGGCATGAACTGGACAGACGAGCGAGTCGAAAAACTCAAGAAATTGTGGTCCGAAGGGCTTAGCGCC
>NZ_JAWRWN010000745.1:0-259 GCF_046535435.1 Achromobacter sp. SIMBA_011 | reverse complement strand
CTCGGCATCGTCGACAACGTCGTGATTACTTACGAAGAAGCATTAATGTTCAGCGTCGTGTCCGATACGCTCGTGATTCCTTCGTATTGCCCCAACAAACCCGGCTTCTGGGCCGAAAAACCGATCGAGAGGCAAGCCTGATGGGGGATACCGATACGCAAAAGGCCGACGTCGTGGTCGTCGGGTCCGGTGTCGCGGGCGCGATCGTCGCGCACCAGCTCGCGATGGCGGGCAAGTCGGTGATCCTGCTCGAAGCAGG
>NZ_JAWRWN010000744.1:0-259 GCF_046535435.1 Achromobacter sp. SIMBA_011 | reverse complement strand
TGAGCTCAGGACGCTTGAAAACCGTACAACTCATTCGACACCCAAACCGGGCCGGTGTTCAAGCGTTTCAAACCTTCGCGGCATGCTAATTGCGCACTTCTGCGCCGCGCCGCACATTCTTGCAAAGAAGGTCCTGCGGCGCAGGAGGCCGCGTTCGTGCGTGCACATGAGCGCGGCCGTCCGGCGTACGAGCGTCGATCAGAGCATCGACTTGGCCTGACTCAGGATCTTGTCGCAAACCTGCTTCGTGGCGGCGTCC
>NZ_JAWRWN010000743.1:0-259 GCF_046535435.1 Achromobacter sp. SIMBA_011 | reverse complement strand
ATCGTCGCGGCGCCGTTCTACTTCGCGTGGATGGACCGCCACCAGCGCGACACCGACGACGCCTATCTGCTGTGGGGCCGCTACCTGTTGCGTCGCGAGCGGCCGGCGAACTGGCAGCCCGTGCGCGAGATGCTCGCCGGCTGGGGCGTGAAGGCGTTCTTCCTGCCGCTGATGACCGTGTACCTGTCGAAGGACGCCGATCACCTGAGCACATCGCTCGCGAACGCGCTGCACGCGCCGATGACGCTCGCGACCTTCG
>NZ_JAWRWN010000742.1:0-259 GCF_046535435.1 Achromobacter sp. SIMBA_011 | reverse complement strand
CTATTCCTGATGAAGCGTTGCTTCTTTTTTCTCTGCGTACTGGAGTCGTCGTTGTTATCGAACCAATACTTCTTATTGCCATCGAACATGATTAATCTCGTGGTTGTTATGCCAACAGATCAAGTCATGTGATAAGAAATTATTTTTCTTTCGTATTGGTACGGATTCTCGCCATTTAATTAATTGCCTTCCAAAACCTATTACATAGGGGCTGCAGTTTTGATGCCCCATTGAACCAATAGAATAACGACATTTACCC
>NZ_JAWRWN010000741.1:0-259 GCF_046535435.1 Achromobacter sp. SIMBA_011 | reverse complement strand
CGACGCTGGTCGTGATCGACGTGAAGCGCCGCGGTTCGCAGGCGTCGAAGAGCGTGCGTCCGCAGGTGAAGTTGCTCGACGCGAACGGCGAGGAAGTGAAGATCCCGGGCACGGAGCACGCGGTGCAGATCGGCTTCCAGGTTGGCGCACTGATCACCGTGAAGGATGGTCAGCAAGTGCAGGTGGGTGAAGTGCTCGCACGTATCCCGACCGAAGCGCAGAAGACGCGTGACATTACCGGCGGTCTGCCGCGGGTGGC
>NZ_JAWRWN010000740.1:0-259 GCF_046535435.1 Achromobacter sp. SIMBA_011 | reverse complement strand
CATTGGCATATTCCTCCTGTCCGGGCCGTAGGAAGTCTTTGATCTGCTCGGTGTTCACCTGTGCATAATGCTTGTCGATCATCGCGAGTGACGTGCGGGTATTGCGTGCAACGTGGTGAACGGAAACGTTGTTGGCGAGCATCTGCGAGATATAGAAGTGCCGGAATGAATATGACGTGCGACGAACGCCGCGATTGTCCTTCTCCAACCCCGCCGCAATCAGCAAGGCGTTGAGGCTCTTCTTGAATGACAGGATGCG
>NZ_JAWRWN010000739.1:0-259 GCF_046535435.1 Achromobacter sp. SIMBA_011 | reverse complement strand
CGAGGTAGGTCTTGCCCGTGCCGGCCGGTCCGATGCCGAACGTCACGTCGTGCTGCAGGATCTGCTTCAGGTATTCGCGCTGCGCGGGCGTGCGGCCGCGCAGGTCGGCGCGCCGCGTGTACAGCTTCGGCGCGGGCTCCTCGTCGGGCGCGGCGTCGTCGAGCGCCGCCGCCGGTTCGTCGAACGGATGGTCGGGATCGCCGCGAAAGCGCACGTCGACCGTGTGCTGCCGGCCGTTGCCGGCGGTGTGACGCACTTC
>NZ_JAWRWN010000738.1:0-259 GCF_046535435.1 Achromobacter sp. SIMBA_011 | reverse complement strand
ACCGGCGTCGTGAATTCGATCCGGCCGCGATACATCGTGAACAGCCAGTTGAACACCTTCACGCCGGTCGGGATCGCGATGATCATCGTCATGATCCCGAAGAACGCGTTCACGTTCGCACCGGAACCCATCGTGAAGAAGTGATGCAGCCACACGAAGAACGACAGCACCATGATCGCGCACGACGCGTAGACCATCGTCTTGTAGCCGAACAGCGGCTTCTTCGAGAACGTCGCGATGACTTCCGAGAAGATGCCGA
>NZ_JAWRWN010000737.1:0-259 GCF_046535435.1 Achromobacter sp. SIMBA_011 | reverse complement strand
ACGTTGGCCACGGCCAGCGACTGATAGCTCGCCAGGCCGACGTTGACGTTGGCCGAAGCACCCAGCAAGCCGGTCAGCAACGAATCGAGCAGCGCGGAAGACGACGTATTGAGACTCGCGAGCGTCGCAGCGACGCTGAACGTATCGATCGCCGACGAACGTGCCGTTGCAGTGGCCGACAACACGGCCTTTCGACCACTCAGTTGGCTCAGCAGCCCGAGAAAGAAATACTGCACTTGCCGGTACACCGTCACGCGTG
>NZ_JAWRWN010000736.1:0-259 GCF_046535435.1 Achromobacter sp. SIMBA_011 | reverse complement strand
CATCGCCGTGATGTCGGAGATCTTGCGCGAGCTGCCTTCGATCTCGTCCATCGTGTTCACGACTTGCTGCACGACTTCGGTGCCGCGCGCCGCGACGCTGGCGGCGGTCTGCGCGAGGTCGCTGCCGGTGCGCGCGTTGTCGGTGTTCTGCTTCACCGCCGAGGTCAGCTCGTTCATGCTGGCGGCCGTTTCCTGCAGCGACGCGGCCTGTTCCTCCGTGCGCGCGGACAGATCGATCATGCCCGCCGCGATCTGGCGC
>NZ_JAWRWN010000735.1:0-259 GCF_046535435.1 Achromobacter sp. SIMBA_011 | reverse complement strand
AACGCGGAAAGCGAAGACGCGAACGCGCAGAAGGAAACGCCGCTCGCGCAGTTCACGCAGAACCTGAACCAGATGGCGAAGGACGGCCGCATCGATCCGCTGATCGGCCGCGAGCCGGAGGTCGAGCGCGTCGTGCAGGTGCTGTGCCGCCGCCGCAAGAACAATCCGCTGCTCGTGGGCGAAGCGGGGGTGGGCAAGACCGCGATCGCGGAAGGGCTCGCTTATCGCATCACGCGCGGCGAAGTGCCGGACATCCTCG
>NZ_JAWRWN010000734.1:0-259 GCF_046535435.1 Achromobacter sp. SIMBA_011 | reverse complement strand
CCGCGCGGGCGCGCACGGATCCGCACGCAGATGAGCGCCGCACATACCGCCGAACAGATCGACCAGACCGTGGCCGCGTTCGTGCGCGTCGGCAAGTCGCTCGGCATCGTCTGACGGAGGTGCGACCATGAAAGCACTGGCAAAGCTCGAACGCGCTCCGGGTCTCACGTTGACGCGCGTGAAGCGTCCCGAGGTCGGACACAACGACGTGCTGATCAAGATCCGCCGCACGGCGATCTGCGGCACCGACATCCATATC
>NZ_JAWRWN010000733.1:0-259 GCF_046535435.1 Achromobacter sp. SIMBA_011 | reverse complement strand
CATGATATCCGGCGTCTATACCCCAACGCGCGGCCGGGTTCTGCTGGATGGCGAGGACGTAACCCGCATGCCGCCACACCTGCTCGCCCGACGCGGCCTGTCGCGCACCTTTCAGAATTTGCAGATATTCCAGTCGATGAGCGTGCTCGAAAACGCCATTGTCGGCCATCATCTGCATGAGCGCGGTTCGGTCTTCGCCGATCTCTTCTCGCTGCCTGCCACGCGTCGCCGCAGCCGGGCGTCGGAGGAAAGTGCGCGG
>NZ_JAWRWN010000732.1:0-259 GCF_046535435.1 Achromobacter sp. SIMBA_011 | reverse complement strand
ATTCTTGGTAGTCGCAAACCTGAAGCGAAACAATTCAAACGATGGATCACACATGATGTATTACCAGCAATTCGTAAAAACGGAATGTATATCTCGGAAGATGCTACAAGAGAACAGAAACTATTCAATTACGATTTATTAGAAGAGACTTTTAAAAATTGTGGAATTGAAAATCTGCATGAACTTTATAAGGAATGTGTGGATTATTACAAAGAGAATAAAATTCGCTTAGATTATAAAAGAAGCTCAAAACATCGAA
>NZ_JAWRWN010000731.1:0-259 GCF_046535435.1 Achromobacter sp. SIMBA_011 | reverse complement strand
CCGGCGACGGCCTGTGCCGAGGGCAGCGTGTCATAGGCGGGGCGCGTGATCGCCAGCACGTTCTGAGCAAGTGCGACGGGATTGTTCGCCGCATTCATGGCATCGCCGCCCATGATGGTGAGGGGAATGTTTTCGGAAGCAGCATCCCTGGCGATGATGGCGACATCGTTGCGCTCGGCGCCGATGAAGACATGGGTAATGCCGGTTCGTGCCAGCCGGCGCACGAGTGCCACCTGCTGTTCCTGGCCCGGACGTATCG
>NZ_JAWRWN010000730.1:0-259 GCF_046535435.1 Achromobacter sp. SIMBA_011 | reverse complement strand
CGTGCACGTCGACGACGTCGCGCACGGCCACTTCCTCGCGCTCGAGCGCGGCCGGATCGGCGAGCGCTACATCCTCGGCGGCGAGAACCTGCCGCTGCAGCAGATGCTGGCCGACATCGCGCAGATGACGGGTCGCAAGGCGCCGACGATCGCGCTGCCGCGCTGGCCGCTCTACCCGCTCGCGCTCGGCGCGGAGGCCGTCGCGAAGTTCACGAAGAAGGAACCGTTCGTGACCGTCGACGGGCTGCGGATGTCGAAG
>NZ_JAWRWN010000729.1:0-259 GCF_046535435.1 Achromobacter sp. SIMBA_011 | reverse complement strand
CGCCTCGCCGTCGATAATAAGAGAGGCAGGGCCAAGGTCGCGAGCCGCTTGCTCTATTGCCGGGAAGCGCGCCGACCAATCATAGCCGCCGCGTGTCAATATTCGGACACCGTTGGTATCGGCATGGACCGCCAGCCGGTAGCCGTCCCACTTGATTTCCCAACCCCACTTGTCGCCAGAAGGCGGCTTTTGCTTCAGTAGCGCAAGGGCGGGTTCAACGCGTGCCGGCATTGGTTCAAGTGGCAATGCCGGCTGAGCC
>NZ_JAWRWN010000728.1:0-259 GCF_046535435.1 Achromobacter sp. SIMBA_011 | reverse complement strand
CCCCAAACCTAGCCACCCATCTCTTCGAAATCAGAAAAAGCAGCGCTGCGCTGCCGCGCCGCCTGCCGATAAGCCCGGGGTGAACTGCCCAGCATTCGCCGGAACATGGTGGTGAAAGCCGGAATGTTTTCATAACCGGCGTCGAGCGCCACATTCGTCACCGCCTCCCCCGCAGCAAGTCTCGGCAGCGATGCGAAAATGCAGGCCTGCTGGCGCCAGGTGACGAAGCTCAGCCCGAGTTCCTTGCGGAAGAGCCGCG
>NZ_JAWRWN010000727.1:0-259 GCF_046535435.1 Achromobacter sp. SIMBA_011 | reverse complement strand
CGAAGCCCATCGGCACGAGCCAGCCGGTGCCGAGCGCCGCCGCGGTCCACATGGCGCGGTGGTACGCGCGCACCAGCACCTCGTCCGGCGCGCCATGCCAGTCTTCCGCGATGCGCGGGCCGTCGAACGCATCGGGGCACGCGATCGGCGACGCGATGCGGCGCAGCAGCCGGTGCTCGTCGACGAACCACGGCGCGCGCAGATCCCACCAGCGCGCCGACGAGAACACGCCGTCGAAGCCGGCCGCCTCCAACTGCAC
>NZ_JAWRWN010000726.1:0-259 GCF_046535435.1 Achromobacter sp. SIMBA_011 | reverse complement strand
CTCAGACGCTCCTCGAGCGTCTGAGTCACGAGATCGTCGCCGCGCTGGGCGCGGGCAAGGCCGATCTGGGCGTGTTCGCGGACAACGTGCCTGCGCCCGGCATCGAGCGACGTCTGTATCGCCGCGACGAACTCGTATTGCTGGTGCCGCAAGGACATCCGTTCGCGCAGCGCGACGTCATCCGCTTCGCGGAAACGCTCGACGAGGATTACGTGGGACTCAGCGACGGCAGTTCGCTGCTGGCGCGCATGACCGACGC
>NZ_JAWRWN010000725.1:0-260 GCF_046535435.1 Achromobacter sp. SIMBA_011 | reverse complement strand
CCCGTGATGGCCGAGAAGTGGACAAATATATCGCCCCCACCGTCTTGAGTGATAAAACCAAACCCCTTCTCCGCGTTAAACCATTTCACCGTACCTGTTGCCATTGCCGTTCTCCTGACTTACGGGATAACACGAACCTCAGACGCATAGACTGCATCAGGCCCATGGACTCTCAGAACTTCCACTCGCAGGCCTACGGCAAGCCGAATGCGTCGTGAATCAACGAAATCCACTCGCACATCGCCTTCGCCGCCTTCCAG
>NZ_JAWRWN010000724.1:0-260 GCF_046535435.1 Achromobacter sp. SIMBA_011 | reverse complement strand
GCCTCGGCAGGCTAACCGGGGGCAGGAAACCACCCCGCTGTGGATGGCCGTCGGCGCCAACATTCGATTGCCGCGCCAAGGGCAGGAAATAGAGCCAATGCCACAGCGGCGGCACTTGAGCATCGCTACCATAGGAGTGCTCTTCATGATCCAGTACGGCTGCGAGTGCGCCAAGAGGAACCGACGTCAACAGGTCGCGCTGGGTTTGCTGGCGACCGATCCATTGAGTAAGTAGCTTTTCATCGATAGGCACGATAGCC
>NZ_JAWRWN010000723.1:0-260 GCF_046535435.1 Achromobacter sp. SIMBA_011 | reverse complement strand
GTAGCTGTCGGTAAGCTGGAGTTTGCTGAGCTCTTTCTCCATTGCCGCCACCGCCTTTTCACTGAATGCGGCGGAATCATCGGTGATCACCGGGTTAAAGGTTGGGTCCATGGTGCCCATTTTTTCCTGGTGATGCACAGGAATATCACACCCCGGGAATGCGCCGGTAATAAAGAACTGTGCAGTCGCAACGGTACGTTGCAGACTATTGGCATAGGCATATACGGTGTCCGGCGGCGGGCATTCCCCCGATTTTACCA
>NZ_JAWRWN010000722.1:0-260 GCF_046535435.1 Achromobacter sp. SIMBA_011 | reverse complement strand
CGCGCTATCACATCCATCATCCGTTCAACCGGCGGATGAATGCCGGCGAATGCTCGCGCGAGCAGATTCGCGGCTGGGTCGCGAACCGCTTCTACTATCAGATCAGCATTCCGCTGAAGGACGCGGCGATCCTGTCGAACTGCCCCGACCGCGAGACGCGCCGCCTGTGGGTCGAGCGGATTCTCGACCACGACGGGCACGGCGAGAGCGAAGGCGGCATCGAGGCGTGGGCGCGGCTCGGCGAGGCGGTCGGCATCGAG
>NZ_JAWRWN010000721.1:0-260 GCF_046535435.1 Achromobacter sp. SIMBA_011 | reverse complement strand
CGACAGGCGTTCCAGCATGCGCAACGCACGGATGCCGGGAAAACGGCAGCGATGAACCCGCGCCGCACGCACTGCATCGCGAGTCGTACGACACGCTGCGCGGCTACTCCAAGGGTGCGCAAGGAATGCGCGGATCAAGTCATGGCTTCTGGTCTTCATCATCGTGTCCCCGAGTGCCTATTGACGAGTTGGCCACGCGCCATCCTTGCTGCATCGGATCGACCGCTCGCCGGTGCATCCAATATCGCAAGCGGCATGCC
>NZ_JAWRWN010000720.1:0-260 GCF_046535435.1 Achromobacter sp. SIMBA_011 | reverse complement strand
AGTTGGCCGGGTGAATCTGCGCCGGCAATAATCGGAATCATCCGATCATTTAAATGCGTATTAGTAATCCCGGCAACGGTTTCAGAATAAATCGGAAAAACGATTACATGAGAAATGGACGCATTCAAATGCGACCATTTTTCGAATATCGGGAATAATGACGGGGTAAATATTGCGTCTCGTCGTGCCGCGGCATGCTGTAAAAAGGTAAAAGCGCTCGTCGGCAATGCGGTGCAACGCCGCCATGCAAGCCTGAGGAC
>NZ_JAWRWN010000719.1:0-260 GCF_046535435.1 Achromobacter sp. SIMBA_011 | reverse complement strand
ACACGAAAGCGTGCCCAATTTCGCGGCCAATCGTGAATACGCAGAGTAAGGATCTGAAGGCTGTTCACGAAACGCGTGTGCGGCGCGTGTATCGAATGATGTAACCGCATCGAAAGACGCAGGCATGGGACCTGCTCCGATATCACCAGTGCGAGCTTGCAGACTGGCCCCGTTTGATCGCCGCGTTACGCGGCGTGGGGTGCAGTGCAGGCTCGCGTCCTTTTTGCGCAATTTTTTGCAACGGGCTGGTGATCGACCAT
>NZ_JAWRWN010000718.1:0-260 GCF_046535435.1 Achromobacter sp. SIMBA_011 | reverse complement strand
ATCCGCTGTCGCCGCTCGCGCTGAGCCGCGCGCTGCGCAAGCTGCCGGCGCGCAATGCAGTGTTCTGGAATCCCGGCTTCGTACCGGCCGCGTGGCCGGGCCTGCCGTCGGTCGTCGTCGTGCACGATCTCACGCATCGCCACTTCTATACGCGTGCGCATCGGCTGTACTACGACACCGTGCTGCGTCCGCTGTACCGCCGCTGCTCGGCCATCGTCTGCGTGTCGGCGTTCACGCGCGACGAATTCCTCGCGTGGTCG
>NZ_JAWRWN010000717.1:0-260 GCF_046535435.1 Achromobacter sp. SIMBA_011 | reverse complement strand
AACGCAGGCCGGCGCGGCGTGCGAACGCCTGCGCGCTCATCATCGAGAAGAATGCGTGGAACCACGCACGGATGCCGTCCAGCCGGCTGTGCGCGTGCGTGTGCCTGGCGAGTGCCTGCGTGCGGGCGCGGTGATGGCGCAGCGAGCGGGCGGGAGCGGACGGCACGACGCGCTTCGCAGCGCGGTTGAAACGGGAAGGCAGACGGAATGGCATGTGAACGATGCTTCGCTTGTATGGATGGCGCCCTTGAAGAGCGCAC
>NZ_JAWRWN010000716.1:0-260 GCF_046535435.1 Achromobacter sp. SIMBA_011 | reverse complement strand
ATGGACGCCGATCGTTCACGAATGGCTTGATAGCGATGGAGAGTGCGAACTCGGCCTGCCGCCGCGTGAGCGCGACTTTTTGCAGGTTCATGAGATCGCAGCCGGCCCCCTTGGAATGGCCCACGGTCGCCTGACCCGTAGCGATGAAATGCGAATCGGGAAAATTTTGCGAGAAATGGGATATTCAAGGCAGCAAAAGCGGGTCGCGGGGCGACCGGTCAAGGTTTGGGTCAAGTCAGCGTAGCTACCGTATCCACCCG
>NZ_JAWRWN010000715.1:0-260 GCF_046535435.1 Achromobacter sp. SIMBA_011 | reverse complement strand
CACGACCTGCATGTACTCGGATATCGTGCTGCCCACGGCCACGTGGTACGAGAAGGACGACATGAACACGTCGGACATGCATCCGTTCATTCATCCGCTCTCGGCCGCCGTCGATCCTTCGTGGCAGGCGAAAAGCGACTGGGAAATCTTCAAGAGCATCGCGAAGCGCTTCTCCGAACTGAGCGTCGGGCATCTGGGCGTGGAGCGCGACGTGGTGCTTTCGCCGATCGCGCACGACGCGCCCGGCGAACTCGCGCAGC
>NZ_JAWRWN010000714.1:0-260 GCF_046535435.1 Achromobacter sp. SIMBA_011 | reverse complement strand
ACCAGCCCACCGCGAAGGCGAGCGCGAGCCGCACGCCCACCTTGTCGATGAACCAGCCCGCGGGCAATTGCAGGAACGCGTAGGTCCAGAAAAACGCGCTCAGCACGAGGCCCATGCCGACGGCGTCGAGCCCGAGGTCCGTGCGGATGCTGGGCGCCGCGATCGCGAGATTGGCGCGATCGACGAAGTTGATGACGTTGGCGAGGAAACACATGAGGATCATCGCCCATCGGATTCTTGGCATCGAAGGTCTCCGCTTC
>NZ_JAWRWN010000713.1:0-260 GCF_046535435.1 Achromobacter sp. SIMBA_011 | reverse complement strand
CAATCTCGACAGCAACAACGTCATCACCAACGCCGTCTCCACGGGCACGATGTGGCGTGGTCTCGAAGTGATCCTGCGCGGCCGCGATCCGCGCGACGCGTGGGCCTTCGTCGAACGCATCTGCGGCGTCTGCACGGGCACGCACGCGCTCACGTCGGTGCGCGCGGTGGAGAACGCGCTCGGCATCGCGATTCCCGAGAATGCGAATCTCATCCGCAATCTCATGCAGGCCACGCTGTGGGTGCACGACCACCTCGTGC
>NZ_JAWRWN010000712.1:0-260 GCF_046535435.1 Achromobacter sp. SIMBA_011 | reverse complement strand
ATCCGGGAGGGCAACGCAACGCCGGCCTGGCTTGCCAACGACTTCAACGCCAGCCGTCGCCACGCTCTGATCGTGGCCCAAGTCATCAAGCTTTGCCAGAAGCTCACGGACGATGCGGTGACGATGTTCATCAAGCTGATGGGTAAATTGTTCTCGCAAGCCAACAATCGGAAGAAGCAGCGGCAGATGGACTGCAGAGCGAACACCGCCAAAGCGCTGCGCATGTTTCTGGATACGATCACCGCCCTGCAGTCTGCCAA
>NZ_JAWRWN010000711.1:0-260 GCF_046535435.1 Achromobacter sp. SIMBA_011 | reverse complement strand
CGAAGAGGCCGGCAACATCATCTCGGGGCCGGACGGCCGCTACCGCGTGCGCGCGCTCACCGAGATCGAACAGTTCAACGAATCGTTCGGCACCGACTTCCCCGACGACGAAGTCGACACGATCGGCGGGCTGATCACCCATCATTTCGGCCGCGTGCCGCACCGCGGCGAGAAGCTGCAGCTCGGCAACCTCGTGTTCGAGATCCAGCGCGGCGATGCGCGCCAGGTCCACGTGCTGCTGGTGCGCCGCAACCCGCACG
>NZ_JAWRWN010000710.1:0-260 GCF_046535435.1 Achromobacter sp. SIMBA_011 | reverse complement strand
CGTTGAGGCTCGATATGCGCAAGCGCCAGGCCCGCGCCCTGACGCAGACAATACCAGTCGGCAATCAGCTCGAACATCGGCAGCACGGAGGACAGGACGGCATCATGCGGGGCAATATTCTGCTCTCCCAGCAGGCCGATAACCTCCGATACGGTTTTATCCGCAATCGCCGCCACGATCCCGGCTGGCCACTCCTTTGTGAAATAACGATGCCTGATCAGCGCGCGTTTATGGCCAAGCAGGAAATCACCGTAATCGCC
>NZ_JAWRWN010000709.1:0-260 GCF_046535435.1 Achromobacter sp. SIMBA_011 | reverse complement strand
CGCGAGCGTGTTCCCTGAACTGGCTGATACCCGTATCGATTATTGCTGGGGCGGGATGGTCGACATGACAAAGAACCGGCTGCCGCGCGCCGGGCAGCGGGACGGCATTTACTACTCGATGGGCTACAGCGGTCACGGTACCCAGATGTCGACGCTGATGGGCACTCGCATGGCGGACATCATGGACGGCCGTACGGACCTGAATCCGTGGAAGGATTTTTCTTGGCCAGCGATCCCTGGCCACTTCGGCAAGCCGTGGT
>NZ_JAWRWN010000708.1:0-260 GCF_046535435.1 Achromobacter sp. SIMBA_011 | reverse complement strand
CGAGCAGCGCGCCCAGCACGAGGCCGCCGGCCACCACGTACAGCGCGACGTCGGTGCGCCCCGTCATCTGCTTGAGCGAGCCGATCATGTATGGCGAGACAAATCCCGCGAGATTGCCGATCGAATTGATCATCGCGATGCCGGCGGCGGCCGTCACGCCGCTGAGGAACGAAGTCGGCACGGCCCAGAACAGCGAGGGAATCGAGAGCACGCCCATGTTCGCCACGCACAGCGCGACAATGCCGAGCACCGGCTCGCTC
>NZ_JAWRWN010000707.1:0-261 GCF_046535435.1 Achromobacter sp. SIMBA_011 | reverse complement strand
AAGGCAGGCACGACCGCCAAGGCCGGCATTGATCAAAGAGCCTACGACATCGACGGCGACGGCAAGGCGTCCGTCACGCTCGACGCGTCGGGTTCTTTCGGGCCTGAGCAACTGACCGGCTTCGTCTGGACGGACCTCAAGGGCAATGTCGTCGCAACCGGCAAGACGGTTGATGTCGCCCTCGATACGGGCGTCAACAAGCTGCTCCTGAAGGTTACAGCGGCAAATGGTTCCGTTTCGACGGACCGTATCGACGTCACG
>NZ_JAWRWN010000706.1:0-261 GCF_046535435.1 Achromobacter sp. SIMBA_011 | reverse complement strand
ATGGGCCTGTTGATGCTGATTTCGCCACCGGGCTACGGCAAGACCACCCTGATGGAGTACGTGGCGCACCGCCTGGGCCTGATCTTCATGAAGATCAACGGCCCGGCCCTGGGGCACCAGGTCCGTTCCCTGGACCCGGCCCAGGCGCCGGACGCCACTTCGCGCCAGGAGCTGGAGAAGCTCAACCTGGCCCTGGAGATGGGCAACAACGTGATGCTCTATGTCGACGACATCCAGCACACCCACCCGGAATTCCTGCAG
>NZ_JAWRWN010000705.1:0-261 GCF_046535435.1 Achromobacter sp. SIMBA_011 | reverse complement strand
CCGGAAACCGCCGAGGACGAAGAGGACTGGACAGCACCTTTCGATGCACTTCGGGAAAGCGCGCCGGCTACCATCGTTGCCCGCCGGATCGCCGCGCGCATTGCCGGGATGATCGGGACCCAGACCATCATCGAAAAGGGCGTGGAACGCGCCGTCGAACCGGGCGACATTCTGGTCTTGGTCAGAAAACGCCACGCCTTCGTCAACGCGCTGACGCGCGAGCTGAAACGACGCAAGAACATTCCCGTTGCCGGTGCCGAC
>NZ_JAWRWN010000704.1:0-261 GCF_046535435.1 Achromobacter sp. SIMBA_011 | reverse complement strand
AACCGAGCCCGAGAAAGATCATCCCGCTCACGAAGCCGCGGCGCGCGGGCGGCACGTGCGGAAGAATCGACGTGGCCACCAGCACCATGATCGCGCCGCCCGCCACGCCGGACGCGAGTCGCCACGCAAAAAACCACGCCACGGACAGCGGGAACGCGCACGCGAAAAACGCGATCGTGGCGGTCGCCATGAGCACGCGCAGCGCGTGCCGGTTCGTGAGCGCGTGCGCGATGGGCCGCCCGAGCAACGCGCCCAGCAAAT
>NZ_JAWRWN010000703.1:0-261 GCF_046535435.1 Achromobacter sp. SIMBA_011 | reverse complement strand
GGCACAACCAGGCGGCGAAGCGGAAGTAGTAGCGGCAGCGCACCGACGTGGCGGGATTGACGACCACAACGGGACGCGTGCTCGCCTCACTCGATGGACGACCGCGCCAGACATAAGCGCCGAGGCGGTAGCTGTCGGCGGCGATCAGCGCGATGCGCTCGGGCGGCGGGTCGTAGTCGTCGATATTCATGGCGTTTCAGGAGCGATTCGGGAACCGACATTGCACTTGACCCCGCCGCGCGCATCAATCAATCTTCTCGC
>NZ_JAWRWN010000702.1:0-261 GCF_046535435.1 Achromobacter sp. SIMBA_011 | reverse complement strand
CCGAGCGCCCCGCGCTCATGCTGCGCGCCGAAGACGTGCGCAAGACCTTCACGCTGCACGGCCAGGGCGGCATCGGCATCGAAGCGCTCGCGGGCGTCTCGCTCGATGTCGAGCGCGGCGAATGCGTCGTGCTCGTCGGCCCGTCGGGCGCGGGCAAGAGCACTTTTTTGCGCTGTCTCTACGGCAACTATCTCGCGAGCGGCGGCACCATCGCGATCCGCGACGACGCGCTGCCGCAACAGCATCTGGCGATCACGGGCG
>NZ_JAWRWN010000701.1:0-261 GCF_046535435.1 Achromobacter sp. SIMBA_011 | reverse complement strand
GCCAAGATTCTCGTGGTTACTTCCGGCAAGGGGGGTGTGGGCAAGACCACCACCAGCGCCGCCATTGGTACCGGCCTCGCACTGCGTGGCCACAAGACCGTCATCGTCGACTTCGACGTGGGCCTGCGTAACCTCGACCTGATCATGGGCTGCGAGCGCCGCGTGGTGTACGACTTCGTCAACGTGGTCAACGAAGAAGCCAACCTGCAGCAGGCCCTGATCAAGGACAAGCGCCTCGAGAACCTGTATGTACTTGCCGCC
>NZ_JAWRWN010000700.1:0-261 GCF_046535435.1 Achromobacter sp. SIMBA_011 | reverse complement strand
GCGCGGCAGATTTGATCCATTGGCGTCATAAGTGGGACCCAAAACCGGTTACCGGACGGATTTTATGACCGACCCGGAAGTTATCGGAAGAGGGCAAAAAGTCGTGTTTGCAAGATAGACCCGAGTACACACCGAAGCCGTTCTTACCGGGAATGGCGCAGGGCCAATCTGCGCATTTGCGCAGTATCGAATGGGCAGATTTCATGGTTTCTGTCGCGCAGCAGACATCCGGGCCGTGGCGCTTTGCCGGTTGTCCGCCCC
>NZ_JAWRWN010000699.1:0-261 GCF_046535435.1 Achromobacter sp. SIMBA_011 | reverse complement strand
CTATGGATTGACTGTCGCCAAGCAACTAATCCAACAGAACAAAGGGGCATTCTTTCTCGTGTCGGGGGATGAATACCATAGCTGCGTACGCGGGAAGGAGGCATCTGGTACCATCCCTATTGCTTTTGACGGCACTTTGGTGGTATTCGAGTGGAACACGAACGTTCCCCTTGATGTAAAACAGGTATATGACAGTTGGCCTTCGCCAGATGGAGAAGATGATGACTTCGACTTTTAGGGTTGCGATCCCCGAGCGCTTCC
>NZ_JAWRWN010000698.1:0-261 GCF_046535435.1 Achromobacter sp. SIMBA_011 | reverse complement strand
GACACCAGGTGCCCAATCTCATCGGTGTTCCGCAGAAAGACCTCGCGAAGCGCATCAACAAGCTGGTGCCGGATTACATGGCGATGGGAAGCACGGGCGGTGCGATGGGCGCAATGGAGATGCCGCTGCCCGACAACACGCTGCCGATGATGACCGGCACCGGACCGTTCGGCCCGCTGGAAATGGGCGGCATGTTCACGGTCGTCAAAGTGCGACAGGGCCTCGGCCGAAACGACTACCGCGACCCGGGCTGGTTCAAGC
>NZ_JAWRWN010000697.1:0-261 GCF_046535435.1 Achromobacter sp. SIMBA_011 | reverse complement strand
CATACACGAAGCGCACGTCGTAATCGCTGTCCGGCGACGCGAAGCCCCAGCCGCGGCTGCCCGATTCGCACGCGAACAGCACGCTCACGTCGTGGCGGCGTTCGACTTCCGCAAGTTCCGCCATCACGCGCGCCCGTACGGCCGGATCGACCGGGTGCGCGCTTCGCACGGGTGTCAATTTTTCCGTTTTCATTGTTGTCGTTTCCTTTTCGTTGTGCGCGGCCGCCGGCCCACGGCCGCGCACCGCACTATCCTTTCACG
>NZ_JAWRWN010000696.1:0-261 GCF_046535435.1 Achromobacter sp. SIMBA_011 | reverse complement strand
CTGTCGCGCACCTCGTTGCGCATCGAACAGCCCCGTTTGACGGGACCGGAGCCAGCGCCCGCGCGCCAACTCCGACCAACACAGGAGTTACGTCATGAACCGCCGCCACCTTCTTTCCGCGCTCGCCCTCGCACTCGCCGTGTCCGCACCGGCCTTCGCCGATACGAACACCCGGCAAGCCGGCGATTACGGCAACACGTCGTCGTACACGCAGCACAACAATGGTCCGCGCACCCGCGCCGAAGTCAGCGCGGAAGTCGC
>NZ_JAWRWN010000695.1:0-261 GCF_046535435.1 Achromobacter sp. SIMBA_011 | reverse complement strand
ACCGTATTCGCCGCTGCGTGCCTGCTGGCCGCCTGCGGCGGCAACAGCGTCAGCACGCCGCCGACCGCCAACAACGGCGGCGGCTCCAGCGGCACGAGCGGTACCAGCGGCACGAGTGGCACCAGCGGTACGGCGACCGGCACCAACGGCGTCGTCAGCACGGTCGGCCAGACCGCGACCGACCTCGGCAGCACGGTCGGCAACATCAGCGTGCCGGGCCTCGGCGACGGCGTGACGAAGGGCGTCGGCAGCACCATCTCG
>NZ_JAWRWN010000694.1:0-261 GCF_046535435.1 Achromobacter sp. SIMBA_011 | reverse complement strand
AGCATTCGCGTTACCGGCACGGCGAATTCGTGCCGGTGAACTGCGGCGCGATCCCCGACGGCCTGTTCGAATCGCTGTTCTTCGGCCATGCGAAGGGCTCGTTCACGGGTGCGGTTGTTGCGCATAAAGGCTACTTCGAGCAGGCGGCGGGCGGCACGCTGTTCCTCGACGAAGTCGGCGATCTGCCGTTGTATCAGCAGGTCAAGCTGCTGCGCGTGCTCGAGGACGGCGCGGTGCTGCGGGTCGGTGCGACGACGCCGG
>NZ_JAWRWN010000693.1:0-261 GCF_046535435.1 Achromobacter sp. SIMBA_011 | reverse complement strand
ACCTCGTCCATCTGCGTGATCGCCTGGTTGACCTGTTCGATCCCCCGGCTCTGCTCGCCCGAAGCCGCTGCGATCTCGCCCATGATGTCGGTCACGCGAGCCACCGCCTGCGTCACTTCGGCCATCGTTTTGCCGGCTTCACCGGCGAGCGCCGAACCGTCCTGAATCTTCTGCACCGAGGCATTGATCAGGTCCTTGATCTCCTTTGCCGCGCTCGACGAGCGCTGGGCGAGACTTCTGACTTCGCTCGCGACCACCGCG
>NZ_JAWRWN010000692.1:0-261 GCF_046535435.1 Achromobacter sp. SIMBA_011 | reverse complement strand
CGGGCCAACGGCTTCGAAGCCTCGGTCCTGCACGATGGCACGCATCTCGGTCAGCGTCTCGAACGCGAGCGGCCTGCTGTCGTCGTGCTGGACGTCATGATGCCCGGCACCGACGGCCTGCGCGCCCTCGCCGCCCTGCGTGCGAAAGGCGACGACATTCCGGTGATCTTCGCGTCCGCACGCGGCGCGGTCGCCGACCGCATCGCGGGCCTCACGCTCGGTGCGGACGATTACGTCGCCAAGCCGTTCGATCCGCAGGAA
>NZ_JAWRWN010000691.1:0-261 GCF_046535435.1 Achromobacter sp. SIMBA_011 | reverse complement strand
CACGAGATCACGATCTACGGCGGGGCGCTCGGTGCGTCGGGTTATGCGGCGCTCGCGTTCGGCGTCGGCAAGAATCTCGGCGCGTTCGGCGCGGTGTCGGCCGACGTGACGACGGTGCGCGCCCGGCTGTGGTGGAGCGGTGAAACGCGCGTCGGCCGCTCGTATCGCTTCAACTATTCGAAGCACTTCGATTCGATCGATTCGGATGTGCGCTTTTTCGGCTATCGGTTCTCCGATCGCACCTACACGTCGTTTCCGCAG
>NZ_JAWRWN010000690.1:0-261 GCF_046535435.1 Achromobacter sp. SIMBA_011 | reverse complement strand
ATATCGGAAGCCATCCAAAACACCGATATGTTTCACATGCTGGCGCATCCGGGCTACGGTCGGTGTTCGGCGAGTAGCGTCTCTGTGGAAAACTCGGTGAGCTGAGTCTTGAGAGTATTAGAAGTAAACACCCTTGAACCCTTAGTTAAAAACGTTAACGCCACCGCAGATTCTTATGCAGCAAGGCTTTCGAGGCGACAAGGTGAAGTTTTACGGGAGCCAAGGTGATCTTCTGCGGGAGCTGAAGTGATGGGGTTCGGG
>NZ_JAWRWN010000689.1:0-261 GCF_046535435.1 Achromobacter sp. SIMBA_011 | reverse complement strand
GCTACATTCTGTACTGAAAATCGACGTGCCCAATATTAGCGCGCGAGATTACGCGCCATTCTCTCTGTTTGACGGCAAGGTTGTGCGCGCACTTAAGTGCGCGGTTCGCGATTCCCCGCGTTGGGGTGTCCATGCCTCGACGTGGTGCGGCGACGCACTGCGGCGGCGCGTGCGTTCCGGCTTTATTCGTTGCTTGATTCGCAGCGTGGCGCGATCTGCAATAGCATGGGCCACTGACGGCTCCAGTCGCCGTCGTGTTCC
>NZ_JAWRWN010000688.1:0-261 GCF_046535435.1 Achromobacter sp. SIMBA_011 | reverse complement strand
CTGGATAGAAGGTACTACCTCTCACAAAGTAGCAAAGTTCAACTGGCTATGCGGCGTTAATCGGAATGCATGGTGGAATGTTGAGGTGTACTGGCAATAGCGGACACTACCATTTGTTCTTTTTTTAAGCAGCCATCTGATGATATTTTTCCCTGAAGGCTGCCGGGGAGATATTCCCCAGACGAGAGTGACGACGCTGACGATTGTAGAAAATCTCAATGTATTCCCGTATTACTGAGATGGCTTCATCCCGGTTATTAA
>NZ_JAWRWN010000687.1:0-261 GCF_046535435.1 Achromobacter sp. SIMBA_011 | reverse complement strand
CCATAATTGTATCTCTAAAAAGGCCGGGAAAACCTGCTGAACCTTGGCCACGACACCTTGCAGGAAGGCACACCGGTTGCCGCGTAGTCGCGATAAGATGCGCGCGCATCAGGCACGGGGCATGCGCCCCGCGTAATGGATGTTTACAATGCGGATATTCCGTCAGGTTTGCCGCAGCGCCTTCCTATTTCTTTTTTCCACCTCGTACGGACGAAGCTCCGTCAGACCGACCACCGATCAATTGGAACATCTGACCATCGC
>NZ_JAWRWN010000686.1:0-261 GCF_046535435.1 Achromobacter sp. SIMBA_011 | reverse complement strand
AGACCGAGCAAGTTTCGATGCCTGGTGCTCGGCTTCTTCAGCGTGGCCGCTGACGAGTGTTGCTTCGTCAGTGGTGTGATTGGCGTAAGTGATCTGCTGATCGATTATCCAATTCGTCAGGCGAACGATCTCTGCATTCGGAACCGTCGAGCTGTTCGCGGGAAAATAAATATCGAAATTCTCGCTTGCGGTGCATGCAAATGAGGAATTGGATAGGGCGAGAAGTAGCGGGGTAAGATATTTATGCATTGTAGATTACAT
>NZ_JAWRWN010000685.1:0-261 GCF_046535435.1 Achromobacter sp. SIMBA_011 | reverse complement strand
CCTGGAGCGCCCGTCGGGCGGAGCCTAAAGAATTGGGACACTAATATACTGACGGGATGGTTCCGGCCCGCATGGCGGAACGCCCAGCGCAACCCATCCGAGATATGATAGAAAACCGCAACGAACCGGAGGCGTTCGTCGCCCGGCTCCTTCAGGCCGATTTCCAGCTGGACCGCGCGAACGCGCTATCCACGCAGCTTTACCAGTTGCTGCGCGACGCCATCGTGACGATGACGCTGCAACCCGACGACGTGATCTTCG
>NZ_JAWRWN010000684.1:0-261 GCF_046535435.1 Achromobacter sp. SIMBA_011 | reverse complement strand
CGAGCGGGCGAACGCCGAGCTGGGCCTCGCGCTCGCCGACGACGAGATCGACTACCTGGTCGACGCGTTCCGCAAGCTCGAGCGCAACCCGACCGACGTCGAGCTGATGATGTTCGCGCAGGCGAACAGCGAGCACTGCCGTCACAAGATCTTCAACGCGCAGTGGACCATCGACGGCGAAGCGCAGGACATGTCGCTGTTCGCGATGATCCGCAACACCGAGAAGCTGAGCCCGCAGGGCACGATCGTCGCGTATTCGGA
>NZ_JAWRWN010000683.1:0-261 GCF_046535435.1 Achromobacter sp. SIMBA_011 | reverse complement strand
CGTCACGCTGAAGGACATCTGGCCGACCGACGAGGAGATCGACGCGATCGTCGCATCGAGCGTGAAGCCCGAGCAGTTCCGCAAGGTCTACGAGCCGATGTTCGCGCGCACGGCCGATGCGGGCGAGCGTGCCGCGCCGCTGTACGAGTGGCGGCCGCAGAGCACCTACATTCGCCGTCCGCCGTACTGGGAAGGGGCGCTGGCCGGCGAGCGTACGCTCAAGGGCATGCGGCCGCTCGCGGTGCTCGGCGACAACATCAC
>NZ_JAWRWN010000682.1:0-261 GCF_046535435.1 Achromobacter sp. SIMBA_011 | reverse complement strand
CATTCGTTCGACATCGTCGCGGACTGAACGCACGGCAGCCACGCATGAAAAAAAGGGCCGGCGCTCCTGGTGGAGCGCCGACCCTTTCGCATTCGAACGGCAAAGCAGGCCGATAAGCCGGATTCTGTGCACGCTGCACGCCGAAGCGAGCAGCGCGTGGCAGCCATTCCTCTAGGCGCGCCATTGCTGACGCGCTCAAGCTTCCTACCCGCAGACGAGACGGGGGCCCCGTCCTGCATCCGAAAATGCGCGCCTGCCTAC
>NZ_JAWRWN010000681.1:0-261 GCF_046535435.1 Achromobacter sp. SIMBA_011 | reverse complement strand
CCCCCAAAGGCAGCCGGCCCGCGCGCGAAGGGGCGGGACGGCCGATGATTTCCACGGCGATGCGAGAGAGGCGACACGGGCCGGCGGCCGGCGCACGCAAATGCGGGCCGGCCGGGCCGGACAGCCGCCGGCCGGACGCGCCCGGTCTCGTTGGGTGCCGGGTCGCGCGCGAATCGGTCGCGGCTGCGACGCACAATGTAATCCAGCGCCCGCGGAAGCGCAAAGACTTTGACGCGCGAGCGCGCGAAGCCGGCCCAGCGA
>NZ_JAWRWN010000680.1:0-262 GCF_046535435.1 Achromobacter sp. SIMBA_011 | reverse complement strand
CTGGATCCAGGAAGACGAACTGATGGAAGTGACGCCGAAGTCCATCCGTCTGCGCAAGATGTTCCTGGACGCCAACGACCGCAAGCGTTTCGAAAAGGCAAAGCTCGCTGTCTGATCGCGGCTTGTCGTCACGAATTTGGAAAAACCCGGCTTCGAGCCGGGTTTTTTTATGCCCATGTTTTTATTTGTGCATGAGTCGAAAGATGCTTGTGCCAAAGGTTAAGGATGCGTTAATTTTTATCGGTCGTCCACATGAATAGGC
>NZ_JAWRWN010000679.1:0-262 GCF_046535435.1 Achromobacter sp. SIMBA_011 | reverse complement strand
CGTCAGGCCGCGCGCCCACAGTGCGCCATTCACCGCGGGCCGCGCCAGGTTGTGACGGTCTGCTTCCTGGGCCTGCTCCTTGATATCGCCTTTCAGAATATCGGGTTTCGTCATCGCACTGTCCTCGTGAGGGCCCCGCAATGGGCCGGTTGAATCAAAAAAGCGCCGAACATCGGGCGCACGCGTTGCGTGCACGATACCGCTAATCTCGAAATTGATCGCCTGTCAGGTATGTCAGGCCGGCGCGTTGCGATATTGCACG
>NZ_JAWRWN010000678.1:0-262 GCF_046535435.1 Achromobacter sp. SIMBA_011 | reverse complement strand
GGAGGCGCGTTTCGCATGTCGTGATTTTGCAGAACGGGAACGTTACGCCGGACTGCCGTCATTTCGGCAACGATTGCCACCGCGATTTCCGGAGGCGTCT
This sequence comes from Achromobacter sp. SIMBA_011, assembly GCF_046535435.1. NCBI lineage: Bacteria > Pseudomonadati > Pseudomonadota > Betaproteobacteria > Burkholderiales > Alcaligenaceae > Achromobacter > Achromobacter sp. SIMBA_011. Next base: position 162 of record NZ_JAWRWN010000678.1, on the reverse strand, counting down.
GCGCGCCGATGTACATGCCTATTGGTGCGTGAAGCCGTTCAATCTGGTCGACAGTGAGATCGAACAGTCCAAGCCGCTCCCGGCGCCGGGCGCAGTTCATTCGTGAACCGATCGCTCCGACATAGAAAGCGTCGGACTTCAGCGCTTCAAGCAGCGCCATGT
>NZ_JAWRWN010000677.1:0-262 GCF_046535435.1 Achromobacter sp. SIMBA_011 | reverse complement strand
CCGGTGTTCGCGGGGGGCTGGGGCGTTTGTGGCGCTGCGTTCGGGCGTGCGTTGGGCGTGCGTTCGGGGCGTGCGTTCGGGGCATGCGTTCGGGGCATGCGTTCGGGGCATGCGCTCGGGGCATGCGCTCGGGGTGTGCGTTCGGGGTGTGCGGTGTGCGCTCGGGGTGTGCGCTCGGGGTGTGCGTTCATCGCGCGCGTGCGGCCCGCGCAATGATCGCGTCCTGCGACGGATTGCATCGCGCCGCGACGCAATCGCAAGG
>NZ_JAWRWN010000676.1:0-262 GCF_046535435.1 Achromobacter sp. SIMBA_011 | reverse complement strand
AAGGTGACGCTCATGCGGATGGCACATTGATTCTCGTATTGACCCGTCGGGTCGTCGTATGGATCTTTGCCTGGATAGGCGTTCCAAAGCGCCTGAAACGTGATCGATTTCAACTGGACCGGCTTGACTGAATCAGGCGTATTGTTCGAGCGAATCTTCAGCGGTTTGTTCGGCATTGTTAAGCCTCGTTTTGCTTGGCGATAGCATCGTCTCCCCAGTAAACCGTGTAGTCATTTGGGTTATGGCCGGTATGGATGCGCGG
>NZ_JAWRWN010000675.1:0-262 GCF_046535435.1 Achromobacter sp. SIMBA_011 | reverse complement strand
CGGGATGAGATCGTTGCGCAGGCGAAAGAGGATGTAGAAGATTTGGTCATAAAACACTTCTTCGTAACTAAGGCTGATTTTATCGTAAATGCCGCAAAAAGAACCGTTGTAGCTTTAAAGAAGTCGTTGATAGACACCAGAATTCTTCGTAGAGGAATCGCCAAATGCGCTCCTAACGACTGCTTCAACGCACACATCGGGAAGGCTATTGCGTTAAGACGTGCGTTAGGACTCGAAGAGCCAACGGAGTATCTAAACGTTC
>NZ_JAWRWN010000674.1:0-262 GCF_046535435.1 Achromobacter sp. SIMBA_011 | reverse complement strand
AGACGCTGTTGCAGCCGGGCGGCCTCGCGACGACGACGCAGAACACCGGCCAGCAGTGGGATGCGCCGAATGGCTGGGCGCCGCTGCAATGGATCGCGATCGAAGGGTTGCGGCGCTACGGCGAACCGGCGCTCGCGAAGGACATCGGCACGCGCTTTCTCGCCGACGTGAAGCACGTGTATGCGACCGAAGGCAAGCTCGTCGAGAAGTACGTGGTGGAGGGCGCCGGCGAGGGCGGCGGTGGTGGCGGGGAATATCCGCT
>NZ_JAWRWN010000673.1:0-262 GCF_046535435.1 Achromobacter sp. SIMBA_011 | reverse complement strand
GCAAACTTTCGGTTTGTATCGTCTTCACACACCGCAACTCGCTTCTTAAGCAAATTGCTTGGGTGTTATATGGTCAAGCCTCACGGGCAATTAGTATTGGTTAGCTCAACGCCTCACAGCGCTTACACACCCAACCTATCAACGTCGTAGTCTTCGACGGCCCTTTAGGGAACTCAAGGTTCCAGTGAGATCTCATCTTGAGGCAAGTTTCCCGCTTAGATGCTTTCAGCGGTTATCTTTTCCGAACATAGCTACCCGGCAA
>NZ_JAWRWN010000672.1:0-262 GCF_046535435.1 Achromobacter sp. SIMBA_011 | reverse complement strand
CGCTTCGCGCTGTCGCAGCCGCTGCCAAGCCGCTCGTACACGCGCCAGCACGACACCGACTGGCATTTCGTGCATCGGCTGATGGAGAGCGAAGGCCTTTACACCACATGGCAGCAGGCCGACGACGGCAAGTCGCACACGCTCGTCATCACCGACAACCTGCAGGCGTTTGCGCCGCTGTCGCCGCAAACCGTGCGTTTCTATCGCGGCGGGACGGCGAGCGATGCCGACGCGTTCACGCAGTGGTCGGGCACGCGCACGC
>NZ_JAWRWN010000671.1:0-262 GCF_046535435.1 Achromobacter sp. SIMBA_011 | reverse complement strand
AGGCTTCCCCCAGCAGATCGAGTACGCTGATGCCCGCGTCGTCCGCGCGACACTCGGCAACTTCATCACCAGCTTGAAGTCGATCACCCCCGACGCGGTGGTACAGAAGCAATATATCGACCGGACCTATGCGCTGCTCAGGACGTCCGATCCCTCGACCCAGAAAATCAATGCCTGGTTTCGCGGCAACTCGCCGTTTGAAAAGGCAAAGACATCGACCGTCGCCATTGAGGTCAACAACATCGTGGCGCTGTCTAACCAG
>NZ_JAWRWN010000670.1:0-262 GCF_046535435.1 Achromobacter sp. SIMBA_011 | reverse complement strand
CCCGGTCGTGGTCGATTGGCATGCGGCGGGACGCGCGTCATTCGTCAATTGGACCTTCTACGCCGCTTCGCTTCTCTGCGCGATTGCGCTCACGCTGGCGGACTGGCGCAAACGGCAACGCAAGCAGCTACACCCATGGCCGAAGTTCGCATTGGGCGGAGCGATGTTGCTGACGTGGAGCGTGTGGCTCGGCTGGCGAATCTATGCGCCCGGCCCGGTCCCGCCCGTTACCGCGCAACCTGCTGCTGCCACAGCAAGCGCC
>NZ_JAWRWN010000669.1:0-262 GCF_046535435.1 Achromobacter sp. SIMBA_011 | reverse complement strand
GGTCGAATCGGTGTTTCGCGACATGCCTTTCGTACACTATGCCGGACGCACGGCCTTCGAGCTGACGGTCATCGGGCTCACCTGCCTTTTCGGTTATTCCTTCTTCAAATTCGGCTGGTCCTACCGCCTGTTCAACTATTGCACGATCCTGTTCGGCGCCATTCCCATGGTCCACGACGTTAACTCGGACCGCGAGGCGGCGGAGAGAGCGGCCGAAAACGTCATAAAGATGAACATCATCGCTGCTAAGAATTTCAATGAC
>NZ_JAWRWN010000668.1:0-262 GCF_046535435.1 Achromobacter sp. SIMBA_011 | reverse complement strand
CAGGATCTCCCGGCGCTCCAGAAACTGGTGTTATTGATGCTCGCGAACCGGACGAATCGCGACACGGGAAGGTGCGATCCGAGTCACGACAAGCTCTCGGCCGACTGCGGCATGAGTAAGGATTCCGTCAAGCGCGCGATAGCCGAACTCTCTGATAAGGGCTTGCTGGACGTCCGTCGACAAGCTCAGAACGGCGTGAATCTGCCGAACCAATACACGCTTAGGGTGGGGTCATCCGTAGGGGTAGTAGGTGCTGATAGCC
>NZ_JAWRWN010000667.1:0-262 GCF_046535435.1 Achromobacter sp. SIMBA_011 | reverse complement strand
CCGCCGATCGGCTGCGAAACGCCGTACGTATGGATGATGCCGGGCATCAGCAGCACGCCCATGCCGGTGCCGAGTTCGTTGGGCGCCTGCAGGTTTTCGCTCACGAGACGCAGCAGATGAATCTTGATCTTGTCGCTCTCGTAGAGTTGATTGACGAGATCGAGGCAGTCGCGGTTCATGTAGTCGAGCATGAGGCGGCCTTCGTCGCTGCGGTCGAGCATGGCGACGAGTTCGCCGAGCGGCGGCGGCGGCGAGTAGAGGC
>NZ_JAWRWN010000666.1:0-262 GCF_046535435.1 Achromobacter sp. SIMBA_011 | reverse complement strand
GGTCGACGCGCTGTTCTGGATGCCGGACGCCCAGTTCTACGGGATCGCGCTCGACGGTCACGGCGATCTGTGCCGCGTGCTCGCGTCGAACGCGGGCCAGCTGCTCGCGTTCGGGCTGCCCGACGCGCAGCGCGGCGCGGCGGTCGCGAGCGTGCTCGGCTCGACGCTGTTCCAGACGGGCTGGGGCATCCGCACGCTCGCGGCCGGCCAGCCGCGCTTCAACCCGATGGCCTATCACAACGGGTCGGTGTGGCCGCACGAC
>NZ_JAWRWN010000665.1:0-262 GCF_046535435.1 Achromobacter sp. SIMBA_011 | reverse complement strand
CAACGGGACGTAAACGAGACCCAATCCTTCATCATAACTCAGCACGGACCAGCTGTTCGGCGAGTTCGTCGTATAGGTTTCGCCTTCCGCCAGCGGCTCGGTCTTTGTCGGATTGCCGGAATCCCAGTTCCAGATAAGTGCGCCGCTGTTCACATCGAAAGCACGGATGACACCGGACTGTTCCTGTGTGGAATAGTTGTCGTTCACCGCGCCGCCAATGATGATCTTACCCGCCGCGATCACGGGCGGCGAGGTCGAATAA
>NZ_JAWRWN010000664.1:0-262 GCF_046535435.1 Achromobacter sp. SIMBA_011 | reverse complement strand
CTGAACGGTGGTAAGGCCGATATGGTGATGGTTGGCGCACATAACAAGCAGGCTATCTCCGGCTTCTCGGGTATCGCTACGCGCTTCCTCGACGTTGAAGCTGGCGCACAAGCCGAAATCATCGGTGCTGCTGACGTGTACGTGTCGGACTTCGGCAGGGTTGCAGTCGTCCCGAACCGCTTCCAGCGTCAGGGCGTCGCACTTGGTGTTGACGTGGAATACGCGGCAGTTGCGTACCTGCGTAACTTTCAAATGAATCAAC
>NZ_JAWRWN010000663.1:0-262 GCF_046535435.1 Achromobacter sp. SIMBA_011 | reverse complement strand
CGGGCACGGCGAGGCCCGTCAGTCGCAGGTAGCCGATCACGTCCGGCACGCCGCGATCGAAGAACACGGGCCCGCGCGCATCGTGCGCGAGACGGTACGAACGCATCTCCCAGTTCAGCATCTGCTCGGCGAACGCGGCCCGGTCGCGCCACGGCAGCGCCGGGCCGTCGATCGCCATCTGGTCGCGGATCACGCCGCGCCCGGCCTCGTGCGAGCGCGCGAAACCGGTGCGTTCGAGCGCATCGAGCAACGTGCTCTTGCC
>NZ_JAWRWN010000662.1:0-262 GCF_046535435.1 Achromobacter sp. SIMBA_011 | reverse complement strand
CCTCCGGCAATCCGAAGGCCATCCTGATCTTCACGGCGTTTTTCCCGCAATTCATCCAGCAGGACGCCTATTGGCAGAGTTTCGCCACGCTCGGCGCAATTTTCCTGCTGCTCGAGGTGGTGGCTATCACCGTTTACGCCTTCATTGGTTCTCGGTTGTCCGGTCTCATGCGCAATGCGCGCGCCCTGAAGCGGGTGAACCGAATCAGCGGCTCCATGATGATGGCCTTCGGCGTCATGCTCGCCTTTGCCCGGCGTCCGGC
>NZ_JAWRWN010000661.1:0-262 GCF_046535435.1 Achromobacter sp. SIMBA_011 | reverse complement strand
CATCCTAGCGAGCTTCCTTTGAGTGCCGTCCATTGCGCGCATGAACCCGGCATACGAAACGTCTTTGTCGAACGAAACCACTTTGCCGCCCTGATCTTTGATCGCGTGAATAGCCTATTGTTGGAGTTCATCGTTTTGCTTTCCTTGGTCATTTCCCGTAGCGGCGTGCAATACGCCAACGTCGCTTGTCCAGCGCTTCCAACTGCCGCGTCCGTTGGGACGGCCGCGCAGTTAGCCATCGCGACGCCGAAAGTAAATAGAC
>NZ_JAWRWN010000660.1:0-263 GCF_046535435.1 Achromobacter sp. SIMBA_011 | reverse complement strand
GATGGCGCCACCATGGGCCTGGACGACATGATCAACGAAGGCGTGCGTCGCGCCTACAACCTGCCAGAAAACGTCCTGCGTGCCTCAATCCTGGCCGACCCGGCAGGCGCGCGCAAGAACACCAAGGACAACACGCCGGCCGTGATCCACTACGAGATCGTGCCGGGCGACAAAGTCGACGTGCAGGTGGCGGCGAAGGGCGGCGGCTCGGAGAACAAGTCGAAGTTCGTGATGCTGAACCCGTCCGATTCGATCGTCGACTG
>NZ_JAWRWN010000659.1:0-263 GCF_046535435.1 Achromobacter sp. SIMBA_011 | reverse complement strand
CGGGGTCGAACCGGCGGCGGCCGTCGGCCGCGCGCTCGTCGACCTGCGGCCCGAACTGCGCACGCTGCGCGGCGAGGACGGCGACGCGCTCGCGACGGTGCGCGGCGTGCGCTACGTCGTGCATCGCGGGCCGCTCGTCGATCGTGGCGTCACGTCGGGCAGCGTGCTGACCTTCCAGGAATCGCGCGCGGTCGAACGGCTCGACCGCGCGCTGCGTTCGCAGCCGAACACGCAGCAGTTCGCGGCGCGCTACGCGCTCGACG
>NZ_JAWRWN010000658.1:0-263 GCF_046535435.1 Achromobacter sp. SIMBA_011 | reverse complement strand
CCTTCACCTCGATCACGACGCCGTCGGGTGCCGGCCTCGGATCGTCCACGTCCATCAGCCGCGGCGCCGCGCCGAACGCTTCATAAACGACTGCTTTCACGATCTCCTCCTGGGTCGAATGACTCTTTCAATATAGCGCGGCAATGGTGGATTGTTCTTTCGTCTTGCGATTGAGAAGCGCACGATTCTGAGATAGCCTTGCGACGATCGTGCGATTGCCGCAAGGAGCTTTCATGGAGCAGCTGGACAGGATCGATCGCGGC
>NZ_JAWRWN010000657.1:0-263 GCF_046535435.1 Achromobacter sp. SIMBA_011 | reverse complement strand
CACGGCTCGTGACGCCAGACCAAGCGGCTGCGGCGAAGCGAGTCGCCTCGATGTGTCTCTGTCCAGTGGATCGTCAGTTGCAGCACTCAATGCGGCAACGATCACGGCGAATCCGATGGTGAATAATTCTTCAACCAGAGCCCACGTCGGATTTGCTGACGCGGCCGAATCTACAGCCATCAAGCACGCGGTTGACGGTTTGGCTAAGCGCCCTGCGATGAAGGTGTCGCGATCGACGCGCATGCTAACGCAGCGGCGGCGAG
>NZ_JAWRWN010000656.1:0-263 GCF_046535435.1 Achromobacter sp. SIMBA_011 | reverse complement strand
CCCGCCGACGCCATGCAGATCAATCAGGAATCCCGACAAAGGTCCGCCGAAGATAAACGCCAGCGGTGCGCCGAAATAAAACAGGCCGATTGCACGCGCGCGCGACGACTGCGGAAACCACTGCGTGAGGTAAAAAATGATGCCGGGAAAGAAGCCCGCTTCGGCGACGCCCAGCAAAAAGCGCAACGCGTAGAACGACGCAGGCGATTGCACCCATGCCATCGCGGCCGAAACCAGGCCCCACGTGACCATGATGCGGCACA
>NZ_JAWRWN010000655.1:0-263 GCF_046535435.1 Achromobacter sp. SIMBA_011 | reverse complement strand
CAAGGCGTGTCGCCGAAGAAACCGGGCTCGACCCAATAAGGCCCCGGAGACGAAGCCATGGAATTTTTCCGCATCCGTAAAGACATTCCGTTCATGCGGCACGCGCTGGTGTTCAACGTGATCTCGCTGGTCACGTTCCTCGCCGCCGTGTTCTTCCTGTTCCACCGCGGGCTGCACCTGTCCGTCGAATTCACCGGCGGTACGGTGATCGAAGTCCAGTACCAGCAGGCCGCGCAGCTCGAACCCGTGCGCGCGACGCTCGG
>NZ_JAWRWN010000654.1:0-263 GCF_046535435.1 Achromobacter sp. SIMBA_011 | reverse complement strand
AGGCCCGCCAGAGAGGCCGCCCGGCGGCAGTTTTTCAATAGGAGTGCTGTCATCTGAACCGCTTCATGGAACCAACTGTGGCGGCATGATGCACCGCGCGGCTGGCGCGAGGCTGGTGTGAGCCTTTCAAAAAAAATCGAGAAAATGCATTTTTGCTCTTGAACCTCTAGTTGCTAGAGGTGCCAGATTGGCTGTCGGATAGAATTCAGGAGCGGAAATCATGAATATTTCGACACGCGGCAATCTGAACGGGCAATCGGAGG
>NZ_JAWRWN010000653.1:0-263 GCF_046535435.1 Achromobacter sp. SIMBA_011 | reverse complement strand
CGTCGCCGCCGGCCGACTACAACTTCGCGGTGCTTCCGCAGGTGCGCACGCTCGACGCGTATGCCGACATGAAGGCGCGCGGCGACGCCCGGCCGAACCCGGCAGCGATCCGCGACATCCACATGCCGTCGAATACCTGCGCGGGCCTGGTGATCGCGATCTTCAGCCTGGTGCTCGGTTTCGCGCTGGTGTGGCACATCTGGTGGATGGCGATCGGCGGGCTGATCGGGATCGTCGCGACGCTGGTGATCTACAGCTCGCGC
>NZ_JAWRWN010000652.1:0-263 GCF_046535435.1 Achromobacter sp. SIMBA_011 | reverse complement strand
CGGGCGCGCGCCACAGGCGTCCCGCTTCGAGCAGGTCGTAGGCGATCCACACGTCGGAATCGGAAGCCGGATTCGGATCGATCACGCCCCAGCCGCCGTTGTGAATCATTTGACGGGCCGAGAGTTCGACCTCGTAGTGCCCGAGTCTTTCGGTATGCATCGAAGCGCTCCGTGCGGACCTGCGGCTTGAAGTGATGAGAACGACTAACCGGATCGATCAGGATTGCTGATCTTGTGTTTGAAGACGGGTTTCGAGTTCCGTC
>NZ_JAWRWN010000651.1:0-263 GCF_046535435.1 Achromobacter sp. SIMBA_011 | reverse complement strand
CTGCGTTCGCGATGTTCGAGGACATCAGTTCCTGTCGGTACGAGCGGACATCAAGCACCTGTTTGTCAAAGGCGAAGGCGGCATCGAGCTTATCTAGCATTAAAGTCCCTTACGATTGATCGGGCGTGCAAGGCGTCACAGAACGTTAATTTCGGCAACTGAGAAGGCCCCGAGTCCGTAATAACCTTTGGCAAATCGGTCGGCATTGCCCAAGACTCAAATTCCGAGCATCCAGAAGCCCGACGTTTCACTACAACTGCGTC
>NZ_JAWRWN010000650.1:0-263 GCF_046535435.1 Achromobacter sp. SIMBA_011 | reverse complement strand
CTGACACGTCAACTGCGGAACGAATGCGAATAGCCGCCTTAGCGAGCTGTTGAAGGAAGGCTATGGCGTCTCGACGGATCGAAAAAATATGGGGCTGGAACGTAATAAATTCGTTCCGGGAAGGCAGCTTAGTGCTTTGCGCTGTATGGCGAATGCACAGCGCCTGACGTACAGAATTCTTAGTGAAGGCAGTTGGCATGTCGTTTGTCAAAAGTTCCAAATTTGGCACCCAGATTGGCGTGTCGCTTTTTGCCATGGTGGCA
>NZ_JAWRWN010000649.1:0-263 GCF_046535435.1 Achromobacter sp. SIMBA_011 | reverse complement strand
GCCGCGGTGCAAGCTGCGCGCGACACTACCCATGTGTTCTATGCCGCGTTCAGCCCGGACCCTGACCTGGCGGTAGAGGCCGAGCGCAATGCGCAAATGCTCGCCAATGTGCTGGACGGACTTGAGCAAGCCAACACCGCGTTGCAGCGGGTAGTGATCTATCAGGGTTTCAAGATCTATGGCTCACACCTGGGAGCCAAGGTGCTTACGCCGGCGCTGGAGAGCGACCCGGGGCATATGCCGCCCAACCTGTATCTCGCCCA
>NZ_JAWRWN010000648.1:0-264 GCF_046535435.1 Achromobacter sp. SIMBA_011 | reverse complement strand
ATTTCCGGTTTCTGGCTGTGCGCCGCCCTGGGGGCGGGGATCATTGCCCTGAACCTGCTGCTGGCCAGGGAGAAAATCCGCTCACTCATGCGTTCTTCACTCAATCAGGGTTGGGGTGCAGGCACGGCCGGTGGCGGCGGCCTCTCGAATCGCTTCAATCAGCGCCAGGGTGCGCGCGGCATCGGTGGCACTGACCAGAGGCTCGACTTCCCCCCGGGCCACTTGGACAAAGTGCTGCTACTGCAGGCGCAGGGCTTCGCCCGG
>NZ_JAWRWN010000647.1:0-264 GCF_046535435.1 Achromobacter sp. SIMBA_011 | reverse complement strand
CGACGTAGTCGGCGCCGTCCGCACACACCACCGCGAAGCGCGCATCGTCGTGCGGAATCCGGAACACGTCGCGCAACGCAATCACCTGCGGATTGATCTCGACCGCCTCCATCGCGCTGTCGGGCAAGTGGCGGTAACAGTACTTCGCGAGCGATCCGCCGCCGAGCCCGAGCATGCTGATGCGCGCGGGCGCCGGCTGCAGCAGCAGGAAGCCCATCATCACGCGCGTGTAGCCGAGTTCGAGCCGGACCGGATCCTTCAGCG
>NZ_JAWRWN010000646.1:0-264 GCF_046535435.1 Achromobacter sp. SIMBA_011 | reverse complement strand
CGGCAAGCCGCGACAGCGGCACGCGCACGCTGAACAGCGACGCGCTGCTGCAAGGCCACAGCCACATCAGCATCGCGCATAACGGTGAGACGTATCAGCTTGGCGCCACGCGGCTCGGCAAGTTGATCCTGACGAAGTAGCAACCGGGTATTGTGGGGACCACCTCCCTGAGAGGTGTTGGGCATTAGCCAGCGCAACGGCTTGCACGCGAGATCTAGACCCCTTCGTGCAAACCTACTCAAGCAGCCGTTGCAGCAAGCCAAG
>NZ_JAWRWN010000645.1:0-264 GCF_046535435.1 Achromobacter sp. SIMBA_011 | reverse complement strand
AGGCTTAAGATTTGGGTTAAAAATATATTCAATATTATTTAGAGTATTGTTAGAGTCGGCAAAATTTAGAGAACTTAATAACGGTTTAGAATAATTTTTAGAAGCCCCAAAACGAAAGCGCCAATGCTCATCGATGAAGAGTGTACTATTTAGGCTAGGTAGCCATAAATCATAGCTTAAGGTTGATAAGTCCTGAGTATAAGTTGTTATAGAATCAAACTGATAACGTAATCCAAAATCGACCTCCCATTTATCTCTCTCAAG
>NZ_JAWRWN010000644.1:0-264 GCF_046535435.1 Achromobacter sp. SIMBA_011 | reverse complement strand
CCCGGCGCCTGGGTCTGCACGCCGGCACCGGCCGTGCCCTGCGCGGCCGTGCCCGTCTGGGCAAACGCGGCCGAAGTGGCAAACACCGTCAGCGCGGCACCGATCAGCATCGTATGAATCTTGGACATGACTATCCTCCTCGAGAAGTTGCGGGCGCGGAACGCATCGATGCGCTCCGTCGCGTGACCTGCCGCAACACGCAGCAGGCACGATGAAAGACCCGCGCCCGGCGGCACCGGTTCTCGAATCTCTCAGACTGTTACC
>NZ_JAWRWN010000643.1:0-264 GCF_046535435.1 Achromobacter sp. SIMBA_011 | reverse complement strand
AGGCGGCAATGGCGATATCAGGGCCGATACCGGCTGGGTCTCCCTGTGTCAGGGCAAGCGGCAGGGATGCATGTGTCACGGAAAGGCCGGCTCTCGTATCAGGTGTTGACGATCTGCGCCTTCTTGCGCAACTCATCCATGTATTTCTTTTCGTTCGGGTTTTCGCCTTCCTTGGCCTTCATCAGGTCTTCGGACTTGAACACCATTTCGGCGGCATAATCGTCTGAAACCTGACGCTGCTTGCAGATCGCCAGATATTCGACG
>NZ_JAWRWN010000642.1:0-264 GCF_046535435.1 Achromobacter sp. SIMBA_011 | reverse complement strand
AGGCAGTGGGCAATACCCGCGATCGACGATCTAACGCTGCCGCTCTGTTGTCCAGGCTCGTAGGCAGAGAAGTCGATCTGGACAGCCAAGTCGGGTCCTTGCCGCTAAGTGTCAAGCAGTGGGTCGTCATCGCCCGAGCAGTGTTGCGCCGTCCGCGTATTCTCATCCTGGACGAGTCTTCGGCCGCGCTCGATCTGGATTCGACCGTTCGACTTCACGGGGAAATCGACCGCCTTCGCTCGGAGGGTGCAACGATCCTGATAG
>NZ_JAWRWN010000641.1:0-264 GCF_046535435.1 Achromobacter sp. SIMBA_011 | reverse complement strand
GCCGGTTTCGCTCACGTACTTCGAGTTCACGACGCTGGCGATCATGCATCTGTTCGCTTCGCGCGGACTCGACGCCGTGATCTTCGAAGTGGGCCTGGGCGGCCGCCTCGACGCCGTGAACGTGCTCGACACCGACTGCGCGATCGTCACGAGCATCGACCTCGATCACACCGAATATCTCGGCGACACGCGCGAGAAGATCGGCTTCGAAAAGGCCGGCATCTTCCGCGCGGGCAAGCCCGCGATCTGCTCGGACCCGCTGCC
>NZ_JAWRWN010000640.1:0-264 GCF_046535435.1 Achromobacter sp. SIMBA_011 | reverse complement strand
GAGACGGAGGTGCTCTGGCCGATCTCTTCCGACAGACGATCCAGCAGCGGCTGGACGATGCGCGGCAGCGGCATGGTGGCGAGGCAGCCGGTGCCGAGCCGCAGAACCTTGGGTGTCACGGTGAAGAACTTGCCGTCATAGGCGGCGTAACCCAGCTCTGAAAGCGTCAGCAGGCAACGCCGCGTGGTGGCGCGGTCAAGGCCTGCAATATCAGCCGCATCGGAAATGGAGAGGCGCGGACGCTCGGCGCTGAAGGCTTCGATA
>NZ_JAWRWN010000639.1:0-264 GCF_046535435.1 Achromobacter sp. SIMBA_011 | reverse complement strand
CCCGGTTGCAGGAACGATTCCTCGGTGGCCTGCTTGCCGTGCGGGCAGCGCAGCACCGAGAAGATCGTGCCGATCGACACGTTCACGTCGATGTTCGACGAGCCGTCGAGCGGATCGAACACGAGCAGGTATTCGCCGCGCGGGTAGTTCGCGGGGATCGGGAAGAACGTTTCCATTTCCTCCGACGCCATCGCGGCGAGGTTGCCGCCCCATTCGTTCGCGTCGAGCAGGATCTCGTTCGACAGGATGTCGAGCTTCTTCTGC
>NZ_JAWRWN010000638.1:0-264 GCF_046535435.1 Achromobacter sp. SIMBA_011 | reverse complement strand
CAGGTTGCCGGCGAGGGTGTATTGCCCCGTCCCGAAGTCGCCGCCGCTGGCACCGCTCAAGCCTGTACCACTGCTGACGATGTCCCGGCCCGCACGCATCCACACCGCGCCCGCGCCTTCGTAGTAGGTCTGGCTCAGACGCGGGTCATCAGCGCCGGTCAAGGTGATAGTGCGCCCACTGCTGACCCCCAGCAGATCGCCCGTCAGGGCATAGAAGCGTGCGGGTTCCAGGCTATTGCCCCACGCCGTGCTGGCGGTATTGGG
>NZ_JAWRWN010000637.1:0-264 GCF_046535435.1 Achromobacter sp. SIMBA_011 | reverse complement strand
CGAATGAAGCGGCGAATCCGGAGTCGCTGGACTCTTCGGCGTCGGTTTCGTCTGCGACCAGCCAGGTTAGCTTCACGGAACTGCTTCAACAGTCGCTCGCGAAGGTAAGCGCCAGCCAGGCGTCGGCATCGGGTGAGATGCATGCGTTCGAACTTGGCGCGTCGAACGTCTCGCTCAATTCTGCGAAGATTGACGGCGCTAAAGCCGGCATTATGTTTCAGCAATCGCTGCAAATCCGCAACAGACTCGTAAGCGCCTATACCG
>NZ_JAWRWN010000636.1:0-264 GCF_046535435.1 Achromobacter sp. SIMBA_011 | reverse complement strand
CAGCAGCGCCTGCAACGCGCTGCCCGTCGCACCGAAACCCGCGCCGACGAGCAAGGCGAGCACGACGCGCGGCAAGCGCAGTTCGAACAGCACGAGCGCGGCGCGATCGGTCTGCGCGTTCGTCGGCACGTCGGCGCTGATAAACGCGTGCCAGAGGGCTTGCGGCGAAACGGGATACGCGCCCATGCACACGCCGCCGAGCACGGCGAGTGCGAGCAGCGCCGCGAGCGCGCCGAGCACGTAGGGCGTGCGCGAGCGCGGCGC
>NZ_JAWRWN010000635.1:0-264 GCF_046535435.1 Achromobacter sp. SIMBA_011 | reverse complement strand
CGGCGATCACGCGATCGCACAGGTCCTGCGAGAAGCCGATCACCTTGCCGCTCGCGTCGACGTAGGAGAACGGCACCGACGTTTCGCGGTGGCCGATCGAGATCAGGCCGGCCTGCCGGATCTTCTCGAGCGTGCCGGACAGCGGCTCCGCGGCGAGCGACGTGCCGCACGCGAGCGCGCAGGCAGCGACGAGCAGGCTGCGGCCGAAAAGGGCGGTCAACCGGGGCGGGATGGTCATGGCAGGTCTCCGAATGCGGATGGCAG
>NZ_JAWRWN010000634.1:0-264 GCF_046535435.1 Achromobacter sp. SIMBA_011 | reverse complement strand
GCCGCTGAACGACGATGCGGCGACGATCGGCTGGCCGGAAACCTTGCAGACGCTGCTGCGGTTCGTGCGTCCGTGGCAGGGCAAGGTCGTGCTGACCGTGCTGTTCGGCATCGGTCGCGTGCTCGCGTTCATCGGCGTCGGCGTGATCGGCGCGATGGTGGTCGGCGCGGTGTCGGCCGGCCACGCGAGCCCCGTGCTCGTCGTCGCGCTGCTCGTGATCGCGCCGGTGGCGGCCGTGCTGCACTGGCTCGAATCGTGGCTCGC
>NZ_JAWRWN010000633.1:0-264 GCF_046535435.1 Achromobacter sp. SIMBA_011 | reverse complement strand
CGTATCGGCCGCCTCGCGAGCGAGGCACCTGGCGCGCGTTCGCGCTTGCCGCGCTGATACACGTGCTGCTCGCGCTGTTCCTCTATCACGGCGTGCAGTGGCAGAACAGCACGCCGGCCGGCGCCGAAGCCGAGCTGTGGACCGAGGTGCCGGACGTCCCCGCGCCGCGGCCCGTCGTCACGCCCGCGCCGCCCGCGAAGCTCGCACCGCCCCCTCCCCCGGTCCGGGACGAGCAGGCGGACATCGCGCTGCAGCAGAAGAAAC
>NZ_JAWRWN010000632.1:0-264 GCF_046535435.1 Achromobacter sp. SIMBA_011 | reverse complement strand
ACCTATGTCGGCGAAGGCGCGCCGCGTTTCATCCTGTCCTTCGACGTGCAGACGCCGGATGTCACTTTCGGCCAGACGGTTATCGTCACCAAGGGGCTGGATGTGCGCGACAAGGTCCGTGCCGAGTTGCAGGACTATCTGAACAAGACCTTTATCGGCACCGACGCCTTCGTGAAGTTGCTCGATATCGGCCCGCCGGTTGGAAAACCCGTGCAATATCGCCTGAGCGGTCCTGATATCCAGCATGTCCGCGAACTCGGGCAG
>NZ_JAWRWN010000631.1:0-264 GCF_046535435.1 Achromobacter sp. SIMBA_011 | reverse complement strand
GGCCACACGCGCGGTCGACAGTGAGCAATGCGGGTGAAGTCTCCGCAAAGAGATTCGAATAGAGATCGGCGGCGGCGATCAGTGCCTGGGGCGTGTTCGCGTTCGCTTCGAGCGCAGCGCTGAAAAGCCAGATAAACACCGTCGAGTGCAGTCGATGCTGCGGCTTTTCGACGAACCATTGCAGCGAGTTCGGCAGATTGCCGCACGGCGAACGTTTACCGTGAATCGTCTGGTACATCAGGCGCGTCTTGCTTTGCGGCAGAC
>NZ_JAWRWN010000630.1:0-264 GCF_046535435.1 Achromobacter sp. SIMBA_011 | reverse complement strand
GCATCCTGTGGATGCAACACGCGTATACGCTCGGCGCCGACGATGCCGTGCTGCAGAAGACCCCGTTCAGCTTCGACGTGTCGGTCTGGGAATTCTTCTGGCCGCTCGTCACCGGCGCGCGCCTCGTGTTCGCCCGGCCCGGCGGACAGCGCGAGACCGACTATCTGGTCGAACTCATCGAGCGCGAACGGATCACCACGGTCCATTTCGTGCCCTCGATGCTGCGCGCCTTTCTCGATCATCCGGACCTCGACGCGCACTGCA
>NZ_JAWRWN010000629.1:0-264 GCF_046535435.1 Achromobacter sp. SIMBA_011 | reverse complement strand
GCCTCGCCGCACAACCCGACCTTCGCCCCACATCGATGGGCTTCTTCGATCACGGTGCGCACCATCCACTTGAGCGCGTCGTTCTGCTCGTCGAAAAGGCCCGCCAGTTGCGCCGAGTCGCGGTCCACGCCGAGCGTGAGCTGCGTGAGATCGTTGCTGCCGATCGAGAAGCCGTCGAAGCGCTTCGCGAACTCCCGGGCGAGCACCACGTTGGACGGAATCTCGCACATCACATAAATCTCCAGGCCATCGCGCCCGCGCTCC
>NZ_JAWRWN010000628.1:0-264 GCF_046535435.1 Achromobacter sp. SIMBA_011 | reverse complement strand
ATGCGCGCCCATGCCGCCTGTTGCACGGTTTCGTTGAAGGTACCCGAGGCATCGGTCACCACAAACACTTCAAAGCCTTCAGCCAGTGCCGACAAGGTCGGGAAAGCCACGCACACATCGGTCACCACGCCGGCGATGATCAGCTGCTTGCGGCCGGTGGCCTTGATCGCCTTGACGAAGTCTTCGTTGTCCCAAGCGTTGATCTGGCCTGGGCGGGCAATGTACGGCGCGTCCGGGAACATCTCTTTCAGCTCGGGTACCAGC
>NZ_JAWRWN010000627.1:0-264 GCF_046535435.1 Achromobacter sp. SIMBA_011 | reverse complement strand
CTGCACGGCGCACTCGTGCCCGATGCGCCGCCGACCGTCACGCGCTTCCTGCGCGTGGACGGCGATCGCCACTTCGTCTATGCATACGAGCGCGGGCTGTACGAACCGCTCGTCGAGCTCGGCGAGCGCGTGACGGCCGGCCAGCCGGCCGCGTGGGTGCACTTCCCCGATACGCCGCTGCGCGAACCGGTGCTGCATCGCTTCAAAGGCGACGGCGAAGTGGTCTGCAAGCGCGTGCCCGCGCAGGTGCAGCGCGGCGACTGC
>NZ_JAWRWN010000626.1:0-264 GCF_046535435.1 Achromobacter sp. SIMBA_011 | reverse complement strand
CAGCCTGACGCGGCTCGCGCTCGTGAAACGCGACGCGCTCACCGGCAACTACGAGCCGGGGCCGCTGTCGCTGCGGCTCGGCCTGATGTCGATCGAACGTCAGCCGGCCTATCGCGCGGCGCTGCCGCACGCGGCGCGGCTCGCGGAAGCGGTCGGCCCGAGCGTCGCGCTGTCGGTGCCGGGCGTGCTCGGGCCGACGATCGTGCGCATCGAGCACGGCGGCTACCCGTTGCATGTGAACCTGCACGTCGGCTCGGTGATGTC
>NZ_JAWRWN010000625.1:0-264 GCF_046535435.1 Achromobacter sp. SIMBA_011 | reverse complement strand
AGCTCGGTGAACTGCTGCTGGTCGCCCGGAACGTCTTCTTCGGCATAGATCGCATTGGTCGGGCACTCGGCGACGCACACGGCGCAGTCGATGCACTCGTCCGGATCGATGGCGAGAAAGTTGGGACCTTCACGGAAGCAATCCACCGGGCACACATCCACGCAGTCCGTGTATTTGCACTTGATGCAGCCTTCGGTCAACGTGAGTCATTAAAACGCTCCTGCTTGGCGGTATATATGGGGTGGCGTTTGCGCCAAAAGCGGC
>NZ_JAWRWN010000624.1:0-264 GCF_046535435.1 Achromobacter sp. SIMBA_011 | reverse complement strand
GACGTCGTCCACCTTCACCTGATCGCCCCACAGCTCGACGCTCGAGCCGATGCCGGCGTTCGGGCACGGCGTCAGATCGACGGTCAGCATGTCCATCGATACGCGGCCGATCACGCGCGTCATCACGCCGTCGACGGCGATCGGCGTGCCAGTCGGGGCGTGGCGCGGATAGCCGTCCGCATAGCCGCATGCGACGACGCCGATCCGCATCGGCTGCTCGGCCGTGAAGCGGCGGCCGTAGCCGACCGTTTCCTGCGGCGCGAG
>NZ_JAWRWN010000623.1:0-264 GCF_046535435.1 Achromobacter sp. SIMBA_011 | reverse complement strand
CCGCCCGCTTTTTGCTGGCGCATCGCCAGTTCATGCTGCGGATGCGAGGCGAGGCCCGGGTAGTAGACGCGCTTGACCGACGGATGCGCCTCCAGCCAGCGCGCGATTTCGAGCGCGTTGGCCGACTGCTTTTCCACGCGCAGCGAGAGCGTTTCCATGCCCTTGAGCAGCACCCACGCGTTGAACGCGGAGAGCGTCGGGCCCGCGCTGCGCACGAACGGGAACACCTTCTCCATGATGAACTGCTTCGAGCCCACCAGCGCG
>NZ_JAWRWN010000622.1:0-265 GCF_046535435.1 Achromobacter sp. SIMBA_011 | reverse complement strand
GTACATTCCCCTTGCGTGCGGCGGTACCGATAATCAACACGTCGCTCACGTCCGAACCCAGCATATTCAATTGACTGTAAACAACTGACCTGCCATGAAAAGTGGGTGCGGGCGAACCATCCAGTATCGCTTGCAACGTTGTGTAGGCAGTTTCGCTTATTTCACTGCGCATTCGGGCGATATGGGTTTGCAAGCGCAACGTATCTTTGTTGGACGCAATCGTGAGCTGGCGTACCTGTGGCGCCGTAGCGGGTGTTTCAAACAC
>NZ_JAWRWN010000621.1:0-265 GCF_046535435.1 Achromobacter sp. SIMBA_011 | reverse complement strand
CTACGTAGAGCAGTACCGCCGCATCCCGGAAGCGTCTATCCCAGCTGAACGGCAAGTTGTCGTCAAAATGCCTATTCAGGTGGTCGCTAAAATTGCCTTGTGGAACGCAATACAGTCTGACGGCATTCGGGTAGCCGGCCTCGCGCTGATGTTGAATTTGTCTCATACAGTGGCATCACGTCTGGTGGACTCCGAGCACAACTCCAAAATCGAGCAGTTGGAGGCAGTATTCAAAACGCTCAATACTGACATCAAAAACGTTACC
>NZ_JAWRWN010000620.1:0-265 GCF_046535435.1 Achromobacter sp. SIMBA_011 | reverse complement strand
GGAGCGCGCGAAGCGGCGTCCGTGGCCGCGGGTACGGCACGCGTCCATCCCCGGCTCGGCGCATGCGCCCGCCGCTGCCGACGCGCGCGCACGGGCTCGCGCGCCGCCCGCCGCATCGTCGGCGCCGCCGTCTGCGCCGCGGTCGGCCACCGGCGACCACGCGGGGCTGACGGGCGGCAACGGCGGCGCGAGCGACGCGAATTCGGCATCCGCGTGCACGACCTTGCCGTCCACGACCGTCAGCACCGACGACAACTGCGGAATG
>NZ_JAWRWN010000619.1:0-265 GCF_046535435.1 Achromobacter sp. SIMBA_011 | reverse complement strand
CTTCATGCCGGTCGGCACAGTTGGCACCGTCAAGGCCATGTATCTCGATCAGGTGCGCGAACTGGGGGCCGATATCATTCTCGGCAATACCTATCACCTGATGCTGCGGCCGGGTCCTGAGCGTGTTGCCCGCCTTGGCGGCCTGCATGAGCTGATCCGCTGGCCGCATCCGATCCTCACCGATAGCGGCGGGTTTCAGGTCATGTCGCTTTCCGGCCTGCGCAAGCTGGACGAGCAGGGTGTGACCTTCAAGAGCCATGTGGAC
>NZ_JAWRWN010000618.1:0-265 GCF_046535435.1 Achromobacter sp. SIMBA_011 | reverse complement strand
GAAGCGGAGGTCGCGCATCTCGAACGAGATCGCCGCGCCGGCCGTGCCGTGAACGCCGCTCGCATCGATGGGCTTGTCGACCTGCGCTGCAACGTCGATGCGCAGATCGTCTCTCTGCAAGATGCGTGGCATCAGCAGAAGGCACTCGTCGACGAAATTCTCTCGCTGCGTCAGGCAGTTGAGCGGACTGGCGGCGGTCCTGCTCATGGCGATGTCGCTGCCCATGTCGAAACACGCGCAACGCTGATCGATGCTGTCGCGCGAC
>NZ_JAWRWN010000617.1:0-265 GCF_046535435.1 Achromobacter sp. SIMBA_011 | reverse complement strand
CCTTGCCTGACGGCAAGCGCAGCACGACGAGCGCGTTCCGGCCGTGCGTCGTATCGAAATGCACGTAGCCGATCGCGCCGTCGGTCAGGACGACGCGCTGCACCGGGTTCGACACGGTCGTCTGCAACGACGCACGATTGGTGTTGACCCGCGCGTCGAACGTGCTGAACGGCGATACCGCGCCGATCACCGCGTAGCCGCGCGCGTCGGAACTCGCCTGCGTGCCCGAGAACGGCACGTCCGGCACGCCGTCGGTGGACAGCAG
>NZ_JAWRWN010000616.1:0-265 GCF_046535435.1 Achromobacter sp. SIMBA_011 | reverse complement strand
GAAGTTGCTGTGCGTAGCCGCGTTCGCCACGGCGGGCATTCTGGCCGCAGCCCCGGCGTTCGCCGCCGACAAGATCAAGGTCGGCATTTCGATGAAGGTGCTCAACGCGCCGTATTTCGCCGCGGCGATGGAGTCGGCCAAGGCGCGCGCGACCGAACTCGGCGCGGACGTCATCGTCGCCGATGCGCAGGGCAAGATGGGCAAGCAGATTTCGGATGTCGAGGATCTCGTCACGCGCGGCGTCAAGGTGCTGCTGATCGATCCC
>NZ_JAWRWN010000615.1:0-265 GCF_046535435.1 Achromobacter sp. SIMBA_011 | reverse complement strand
AGCATGAAATTCGAGACACCGAAAAATACACCCACTGACATCAGCAAGAATAGATTCGCCATGAGTGGCTTATCGGGATAGCTACTTAAAAACGCGACCTTATCGTTCAGCAACACCCACACAGTAACGATGGCGATCAGTATCAATAAAAGAATCATGAGCTGCAGATACGTTAGGCGCAGAATTCTATAGAGCGCTATTTTATCTGGTTCCGGACGCCCATATACGGCGTGTATAACACGAGGAAAGAAGAACTGATTTAGCG
>NZ_JAWRWN010000614.1:0-265 GCF_046535435.1 Achromobacter sp. SIMBA_011 | reverse complement strand
GCACGATGTTGGAAGCGAAGAAGCCGATGTACATGACGCCGGCGATCACCACCACCAGCAGCGCACCGAGGGTGCCGAACTGGGCGCGGCTCTGGATCATCTGCGGGATGCCCATTTGCGGGCCCTGGGCCGAGTGCAGTGCCATCAGTACCCCGCCGACCAGGTGGCCGACCAGGATGGCGACGATGCCCCATATCAGGTTCAGGTGAAACAGCTGCACGCCCAGCGCGCCGGTGACGATGGGCAGCGGCGCGATATTGCCGCC
>NZ_JAWRWN010000613.1:0-265 GCF_046535435.1 Achromobacter sp. SIMBA_011 | reverse complement strand
AACCGCGTGATTCCGCTGCTCGAGGCGCGCGGCCTGCATGTCGTAGCGGTGCAGAATCCGCTCAGCTCGCTCGCCGACGATGCCGCCGCGACGAAGCGCGCGATCGACGAGCAGAAGGGGCCTGTCGTGCTGGTCGGCCATTCGTGGGCCGGCGTCGTGACCAGCGATGCGGGCAACGACGACAAGGTGAAGTCGCTCGTCTATGTCGACGCGTTCGCGCCGGACAACGGCCAGTCGATCGCCGATGTCACGCAGGGGCTGCCGG
>NZ_JAWRWN010000612.1:0-265 GCF_046535435.1 Achromobacter sp. SIMBA_011 | reverse complement strand
CTGCGCGAGGTCAACGCCCTGCTAGGTTTCACTCGCGTGGAAGCGCCCGAGGAATCGAATGATCCAAACGAGCGCGCGCAGATGGCGGGCCTCGCGCGCCGCAAGCCGGATTGGGTTCCGGCGAATCAGGTTCACGGCGAGGGCATCTTCATCCAGTTCGATGAAGCGGCGCTGCGTACGTGGGAGGCGCATGCTGGCGTCAAGCGTGTGGATGCAATGCTCGAAGGTGGTCATCGCGGATGGCGCAATTCGCGCCACCTCGATC
>NZ_JAWRWN010000611.1:0-265 GCF_046535435.1 Achromobacter sp. SIMBA_011 | reverse complement strand
GGATCAACATCGTCGTGACGATCCTGAACATGCGCGCACCGGGCATGACGCTGATGAAGATGCCGATGTTCGCATGGACGTGGCTGATCACGGCCTACCTGCTGATCGCCGTGATGCCGGTTCTGGCAGGCGCGATCACGATGGTGCTGTTCGACCGCCACTTCGGCACGTCGTTCTTCAACGCGGCAGGCGGCGGCGACCCGGTGATGTACCAGCACATCTTCTGGTTCTTCGGCCACCCCGAGGTGTACATCATGATTCTGCC
>NZ_JAWRWN010000610.1:0-265 GCF_046535435.1 Achromobacter sp. SIMBA_011 | reverse complement strand
GCCTCGAAGGCGGTCAGGTTCACGTCGATGCGGTCGATCGCAAACCGCACCGGCACGTCGAATTCGAAACCGGCGCGGATCGCCGAACCGGCTGTCGGCGCCCGACCGGCGCGAAGCGTCACCATGCCGGTCGCATGATCGACAGAAAAATCCGCCGGCAGTGCTTTCACCCCATCAACGGAGAGGATGACCGAAGCCTCGACCGGTTTCTGCACCCGCCGGCTGAAGGATCCACCCGCATCGGCATAGGTCTTCACCAGCTGAA
>NZ_JAWRWN010000609.1:0-265 GCF_046535435.1 Achromobacter sp. SIMBA_011 | reverse complement strand
GCCTCTTTCAGGGAGTACAGCGGGCTCGTGCCGATATCGCCGAACACCACGCCGATGGCCGCTACGGCCAGGGAAGGTAGCGGCTGTTTTGCCACGTGCGTGCTAGTTGTCATATACGCAGAGATCCGTTTGAGGCGGAAAAATTCGAGCGCTATTCTAAACCGGCTACGGGCGGAACCAGAGTGGCCGTTGTGACCCCGCGACGTACCCTTGTCCCCGCGCAGTTTAGCATTGGCGCTTTACCGCGGTCAGCCGTCTGTGCCCC
>NZ_JAWRWN010000608.1:0-265 GCF_046535435.1 Achromobacter sp. SIMBA_011 | reverse complement strand
CGTATGGGCCTGGGTGCTGACGATCCCGGCGTCCGCGCTGATCGCGGCCGGCGGATGGTGGGTCGGGCACCAGATCTTCTGATCGCGACGCCGCCCGGGTCGCATCAGAACCATGCGCCGCTAACCGTAAGGTTGCGGCGCATTTTCTTTTGCGGTGTACGGAATGCGGCGCTGCGCCGCAATGACTCAGTAGCTGCCGTTCGCGAAGCGGGCGATCGGATCGTCGGCGGTGCTGGTGCGCGGGCTGACCGGCGCCGATTGCGTC
>NZ_JAWRWN010000607.1:0-265 GCF_046535435.1 Achromobacter sp. SIMBA_011 | reverse complement strand
CTGCAGGTGGTTCAGCGGATCGAGATACGGGAAGCGGTTCTTGATCGAGCGCGCGAGCAGCGGGTTGGTCGCGAGGCGCCCTTCGTGCCCGGTGATCTCCGCGAGCGCCTGCGCCGTGCGCTCCCATTCGGCGACGATCCGCTCGAACACGTGCTTGCGCAGCTTGCGGTCGGCGACCAGCTGCGCGTAGCGCGACGCGACCGCGAGATCGGTCTTCGCGAGCACCATGTCCATGTTCGACAGCAGGTTCGCGAAGAACGGCCAG
>NZ_JAWRWN010000606.1:0-265 GCF_046535435.1 Achromobacter sp. SIMBA_011 | reverse complement strand
AGTATTCCAAGCCCTATGCCGGTAACGTTCTCTCCGTCTACGGACCGAAAGACAAGAAGATCGCCGGCTATGACGATCTGACCGGCGTTGCCGTTGGCGTGCCGAAGTCGAGCGCCATGGATACCTCGATCACCGCAGGTGCGGGCTCGAAGGCCAATATCCTGCGCTTTGATGATGACGCCGCCAATATTCAGGCGCTCATCTCCGGCCAGGTCGAAGTTGTCGGCGGCAACCAGTTTTATGGCGACCGCCTGAACAAGGCGGC
>NZ_JAWRWN010000605.1:0-265 GCF_046535435.1 Achromobacter sp. SIMBA_011 | reverse complement strand
CTGTCGATCAGCGCGCAGGCGAGATCGAGCGGATAAAGCCGGAAGCCGCACATCGAATCGCGGATCGTGAACGACAGCGTCTCGATCCACACCCACACATGCGTCAGATAGCGGCCGTAGAGGCGCGCCTTCGGCACGCTCTCGTCGTAGACGGGCTGGCCGAGCACGACCGCGCGCGGATGCGCGGCGGCGGCGGCGAGAAAGCGCGGCACGTCGGCGGCGTCGTGCTGGCCGTCGGCGTCGATCTGCAAGGCGTGCGTGTAGC
>NZ_JAWRWN010000604.1:0-265 GCF_046535435.1 Achromobacter sp. SIMBA_011 | reverse complement strand
CGCCCTCTTCG
The DNA here is from genome assembly GCF_046535435.1 of Achromobacter sp. SIMBA_011. Classification (NCBI taxonomy): domain Bacteria; kingdom Pseudomonadati; phylum Pseudomonadota; class Betaproteobacteria; order Burkholderiales; family Alcaligenaceae; genus Achromobacter; species Achromobacter sp. SIMBA_011. The sequence continues at coordinate 254 of NZ_JAWRWN010000604.1, read as the reverse complement.
GCGATCGAGAACACCTTCGACTCGGCCTCGTCGAGCAGCTGGCGGACTTCCTTGCCCTGCGGATTGAATGCGTCGGCCGAGATTTCGTCGGCGACCGACACGAGCCGGCGCAGCACCGCGCGGTCGCGCACGATTTCCGCGTAGCGCCGGATGTTCGCGGCGCTAGGCGTGTTCTGCGCGAGTGCGTTCAGGTAGGCGAGCCCGCCGACGTCTTCGGCCTTGCCCGACGTGGTCAGCGCTTCGTATACGGTCAC
>NZ_JAWRWN010000603.1:0-265 GCF_046535435.1 Achromobacter sp. SIMBA_011 | reverse complement strand
CGAGCTTCGATAACCTGATGGCGCGCTGGTTTCCGCTCACCTACGTGCTGAACAGCCTGAACCGCAGCCTCGGCATGCCGGACGGCTATCCGTTCGCGCTGGCCCCGCCGGTCATCGACAAATTGCGGTTCGTTCATCGCGTGATTTCGGCTGCGGCTGCGGCTTCGGGCTCGGCTGCGTCGCAACCGGCATGAGACCGTTTGATCCGGTTTCCTGACCGATTGTGCGGTTGCGCGATTGCGCGATTGCACAGGTCGCGGCTCAG
>NZ_JAWRWN010000602.1:0-265 GCF_046535435.1 Achromobacter sp. SIMBA_011 | reverse complement strand
CTCCGCGCAAGGTAACCAGGGCGCCGGCAACTTGGGCGTGACGATCAAAGACACCAGCAAACTGACCAATTACGATTACAAGGTCAGTTTCAACGATCCTGCCGACCTCAATAAAGTTACCGTGCTGCGGTCGGACGGCCAGGCCATGGGCACCTTTGATATTACGGCCACGCCGCCAGCGGTGATCGACGGCTTTACCCTGGCACTCAATAACGGCCCCATGCAAGCGGGTGACAGCTTCAAGGTCAGCCCGACCGCCAATGGC
>NZ_JAWRWN010000601.1:0-265 GCF_046535435.1 Achromobacter sp. SIMBA_011 | reverse complement strand
GCGGGGCTTTGTCGTTTCTGCGGCGGCGCGCTCAGCGCAGATTCGTCTGCGCCAGTTCCACGACCTCGTCACCACGGCCGCTCAGCACGGCGCGCAGCATGTACAGACTGAAGCCCTTCGCCTGCGCCCATTGCAGCTTGGGCGGCATCGCGAGCTCGTGCTTCGTCGTCACCACGTCGACGAGCGCCGGGCCGTCGTGCGAGAACGCCGCGCGCAGCGCGTCGTCGAGCGCTTCCGAGGTTTCCACGCGCACGCTGAAAATCCC
>NZ_JAWRWN010000600.1:0-265 GCF_046535435.1 Achromobacter sp. SIMBA_011 | reverse complement strand
ATGCTGCACGACGGTACCATTTACCAACCAAAGCCAGCCCCTTTCGCTTGACGAAGCACATCGCCCCATCATTCACGGGAAGTTTGCGTGAACGACGAACTGGGATTCAAACCTGAACGTACCCAGATCAGCAGCGCGATTATCCCCATTAGCGGGATGATCAATAGACTACCCTCAGGGCCGGCACCACCTCCGGTTAGCAACATATTTCCCAATGGTTCCGAGGTGAATACTGCATGTTCGATAAGCCTCCCACTATCTGAAT
>NZ_JAWRWN010000599.1:0-265 GCF_046535435.1 Achromobacter sp. SIMBA_011 | reverse complement strand
CAGACGAACGTCACGGCGCACGCGCGCATGGACATGCGCGCTCCGGGCAAGCTCAAACGTTTGCGCGGCGCGCTCCACCATAGCGGGCGCACCGGCGCGAAATCGACCGTCATCGAAGTCTCCAACCAGAGAGAGGTGCAACAACGGCTCGAGGAGCGGCCCGAGCGAAGCCCTCACCGCAGGTAAGCAGCGGTAAGGCAACGCTGAAGTGTAGCGAAACTGCTTTTAATTTTTATGACGGCGCGCGCGGGCGTGCAGATTGGCC
>NZ_JAWRWN010000598.1:0-265 GCF_046535435.1 Achromobacter sp. SIMBA_011 | reverse complement strand
CGGCGCCCACGTGCAGCGTCAGCGTCGCGCGCTCGACGCCCATCGCGTCGAGCTTCTCGAGCAGCGGCAGGTCGAAATGGAGCCCGGCGGTGGGCGCCGCGACCGCGCCCGGGTTGCTCGCGTAGACGGTCTGGTAGCGCGTCTCGTCGTTCGCGTCGGCGTCGTGCTCGATGTACGGCGGCAGCGGCAGGCGGCCATGCTGCTCGATCAGCGTGAGGCACGGCTGCGGGAAGTGCAGCGTGAAGAACGGTTCGACGCGCTCGCC
>NZ_JAWRWN010000597.1:0-265 GCF_046535435.1 Achromobacter sp. SIMBA_011 | reverse complement strand
CTGCGCGCCCGGCATGCCGTGATCGGACAGCGACGCGGTCAGCGCGTCCTTGAGCGCCTGTCCGCCCGGCGCGACGCTCGCCGCCGCGCCCGCGAGCGAGCGCGCTTCGTCAGCCTGCGCGGTCATCAGCGCAAGCTGACGCTGCATCGCGGGCAGGTTGGCGCGCAGCCTCGCGCGGCCGTCGGCGGCCGGCGCCCACAGCACCGAATAGCCGATCGCCACGGCCAGCAGTGCGCCGCCCCATGTGAGCATGGTCTTCTCGCGC
>NZ_JAWRWN010000596.1:0-265 GCF_046535435.1 Achromobacter sp. SIMBA_011 | reverse complement strand
GCATCGAAGCTGGGGGCCGCTCGAGCCGTTCGACGATTCGATGCCGAACATGCTTCGACGCGAGGGCATCCATACGCATTTGGCCAGCGATCATCCGCACTATTGGGAAGATGGCGGTGCGACTTATCACACGCGGTACAGCAGTTGGGAGTTCTTTCGCGGGCAGGAGGGCGACCCGTGGAAGGGGCAAATCCGGCAGCCGCCGATTCCGGCGCGGCTCAAGGGGGCGCTGAACGAGAAGGCCGCGCGACAAGATTTCGTCAAC
>NZ_JAWRWN010000595.1:0-265 GCF_046535435.1 Achromobacter sp. SIMBA_011 | reverse complement strand
AGGGTCCGTTCAGCAAGGAAGACGGCGAGCAGATCCTCGACGAGGAAGGAAAGCGCATTGTCTAATACATTTCCCGCATTGCAGGAGCGGCATCTGCATCAAACAGATCTCGATGCCCTTCGTCCGGCCTTCTCGACGCACAAACCCCGGATATTGATCCTCTACGGATCGCTCCGCGAGGTGTCGTACAGTCGGCTGCTTGCGTTGGAAGCTCAACGGCTGCTGGAGAGGCTGGGGTGCGAAGTGCGGATTTTCGATCCGAAGG
>NZ_JAWRWN010000594.1:0-265 GCF_046535435.1 Achromobacter sp. SIMBA_011 | reverse complement strand
AGGCCGACTACTGGGTCGGCAACGGCTACGTGTCGGTGAAGCGCACCGCCAATACGTTCGCCGGCACGTTGAGCAGCCTGCATCGCGGCGTCGGCATGGGCATCGGCTGGGTGTTGCTGATGGATACGATCGCGGGGTCGCTGATCCTGTTGTCGCTGACGGGCGTGTTGCTGTGGACCGAGCTGAACAAGCGTCGCACGGTCGGCGTCGTGCTGGTGGCCGGCTCGGTTGCCGCGGCGCTTGCCGCGGGATTCGCGTAAGGCGA
>NZ_JAWRWN010000593.1:0-265 GCF_046535435.1 Achromobacter sp. SIMBA_011 | reverse complement strand
CTTCGGCGCGTTGCGCGAGCCGCTGCGGGACCACGGCGATCAGATCGCTTGCGCGCAGGATTTCGGGCAGCACGAGAAAACTCGTGACCGAGAGCGCGACGCGGCGCGCGCGGCCATGCTGCGCGAGCGCTTCGTCGGTGACGCCGTGAAAGCTGCCGCCCGTGTACGACACCAGGGCGTGATCGAGCGCGCAGAAACGCGCGAGCGTGATGCGTCCGCGCGCGGCGTCGGGATGATCGGCGCGCATCACGCAGACGTAGCGTTC
>NZ_JAWRWN010000592.1:0-265 GCF_046535435.1 Achromobacter sp. SIMBA_011 | reverse complement strand
GCGCCTTTCTGGCAGGCACGGCAGCGATCGGCGGCAGCGCGATGCTCGGCATTCGCCCGGCATCGGCAGCGGTGAACTGGAAAAAACACGCCGGCACCACGCTTGAGGTCAATCTCGTCAAAAGCCCGCGCAGCGAAACGCTGATCAAATATCTCGGCGAATTCGAAGAACTGACCGGCATCAAGGTCAATGCCGAGGCAACGCCGGAACAGCAGCAGCGCCAGAAGGTGGTGATCGAGCTTTCCTCCGGCAAGCCGAGCTTCGA
>NZ_JAWRWN010000591.1:0-265 GCF_046535435.1 Achromobacter sp. SIMBA_011 | reverse complement strand
CAGGCCGATCTCGTCAACTCCTCGCCCGTGTCGGGCCGGCATGTCGACACCGGGATGACGGTGGCGCAGCTGTGCGAGGCGGCGATCCAGTACAGCGACAACACGGCCGCGAACCTGGCGATGAAGCTGATCGGCGGCCCGGCGGCCGTGACCGCGTATGCACGCTCGATCGGCGACGACACGTTCCGTCTCGATCGCTGGGAAACCGCGCCGAATACGGCGCTGCCGGGCGACCTGCGCGACACGACGACGCCCGCGGCGATGG
>NZ_JAWRWN010000590.1:0-265 GCF_046535435.1 Achromobacter sp. SIMBA_011 | reverse complement strand
GCCATAGCCGGCGGAGTCCTTCCCGGCGACGTGGATCTTGCCGCCCGCGAGCGTGCGCAGCACCACGTAGAACACCGGCGTCAGCATCAGCCCGAACAGCGTCACGCCGAGCATCCCGAAGAACACCGCGATACCCATCGCATGCCGCATCTCCGAGCCCGCGCCTGTCGACGTGACGAGCGGCACGACGCCCATGATGAATGCGATCGACGTCATCAGGATCGGGCGCAGCCGTAGCCGGCTCGCCTCGATCGCGGCCTCGAGC
>NZ_JAWRWN010000589.1:0-265 GCF_046535435.1 Achromobacter sp. SIMBA_011 | reverse complement strand
CCATTCGTAACGCATCGATGGCAACAGGTGTCCGGGTCAACAAAGTCCTTGCGGTCGGCAGTCAATGTCATTTGGGTATCTCTCGAACAAGTGAATTATTTCCATATGTCAAATTCCTACGGAATTATCTGACAAATTTGGGCGCCGATGTCATTCGCCGTCTGCTCCAGGAAAAATCGGCAGAGTTGGCCGCAATGTAAGTCTCACGAGCGATTTGGATATCGGATACTTTCACCATGTAATCGAGCGCCCGCCGATCCGACGG
>NZ_JAWRWN010000588.1:0-265 GCF_046535435.1 Achromobacter sp. SIMBA_011 | reverse complement strand
ATCGCCAGCAACATGGCGGCCGCGCCGATGATCGAGACCAGCGCCGTGGCAATCGTGGGCACGTGTTTTTCGAAAAAATCGACGAATTCCCGTGCCAATACCACACGTGCGGCGGCCTTGGAGGTGCTGTGTCGTTGCTGGCGCTGGTTAAGAATCACCGGCACTGCAAGGTCGGCGTAGATACGCGTAAAGGTGCGAGTGTCCAGGGCGCGCCGGGCGGCGCCCACCACCCAGAAGCCCAGGACCACGACGGCGTAGAGTAGGG
>NZ_JAWRWN010000587.1:0-266 GCF_046535435.1 Achromobacter sp. SIMBA_011 | reverse complement strand
GCTCTTTTCTGCTCGTTTTCAACTGGCTTTGCAACACCTTGACCAACCTTTTTACTATCCATTTCTATTATAATAACTTGCTCAGGCAGTTCAATATTTTGAAGCTCTGCGCTTAACTCATGTTTAACTGCTCCTATTTTACTGTTCGTAATAGAAGCATCGTAAGCGATGTTTAAATCTTCTTGTTTGATATACATAGCGTCAGTAACAGCATTCATTGCTTTACTCACAGTACCTACGCCTTGCTGAATCCCCACAGCAATACC
>NZ_JAWRWN010000586.1:0-266 GCF_046535435.1 Achromobacter sp. SIMBA_011 | reverse complement strand
GGCGCCGCAACACGGTCTCGACGCCATCGTTTCCGCCGATGGCGACGGCGACCGCCCCCTGCTCGCCGATGAAAACGGCGTGCCTCTGCGCGGCGACCTGATCGGGCTTATTACCGCCAATTTTCTCGACGCCGGCGTGGTTGTCCCCCCCGTCACCTCCAATTCCGGCATTGAAGCGAGCGGTTCGTTCGAGGTCGTCCGCACCAGGGTCGGCTCACCTTTCGTGATCGCCGGCATGGCGCAGGCGCTTGCCGAGGGAAAGAACG
>NZ_JAWRWN010000585.1:0-266 GCF_046535435.1 Achromobacter sp. SIMBA_011 | reverse complement strand
GAAATCCGTAATATGGCGGTTTTCCAAACATAGGTGTCAAGTAACTCTGAAAACCACATCTCTCGGAAATCAAATCTTTCTTGGCTGCAGACAAAAATTGGTCGATAGCCCGCTTATCCTCGTCTGTCCATTCCGCGTTTCGGTTCCTCGTTGTATATAACGCTCTCCAGAATATCGAGAGTACGGCAACCCGGATATTTTCGCTAATTCGAGTTCCTGTTTTTTGATTTTGATAATTTGCTAATTTTTTGAACAAATGCATCGAC
>NZ_JAWRWN010000584.1:0-266 GCF_046535435.1 Achromobacter sp. SIMBA_011 | reverse complement strand
CCGGACGCATGAGCGCGGTGCACAGCAGCGCGAACGCGCCGAAGCCGACGAGATACGCGATCACGTAGTGCGGCTGGCCGCCGCCGGCCTTGAGCAGCGACGTCGCGATCATCGGCGCGAAGCCGCCGCCGATCACGCCGGCCAGCTGCACCGACAGCGAAATGCCGCTGTAGCGGATTTCCGCGGGAAACTGCTGCGCGAACAGCAGCGACTCGGGCGCATACAGAATCGGGAACACGACGCCGAGGCCGAGCACGATCGCCCAC
>NZ_JAWRWN010000583.1:0-266 GCF_046535435.1 Achromobacter sp. SIMBA_011 | reverse complement strand
ATGTAAGCACGCGTCGGTTCGACGCCTTCCATCTTCCTCGGATAACGCTCGCGTGCGCGGCATAAAACAGTCGTGTGGCGCTGACCTTCACACGCCGCCTCTCCCGAGAAAAGAGATCGACTCCGCGGCATGCTTGGCAACGCCGCCACGCTTACGCACAAACCCGCTCCCGTCGGACTTGCCACTGACAACACGGTCGCCACGGATATGATCTACGCGCACAGAGCTCCCCACGCTTTCGTGGGACCGATGCGTCGCCCATCACG
>NZ_JAWRWN010000582.1:0-266 GCF_046535435.1 Achromobacter sp. SIMBA_011 | reverse complement strand
GCCGGACGGGCGCAAGGTCGGCCTCACCGCGAATTCGTTCTCGTCGCTGTCGCTCGACCCGCCGCTCGTGCTGTGGAGCCTGCGCAAGGTGGCGCCGAGCCGCCCCGATTTCGTCGCGGCCACGCACTTCGCGATCAACATCCTCGCGCACGACCAGATCGAACTGTCGCGCCGTTTCGCGACGCCGAGCGCCGACAAGTTCGACGGCGTGCCGCACGTGGACGCCGACGCGGGCGGCGTGCCCTGCCTCGACGGCACGAGCGCGC
>NZ_JAWRWN010000581.1:0-266 GCF_046535435.1 Achromobacter sp. SIMBA_011 | reverse complement strand
GCCTTCAGATATGAGGGCGGAGTACTAGCGCCTGCACGCCACATATACAGCCTCGAAAGCTGAATTCGCCACATGGGTTAGGCGCGACAGAGACTCGCGCATGAACCGCACTGCGAAGCAAATCCTGCTCGTCATTCTGGATTGTCTGAATTTTGATACCGGTCGCTGCGATCCTGGTCACCAATTCATTGCGGATGAGCTTGGCATAAGCGTGCGTACGGTCGAGCGGACTATACCCCGTATTGCGTCTGCTCGCTGGATTACAA
>NZ_JAWRWN010000580.1:0-266 GCF_046535435.1 Achromobacter sp. SIMBA_011 | reverse complement strand
GCGCGCGCCGTCGAACCGGTAGTGGGTGCCGTCATGCGACACCGGCGTCTCGCCGCGCCAGAACCGATGCAGCACACCGAGATATTCGGACGTGCGCTCGTAGCGCGCGTCGTGCGCCAGATAGTCGCCGTAGTACGCCTGTTCCTCCGGAGAAATGCCGGCGACGATGTTCAGCGAGATCCGTTTGTTCGACATCCACGACAGCGTATTGACTGCCTGCGCGAATAGCGTCGGCGGCAGCAGTCCCGGGCGATAGGCCAGCATGA
>NZ_JAWRWN010000579.1:0-266 GCF_046535435.1 Achromobacter sp. SIMBA_011 | reverse complement strand
GGCCCGGCGCATCTGAGGGTTCTCCGGACAAATCGGCAGGCCGGTAAAAGAGCTTGATCCGCTGCCGCACCGCGATCTGCAACGAGTTGTCGCCCTTCGCCTTTTGCGGAATTTCCTGCACGCTTAGCCAGAACACCGATTCACGATCGGTAGCGAGCCCCTCACCCGCATAAAAGATGCGCAGGATCTGCTGCTTGTCGCCGCCGAGGCGGCTCAACGACGGCGTGATTGCAAAGGGCAGATCGCCTTTCGTGCCATTCGGCAAC
>NZ_JAWRWN010000578.1:0-266 GCF_046535435.1 Achromobacter sp. SIMBA_011 | reverse complement strand
GAGCACACTCTTACATTCGCTACGATTTGGCAGATTGGCCGCGAGCGGGATTTCACGCTCACTTGGTTTGCCATTCGGCCTCTAGGAACTAGAGCTTCAAGTGCAAAATTTTGTGCCAGTTGCTGCATCAAGGAAAAGTGTAGTGGCGGCCGGGGCTCATCATCTGAGCTGGGGCGCCAATCATTGCGAGGTTTCACCTCGTCAGGCACCCGGCTGACTGCTGCAGGATCGGCCGGTCTAATTTGTCACCTCGATTAGCGAATGCC
>NZ_JAWRWN010000577.1:0-266 GCF_046535435.1 Achromobacter sp. SIMBA_011 | reverse complement strand
CGATCGGCTGCCAGAGCATCGTGCGGCTTTGCACGTCGTCGAGCCAGGACACGATCAAGACGTTTTTCGTATTGGTCCAGTCACATGCGGACGTCACGGGCGTCGGCGTAAAGAGCGGCGTGAACGTGCGCTCGCCGGCCACGAACGCGTCCTCGCGGATCGCGAGCAGCGAACCGCCCGCATACGTGTGCGTGCCGATCGTCCAGTCGAGACGCGGTTCGAGCATGAGCCAGCCATGCCACGCGCCCACGGCCACGTGCGCAGGC
>NZ_JAWRWN010000576.1:0-266 GCF_046535435.1 Achromobacter sp. SIMBA_011 | reverse complement strand
CGACTGGGAGCTGACGATCGACGAGCAACTCGTGCTGCTCGGGTCGCCCGGCCGCTCGACGTTCTTCAAGTGGAAGGCGTCGCCCGGCTCGGCGCGCCTGCCGCGCGACACGCTCGAGCGCCTATCGCTGCTGCTCGGCATCTACAAGGCCTTGCAGATTCTGCTGCCGCAGCCGGCCGCGGCCGACGCGTGGGTCAAGCGGCCCAACGACGCGGCGCCGTTCGGCGGCAAGCGCGCGCTCGACCGGATGCTGGCCGGCCTGGGCC
>NZ_JAWRWN010000575.1:0-266 GCF_046535435.1 Achromobacter sp. SIMBA_011 | reverse complement strand
CGATTGGCTGAGGGTCGTCGTGCCGAAGGCCGGCATGGTCGAGACCATCAGCGAAGGCAGGATGTTGATCGACGCCGCGCGAAGCGGTGCGCACGGGGCCGATGCAGTCGTCGTCGATTACGACGGTTACGGGCCGGCTCGCGCCGCGTTGTCTCTGGTCGAGCGCGATCTCGGCGGCGATGCGGTACGAGCGATCGCGTCGCGGCTCGCGCTGAACGACGCGCTGGTTACGGCGGAGCATGACGACGCGCGCCACGGTGCGCCCG
>NZ_JAWRWN010000574.1:0-266 GCF_046535435.1 Achromobacter sp. SIMBA_011 | reverse complement strand
AACGTTCACGGAGTTTGCTAGGTGGTTTGCGTTAGAGGTAATGGAATATCATTCGACCGTGCACAGCGAAATTAAAAAGACTCCTTTGCAAGCATGGCAGGATTACTATGGTCCGCATGGTGTAGTACCTTTTCCTCCGCAAATAACAGACGCGCACCAGTTTCGTTTGAACTTCATGCCTCAAGAGTATAGAAACATTCGGCCCGGCGGCATTGAATTTAAGACTCGTTTTTATTGGGATCCTGTGCTCGACCCCTTTATTGGAG
>NZ_JAWRWN010000573.1:0-266 GCF_046535435.1 Achromobacter sp. SIMBA_011 | reverse complement strand
GCCGTCAGCGACGGCGTGGCGGGCGGCGTGATCTTCGGCGCGGCCTGTTGGGCTGCGCTCAGCGCATCGGCGGCGCTTTTCGTCGTGCGGCCCGCGAGCGTCGGCAGCGGTTCGTCGTTCGGCGTGCGGAAGTTGAACGCGCTGGTCAGGTCGCCGCACACCGCGCGGCGATAGGCGCTGATCTGCGGCTCGACCACGCCGAAGCGTTTTTCGAGGAAAAGCAGCGTCGACGTATGGTCGAACACCTGCGAGTTGACCCAGCCGCC
>NZ_JAWRWN010000572.1:0-266 GCF_046535435.1 Achromobacter sp. SIMBA_011 | reverse complement strand
GCGTGGGGTATTCCTTGTCGAGCCGATAAGCGACGACCTCTCCCGTGGCGATTGCCCGTATTCCCTCGTCCTGCTTCAGCGCTTCACCTGTCTTCTGACCGAAGTGAATGCCGCCATGCCAGATCCCGCTTGCTCCCAGTGGATAAAAGCCGTCCTCTGCAGTCGCAAGCACCTGCATATAGGTGAGGGGATCCGTGGTGTCCGGAGCTGCACCTCCCTGAGTAGAAGGAGAAAACGGATAGCTCCATGCAAGTGGCGTGTACGCC
>NZ_JAWRWN010000571.1:0-266 GCF_046535435.1 Achromobacter sp. SIMBA_011 | reverse complement strand
CGAAAAAATAATCGTGCTGCGCGTGCGCGGAAAACGTGAAATACAGCGGCTCCATGCGCTTGCGCGCCATATGATGCGCGAGCGTCGCGTATTCGAAACCGAGCGCGGCATCGTCTTTGGCCACCGGCTTGAGCTCGCCATTGCGCACGATCGAGACGCGCCGGTCGGCTTGCTCGGCCTGCGCGGGCGAGCGGTCGACGAAGAAATAGCTGAGGTCTTCGCCAAGGCAGCGCCCGAGCCGCGCCAGCGACGCGAACGGCGGCGCG
>NZ_JAWRWN010000570.1:0-266 GCF_046535435.1 Achromobacter sp. SIMBA_011 | reverse complement strand
ACACGCGCTCGCCGACGGGCTCGGCAAGCTGATTGGCCACGTCGCGACCCCGCTCGTCATGACGGCGCTGTTTTTCGTGAGCCTGCCCTGGCTCATCGACTTCCGCTGGCGCGACTTCTTCGTGTGGGCCGACATCTCGCTCGGCCTCGGCCTGAACATCCGCCCCGCGCGCGACGACGACGGCGGCGAACGCCGCTCGCGCCGCAGCCGCCGCGAATCGAACGCGGACCTCGCGCAGCCGGGCCTGTCTGCGAGTCTGGGCGGCG
>NZ_JAWRWN010000569.1:0-266 GCF_046535435.1 Achromobacter sp. SIMBA_011 | reverse complement strand
CTTATATCAACCTGGATTACAAGTTGGTGGCCGTGATGGTCTACGTGCTGGGCATGGCGCTGTTTACAGTGATCATGGGGAACGGTTTCGCGGCATTCCCGGTGATGACCGGCGGCGTCGGCGTGCCGGTGCTGGTCGGTATCTACGGCGGTAACCCGGCGGTGATGGCAGCCATCGGCATGTTCTCCGGCTACTGCGGTACCCTGATGACCCCGATGGCCGCCAACTTCAATATCGTGCCGGCGGCGTTGCTCGAGCTGCCGGAC
>NZ_JAWRWN010000568.1:0-266 GCF_046535435.1 Achromobacter sp. SIMBA_011 | reverse complement strand
GAACGGCGAGCGTCCGCAGTCGGCGCAAGGCAATCTCGCGGTGCTGCGCGACTGGCTGATCGCCGAACGCCAACCGGCGCTCGCGGCCCGTTGCGAAGGCTATCTGGAATACGTGCTCGCAGGCGCCACGGCGGTGCTGCCGGGCCCGACGGGCGAGCGCAATACGTACACGTTGTCCGCGCGCGGCACGGTGCTGTGCGTGGCCTCGACGCCGACCGGCGCGCGCGCGCAACTCGCGGTCGTGCTGGCGACGGGCAACCGCGCGC
>NZ_JAWRWN010000567.1:0-266 GCF_046535435.1 Achromobacter sp. SIMBA_011 | reverse complement strand
GGCGAGGGGGGTGCCCCTATGTGATTCGTCAAGCGGTAGGGGCGGATTTTGGTTGGTAGAGGGAGCCGTCGCGCAGCATGGCGAACAATACGTCGCAGCGTCGTCGAGCGAGAGCGATGAGTGCCTGATTGTGGCGCTTGCCCTGCTGGACCTTGCGCGCGTAATAGTCCCTTGAGATCGGGTCTCGCAGGGCAGCAAAGGCCGAGAGGAAGAGTGCTCTCTTGAGTACCTTGTTGCCCCGTCTGGATGGGTGTTCACCACGAATG
>NZ_JAWRWN010000566.1:0-267 GCF_046535435.1 Achromobacter sp. SIMBA_011 | reverse complement strand
ACCGTGAAGGGCACGCTCGCGCCGTCGAACAGCTTTGAAGTCGCGTTGCCGGTCAGCAGCTGGACGCAGCGTTTCGCGCAACTGGGTTGCGGCGGGCTCTGCGGCACGCTCAGCGATCCCACGCAGCAAAGCTCGTTCAGCTTCAGCTACACCTGCCCGCTCGTGCAGGAAGGCGGCTTCGTGACGGCAGCGACCGACATGGGCCACTCGGGCAACAGCACGACGTGGACGCAGAACGCGCAGCAACGCGCCGACTTCGCCTATCGC
>NZ_JAWRWN010000565.1:0-267 GCF_046535435.1 Achromobacter sp. SIMBA_011 | reverse complement strand
GGTCCTTGTCTACTACCGGACCTACCGACGTAAAACAGTCCACGTCGTTCTGTCTGTCAAGGTTCGCGATGATTTTCGCCCAAGCGTCACGCTTTTGACAGACATATCCCATGCTCTGCGCTCCTGTCGATATTAGGAAAAATACCACAACTTTTCGATCGTAGGATTTGAAGCGCGCACCGCTCCGGTAGCCTGTAGGGTGTCACGACATCGACACCCCAAGCAGCGCGCCGACACCATACGTGAAGCCGGCGGCAACGCATCCAA
>NZ_JAWRWN010000564.1:0-267 GCF_046535435.1 Achromobacter sp. SIMBA_011 | reverse complement strand
ATCATCGAATTCTACAAGGAGCCGCGCAATCTCGATGTCATCGACCGGTTGATACGGGAGTTGCAGCCGAAGGAGGCCGAGAAGCCCTCGACGGAAGGCAGCCCAGTGGCCGGCAAGACGGTGGTATTCACCGGCTCGCTCGAAAAATTCACGCGTGACGAGGCGAAGGCTCGCGCGGAAAGTCTGGGCGCCAAGGTGGCCGGTTCCGTATCGAAGAAGACGGATATTCTGGTAGCCGGGCCGGGGGCAGGTTCAAAGCTTGCCAAG
>NZ_JAWRWN010000563.1:0-267 GCF_046535435.1 Achromobacter sp. SIMBA_011 | reverse complement strand
GTAAATACTCATCTGGGCAGTCACTTACTAAGTTAAAAAAGTGAGATGTGACAAAACGTCTGTTTGCAGCGCCAGTTAGCTGGTCGGTATACGCGTCCTTTTTTTGCGATAAAGTAATTTCAGCAATAGACGCATGACTTTTTTGCCTAAAAAATTCGCCAATAAATGAAAAAACAAACACTAAACCAAAAGATGCCATAAAACGCGATTTTTCTACATCGCCATAATCTACCTGACCGATGTTAGGGCCATACAATAGCCCTAAAC
>NZ_JAWRWN010000562.1:0-267 GCF_046535435.1 Achromobacter sp. SIMBA_011 | reverse complement strand
CGTGCGTCCGCCTTCGCAGGGCGGTCGTTCTTCGCTGGAATTTTCCAGCCTGCGCCTGCCGCTTGCCAATTTCGGCGCGCGTCGCGATGTTTCGGCTGTTGATCCGCGGCGGGTCGAGCCAAGGTCTGAACAGCAGCCCGCAGCCCGAACCGAGCCGCAGGTCGAGCCAGTACCGGCACCTGCCGTCATTCAGGCGGAAGAGACAGCGCCAGCATTTATGCCTCCGGTCGCTGAAGCCTTCGTGCCCGCAGCGCAGACTGCAACGCC
>NZ_JAWRWN010000561.1:0-267 GCF_046535435.1 Achromobacter sp. SIMBA_011 | reverse complement strand
AGAACGGATTACGTTTATGCAGGGTACAAACAGTGTGCGCTCAGCCCTCCAGGGCGGCAGGGTCTGCCAGCAACTCGGCCAGCCTGGCAGTAAAACGTGCGGCATCGGCCCCGTTGATTACCCGGTGGTCATAGCTCAATGACAACGGCAACGTTTGGCGCCATTCAATGGCGTCGCCAGCACCGCGACGGGGTTTGTCCTGTGTTCGCGTGACGCCAAGAATGGCCACCTCCGGCGCGTTGACTATCGGCGTGAACGCCGTGCCGC
>NZ_JAWRWN010000560.1:0-267 GCF_046535435.1 Achromobacter sp. SIMBA_011 | reverse complement strand
CATCATGAAGCACGAACAAGATAACGATCACGACCACGATATTGACCCCGCCGCGAAAGCCGACACGCACGACGCCGCCGCGCGCGCCGCGCCGCAATTCACAGTCGACGGCGAGAAGGCCGAGCGCGACTGGCCGCTCATCACGCGTGACGAAGTCGAGCGCCTGCTCGCCGGTTTTGCCGATCTCGCGCCGCTCGCGAAGATCGCGTGGCACAGCCCGCGGCCGTTTTCATCGGCGGTGCTCGCGCATACGCTCGATGGCCGCGC
>NZ_JAWRWN010000559.1:0-267 GCF_046535435.1 Achromobacter sp. SIMBA_011 | reverse complement strand
CCGTAAAGAATGGCCATTAAACAGGCAAAGACCGCCGCGCCTACGCTCAGCAGGTGGAATTTTCGAACTGAAATCTGTAGGCCGGCCTGAACGAGCTTGTCGCGCAAACTGACATTCTTTGCCTTTTTTGCCTTTTCATTTTGTTTCTTTTCCATATCCCGCAGGCTGTCCTGCATGGATTTGCGGCGCTTGCCGAGCTCCTGAACGCGGTCCCGAGCAGCCTTGATGTTAGCGTGATCGGTTTCGGCGGCCTTAACCCGTTTGACG
>NZ_JAWRWN010000558.1:0-267 GCF_046535435.1 Achromobacter sp. SIMBA_011 | reverse complement strand
ATCCGCAGATGACCCTGCGTCGCCTGCGGATTCACTTCATGCTTCGGCTTGACATATCCCGGCGTAAATTCAGAGGTGGAGCCGCCACGGGAACGGATAACCTCACCGGAAACAATCGGCGAAACGTACAGCGCCATGTTTACCAGTCCCGGAATTTGTGAGAGATAGACTTTCTCCGTGGTGAAGGGATAGCTCTCACGGAAAAAGAGACGCAGAAACAGCGGATCAAACTTAAATTTCTGCTCATTTGCCGCCAGCAGTTGGGCG
>NZ_JAWRWN010000557.1:0-267 GCF_046535435.1 Achromobacter sp. SIMBA_011 | reverse complement strand
GTCCCGATGTGTTCTACACGGGCGGCGGCGCGCAGGTGTTCTCGAACTTCGAAAAGTCGGACAACGGCCGCATCCTGACGCTGCATACGGCGTTCGAGCATTCGGTCAACCTGGTGTTCGTGCGGCTGATGCGCGACATCGTCCATTACGAAATGCTGAAGGCGGCCGGCCCGTCGACGTCGTGGCTCGGCGATCCGGAGCAGCGCAAGCATTACCTCGAGCAGTTCGTCGACGGCGAAAGCAAGGTGTACGTGAAGCGCTACTACA
>NZ_JAWRWN010000556.1:0-267 GCF_046535435.1 Achromobacter sp. SIMBA_011 | reverse complement strand
AATGACGTAAGGCACGCCGGACGCGATGATCTTCAGCTCGATCTGGCGATAGGGAATGGAATCATCGGCATCGACGCCGAAGACGCTGAGGAACACGATCTTCACCTCGCGGCGTGCGGCTTCCTCGACCACCGGCGTCAGTGCGTCGATGGCATCCAGACGCCCGCCCGCCAGGATCAGAAACAGCCGGTCCACGCCGTCGAAGGCATCAGCGTAAGTCGAGGCATCGGTATACTCAAACCTCACACCTTCCGCGCCGTCCGCCGC
>NZ_JAWRWN010000555.1:0-267 GCF_046535435.1 Achromobacter sp. SIMBA_011 | reverse complement strand
CTGCGCGGGATGTTCGGTTCGCGGCTGAACATTCTGGCGAACGGGATGCCGACGCTCGGTGCGTGTCCGAACCGGATGGACGCGCCGACTTCGTATATCGCGCCGGAAAGCTATGACAAGGTCACGGTCGTGAAGGGGCCGCAGACCGTGCTGTACGGCCCCGGCGCATCGGCCGGCACCGTGCTGTTCGAACGCGTGACGCCGCGCTTCGAGCGCCCCGGCATGCGCTTCGACGGCAGCGTGGTCGGCGGCTCGTTCGGCCGCAAC
>NZ_JAWRWN010000554.1:0-267 GCF_046535435.1 Achromobacter sp. SIMBA_011 | reverse complement strand
GTCGACCTGATCTACGGTCTGCCGCACCAGACCGTGCAAAGCTTCCGGCGCACGCTCGACACCATTCTGATGCTCGCGCCCGACCGCCTGTCGGTGTTCGGTTATGCGCACATGCCGCAGCTCTTCAAGATGCAGCGGCAGATCGACGCCGCCGCGCTGCCCACGCCCGCCACGCGGCTCGCGCTGCTGCAACTCGTGGTCGAGCAGCTCACCGACGCGGGCTATGTCTACATCGGCATGGATCACTTCGCGCTGCCCACCGACGAA
>NZ_JAWRWN010000553.1:0-268 GCF_046535435.1 Achromobacter sp. SIMBA_011 | reverse complement strand
AACATGGTTCCGATCGCCTTTTCGGCAGCGGGCAACATGCCCGGGCTGGCACCCGGCATCGGCCTGTCAGTCGTCACCACCATGGGTTATTCCGGCATTCTGGTAGCGCCCTCGGCCATCGGCTTCATTGCCGAACATACCGGCCTTGCCAGCGTCTTTCTCGCTCTGCCGTTGCTGCATGTGGTGGTTTTGCTGCTTTCGCGGCTTGCCCGGCACGCGGATGGTGCGGGCAAGGAATAGGCGTCTCGAATTTTGCCATGATTGCGGT
>NZ_JAWRWN010000552.1:0-268 GCF_046535435.1 Achromobacter sp. SIMBA_011 | reverse complement strand
GACTACGTGTTCGACGGCACGAAGACCGCGCCCTATGTCGAGACCGACACCGCGCGTCCGCTGAGCGTCTATGGCTTTTCGAAGCTGGCGGGCGAGCGCGCGATTGCGAACGTGGGCTGCCGCCATCTGATTCTGCGCACGAGCTGGGTCTATGGCATGCGCGGCAAGAACTTCCTGCGCACGATGCTGCGGCTCGCCCAGGAGCGCGATACGTTCGACGTCGTCGCGGATCAGTTCGGCGCGCCGACGTGGAGCGCGACGATTGCCG
>NZ_JAWRWN010000551.1:0-268 GCF_046535435.1 Achromobacter sp. SIMBA_011 | reverse complement strand
CCGTGTTCCTGCGCCAGAAAGCGTGGACGAGCCAGGACGGCCCGGAGACCGGCACCGACAAATCGGCGTTGCTGCCGCAGATCGCGCTGGTCTACAAGCCGGTTGCGCCGCTCTCGCTCTATGCGTCGTACAGCAAGGATCTGTCGCTCGGCGATCAGGCGCCCGTGCGTGCGAGCAATGCTTATGCGTTCCTGCCGCCCGTCGAGTCGCATCAGTATGAAATCGGCGCAAAGTACGACTGGGCGAATCGCCTGAGTCTCACGGCGGC
>NZ_JAWRWN010000550.1:0-268 GCF_046535435.1 Achromobacter sp. SIMBA_011 | reverse complement strand
CCAGTTTTTCGAGTGCAAGCCGCAGACGCCGCACGGCCGAGGGGCGATCGTGATCCCAGACGATCAGCTTGGCGATCATCGGGTCGTAATGCACGGTGATGGCGTCGCAGGCGCGAATGCCGCTGTCTATCCTGAGATGAGGTCCTTCGTCGGGAAAGACGAGATGGTCGATCGTGCCGATTGACGGCAGAAAATCATGCGCCGGGTCTTCCGCGTAAATCCGCGCTTCGATGGCATGGCCGTTGATGCGCAGATTGCCCCAGTCTTC
>NZ_JAWRWN010000549.1:0-268 GCF_046535435.1 Achromobacter sp. SIMBA_011 | reverse complement strand
CGCGACGCTGCGCGCGCGCCGCGAGCACGGCGCGCTCACGATCGTCACGGATTTCGGCTTCGCGACCTACTGGCTGATGCCGCGCCTCGCGGGCCTGAAGCACGTGATGCCGGACGTCGACGTGCGGGTCGTCACGTCACAGGATTACGACGCGCAGCGCGACCACGCCGACATCGCGATCCTGTTCGGCGACGGTCACTGGCCGTCGTGCACGGCCGCCCGGCTCTTTCCCGAATCCGTCACGCCCGTCTGCTCGCCCGCGTTCCGC
>NZ_JAWRWN010000548.1:0-268 GCF_046535435.1 Achromobacter sp. SIMBA_011 | reverse complement strand
AACGCGGCCATGTCGAAATTGTCGTAGCCCACGGCCATGTTCGAGACCACGCGCAGACGCGGCGCGGCGGCGAAGGTCGAGGCGTCGACAGGGTCGCCCATCGTGATCGCGCCGTCCTTGTCGGCGAGTCGCGCCTTGAGCGCTTCGGCGGACAGCGTTTCGCCGTTGTTCCAGTCGACGTCGAAATACTGCTTGAGACGGTCGATCACGTCCGGAAAGATCGGGCGCGCCACGAGAATCTTTTGCATCGTTACTCTCCACACTGCTG
>NZ_JAWRWN010000547.1:0-268 GCF_046535435.1 Achromobacter sp. SIMBA_011 | reverse complement strand
CCATCAATTCGTGGCCGACGTAGCGAGGACCTTTCTGGAAAAGCGTTTCGATTTCGCGCTTGAGAAGCGCTTCGTCAAAGTAAGCCGTGACTGGCAGCTGGCTTTGAATGGACTTCAGCTGCAATGCATTGCTCAGATTGGACATTCCCACTCCCGATGAAGACGTGAAAGCAGTGAACAACCCAACCATCGAAGATTCGATTTAGGGAGCCGGCTAGTATAACTGGTTTACCCCGGGGTGGGGTGGCTAAGTGACTGATTTTTGCCC
>NZ_JAWRWN010000546.1:0-268 GCF_046535435.1 Achromobacter sp. SIMBA_011 | reverse complement strand
CAGCTCCAGACGGCCGCCGCGCTCGACGTAGACCTGCCGGTACGTGTTCACGAGGATGTCGGACACGCCGGGGTCGCGCAGCAGCGCCTCGAGCGGGCCGAAGCCGAACATCTCGTCGTACACGTCGATCGCGAGCTGGCGGCGCTCGATGTCGTTCGCCGGCATGCGCCCCTCGTCGAGGATGCGCGAGATCAGCGCCGAGATCTCGTGGCGGACCTGCTCCTGCGGCAGCCGCGACAGCCGCTCCAGCTCGACGCGCTCGAGCACC
>NZ_JAWRWN010000545.1:0-268 GCF_046535435.1 Achromobacter sp. SIMBA_011 | reverse complement strand
CCGCGTGGCCGAGATGCCGTTCGATCCGCTTGCGCGCGGCATCCCACTGGTTGAAGTAGTGACCGACGTCGACGCGCGGCTCGCCGCCGCGATACGGAATCGACAACCCGCCGCCCGCCGAAATGGCGTCGATATCGTGGCCGAGCGACGTGACGAGATCGACCATCGCGTCGCACACCTGCGACAGGTGGCCGTAGTCGACGCCCGAACCGATATGCATGTGGATGCCGACCAGTTTCAGCCCGTAGCGGCGCACGATCTCGATCGC
>NZ_JAWRWN010000544.1:0-268 GCF_046535435.1 Achromobacter sp. SIMBA_011 | reverse complement strand
CGAAGAGCTGTTCGGCAAGCTGCGCAGGCATGAAATCGTCGAATCCGTGCGCGGCCCGGGCGGCGGCTACAACCTCGCGCGCCGCGCGCAGGACGTCACCGTCGCCGACATCATCATCGCGGTCGACGAACCGCTCGACGCGACGCAATGCGGCGGCAAGGGCGCGTGCGACGGCTCGAAGCAGCCCGACGGTCATTGCATGACGCACGAGCTGTGGTCGACGCTGAACCAGAAGTTGGTCGAGTACCTCGATTCGGTTTCGCTGCAG
>NZ_JAWRWN010000543.1:0-268 GCF_046535435.1 Achromobacter sp. SIMBA_011 | reverse complement strand
CGTGAGAGCCGCCTGTTCGCCAATGAAATCCTGCAGGGCGCGCCGCATATCGAGGACGAACTGAAGGGGCCGCTGAAGCAACTGGTGGATGAAAAAGCCGAGGTGATCCGCGCCTGGGTGAAGGCCGGGCGGATGGCCAAATGTGATCCCTACCACCTGATTTTCTCGATCTGGTCGACCACCCAGCACTATGCGGATTTCGATGTGCAGGTGCGTGCGGTGCTGGGCGACAAGAACGGTGGCGAGGGGCGTTTCGAGGATGCGGCCC
>NZ_JAWRWN010000542.1:0-268 GCF_046535435.1 Achromobacter sp. SIMBA_011 | reverse complement strand
ATCAATGGCGACGCGCTCCCGCTTGGAGAACGTGAAGAATGTGGCGAGCTCGAATTCGCTCAGTTCGCGCGGCACCTGCCGGATTCCGAGATAAGCCAATCGCCAGTGATCCATCAGCGGCTCCGCATCGATGATGAGAGCGGCCCAGCGTAGCGAGGTAAAAATTGAAGTGCTACAGGGAAAGTCGGGGTGGCAGCTGTAGCCGTCGATCGCCTAAGGATGGTGTCAGAACGACAACGAGTCGGGGCAACAAAACGGGCGCGACGCG
>NZ_JAWRWN010000541.1:0-268 GCF_046535435.1 Achromobacter sp. SIMBA_011 | reverse complement strand
CGTGCTCGCGCCCGGCGAGAGCGTTGAAGCGCACCTCGCCTGGCTGCCCGGACGGATCTAGCGCGGAGGCATTGACCCGAGCATCGCGCCACCTTACATACCGGACGACGTGCGCACGCCCGCTTGCGGCGCACCGTAACCGCCCGCCTGCGCATTGTTCGGCAGACCGTTGGCCAACTGGCCGCGCGGATCGGTGGGCCCGACCGGCAACTCGCCCGCCTGACGATTGCCGTGCGTGGGATATTCGCTGCCGCGCGGGGCGTCCGGC
>NZ_JAWRWN010000540.1:0-268 GCF_046535435.1 Achromobacter sp. SIMBA_011 | reverse complement strand
CAACGTGACGTCGGCGGCAGTGCGGAACACCAAGCGGCTATTCGGCGCCACCAATTGGGTGCCGCGTGGAACTATTCGCGGCTCGGTCTGCTTGCTGTCTCGATCCACGCGGAATTGGGCCATCGCACAAGATGGAAACGGCCGCAGGAACGCTCCGTGGATTGTGTCAATCAATGCGTGAGTAAACTCCGGCACCTCATCTTCGAGTCGGATGTCGTGCCGAGCGCACATCAACGCGAACGATTGCAGCAGCCGTTCGACGTGTGGG
>NZ_JAWRWN010000539.1:0-268 GCF_046535435.1 Achromobacter sp. SIMBA_011 | reverse complement strand
CGGTGAGTCGCTGGCCTTCCCAGCGCGGCATCTGCACCTTGCGCTCGTATTGCGTCGTGTGCGCGAGGCTGTAGCGATAGCGATATTCGCGCCAGCCGCGTTCGAATTCGCCGAGCAGCAGCAGCGTTTCCGCGAGATCGAAACGTATCGGGTAATCGCCGGGCAGATTCGCGACCAGCATTTCCTGGATCGCGCGCGTGCCCGCGAGTTTGCCTTGCGGACGCAGCGCGGCGGCCATCAGGCGCCACAGGCGCAGCGGTCCTGTGCC
>NZ_JAWRWN010000538.1:0-268 GCF_046535435.1 Achromobacter sp. SIMBA_011 | reverse complement strand
ATAAATCGCCGGGAGGTTGCGGCAAGTGAGAAGCAGCGTAGTGGGGAGAGATAGACATGGTTTCGATACTCGTGAGGTAAACAAGGGTTCACGCAGCACTCCCTGTAACTGCGACCCTGTTTGTGTATCGAAAACTGGAGAATTGATTCCACTGAATATGCTGCGGCTTATGACGTCATCGGATACCGCCAAGCCATAAAAACCGGCGCAACCCTATAAGGGCTGCGTCGTTTTAGCGCGCGTTATTGCAAGACTTCAATCACCCCAT
>NZ_JAWRWN010000537.1:0-268 GCF_046535435.1 Achromobacter sp. SIMBA_011 | reverse complement strand
GTAGCCGACCGGGCGCTGGCCCGTGACCGCTTCGACCATGTCGCGAGCCTCGACGAGGAAGCGGCGCTCTTCGTCGCGGCTCATCGCGAACTGCGAGCGCCAGGTCGGACCGTGTGCGGCCGCCTCGTGGCCGCGCGACACGACCTCGCGCGCCAGCTCGGGATGGCGGCGTGCGGCTTCACCGATCATGTGCGACGTGACTTTCACGCCGTGCCGGTCCCACAGGTCGAGCAGGCGCGGAATGCCTTCACGGTAGCCGTACGCGAAC
>NZ_JAWRWN010000536.1:0-268 GCF_046535435.1 Achromobacter sp. SIMBA_011 | reverse complement strand
ATAAGCGTCTTCTGCCTTGCCGCCGATCACGATCTGGCCGCTTTCGGCGAGGTTGCGCACGATCTGCAGGATACGCCGCTGCTGCGCTTCGACTTCCGAAACGCGCACGGGGCCGCGCGCGTCCAGGTCTTCGGCGAGCAGTTCCGCGGCGCGCTGCGACATGTTCGCGAGGAACTTCTGGCGCAGCGCGGGCGGGGCGCCCTTGAGCGAGATGATGAGCGATTCGGACTCGACTTCCTTGAGCAGCAGCTGAATCGCGCGGTCTTCG
>NZ_JAWRWN010000535.1:0-269 GCF_046535435.1 Achromobacter sp. SIMBA_011 | reverse complement strand
CTACCAGCACCACGTCTTCTTCTGCCTGAACCAGCGCGAACCGGGCGCCGAGCGTCCGAGCTGCGCGCAATGCGACGCGCAGACCATGCAGGAATACGCGAAAAAGCGCGTGAAGGAACTGGGCCTCGCGGGGCCCGGCAAGGTTTGCATCAACAAGGCCGGCTGCCTCGACCGCTGCGAGGAGGGGCCGGTGATGGTCGTGTATCCGGAAGGCACCTGGTACACGTACGTCGATCAGGCGGACATCGACGAGATCGTCGAATCGCACC
>NZ_JAWRWN010000534.1:0-269 GCF_046535435.1 Achromobacter sp. SIMBA_011 | reverse complement strand
AGCGGGTTCACCGAGCCCCTGATCGAGATCGGCCCGTTGCCGGCCAGGTTCGCGGCGACGTCGACCGGAGCCGACGTCGTCGAATCCGTGCCGAACGCGCCGACCGTGCCCTTGATCGCGACGAGGTTCGCCGTGTAGTTCGGCTTGATGAAGTTGTCGGTGTAGGTCACGCGGCCGTTTTGCAGCACCAGCTCGCCGAAATGCATGCGCACCGGATTCTGCGGCGGCGGCGCGGCCTTCACGATCACCGTCGCCGCTGCGGCGGACGG
>NZ_JAWRWN010000533.1:0-269 GCF_046535435.1 Achromobacter sp. SIMBA_011 | reverse complement strand
CCCCCATTGATGACGAAAGATCGGTCGCTCGACCGGCGCATATTGCGCCGCAACCGCAGCATCGACAAGCCCGGCATGTCGCCCGCGCGAAATTCCGCACCATTCGCAGGGCTTTGCCCGCCCAAATCGGCCCACGGGCTTGACCTTGCCCTGCCCTTTCCTCAAAAGGCTCCTCAACGAATTCTTTCAAACGGACAGGTTTCAAGCCATGGGCTTCAAATGCGGTATCGTTGGATTGCCAAATGTCGGCAAGTCCACCCTCTTCAACG
>NZ_JAWRWN010000532.1:0-269 GCF_046535435.1 Achromobacter sp. SIMBA_011 | reverse complement strand
CGTGCGGTGTCGGACGGGGCGTGTGGGCTGAGGGCGGATGCGGGTGGTCGCGGGGCACGAGTCGCACTGGCCGCATTCATTGGCGGCCCCGCGCCGTGGATCGCACGAGCGGCACGGGTGGCACGAGCGGCGCTGGCGGCACGGATTGCATTAGCCGCCGCCCGTCACGCCGCATGCAGCGCGACCGCCCGCCGCGCTTCACGTCGACGCCGCCGGCGCGAGCGTCCCGCTTGCCCGTTACATATCCTGCTCAACGCACCACCCGCCCC
>NZ_JAWRWN010000531.1:0-269 GCF_046535435.1 Achromobacter sp. SIMBA_011 | reverse complement strand
CTCGGCAGCATCTCGCTTCAGGAGATCGCCAACGAAGGCATGATCATGCTGAAAGTGGACGAGCTGGAAGACAACACCACCGCGTTCTGGCGCGCGGCGGGTCTACGGCCGAACACGGTGATGCGCACGGCGTCGGTGGAAGCGGTGCGGAGTCTGGTGGCCACCGGCGCGGGCCTGTCGATTCTTCCCGATGTGCTGTATCGCCCGTGGTCGCTCGACGGCGACCGGCTGGAGGTGCGCAAGATTCTCGGCGAGATGCCGACCGTGGA
>NZ_JAWRWN010000530.1:0-269 GCF_046535435.1 Achromobacter sp. SIMBA_011 | reverse complement strand
CGGGTCAACCCCGCCCGGGCGCGCGACTTCGCTAGAGCCACCGGCCGCCTGGCCAAGACCGACGCCATCGATGCCCGCCTGCTGGCACACATGGGCGAAACGCTTGGCCCCGCAACCAGCACACCACCCGATCCGGCCCGGCAGGCGCTTGCCAGCTTCCATACAAGGCGCGATCAACTCGTTGCCATGCGCCAGCAGGAGCGGCTTCGCCTTTCCAGCGCAGAGCCCATGGAGCACGATAGTCTGGAGCGCCATCTCATCTGGCTGGA
>NZ_JAWRWN010000529.1:0-269 GCF_046535435.1 Achromobacter sp. SIMBA_011 | reverse complement strand
ACCGTGCCAACCGACGCCGCCAGGCGTGTGTGGCCTGCTTGCAACAAGCGGGTGTCGAGATTGTTGCCTGCGAGTTGCAGTCGGCTCCGGTGAACATGGGCCACGGTCGCCAGGCCATGGCCCGCCTGCTGGCCGCCAATGTGAAAATGGACGCGGTGATCTGCAGCATTGACCTGTTGGCGCAGGGCGCCATGGCCGAAGCCCAGGCCCAGGGGTTGCAAATCCCGACGAATATCGCCGTGATGGGCTTCGGCGACCTGGAGTTCGCC
>NZ_JAWRWN010000528.1:0-269 GCF_046535435.1 Achromobacter sp. SIMBA_011 | reverse complement strand
ATAAAGGAGAGTCAGTACTTGATCAAAGTGCATTTATCAAGAATTATGGGAGATAGAAGAGTTAATATTGCTGAATTATCAAGAATAACAGGTCTTCACAGAAACGGCATAACAAGGCTTTACCATGAAGAAACCGATGGCATTAAATTTGATACTCTAGAAAAAATTTGCAAAGCATTAGACTGTGAGATAGATGATTTACTTGAAATCATAGAAAAGGAGTCTTAAGCAAAAGTATTGCAAGTGATGTTATAATTAACGGAGAGGTG
>NZ_JAWRWN010000527.1:0-269 GCF_046535435.1 Achromobacter sp. SIMBA_011 | reverse complement strand
ATCCAGCCTGAAGATGTCTCAATCGCACCACAACCGATTTCCGCTTTAATTGCAAACAATGCTCAATCCACGCGCCGCCAGACGGAAATCGGCACATCGCCATTCGGTCGCGGCGTTACGCGATAACTCAATTCATTCCCTTTCAATTCGTAATTCCTTTTCTGTTCCTGTCCTACCCAATTCGGGAACGACGAGTTTTTGATGTGAAACGTCAGCGTGCCCTCTGCCGGATCGATCGTGATTGAACCGTAATGCGTGCTTGATCCCAG
>NZ_JAWRWN010000526.1:0-269 GCF_046535435.1 Achromobacter sp. SIMBA_011 | reverse complement strand
GCTCATTCACGCCAGGGCGTCGGCGGCCTCCTTGTGCGCGTGGTGCGCGGACGGATGGGCGAGGTAATCGTGAACGACGTGGCCGAGGCCGAGGGTAAGGTCGGCCAGGATGTGCGTGCCGGAGAGAATCTCGAGCACGGGCAGGTCTTTCAGCGGTGCGAGCGCGTGCGAAAACAGCTCGAGGCCGACCGGGCCGGTCCAGGCGCCCTTGATCGTGACGTCCTGGCAGCGGTATTCGACCAGCTCGAGGATGCGCGGCGAACCGTCGA
>NZ_JAWRWN010000525.1:0-269 GCF_046535435.1 Achromobacter sp. SIMBA_011 | reverse complement strand
CACCACGTCATAACCGTAGCAGAGGCCGCCTCCGGATTTGCCATCCTCGACGCGGCCGCGCAGCCCACGACGGGTCTTGTCGGCTAGATCCTTCAGGAACAGCGCGTTCATCGTGCCCTTCAACCCGACATGCAGATGGGTGATCTCGCCCTCGGACAGGGTGAACATCTTCACATCGGCATAGGTCATGCGCTTGAAGATGCCGGCGATATCCTCCTGGTCGCGCGATAGCCGGTCCATGGCCTCGGCCATGATCATGTCGAAACGGC
>NZ_JAWRWN010000524.1:0-269 GCF_046535435.1 Achromobacter sp. SIMBA_011 | reverse complement strand
GCGTAATCGTTCCGCCAGCGTTGTTCAATTGCGCGGGAGCGAGCGTCAGGTCCGTACTGTTCGTCTGGATCACACCGCCAGCGGAATTGTCGAGCGTGCCGCTCACATTGACGCCCATCGCCGACGACCCATACTGCGTGATCGTGCCGCCGTGGTTCGTCAGATTCGGCGTGCTCAGTGCGAGCTGATTGGCTGTGAGCTGTCCACCGCTATTGTCGAGCGTCGAATCGGCTGTGACCGACAGATTCGGCGCAACGATCGCGCCGCCC
>NZ_JAWRWN010000523.1:0-269 GCF_046535435.1 Achromobacter sp. SIMBA_011 | reverse complement strand
GCCGTCGGCGCGGTGCAATACGTAAGCTGCGGTCATTTCTGCTCCAGCCGATGCGCGACGACGTGGCAGCCCAGCGGTCGCGCGTGTTGCAAAATATGCGTTTGCGGACGTCAGGTCCGCGCACCCCTCGGCGCACTCGAACGCGGTTGCGCCACTTGCGAACCATTGTGTCGCGTCGGTTCGCCTACCGGATTAACGCCTCACAAAACCATCGTTAAGCGCCGCTTAATGCGGCAAACGTGCCCGCGCCTCCCGTCGCGACCCGCGCC
>NZ_JAWRWN010000522.1:0-269 GCF_046535435.1 Achromobacter sp. SIMBA_011 | reverse complement strand
AGCGCGTATGACACGGTGGAAATCGCGCTGGGCACGGAACTCGTGAGCTTCGAGGAAACGGCCGGGGGCGTGACGGTTCATCTCAGGGACGACACGGGCGCGACGCGTACTGTGACGTGCGATTACCTGCTCGGCTGCGACGGCGCGTCGAGCACGGTGCGCACGCAGCTGGGCATCGAGTACGAGGACCTCGTGTTCGACGAACCGTGGCTCGTCGTGGACCTGCGCGTGAATGAGCGCGGCATTGAGAAGCTGCCGAAGGTCGCGAT
>NZ_JAWRWN010000521.1:0-269 GCF_046535435.1 Achromobacter sp. SIMBA_011 | reverse complement strand
ATGCAACGCGGCGGCAACAAGCAACAATAATTCGCAGACCTACAGTTACCAGCAGATCAACAGTAATGTGACGGCAGGCAACGACATCGTCATCGCGGCGAACACCGTCAACAATACCTACGGCAATCTCGTAGCAGGTCGCAATGTCGTGATTGGCGGGACGGGCACCACGGCGAGCGACAGTTCGACCAGCCCGACGAACATCACGCGGGCCGCGAGCGTCACGAACACGTCAGCGTCGATTGCGGCTGGCAACGATGCCGACATCA
>NZ_JAWRWN010000520.1:0-269 GCF_046535435.1 Achromobacter sp. SIMBA_011 | reverse complement strand
GCACCTACTTCCACTCGGGCCTGCTGGCGGTGCGCGCGGCGATCTCGTCGAAGGCGAACATCACCTACAAGATCCTCTACAACGACGCGGTCGCGATGACGGGCGGCCAGCCGGTCGACGGCGTGCTGACGGTGCCGCAGATCACGCACCAGCTCGCGTCCGAAGGCGCGAAGCGGATCGTGATCGTCACCGACGAGCCGGAAAAGTACGACAGCCAGAAGGCGCTGCTCGCGCCCGGCGTGACGGTCCATCACCGCGACCAGCTCGAC
>NZ_JAWRWN010000519.1:0-269 GCF_046535435.1 Achromobacter sp. SIMBA_011 | reverse complement strand
CTACGAGCGCGGCGCCCGTAACGTCACCATCGCCGTGCTGCTCGACAAGAAGGTCAAGCGCAAGGAAGATCTGGAGGCCGATTATGTCGGCTTTGAATGTCCTGACTATTTCGTTGTCGGTTATGGCATGGATGTCGCCTACGCCTTCCGTGAGCTGCCTTTCGTCGGCGTCGTGACCGGCGACGCCTGACCCATTCTGCCGTGCCGGTTTGATACATGCCGGAGACGCCTCATTAACCATTCACCCAGCGAAACCCTGGGTGTTTACC
>NZ_JAWRWN010000518.1:0-269 GCF_046535435.1 Achromobacter sp. SIMBA_011 | reverse complement strand
GAGCATAGGTGGGCCTCCGGGTGGGCGTTGCGCATGGGCAGAGCATAGTAGCTAACCCCTAACAATTGCCCATTGATGACTGCCAGTTGCCAGTTAACCACGGGCAATCATCAACCTTTGACCTGCCATTTGTGGCAGAAGCCTTCAAAGGCGGCGAGGATCCTTGGCCCCTTGAGCGGAATCCCCTTTTCGGTCGCCCAATGGCGGAACCGCTCGGCCACCATGTCGATATCCGGCTTGTTGCGGCCGCCGGGAAGCTCGGTATGGGC
>NZ_JAWRWN010000517.1:0-269 GCF_046535435.1 Achromobacter sp. SIMBA_011 | reverse complement strand
ACCTGGCGTAGGTGAATTTGGTGTTATGGAATCCGATCCTCTATTAATTCGTTCTGAAAAAAAATTAAAAAAACAAACAGAGAAATTAGTTATTTTAGCTGATAGCACAAAGCTTGGTCAGCAAAGTAACTTTATTTTTTGTCCTCTAACAGAGGTCGACATATTAATTACTGATTCAAATGCGAATCCAAAACTTATTAAAACGTTTGAAGAGCAAAATATTGAAGTTATTGTAGTGGAGGCTATTGATTGATTAACTCAATCATTAG
>NZ_JAWRWN010000516.1:0-269 GCF_046535435.1 Achromobacter sp. SIMBA_011 | reverse complement strand
ATCCGGACGCTTTCGATATCCGTTTCGATATCGCTTTCGCGATCTGTTTAGATAGCAGCCGCCGCGCGAGGGTCGCGGCTCGATCCGACATAGTGGGATCACGCGGCAGTCTTGCCGCCTCGCCGCCGCATTGCACGGCGGCGAGTGTCCTGCCGAGGCTTAAACCGGATTCAGCGCGCTCGCGCCGTCGAGCACGGCCGCGACGTTATCGAGCGCGGTAAAGCCCATCTGGTCGCGCGTTTCCACGGTCGCGCTCGCCATGTGCGGCG
>NZ_JAWRWN010000515.1:0-269 GCF_046535435.1 Achromobacter sp. SIMBA_011 | reverse complement strand
GCAGGAAGGCCTATGTACCGCTGGCCTTCGAACCCGGCGAAGCATTCCAGTTTGACTGGAGCTGCGAATACGCCTTCATCGGCGGGTTGCGGCGACGCCTGGAGGTCGCCCACGTCAAGCTCAATGCCAGCCGGGCGTTCTGGCTGGTCGCCTATCCGACCCAGAGTCACGAGATGCTGTTCGATGCGCACGCCCGCGCATTCGCCGCGTTCGGCGGCGTGCCGCGCCGCGGCATCTACGACAACATGAAGACGGCTGTCGACAAGGTC
>NZ_JAWRWN010000514.1:0-270 GCF_046535435.1 Achromobacter sp. SIMBA_011 | reverse complement strand
CCCCGCCTTCGCCGAGGAAATTGAAGTACTCGGCTTCCGGTAACTCCGCGCCGCGGAAAACGCGAAAGTCTTCCTGGCGCATCAGCACCGGCGAATAGGTGCTGCATTCGGTATGAATACCACCAACGGCAATACGCATCTCGCCTGCCCCTCAATGAACCGGGTTCAAGGAGACGATGGCGGAAAAACGCAGCCAGTCCTTCTGCGCCTTCGGAGTCCACGCCGCCTCGGCAATGGCCGGCAGCCTCGGGAAAACCAGATGGTTGAAAT
>NZ_JAWRWN010000513.1:0-270 GCF_046535435.1 Achromobacter sp. SIMBA_011 | reverse complement strand
CGTGCGTGAACCTGTGCGGCCGCACGCCGCTCGGCGCGATGGCCGCGCTGATCGCGCGCGCGCGGCTGCTGTTGTGTAACGACACAGGCGTGTCGCACGTCGCGGCGGCGCTCGGCACACCGAGCGTCGTCGTCGCATGCGGCAGCGACACGGCCCGCCGGGCGCCGCTCGACACCGAACGTCAGCGCGTGCTCGCCAGCTACCCGGCCTGCCGGCCGTGCATGTTCGACACGTGCCCGTACGGGCACGAATGCGCGATCGCGATCGGCG
>NZ_JAWRWN010000512.1:0-270 GCF_046535435.1 Achromobacter sp. SIMBA_011 | reverse complement strand
ACCTGCATCGTGATCGTGCTCGCGCCCTGCGACGCATGGCCGTTCGTCAACGCGACGAAGCCCGCGCGGGCGATGCCGGTGAGGTCGACGCCGCCATGATCGTAGAACCGTGCGTCCTCGATCGCGAGGATCGCCTTCTTCAGCGAATCCGGCACGTCCTTGAGATGGACGATGTCGCGCCGTTCCTCGCCGAATTCGCCGATCAGCACGTGCTCGGACGTGTAGATGCGCAGCGGCACCTTCGGGCGGTAGTCGGTCAGCGCGTCGAGC
>NZ_JAWRWN010000511.1:0-270 GCF_046535435.1 Achromobacter sp. SIMBA_011 | reverse complement strand
GCTCGCCGGAAGACAGGCTGATGACCTTGATACCCTGGGCCGCAAGATCGCGGGCTTTCTGGGTCATGGCGAGCGAGGCCGAAACGGTGACGTTGTTAAGGCGTTGAGCGATGGTGGGCATGGATCATTTCCGATTGTAACGGTGAAGGGCAGGCATCTTCGCGGTGCCGGTGCTGACAAAGAGGTTACGGGAAATTCCAGCCGTTTCCCCAATACGACTTCGATGTGAGGTCATACGGGATTTTGATGCATCCGTTTCAAACGGCTGCC
>NZ_JAWRWN010000510.1:0-270 GCF_046535435.1 Achromobacter sp. SIMBA_011 | reverse complement strand
AAAGCATCGGATCTGTTTGTGAAGGTGCTGGAAGCCGAAGGCGTCGAATACGTGTTCGGCATTCCCGGTGAGGAAAACCTCGATCTGCTCGAATCGCTGCGGCGCTCGAAGATCAAGCTCGTGTTGACCCGCCACGAGCAGGCGGCCGGTTTCATGGCCGCAACCTACGGCCGTCTCACCGGCCGCACCGGCGTGTGTCTCGCGACGCTCGGGCCGGGCGCCACCAATTTCGTGACGGCCGCCGCGTATGCGCAGCTCGGCGGCATGCCG
>NZ_JAWRWN010000509.1:0-270 GCF_046535435.1 Achromobacter sp. SIMBA_011 | reverse complement strand
CGTTCGTCAGCGGGATCATCCAGAACCACACGTCGCGACGCTCCGGATGGACGGCAATGCAGATCTTGTCGCGATCGGTCGAGCCGGCCGGCAGACTGTCTTCGACATGCGAAAAGATTGCCGCGCGCGTCGGCATGCCGGTCGGCGCCTCGAGATCGAGCAGGCGCGGCAGCACGCGCGCGAATCCGCTGGCGTCGAGCACGAACGACGCATGAACGGAATATTCGCACCCCGCTTCGTCGACGACCTCGAGCCGTTGCATATCGCCAG
>NZ_JAWRWN010000508.1:0-270 GCF_046535435.1 Achromobacter sp. SIMBA_011 | reverse complement strand
ACGATGATCGAAGGAGTGGAGATGCAGTTGGTTTGGCGTTGGATGAACGCGGCGTGCGTCGCGACCGGAGTGCTCGCCGCCACGGCGGGTGTGGCGCACGCGGATGTGAAGATCGGCGTGACGCTCTCGGCCACGGGCCCGGCGGCTTCGCTCGGCATTCCCGAAAAGAACACCATCGCGCTGCTGCCCAAGGAGATTGGGGGCCAGAAAGTCGACTATCTCGTGCTCGACGACGCGACCGATTCCACGCAAGCCGTAAAGAACGCGCGC
>NZ_JAWRWN010000507.1:0-270 GCF_046535435.1 Achromobacter sp. SIMBA_011 | reverse complement strand
AGTCCGTTGAACACCGACGCCTGGCGCGACGCCCCGCCGTTACGGCGCACGGCGAAGCGCAGGCCGCTGAAGCGGCGAGCGTCGAAATGAGTATCGTCAGGGGAAATCACCACCAGCGTCTGGGTGAACTCGGAGCAGGCATCGAAGGCGGCCAGCGTATAGTGCAGGAGTTCGCGTCCGGCGACCATTCGATATTGTTTGGGCATGGCCGATCCCGAACGGCTGCCGGTTCCGGCGCAGGGGATCAAGGCAAAAAGGCGTGAGGTCACG
>NZ_JAWRWN010000506.1:0-270 GCF_046535435.1 Achromobacter sp. SIMBA_011 | reverse complement strand
CACTGGTCGAACTGCTCGACCGTCCGGAAGTCACGGAAGAGAACATCCAGGAAGCGGAATAAGCTTTCAGTCGCGAGATCCCGGGATCGAGCGGCACGCGAAAAAGCCAGGCCTAGCCTGGCTTTTTTGTTTTGAGCGCGGAATAAACGGCGCGGCGTGACGTTTGCTCCCTGAACGCGCCCTCGCGGCTGCGGTGGGTCATCGTTGCCGCAGGGCGCACGGACGAAGGCCGGCGGCGGCGGTGGTACGATAACGTCCTGCCTCGAGTCC
>NZ_JAWRWN010000505.1:0-270 GCF_046535435.1 Achromobacter sp. SIMBA_011 | reverse complement strand
GGTCGAAGTGAACGTCGACTCGAACAACGTGATCCGCAACGCGGTGTCCACCGGCACCATGTGGCGCGGACTCGAAGTGATTCTCAAGGGCCGCGACCCGCGCGATGCGTGGGCGTTCGTCGAGCGCATCTGCGGCGTCTGCACCGGCTGCCACGCGCTGGCGTCGGTTCGCGCGGTCGAGGACGCGCTCGACATCCGGATTCCGCCGAACGCGCACCTGATCCGCGAGATCATGGCGAAGACGCTGCAGGTGCATGACCACGCGGTGCA
>NZ_JAWRWN010000504.1:0-270 GCF_046535435.1 Achromobacter sp. SIMBA_011 | reverse complement strand
CTTTGCGACGACATCTGGTTCAGCGACGGCATCTGCCCGAATTGCCGCTCGAGCGGCGCGGTGACCGACGACGTCATCACCTCGGGGCTCGCGCCCGGATAGAAGGTCTGAACCTGGATCGTCGGGTAGTCGACTTCGGGCAGCGCAGCGAGCGGCAGGAAGCGCAGCGCGACGAGACCGGCCAGCATGATCGCCGCCATCAGGAGGGCGGTGCCGACCGGCCGGAGAATGAAGAGGCGGCATGGATTCATCGAGCGGCCCGCGCGTTAC
>NZ_JAWRWN010000503.1:0-270 GCF_046535435.1 Achromobacter sp. SIMBA_011 | reverse complement strand
GAGCATTCTCGCGGTGCGCTTCGCGAATGCGATGTTCGAGCCCATCTGGCGACGCGAATATATCGACAGCGTGCAGATCACGGCGTCGGAAGTGATCGGCGTGGAAGGGCGCGGCAGTTTCTACGAGCCGACCGGCGCGTTCCGCGACATGGTGCCGAACCATCTGTTCCAGTTGCTCGGCATGATCGCGATGGAGCCGCCGAACTCGTTCGACGCGGAATCGGTGCGCAACCGCAAGGCCGAGATCTTCGACGCACTGCAGCCACTCAA
>NZ_JAWRWN010000502.1:0-270 GCF_046535435.1 Achromobacter sp. SIMBA_011 | reverse complement strand
CAGCGCTGCGATTTACGACACGCGCGTCAACAACCTGATCGCGTACAACCCGGCGACGTTCTCGCCGATGAACATCGGCCGCGCGCATATCCGCGGCATCGACCTGTCGTACAAGGGGACGATCGGCCGGTCGACGCCGGTCAGCATCGCGGTGGGCATCCTGAATCCGCAGGACGTGACCAACGAAAGCTGGCTGAGCCGCCGGCCGCGCCAGACCTTCAGCGCGAGCGTCGACCACACGTGGGACGAATTGCGCCTGCATGCGTTGAG
>NZ_JAWRWN010000501.1:0-270 GCF_046535435.1 Achromobacter sp. SIMBA_011 | reverse complement strand
CCTTGCAGCGCGTCGAGTTCGTCGTAGAACTGCTGCGCGTTCACGTAGAGCCGTTCGAACAGCGGCATCATGCGGTCGTAGAGATCGCTCGCGCGCGGGTCGGGCTGCACTTCGCGCTCGAAGCGCACGAACTTGCGCACGGCGTCGCCGAGCGTGCCGAATTGGCCCGATGCGGTCGCCGCAAGCAGCGCGCAGCCGATCACGCCGCATTCGACTTCGGCGGGCACGAGGATCGGCGTGCGATACATGCTCGCCTTGATGTCGAGCCAC
>NZ_JAWRWN010000500.1:0-270 GCF_046535435.1 Achromobacter sp. SIMBA_011 | reverse complement strand
AATTGTTCGCGGACTCCCGGCGATATCGTCTTCCGTCACGAGCTGGAATATCTCGCCCGCTTCATGCCGAACCTGTCTCTCGGCTTTATTGTCGAGAAATGCGGCCGCACCGATCTGTGGTCCGGCCTGAAGGGCATGGTCGACAAGGCCAAGATCGCACTGCTCGCGCATGATTTCATGGAGCGCACCGTCTTCTGCTGCGGGCCGGAGCCTTTCATGGCTGCCGTCCGCTCCATGCTGGATGCGTCAGGCTTCGACATGGGCCGTTAC
>NZ_JAWRWN010000499.1:0-270 GCF_046535435.1 Achromobacter sp. SIMBA_011 | reverse complement strand
GTCGATGATCAAGGAATCAGTTCAAGATGCTTCCCGCCGTTCGGAACCGCGTCGACGACCAAGCGGCGATCGAAGGTCGCCAACTTGCCTTTGTGTGCGCGAGCGAGCGCGAGGAGGTAAGTGTCGGTCAGTTGAGCGGAGGACAGTAAACGGGTGGCGTCGACGTGTTTTTCGTCGAGCAGGCTCACATCGTCCGACCAGAATGTGTGCCCAGCATGGGACCGCAGTTGCACAACAAGCGGTGCAACGGATGCAGGAGAGACCATCGTA
>NZ_JAWRWN010000498.1:0-270 GCF_046535435.1 Achromobacter sp. SIMBA_011 | reverse complement strand
GCGGCTTCCTCCAGGAATGCGCGCCAGTCGCGCACGCCGCTGGCCGAGCGCAGATCGAAGGTGATGCGCGAATGAATGCAGCCGTCGCCGAAATGGCCGTACAGATTGGTCTTGTAGCCATAGCGCTCGACGAGCGCCGTGAATTCGCGCAGATACGCGCCGAGCAGTGCGGGCTCGACGGCGGCGTCTTCCCAGCCGACCACCGGGTCGGGCGCGGCGGGATCGCGCGACAGCGAGGTCGCCGACGCGCCGGTTTCGCGGATCGTCCAC
>NZ_JAWRWN010000497.1:0-270 GCF_046535435.1 Achromobacter sp. SIMBA_011 | reverse complement strand
AGGGCGGCGAAACTACCCGCCACCTCCGGCACCTCCGATGCCGACCTGATGAGGGACCTGCGCGCGGGGCTGCACATAACGGCAATGCAGGTACGCTCGGATGAAGCCTCGATACCTGTTTGTGTCCAGGCCGAACGCATCTTCTCGGCGCTGGAGCTCTTGTATCGAATTACACCCGCCAGGCGTGGCGAGGCCATGGAGCGTGCACTTGGTATGCTGGATGCCTTTATGCTTTCAACCGCGGACCTTTCCTTAACGGACGCCGACACG
>NZ_JAWRWN010000496.1:0-270 GCF_046535435.1 Achromobacter sp. SIMBA_011 | reverse complement strand
CTGTCCTGCGTGGTCGCGTACTTCGTCGCGCGCGCGACCGGCAAGAAGTCGATGTACGAAATCACGCTGCATCGCAATCGCGAGGAAGCCGAGCGTCTGCGCCTGCGCGCCACGCAGATGCGCGAACTCGTGCGCCCCGCCGACACGGTCGTGCGCGCCGGGGCGACGGTGCAGGAAATGACGCGCGTGTTCCTCGAATATCCGGTCAAGTATCTTTACGTGACCGACGACGACGGCCGCTTCCTCGGCGCAGTCGCGCTCGCCGACATC
>NZ_JAWRWN010000495.1:0-270 GCF_046535435.1 Achromobacter sp. SIMBA_011 | reverse complement strand
CGCTAGACGTGCAGCGCGCGCTGCAACGCGAACCCGAGGCGCTGCCGGCGCTGGAGGGCGAATTCGCGCCCGCCGCCGGCCGCTACCCGAAATTCGATGCGGCCCTGGCGCGGTGGCGCGCGCTGCTGGCCGATTCGGGCCAGGCCGAGTTCCAGGCCCGCCGCATTGCCTGCGACCTGGCGCGCCTGTGGCAGGCGGCGTTGTTGATCCGGCATGCGCCCGAGCCGGTGGCGCGGGGTTTCGTCGGCAGCCGGTTGGGCGCGGCGGGCG
>NZ_JAWRWN010000494.1:0-270 GCF_046535435.1 Achromobacter sp. SIMBA_011 | reverse complement strand
CTTTGCAGCCGCCTCGACGATGCTGTCATGACCATAACCGGCATTGACGCACCAGAGGCCGGCAAAACCGTCGATCAGCTGGTGGCCGGTCATGTCGGTGATGGTGGCGCCCTTTGCCGACTTCAGCACCCGCACGCCTAGCTTTTCATGGCCGCGGAACGAAGAGACGGGGTGGACCAGATGGGCGCGGTCCAGTTCGATCAGTGAATTGCTTAACATGGGTCTCTCCGGATTCAGCCCAGCGCCTGGCTGGTCAGTGCGAATGTTTTC
>NZ_JAWRWN010000493.1:0-270 GCF_046535435.1 Achromobacter sp. SIMBA_011 | reverse complement strand
CGCGGTGATCGAGGCGGGTACCTTCGCGCGGGCGGGCGAGGCGATGGGGTTGACGCAGCCGGCGGTGAGCCGTGCGGTGGCGCGGCTGGAGGAGCGCGTCGGGATCCGGATCTTCAACCGGACGGCGCGTGCGATCACGCTGACCGACGAAGGGCGGCGCTTCTACGAGACGGTCGCGCCGCTGCTGGCCGGCATTGAGGAGGCGGCGCTCGACGCCGGCCAGTCGAAGGCGCGCGTGAGAGGGCGGCTGCGGGTCAACGTGGACGGCAC
>NZ_JAWRWN010000492.1:0-270 GCF_046535435.1 Achromobacter sp. SIMBA_011 | reverse complement strand
CCCTCGCGCACGAAGAAGTCCGGCGCGATCGCCAGATAGCCGAGCTTCGCGAAGCGGCGGCACACATCGGCGATATGTTCGTGCACGCCGAAAATCTCGTGAATCACGATGATCACCGGCAGATGCGTCTTGCCGCGCGGCTGCGCGCGATACGCCGGAATGAGCGTGCCGTTCGACTGGAACGCGACTTCGCCCGCGTCGAGACCTTCGCTATCGGTGTGGATGGTTTGCGCGGACACCGGCAGCACCGCGGCGGCGAATCCGCTGCCG
>NZ_JAWRWN010000491.1:0-270 GCF_046535435.1 Achromobacter sp. SIMBA_011 | reverse complement strand
CTTCGGGCCGATCGACCGCATCTTCACGCGGATCGGCGCGGCCGACGACCTCGCGGGCGGCCGCTCGACGTTCATGGTCGAGATGACCGAAGCCGCGGCGATCCTCAACGACGCGACGCCGCAAAGTCTCGTGCTGATGGATGAAATCGGGCGCGGCACGTCGACGTTCGACGGCCTCGCACTCGCATGGGCGATCGCGCGTCATCTGCTGGCGCAGAACGGCTGCTACACGCTGTTCGCGACGCACTACTTCGAGCTGACGCAACTGCC
>NZ_JAWRWN010000490.1:0-271 GCF_046535435.1 Achromobacter sp. SIMBA_011 | reverse complement strand
GCGGCGAGTTGAGCCTTCACTCGCATTTCGTCTGCATCGCGCATGCCCAGGTCAGCGTAGACGTTCGTGCTGCCCTGTTCGATTTCGATCATCGCCTTTCTCCTTTTGCGTGAGCCTCGACCGCTTTCAGACGTTCGCGGACCAGATCGCCGTCCGGCTTGGGTGTCGCGATGCCGCTCTATGATTTCTTCTGTCCGGATCCGTCGGTGAATTTATCCCTATTTGGGTATATTTTCAAGGTGCGCGCGGGAACACCAAGCGGCCGTTCCAT
>NZ_JAWRWN010000489.1:0-271 GCF_046535435.1 Achromobacter sp. SIMBA_011 | reverse complement strand
GTACCAGTCCGGCCAGCAGTCGGCGATGGAATATGTCACCGGCTTCGTGGTCGAAAAAAGCCTGGCGATGGACAATATCTTCATCATCGCCATGATCTTCTCCTATTTCGCCCTTCCCCGCCACTATCAGCATCGCGTGCTGCTCTGGGGCATCCTCGGCGTCATCGTCCTGCGCGGCATCATGATCGCCGGCGGTGCGGCCATCGTCGAAAACTTCCACTGGGTGCTTTATCTCTTCGCGGCCTGCCTCGTCTTCACCGGCCTCAAGATG
>NZ_JAWRWN010000488.1:0-271 GCF_046535435.1 Achromobacter sp. SIMBA_011 | reverse complement strand
ATCGTGTTCGGCCTGTGGAAGGACCGCGCCGTCGACGGGCTCACCTATCAGGAGGCACTGCGTTCAGAATGGTAAAAGCGATCATCGACACCCGTTACGTCACCGCATGCCGGAGCCGCCGGCTTGCGGCCGACGCTCGTCCCGCACGGCTTCGGCCGCCGCATGCCGGCACCGTGTTCGGTCTCTGGAAAACGCGCGCGCTCGACGGGCTCGCGTATCAACAGGCGTTGCGCGCGGAATGGTGAATGCCCTCTTCGACACCAACATCCTG
>NZ_JAWRWN010000487.1:0-271 GCF_046535435.1 Achromobacter sp. SIMBA_011 | reverse complement strand
CGAACCGATCCGCGGCAGTGCCGCCATCCCCTGGCCGCCGCCAGCCCAGCCGCTTGCGACCCGCACCCACGTCGAATACTTGCCGTCGCGATCCCAATGGAACTGAACCAGCACGCGGCCGTGTTCGTCGGTGTGAATGCTTGTGCCGGACTGGCCGACGACGATCGCCGTCTGCGGCGCGAGAATCTTCGTGTCGACGCTGTTGAAGCCGCGCCCGGGCCGCCAGGCGGTTGCCCTGGGTACGCACGTGAACTCATTGCGGTATTCCGCC
>NZ_JAWRWN010000486.1:0-271 GCF_046535435.1 Achromobacter sp. SIMBA_011 | reverse complement strand
GATAGTTGGGATCGAGTGACATGGGTTCGGAGTGCCGCTGAAGCTCGCTGAAATGGTGGGTTCGCATCGGCCCGCACGGGGCCCGAAGGCCGGCCGCGCGGGCCGATACGACGACGGCCCAGTGTAGCGAAAAGGTCGGGACGCGCCCATACAGCGGCGCAGATAGTGCAGGTCAGACCGCGTGTATGTGCGGTTGCGGCAAACCGGCGTCGGGCGCCGACGCAACGCTGCCGCTGCGCGCGCCCGCGCTTGCCGGCGCAGCCGCCGACGC
>NZ_JAWRWN010000485.1:0-271 GCF_046535435.1 Achromobacter sp. SIMBA_011 | reverse complement strand
CGCAGCCGCGCCGGCGCAGCGCGAGCGCCTGAGGGAGCCGGGCGGGGATCATCCCGACCGCATAGACGATGTCGCGCACGCCGCTCGCGAAGAACTGCTCGGCCTCCTTCAGCGTCGACACCGTGATGCCGCGCGCGCCGGCCGCGATCTGCGCGTCCACGACCTGTTGGCACTTGGTCGTCTTCACGTGCGGCCGGAACGCGACGCCGAATGCGTCCAGATGCGCGTGCAGGCGCGCGATGTTGGCGTGCATCCGATCGACGTCGATCAG
>NZ_JAWRWN010000484.1:0-271 GCF_046535435.1 Achromobacter sp. SIMBA_011 | reverse complement strand
CCAATCCCTCAACCGTGACCGGCCAGAAAACCAGCGAGCCCAACCAGCAGAGAGATAACGGCACATAACGCGGCTACCTTTCCCGGAATCGAGTTTCTGGCTTCGGTAAGTTGCTTAAAGAATTGGGTTTGTACAGTGTCGCGTAGATTCGCAACGTCGTCGCGCGTTGCTACTTGTGACATTAGCTCCCGGAGCTTAATAACCGCTTCCTCGTTTCTATCCAGACGACGACCCATTGTCGTGATGGCATCGTCGTGTCCGTCAACGCGAG
>NZ_JAWRWN010000483.1:0-271 GCF_046535435.1 Achromobacter sp. SIMBA_011 | reverse complement strand
CGCGGCCTTCGATCAGGGCTTCAAGCTCGTGTTCGTCGAAGACGCCACGTCAGGCCAGAACGAAGAAATGCACCGCTTCTCGTTCGAAAAACTGTTCGGCTTCATGGGCCACGTGCGCACGACGCAGGAAACCATCGCCGCGATGACGGGCGCATAAGGCCCACATCAAGCCACGTCTGGCACGCACAAACAAAAAAGCCCTCGATGCGAATCGAGGGCTTTTTTTGTGCCGTTCTGCGCGAACGGCACGGGAACCAACGTGGGCGCTGGC
>NZ_JAWRWN010000482.1:0-271 GCF_046535435.1 Achromobacter sp. SIMBA_011 | reverse complement strand
GATGAACCACCGCGCTGAAGACGGTTTTGGAGAAGCACATTCAGGCGCAGCAACGCGCGTCAATAGGATGGAAGCCGGAAAAAAAGACCGTTAGTTGCAAATAATGGGGAGACACAATGCCGCTCGATCATATCGTCCGCATCGGCCCGAATCGCCCACGCAGCCCGAGCCGCAAACCACCGCGCCGACCCGCGAACCGCACCCTATACTGAGCCAAGACAACCCGCCGACCGTGAGGCAACCGACTTCCCCGGAGCGACCATGCACTACC
>NZ_JAWRWN010000481.1:0-271 GCF_046535435.1 Achromobacter sp. SIMBA_011 | reverse complement strand
ATGGCGTGCCGGGCGGTCCCTTCGGCTGCGCCGTACAGTTGTCCACCACGCGCCTGAGCATGTTCGCGTGATTGCCCGCGTTGCGCGGGGTGCTCCAGATGCTCGTGATGCAAAATTCGCCGCAACGGCAATCGCCCTGATTGAGCGGACAAAACATCTTCCCCCACGCATGGCTGCGGCCTTTACCTGGTATAACTAACCAACCTCGAGTCTCGGCATAAACTAGTGCCGCCTCGACCTCTTTCTTCGCATGCGATCGTCTCATCGACCC
>NZ_JAWRWN010000480.1:0-271 GCF_046535435.1 Achromobacter sp. SIMBA_011 | reverse complement strand
GCAGGCCATCGCGCTCGCGCGCATGCACCTGCAGCAGGGCAACGTGCCCGCACGCGGCGAAGCGATCGGCAAGGCGATCGGGATCGTCGAGAGCGGGCTGCAGGCGTCGCTGAACCGCGACGCGGGCGGCGAGATCGCCGGGCGCCTGGATGCGCTGTACGCCTATATCGTCCGGCGTTTGCTGGAAGCCAACATGCATGCGAGCGACGCGATGCTGGTCGAGGTCGACGGACTGCTCGCCACGCTCGAGGAAGCGTGGACGGGCATCGCC
>NZ_JAWRWN010000479.1:0-271 GCF_046535435.1 Achromobacter sp. SIMBA_011 | reverse complement strand
CTAGTTTCGATCCACCAAAAGCTCCGGCTATGCCTCCAGCAACACCACCAACAGCAGCTCCTACAAGTGGTATTGGAATTAGGGCTTGGCCAATTGCAGCTCCGCTAACTCCTCCTGCAAGACCTCCAGAGAAGCCACCTACTTTTTCTCCAACGTTTTCTTTCGTTGTTCCTATTAAATCTGTTGCACTTAATAAGTTCCCCAAGATAGGCACTCTCTTTAATAGCTTGCTACTTCCTCGACCTATATTTTTAAGTGCATCTCCTAACCC
>NZ_JAWRWN010000478.1:0-271 GCF_046535435.1 Achromobacter sp. SIMBA_011 | reverse complement strand
GATGTCATTGCCGCCCATGGTCTGGGCGATGCCGTCGATCTCGAAAAGGCTTATGCCGAAGGTCGTTTCCTGCCGCCGATCACCCATCCCGATCCGGCGCATCTGCATCTGACCGGCACGGGCCTCACCCATCTGGGCTCCGCCGCGACCCGCGACAGCATGCATAAGAAGACCACGGAAGCCGCCGAAGAAAGCCTGACAGACTCCATGAAGATGTTCCGCATGGGTCTCGAAAACGGCAAGCCGAAGGCTGGCGAAAAGGGCGTTCAGC
>NZ_JAWRWN010000477.1:0-271 GCF_046535435.1 Achromobacter sp. SIMBA_011 | reverse complement strand
CGGTGATGAGCGAAGGCAAGATCGTGCAGATCGGCACGCCCGGCGAAGTGTACGAATACCCGAACAGCCGCTTCTCGGCCGAATTCATCGGCTCGACGAACCTGTTCGAAGGACGCGTGGTCGAGGACGAGCCCGATCACATCTTCGTCGAGAGCGACGACCTCGAGGCGCGCATGTACGTGAGCCACGGTGTGACCGGCCCGCTGGGGATGCCCGTCGGCATCTCGGTGCGGCCCGAGCGCGTGCACGTGTCGCGCGACAAGCCCGGCTC
>NZ_JAWRWN010000476.1:0-271 GCF_046535435.1 Achromobacter sp. SIMBA_011 | reverse complement strand
AGCTGCTAGACTTTATGTCAGGCGACCCCAACAGCGCCGCCTTGGCCGTCCTGCCCCAATCCGACTTAGCGGAAATCTATTGCGAGCGGTTGGTCCTGAACTTTTTAATGCAGCATGATCCAGCTAAGTTGCGCTCGTCGTAAAAACTGCTTTCGGAGTTGCGCACATGATGGGATACCTTGCGGCTTCGTGCGTAACCACTAAACTAATCCATTGTGCGATAGTCCCGCGACCAATAGGCAGGGCGAGGATGGGGATCGAAGCCTTCCAG
>NZ_JAWRWN010000475.1:0-271 GCF_046535435.1 Achromobacter sp. SIMBA_011 | reverse complement strand
ACTGTTCCGAGGCGAACGAGAACGGTGCGATCTTCGCGAACGCGCGCTCGCCGACGAGCTGCGCGATCACCGCGATGTCCGGCGCGAAGTAGTGATCGAGCTCGTAGTGCGCGACCTTGCTGCGGATCGTCTCCATCACCGGCGCGAGCTTCGGGCTCGTGTGATGCGGCGCGCGCAGGTCGACGCCCTGGGCGGCGGCCAGCAGCTCGATCGCGAGGATGTGCTTGGTGTTGTCGGCGATGTCGGCGAGCTTGCGCGCGGCGAACGTCGC
>NZ_JAWRWN010000474.1:0-271 GCF_046535435.1 Achromobacter sp. SIMBA_011 | reverse complement strand
CGCCACGGCCGCCGAACGGGCCGCCGCCGAAGGGATCGTGGCCGCGGCGATGACGGCCGATCGCGTGCCGCAGGCTGGCGAACCACTCGAGGCCGGGATGATGGCCGTGGCCGCGGCAGCGGGCGTCGCCATCGAAAGGGGTGTGTCGCATGATCGTGTCCTATGTGTCGGAAAACATATCTAAAGATATATATCGAAAGATAGGGTGTCAAGGGTGGGATTTGGGGTTGGATGGGTTTGAAGGGTGGGGCTCCACGAATGGGGCTGCTCC
>NZ_JAWRWN010000473.1:0-271 GCF_046535435.1 Achromobacter sp. SIMBA_011 | reverse complement strand
CACGGCGTTGCTCGCCGCGCAAACGAAGGATCTGCGCCTCGCGGTATGGCTTACCGAGGCGCTCGCAATCCAGGAAGGCGTGCCGGGCCTCACGCAAGGCTTTTCGGTGCTCACGGGGATCGTGGATCGCTTCTGGGACGGCGTGCATCCGCTGCCCGAGGGCGAAGACGTGGAGTCGCGCCTGGGCAATGTGGCCTGGCTCGCGGGGCGCTCGGCGGAATTGCTGCGAGCGGTGCCGCTCACCCAATCGGGCACGGCGTTTAGCACGCTC
>NZ_JAWRWN010000472.1:0-272 GCF_046535435.1 Achromobacter sp. SIMBA_011 | reverse complement strand
CTTGGAGCTTCTATTCTTTTGATTTATTTCATTGTCAAGATTGTAAAGAGGAAAAAAGCTAATAAGAATAGTCATTATTAATCCAAAGTAAAAAAGGTTTAGCTTCATATTTTAATCTGGTTTAAATTGAAAACAGCAGACTTGAAAGAAGAGTCTGCTGTTTTTGTTACACGCCTGCCGAAAATCGAGAGATTTTAGCACACACAGGGGTGTGTATAAGTGCGCCATTTCATGGATAGTTTATCTCCAAAATTGCCACCACTTTTTTTGTT
>NZ_JAWRWN010000471.1:0-272 GCF_046535435.1 Achromobacter sp. SIMBA_011 | reverse complement strand
CAGCTCACGTGGAATACGCAGCATGTAGGTCCGCAAGAGCCAGATGGCGGTGGGGATCAGGAAGGCGGCGCCGGGAATGATCATCGCCAGATAGGTGTTCAGCACGCCCATATTGCGCATCAGCCGGTAAAGCGGGATCAGAAGGACCGCGCCGGAAAACATGTTGATCGCCAGAAACGCGCCGAGCAATTGCCCGCGACCGCGAAACTGGAACCGGACGAAAGCATAGGAGGCCGGTACCACCAGAAGCAGAACGATGATCGTCGAGATCG
>NZ_JAWRWN010000470.1:0-272 GCF_046535435.1 Achromobacter sp. SIMBA_011 | reverse complement strand
ACCTCACCGCGCCAATTGCACATGATCTGTCAGCTTGGCGAACATCGTGCCGGATATCGCACGCCAGCGCAGCAGTTCCGCCCGCTCACCAATATGCATCGTTTGCGCCGCCTTTCTGACCGACAGACGTTGGCTACGCAACTCGTCCGCGACGCGATCCGCAAGGTCGGGAAAATCCAACTATTGGCCCGGTGCTTCAACGGCGTTGCGCAATTGTGAGTCCCGATAAATGGTGAATTTATCTGGAGAACCAAAGTAGCCGTTGCGCACAA
>NZ_JAWRWN010000469.1:0-272 GCF_046535435.1 Achromobacter sp. SIMBA_011 | reverse complement strand
AGCCTCGGCCGCGGCGGGATGCTGACGAAGATCCTCGCAGCGAAGCGCGCCGCGCACAGTGGCGCGAACACCGTGATCGCGAGCGGCCGCGAGGCCGACGTGCTGGTGCGGCTGGCCGCGGGTGAGGCGATCGGCACGCAACTGATCGCACGGACCGCGCGGAAGGCCGCGCGCAAGCAATGGATGGCCGATCATCTGCAGGTGCGCGGGCACGTCGTGATCGATGCGGGCGCAGTCGAGAAGCTCAGGGACGGCGGCAAGAGCCTGCTGCC
>NZ_JAWRWN010000468.1:0-272 GCF_046535435.1 Achromobacter sp. SIMBA_011 | reverse complement strand
GGGAAACATTCGGCAGCGACAGGAACGCTTCCGGCACCTTCGGCTCGGCATAGAACACGTCGAGACCGGCAGCACCCACGGCACCGCTCTGAAGCGCCTGCAGAAGCGCATCTTCATCAACGCTGGAACCGCGGCCGACATTGACGAAAACGCCCTGCGGCCCTAGTGCGGAGAGGATTTCCGCGTTGATCACCTTATGCGTCTCCGGCGTGCCGGGCACGATGCAGATCAGGATGTCGACGGCTTCCGCCATCTCCTTCAGCGAGCCGTAA
>NZ_JAWRWN010000467.1:0-272 GCF_046535435.1 Achromobacter sp. SIMBA_011 | reverse complement strand
CGTGTTCCGCGTGAAGGCCGACGGGATGAACCTCGGCGCGATCATCGAGATGCTCGGCCATGACGGCACGCGCTCGCTGATGATTCAGAAGTTCATTCCGGAGATCAAGGCCGGCGACAAGCGCATCCTGTTGATCGCGGGCGAGCCGGTGCCGTATTCGCTCGCGCGGATTCCGCAGGGCAGCGAGGTGCGCGGCAATCTCGCGGCCGGCGGGCTCGGCGTCGCGCAGCCGCTGACGCCGCGCGATCGCGAGATCGCCGAGATGCTCGGCC
>NZ_JAWRWN010000466.1:0-272 GCF_046535435.1 Achromobacter sp. SIMBA_011 | reverse complement strand
CCTTGCCGACGTAGGCGGCGTTGCTGGAAATCTCGTCGATTTTCGTCTTCAGCAGACCTGCGCTGGCCTTCAGTGTCAGATTGTCGAGAACCTGATAATCCACGCCGGTTTCCAGACCGTAGGCATGGGCTTCCTCGGCATTGACGGTGTAGCATTCGCTGATGCCCGTGGAGACAACCACCGGCACGTTAAACTGGGCATTGTTCATGTCCATGTAGAACAGGTTGCCGTTTACCGTCAGCGTATCGTCGAGCAGGTTGGCACGCGTGAAC
>NZ_JAWRWN010000465.1:0-272 GCF_046535435.1 Achromobacter sp. SIMBA_011 | reverse complement strand
GATGCTCGACCGGGCGATCGACGGCGCACCGTCGGTATGGATTGCTCCGGGGGGAAGTACGTCGCCCGGCGCAAACGTCAGATTTGGGGCCATTCTGTCATCCCGACTAGCTGGTGATGGAAACCGCGAACTTCAGACGAGTCGCCTTCGATTGCCCGCTTGCCGCGTGGGCTCGATGCGCTCCTGCGTTGGTTGACGGCGATGATTCAGTGAATGCAGCGTATCAATCCAATTACATCGGTCCCGATACATTTTCTGTGCGCT
Organism: Achromobacter sp. SIMBA_011; assembly: GCF_046535435.1. Lineage (NCBI taxonomy): Bacteria > Pseudomonadati > Pseudomonadota > Betaproteobacteria > Burkholderiales > Alcaligenaceae > Achromobacter > Achromobacter sp. SIMBA_011. The sequence continues at coordinate 8 of NZ_JAWRWN010000465.1, read as the reverse complement.
TTTCCATA
>NZ_JAWRWN010000464.1:0-272 GCF_046535435.1 Achromobacter sp. SIMBA_011 | reverse complement strand
ATACCACTCCGTCTTGTGCGCGTCGATCGATTCGTACTGCGAGTAACCGCCGGTCGCCCCATCGGTCGTCAGGCTCTTCGGCACGTAGAGCTTGCCGTCGTCGGACAGCGCGTTGTTGTGCTGGTAGTCGTCGACGGTGTCGTACTTCCAGCCGCGATCGTCGATCAGCTTGTACTGATCCGGATGGCCCTCGACCTGCACCTTGAACAATGCGCTCGGCGCGGTACCCGTTCCCTTCGACACGTAGTAGATCGGCACCAGCGACACCACGG
>NZ_JAWRWN010000463.1:0-272 GCF_046535435.1 Achromobacter sp. SIMBA_011 | reverse complement strand
GCGGGCACGCTGCCTGATTACGCCGATTTCGACGCGCCCGCGGCGCTGGCGGGCCATCGCGTGATCGACGTGCGCGCCTGCGCGTTGAGCCGCGTCGCCTATGCGAAGGCTTCGGGCCAGCATTATTCTTCGACGCAGCGCTTTCCGTTCGTGGCGGGCCTCGACGGAGCGGGCCGTCTCGACGATGGCCAGCGCGTCTACTTCTGCATGCCGCGCGCGCCGTACGGCGCGTTGGCGCAGCAATGCCTCGTGGCGGAATCGCTCTACACGCC
>NZ_JAWRWN010000462.1:0-272 GCF_046535435.1 Achromobacter sp. SIMBA_011 | reverse complement strand
ATGCGGCGTCTGCCGATGCGCGGCTGAGGTCGTCCGGCGCGCGCCCGCGTCGTGCGCCGCACCTGCTCCGACGCCCGTTGCCGTCCGCGAGCTGACAGCGCGCCGACATCGAGCTGGCGGCTCCGCCAGCTTCGCAGCGCCTGCGTCGCGGCTGTAATCGAACAGAAGATGCCGTTGCATTTTGTTACTTAGGGTATTCCCGCGACGGCCACTAGACTGGGTTCACCGTCTTCTCTTCGTATGCGGTTTTCCCATGAACGGTCATCTCCTTG
>NZ_JAWRWN010000461.1:0-272 GCF_046535435.1 Achromobacter sp. SIMBA_011 | reverse complement strand
AGACGTCCGGGTGGGGAAGAGAACGGAAAGTTTCTGGATGAACAAGGCCATCACGATCATTGTCTGGTTGCTTGTCTCGCTTTGCGTTCTGGCCATCATTACGATGCCGGTCAGCCTGCAGACGCATCTGGTCGCCACGGCGATTTCGCTCGTCCTCCTTGCAACGATCAAGAGTTTCAACGGGCAGGGGGCCTGGCGTCTGGTGGCGCTTGGTTTCGGCACGGCCATCGTGTTGCGTTATGTCTACTGGCGCACCACCAGCACATTGCCGC
>NZ_JAWRWN010000460.1:0-272 GCF_046535435.1 Achromobacter sp. SIMBA_011 | reverse complement strand
GATCTCGGCAAGGCCGGCGACCTGTTCGCTCGTCCACTCAAGCATGCGGGTGCACTCCCTTCAGTTTTCCATTCAGTTCGACGAGCCAGTTGAATGTCGGGACGAAGAACTGCATGCGCTGCGTCAATTCCATCAGCGATGCCATGTCGGCCATGATGCGGGCGTCGTAGAAGCGAAGGAGGGCTGTACGGCCATCCGGTAAGCGCACGTCGAGTCGACGGCGCAGCTCGTCGGCCAATGACTCGATTGGATATGCGCTGATCAGCCACGAC
>NZ_JAWRWN010000459.1:0-272 GCF_046535435.1 Achromobacter sp. SIMBA_011 | reverse complement strand
AGCGGAACACCCATGGCTTTCCCTTCAACCCATCGGTGATGGGCGTGCGCCGCCGCGCCGCGCGGTCCGCGTCACCGGCGTAAAACCAGTCGAAGCCCTCGCCCGCCGTTATCGCACGGCGGAAGGCGGCGGCATCGTCCGGGCCGGTCATGCCATCAGGATTGCCGTTTGCAGCATCCTCGTCGCGCCAGTCGGAGAGCGGCATGTAATTGTCAATGCCGATGGCATCGATATCCGGGCTTGCCCAGAGCGGATCGAGGTTGAAGAACACG
>NZ_JAWRWN010000458.1:0-272 GCF_046535435.1 Achromobacter sp. SIMBA_011 | reverse complement strand
CTACCACAGCTCGGTGATCGGGGTCGAGACGATCGCGCGCGAGGACAGCCGCTCGTACGGCGTCGTCGAGGGCCGCGAATGGGAAGAGGACATCATCAAGCTGGCGGGCATCATCGAGAAGCCGGCGCCGGAAGATGCGCCGTCGAACCTCGGCGTGGTCGGCCGCTACGTGTTCATGCCGACGATCTTCGATCATCTGCGCCGGATCAAGCCGGGCGCGGGCGGCGAGCTGCAGCTCACCGACGCCGTGCAGTCGCTGCTCGCGAACGAAC
>NZ_JAWRWN010000457.1:0-272 GCF_046535435.1 Achromobacter sp. SIMBA_011 | reverse complement strand
AGTAGAGCGGCACGTAGGCTTCGGCTGTCACAGAACCACGGCTCTTGGACCAGGCCTTGGCATATCGGCGAACGGTGTCGTAACTGCCGTCATAACCAAGTGACCGGACCTCTTCGTAAATCCGGATCAGTGTCAACCGGTCGCGCGACACCTTGCCTTCATTGGCAATCAGAAACCGCTCGACATCACCCTTCCAAGCTCCCATCCGGGGCAAGGGTTGATGCCCACGCTTGTAGGCAAACTCAGTCGCATCGGACCGCAGAATTTTGCGC
>NZ_JAWRWN010000456.1:0-272 GCF_046535435.1 Achromobacter sp. SIMBA_011 | reverse complement strand
CGGGAATGTATGTGGTGCGGGTGGGTTCGACATTGCCGGACAATGCGCGCCTGACGAAGATCGAGCAGCGCGGTGGCCAATGGCTGATAGAGACCTCTTCCGGGAAGACCTATCATCCCGAGAAATAGTCAGATCATTCAGCCTGTATTGCTGTCAGATTTGGCAATGATTTAGCATCCGCACACCGGGCTGGATGCTGGATTTAGTCCGGCATGACGGGGAGGTTTGATATCCCAAGGCGCACCGCATCTGCGGTGTGCCTTTTTCGTTTC
>NZ_JAWRWN010000455.1:0-272 GCF_046535435.1 Achromobacter sp. SIMBA_011 | reverse complement strand
GGCGCATCGCGTGCGTTTTCAGCGAATGCTGCGCAGCGGGATGTCGTGGCGGGCGGTGCGAATCCGTGCGCTCACGCGCGGCAGATCGCGATGATCTCGGCGCTCGTCGCGTCGTCGAATGGCGCGCCTTGCCAGTCGCCGCACCATTGCGTCGCCGAGAAGCCGGCTGCCGTCACGCGTGCTTGCAGATCGGGTTGGGCGATGAAGCGCAATCGGCTCGTATTTTGCAGCCGTATATCGTCGCGGCAGAAACGGTAGTACGTGTCGAACGA
>NZ_JAWRWN010000454.1:0-272 GCF_046535435.1 Achromobacter sp. SIMBA_011 | reverse complement strand
ATGCGCTTCACTGCCAGAAAGCAATTCAAGAGGCAGTGCACCCTCGTTGGCGGTCCGAGTGAGCATGATACGAACCACATCTGACACCGTGAGGCCCATGCTTTCAAGCACCGCAGAAGCGCGATCTCGGACTTCGGCATCAATACGTGTTTGAACAAGTGCATTTGCGGCCAATGAACCGCACCGGGTTTGCCGGATGTCAATCAGCACCGAACATTCACCCCTCCACACATGCGACATTGAACTGCCGCCACATCATATATCCCTCGGGC
>NZ_JAWRWN010000453.1:0-272 GCF_046535435.1 Achromobacter sp. SIMBA_011 | reverse complement strand
GACGAACGACCCGATCGGCGGCTCGAAGATGCTGGTCGGCAACATCGAACTGACGTTCCCGCTGCCGGGCACCGGCTACGATCGCACGCTGCGCGTGTCCACGTTCATCGACGGCGGCAACGTGTGGGGCAACGCGCCGGGCGGCACGAGTACCGGCGCGAACGGTTTGCGTTACGGCTATGGTGTGGGCCTCGCGTGGATCTCGCCGATCGGCCCGCTGAAGCTGAGCCTCGGTTTCCCGCTGCAGAAGCACGAGGGCGACCAGTACCAGA
>NZ_JAWRWN010000452.1:0-272 GCF_046535435.1 Achromobacter sp. SIMBA_011 | reverse complement strand
CGAAGCTCGAGATCGATCCGGATTTCCTCGCGGAAGACGACCACGCGCACCATCACCACGATCATGACCATGATCACGATCACGCGCATTGCGACCACGATCATGGCGAATGCACGCACGATCACGGCCACGGTCACCACCACCACGCGCACCACGACGACAAGATCAAGTCGTTCGTGTACCGCAACGACCGCCCGTTCGATCCGAACAAGCTCGAGGATTTCCTCGGCGGCATCCTGCAGATCTACGGCGAGCGGATGCTGCGCTACAAG
>NZ_JAWRWN010000451.1:0-272 GCF_046535435.1 Achromobacter sp. SIMBA_011 | reverse complement strand
CTCGCCTTCCTTGCTCGCCAGATACGCCGCCTCGATCGTCGCGTGCTGCGTGCGAGCGAGCGAGGTCGCCTGCTGGCGCACGCCGAAGCCGATCCCGGCGATCGCGAGCAGGAACGGCACGATGGCCAGGAGGAATATCTTCGCCTTGAGTCTCATGGTGGTCCGAAGCGGGCGCGGCGGTGCGCACGCGTGCTGCGCGCGGCGGCGCGGCGAGCCGACATTGTCGGCGATTTTGCGGTGCGCGGCGACGGTCGGTGCCGGCCGGCCGCCGC
>NZ_JAWRWN010000450.1:0-272 GCF_046535435.1 Achromobacter sp. SIMBA_011 | reverse complement strand
CTTCATTCACCTTCCGGAGTATTCAATATGGATGGCTTCCACGATCTCGGCGGTTTCCAGGGCTTTGGCAAAGTGCCCCATCGCATCAACACCCTGAGCTACAAGCAGGTATTCAAGCAGGACTGGGAACACCTGGCCTACAGCCTGATGTTCATCGGCGCCGATCACTTGAAGAAGTTCAGCGTCGACGAAATACGTCACGCCGTCGAACGCATCGATGTGCGCCAGCATGTCGGCACCGAGTACTACGAGCGTTATGTGATCGCCACCGC
>NZ_JAWRWN010000449.1:0-272 GCF_046535435.1 Achromobacter sp. SIMBA_011 | reverse complement strand
CGACGACGCTCAACGAGTACCAGAAATACATCGAGAAGGACGCGGCGCTCGAGCGACGGTTCCAGCCGGTTTATGTGGACGAGCCCACGGTCGCACAGACCATCATGATTCTGCGCGGGCTGCGCGACACGCTCGAAAGCCACCACAAGGTGACGATCACCGACGAGGCGATCATCGCCGCCGCGGCAATTGCCGTGCGGATGACCGAAAGCACCCGTTCAGGCTTGATATCCGTGCAGACCAGCTGGCTTGGATGCCCGTCCCAGTCGCCC
>NZ_JAWRWN010000448.1:0-272 GCF_046535435.1 Achromobacter sp. SIMBA_011 | reverse complement strand
ATCAACCGCAATTTACGCGTGATCCGGTCTTGTAATTCAAACCGTGCGGTTAAACGAGCCATGTCTTATCCCCCTTTCTTTGATTCTTTTTCTAACACTTCAAGTTTGTGAGCTATTAACCCAAACAAAAAGCCCTTGAAACGCCTTGGCGCTTCATAGACCTCTAAGAGTTCAGACGGGGAGTAATGAAGCTCATGCATACAGTAATACAGATACACAGCCTCTTTGTCCCCGTCCTTTATTAGTTTTTTGCTTCTGTTTCTAAGTCTTCA
>NZ_JAWRWN010000447.1:0-272 GCF_046535435.1 Achromobacter sp. SIMBA_011 | reverse complement strand
ACCGCACGACCTGCCGCGCGTACAGCACGCCCGACACGCTGCTCTTCAGCGTGATCACGCGATCGGTCAGCGGATCGACGATGTCGGCCACTTCCTGGCCGGCCTCGATCCACGCGCCGACCGGTGTGCGGAACACGATCACGCCCGACACCGGCGCGACCAGCGGATCGGTGCCCGCGAGCGGCGTGGCCGGGTGCGCGAGCGGCGGCAGCGGCGCCGGCGTGCCGTCGATCAAGCCGCGTTCGGTCAGATAGTCGACGATCGCTTGCGCG
>NZ_JAWRWN010000446.1:0-272 GCF_046535435.1 Achromobacter sp. SIMBA_011 | reverse complement strand
ATCGCGATCCGCAGGCGCGCGGATGCGCGGTCGTGCCGCACCGATGCGCCGTCGATCGCAAGCAGGTCGATGCAGCGGCCGTCGTACGTGCGCGGCAGCGTGGCGAGCAACGTCTGCTTGAGGCCGATCTGCGCGACGAGGTCGGCCGGCACGCAAGCGACGCTGGTGCCGAGCTGGTTGCCCGGGACATAGTCGATGGCACGCGCCGCCAGCAGCCTGCCGTTGACGACCACGTCCAGCAAATAGGTGCCGGGCACCGTGTAGTCGGCGTG
>NZ_JAWRWN010000445.1:0-272 GCF_046535435.1 Achromobacter sp. SIMBA_011 | reverse complement strand
AGCTTCTCTACAATGCGCTGCTAGCCTTCATCCGCTCCCAGCCAAGGGTGTTCTGTGACGAGACACCGCTTCCGCGGCTCGATCCGGGGCGCAAACGAACCAAGGTCTGCCAGTTGTGGGCGCAAGCGATCGACGATCGCCCATGGAATGGTCCGGCGCCGCCGGCGGTGGCCTATACTTTTGCCGAAAGCCGCAGCGCTCGCGAGGTCGAGGGGCAATTGTCGTCGTTTGCCGGCGTGCTTCAGGTCGATGGGTACCAAGCCTATAAAACC
>NZ_JAWRWN010000444.1:0-273 GCF_046535435.1 Achromobacter sp. SIMBA_011 | reverse complement strand
ATCGACTCGCGCACGATTCTCGACCAGATGGGCGCCGAATCGTTGCTCGGGATGGGCGACATGCTGTACCTGCCGCCCGGCAGCGGGCTGCCGGTGCGCGTGCACGGCGCGTTCGTCGCCGACGACGAGGTGCATCGCGTCGTCGACAAGCTCAAGGAGCAGGGCGAGCCGAACTATATCGAGGGCATTCTCGGAGGCGGCGTGGCGGGCGAGGGCGACGAAGGTTCGGCGTCCGCCTCGGGCACCGGCGACGAGTCCGATCCGCTCTACGAT
>NZ_JAWRWN010000443.1:0-273 GCF_046535435.1 Achromobacter sp. SIMBA_011 | reverse complement strand
TTTTGAACCATCATCAAAGTCGATAGTGCCATCTTCACGCACGGTGACGTTTTCCAGCAACGCATCACGACGGATAGCGTTGTAGATTTCAGGTTCCGCTTCTTTCGACAGCTTGATAGTTTTTGCGTAGCAGCCGCCTTCGAAGTTGAAGATGCCGTGCTCGCCCCAACCATGTTCGTCGTCGCCGATCAGCGTGCGCGACGGATCGGCCGAAAGCGTGGTCTTGCCGGTGCCGGAGAGACCGAAGAACACGGCGGAATCACCCTGCGGACC
>NZ_JAWRWN010000442.1:0-273 GCF_046535435.1 Achromobacter sp. SIMBA_011 | reverse complement strand
CTCGCGCCTTCGGCTCACCGTGCTCAAGCATCCAACGAGCGAGAGACATCTCGGATGCAGCCAATGGGCGGTTTCGTTCGAGAGTAGTCATGGCGTGAGAGTTCACCGGTGCCGGCCAGTTTAACAGCCCGGTATAGGGCGTTATCCGCTCTCATCCGCGACACCCGCGCGGACATCGGTGAATGCTCAAAGTGGCTGCGGATCCAACCTATATGCGCTATTCCGACAAACGCCCCATATGCTTCCTTCGACACAGTTGCCCGACGCTCATCC
>NZ_JAWRWN010000441.1:0-273 GCF_046535435.1 Achromobacter sp. SIMBA_011 | reverse complement strand
CGTCCGTGAGTACACCAGCTCCGGAAACGTCCTGCTTGCCGGGCGTTTTCTTCTCATCCAGCCCCTTGCGTGGATGAGCCACCAGATGCACATGTGTGCCGTTGGCACGCGCCCAGTTAGCGAGCTTGCGCATTGCCTCCTTCTGCGACGTGATGGCACCAGGCCCATCCGACTGGACGTCGGTCATCATCAAGCTGTCGATCACGCAGTGGCGGATGCCGTAGCGTTTGAACGCATGGGTGAACACCGAAATCAGTCGGTCGATCGACGCAG
>NZ_JAWRWN010000440.1:0-273 GCF_046535435.1 Achromobacter sp. SIMBA_011 | reverse complement strand
AGGGTTGAGACTGCCGCGCGGCGCATGGGCGAGCGTGGCGTCGGATGAGTCGGTACGGAGCGCGCGGCGCGCGGCGCGGCCGTGGCGCCGCGTGGCGGCGGCGCGAGCGCGTATTGTACTTCGCCGCCGCCTGCCGCTGGCGCGGCGCCGGCCATTCGGCCGACCCGCCTTCACAACCATGCGGCGACGCCGCCGTGCCCCGAACACGTGCCGCGCCGATGGCGGCTGAAGCTGTACGTGCCGTCGCGGCAACGTGCGCTCGCGCCGTCGGGC
>NZ_JAWRWN010000439.1:0-273 GCF_046535435.1 Achromobacter sp. SIMBA_011 | reverse complement strand
AAAAAAATTTCATATCCCGACTGAAGAAACACGAAAGCCTCTTAAACTCTTCGTAATTACACGCCAGTATCCGATTCGAATGAAAAGGCAAAATCCGCAAATTGTCGGTGCTTTTTTACATTAAAGTGTGATTTTTGGAGGAATCCACGTCAAATGGGCTACAGAAATAATCCAAAACGCGAAAAACAGATCGAAAAAGCACGCCAGCAAGCAATTGCCGAAAATGCGCCATTTCTTGATCCGGGTATTCTTTATGGAAGAGCAAGCGCGGAC
>NZ_JAWRWN010000438.1:0-273 GCF_046535435.1 Achromobacter sp. SIMBA_011 | reverse complement strand
CGTCGATTTCCACGAGGAGAACTGCATCGGTTGCGGCTATTGCGTGACCGGCTGCCCGTTCAACGTTCCGCGGATCTCGAAGAAGGACCATCGCGCGTACAAGTGCACGCTGTGTTCCGATCGCGTCGCGGTCGGCCAGGAGCCGGCGTGCGTGAAGACCTGCCCGACCGGCGCGATCGTGTTCGGCACCAAGGAGGACATGAAGCAGCACGCGGCCGAGCGCATCGAGGACCTCAAGGAGCGCGGCTTCGAGCATGCGGGGCTGTACGACCC
>NZ_JAWRWN010000437.1:0-273 GCF_046535435.1 Achromobacter sp. SIMBA_011 | reverse complement strand
ATTCGAACCAGCGCTCGCGTTGACCCTCTTCGAGCACGACCGTGAGCGTGCTCAGGCCGACCGCGAGACCGACGATGCCCAGCCAGTCGGCCTTGAAAAAAGCCTCCCAGTGCGGACGATCGGCGGGCAGGCCCACGATCAGCAGCGTGATCAGCGTGATACACACGGGCAGGTTGATGAAGAAGCACCAGCTCCAGCTGATGTTCTCCGCGAGCCAACCGCCCACCACGGGCCCGAGCAACGGCCCGAGCAGCACGATGAGCCCGAACACCG
>NZ_JAWRWN010000436.1:0-273 GCF_046535435.1 Achromobacter sp. SIMBA_011 | reverse complement strand
CGTTGGCGGGCAGACGGATGGCGTAGAAGAACCTGGCTTCTTCCAGCCGCATATAGATCGCGGGGATCGCGTAGGCAGCGTCGGCCCGGAAGACGCGTCCACCAAGGTCGCGGCCAGCATATCGGGCAATGACGGGATCAAGGACATCCCGCCAGCCATCGGCGCTGTGGACATTGCCGTTACGCAGGGCGCAGCGCTCCAGCATGCCAAACTGGTTGAACAAGAAGATGGGGTGATAGCAGGTGCAGTCGAAATGCCCGTTCCAGGCAGTAC
>NZ_JAWRWN010000435.1:0-273 GCF_046535435.1 Achromobacter sp. SIMBA_011 | reverse complement strand
CGTCTCACGACCCAGGCGCAAGTCCGTCCAGGTGGCGGTGTGCGGCAGGTCGCCCGCGCGAAACGGCGTGGTGGACATGATGTGATGCGCGACCTGCTCGACGTTCAGGTTGTGCGCTGTGAACTGGAACCAGAACGCGTCGTCGCGAAAGCGCCACCGGAACAGCGGCAGGTCGCGGATACGCTCAAGGGCCGTGCGCAGCTTGTACGCGGGCAGGCTGCCGAGATAGCGCACCAGCTCCGGCGTCATGCCGAGCAAAGGCGCGGCCAGCAC
>NZ_JAWRWN010000434.1:0-273 GCF_046535435.1 Achromobacter sp. SIMBA_011 | reverse complement strand
CGGCATTGCAGCGGGCGCGGCATCCATTGCGAAGATTCTGTTCTTCATCTTCATCGTTGTGTTTCTCGTTACGCTGGTGCTGGGTGTCGTGCGGCGCGGGTGAAGCTTTTTCGCCACTTCGTTTTAGAAAAAAGCCCGCAGAATCTGCGGGCTTTTTTCTTCGCGTCACACCTTGCGTAGCGTGGCGATCGCGAGTTCGCGAAACCAGCGATTGCCGTCGTCGTTGTCGAAGGTTTCGTGCCAGTGCACGGTGACTTCGACCTGAGGCATTTC
>NZ_JAWRWN010000433.1:0-273 GCF_046535435.1 Achromobacter sp. SIMBA_011 | reverse complement strand
CACATCTCGCGCCACGGTCCGCGGGTCATGCAGCAGCTTAGGCATCGGAGCACCATCCTTCATAAATCGACGCAAACGTCGCCTTGTCCTGCCGTTCAATTCCCAATTTGAGGGCGTGTTTAAAATTGAGCTCGACCTGGCGCCTGAATCCATCGCCCTGATCGCCAAACGAATCCGCTGCCAGCCAAACTAACCGCTGGCATTCGGGGCTCATGCTCGACCAAGTGCCGCGGAGAGCAGTGAACGCAGCTCGGTCCTTCCAGCGCCGCCAGC
>NZ_JAWRWN010000432.1:0-273 GCF_046535435.1 Achromobacter sp. SIMBA_011 | reverse complement strand
AGTTAGTAATCGTGCATATTCTAGATCGTTTTCAGTAACTACTAACTGTGCTGGGTCCAGCAAGAATTTATAGCTTTTAAGTACGCTTCCATAGCTTGGATAGTTTGGGCGCACTGTAAAATCTCCGTCTAGACCGCTTCCTCTTGCCCAAGGTTCATATTGACGTATATTAAACCATGGGTTAGCCCGCTGTTCCTCTGGAACGCTGGAGCCGATAAATTCTACAGCTGTTGCTAAGCGCAATCGGACAACGTGCGTCATGACGTGAACTGC
>NZ_JAWRWN010000431.1:0-273 GCF_046535435.1 Achromobacter sp. SIMBA_011 | reverse complement strand
ATGCAGCAAACGTTTTTCAAGTTCAACCGGAAGGCCGGGTCATGACCAAATCATCACGTGCTCTTTGCGCCGCTGTCGCGGCCGCATTGGCCCTTTCCCTGCCCGGATCGGCCTTTTCCGAAACCATTGTGCGCAAGACCTATTCGTATTTTTCGATCAGCGGCAAAACCGCAGCCGACCTCGATCAGCAGCTTTCGAAACACGGTCCGCTCACCCGCAATACCGGCGCGCGGCATCCCGGTGCGACGGAAATCAAATTCGGCGGCGAACTCA
>NZ_JAWRWN010000430.1:0-273 GCF_046535435.1 Achromobacter sp. SIMBA_011 | reverse complement strand
GCGACCGGCACGGCAGGCGCCGAGGCGCCGCGCCCGGCGCGCCACGCCGCCTCGAAATACTTGCGGGTCGAGCTCAGCATGTCGGTCACGAGCTTGCCCATCAGCCGGTATTCCCAGTACGGGAAGAGCCGGCTCGCGGCGATCGCAATCATGCAGCCGACCACGGTGTCGATCGCGCGCTCGCCGATGATGCGCATGCTGCCCGGCGCGAGCAGGTGGAACATCAGCAGCACGTACGACGAAGTGAACACGACGCTCGCCGCATAGTTGAAC
>NZ_JAWRWN010000429.1:0-273 GCF_046535435.1 Achromobacter sp. SIMBA_011 | reverse complement strand
AATGCGACGCAGCGGCGCCGGCGGCGGTTGCAGCAGATGCTGGAGAACACCGCAGGAATCGCGTCCGCGATCGACATAGTCGCCAAGGAGAATGACCAGAGCGGGGGATGAACTGCCTGCCAGGTCCGCGAGGATTTTCCGTTCCGCCTGCAGCAGCAGATCAAGGCTGCCATGCACATCGCCGATGGCGTAGATCGGAAAGGAGACCGGCCTGTCGCCAAGGTCCAGTCTGCGCCGCCTCCGGTCGTCGCGGGGGGCTGGCTGCTTACGACC
>NZ_JAWRWN010000428.1:0-273 GCF_046535435.1 Achromobacter sp. SIMBA_011 | reverse complement strand
GAGCGGCGCGGGCCGGTGCCGCGCGCCTCGCACCTGATTATCCGCGCAACCTGACGCGTCGTTAAGCGATGCGCGCGCAAGTTATGGGAAAATCCCTGTCTTTGCGACATTCTTCCTGGCACCGATGAGCACCGAACCCAGTTCCAAGCCCGTTTTCCCGATCACCGACGAAGTCCGCCACGCGCTCGCCGTTACGAAGCGCGGTGTCGACGAACTGCTGATCGAGGAAGAGTTCGCGCAGAAGCTCGCGCGCAGCGCGGCCACCGGCAAGCC
>NZ_JAWRWN010000427.1:0-273 GCF_046535435.1 Achromobacter sp. SIMBA_011 | reverse complement strand
CCGCGCGGAAGCTGGCGCCGGCCCTGGTGGCGGGCAATACAGTGGTCCTCCTGTCCCATGAGGTCACGCCGCTTTCGGGGTTGTTTCTGGCGCTGCTGGCCGACGAGGCGGGTCTTCCAGCGGGTGTGTTCAATGTTGTTACCGGGCGTGGGCCATTGGTTGGCCGCGCTCTGGTGCAAAGTCGGGTGACGTCTCTTGTGACGATGACCGGCAGCACGCGCGCCGGCAAGGAGATCTTCGCCACTGCCGCCGAAACCCTGAAGGTGCTCCGCC
>NZ_JAWRWN010000426.1:0-273 GCF_046535435.1 Achromobacter sp. SIMBA_011 | reverse complement strand
CTTGGATGCGGATTCGGCGCGCAGGTGCCCGCCTGCCGCGCCGATCGTCGGTAAGTTACTGATTCGTATGGCGCGGCACGCCAACGCGGCGCACTCGACGCGCCGGATGCGCCGCCCGCCGCGCCCAGCAGCCGCGAGCGCCGAAGTACAATGCGCACCATGCCTGCCGACCGCCTCCATCTCCTCGTGCCTTTCGCGCTGCCGTCCGCGGCTGTTGCGCCGACCGCCCTCGCCGGCCTGCAGTTTCCCGCGCTCTCGAAGCTGATCGCGCGC
>NZ_JAWRWN010000425.1:0-273 GCF_046535435.1 Achromobacter sp. SIMBA_011 | reverse complement strand
AGCGCCAGCGACTGGCGTTCGAGGTCAGAGAACAGGCCCTGCTGATAGGCGCTGCCGGCAAAGGCATGCTGGATGACGGTGAAGCCGATCAGAAGCACGATCAGCACCAGTCCACCGCCAAGTGCCGGTTGCACGATGTCGTTGTCCAATTGCCCAGTCACCGTCAGCCAGCTGCCGAACAGCCAGACGAGGATGAGCGCCCAGGACGGAACGAGCAGGATAGCCCGGTCGTAACGGTTGAAGCCGAGATAGATGATGAGCGCGATACCGGCC
>NZ_JAWRWN010000424.1:0-273 GCF_046535435.1 Achromobacter sp. SIMBA_011 | reverse complement strand
GCCAGGCCGGGCAGGGAGCTCAGGGGCAGGCGGATGTTGTTCTGCACCAGGTCGCGGATCTTCGCCTCCGACAGGGTCGGGCTGGAAAACGCCATCTGCAGGATCGGCACCGTCGACGCGTTGTACGTGATGATGTTCGGCGGCAGCGTGCCGGGCGGCAGGATGCGCAGGATCGACGCGGCGTTGCTGGCGGCTTCCGCGATCGCGCGATTGATGTCCGCGCCGGGGTGGAAGAACACCTTCACGACCGACACGCCGTTCAGCGACTGCGAT
>NZ_JAWRWN010000423.1:0-273 GCF_046535435.1 Achromobacter sp. SIMBA_011 | reverse complement strand
CGAGAGGAATTAACGCAGACCCAGCTGGAAAATCAGCATTTCAGCTTCGCAGGCAAAAGTGAAATCGATATCCAGGCGCACACCGTCAGACTCTTCAGTGAAAGTCGGGGTGATTTTGCAAGGTTCAGATTCCACGCTACGGGCTTTTTCAGTCAGCGCCGCCAGCGTTTGCTCTGCTTCTGCGCGGTTTGCAAACACGCGGCTGTAAGACGCGGTGCAGTCGGAGTTGTCCATAATGGTGCCAACATCCATACAGCAGCAAACCGGGGTTTC
>NZ_JAWRWN010000422.1:0-274 GCF_046535435.1 Achromobacter sp. SIMBA_011 | reverse complement strand
CCCTTGCCTGCGACGTCTTCGTACTTGATCGTCTTGACGCCCAGATGGCGCAGCGCGAGGCTGTCCATGTCGTGCGTGCGGTGCGATTCGAGCACGTACGACTCGAGCAGCGTGTCGTGCTCGATGCCGTTCAGCGCGATGTCGTAGTTCGCGAGCACCTGCGCGTCGTACTTCAGATGCTGGCCGACCTTCTTGCGGTCGGCCGCTTCGAGCCACGGCTTCAGGCGCGCGAGCACGTCGTCGAGCGGCAGTTGCTCGGGCAGATCGGGCCCGC
>NZ_JAWRWN010000421.1:0-274 GCF_046535435.1 Achromobacter sp. SIMBA_011 | reverse complement strand
ATCGCCGGCGACCGCCTGACGATCCATCCGGCCGGCCGGATGGTGGTGCGCAACATCGCGATGGCCTTCGACGCGTATCTGGCGCAAACACCACGCCAGCGCTATTCGCGCACCGTCTAGCGCGGCGCGGCACATGCGGGCGGCTGGTTTGATAAAGTAAGGGGCTCGACGCCTCTGCAACCATCCGCACCATGCGCACCACCAAAGCGACCAACGCGGTCGAACGCCTGAAGGCCCGCTCCGGCAACCCGCAGTTCGCGGCCGTTGCGATGGC
>NZ_JAWRWN010000420.1:0-274 GCF_046535435.1 Achromobacter sp. SIMBA_011 | reverse complement strand
CGGCCCGGTGAGTATCGCGACACTCGCCGTGCGCAGAGCCGTGACCCATCAGACCATGCGGCTGATCGTGCAGAAACTGGTCGAACAAGGGCTGGTGACCTTGACGGTAGACAATGAAGATCGCCGCGCCTGGGTCGTGGATCTGACCGATACGGGGCGTGCACAGACTGCGCAGGCGCGAGATGCACGTTCGCAATGGCTTACCGAGCAACTGCTGACGAAGACGAGCCGCGAAGAACGCGCGGTGTTGGAGGCCGCGGTTCGAACGCTCAAC
>NZ_JAWRWN010000419.1:0-274 GCF_046535435.1 Achromobacter sp. SIMBA_011 | reverse complement strand
GCCGATCCGTATAATTCGTCTCATTGGTTGTCGTGCTTCACGACACCTCAGCATGTCTCCTCCACCCTCCTCCAAAAGGTGGATTAAGCCCGAGCCAACACGCTTGGGCTTTTTTTCGTCCGCGTTTTTGTGCCCGATCCTGTGCGCCTGGCGCCTAGCCAGCAGAAAGTCCGCACAAATTTTGACCGCTGCTCAAATTTCCCTTTATAATCCAAGGTTTCCCGCATTCATGCCCGCGGGAGAAACGGGTAACCCGATGAAAACAAAGGGAAGC
>NZ_JAWRWN010000418.1:0-274 GCF_046535435.1 Achromobacter sp. SIMBA_011 | reverse complement strand
CCCCGTGTTATCAATATAGATTTGAACATAGGATGGCTCTTGTATTACCTGAATGTGAATCTCCCCCCCCTCGTTGATAAAGTCCAATGCGTTATCAAAAATATTGTATAGCGCTTGTTGAATTAGAAATACATCTCCTAAACACGCACTGCTAGGGTCGCAGCTAATTACTACTTGTACATTTTGCGTTGTGGTTCTGGCAATAAAAGAATCTTTAATTGCTACAAATAAAGGTTTTACAAACACCTTCTTTCGCTGTTCAAGTTCAGGAAGC
>NZ_JAWRWN010000417.1:0-274 GCF_046535435.1 Achromobacter sp. SIMBA_011 | reverse complement strand
ATCCTTCCTGCTGGAACTGGGCGCGGGCTTCTCCTTCCTGGCCCGCCAAAAGCGCATCCAGATCGACGACGAGGATTTCCACCTTGATCTGCTGTTCTACAACCGCAAGCTGCGGCGGCTGGTGGCGGTGGAGCTGAAGATCGGCGATTTCAAGGCGGCCTACAAGGGGCAGATGGAGCTTTACTTGCGCTGGCTCGACAAGCACGAGCGCGAGCCGGAGGAAGCCTCGCCATTGGGGATCATCCTCTGCACTGGCAAGAAGTCCGAGCAGATC
>NZ_JAWRWN010000416.1:0-274 GCF_046535435.1 Achromobacter sp. SIMBA_011 | reverse complement strand
CAAGGGCGCCGTGCGCGACCTTTCTCAGCTCGAAGACTAAGCTGGCCGATCCTTCGTGGATCGTTCGCTGATGAAAAAGCCGCTCTTCGGAGCGGCTTTTTTTTCGCGCGTCGGTTTGCATCTGCGCTTGCGCTCGGCGCGCCAGGCGTGAGTGCAACACGGATGCGAGAACCGGTGTTGCCTGGCTCTTTCTCACTGCGCCAAGACTCGGCGACACCGCTCAAAACGCGGCTTCACGACGCGAGCGATTACATCGCATGTCATTGGCCCGCCG
>NZ_JAWRWN010000415.1:0-274 GCF_046535435.1 Achromobacter sp. SIMBA_011 | reverse complement strand
CGGCTGAGAAGGCACTGGTGGATGCGCTCCAGATACTGGCCGAGACACCACCCGAAGCAAGTTTCCTAATCATCGAGGCGGGTGACCTCAAAAAAGGCACCGGGCTGCGCAAGATCGCAGAACCCGCGCGCTCGATCGCCGCAATCCCCTGTTATGCGGATGATGCGCGCTCGTTGAACGCACTGATCGATCAGGAGCTGTCGGCCGACAATCTGCGCATCGCGCCGGCCGCACGGCAGAGACTGATTGAATCGCTCGGCGGCGACCGCATTGC
>NZ_JAWRWN010000414.1:0-274 GCF_046535435.1 Achromobacter sp. SIMBA_011 | reverse complement strand
AGAGCCAAATCCGTCGAGAGGGTTCGAAACGATTCGAAGCATTGGCTCTGGTGATCAGGTCACCAAGTCCCGAATCGATGAAGCCTTGTTCGATAAGGTTACGCTCGGCATTTCTTGGCGCAAGTACGCCGATTAAGTCATCCGGATATGCAAACCTTTGATCTCTGATCTGAGCGACCATTGCGCTGATCTGATCATGCAGTGGTAATCCATCTTTAGGTGTCGCCTTCGATGGGTAGTCTGCTTCTGGATAATTTGAGTGAGGGAGCATAGG
>NZ_JAWRWN010000413.1:0-274 GCF_046535435.1 Achromobacter sp. SIMBA_011 | reverse complement strand
ATGAGCTAGTGCCTGTGGGGTTTCGAGCCAGTTCCCAGTACCTACCCACCAAGCAACCCCCCAATAGGAGTGCGTGTTGTCAATTGCTACGCGGCGCGGTTTACGGCACGCTCATTGTCTTACGAAAAGTTCCGGGGAAGCGTATGAAATGCCCGCACTGCACCGTTGAAATTCATCCGGCGTTCGCAGAGACAAACGTTCTTGACTGGAGGGGGCAAGCGGCCTCAATAGGTAGTTGGTGGTGGCGAATCGCCGGCATGGAGTGTCCTGCATG
>NZ_JAWRWN010000412.1:0-274 GCF_046535435.1 Achromobacter sp. SIMBA_011 | reverse complement strand
CCGCTCGACGTCGTCGCGCACAGCATCGGCGGCTGCGTGCTCGGGCTCGCGGCGTCGAACGCGTGCGTGCGTAATGTGGTGACCGTCGGCGCGCAGTATGCGTACTGGCGCGATTATCGGCCGCAAGAGCGGCGGCGCATGTGGTTGAAGTGGCACGTCGCGATGCCGGCGCTCGCGGCCGTGTTCGGCTATGTGCCCGCGAAACGGCTCGGCTGGATGGAAGACACGCCGCGCGGCGTCGCGCTGTCGTGGGTGCGCGCGCAACCGCGCTTCG
>NZ_JAWRWN010000411.1:0-274 GCF_046535435.1 Achromobacter sp. SIMBA_011 | reverse complement strand
GTGACGCGCGTGAACGACAGATCAAGTTCCGCGGCCGCAACGGCAGCCTTGGCGATTTCTACTTGGGCTTGGCGCTGACGGCGTGCTGCCTGCGCGTCATCGAAGGTCTTGCGCGACACGGTCCCATTCGGAGCCAGTGTTTCGGCCCGCCGGAAATCGATTTCGGCCTGATCGAGCAGAACCTTTGCCTGCTGCAACTGGGCTTTGGCTCCGTCCAGCGCAACCTGGAATGGTCTCGGATCGATCTGGAAGAGAAGCTCAGCCGGTCGCACGA
>NZ_JAWRWN010000410.1:0-274 GCF_046535435.1 Achromobacter sp. SIMBA_011 | reverse complement strand
CGACGTCGCGCCGGGCGCGCTCGCGATCAACAACGCGGCCGACCTGTACCTGTATCCGAACACCGTATACGCGGTGAAGGTGAGCGGCAGCGACGTCTTCCGCAATCTCGCTACCGTTCGCCGACGTACGCAGGGAGTTGCTCATACCGTCACTTCCGTGGGCTCGTCAAGCACCGGATAAACTACCACTTCGTAATCGCGCCCCGTGAGTCGTTGCAGCGTCGGCACAATGCTCCGCAGTCTGCGCCACGAAACCGCGTGCGTCACCGCGACG
>NZ_JAWRWN010000409.1:0-274 GCF_046535435.1 Achromobacter sp. SIMBA_011 | reverse complement strand
ATCAAGAAAAAATACTCGAAGATACTGAGCTTGGTCATTGGTCTTTATGGACCGAGGAGCTAGAGAGTGATGCTGAGCAAGTTATTGACTTACCCACCCCGATGGTCGCGCGAGATCCAAAGTCGAGCATTAACGATGGTGTGGTAGCAATTGATTTTGGTACAAAAAGTACTGTTGTGGTGTATCAAAAAGATAATGTGAATATACATCCAATGCGTATTGGAACAGGCGATTTAAGCAAAGATATACAAGCTCATCATTATGAAAATCCAAC
>NZ_JAWRWN010000408.1:0-274 GCF_046535435.1 Achromobacter sp. SIMBA_011 | reverse complement strand
CCCAAGGCGATTCGGTGCGATAACGGGCCCGAGTACCTGAGCGCGGCGATCATCGAGCGGGCCCGGCAGTACGACATCAGGCTCGACTACATTCAGCCGGGCAAGCCGCAGCAGAACGCGTATGTCGAACGATTCAACCGGCCCGTGCGGTACGAATGGCTGTCACAGTACCACTGGGAAGACTTGGACCATGTGCAGCGCTTCGCGACCGATTGGACGTGGACTTACAATCATGACCGCCAGAACATGGCCTTGGGCGGATTTACGCCAAAGC
>NZ_JAWRWN010000407.1:0-274 GCF_046535435.1 Achromobacter sp. SIMBA_011 | reverse complement strand
CCCGTGCGCATCGAGCCATGCGGCCGCGCGTCCATGCAGCGCGCCGCGCGCCGCGGCCGGGCCCGCCGCCAGCCGGTCGCGCAGCGTATCGCGCACGAGCGGATGCAGCCGGCACCAGTCGGAGTCATCCGATGCGATGAACAGCGGCGTATCGCGCGCGAGCCGCGCGAGCCGGTGGGGCGCATCCGCATCGTCGAGCAGCGCGGCGCACAGCGACGGATGCAGGCGGTCGGCGATGCTTGTGCGCGTCAGGAACGCGGTGTCGTCGGCGGAC
>NZ_JAWRWN010000406.1:0-275 GCF_046535435.1 Achromobacter sp. SIMBA_011 | reverse complement strand
CCGACGACGGCGCCGCGTTGCTCGGCGACGTCAGCAGTGCGTTCGAGCGCCTCGGGACTGCGGCGGTGCGGCTGCGCCAGCACGCATCGACGCAGCGGATATCAGGCGTCGTGCGGGTGAACGTGCCGATGAGCTTCGCGTTTTGCTGGCTGCTGCCGCGGCTCGCCGATTTCCATGCGCGTTACCCCGACATCGACGTGCGGGTGTCGACGACATCGCGCAAGCTGCGCTATGTCGCCGACGCGTTCGATATCGGTGTCCGGTCCGGTGCAGAG
>NZ_JAWRWN010000405.1:0-275 GCF_046535435.1 Achromobacter sp. SIMBA_011 | reverse complement strand
GCCCGCGCTCGTGCTCGCGCCGCTCGCCGTCGGCCTGCTGGGCGCCGGCTGCGAGCGCTGGCTGTTGCGCCGCGTGCAGGCGCGCGGCGGCCACACGAGCGAACTGCTGCTGACCTTCGGCCTCGCCTACCTGATCGGCGAGGGCGCGAAACTCGTATGGGGCCTCACGCCGCTGCCGGCCCCGGTGCCGCCGTTGTTCGACGGCGCGCCCGTGACCGTGTTCGGCCTCTCGCTGCCGCGCTACCGGCTCTTCATGATGGCGATGTCCGCGGCGA
>NZ_JAWRWN010000404.1:0-275 GCF_046535435.1 Achromobacter sp. SIMBA_011 | reverse complement strand
ACGCGGCCGAGCTGCAGTACATCACCGAAGGGCGCCCTGTCGTGACCGCACGCGAGCGCTTCGACTGGCGCATGGCGCTGCGCCTGCTCGGCTACCGGCAGATCCTCGCGATCTGTCTCGGCAAGTTCTGCAACAACACGCTGCTGGTGTTCTTCACGACCTGGTTCATGACCTACCTGGTCGAGGAACGGCACATGTCGATGATCAAGGTCGGCTTCTTTCAGGCGATGCCGTTCATTGGCGCGACGTTGGGAATCCTGATCGCCGGCTACCTG
>NZ_JAWRWN010000403.1:0-275 GCF_046535435.1 Achromobacter sp. SIMBA_011 | reverse complement strand
CGTGTCGACGCCGGGATAGACGCGTTCGATCTCGTCGAGCACGGGCAGCAACAGTTCGTCGACCGCGTACACGTCGCCCCACACGAGCGACTGACCGGCCGCACCGGCCACCATGCCTGGATAAGTGCCGAAATCGTACAGTTCGCCGGGCAGCGCGATGGCTCCGAGGAGCGTGGGCGCAGGGATGCCGTGGCGCCCGGCCGCATGGCCGATGTCGTTGGCCTCGCCTGCTCGCAACGTGCCGTAGACGAATACATGGCGCATCGTGGTTCTCC
>NZ_JAWRWN010000402.1:0-275 GCF_046535435.1 Achromobacter sp. SIMBA_011 | reverse complement strand
CCGGTCGACTGTTCGCGCGACGATGTCACAATGGCGTTGATGTGGCGGTTGATCTCCTGGACTTCGCGGACGATGGTTTCCAGCGCCTTGCCGGCATTTCCGACGAGATCGACGCCGGACTGCACCTGCGATGTCGAGGCGTTGATCAGCGTCTTGATCTCCTTCGCCGCATTGGCGGAGCGCTGTGCAAGTTCGCGCACTTCCTGTGCGACGACGGCAAAACCCTTGCCCGCTTCACCGGCGCGCGCGGCCCCCACACCGGCGTTCAGCGCCAG
>NZ_JAWRWN010000401.1:0-275 GCF_046535435.1 Achromobacter sp. SIMBA_011 | reverse complement strand
CGACGCATCGCGCGAAGCGAACGATGCGGCGTGGCGCATGCCGCTCGACGACGAGTACCAGGATCAGCTGAAGTCGAATTTCGCCGATATCGCGAACATCGGCGGCCGGCCGGCCGGCGCCGTGACGGCGGCGTGCTTCCTGTCGCGCTTTACCGAAAGCTACCCGTGGGCGCACCTGGACATCGCCGGCACCGCATGGAAGAGCGGCGCGGCGAAGGGCGCGACGGGCCGTCCGGTGCCGTTGCTCGCGCAATTCCTGATCGACCGCGCCGGGC
>NZ_JAWRWN010000400.1:0-275 GCF_046535435.1 Achromobacter sp. SIMBA_011 | reverse complement strand
ATGGAATCGACGCGATCGAGCATGCCGCCGTGGCCGGCGATCATCACGCCCCAATCCTTCGCGCCCATCGAGCGCTTGACGGCGGAGAGCACGAGTCCGCCGACGAAGCCGCCAATCACCGTGACAGCCGACATCAGCGCGGCCTGCCAGAGATTGAATGGCGTGAGGCTGTGGAGCAGGGTGCCGAGCCCGATGGCGAGCGCGCCGCCGCCAATCAGGCCTTCCCACGTTTTCGACGGGCTCACGAGCGGCGAAAGCTTGTGCTTGCCCCACAG
>NZ_JAWRWN010000399.1:0-275 GCF_046535435.1 Achromobacter sp. SIMBA_011 | reverse complement strand
CTGGTGCATGCGCGCATCGGCAAGGTGCCGAAAACACACGGATGGGTCGAAGCAAGTGTTCCCGACGACGTCAGCATCGAACGCCATACGGCCGAAACGTTGCCGGACGGATGGGACGCGGCGGCACTTCAGGCAGCACGTCAGTTTGGCGACGCATACGCACGTCGGCGCGCGTGAGGCCGTGGCCGGTAGCGGCGAACGACAACGCGGGGATGGCGGCGAGGACGGCGACGGCGAGGATTCGGGCGGCTTTCATGGTGTTCTCCTTGAACAAG
>NZ_JAWRWN010000398.1:0-275 GCF_046535435.1 Achromobacter sp. SIMBA_011 | reverse complement strand
CCGTCCTCGCGCTTGCCGGGGTCGGCATCGGACTGGCTTGGCCGCTGCTGGGAGTTGCCGCGATGAGCAGTACCCATGATCCCGCCGAGGGTGGCATGGCGGCGGCTGCGATCACCATCACGCAGCTTATTGCTTTCTCGATCACCTCTGCGCTCGCAGGCACGCTGATGGCCGCAGGCGGGGAATCTGCGGTGGACTCCGCACGCTATATTACGCTCGGCATCGCGCTCCTTACCCTGCTGGGTATCTTCGCCGCAGGCGTGGCAACGAGAAAG
>NZ_JAWRWN010000397.1:0-275 GCF_046535435.1 Achromobacter sp. SIMBA_011 | reverse complement strand
CGCTGCAAAGCACTCAATCGGTTCAACCGCGCCTGTGTCGATGCGGTGATCGTCAGTTCATTGCCAGACAAATCAAGATCGGAAAGTTGCGCCAGCTCCCCAAGCGCCTGGGGCAGCTCGGTCAAACGGTTGCCACTCAGGTCGAGTTCACGCAAGTGAGGAAACTGACTCAGGAACCCATTTAGCTGTGTGGCTGTCAGTTTGGCGCTTGCCAGTTTCAGGCGACGTATTTGCGTAAATACGACTTCGTTCAACGCTGGCAAGTCACCTGGCGC
>NZ_JAWRWN010000396.1:0-275 GCF_046535435.1 Achromobacter sp. SIMBA_011 | reverse complement strand
GTCGGATTGGCGGCCGGTATCGCAAATCCGGTTCTGGCCGAAGACAGCAAGACGCTGCCGATTGCCGCGCAGATGTACACCCTGCGCAACGCCGGAACGCTGGAAGAGCAGCTTGCCATCCTCAACCGTGCCGGTGTTTCGGCCGTTGAAACGGTGGATATGCAGAAGGTCAGCGCCAGCGAGCTGAACGCGCTTCTGGAAAAGCACAGGATCAAGGTCATTTCCTCGCATGTGCCGATCGACAAGCTTCGCGGCAATCTCGATGAGGTCATCAC
>NZ_JAWRWN010000395.1:0-275 GCF_046535435.1 Achromobacter sp. SIMBA_011 | reverse complement strand
CCAGCTCGGCGTCGCTCGCCGGACGCACGGCCGGTCGCAGCACGGTGACGCCCGCGGCGGGCTGGTGGTCGGCCCGCGGCGGGGCGATCGTTTCAGGCGCGTTCACGCAATAGCTTCCATTCGTTCGACACGACGAGCGGCGCCACGTGGAACGTGCGCCGCCCGGTCAATATGATAATGAGAATGGATATCATTACATAAAGCGGGATGCAGCTCAATCCGTCTGCATCGCACGGCGCGCGCGGAACGAGGAGCGAATAGACGGGAATGCCCAC
>NZ_JAWRWN010000394.1:0-275 GCF_046535435.1 Achromobacter sp. SIMBA_011 | reverse complement strand
AACATAATGCTGGTTCGATCCATTGGGGATTCGGTAAGCGCCGTGCGCAGCGAGAACAGAACATGACCATGCAGCAATTTCCCATGCCATCGTCTGATCGCATTGGATTGTGGCTTGTTTGAACATCTCAAATCCAGTTAGGTCATATAGCACCTGCATTTTTCTGGATGCATCCCGAACGTCCATTGGAAGACCTTCATCCGACCATGACCAACGATAGCGCTGTTTGTCGAGAGAGTGCGTTCCCAATGGCACTATGGACACCTCTGCGGTTG
>NZ_JAWRWN010000393.1:0-275 GCF_046535435.1 Achromobacter sp. SIMBA_011 | reverse complement strand
CCGGCATGCTCAAGTTTTCGATTTATTTGCCGATACGTGCAGGGATGAATACAACAATCGCCCACACACAAGCTGGCAGCATCATCCGCACCGCAACGAAACTGTTCGACCTTGTGGTGGAGTCACGACAGATCGATGCACGTTCCCCCGAAGGCATCGAGCTATACAGCGAGATCGTCTATGGCGCACTCTGGCGAGCGGCGCCGCGAGCAACCATGCAAGAGTTGCTCGAGCTGTTTGACGAGCCGGTCAGCGCGGTCGCCTGACACGCTGAC
>NZ_JAWRWN010000392.1:0-275 GCF_046535435.1 Achromobacter sp. SIMBA_011 | reverse complement strand
CCACTCGACATGAAATTCTGCTCCGTCTGCGGCCACGAAGTCATCGCGCGCATTCCTCAGGGTGACAACCGCGAGCGCTTCGTTTGCGATCACTGCGGCACGATCCATTACCAGAATCCGCGCAACGTGGTCGGCACGGTGCCGGTCTGGGGCGATCAGGTGCTGCTGTGCCGCCGCGCGATCGAACCGCGCTACGTGTTCTGGACGCTGCCCGCGGGCTTCATGGAAATGGGCGAGACGACGGCCGAGGCCGCCGCACGCGAAACGCTCGAGGA
>NZ_JAWRWN010000391.1:0-275 GCF_046535435.1 Achromobacter sp. SIMBA_011 | reverse complement strand
CTGCGAGACGCCGATGTTGAAATTGTTGTTGCGCTCCACTTTCAGGTTGCGCGATGTTCCCGACGCCGTGGTTGCCAGGCTTTGGCTTGAATAGATCTCGTCGATGACGGGTGCGCGCATCGCATAGGCCCAGTCGGCGAAAAAGGTGGTGCCCGGAACCGCTTCCCAGCGCATGCTGAGAGCCGGCGTCGCGCCGCTATGGGAGACGGCGGAATAATCGTGCCCGGCGGCCGGAGTGTTAAAGCGCGGCGCCGCATTTGGAACGCCTTCGGAGC
>NZ_JAWRWN010000390.1:0-275 GCF_046535435.1 Achromobacter sp. SIMBA_011 | reverse complement strand
CCCGGAGATTTTCGCGAACAGCCAGAAGTTGCATACGTACTACCAGCTGCGCCAGGATCTGGCTGCGATCTGGGATCGCTCTACCGCATCGCGAGAACAGCTGCTCGCGCAATTGCAGGATTGGTGCCATCGCGCGGAACAAAGCGGCATCAAGTCGCTGCAGGAATTTGCGACGCGCCTGCGTCGCTACGCCTGATTCGAAATCGATTAGAATCTTAGGACGTCACAAACCCCGCGCTGGCGGGGTTTTTTCTTTTGGGCCGACGTTCTGTCCA
>NZ_JAWRWN010000389.1:0-275 GCF_046535435.1 Achromobacter sp. SIMBA_011 | reverse complement strand
CTAAAACACGCGCTAAACCAAGCGCTCAGTCCGCGCCGTCGAGCGCCGCGCGCGCGCAGTTCTCGTCGGTGACGAGGCCCGAGAGCCAGCCGCCCTTGAGCGCGGCGATCACGGCGTCGCGCTTGCGTTCGCCGCCCGCGAAGCCGATGGTCGGGCGCTTCGGCGGCGAATCCAGATACAGGCTGGTCACGCGGCGGCCCGTGGCCGATTCCACGCGCTTGCCGTTCGCGTCGATCGGCAAGCCGAGCATTTCGGCGATCGCGCCCAGTTCCATC
>NZ_JAWRWN010000388.1:0-275 GCF_046535435.1 Achromobacter sp. SIMBA_011 | reverse complement strand
GGGCGCGGGAGTTGCCGTGGGGTTTGCCGCTTCGTCGTGAGCCTCGCGCGATCGCCGCGCAACGCTTGCCGGGTATCGATATTGCAGCGGATATTGCAGCGGCTCGCGCCGCGCCCGGTCACGAAGGATGCGAGGCCAGCTTAACCAGCGCATATCGAGCCATTCTGCCAATCTCTCGACGTTTTCCGACTGCGGCGAGCGGCGCACGCGACACCGCGCCCATCATGAACCCCAGTCAAACGTGTCGCGCGAGCGCCCCGAACAATGCAACGTAC
>NZ_JAWRWN010000387.1:0-275 GCF_046535435.1 Achromobacter sp. SIMBA_011 | reverse complement strand
ACCCTGCCCGCCGCTGCCGCGGGCGGGCGGCCGGACCTGACCGGCCTTTCCTGCCGTTGGAACCCTATTCCGGCGACCCATGGCAAGGTGGTGTCGGTCATTGCCGTGCCGGGCCCCTCACGGGATATGCCTGCATTCCGCCAGCTCGTCATCGATCTTGTCGATCTGGCTGAACAGGATGCAAGACATGGCCATCCCGTGCCGGAGGATGGGCCGAAACTCGGCTTCGTGCGGGAAGGGCTCGGTCTCGAAGCCCGGGCAGGTGCGGATTATCA
>NZ_JAWRWN010000386.1:0-275 GCF_046535435.1 Achromobacter sp. SIMBA_011 | reverse complement strand
ACCTCCTGCTTGACCCGGAAGAGGAGGATGCCCTTGAACGCGCCGAATTTGACAACCGGAATGCCATAATAAATGCCGGCCTCGTTCGTTGCTGCGTCGATCCGCAGACCGGAGAAACTCGTCTGCGCCACGTCGTTCACGGCTTTTTCGGCGTTGGCAGCTCCGCGGGTAAATGCAGCGCCAAGTCCACTTTCCGCCCAGGCGCCGCCCGTGACGGTTTCCCCGAAGGCCGGTCCTTTCAGATAGGAGTAATAGACCGTGCCGGCGGGATCGAT
>NZ_JAWRWN010000385.1:0-275 GCF_046535435.1 Achromobacter sp. SIMBA_011 | reverse complement strand
GCGCAAGGACTCGATCAGCCAGTTCCAGGCCGCCGGCCGCGACGATCTCGTCGCGAAGGAACAAGCCGAGCTCGACGTGCTGGGCGCGTACATGCCCGCGCAGCTGTCGGACGCCGAGGTGGCCGCCGAAGTGCAGGCCGCCGTCGCCGCCACGGGCGCAGCCGGCCCGCAGGACATGGGCAAGGTGATGGGCGTGCTGAAGGGCAAGCTCGCCGGCCGTGCCGACATGACGGCCGTTTCCGCCCTGGTCAAGGCCGCGCTGTCCAGCTGACACC
>NZ_JAWRWN010000384.1:0-275 GCF_046535435.1 Achromobacter sp. SIMBA_011 | reverse complement strand
CGGGCGGCGTGCTGTTCTTCGCGCGCCGCGACGCGTTCCGCCATCATCGCTCGCTGCTCACGGAAATGAACGCGAGCGAGGGTTTCGACCGCTTCGTGCAGCGGCTCGAAAAAGGCGCGGGCGCGGTCGTGCGCGTGTTCGAAACGCGCTCGCTGCCGCACTATCTCTCGTGGATGATCGCCGCGATGCTGATCGTGCCAGGCGCGTCGTTCGTCGCGCTGGACGCATTCGGCGGCACGTACGCGAGCATGCCGCCCGATCCGCTCACGCTCTGC
>NZ_JAWRWN010000383.1:0-275 GCF_046535435.1 Achromobacter sp. SIMBA_011 | reverse complement strand
CGAGAGCACGGTCCTTTCGCAGTGCAATTCGTGGGTAGTTTTACGTCTGACCAATGGCAGGGACCAAGAGCATGTGAGTCGCTTTCTCCCAGACACAATGGCCGGTCTCATCAAGCTGCTTCCTTCGTTACCGCGGCGCGAGGCACTATTCGTCGGAGAGGCCGCAGCCCTTCCTGCGAGGATCAAGTTAACCCATTTGCCAAAAGAAAAGCGACCAAACTCCAATGACATTTCTTTTGCCGCGGGTTGGGCAGAAGGATTTCCAGATGCTGGAG
>NZ_JAWRWN010000382.1:0-275 GCF_046535435.1 Achromobacter sp. SIMBA_011 | reverse complement strand
AGCGCGACGACGCGCGCGAGATAGTCGAAGCTGCTCAGAAAGCCGAGGTAGTTGCCGGGATGTGTCGCATATTGCGCGGCGATCAGATCGACGATCGGCTCGAGCGAGCGGTCACGATCGCGCCAGCGCGTCGACACGTGGCTCGCCACGCGCACCGTCAACTGCTCGGCGCGAAACGGCCCTTCGACGTCGAGCCAGCCCGTGTCGGCCGGCAAGCCGAGCGTGTCGCGATAGAACCGGAACGGGCTCAACGTGCCGGAAAACAGCACGGTGGC
>NZ_JAWRWN010000381.1:0-275 GCF_046535435.1 Achromobacter sp. SIMBA_011 | reverse complement strand
CTTGATGCCGCCAACCGCTACGAGCCGGGCACGCGACATTTTCGCGGTGAACTGGCCTATGTCGCGCTGGAGCAGACCGCGCTCTCATGGATGCGCGGCGAGCTGGATCTGACGTCCGAACCGGCGCTCGATGTCCTGGCCGAACTGTGGTGGAAGATGCTGGGCGCGACCTGATCCGGGATTACCCTGTCATGGTATCCATTGGGTTTACATGATGTAAAGCGAAACTAAGAATACAGGCCATCCATCCACCACGAGGAGCTGGCCTGTGACAC
>NZ_JAWRWN010000380.1:0-275 GCF_046535435.1 Achromobacter sp. SIMBA_011 | reverse complement strand
CGAATTCGACAATTTCGATCACGCAGATACCCTTTACGTCATCGCCCGCGATCGCAATGGCGAAATCGTCGGTTGCGGCCGCTTGCTGCCGACCGACGAGCCTTATTTGCTCGGCGACGTGTTCCCGACCTTGATGGGCGACGCCGCGCTTCCTCATGCCCCCGACGTGTGGGAACTGTCCCGCTTCGCGATGAGCATGCCGCGCGGCGAGTCGTTGACCGCCGAAGAGTCGTGGCAAAACACGCGCGCCATGATGTCCGAAATCGTTCGCGTCG
>NZ_JAWRWN010000379.1:0-275 GCF_046535435.1 Achromobacter sp. SIMBA_011 | reverse complement strand
AATGTACCGGTGCAATGGGGTGCCGATGCGCATGGTCCCGATCTCGATGCGCCGGCCGCCGTCATAACGTCTGGTGAAACGGCCGCTGATGCGAGTTCACAGGCTTCACCGGCAGCGCCTGCAAGGAAGGCGACAGGGGAGGGCAGCGCGCCTGCCGATCTTGCCACGGCACGGCAGACGGTTTTCGCCGCCGCCAAGATCGACACGGCCGCCTATGTGACGATCAGGGATCTGGCGGAGCTGGACCGTTGGGTTGCGGCGGCCCGCGAAACGGG
>NZ_JAWRWN010000378.1:0-275 GCF_046535435.1 Achromobacter sp. SIMBA_011 | reverse complement strand
GCGAACGCCTTGATGGGCCGAAGCGCCAGCCCGACCGCGCCGTCACCGCCCGATAAACAACTCGCAACGCAACGCGCGCCAATCAGATGGGCCGCTTCGCAGCTGTCTTGCAGCCGCTTTTCGCAACCGTTCTTTCCATAAGTTTTCACTTATTAAAATTGACGGTCCATGTATATCGATCTTTCGTATCGCAAACTGCATACTTTTCTCCACGGAAGGACTCAGCAGTCCACGTGTCCAGCACAACCCGCCATTCTGGAGAAAAGAACATGAGC
>NZ_JAWRWN010000377.1:0-275 GCF_046535435.1 Achromobacter sp. SIMBA_011 | reverse complement strand
GCGACAAGTTCCAGATCAAGGCAATCCGCGAGCCGAATATCGGCATCGTGTCCTCGTACAACGAGATGCTGTCCGCACACGCGCCGTACAAGGATTTCCCCGACATCATCAAGGCCGCCGCGCGCGAGAACGGCGGCGTCGCGCAGTTCGCGGGCGGCGTGCCGGCGATGTGCGACGGCATCACGCAGGGCAACGCCGGGATGGAACTGTCGCTGTTCTCGCGCGAGGCGATCGCGATGGGCACCGCGATCGCGCTGACGCACAACATGTTCGAT
>NZ_JAWRWN010000376.1:0-275 GCF_046535435.1 Achromobacter sp. SIMBA_011 | reverse complement strand
CCTCACACGCCGACGATCCGTCCTGACTTCAGCTCAGCCATCTTACGCTGCTGCCAGAGCGGAATCCTTGTAATCTTCGTTCTTGGTCATCATTGCCCAGACGGATCGAGCCATTTTGTTGGCGAGGGCGATTGCAACGAGCATACGAGGTTTGCGCGCTAGCATCCGTGCCAGCCACGAGTGCTCGGGTGGAGCTTTCCGACATGCCCATCGAATGACCGCAACTGTAATTGCGCCGATACCGGGTGCCGCACGCAGAAGCCCGAGACCCCATG
>NZ_JAWRWN010000375.1:0-275 GCF_046535435.1 Achromobacter sp. SIMBA_011 | reverse complement strand
GCTCGTAGCACGGTCGCAGCGCCGCTGGCTGGCTGGCCGGAACGGCGCCCGCCTGAGCGATGGCCGACGTCGCGGCAATCGCTTCGGCGACGGCAGCGGCCTGCACGCCCTCGGTGGACGTCGGACGCGCTTCGCGCGCGGGTGCGGGGACGGCCCTCGGCGCCGGGGCCAGTTCGGCCGGCACCGCCTCGACCACCATCGCAGCCGATGTCCGGTCGACTTGCGCCTCCACCTCGAAGTGCTCCGGCGCGAGGCCATCGCACCAGCGCTGCCAC
>NZ_JAWRWN010000374.1:0-275 GCF_046535435.1 Achromobacter sp. SIMBA_011 | reverse complement strand
CTAATTGCAGGTTCGATTCCTGCAGGGGACACCATTTATCAGTTCGCTCCCATCCGTACCAGTCCGCAAAATCCCCTGAATATCAAGCATTCCGTAGATTTACAGTTCGTCATGGTTCGCTGTTCGCAACCTAACCAAACAGTCACTTTCGAGCAATTTTCCTTGAAAAAGAGGTTGACGCTGCAAGGCTCTATACGCATAATGCGCCCCGCAACGCCGATAAGGTATCGCGAAAAAAAAGATGGCTACGTAGCTCAGTTGGTTAGAGCACATCA
>NZ_JAWRWN010000373.1:0-276 GCF_046535435.1 Achromobacter sp. SIMBA_011 | reverse complement strand
GCAGCCGATCGCGTCGGCCCAGATGGCTCGACAGTTCGAGGAGCGCTCGCTCGCGAGCGACGGGCTGCGTACGTACCTCGCGCACGAACTCGGGCACGACGTTCAATCATGGCCGCCGGCGCGCTGGAA
Source organism: Achromobacter sp. SIMBA_011 (assembly GCF_046535435.1). Taxonomy (NCBI): domain Bacteria; kingdom Pseudomonadati; phylum Pseudomonadota; class Betaproteobacteria; order Burkholderiales; family Alcaligenaceae; genus Achromobacter; species Achromobacter sp. SIMBA_011. Next base: position 147 of record NZ_JAWRWN010000373.1, on the reverse strand, counting down.
CCGCGAGATGCTGACCCTGGCGGCCTGGTATTACAGCCCGGCGCTGGATATCGCGCGAGCGCAGTGGGGCACCGCCAAGGCCGGTATCCGGGTTGCTGACGCGATTCCGAACCCGGTCCTGCAACTGCCATTCCAGTACGCGACGCC
>NZ_JAWRWN010000372.1:0-276 GCF_046535435.1 Achromobacter sp. SIMBA_011 | reverse complement strand
CGCGTACAGCTTGCGGCAGCGCCTCGCGAGACGATTTTCCCCGTTGCGTATAGAGGAAGACGCCCACCAGGAAGACCAATGCAACAGCCACCTTTGCCGTGAAAAGCAGGGCGAAACCAAAATAGACAACGGACATGATACGTCCGGCTCTTGTGGGGCCACGGCCGTCTGGTCCCGCCAGACAGACAGCCGACGCCAGGATCAACGCGGTAGAGAACAGCGTGTGAACCGAAGCGCTCCACCAGAGCTGAGCGGACGTCAGTTGCGGCATCAACA
>NZ_JAWRWN010000371.1:0-276 GCF_046535435.1 Achromobacter sp. SIMBA_011 | reverse complement strand
GCCGTCGAGGCGCTCGCGCGCGCCGATGCGCTCCTCGTGACGGCCGGCGCCGGCATCGGCGTCGATTCGGGGCTGCCCGATTTCCGCGGCACGGACGGCTTCTGGCGCGCCTATCCGGCGCTGCGCCAGGAGCGCTTCGAATTTCACGAGATCGCGTCGCCGCAGGCGTTTCGCGCGCAACCGCGGCTGGCGTGGGGCTTCTACGGGCACCGTCTTGCGCTGTATCGACAGACGCTGCCGCATCAGGGCTTCGCGATCCTGCGACGCTGGATCGAC
>NZ_JAWRWN010000370.1:0-276 GCF_046535435.1 Achromobacter sp. SIMBA_011 | reverse complement strand
CCTGCACGCATGAATCACTTCCCCAAACTGCTGTCGTCGCAGATCGGTTTCGACATCGCGCAGACGATGCTCGAATACTTCGACCGCCACTACCGGATCTTTCGGGAAGCCGCCGTCGAAGCGAAGACGCTGTACGAGCGCGGCGACTGGCACGGGCTGCAGCGCCTCGCGCGCGAGCGGATCACGTCGTACGACGAGCGCGTGAAGGAATGCGTCGAGCTGCTCGAGGACGAATACGACGCCGAGAACATCGACGACGAAGTGTGGCAGCAGATC
>NZ_JAWRWN010000369.1:0-276 GCF_046535435.1 Achromobacter sp. SIMBA_011 | reverse complement strand
CGTCGGACCATTCGGCGAGGTCTTCGTCGGGCCGGCATTGCAGATAAAGGCGCGTGACCGTCGGCGAGCGCATCGAGAACAGCGCAAAGCCGTTGTCGTGATGCGCGTACACGAGCTCGTCGAGCGACGGCGCCGCATCCGCGAGGATGCCGAGCCACGCGAACGGATAGACGCGTTCGAACGTGTTCAGCTTCTCGGCGGGGACCGTCTGCCGCGCGATGCCGTGAAAGCCGTCGCAGCCGGCGATGTAGTCGCAGTCGATGCGCTCGGCGCGGC
>NZ_JAWRWN010000368.1:0-276 GCF_046535435.1 Achromobacter sp. SIMBA_011 | reverse complement strand
CCTGTCAATTCTGGCAGGCCAAAAGCATCGAGGTCTCGCGGAACGGGTCTGTTCAGACGGTCATTGTCGTCAGATCGACGGTATTGGCGCCGGGGGAGTTTTTCTTGATCGACTCGATGGCGTGGATGGCAGATGCCTTCGCCTTGTATCCTTCCGATGAAAACATCGTTTCCCCGTTGGATGCCTTGAAGCGGAAGCGATATTCCCCGGCTTTGTCCTGATAGATTTCAAATTTATACATGATCATTGCGCCCCGTTTGCGAATGGTGATGAACG
>NZ_JAWRWN010000367.1:0-276 GCF_046535435.1 Achromobacter sp. SIMBA_011 | reverse complement strand
AGATGGGCTGCCCGCATCGTACCTTCGAATGCGGCCAGTCCGGTCATGAGCAGCAGACCGGGTGGGAGAATGATCGACTCAGGCAGTGGTCGATCAGTGCAGCCGAAAAATTTTGACGTGTGGAGGTGTCGAACACGCTCCTGATGGGACTAGCGTCGGTCAAAAGATCGTTCCGGTTGTCGTGAAAACGGGCATGTGCTCTGTCCGGCATGGAACTAGCTATCCTGAAAACGATCCAGGTTGGCAAGACTACGCCTAAATTCTTACATCTTGATG
>NZ_JAWRWN010000366.1:0-276 GCF_046535435.1 Achromobacter sp. SIMBA_011 | reverse complement strand
GCTCACGCTGGTCTCGCACGAGCACGTGCCCGACGCGGTCTGGGAAGCCGTCAAGCCGCATTTCAGCGACGCCGAAATCGTCGACCTGACCCTGCTGATCAACGCGATCAATAGCTGGAATCGCCTGGCAATCGCGTTCCGCAAGATGCCCGCCTGAGAGGCGCGCCATGAAGACGATTCTGCAAACCGCGCTGGCGTCGCTTGCATCGCTGATGATCGCGCTCGCGTCGATGAACACCGCGCAGGCGCACGACGCCGCAAGCGAAACCATCGCCC
>NZ_JAWRWN010000365.1:0-276 GCF_046535435.1 Achromobacter sp. SIMBA_011 | reverse complement strand
CGACTTACGACCAGATCAAGGACTTCGCCGACAAGCTCACCGACAAGGCGTCCGGCACCTACGGCATCTGCCTGCGCGGCAAGGCCGGCTGGGGCGAGAACATGGCCTACGTGACGACGGTGGTGAACACCTTCGGCGGCCGCTGGTTCGACGAGAAGTGGCACGCGCAGCTCACCACGCCCGAGTGGAAGAAGGCGGTGGGCTTCTACGTCGACATGCTGAAGAAGGACGGCCCTCCGGGAGCAAGCTCGAACGGCTTCAACGAAAACCTCACGC
>NZ_JAWRWN010000364.1:0-276 GCF_046535435.1 Achromobacter sp. SIMBA_011 | reverse complement strand
CGGACATGCGCACGCCGATCGCGCACGCGCTGGCGTATCCGGATCGCGTGGATTCGGGCGTCGCGCAACTCGATCTCGTGCAGGTCGCGACGCTTAACTTCGAGCATCCCGACTACACGCGCTTCCCGTGCCTCGCGCTCGCCATGAAGGCGCTGAACGAAGGCGGCGTGGCGAGCGCCACGCTCAATGCGGCCAACGAAATCGCGGTCGAGGCCTTCCTCAACCGCCGCATCGGCTTCATGGCCATCGCGCAGACGGTCGACGCCGTGCTCAACG
>NZ_JAWRWN010000363.1:0-276 GCF_046535435.1 Achromobacter sp. SIMBA_011 | reverse complement strand
CTGCGTGTACCACTTGCGGATATGAAAACCTTCGAAATTGGCGGTCTTGCTCATCGCGATTCCCTGGTCAATGGTGTGGATATGCGGTGGTTCGGAGCGGCAACGGCGGCGGCGACGCTAGTCGAACAGCGGTTCGAGCTGCGTCGGATCGCTCGGCGCGTGGTAGCGGTTGAGCACGCGCTTGCCTTCCTCGTCGTCGGTGACGGTCTCGCAGAAGAACTCGAGGCGGTTGCCGTCCGGATCGTTGAAGTACACGCCGATGCCCACCTTGTGATC
>NZ_JAWRWN010000362.1:0-276 GCF_046535435.1 Achromobacter sp. SIMBA_011 | reverse complement strand
CGCAACAGAAAGTGCTGCGCCGCTTCTGGTACGCCATCATGCCGCTGTCGCAACTCGACGCGGGCCCGCAACCGTTCACGCTGCTCGGCGAACCGATCGTGCTCTGGAAGGGCGCCGACGGGCAGCCGCACGCGCTGCGCGACCGCTGCTGCCATCGCACGGCGAAACTCTCGAAAGGCTTCGTCGACGACGACGGCAACATCGCCTGCGGTTATCACGGCTGGACCTACGATTGCAGCGGCCGCTGCGTGAAGATTCCGCAAAACGACGGCGCCG
>NZ_JAWRWN010000361.1:0-276 GCF_046535435.1 Achromobacter sp. SIMBA_011 | reverse complement strand
CCTCGACACGCTTTACCCTGAATTTATCGCCAACCAAGTTTCTGGCAACTTGAAGAAAACTTGCAAACGACTCCTCGACAAAGAAACGATAGAGATCCGGCTCGTAACCCTGATTTGCGGCGACGATGGCCATTTCCTCACCGTGCGATATGACCTCGTAGCCAATGAAGCTACCCGCATCGCGTTGCAAAGACAGGCCGAGTGCGATGGCCTCTCCAACGGTAGAAGACGTTATGAGAGCGTAGCCGATCTGGCCCATCGCTGTGAACGTTTCCC
>NZ_JAWRWN010000360.1:0-276 GCF_046535435.1 Achromobacter sp. SIMBA_011 | reverse complement strand
ATCAGCTATCAGGGTAACGCTGTTGTATTGCATTACGGTGTCAAATTCTAGGTTCTCGGTTAATCAGTTTTAAGGTGCAAGGTGAAAGGTCAAGGCCCCTTACAGCTAAAACCTGCACCTACAAAGTGCTTTTTACCACCGAGGGCACCGAGGCGCTTCGCTGCACCGAGAAAGAACAAAAATAAAATAAATCACTTTTGTTTCCTCTGTGAACTCTGTGCTCTCTGTGGTGAACCTTCTCTTCACTTTCGCGGTAGCTAGCTACTCGCCTACAAT
>NZ_JAWRWN010000359.1:0-276 GCF_046535435.1 Achromobacter sp. SIMBA_011 | reverse complement strand
CCCCCGACTGCTGACAGCCGAGCGTCAGGCGCAGCAGCACCGGCTCCGCCGACGGTGTTCATTTCTTCAGTTTTACAGGAGGTTCCTGGGCGGCTAGCAATCAATCCCTACAGCTTGAGCGAAGGAATATTTTTGTTGAAAGCTGAAATCTTTGAAAATACGTCGGCAATGAATTCAATAAACACGATCGCCCGTGTTGGAAGAAGCCTGTTTGCAACGTAGACGATCTGAACAGGGACGGCCGGATCAGCAAGTCCCGACAGTATTAACTGCAAG
>NZ_JAWRWN010000358.1:0-276 GCF_046535435.1 Achromobacter sp. SIMBA_011 | reverse complement strand
ATCCTCAAGCGACGGCCGTTCGGTGTCGCGAATCGTCGGTGCACCCGATGCGCCGATGGATAACAGCGTGCAGCACACCACGACTCCGGCGTCCGGCAACGGCGCGCGTGCGTCGCACATCGGACGCGATGGTTTCTGCGCATCCAGGCAAGGGGCATGATGGACAACGTCAACAGAATGAAACTGAAGCGAATCGCGCACTGGATCGGCGCATCGCTGCTGGTCGTCGCGTCGCATTACGCTGGCGCGGTCGAGGTGGATCCGGGCGACTACGAG
>NZ_JAWRWN010000357.1:0-276 GCF_046535435.1 Achromobacter sp. SIMBA_011 | reverse complement strand
TCGCGATTACGAAACTCCATCTTGTCGAGTTTCGAGAGGCCGTCGACCAGTTCCGCGACCTTGGCGCCGAAGCGCTCGGCGATCTCCGCCTTGGTCACGCCCTGGTCTTCGATCACGTCGTGAAGCAGCGCCGCCTGGATGGCCTGGGCGTCGAGCTTCCAGCCGGCGCAGATTTCCGCGACGGCGACCGGATGAGTGATGTAGGGTTCGCCGCTCTGGAGATACTGACCGAGGTGGGCTTCGTCGCTGAAGTGGAACGCCGCCTTGACCTCTTTG
>NZ_JAWRWN010000356.1:0-276 GCF_046535435.1 Achromobacter sp. SIMBA_011 | reverse complement strand
GATCTTCTCGATCACGCCCGACCCGGGCGTGCGCGTGCAGAAGATCAAGCGCAACGAATGCCAGGTGATGAGCTATCCGCGTCCGGCCGACATCGCGACGCTGAAGGCCGACTCGGGCATCGACATGCCGTCGCAGCCGGGCTTCAACCTCGGCTACCTCGCGTACAACGTCGAGCACAAGCCGGTCGACAAGCTCGAGGTGCGTCAGGCACTCGACATGGCGATCAACAAGAAGGCGATCCTCGAATCCGTCTATCAGGGCGCGGGCCAGGCCGC
>NZ_JAWRWN010000355.1:0-276 GCF_046535435.1 Achromobacter sp. SIMBA_011 | reverse complement strand
GCATTTCCTTCGCCTTGTCGTCCATCAGCGGCTTGCGCGCGTTCGCGAGCACTTCCACGCCACGCTTGACCGCCGGTCGCGCGGCGATGGTTTCATGCCAGCGCTTCACGTTCGGCAGCGCGTCGAGATCGATGCCCTGGTTCTGCCAGGAACGCGTCCACGGGAACGCGGCGATATCGGCGATCGTGTAGTCGTCGCCGGCCAGATACTCGCTTTTTTCGAGCTTTGTTTCCATCACGTTGTAGAGACGCTTCGCTTCGTTCGTGTAGCGGTTGA
>NZ_JAWRWN010000354.1:0-276 GCF_046535435.1 Achromobacter sp. SIMBA_011 | reverse complement strand
GCAATGCCCAAGCTGAGCGCCCTTGACCTTTCCGACTGCGAAATAGCCCTCACCCCAGCCGAAGCACGCTCTATCAGCGACCTGGACAACCTTGAGTTCTTGCATTTGGACAACAACCCACTGGGCAATGCGCCGGATGTCAGCGCCCTGCACCTGTTGAACACGCTGAAGCTGTCCAACACGCAGATCAGTCAGGTGCCCGACGGATTGTTTCAACTGCACGGGCTGCAAACCTTGGACCTGAGCAATAACGCGCTACGCGATATTCCTGCGGAC
>NZ_JAWRWN010000353.1:0-277 GCF_046535435.1 Achromobacter sp. SIMBA_011 | reverse complement strand
ATGCGTTCCGTGCGGGCGCAGGCACGGACGCGCTCTCCGACGAACAGGTCGCCGCGCGCATCGCACCGATTGCGAAGGTCGACGTGAAGGACGCCAACGCGCCCCGCACGTACAAGACCGGCGAGGAAGTCTACAAGGCCGTGTGCGTGACCTGTCACGGCACGGGCGCCGCCGGCGCGCCGAAGGTCGGCAACAAGGACGACTGGGCGCCGCGCATCTCGCAGGGCTTCGACACGCTGCTGAAGACGGCGCTGTCCGGCAAGGGCGCGATGCCGCC
>NZ_JAWRWN010000352.1:0-277 GCF_046535435.1 Achromobacter sp. SIMBA_011 | reverse complement strand
CGTCGACCCAATCTGACACGTCCAACAACGCACTCACATAGCGAGCGAAGCCTGCCGGCATCTTCGAGTCCTGCACGTACGATTCAATCTCACCTGACTCGCTGACGAGCACATCGTACTTCGAAACCAGAGATCTTACAGACTGGTACTTTCTCGATTGAAACGACCGGATGCCTCTTCCCATCGCATGAAAAAGGGTTTCTTGCGAATCAAAGAATCTCACCATGCCATTAAGGTGTTCGGCATAGATGGTGAAGGGTGTCCCGTCAGAGAAGCC
>NZ_JAWRWN010000351.1:0-277 GCF_046535435.1 Achromobacter sp. SIMBA_011 | reverse complement strand
GCGTGCCTTCTCGACGATCTGCGGGCCGATGTCCTTGCCGAGCAGCAGCGCGCGCAGCATGCCTTCGCCGCGTTCGCCCTCGAAGCCGCGCTCCTCCGACAGCTCGAGCAGCTTGCGCTTCAGGTATTCGCCGCGCGCACGCACGCCTTCGAGGAAGCCGGGCGCAACGAGTTGCGAGATCACCGAATAGCCGGCCGCCGTCATCAGCGGGTTGCCGTTGTAGGTGCCGCCCTGGTCGCCGGCCTCGAACACCGCGACGTCGGCCTTCGACAGCAGC
>NZ_JAWRWN010000350.1:0-277 GCF_046535435.1 Achromobacter sp. SIMBA_011 | reverse complement strand
CCCGATAAAAGGCGTATCTTTTACCAACAGTTAAGCACCTTATTAGAACAATCAAATTGCAAAACTCAAACACAGATACAGCAATATTTAGCTTCACTTACACAAGTAATGGCAAAGTTTAGTAAAAATACCCAGGGAGAAAATTTTAGCGTTGACTTAAAAACGGGTAAGGTTTTTTAATATTGATAATTCAAGCCCAGGTAAAAAGTGCGGCCACTTGTTGTAGAATTGTAAGCTCTCAGCGATGAGTCACTATACTGGCGTTCTTGTTCATTAC
>NZ_JAWRWN010000349.1:0-277 GCF_046535435.1 Achromobacter sp. SIMBA_011 | reverse complement strand
AGTGATCGCGCCGTTCGAATCGCCGTTGTGTGCGTTGTTGATCTTCAGGTACGACGCGCCGACCGTCAGCCCGCCCTGCTGGTATTGCAGCGCGGCGCCGTACAGACGGTTGTTCGCAAAGCCGGACTGGTTGCTGAACCCGTACATCGCTTCCGCGGTGATGCCGTGCCACACCGGCGACACGTACTTGACGGCGTTATTGACGCGGAACGAGTAGTCGGTGTTGTCGTTGTCGTACGGGTGCGCGAACAGATAGCCGGTCCAGTTGCCGTTGGCC
>NZ_JAWRWN010000348.1:0-277 GCF_046535435.1 Achromobacter sp. SIMBA_011 | reverse complement strand
CATGCACAAGGACGGCACCTTCGACCGGCTGTCGCACAAGTATTTTTCGTTCAGCGTCTATTCGGCTCGCTGAGCCCGGACAATGACGGGAAGCGGATGCGGGGGCGGCCCCGCATCCGCGCAACACAGGCAGTCGACCACGCGCCGCCCGCCTCCACCGCCTGCCGCCCGTCATGGGTCGCGGCAGGCCGGCCCGGCATCGCCGCCGGGGGCGGACGGTCATGATATGCACGGGGCGTTCCGCGCAGCTTGGCGGGCGCGTCTTTCGCGGCGCACG
>NZ_JAWRWN010000347.1:0-277 GCF_046535435.1 Achromobacter sp. SIMBA_011 | reverse complement strand
GCCCAATTTGTACAATTTATTGCAAGGAGCATTGAGCAGTAGGGTTGTTAGATGCTTCGAAGATGGGGATTGGGATGATGAAGTAACGCTGCAAGAGGCGTTTCGCATCAAGCAGTAACTAACTACAAGGGCCGCGTTAGCGGCCCTTGTAGTTAGCGAGGTTAGCGGTGATCCGGGCAGATGGTGATTCTTGAGCTAATGGATATTGTTTCGGGTTTCTGTCGCCCCGATATGCGAGTTTGGTAGACGTGTTGCACGGTATGGGTGCTACGCTGCC
>NZ_JAWRWN010000346.1:0-277 GCF_046535435.1 Achromobacter sp. SIMBA_011 | reverse complement strand
CATCGTGGATCTGGCCCGCAAGGCAGGCCTTGCCGTCGTTGCCGAAGCCTTCGCGGATCGCGCCTATACGCCGCAAGGCCAGCTCGTCTCACGCAGGGAAGCCGGCGCCGTTCTTCACGACGCCGCCAAAATCGCTGACAGGATGGTGCGGCTTGCCCGCGAAGGAACGCTGGAAGCGATCGACGGCAGCATCGTAAAAATCGAGGCCCAATCCATCTGCGTGCATGGCGACAGCCCCGGTGCAGTCGCCATTGCCCAGGAAATCCGCCGCCGTTTC
>NZ_JAWRWN010000345.1:0-277 GCF_046535435.1 Achromobacter sp. SIMBA_011 | reverse complement strand
CTAAGATCGTTCTGACCGTTTGGATCGACGATGCCGGAGGCCGTCAGCAGCAGGGTGCCGGTTTCCAGCGTGCTGCTGCCGATTTCTATGCGGTTCTGCGGAGAAAGCGTGGCGTTCGCATCGAGTTTCGTCTCGCCGGCAAAAAGCTGGCGGAAGGCAGGGGGCAGAAGCAGATCCGGCTGGCCGCCGCCGGCAATCTCGATGCGGCGTGTGCCGTCGTCGGCAAGAAGATGGCGGCCCGTGACATTGAGGATCTGGTTGCCTGCGACATTGCCGC
>NZ_JAWRWN010000344.1:0-277 GCF_046535435.1 Achromobacter sp. SIMBA_011 | reverse complement strand
CGGCGCGGTCAGCGCGGCGCCGTACGGCTCGGCCTCGATCCTGCCGATTTCGTGGATGTACATCGCGATGATGGGCGCGGCGAACCTCACCGCCGCGACCGAAACCGCGATCCTCAACGCGAATTACGTGGCGAACAAGCTCGCGCCGCACTTCCCGGTGCTGTACAGCGGCCCCGGCGGCCTCGTCGCGCACGAATGCATTCTCGATCTGCGCCCCATCAAGGATGCGAGCGGCATCACCGTCGACGACGTGGCCAAGCGCCTGATGGACTACGGC
>NZ_JAWRWN010000343.1:0-277 GCF_046535435.1 Achromobacter sp. SIMBA_011 | reverse complement strand
CATCTCCTTCTGCATCGCCTGATACCGTTGCGCGCGTTGCGCGGCGGTCGGCTCGGCGAGGGCGGCGTCGGTCTCCTTCGTGAATTGCGGAATGTCCCAGCTGTTGCGCCAGGCGAGCATTTTATAGCTCGACTTGTCGGAGTTGTCGGGGTTCCATGCAAAACCCTGCGCGTTGCTGTGCGGATCGATGTAGTCGGCCGACCATTCGCCGATGTAGATGTCGTGATGGCGTGCGCGGTATTTCGCGAGCGTCTGCTTGTTGTCGCCGGGGATCAAC
>NZ_JAWRWN010000342.1:0-277 GCF_046535435.1 Achromobacter sp. SIMBA_011 | reverse complement strand
GGGGCATCCATCGAAACCTTCTCCTCGTGTAGCGGGGACTCACGCGTGTCTAGCGTGCCTACATAGTTGCCAGAAAAAACCCCGACCTGCCGACGAATTACGACAAACGCTTGCGCAAATACGACACACCCCACAGCCGCGCCCCGCGGGCCGCGGCGCGCGGCGGCCCCCGATTGCGGCGACGCACTACGCGCAGCGTCAGCAACGACGGGCATCGCGTCCCGGACTTGTGCGCAGCAGTGCGACGCGCAACCCGCGCAGTCGGGCGAAAAAACAC
>NZ_JAWRWN010000341.1:0-277 GCF_046535435.1 Achromobacter sp. SIMBA_011 | reverse complement strand
CATATGGGAGCCGGATCATCTGCTGGAAACTGCCCCATGGCCCCTCGCGATCTCGCCGCCTATATTTTTCTCGCACTCGCATGGGGTGTGTCTTTCCTGCTGCTTCTCCATGTTGTGGCCGCCTTCGGCTGGATAGGCGCAGTGACGCTTCGTTCACTGATGACCGCCGTGGCCCTCTTCCTCATCGCGCTCGCGGCGCGCCGGAAGCTCACATTTTCCGCAGGCTGGCGGGCATTTGCAATTGTCGGCGCAACGACGGTCGCCGGGCAATTGATCG
>NZ_JAWRWN010000340.1:0-277 GCF_046535435.1 Achromobacter sp. SIMBA_011 | reverse complement strand
AGCGCACCGTATGGCGAACCACGCGGGTCTTGATGACGACGATGCGCGAACGTCCGGTGAGAAGCCGGTTGGCCTGGATGCTGGCGCGCTGACCGCGCCCGAAGCGCGAGCGGTTGCCCGAGGTGATCTTGCCGGAGCGCGAGACGCGTCCGCCGGCCTTCTGGGCGGCAGCGAGAGCCTGGGCGATGAACGGCCGGGCCTGCTGCGCGCGGGTCGATCGGATGCGCCCAGGACGGATGCGGAACTCGCTGTCATCTGACATGGCGTTGCCCCGCAC
>NZ_JAWRWN010000339.1:0-277 GCF_046535435.1 Achromobacter sp. SIMBA_011 | reverse complement strand
CCACGATGGTGCGGTACATTTGCGTTTCGATACCCGCTTCGGTCTGCATGGCGTCATGCGCGCTCGCGAGCGCTTCGTCGCCCGTTTCGTGCACGGCAGGTTTCTTCGCGGCGGCTTTCTTCGCGGCAGGGGATCGGTCAGGTCGGGTCGGTCGGCTGGTGGACATGATGTGCAACGCGTTCGGCGCAAGCAGGGATAACGGGTGAGGGAATCGTGAGCCAGTTTAGCGGATCGTGGCCGCCAGATCGCTGCCGATTGCGCCTTCACTCGAGGCTTC
>NZ_JAWRWN010000338.1:0-277 GCF_046535435.1 Achromobacter sp. SIMBA_011 | reverse complement strand
CCTTCGTCGATCAGGCGGCGCATATGGCGGATCATAGGGTTCTGGATGTAGTTGTAGCCCATGGCCGCCGCCTTGCCGGACCGGCGGGCCGCATCGCGCATCTTCACCGCGTCAGTAAAGGCGGGCGCCATCGGCTTTTCGCACCAGACATGCTTGCCGGCATCGAGTGCGGCAATCGCCATTTCGGGGTGAAAGGCATTCGGTGTGGTGACTGAGATCACATCAATCTCCGGATCGGAAAGCAGGTCGCGCCAGTTGCCTGTCGAGCGGGCGAAAC
>NZ_JAWRWN010000337.1:0-277 GCF_046535435.1 Achromobacter sp. SIMBA_011 | reverse complement strand
CTTTCGTGCCCAGGTCTACGAGCCCGATCCTGGAGTTTTCGGCAACGATTTCAAGACGCAGGTGGTTTTTCAGGGTACAGACAAGTACAAGTGGTCCGACTGGGCCAATAACATCGCTCAAGGGGCCAATAAGAACTCGGCCTATTACGACCGTGCAGTCAAGATCGGGCGAGCGCTTGAGAAGAGTGGAACCGATGTGGACATTGTGGGGCATTCGCTCGGCGGCGGCATGGGTTCTGCCGCATCGCGCGCAAGTGGCTTGGCTGCGACCACGTTC
>NZ_JAWRWN010000336.1:0-278 GCF_046535435.1 Achromobacter sp. SIMBA_011 | reverse complement strand
ATCCGCGAGCATCTCGACAAGGAGCTGCGCCTCGCCGAGCGCGGCGTGAAGGTGCTGTCGCTGTTCTTCGTTGACTCGGTCGAGCGCTATCGCCGCTACGACGAGAACGGTACGCCCGTCAAAGGCGACTACGCGCTGATCTTCGAAGAGGAATATGCGCGCGCCGCGCGGGTGCCGGCCTATCGCGCGCTGTTCGACGGCGTCGACATCGCCCGCGAGGTCGAGCGCGCGCACAACGGCTACTTCTCGATCGACCGCAAGGGCGGCTGGACCGACAC
>NZ_JAWRWN010000335.1:0-278 GCF_046535435.1 Achromobacter sp. SIMBA_011 | reverse complement strand
CTGGAAGACCGCTCCGGGTCGATTACGGCCCTTGATGAAGTGACGGCCGAGCAATCTCAGACCTGATCTGACGCTGACTGAGAGATTAGGTCTTGACTTGCACGGTTTAAACGTCCGTTCGGCCGCCAAGTTGTTAGCGATCCTTGATTCTGTGCGCCCTTGCCCACCGCCCTGCTGCGCAACAAAGCCGCGCCACCCGCCCGCGGACCTCAAATCGCCCGTCCTTTCAATGACCGGCGTCAGCCACCCAACGAATCAGCGTTAGTGTTTACCGCGAC
>NZ_JAWRWN010000334.1:0-278 GCF_046535435.1 Achromobacter sp. SIMBA_011 | reverse complement strand
CAAAAGAAAGGCGCGCGAAGTGCTTGCAGGAAGGTAAGGAGTGCGATTGATTGGAAAGCATAAGTAAGAAGCGCTCGCGTGAAGGCGTCGTCGGGTCAGTGGGCGTGCGTGGCGATCAGCCTTCGTCGAACTGGCTGATCTTGAGCGCGCGTTCGATGCCCTTCGCGCGCGGACTCGCGGGTTTAAGCAGGTAAGTCAGGGTGGCGTGACCGCCGTTCGGCATCAGACAGATCGTGATCGTGCTCGACGCGTTGTCCCATTCGAGCAGCGGCAGCGAC
>NZ_JAWRWN010000333.1:0-278 GCF_046535435.1 Achromobacter sp. SIMBA_011 | reverse complement strand
ACGGACGCGTGCGGCCCGCGCCCCACGACGTCGGCACCTCCGCATTCGGCAGCACATTGCTCGCGTCGCGCGCAGTCGCGACGATCGCGGCCGGCGCCTGTCCCTGCTCGACCCACGCGACGAGCGGCGTCAGCATGTCGAACTGGTCGGCGGCCGGCCCGCCCGAGCAGTGATTCATCCCCGGCACCGGATAGAAGCGCGCGAAGCCCGACGCGTCGCCGCCGTTCGCCTGCGCGAGCCGCTCATACCAGTCGCTCGTGTCGTTGAACGAGAACACC
>NZ_JAWRWN010000332.1:0-278 GCF_046535435.1 Achromobacter sp. SIMBA_011 | reverse complement strand
CATGGCCTATGCGATCCGCAATGGCCTGATTGAGAGCAATCCCGCTCATGACATTGCCGTGCAGGTCCCTGAGGCGCGGGACACGGTCATGACTGACGCCGATCTCAAACGCTTCTGGGCGGCCTGCAAAGAGCCTGGAGCGATCGAGGACCTGCAGCTTTCGCTCAACATGGGCGTTGCCCTGAGAATGGCCGCTGTAACGCTTCAAAGAGGCGGCAGCATCATTGGCATGGAATGGTCGGAAATAGACCGTACTGCGCGTACATGGCTTATCCCGG
>NZ_JAWRWN010000331.1:0-278 GCF_046535435.1 Achromobacter sp. SIMBA_011 | reverse complement strand
CATCACGCCCGTCGGCTTCAGCTTGTCATCAACCACGACTTCATCGGTGTACAGGAACATTGTCTCGGGATGTTCGCTCAGGGTGCGTGCAATCATATTGAGCGCTTCCGGGGCAATTACATCGTCATGATCAAGGAATGTTATCCAGTCTCCTTTTGCTTCCGCCAGGCCGGCATTGGTCGCGTTGGCGATACCGCTATTTCGCTGATTGAAAACAATCCGGATATCGCTCTGACGTGCCTGTAGGGTCAGCCAGCGGCGCGTCTCCTCCGAATTGG
>NZ_JAWRWN010000330.1:0-278 GCF_046535435.1 Achromobacter sp. SIMBA_011 | reverse complement strand
CCGCTCGGCCACTCCGACGCGATCCAGAACGCGCTCATCGCGCCCACGGCGACGAGCGTGCGCAGGAACGCGAAGCCGACGAAGAACGAATTCGTCTTCACCGCGTAGTGCGTGACCGAGCGCTCGAACGCGTGATCGTCGCGGTCGAGCGACGCGTTGGTGTCCGCATAGCCGAGATACTCGCCGATGAAGCGATACATCAGCTCGATCGCGGTATCGAAATCGAGCAGGCCGCCGGCCGCATGATCCTCGATCGCGCGGCGCGACGCGCGTGCGGC
>NZ_JAWRWN010000329.1:0-278 GCF_046535435.1 Achromobacter sp. SIMBA_011 | reverse complement strand
CCTGGCGTTGGGCAGCCACAAGCTTTAAGGCGTGGCCGGCGGTGTTTGCCTGCTCAACTTGACCAGCAGCGCTGCGATCAAAAGCAGTGCTGCCGACGCCGCCAGCACCGCGACAAAGCCCGCGTCGAACGCCGAGCGGGCAAATGCGCGCAGCATGGCAGCGCCTTCGGGCGACAACGTTTCGGCGACGACAAGCGCGTCGTCAAGACTGTCGAATGTCGCAGGGTTGCGGGTCAGCCAGGATGGAACCACCACGCCCGCCGAATACGCATAAACCG
>NZ_JAWRWN010000328.1:0-278 GCF_046535435.1 Achromobacter sp. SIMBA_011 | reverse complement strand
ACCGGCCCGGCTGCGAGTGTTTTGGCAACGGACCACTTTCCCCAAGCGCGGCGCCTGCACTTTGTGCACATGGCGCCCGATGAAATCGAGTGGCTGAAAGGGGGGCGCGAGGATGATGCCGGTCAGCGTGCCGAAGAGCGCACGCGCATCGAGCTGGAACTGGCACGCAACGCTGCTCGTGTGGTCACTATCGGTCCACGGTTGCAGGGGCGTTTCCTGCGGGATCTGGATGCCGAGGGTTTGCCGTCTCCTGTCAGGCTGGACCCCGGCTTTGATCG
>NZ_JAWRWN010000327.1:0-278 GCF_046535435.1 Achromobacter sp. SIMBA_011 | reverse complement strand
ACTTCCTGCACGATCGCGAGCCCGAGCCCCGACCCTGTACGCCGTTCGCTGCCGTCCGGCGCGATCCGCACGAACGGCTGCAGCGCTGCGTCCCAATGCTCGCGCGGAATCCCGCGCCCGTTATCGGTGACGGTCAGCGTCACCGCATCGTCGCTGTTGCCCGCGGTCGCAACCGACACGACGATATCGTCCGCATGCCCATGCAGCAGCGCGTTGTGCAGCACGTTCGACAACGCTTCCTGCAGACTGATTGCATCGCCGTCGATCCACGCATGCGG
>NZ_JAWRWN010000326.1:0-278 GCF_046535435.1 Achromobacter sp. SIMBA_011 | reverse complement strand
CGTGTTCCAGCGCCGCGCGGCGTTCCTTTTTCAGCCCCTTGCGCTTGCGCGATGAAAGGGCGTCGAGAAAATCATCGTGGTCGCGATAACCGTCATTGATGAAATGAAACTGTTGGTCGGTCCTGTGCAGGAAATCGCGCGGCAGAAGGGCGGAAAGATCGCTCTCTTCCAGAAATGTGACATGTGCCGAGGAGACGCCGATCTTTTCAGTCACCTGCGCGAGACCGGAGGCCAGTAACGCCTTGAAGCGTGTCTCGTCTTCGTTTTCCGAAACGAGC
>NZ_JAWRWN010000325.1:0-278 GCF_046535435.1 Achromobacter sp. SIMBA_011 | reverse complement strand
CCCTTCAGCGCCCCGTCATAAGGCTCGTTGTCGCCAACCAGGATGTCGCCGGTCGCGCGCAGATGCGCCAGAAGCGGATCGACCACACGATTATCCGTGTCCCAGAGAACGGCCGCATGCCAGGGCCGCGGCGTTTCCTTCCAGAAGGGCGTGTAGGAATGCAGCGACAAAACGAGAGGCGCCTCCCCCGACGACTGCGCGACGCCGGTGAGCACGCGATCAACGGCATCGTGATAAGGCCGATGAAAAATCTCGATCCTCTTCTGCCATTCCTCATC
>NZ_JAWRWN010000324.1:0-278 GCF_046535435.1 Achromobacter sp. SIMBA_011 | reverse complement strand
GAGATGCTTCATGTGCGATCACGAGGACCGTCGGCTTATCCGGATTCAAGGTGTTAGTTGGAAGGATTTCCGTATCCGTCACCGGAAGTCCGTATCGCTGTTCCGCTCGCCCCCTTGCGATATAGTGACTGAGCCTATTTCCACCCCATGCCACGATGTCGGGATATCTCTCGCCATAGTAAACGGGATCGAATTTATCCGATGGCATCAACCCCTGCTTTTCTCCATACAGGACATAGTGAAGTGCCGGGTCCATACCTATCTCGCGTGCATGGGCC
>NZ_JAWRWN010000323.1:0-278 GCF_046535435.1 Achromobacter sp. SIMBA_011 | reverse complement strand
CGATGCTGCTTGTCGGTACCAAGGAATGGAAGCAGGCAGACGGCCGACTGCCTGGCGCGCTGTCGTCGACACGCCACCGCCGGCGGGAAGCCGGCGGAGTGAAAGCTATGCTGTACCGTTTCGGTTCGACGCGCAACCCGTCTGATCAATATTTAAGGGTTTATTCGGAGCACGCTGCGACGCTTGCAGATTGCGGCGCGTTACATCGCATTCGACGGTGGCGCTTCGTTGCGATCGTGGACGAAAAAGAGAAACCGTTTTCGGATTCAATGATCGGC
>NZ_JAWRWN010000322.1:0-278 GCF_046535435.1 Achromobacter sp. SIMBA_011 | reverse complement strand
CGATCGCGTCGTCCACGACGAGCCCGATCGCCAGCACCATCGCGAGCAACGTGAGCAGATTCAGCGAGAAGCCCGCGGCCAGCATCAGCGCGGCGGAGCCGACGAGCGCGAGCGGAATCGTCACGACCGGGATCACGACCGCACGGAACGAGCCGAGGAACAGGAAGATCACGACCACGACGATCGCGATCGCCTCGATGATGGTCTCGCGCACCTCGTCGATCGACGCGTTGACGAAGCGCGCGACGTCGAACACATCGCCGATCCTGATGCTGGCC
>NZ_JAWRWN010000321.1:0-279 GCF_046535435.1 Achromobacter sp. SIMBA_011 | reverse complement strand
GATGGCCATGGGCGGGGCGATCGGCACCGGCCTGTTCATGGGCTCCGGCAAGATCATCGCGCTGTCTGGCACCTCGATCATCCTGATCTACATGATCATCGGGCTCTGCGTGTATTTCGTCATGCGCGCCATGGGCGAACTGCTGCTGTCGAACCTCAACTACAAATCGTTCATCGACTTCTCGGCCGACCTGCTCGGCCCCTGGGCCGGTTACTTCACCGGCTGGACCTACTGGTTCTGCTGGGTGGTCACCGGTATCGCCGACGTGGTCGCCATCGC
>NZ_JAWRWN010000320.1:0-279 GCF_046535435.1 Achromobacter sp. SIMBA_011 | reverse complement strand
ATCGGAATCATAAAAGCTGGGGCGGCCTATCTCCCGATTGATCCGGATTATCCGGAGGAGCGGCTTCAATATCTCATGAAGGACAGCGGCACTAAATTATTACTCACACAAGAGCACTTGATTGAAAAGATTCCTTTTACAGACACAATGGGCATAAGTGTGATTGCGCTGGATGATGAACGGATTGCCAAAGCCGAAAAGACGAATGTAACGGTGAGGAACAAACCGTCTGATCTGGCCTATGTCATCTATACATCAGGCTCGACAGGCAAGCCAAAG
>NZ_JAWRWN010000319.1:0-279 GCF_046535435.1 Achromobacter sp. SIMBA_011 | reverse complement strand
CACCAGAAGGGCTGCTCGGAGCGCCTCGGACTCGGCCTGAAGTTCATCCACATCGCGAGCATCCTGAACGGAGCACGAGCATGAAACGCGTCGACCACGTCGGTTACTCGAAGAAGTTCATCGCCGACGAGAAACACGTCGAGTTCCACGACAAGCGCCTCTGGGGGCTGCGCACCGCGCGCGACGAGGCCGTGCATGCGATCCCCGAATGGGAAACGATGCGCGCGCTCGCGTCCGCGGTCAAAGAACACACGCTCACGCATCTGCCCGACTATCTCG
>NZ_JAWRWN010000318.1:0-279 GCF_046535435.1 Achromobacter sp. SIMBA_011 | reverse complement strand
GGTCGAAGCCGAGCAGGCCGTTCAGCGAGAAGTCGCCTTCGCGCGTGCGCGCGACCGCGCGCGGCAGCCGGCGGTTGAGCGCGAGGATCAGCGCGACCGCGTGTTCGGCCACCGCATGCGGCGAATAGGCCGGCACCCGCACGACCGCGATGCCGAGCCGCTCGGCGGCGGCCAGGTCGACGTGGTTGAAGCCGGCCGAGCGCAGCGCGATCAGGCGCGTGCCGCCGTCGGCGAGCCGTTCGAGCACGGCCGCGTCGACGGTGTCGTTGACGAACGGAC
>NZ_JAWRWN010000317.1:0-279 GCF_046535435.1 Achromobacter sp. SIMBA_011 | reverse complement strand
ATCCTAGCAGGCGCCGCGCCGATCGGCTGCGACGGTTCGATGACCGTTCGATGAACGTCGCGACACGGCCGCGCGTGCGGCGCATGCGATCGGATGCGAGCGGTAGACCGAAGCAGCGGTATCGGCGGAAGCGGTGCAAGCCGCCGCATCGCCGTCTCATGCAACGATTGGATGCAGGCCGCCGTGCCTCGCACGACGCCGACGCGTCAGCGATACGTCCACGCGCGGTGCATCACGAACATCGTCGGCGGGATCAGCAGCGCGATCGCGACGATGGTC
>NZ_JAWRWN010000316.1:0-279 GCF_046535435.1 Achromobacter sp. SIMBA_011 | reverse complement strand
GCGCGCACACGCGGACCTGAACGACACGTACCGGCACGAGGACATCTCGCGGCAGTTGATGGCGCTCGACACCGCGATCGATCCCGAAGCCTGCACGGTCACGAAACGCAACGTCTCGCTGATGGTCGAGACGCTGGTGCGCCAGGAACACGCCATCCTCGCCTACTACGCCGACGACAGCGCGCCGCTGCCGCGCATCTTCCACTGAGGGTCGCCATGGAACTCTGGACATTTCAGCGTTATCAGTCGCCGCGCCTCGTCGTCGACGCGATCCACCAC
>NZ_JAWRWN010000315.1:0-279 GCF_046535435.1 Achromobacter sp. SIMBA_011 | reverse complement strand
GAGCACTCCAAAAAATACGGCAGATTCGCGGGTCACGTTGCTGTTTTCCGATCACTTTGCCAATTTCACCGGAAGGGGCCCGATGTCGCCGATGCTGTTAAGGCCGAGACCAAGAGTCTTCAACATAGGGCTCACTACCTGATTCAGCACCGCCATCGCCACAATTTGGGACTGCAGCGCCTCCGTCTTTCCTTCTGCGGCCCCGTGATGGACGAGGGCATTTCGCCTGTCCTGCAGTTCATTGCACTTCTTTATCAGGTTCGCGTCGGAATCGCCTAC
>NZ_JAWRWN010000314.1:0-279 GCF_046535435.1 Achromobacter sp. SIMBA_011 | reverse complement strand
CTGGTGAACTGAGCGCGAGGGTACGCCACGCGCAACGTCATGGGTGCGGCGAGTTTACCGCACTCCGGCACCGGCTCCGGGGGTCCGGCAAGAACTCTTTACATCTCGTCACAGCTCGCGTTACGCATCGTCGGCACGAAACGCGTCGCGCAGCCAGTCGAGGCGGCCGGCTTCGAACGCGACGACGTCGAATCGGCACGCGGCGCCCGCGCCGTGCCGCGCCCAGAAATCGAGCGCCGCGGCGATCACGCGCCGGCGCTTGCGCCAGCCGACGCTCGC
>NZ_JAWRWN010000313.1:0-279 GCF_046535435.1 Achromobacter sp. SIMBA_011 | reverse complement strand
AACGAGATGGGCCAGACGATAAACCAGCGTCTCGACGGCATGTCGCAGCGGCTGGGCGAAACGCTGACGGAACAGACCCGGTCGACGCACGAAAATCTGAGCCGCCTGCAGGAGCGCTTGGCCGTCATCGATGCCGCGCAGGGCAATATTCAGGATCTGGCGAAGGACGTCGTCGGACTTCAGGCAATCCTTTCCAACAAGCAGACGCGCGGAGCCTTCGGACAGGCGCGCATGGAAACGCTGATCGCCGATGCCCTGCCCGCTGGCGCCTTTCAGCTG
>NZ_JAWRWN010000312.1:0-279 GCF_046535435.1 Achromobacter sp. SIMBA_011 | reverse complement strand
GGAATATTAGTATAATAGGCACAACGTAATTTGTGGTTCTCATAAAGATCTCTCACTAGAGTTGCGCTGAGTCTAAGTGAGCAGTCAGGCTTGCGCCGCCCGCCTGCGGTCATTTCTTCAGCGCATCAGAATCGTTTTTGATTGTGGGAGCGATCGCATTCGGTCTCGGGTCTTACGACCAAACTGGATGCGATCGCCGTGAATTGTTTATGGTTGCTGTTTCAGGACAGCCCCTTCAGTGCTCATGCGCCTTTCGCGGCGGGTCGCAAATTTCCGCAC
>NZ_JAWRWN010000311.1:0-279 GCF_046535435.1 Achromobacter sp. SIMBA_011 | reverse complement strand
CGTCGACATGACGACATATCACGTTCAGATGCAGGCGCACATGGCCGTCTTTCGCGAGGTGAAGAATCGCGTTTTCCCGCGCGGAACCTGCGCCTGGACGGCGATCGGCGTAGCCGAACTCGCGCATCCAGGCTTGCTCGTGGAAATCAAGTGCGTGGCGGTGCAGCGCGCTCAGGGCGCGGTGTAAGCGTCGACGTCGGAGTCCACGTCGGAATTCCCATAAGGCGTCGCATAGCGTGTAGCCGCCGCCATCAGCGTCTGGGCAATCTCCGCACGCAG
>NZ_JAWRWN010000310.1:0-279 GCF_046535435.1 Achromobacter sp. SIMBA_011 | reverse complement strand
CCACATAACCGATATCGAGCAGGCCGGCGAGGCCGACGACGATATTGAGACCCCAGGCCAGCATCACATAGATCAGGATCTGGATGCCGAAATTGTCGACGAATTTCAGCGAGCCCTGAAAGCCGAACAATTGCACGGCGATCACAGGATAAAGCAGCAGCAGAACCAGCGCCAGCTTCAGGAAATGCTTGTGAAAAAAGCCTTTTTCCTCGGAAATTTCCAGAATGCCGCTTTTGGCCTTGGCGAGCTTGCGGCGATCCAGCGACGGCTTGATGAAGC
>NZ_JAWRWN010000309.1:0-279 GCF_046535435.1 Achromobacter sp. SIMBA_011 | reverse complement strand
TTCGAGGGTTCGCTCGTCGAGTTGGTTCTCGAATCCTTCCAGCCCCATAAGAGCGGCTACAAGGGAGGTCTTCGATTTCCCAAAGCAAAGCTGGTTCGCCCTGGCGATCCGGAATACAAACAGCCTCTCCCGGACTGTATCGTCAAGGCGAGCGATCGGATACATCGAATCTATGTGTGTTGTCTGCATCCGTACCAGTATTCTCAATCTCCTACTATAGGTAGCGTCAACAAGCGGGATCGGGGGCCCTGATTTACCCTGAAGAACGTTGAATCGGTT
>NZ_JAWRWN010000308.1:0-280 GCF_046535435.1 Achromobacter sp. SIMBA_011 | reverse complement strand
ATCGTCAACCATGCCGAAAAGGCCGGCGTGAAGCCTCTGCCCGGCTCCAACATCAAGGCGATTTCCGGTCGCGGCATGCAGGGCACTGTCGGCGGAAAGGACCTGTTCATCGGCGCGCCGCGCTTTGCAACCGAAGTCGGCACCCTCTCGAAGGAACTGGCCGATCGCATTTCCGCACTGGAAAGCGAAGGCAAGACCGTGGCTGTCGTGATGGCTGGCGGAACCGCAAGCGGCCTCTTCGCCATGCGCGACGAACCGCGCAAGGATGCGGCTGAAGGTG
>NZ_JAWRWN010000307.1:0-280 GCF_046535435.1 Achromobacter sp. SIMBA_011 | reverse complement strand
ATTCAACCGCGCATCCCTCTCTCTCATCCGCCCCCTCGGGCAGCCGCAGCCTCGATCACCGACGTATCCCACCGTCCGTACTGCATTGCCTCAGCGAGCATCCCGAGCGTCAACGGAACGACAGCCGGCCGGCGATACCGCTTCGAAAACAAGCCGAGGAACCCCGACAACATTTCCTGACCTTCTGGCCGGAAATAGCGTCGATACGGAAAATCCCGCACCTGGACGCTGAACGTCTCAGCCCACTTGTCGATGAATTCGACAGCATCCTCCCCCGTCA
>NZ_JAWRWN010000306.1:0-281 GCF_046535435.1 Achromobacter sp. SIMBA_011 | reverse complement strand
CGAGCGTGTCGTTGTCGCCGAACTTGATTTCGTCGGTGACCACCGTGTCGTTCTCGTTGATGATCGGCACGACGCCGAGGCGCAGCAGCGTGAGCAACGTCGAGCGCGCGTTCAGATAGCGCTCGCGATCGGCCAGGTCGGCATGCGTGAGCAGGATCTGCGCGGTGCGAATGTGATGCTCGGTGAAGCGGCTTTCGTAGACTTGCGCGAGCCCCATCTGCCCGACCGCCGCGGCGGCCTGCAATTCGTCGATTTCGCGCGGACGCTTGTTCCAGCCGAGA
>NZ_JAWRWN010000305.1:0-281 GCF_046535435.1 Achromobacter sp. SIMBA_011 | reverse complement strand
CTCGGGATGCTCGAGCGTGTAGCGCAGCGCGCCGAACCCGCCCATCGATACGCCGCCGATCGCGCGGCCGCCGCGGTCGTCCTCGACTGCGAAATGCTGTTCGATCTCGGGCATCAGGTCGTTGAAGAACGCCGTCTCCAGCTTTTCCTTGCGATCGACGTACCAGTCGGTGCCGCCTTGCGGCATCACGATCACCACGGGCGGAATCTCGTGGCGCGCGATCAGCGCGTCGGCGGCGGTTTGCAGGTCGCCCTGGGTGATCCAGTCCATCGCGTCGCCAT
>NZ_JAWRWN010000304.1:0-281 GCF_046535435.1 Achromobacter sp. SIMBA_011 | reverse complement strand
GGTCGCCATCAACGGTCTCAAGCTCGACCCGGCCACGCACCGCGTCGCGGCGCACGCCGAAGGCTCGGAGATCAAGCTCGATCTTGGCCCGACCGAGTTCCGTCTGCTGCACTTCTTCATGACGCATCCGGAGCGCGTGCACAGCCGCACGCAACTGCTCGACCAGGTGTGGGGCGATCACGTGTTCGTCGAGGAGCGCACCGTCGACGTGCACATCAAGCGCTTGCGCGCGGCCTTGAAACCGGCCGGCTGCGATGCGATGATCGAGACCGTTCGCGGCA
>NZ_JAWRWN010000303.1:0-282 GCF_046535435.1 Achromobacter sp. SIMBA_011 | reverse complement strand
CTACAACCCGCGCATTCAAACAAACGCAGACCCAAATGTAAAAGACATTGGATTCGTCAATGGTGCTAATACAGCGTATACCATGCGAATTTCTGATACTGGCGTAGTGACTATTCCGACGGGTCCGCTAAACATCGGTTCTGCCGTTTTCCAAAACGATGGAAACCTTAGCGGCCCTCTTTGGGGCGGCGCACTAAACAACTGGCTCTCTGCTAATAAGGTGCAGAAAACGGGCGATATCATGTCAGGCCGCCTGACTCTTAGTAAAGCTGGTTGGCAAGC
>NZ_JAWRWN010000302.1:0-283 GCF_046535435.1 Achromobacter sp. SIMBA_011 | reverse complement strand
CTTGCTGGCAGATACACGCTCGTCCAGCGAAATTGCGCGACTTTCTGGCGTCAGCCAACCGACGGTGTCGCGGCTTCGGATGTCGGACGGGCGCCGGCTGCGGCGCAGCGCGCCATTCAATAAGCTATGCAGTTTCTATGGTGTGAAGGCGGCCGCGCGTCAGGCGGGCGCCTATAACGATCTGCTGCGCAACGCTATCGTCGAGGCGTGGGACGGCTCGGAAGAGCACGGCCGCGCCCTGCTGGTCGTGATCAACGGCTTGAAGGAACTGCGGGATCGGCCC
>NZ_JAWRWN010000301.1:0-283 GCF_046535435.1 Achromobacter sp. SIMBA_011 | reverse complement strand
CCTGTATGCCGACAAGGCGCTCGTGCTGCACAAGGCCGTCGTGGCCGCATGCGGCGGACAGGCAGGCGTGCCCGACGGCTTGATCGCCGATCCGCGCACCTGCAACTTCGACCCCGCGTCGATTCAATGCGCCAGCGGCGCGACCAGAACCAGCAACTGCCTGACCGCCGCCGAAGTGAGCACCGCGAGCAAGATCTACGGCGGTCCCGTCGACGCCACCACGGGCGAGCGCATGCTGGCCGGATCGCCACAACCTGGCTCGGAAGAAAACTGGGTGGGCGTC
>NZ_JAWRWN010000300.1:0-283 GCF_046535435.1 Achromobacter sp. SIMBA_011 | reverse complement strand
CCAGCGATATTCCTCGCCCTCAATGCGATCCTGCTCCGTGACGGCGAACGGGTCCGCAAAGGCACGAGCGGCAATCTCGAAGCTCACGCGGTGCTTCCGGAGATTGGTTTCGGCTTTTGCCGGGTCCCATTCGAATCTTGTTTTCATGAGCGGAATGTTAGTACAATTTTGTACCAACAACAAGACTAATCACTTGGCTTGCTCATCCCTGCCGGAGGCTGGGCCGTTATCAGGTTTGTACCACAAACTTGACTATCCTGCCGGCCCCACCACCCCTTTCACG
>NZ_JAWRWN010000299.1:0-283 GCF_046535435.1 Achromobacter sp. SIMBA_011 | reverse complement strand
CTTGTTCACCAGTTGAGGTTCCGTTGACTAGACCACTAGCAGTACCCTGGTTAGGGAGAACGGCATTAACACCTATACCAACCGGACCTGCTTGCCCACTAGCTGAACTAACTTGTGCAGATATATAATAGTTACCACTTTCTTGAACTGTAAAAGTATCTGGAGCAGTAAAAGTAACATTATTTAAGAACTGATTCCCTACTAATGAAAAAGGATCACCATTAGCAACGGTTTGAGGAGTAGTATTAAAAGTAGAAGCAGAGGCTGTTGAAAGTGCTCCGGT
>NZ_JAWRWN010000298.1:0-283 GCF_046535435.1 Achromobacter sp. SIMBA_011 | reverse complement strand
CAAAATACGGAACTAGATCTTCAGGCATGTTTTTGTGAGTAAGGATGTAATTCACAATATTACGTGCATGGTTTAAAAACTTTTCATCTTTTGTGTAGCGATAAACCATTGTATAGCCATAAGCCCCCCATGCTTGGCCTCGTGACCAAGATGAGTCATCTGTAATACCTTGGAAGGTTTGTTTTGATAGTGGCAGTCCAGTATTTCGGCTGTAATTAACTAAGTGGTATGAACTAAAATCACCCCTGAAGTGATGCTTCATAGTTACTGTCGCATGACTAAC
>NZ_JAWRWN010000297.1:0-283 GCF_046535435.1 Achromobacter sp. SIMBA_011 | reverse complement strand
GAAGAGCCTCGGTCACTACGTGCAGAACACCGGCCGCACCGACCTCGTGTTCCTCGAGATCTTCAAGGCCGACCGCTATGCGGAGGTGTCGTTGTCCGACTGGCTCGCGCACACGCCGCCGCAGCTCGTCGAAGCGCACCTGAACATCGCGCCGGACGTGATCGCGCAGTTCCCGCGCAATCGTCCCGACGTCGTGCCGCTGTAACGCCGCCAGCGTCCTGCCGTGGCCGGCATGCGGCTTGCTGGCTTGGCGGGCCGAACCCCGAATCGGTCCACTTCATTC
>NZ_JAWRWN010000296.1:0-284 GCF_046535435.1 Achromobacter sp. SIMBA_011 | reverse complement strand
CGCGTATGCGTTGTCCGCGCAAATCTGATAATTCGGCCAACAGATTGCGTCGCTCCTGTCGCAAGGCGTCGAGCTGAGACTCATGGGCAGCTACTCGCGATTTCATCGGCTTGATGCGCTCGATCTCGATCATAAGGCGCTGGTAGGCCGCACCGACCTCCTGCCCGCTCTTTCCAGCAGTTGCAGGCAACGTCCTAAGCGCCTTTTCCAACACGGCATCATGCTCCTTAACGGCCTGCTGCCACGCCTCCTGGTGGGTGGCGAACTGTTCCGCACCGTCATCC
>NZ_JAWRWN010000295.1:0-284 GCF_046535435.1 Achromobacter sp. SIMBA_011 | reverse complement strand
CCCCACTGCGACCCGGCCGTCACCGACAGCGTCGCCCCGAACCGGTTGCCGTGCCGTCGACCGAAGATGCCGACGCGCTGCTCGCCCATATACGCCTGCTCGGGCAGAAACAACCGGATCTCGACTGCAACCTGATCGGGATCGCCGGCACGCGTGTTCGCGTCGACGCCCGACTCGAATACCTTCGCGATGCGAAACGTCACATGCGAATCCCACGCGACCAGCGGGCCGCCGGCCGCGTCGACGCGTTCGATGTCGACCGACCATTGATGGCGATCCGGCAA
>NZ_JAWRWN010000294.1:0-284 GCF_046535435.1 Achromobacter sp. SIMBA_011 | reverse complement strand
AGCAGCGACGCGACGATGCTTTCCGCGAGCCGCGCGCCACCCATGCTCGTGAGCGCCTTCAGCTCGACGAGCGGCTTGATCAGCTCGGGCCGCGCGGCCAGGTAGCCGATCCGCAGCGACGACGACAAAGCCTTCGAAAACCCGCTCAGATAGATCACCCGTTCGAACTGATCGAGCGTCGCGAGCCGCTGCGACGGCGCCGCTTCGAAGTCCGCGTAGACGTCGTCCTCGACGAACGTGAAGTCGTGCCGATGCGCGAGCTGCAGCAGCCGGAACATCACCGG
>NZ_JAWRWN010000293.1:0-285 GCF_046535435.1 Achromobacter sp. SIMBA_011 | reverse complement strand
CTGCGCCATCTCGGCAGTGCGCGCACGGGCGCGTATTTTTCCGTGGCGCCGCTGTTCGGCGTCGTGCTGTCGCTGCTGATCTGGCCGGCACTGCCGTCCGTCACGTTCTGGATCGCGGCCGCGTTGATGGCGCTCGGCATCTGGCTGCATGTGCGCGAGCGGCACGAACACGAGCACGCGCACGAACGGCTCGAACACGCGCACCGGCATCGTCACGACGAACACCATCAGCACGCGCACGACTTTCCGTACGACGGCAACGAGCCGCACACCCATCCGCACGTG
>NZ_JAWRWN010000292.1:0-285 GCF_046535435.1 Achromobacter sp. SIMBA_011 | reverse complement strand
GGCGACTGATGCTGCGGCCAAGCGCGATTACTGGTCGGCCTATCCCGAGGTCCCAAGCGGCAAGATCTATGGCGAAACCGCCAAGGATGACGGCCTTGCTGCCTATAAGGCGCGCCTTTCGCAGCCGTTCGACCTGCCTGGACATCCCGCAGATGAAAGTCCTGTCGGCATGGAAGTATCGCCCTTCGGCCCGACCCTCGGCATCACCTATCCCGCCGCATCGGTCGATCTGCATATCTCGGCGTCGCGCGCCGCCGCGCCGCAATGGGCATCCGCATCGCCGGA
>NZ_JAWRWN010000291.1:0-286 GCF_046535435.1 Achromobacter sp. SIMBA_011 | reverse complement strand
GCATCCCAGAAGTACGGGCCCTGTGCGCGCGACACGAAGCGCGGCGTGCGGCCGACCGAACGGAAGGCGCGCACCGGTGAGTTGACGCCGCCCGGAATGGTCTTCTGGGCGCGTTCGAAGAGGATCTGATTGTTGGACATGAGCGAAACCTGAGAGAAGGGCGCGGGGGCCTCGTGCACGGGCCGCGGCGCCTGGGCGGAACTATCCGTCCGATTGTACCGGAGACGCGCGGGGCGGGCCCGCCGGGCGGTCTGCGGCCTTTCGGCGCGTTCGCAGGCGCGAGGTG
>NZ_JAWRWN010000290.1:0-286 GCF_046535435.1 Achromobacter sp. SIMBA_011 | reverse complement strand
GTGGAGCGAGTTCCAGGCGCTCGGCGTGGTCGCCGGCATCACGCCGTTCAACTTCCCGGTGATGGTGCCGCTGTGGATGTGGCCGATGGCCGTCGCGTGCGGCAACACGTTCGTGCTGAAGCCGAGCGAACGCGATCCGTCGGCCGCGCTGTTCATGGCCGACCTGCTCACCCAGGCCGGCCTGCCCGCCGGCGTGTTCAACGTCGTGCAGGGCGACAAGGGCGCGGTCGACGCGCTGCTCGACCATCCGGACGTGCAGGCCGTCAGCTTCGTCGGCTCGACGCCG
>NZ_JAWRWN010000289.1:0-286 GCF_046535435.1 Achromobacter sp. SIMBA_011 | reverse complement strand
AACAGCGCGTGATCGAAATTGGGCTCGATCGCGGTATCGTCGTCGGCGGGAAAGCGTGCGAGCAGCTTGCGGTCCTCCAGCGGCAGCAGCTGCCACTGCTCGAGCGAGATGCGCAGACCGAAGCGGTCGAGATTGAAGCGCACGATCATCGGGATGTACGTCAGGTTTTCCGACGAATCGTGTTCGAAATCGAATAGCAGCGGAGCGTCGCCGAGTCCCATGGTCGTTACCTGAGTGTCGGATGCCGGCGCGGCCGGCCTGCCTGAGGTATTTTAGAACCTCCGGG
>NZ_JAWRWN010000288.1:0-286 GCF_046535435.1 Achromobacter sp. SIMBA_011 | reverse complement strand
GCGCGTCACGGTTCCGGAAGGTACCCAGCCGGGCAAGCAGTTCCGCCTGAAGGGCAAGGGCATGCCGGTGCTGCGTTCGGCGCAGACGGGCGACCTTTATATCCAGATTCAGATCGAGACGCCGCAGAAGCTCAGCAAGCGTCAACGTGAGCTTTTGCAGGAGTTCGAGCAGCTCTCCTCCAAGGAGAACAATCCGGAATCGACCGGCTTCTTTGCCCGGATGAAGGAATTCTTCGACGGCTGATGGCCGCCGTTGTTATGAATGATAAACGCCGCCGTCTTTTAG
>NZ_JAWRWN010000287.1:0-286 GCF_046535435.1 Achromobacter sp. SIMBA_011 | reverse complement strand
TAGCGAAGAGTTTGCGTGAACAGTATCCCGCCGCGGAGCTGATCGTGCTAGGTGAACTGGGTCGTGGCGAGCCGCAGGCACGGGCGCGGCGTGCGGCGGAAGATGCGAGTGCGCATCTGGTTTGGCCACGATTCGCCGCAGATGCGCGTATCCGCGACATGGTACCGAATGACTTCAGTGACATGGTGGTGCTGAGCGGATATGAAGCGGTCGGCGAATACCTGCGCGCTGTGGGCCGTACTGTTGTCAGGGCAGATGGCCAATCGGAAATCTTCGCCGAATCCGG
>NZ_JAWRWN010000286.1:0-286 GCF_046535435.1 Achromobacter sp. SIMBA_011 | reverse complement strand
GGTAGGAGGCGGTCCCGCCTACATCTCGTATTTTACAGCAGCACTTATCGAGTACGCCAAAATAGCTGGGTTTGACAACGCAAGTGCTACATCAATGGTAATTCAGATACTTCGTGGAACTTCCGCTCTGTTAGAGGCAGGCCCAGATACACCAATGAGACTTTGCGAAAGGGTCATGACACCAGGCGGCACAACCCAAAAGGCGATAAACCATTTCAATCACATGCAAATAAAGACCTCAATTGTTGACGGACTAAATCAGTCATTTCTACATTCAGTAGAGCTA
>NZ_JAWRWN010000285.1:0-287 GCF_046535435.1 Achromobacter sp. SIMBA_011 | reverse complement strand
AACGTGTTGAGGACAACGAAGATGAAGGAAATGATGCAGAGATAGGCCGCCATGACGGGGATATCGAGAAATGTCACCGCCTGTATGAACAGCATGCCCATGCCCGGCCACTGAAACACCGTCTCCGTGATGAGCGCAAAGGCGATGAGCGAGCCGACATTCATCGTCGTCAGCGTCACGACGGGCATCAGACAGTTGCGCAGCGCATGGCGGAAATAGATGCGCCAGCGGGGAATGCCGCGGGCACGGGCGAACTTGACGAAATCGGAGCGCAGCACCTCCAGCAT
>NZ_JAWRWN010000284.1:0-287 GCF_046535435.1 Achromobacter sp. SIMBA_011 | reverse complement strand
ATGCGCAGCTGAGGCAGCGAGACGGAACCGCGGACGAAGCCAGCCGGAAGATCGACGCGCATCTGGACCATCTCGCCGCGCACGTGCGGCAACTTACCGCCGACCTCAGGCCGCCGATGCTCGACGAGTTCGGGCTCGCCGCCACGCTCGAGTGGCTCGCGCAGGATCTGTTCGCCCGATACGGCGTGAAGATCGACACCGACCTCAGCGCGACCGTGGTGGACGATGCGGCCGCGTCGGTGCTTTATCGGATCGCACGCGATGCGCTCGAATCCGCGCGGCTGCGC
>NZ_JAWRWN010000283.1:0-287 GCF_046535435.1 Achromobacter sp. SIMBA_011 | reverse complement strand
AGTCCGGTCCGGAGGCGGAATGTAGCTGAGTGAACCATTCGTCGCCGCGCCCGAACCAGCCCATCGCTGCGCCGGCGCTGGCCGCGCTCCGTTCGATCCTATCGCCTCCCCTTTCCCCTCGCGCCCCTCACACATGAAGCAGCAAATGACGGCGCTCCCACGAACTGATCACGCGGAAGAACGCCTCGTACTCCGTCTCCTTCAACGCCAGATACGCCTTCACGAACTTGTCGCCGAGAATGCCGGCGAGCGGTGTGCACGCGGCCATCAGCGAGATGCCCTCCTCG
>NZ_JAWRWN010000282.1:0-288 GCF_046535435.1 Achromobacter sp. SIMBA_011 | reverse complement strand
GCCACGGCCTTCGGCCGCTTCGGAGAGTTCGCCTGCCAGACGCAGAGCCATCGACTTCTCGCTGCGCTTCTTCGCAGCCTCACGCAGCCAGCGCATCGCCAATGCCATACGACGCGACGGGCGCACTTCGACCGGAACTTGATAGTTGGCACCACCAACGCGGCGGCTCTTCACTTCGACCACCGGCTTCACGTTGTTGAGCGCAACCGTGAACACTTCCAGCGGGTCCTTGCCACCCTTGGTCTGGATTTGTTCGAATGCGCCATAAACGATGCGCTCTGCGACCGA
>NZ_JAWRWN010000281.1:0-289 GCF_046535435.1 Achromobacter sp. SIMBA_011 | reverse complement strand
ACGCGGACAGCGTCTGCATTCGTCCGCTCGATCCAACGTTGTTCGAGTGCGACTTGGTGACGTGCTGGGAAAGCGAATTCGCCGCGCCGGGATTGCTAGCCGCGGGCTATGTCGGTGCACGTCCGGGACACCCGCTGTTTCGGAAAATAGTAGCCGACATCCGGCGCCTGTCGACGGTCTGCAACGAAAAGGCTTGGAAGACGGTCGGGCCGTTGCGATTCACTCAGGCTATCCACGAATTCAAGCCCACGGACTTGACCGTTTTTCCCAGTCATTACTTCATTCCACG
>NZ_JAWRWN010000280.1:0-289 GCF_046535435.1 Achromobacter sp. SIMBA_011 | reverse complement strand
CAATGCGGCTGGATACAAAGTGCTTGGATACCCTTATCAGGCTGGAGCTGAACCAACAGTGGTAGTAAATGGCTTCGATGGCCTGTCACCGGTGCAGTTCGACGGCGGTAGCCTGATGGTAACCCCCTCGACCAAGGGTGTGCTGAATGTCAATCTTCCGGCTGACGCTGATCCGGTCGGCACCGGGTTAGCCGGTCTTCCTCCTTCGCAGAATACTCCAAACTCCGGCTACAGTTTTCAAACGATCAACATAGATGAGACCGGACGTAGCGACATCTATTTCACCACC
>NZ_JAWRWN010000279.1:0-289 GCF_046535435.1 Achromobacter sp. SIMBA_011 | reverse complement strand
CGAGGCGTCGCGCGCGCAGTACCAGATCACGCGCGCGGGGCTGTTCCCGACCCTCGACGGCACCGGCTCCGGCAACATCCAGCGCTATCCCGCGGGCGTGTCGACGACGCGCCAGCCGCTCATCACGCGCACCTACAGCGTCGGGCTTTCCGCGTCCTGGGAGCTCGACCTGTTCGGCCGCGTGCAGAGCCTGAAGGACCAGGCGCTCGCGCAGTACCTGTCGACCTCGTATGCACGGCAGGCCACCGAGATCTCGCTCGTGTCGCAGGTCGCGGACCAGTATCTGACG
>NZ_JAWRWN010000278.1:0-289 GCF_046535435.1 Achromobacter sp. SIMBA_011 | reverse complement strand
CGATCGGTCAGCAGCAGCACCTCGACGCCCTTCTTGCGGAACACTTCCAGATGCGGGCTGTTCTTCGCGGCCTGCCACGTATCGGCGGTCACGTAGTAGATCTTGCTCTGCTCCGGCTTCATGCGAGACACGTAGTCGGCGAGCGACACGTCCTGCGCGTCGGTGTCGCCGTGAATTACGATCACCGCGCCGGAGCCGAGCATCGAGCCCGCCTTCGCGATCGAGTCGTAATCGAGATCGGTCTGCATCATGATGTCGCCCGGGATCACCGGCGCCGACGAACCGCCCG
>NZ_JAWRWN010000277.1:0-289 GCF_046535435.1 Achromobacter sp. SIMBA_011 | reverse complement strand
GCAGCGCACGCCTTCGCCCCATTCTCAATGCGAGCCCTGCGCGCGCCGCGCGTTGCGACGCCTGAGCACATGGCCGAGCACCACCACGAACACCGCGCCCGCCACGCACATGCCGTACTCGGCGAGCGGCGTATCGAGCAGCGGCCAGCGGTCGCCGGCCGGATCGTTGACGATCAGCCCGCCCGCGATCCAGCCGAGCAGCGCCGCGCCCAGCGTGACGATCACCGGATAGCGGTCGAGCAGTTTGAGCACGAGCTGGCTGCCCCAGACGATCAGCGGAATGCTGACC
>NZ_JAWRWN010000276.1:0-290 GCF_046535435.1 Achromobacter sp. SIMBA_011 | reverse complement strand
GCTCAGCCTGATCCGACGTCTGGCGGCCCTTCTGGACCAGGTCGTCGAACGGCTTGTAGCACCACTTGCCGAAGTTGTTGCCGTTCACGGCTTCGCAGCCGAGCAGCGTGCCGAGCCAGTTGTCCGGGTCGCCGTTGTCGCCGGTCCAGCCGATCAGCATCGTGTCCTGCTCGCCGGCGTGCGCGCGCTTGATGTACTCGCCCCATTCGTAGGTGACGATCTTCGCCTTCACGCCGATCTTCGCCCAGTCGGCCTGGATCATCTCGGCCATCAGCCGCGCGTTCGGGTTG
>NZ_JAWRWN010000275.1:0-290 GCF_046535435.1 Achromobacter sp. SIMBA_011 | reverse complement strand
CCATGATTGCGCACCCTTACTTCTTCTTCGTTTCTTTGAGGATCACAACCTCGTCGGAATAGCGCACGCCCTTGCCCTTGTAGGGCTCCGGCGGACGGTAACCGCGAACTTCCGCAGCTACTTGACCGACTTGTTGCTTGTTGATCCCCTTGATCACGATTTCGGTTTGCGTCGGAGTTTCAGCCTTGACGCCTTCCGGCATCTGGTGCACCACCGGGTGCGAGAAACCCAGCGACAGGTTCAGCTTGTCGCCTTGCGCTTGCGCACGATAACCGACGCCAACCAGCGTC
>NZ_JAWRWN010000274.1:0-290 GCF_046535435.1 Achromobacter sp. SIMBA_011 | reverse complement strand
GCTTTTTTTCTGTTATTTTGATGATCTATTGATTTCATGACTAGAAAAATGCCTATTCCGCAAAACGCTAAAAATCCAAAAATAAGCCAACCCACTCATTCCCACCACCAGTATATTTTTCCTATAGTATACCACGATACCAACCCTGAGGAACAGGGGAGGGGATACTCATTCTTAATCGTGAAGCTGGTATCATTTAAAATGATAGTAGATTTATATACGTCCCTAAGTTCAACTTAGGCAGCTGAATACCCTCATTTAAAATGATATTATTCTTCAACATACCGCAA
>NZ_JAWRWN010000273.1:0-290 GCF_046535435.1 Achromobacter sp. SIMBA_011 | reverse complement strand
GGATCAAAGCTTGTTTGCCAGCTCCCCACCGCTTTTCGCAGGCTACCGCGTCCTTCATCGCCTGTGATCGCCAAGGCATCCACCACATGCACTTGTTCGCTTGACCCTATAACGGGTGTGTCTCATGATCCCCGGAGGAACCACTCAATCCACTCGCTACAGGTTGAGTATTCGTGTTGCGCCGTATTTCAAGGCAATCTTTCGATCACTTAAAAATACATTGATACAATCACAACCCTGATTCACTTACTCGCACCCATCTCTAAGTGCTTTCAGATGAATCTCTTTAC
>NZ_JAWRWN010000272.1:0-290 GCF_046535435.1 Achromobacter sp. SIMBA_011 | reverse complement strand
CGACGGGGACTTCGGCGGTCGCGTGCGACTCGGCGAGCTGCTCGAACTGCGGCGTTTCGTCGACGCCGCGACGCAGCCAGAAGCCGAACACGACGAGCAGCGCGCTGGCCGCGAACGGCACGCGCCAGCCCCACGACAGGAAGTCTCCCGACGTGGTGGACAGCGTCACGAGCGCGATGCAGCCGGTGCCGAGCAGCGTGCCGAACGACGGGCCCATTTGCGTCCACGACGCGGACAGCCCGCGCCGCTTCTGGTCGCCGTGCTCGACCGACAGCAGCACCGCGCCGGCC
>NZ_JAWRWN010000271.1:0-291 GCF_046535435.1 Achromobacter sp. SIMBA_011 | reverse complement strand
AGCCCGGTGGACGCATCGTCAACACCGCGTCGGTCACCGCGTATCACGGCAGCCCGAAGCTGCTCGACTACTCGGCGACCAAGGGCGCGATCGTCGCGTTCACGCGTTCGCTGTCGATCGAACTGGCCGAGCGCGACATTCGCGTGAACGCCGTCGCGCCGGGGCCGATCTGGACGCCTCTGCAGATTTCGGGAGGACAGCCCGGTGAAAACATTCCGAAATTCGGCAAGGAAACACCGGCCGTTCCATTAAAGCGTGCCGGACAGCCGGCGGAGCTAGCAGGAATTTATG
>NZ_JAWRWN010000270.1:0-291 GCF_046535435.1 Achromobacter sp. SIMBA_011 | reverse complement strand
CGATCAATGCCAACGACGTCGCGCTCGGGGCTAGCTCGATCACGGCCGTGCCGAATCCGACAGCCGGTACTACTATCGGCGGTATACCCTACGCGTTTGCCGGTGCCGGACCGACAAGCGTGGTGAGCGTCGGCGCACCGGGTATGGAACGTCAGATCACCAACGTTGCCGCGGGTCGGGTCAGCGCCGCGAGTACAGACGCCATCAACGGTTCGCAGCTGTTTGCCACCAACTCTGCCATCGAGAACCTGTCGACCACGTTTAGCACAAGCACCAGCGCGGTCGCGTCCC
>NZ_JAWRWN010000269.1:0-291 GCF_046535435.1 Achromobacter sp. SIMBA_011 | reverse complement strand
AACGCCGCCCGCACGATGTCGAAGATCTCGAGCGGAAAGCGCATCCGGTTCTCGCGCGAGCCGCCGTACTCGTCGGCGCGTGCCGCGCTGGCCCGCCGTCGACGTGTTCATGCAGCAGCTCGGCACCGAAGGGCCGATGGGCCGCACGGTCGGCGACGTCGCGCAACTGCTGGCGATCCAGGCCGGCTACGACGCGAACGATCCACTGTCGCTCGCGGAGCAGCCGTTGGTGTTCGCGACGCCGCTGGACACGGATCTGCGCGGCCGGCGCATCGCGTGGGTCGGCGACTG
>NZ_JAWRWN010000268.1:0-293 GCF_046535435.1 Achromobacter sp. SIMBA_011 | reverse complement strand
CCGGCGCCGCACATTCAGGGCCGGACATGGAAGCCAAACCTCCCCGCCGTACACGCGAACGGATTCTTGAGTTGTCGTTGAAACTGTTCAACGAGATCGGCGAGCCGAACGTCACGACCACGACGATCGCCGAGGAAATGGAAATCAGTCCAGGCAACCTGTACTACCATTTCCGCAACAAGGACGACATCATCAACAGCATCTTCGCGCAGTTCGAGCAGCAGATCGAACGGCGGCTGCGCTTTCCCGAAGATCACCGTCCCACCATCGACGAGACCTGGTCGTACCTGCAG
>NZ_JAWRWN010000267.1:0-293 GCF_046535435.1 Achromobacter sp. SIMBA_011 | reverse complement strand
CGGTTTGGAAAGGGGTAATTAACCTTTATTTTCTATTTCAAAAGGATCGAAATATGTACGTTTATGATGAGTGTGCACGCTGCCATGAGCTTCTCCCGATCCAGATTCCAGAATCCGTCCAATAGCGTAGGGGAGGGGAGCGACAAGGCTCGTGATGCCGGCAGCCAGGTTGCCGGTCAGCAGACGGCGGCAATGAAGGCGGGTGTTGCCCCCCGTCCGAATGCCGATGTCAGTGCCGCAGACGCCATCGAGGGCCGGGCTGAGATGCCGGGCTGGCAGAATGCTTTCGTGCT
>NZ_JAWRWN010000266.1:0-293 GCF_046535435.1 Achromobacter sp. SIMBA_011 | reverse complement strand
ATCCCACGTTCAACACCCGCTTGCCCGCGCTCATGTCGATCAGCGCGGACGCCTCGTCGAAATCAATCAGAGCCTGCGACAACGAAACTTTCCGCACCGACGTCGGTGCATGCAGTTGTTCAAGCAGACTCTGCGCGGGACTGATCTGCGGAATGAACGACGTATTCATTTGAATTCCAGTGTGCGGAGACGCTCGTAGTGGTTAAAGGTGCTGCCCCAGAACTGCTTTGCATAGACGGGCCCGCTACCCGTGTATTCGCGCCCCGTGTGATGTCGTGGAATGAAGTAATGAC
>NZ_JAWRWN010000265.1:0-293 GCF_046535435.1 Achromobacter sp. SIMBA_011 | reverse complement strand
CTCGTCACTCCAATGAGCCGGTGCATGCGCACGGCGACGGGCGTCGCCATGCCGGACCGGCGCCGGGCGGCCCTGGACGGCGGCGCGTGCCGCCGGGTTCTGGGGAATGTTCCGCCCGGATCAACTCAAGGTTGCCACTGAGTGAGCAGGCGATGCAACTCGGCGATATCCGTTTCGTTGTGCAGACGCTCGCGCGCGTCTCGATCGGACAGCAGCTGCGCGATCTCCGACAGGATCTCGAGGTGCTGCTGCGTGGCTTGCTCGGGCACGAGCAGGAAGATCAGGAGCCCGAC
>NZ_JAWRWN010000264.1:0-293 GCF_046535435.1 Achromobacter sp. SIMBA_011 | reverse complement strand
GAGGGCAAGAAATTGTGGGCGCTCGCCCGTACCGGCCAGTCGGTCGCGCTCAAGGGCAAAGACACGGTAAACGGATATCTGCTGCTGGCAACGGCATGCGATGGCACTCTGGCGACGACGGCTCAATTCACGAGTATCCGCGTCGTTTGCAACAACACACTGCAAATCGCGCTCGGCGATTCGGCCGGGGCCGTGAAAGTGCCGCACCGCTCGCAGTTCGACGCGCAGGCCGTCAAGCGCCAGCTCGGCATCGCGATTTCTTCGTGGGATGGCTTCATGGCCCGCATGAAAGC
>NZ_JAWRWN010000263.1:0-294 GCF_046535435.1 Achromobacter sp. SIMBA_011 | reverse complement strand
ATCTTCGATGCCAGTTCGTCCAGCTTCTGCTTGCCCAGCGGCTTGAGCGTTGCCTTGTCGAAGTCGAACAGCGCGTCGGCTTGGTACGTGATCTTCTGGCTCGAAATTGCCGGTGCAGCAGCCGGAGCGACCGGCGGTTGCGGTGCCTGGGCGACCAGTGCGCCATCGCACTTTGCGTTGGCGGTGGCCGGCGTCCAGAACGCGTCACGCCAGCAGAGCTCGTTCGTGCCGTTCATCCACACCCATTCGCCCGTACCGTTCACCCAGTTGTCGTTGACGGCTTGACGCGACGCC
>NZ_JAWRWN010000262.1:0-294 GCF_046535435.1 Achromobacter sp. SIMBA_011 | reverse complement strand
CTGGAGCCGTAGTTACGCACCGAATGTCGGTCACAGCGGCAGCAACGTCACGTATGCGGCGGAGGTCGCGGAACAATTCGAAATCGGCGTGAAGCAGGAACTGATTAAAGATCGCCTGAATGCAAATCTGGCGGTTTTCAATATCAACCGGAATCACATTCTCACGACCGATCCCACCAATCCATTGCTGGAAGTGCTCACCGGCAAGCAGCGCAGTCAGGGTGTGGAGCTGGACATCACCGGCAACATCACGCCGCGATGGAAGGCCATCGTGACCTATGCCTATACGCTCGC
>NZ_JAWRWN010000261.1:0-294 GCF_046535435.1 Achromobacter sp. SIMBA_011 | reverse complement strand
CGACCAGCGCGTGCCGTCCGCGCTCGAACACGGGCACCGCGAGATCGACATGGCCGGACAAGCCGCGCGACCCATGCGTGACCGGCGCATCGATCGCAAGGCTCAGCTCGCCGCCGTCCGGCAGCTTCACGCCTGCGTGCATCGCGAACAGCACCGAGCCCGGCACCCTGCCCATTCCCTTCAGATGATCGGAGCCCGCACGACCGAAGCGATCGTCGTCGGTGCGACCCGCGTCGTAGCCCAGCGCGGCCGACACGAACGCGCCGTTCGGCAGCGCGAGGCGATCGCCGGCGC
>NZ_JAWRWN010000260.1:0-295 GCF_046535435.1 Achromobacter sp. SIMBA_011 | reverse complement strand
CTGAACTTCCTCGGCACGGAGATCCACAAGGGGTTCATTCCGTTGCTGTACGCGGTACAGGCGGGCAAATACGTCGATCCGGTGCGCCGGAAGCTCGACAGCCGCTTTGCATGGATCGACCGGCAGCTCGACGGCAACGCGTACTTGACGGGCGACACATTCACGATCGCCGACGCGTACCTGTTCGCGGTGACGGGCTGGGGCAAGGCCGCTTGGATGCGCTCGGTGTACAACGCGGATATCGACCTGAGCCGCCATGCGAACCTGCGTGCGTGGTACGAGCGGGTGCGGGCCC
>NZ_JAWRWN010000259.1:0-295 GCF_046535435.1 Achromobacter sp. SIMBA_011 | reverse complement strand
CTGCGCTGTATCAACTTCCTCGAGCAGCCGAACGCTGGCCGCATCGTCGTCGACGGCGAGGAAGTGCGCACCACGCCCGACAAGACCGGCGCGCTGCGCGCGGCCGATGCGAAGCAGTTGCAGCGCGTGCGCACCAAGCTGGCGATGGTGTTCCAGCACTTCAACCTGTGGTCGCACATGAACGTGCTCGAGAACGTGATGGAAGCGCCCGTGAACGTGCTCGGCATCCCGAAGAAGGAAGCCGAGGACCGCGCGCGCGAATACCTCGAGAAGGTCGGCCTCGCGCCGCGCTGCC
>NZ_JAWRWN010000258.1:0-295 GCF_046535435.1 Achromobacter sp. SIMBA_011 | reverse complement strand
GAACGTCACGCCATCGGCGAGCACGTAACTGCACGCATCCGGATCGAAGCCGTCGTTGTTCGGGCCGATGCTGTCCGCGAATACGCCCTGAATCACCACGTTCTTGCAATCGGTCGGATGATGCTGCCAGAACGGCGTGTTCTGCGTATGGTAGTTCTGCATCAGCACGTTGGTGCAGCCGATGAATTCCACCATGCATGGGCGCAGATAGTGCCCGTTGCCAAACACGCGCTGCGCGACCGTCACGCCCAGTTCGGCGAGCGCGGGCAGATAGTTCTGATCCTGCGCCCACGAA
>NZ_JAWRWN010000257.1:0-295 GCF_046535435.1 Achromobacter sp. SIMBA_011 | reverse complement strand
TGGCTGACGTACCCAACGTCCCACCCAACGCCGCGCAAGCACCCGCCGCGCCGCAGCCGCACGGCGAGCAGCGCGCGGGCGTCGCCGACTGGATCGCGGTGGCCGCCGGCGCGCTGGGCGCGTTGATGGCCACGCTCGACATCTCCATCACGAACTCGGCGCTGCCGCAGATCCAGGGCGAAATCGGCGCGACCGGCACCGAAGGCACGTGGATTTCCACGGGCTATCTGATGTCCGAGATCGTGATGATTCCGCTCGCCGCGTGGCTCACGCGTGTGTTCGGACTCCGAAACTT
>NZ_JAWRWN010000256.1:0-296 GCF_046535435.1 Achromobacter sp. SIMBA_011 | reverse complement strand
CACCTGCCCGCCTCGGACCGCGACCTCAGAAGCATTGCCGGCAAGCGTGGTCCCCTGCCGCGCGTTTTCCGTGTTCTGTTTGACCGTCGCCGTCAACTGCTCCATGCTGGCCGCGGTTTCCTCGAGCGAGGCCGCCTGCTCCTCGGTACGCTGGCTGAGATCGGTGTTGCCGGCACCGATCTGCGCGCAGCCCGACGCGATGCTTTCGCTGCTCGAGCGCACGCGCCCCACCACGTCCTGCAGCCGCGCGTTCATATTCCGCAGCGCCAGCAGAAGCTGGCTCGTCTCGTCGCGAC
>NZ_JAWRWN010000255.1:0-296 GCF_046535435.1 Achromobacter sp. SIMBA_011 | reverse complement strand
CGCGATGCGCCAGCTCGACGATCTCGCGCACCGGCACCACCGTCCCCAACGCATTCGACACCTGCGTGACCGACACGATTTTCGTACGATCGCTGAGCAGCTTGCGGTAGTCGTCGAGCAGCACCTGGCCGGAATCGTCGACGGGAATCACGCGCAGACGCGCGCCCTTCTGCGCGGCCAGTTGCTGCCACGGCACGATGTTCGCGTGATGCTCCAGGTGCGAGAGGATGATCTCGTCGCCCTCGCCCACGTTCTGCGCGCCCCAGCTTTTCGCCACGAGGTTGATCGCCTCGGTG
>NZ_JAWRWN010000254.1:0-296 GCF_046535435.1 Achromobacter sp. SIMBA_011 | reverse complement strand
ATGATGATCTTGGAGAAGGGTTCGCGCGGAAGTACCGTGCAGGCGATACAGGAAATACTGAATTTTCTGCATTTCGAAGGGCGCAAATCGGCCTCGGCAGACTATGACAGTCTTGAGACGGACGGCATCTTCGGTGCCGATACGGAAGAAGCGGTCCTCTCGTTTCAGGCGGACAGCGGGCTTTATGAGGACGGTCGCATCGGACCGGTTACACTGGCCGCTTTGCAGCAGGCGTTCGAAACCAGACAGCGAGAATTGTCGTCGCCGCTTTCACTCGGAGGGCAGGCGAATTACAG
>NZ_JAWRWN010000253.1:0-296 GCF_046535435.1 Achromobacter sp. SIMBA_011 | reverse complement strand
ATGACGTCACGCTCGTGAAGCGCATTCCGCTCGCGAAGACGCCGAGCCACATCACCTTCGCGTCGGACAACAAGACCGCGTTCGTGACGCTTCAGGACACCGGCGAAGTGGCGGCCATCGACTTGCCGACGCAGACCGTGCTCTGGAAGCTGCACATCGGCAACACGCCCGCGGGCCTGTGGATGACGCCCGGCGACAAGTACCTGCTGGTCGGCATGACGGGCGAGGACGACGTGGCCGTGGTGGACTGGCACAACCGCACGCTGGTGAAAAAGATCCAGACCGGGCGCGGCGCG
>NZ_JAWRWN010000252.1:0-296 GCF_046535435.1 Achromobacter sp. SIMBA_011 | reverse complement strand
GCACGCCGCGGCCGAGATGCCGCACGCCGAAGTGCATCTCACGGTCGTGCAGCAGGCGTTCGTCGAGCTGAAGGAAAAGCGCCGCGCGCTCGCGGGTCGCAGCGGCTGCGGCGTGTGCGGCATCGAGAGCATCGACCTGCTCGATCTCGAACCGGAAATCGTGCCCGATACCGGCTTTCTCGCGCGCCTCGCGCCCGACGCGATCGCGCGCGCCGCCCGCGAATTGCCGCAGCACCAGGCGCTCACGAAACTCACGGGCGGTCTGCATGCAGCCGCGTGGTGCGATGCCGACGGCC
>NZ_JAWRWN010000251.1:0-296 GCF_046535435.1 Achromobacter sp. SIMBA_011 | reverse complement strand
CCTGGACTAAATACATAGGTCCAGAGAAGCGAACGCGGTGAACTGAAACATCTAAGTAACCGCAGGAAAAGAAATCAACCGAGATTCCCAAAGTAGTGGCGAGCGAAATGGGATGAGCCTTGTACTCTTTATTTGTATTGTTAGCCGAACGCTCTGGAAAGTGCGGCCATAGCAGGTGATAGCCCTGTAGGCGAAAACAGTATGAAAGAACTAAGTGTACGACAAGTAGGGCGGGACACGTGAAATCCTGTCTGAAGATGGGGGGACCATCCTCCAAGGCTAAATACTCGTGATCG
>NZ_JAWRWN010000250.1:0-298 GCF_046535435.1 Achromobacter sp. SIMBA_011 | reverse complement strand
GCATCAGCGCCGCATCCGCCGCTTCCATCGCCACATCCGTGCCCGAGCCGATGGCGACACCGACGCTGGCGGCGGCAAGCGCCGGCGCAGCGTTGATGCCGTCACCCACCATCTCCACGGTCTTTTGGGCCGCCAGCTTGCGGATTTCCTCGACCTTGTTCTGCGGCAGGAGTTCGCCGCGCGCTTCAAGGCCGAGCTTGTTGCCGATGGCACGCGCCGTGCGGGCATTGTCACCCGACAGCATCAGCGAGGAAATGCCCATGTCCTTCAGCGCCTTGACACCTTCAGCCGCATCCTT
>NZ_JAWRWN010000249.1:0-298 GCF_046535435.1 Achromobacter sp. SIMBA_011 | reverse complement strand
CAGCTTGCCGCGACGGTTCGCAAGGGCGACGCGGTACAGGTGAGTGGCTGGCGAAACTCAGAGGCGAGCCTTGACGCCCAACGCATCACGGATACGAGAAGCGGCGAGCAACTCGTCGCTCAACCGCCTGCACCTGATGCGGCTGCGCGCCCAATGCCGCGCGAACTGCGTGGCGCGGGCCTTTCCCCGATGGATGCACAGGGGCAGGTTGCGTATGTGACCAGCGCGCCGCGCGGCGAGCCCGACGGCGTCATCCTCTCGGACGGCACGGTGATCAAGCTCACGCCTCCCATCGCCC
>NZ_JAWRWN010000248.1:0-299 GCF_046535435.1 Achromobacter sp. SIMBA_011 | reverse complement strand
CTGGATACGGCGCCCACCGGCCACACCATTCTGCTGCTCGATGCGGCCGAGGCCTATCACCGCGAAGTGATGCGTACGCAGGGCGACATGCCGGAGCCGGTCCGTCAGTTGCTGCCGCGGTTGCGGGATCCGGACTACACGCGAATCCTGATCGTCACGCTGCCAGAAGCCACCCCGGTTCACGAAGCGGAACGCCTGAGCGCCGACCTCGCGCGGGCGGGCATCGAACCCTACGCATGGGTCATCAACCAGTCGCTGCTGGCCAGCGGCACGACCGATCCGATGCTGTGTCAGCGCGG
>NZ_JAWRWN010000247.1:0-299 GCF_046535435.1 Achromobacter sp. SIMBA_011 | reverse complement strand
GCTGGTGCGCCGCCGAGATCTCGATGCCGTCCATGCCGGCCGCCTTCACGCGCTTCGCGGCCGCCGCGAAATCGCCGATGATGCGGCGGATTTCCTCGATCTCGATGATCTTCGCGTTGCCGCGGTGCACCGGTTCGCGCACGCCCGACGGCGACATCAGATGCGGCCAGTGCTCGCCGTGGAACGACGAGCGGCGGCCCATGTGCGTCGCCTGGATCATGATCTTCGCGCCGTGCTTGTGCATCGTGTCGGCCAGGCGCGTGAGCGGATCGATGATCTTGTCGTTCGACAGGTTCACC
>NZ_JAWRWN010000246.1:0-299 GCF_046535435.1 Achromobacter sp. SIMBA_011 | reverse complement strand
CAATATAACGCTGCGTGAATTTCTTGGTGAAATTCACCACCTGACAGCCGAAATGGATGTGCTCACAGGGCTTGCCGCCCTTGAACATCGCCGCGTTGCCGCACAGGAGATCATATTCGCAGATCGTGTGAACAATCGGAATGCCGCGCTTATGGGCCGCGCGCCACACCAGCGTTGTAACGTCCAGCAGCGAATGGGTGTTGAGAACATCCGGCCTGAAATCGTCAAGAACAGCTTCGAACTGCTTCTCGACGTCGAAATTCCATTGCTGCTTGAGCTTCTGCATGCGCCTTTGCTGC
>NZ_JAWRWN010000245.1:0-300 GCF_046535435.1 Achromobacter sp. SIMBA_011 | reverse complement strand
GTGCTCTTGCCTGACGTGAAGACGACGCCCTTGACGGCGCTATCGGCGACAGTCGCGTCAACAATGGCGTTCAGCTCATCCATCACTTCTGACGTGAAGACGTTCATGGATTTTTCCGGCATGTCCCAGGTGACGAGGGCAATGCCGTCTGCGTCCGTCTCGATGGTGAAATTGGTGTAAGTGCTCATTTGGGATTCCTCTTCCCTGAATCTTCATGGCCGCTTCGCTTTCTCCGTCATCCTCGGGCTTGACCCGAGGATCTACTGTCGCTCGATCAATGGATCCTCGGGTCAAGCCCGA
>NZ_JAWRWN010000244.1:0-301 GCF_046535435.1 Achromobacter sp. SIMBA_011 | reverse complement strand
CTTAACAGCGGTGGTACCCATTTCGTTGTCGTCTTGGCCGTTCAGAGCCATCAGAGCCGAACCGATGATGATCGGAGTGTCGTCGCCTGGGAAGTCGTAAGTGCTCAGCAGATCGCGCACTTCCATCTCAACCAGCTCCAGCAGCTCAGCGTCGTCAACCATGTCAGCCTTGTTCAGGAAGACAACGATGTACGGAACGCCTACCTGACGGGACAGCAGGATGTGCTCACGAGTTTGTGGCATCGGACCATCGGCAGCCGAGCAAACCAGGATCGCGCCGTCCATCTGGGCAGCACCAGTG
>NZ_JAWRWN010000243.1:0-301 GCF_046535435.1 Achromobacter sp. SIMBA_011 | reverse complement strand
CAGCAAGTTGTAGCGCATTTGTTCCATCAGCATGCGCTCGCTACGCACCGAGTAAAACACTTGCAACAGCAGCGCACGCAGCAGTTTCTCGGGCGCAATCGATGCTCGACCGCTGTCTGCATAGATCGTGCTGAACAGCCCATTGAGTCGCTTCAGCGCTTGATTGACCAGCAGTCGAAGCGGCCTCAATGGGTGATCGGCCGGAACAAAATCTTCCAGCTTTACCGTCGTGAACAGCGGTTCTTGCATCTCGTCCATTCCGCGCATCGCTCTCGTCTGCCCAAGATCATGAACACGATAT
>NZ_JAWRWN010000242.1:0-301 GCF_046535435.1 Achromobacter sp. SIMBA_011 | reverse complement strand
GCACGAGCACCTGCAGGAACAGGCGCGTCACACCGTCGCGCACGTCGCCCGTCAGCGTCACTTCGTAGTCCAGCAGACTTTCGACGCCCGACACCGGCGCGACTTTCTTCACGAAGTACGGGAACGACACTTCGATGCGGCCCGCCTGCGATTCGAGCTTCGCGATCATTGCGGTCAGCATCGCGCGGAACGTCGACGGTTCGAGCGGCTGCTTGTTCTCTTCGAGCAGCGCCACGAAACGCGACATGTGCGTGCCCTTCTGGTCGGCGGGCAGATGAACGTCGAGATTCCACGTGCCGAC
>NZ_JAWRWN010000241.1:0-302 GCF_046535435.1 Achromobacter sp. SIMBA_011 | reverse complement strand
GCGATCCCCAGCAGCAGGCGCAGCACATAGAAGGAGGTCTCGCCCTGGACGAAAGCCATGGCAGCGGAGATCAGCCCCCAGGTCACCATGATCCGGGCGATCCAGAAGCGCGCGCCGACGCGATGCATGATCAGGTTGCTCGGGATCTCGAACAGCGCGTAGGGCAGGAAGAACAGGCCGGCGCCGAGCCCGTAGGCCGCGGATGAAATGCCGAGATCGACGCCCATCGAGTGCTTTGCGAAGGCGATGTTGGTGCGGTCGAGGAAGCTGATCACGTAGGCGGCGATCAGCAGCGGCATGAG
>NZ_JAWRWN010000240.1:0-302 GCF_046535435.1 Achromobacter sp. SIMBA_011 | reverse complement strand
GATGTTGCATTGAGACTGCCGCCCGACACGATTTGCGCAGTCGGGCTCAATGCCGTGACCGTGTTCGCCACAGCCGTTCCAGTATAGGTCGTGTAGAAGTACCCGCTGTTCCACTGGCCGCCGTGAGGCGGCTCAATGTACATGCCGCCCGGCTGTTTGATCAACGCGGCCGTTTCGGCCGGTGTGATGTTGTCGGACCGGAGACCGGCGATCATCTGTCCCCCTCCCGCGCAATTCACCGCGAAGTACGATGCGCAACCTGACAGGCTAATGCCGTATTGCGCGAGGGCCGCCGGATCGAC
>NZ_JAWRWN010000239.1:0-302 GCF_046535435.1 Achromobacter sp. SIMBA_011 | reverse complement strand
GCCGTCGAGCACGTAGGGCGCTTCGCTCTCGGACGCCTGGATCATCCGGGAGAAGAAGGAGGCGAAACGATTGGAAAGAAAGCCATAGATCGAGGCACCTGGCCGTTTGCCGTATTTTGCATTGTATTCGAGGCTGGCTTCACCGCGCCCGCCGGCCGGAAAGAACTGCCCGTCCGAGGAGGAGATATGACCGTCGCCCCAGACTGCGGCGAAGGGATGAGCCTGCTGCGCATCGACCAGCACGGCGGTCGCCGTGGCATAGGTTTCCGAGCGCAGATGCCTATCTACCATCAGCATCATCT
>NZ_JAWRWN010000238.1:0-302 GCF_046535435.1 Achromobacter sp. SIMBA_011 | reverse complement strand
CGAGCGCAAACCCCGCCACGGCCGCAATGATCGGCTTGCGGATCTCGCGGACGGTCTCCCAGTTACGCGTGATGTAGTCGCCGCGGTACACATCCATATACGAATAGGTGGCCATCATGCCGATGTCGGCGCCGGCCGCGAACGCCTTCTCGCTGCCCGTCACGACGATCGCGCCGATTTCGTCGTCTGCGTCGAACGCCTTCAGCGCCGCACCCAACTCATCCATCAACGCATCGTTCAGCGCATTGAGCGCCTTCGGACGGTTGAGCGTGATCAATCCGACTCGCCCTCGGGTCTCCACC
>NZ_JAWRWN010000237.1:0-303 GCF_046535435.1 Achromobacter sp. SIMBA_011 | reverse complement strand
CTCTACGTCTACAACGCGGCGGGCGATTATCAGAACACGCTGTATGCGGCGTTGACGCGCTACTTCTATCAGAACGTCGACGCGATGGTGCAAGGCAAGTTCAACACGGGACCGTTCAAGCACGACGTGGTGATCGGCGCGAGCTACCAGACCCAGCAAAGCGAATACGACGACAGCGAAGGCTGGAACGACGGCTATAGCCTCGGCACCGGCAATCTGTACCAGAGCACGCTGCTCACGAACGACGCGGTGCATATCGGCGAAAATCTGTTCCGCCACGAACGCACCACGCAGACCGCGCTC
>NZ_JAWRWN010000236.1:0-304 GCF_046535435.1 Achromobacter sp. SIMBA_011 | reverse complement strand
CGAGGCGGTGGTGCGCTGGCCGGAGAAGCTGCGCTGGATCGACAGCGCGCGGCATCCGACGATCGAACTCGACCCGGTGCCGCTCGTCGTGTTTCCGCCGCGCGGACTCTATCGCGACGACATGATCAAGGCGATCGAGGAGCGCGGCCGCCGCTGGCGGATCAGCTTCACGACGTCGAGCCTGAGCGGCATCCAGGCGGCCGTCGCGGACGGCCTCGGCATCAGCGTGCTGCCCGCGCGCGCGGTCACCGACGAGCACGTCGTGTTGACCGCGACGCAGGGCTTCGCGCCGATCGAGAACATG
>NZ_JAWRWN010000235.1:0-305 GCF_046535435.1 Achromobacter sp. SIMBA_011 | reverse complement strand
GTACGCAATAGAGGGCGCTGACGCTACCGACCACTCCTGGCTGGACCTGGCCCTGCTGCTTTGCGGGTACCTGTTTCTATTCTGTCTCCAGCCCATCCAGAAAGCTGTACTGCGTCGATTGAGCCGGCAAGTGGCACGCTGATGCCGCGCGTTTCGTTATCAGATAACCGGTATTTACAGCACCACAGCAGGACCTATGCTTGGACATGCATGACCAGTCAAAGGCGCCGATACAGATGGATACCCTGAGTAAATCCCAAATCGAATCTGCTCTGGCAGCCCGCCTGCCAAGCTATAAAGTGACC
>NZ_JAWRWN010000234.1:0-305 GCF_046535435.1 Achromobacter sp. SIMBA_011 | reverse complement strand
GTGACCATCGCCCGCCCGGAAGTGCGCGATGTGGTGGTCGATGTTCCGCAATTTGCGGCCCAGCGACTGGAAATCGGATCGGCCTTCGCGATTGCGTTGCAGCTCGCCCCTAAAATACACACAACCGGCGTGGTGCGCGAGATTGCCCCGGAAGCCGAAACGGCGACGCGGACGCGCCGCACGAAAATCAGCCTGCAGGATGTGCCGCCGGCGTTCCGGCTCGGATCCGTCGTCACGGCCTCGGCGCTTGCCGCCTCCGAGCCGCAGATCATGCTTCCCTCTTCTGCCCTGCTGAAAACCGATGG
>NZ_JAWRWN010000233.1:0-306 GCF_046535435.1 Achromobacter sp. SIMBA_011 | reverse complement strand
ACGCCATGCTCACCAGGCGCAGGTGTACACGGAGAAAGCCGGCGTCAACCAGATCGTGATCGACTCGACCGACGACCTCAAGGCCGCGGCCAAGAACATCGCGTTCTCGCTGGCGCTGTACTCCGGCCAGATGTGCACGGCGCCGCAAAACATCTACGTACCGCGCGACGGCATCCAGACCGCGGATGGCCATGCGAGCTTCGACGACGTCGCCCAGGCCATCGCCGGCGCCGTGCAGAAGCTGACCGGCGACGCTGCACGCTCCGTCGAGCTGATCGGCGCGATCCAGAACGAAGGCGTGAGCGC
>NZ_JAWRWN010000232.1:0-307 GCF_046535435.1 Achromobacter sp. SIMBA_011 | reverse complement strand
CATGAGGATCAGGTCGCGCCCCGAGGGCGACAGCGGTCCGATCGATAACAGGGGGGTGGTGAGGGTGACCAGCCACGACATGACCGACAGCAGGCCAAGCCGCATGACAGGCGCCAGGCTCAGGCCAAGGATGCGCGCGCGGTCGCGTTGCGACGGCGGCAGCTTGTCCGCCAGGATGGCGATGAAAATCAGGTTATCGATTCCCAGGACCATCTCAAGTACGACCAGGGTAAGCAAGCCGACCCACGCCGCCGGGTCCAGCAGCCACTCCATCAGCAGCTCCAGAAGTTACACGACCGGTAATCGT
>NZ_JAWRWN010000231.1:0-307 GCF_046535435.1 Achromobacter sp. SIMBA_011 | reverse complement strand
CGCACGGATACCCGGCTTTTCCGTGCGCAGACCGGAGTGAGCTTTGCCGAGTGGCGCCAGCAGGTCTGCCTGCTCACAGCCATCGAGCGTTTGAGTGGAGGGCACCCTGTGACCCAGGTCGCATTGGACGTTGGCTACCCAAGTCATATGGAAACACTGATTTCTCCGCCTCGGTGGTCATCGCTGACGCAGCCGAGGACGTTGTAGAACAAAGTTCACGGAACGAGTCCACGACGATGAAACGGCAAATGATCTTTGCGGAAGCGGAAAGTGCGGGCAAGAAGCGCGTGACGCGGCCGGCCACACC
>NZ_JAWRWN010000230.1:0-307 GCF_046535435.1 Achromobacter sp. SIMBA_011 | reverse complement strand
CGTTGAGCTTGTCCTATCTGTTAGGCGGCGTGATCGTTGTCGAGACGATTTTCAACTACCCCGGGCTCGCAAGCCTGATGGTCGACGCGGTAAGCAACCGCGATCTCGCGCTGGTTCAGGCTTGCACACTGCTGTTCTGCTCCGGCTACCTGCTACTGGTCCTGTTCGCGGACCTGTGCGCGATCCTTTCCAATCCGAGGCTGCGGACATGATGTTCTCCCGCATTCGTTCAGATCATGCAGGCGCCGCCGTCGCACGCCCACCTTTGTCCGTTTTTCGCCGCGTCGCCAGCGTGCGTCTGTCGATC
>NZ_JAWRWN010000229.1:0-307 GCF_046535435.1 Achromobacter sp. SIMBA_011 | reverse complement strand
CGCATCGGCGATGCTGCAGGGGCTCGGCTACACGCCGACCAAGACGATCGCGTCGGTGCCGATCACGTTCGCGGGCATCAAGAGCAAGCAGATCGACGTGTTCCTCGGCTACTGGTCGCCGACGATGGACCCGATCATCCAGCCGTTCACGAAGGCCGGGCAGATCAAGGTGCTCGCCACGCCGAACCTGACCGGCGCGAAATACACGCTCGCAGTGCCGGACTACGTGTACCAGGGCGGCCTGAAGTCGTTCGCCGACATCCAGAAGTTCGCGGACAAGCTCAACGGCAAGATCTACGGGATCGAG
>NZ_JAWRWN010000228.1:0-309 GCF_046535435.1 Achromobacter sp. SIMBA_011 | reverse complement strand
CCCCACGTGGAGTTGGCGAGAATCGCCAGTTCCGCGACGATCATGTCGAGCGGGGAGCCGCGGCGGCGCGGCGTGATGTTGACGTGCTCGCCTTCCACGTAGAAGTTGTAGTCGGTGTTGCGCTGCACTTCGCGGCGCAGGCCGTAACCGGCGCGCGCGGCCTGGCGCTTCTCGAACAGCGCCTGCGCGAACGGCCACAGCACGGCGATGTCGTCCTTGTGCGGATATTCGCCCGTGCCCGCCGCGAGCGTTTCTTCCGTCACCACTTCGTCGAGCGTGTTGTGACGCAGGTTGCTCTTCACGAACACG
>NZ_JAWRWN010000227.1:0-309 GCF_046535435.1 Achromobacter sp. SIMBA_011 | reverse complement strand
CAGGGAATGATGCGCTCGCCGCGCTCCACCACCAGATCGGGATTGGCGCAGATCATCGGCGCGCCGCGGGCCATGAAGCCCTTGAGCATCTCGGTATAATCCTCGGGGGTTTCCGTCTCGTCGTCGAGGAAACCGGTGCAGACGACGGATTGCGCTTCCGCCTCGCCCACCCGTTCGACATCGAGACCTTCGAGCAGCGGCATGTCCCGCTCCGGGCCAAGCAGGAAGACTTTCTTCGGACCTTCGGCGATCAGGCCGCGGGTAACGTCGCCGGAAGTGATGATGCGGTCATAAGCCTCATCCGGCACG
>NZ_JAWRWN010000226.1:0-310 GCF_046535435.1 Achromobacter sp. SIMBA_011 | reverse complement strand
GTCGCGTGGTATCTCGACAACCAGGTGTGGGTCGACGAAGTGGCCTCGGGTGAATACCGCAAGTGGGTTGAAACCAACTACGCAGCGCGCGCTTGAGGAGTTCATCGATGGCACGTAAGGGCATCATTCTCGCCGGCGGTTCCGGCACGCGTCTGTATCCGATCACGCATGCGGTCTCGAAGCAGCTGCTGCCGGTCTACGACAAGCCGATGATCTACTACCCGATCTCGGTACTGATGCTGGCCGGCATCCAGGACATCCTGATCATCTCCACCCCACAAGACACCCCACGCTTCGAGCAACTGCTTGG
>NZ_JAWRWN010000225.1:0-312 GCF_046535435.1 Achromobacter sp. SIMBA_011 | reverse complement strand
CCCGTCGAGCGGCACCAGCATGAACAGGAACACGACGACGTAGCCGGCGGCCGTGGACGCGTCGGCGTGCACGCCGAGTTGCGGCCAGAACGCGGCGGCGCCGAGGAACACGTAGAACAGGAAGATGATCCAGCCGACGCCGACCGCATACGCGCTGAACGCGCGACGGCGATGGTCGCGCACCTCGCCGATCGCCGTGCCGAGCTGGCCGTCGACGAACTGGCGCGCGCGCAGGAGATCTTCGATCGAGTGGTGAACGCCGACGCGGCGCAGCGCAACTGAGCGCAACCGAGCGCGTGGTTCGGCTGGCGC
>NZ_JAWRWN010000224.1:0-312 GCF_046535435.1 Achromobacter sp. SIMBA_011 | reverse complement strand
GCGCAAGATCTGGTCGACGAGTTGAAGCTCGCCGACGTGATCGTGCTCGGTTCGGGCATGATCAACTTCGGTCCGTCCTCGCAGCTCAAGGCGTGGTTCGATCACGTCACCTGGCCGCGCGTCACCTTCGGCTACGGCGATACTGGGCCGAAGGGGCTGCTGGCCGGCAAGAAGTCCTATCTCGTTACCGCTACCGGTGGCGTGTTCTCGGAAGGTGCTTGGGCACCGTTCGACTTTCAGACCAATTATTTGCTGTACCTGCTCGGTTTCATTGGCCTGACCGACGTCGAAGTAGTGCGCGTCGAAGGCACG
>NZ_JAWRWN010000223.1:0-312 GCF_046535435.1 Achromobacter sp. SIMBA_011 | reverse complement strand
GAATCCGTCGCCGAGCACACGGTGGTCGGCCGCGCGTTGCGCATCGACGGCGCCGATTCGGCGCGCGTCGCGCGCGCGGTGCTGTCGGTGCTGCCGCTCGACACGTTCGTCGACACGCCGGCATGGCGGATGGAAGTAGTCGGCGATCCGGCCGCGGTGCCGCCCGTGCAACGCGAGGTGCAGGCCGAGATCGATCGCGCGGAAGCGCGCGCCGTGCCGCTCACGGGCCTCGATCGCTTCGCGTTCTACGAGCGCGCGCAGCGCGCGTACGCGGTGATCGTCACCGGCGAGCTGCGCGGCTACGGCTGCTTC
>NZ_JAWRWN010000222.1:0-312 GCF_046535435.1 Achromobacter sp. SIMBA_011 | reverse complement strand
ATGTTTAAAACCTGATAGACGTCAATCGATGTCGCCATCGGGCACGTCGAGGCTGCGCCACATGTACCAGGTCGCGACGGTACGCCACGGCTCCCAGTTGGCGGCCACTTCGCGCGCTTCGCTGCGCGTGACGGGCTCTCCGCTGAAGTAGTTGACGCTAATCGCACGGATCAGGCCAGGATCGTCGAGCGGCAGGACATCCGGACGCGACAGGTTGAAGATCAGGAACATCTCGGCCGTCCAGCGGCTGATGCCGCGGATCTGCGTGAGTTCCGCGATCACGTCCTCGTCGTCCATCGACGTCCATTTGTC
>NZ_JAWRWN010000221.1:0-312 GCF_046535435.1 Achromobacter sp. SIMBA_011 | reverse complement strand
CCCTTCAATCCCCCGTAAGCACGCGCCGCGATGTGCTTATCAGCGTGCGTGCGATAACGAACGTGCGCGAAATTGGTTGGACGCGGCCCGCGCGCGCCCTAGCATCGCCCCATCTTTCACTCCGCCACGGGCGCACGCATATGAACAAGAACAAACGAACCCTGATCGCCGCGGGACTCGCCTCGCTGACGCTCGTCGCCGGTCTGTTCGGGCCGCTCGCCTCGACGGCGCAGGCGGCGCAGACGCTGCGCGTGGGCATCATGTCCGGCGAGGACGAAGACGTCTGGCGCGTGGTGGCCGCGAACGCCGCCC
>NZ_JAWRWN010000220.1:0-313 GCF_046535435.1 Achromobacter sp. SIMBA_011 | reverse complement strand
CCGAGATCGGCGGCGA
The DNA here is from genome assembly GCF_046535435.1 of Achromobacter sp. SIMBA_011. Lineage (NCBI taxonomy): Bacteria > Pseudomonadati > Pseudomonadota > Betaproteobacteria > Burkholderiales > Alcaligenaceae > Achromobacter > Achromobacter sp. SIMBA_011. The sequence continues at coordinate 297 of NZ_JAWRWN010000220.1, read as the reverse complement.
TCGCGAGGAGTATCTGCCGCTGCAATGGTGCGCGACGTCGGATACGCTCGATCGCCATCTGTCGCTGGCCGGCTGGCAACGCGCGACGCCGTGGTCGCCCGCGAGCGCACTGCGCTGGCTCCTGCCGCAGGCGCAGGCCGACGCGTTGCCGGTGCTGCCGCGCTACACGCACGGCGAGAGCACGCGGCGCGAGTTCGTGCGCGTCGATCCCGCGCGGCCGGACAGCCGTCTCGTGCGGCGGCTGTGGCGTTATCCGTACGTGTTGCAGGACGCGCTCGGCACGCGGCCGCTGTGGTA
>NZ_JAWRWN010000219.1:0-314 GCF_046535435.1 Achromobacter sp. SIMBA_011 | reverse complement strand
AGAAGCGCGTCCGGACGCTCCTTGGCGATGATCTTGGCGACGACTTCAGGCGTGATCGGCTCGACGTAAGTTGCGTCGGCAAGGCCCGGATCGGTCATGATGGTCGCCGGGTTGGAGTTGACCAGGATGACCCGGTAACCCTCTTCCTTCAGCGCCTTGCAGGCCTGCGTGCCGGAATAATCGAATTCACATGCCTGACCGATGACGATCGGTCCCGCGCCGATGATGAGGATGGACTTGATATCTTGGCGCTTCGGCATGGCTCTCTCGTTCCGCGTTTTGGTTGCGCAAAACACCAGCCAGGGTGGAAGATC
>NZ_JAWRWN010000218.1:0-314 GCF_046535435.1 Achromobacter sp. SIMBA_011 | reverse complement strand
CAGAAGGATCATCAAATCTTAGTTTTTCATTGCCATAGACTACATCAACCAAATTAGTGGCATGCCTTTCAATCTCTTTCATTTCGTTAACCCCTTTCACGTTAGTATTTATGGGAATGGATGAGGTACTGGATTAAGTGTTTCGATTGTAAACGGCTCTGGTACTAACCCTAAATCGTAAGAATGTCGTAATATACGTTCTCCACCCAACATTCTTCCCCTGTAAAGGACATCTATAGGTTTAAACCCTGGAATGATGGACTTTACTACATGAGCTCCGGCATCTTTTATATCAGGACTTGTTAAATCAAATG
>NZ_JAWRWN010000217.1:0-315 GCF_046535435.1 Achromobacter sp. SIMBA_011 | reverse complement strand
GCTGCCATTCGAGCGTCGTCGCACCTTCACCCCAGGGATTGTTGCCGGCGATCCGCTTCTTGGCGAAGGCTTCCCATACGCCGAACAGGAAGATCAACACGGCAACGGCCGAGATATAGGAACCATAGGAAGATACCAGGTTCCAGCCGGCATAGGCATCGGGATAATCGATGTAGCGGCGCGGCATGCCGGCAAGACCGAGGAAGTGCTGCGGGAAGAAGATCAGGTTCACGCCCACGAACATCACCCAGAAGTGCAGCTTGCCGATGAACTCGTTGTACATGTAGCCGGTGATCTTCGGGAACCAGTAATACC
>NZ_JAWRWN010000216.1:0-316 GCF_046535435.1 Achromobacter sp. SIMBA_011 | reverse complement strand
CCTCGTGAACCTCCAGTGCGCGATCGACGCGACGCAATCGCGCCTGTCGTTCCTGCGCGAACGCGAGCGCGAATGCTCGAGCACCGGGTGCGTGACGGCGAAGCTCGGGGAGTAAGCGCTGCACGGGTGTCGTGCCGCGAATCGCTTCGCGGCGCTTTCGGATCCGTCGACGGACCGCTACCGGCCGGCTGCGCCGGCCCGGTTCAGCAACACTTCCCTGCCCCGGACCCGTACCGCGCGTTCTGACGCTCGCGGAAGAATTCCTCGTAGGTCATCGGCTCGCGGTCCGGATGGGTGTCGCGCATGTGCGCGACGT
>NZ_JAWRWN010000215.1:0-316 GCF_046535435.1 Achromobacter sp. SIMBA_011 | reverse complement strand
ACAAAACCCCGGGGGCGGCCCGCTGGCTCGCGCTGATCGGCTCGCTGCTGGGCCTCGCGGTCACGCTGCCGCTGATCACCGGCTTCGATTCGAGCACGGCCGCGCTGCAGTTCGTCGAGCAATCGACCTGGATCGAACGCTTCAACATCTCGTACCACCTCGGCGTCGACGGCATCTCGATGTGGTTCGTCGTGCTGACCGCGCTGATCACGGTGATCGTCGTGATCGCCGCGTGGGAGGTGATCACCGAGAACGTCGCGCAGTACCTGGCGGCCTTCCTGATCCTGTCCGGGATCATGATCGGCGTGTTCTCGGC
>NZ_JAWRWN010000214.1:0-316 GCF_046535435.1 Achromobacter sp. SIMBA_011 | reverse complement strand
GATCAGTTGCTGCAGGAAAAAAGACGGCTTGCGGCCGCTTGTTTCCGCCAGAAGCCGTAGCCTGCGCTCAATGCCCGGATCGATGCGGACTGCGACAACCTTCAATTTTTCTGCTTTCCTTGGCCTGACCAACCTGCGCTCCGCGGAGTTAAACATAAGCGCATTTTACGCGGAGCCGCCGGACCTATTGCGCTACGCACCGGGATTGGCGCCAAACACGTTCGCCGGTTGCTACATGCATGCGCTGGCGATCTGAGATGGTCTAGAGTACGCCGGATCGCGTCGACCCTCACCCGATGCCGTTGCGCGTGTTCAC
>NZ_JAWRWN010000213.1:0-316 GCF_046535435.1 Achromobacter sp. SIMBA_011 | reverse complement strand
AGCGAGATGGCCGCTGCGGTCCAGGCCTATGTGCCCGGCTATCGGCTGAAACAGTCCGTGCAGTTCGACGACATCCCCGCCGCTGCGCCGTTGCATATCCCCGGACTCGGCCGTTTCAGCGGACTTAAGACTTCGATCTTCGTCGAAGTGGAAGGCGCGGCGCATTATCTGCCGGCCTACGCCGGCAATCTCGACATCATGACGTCCGCCGCGCTGGCAACGGCCGAGCGCATGGCCGCGTCGCTCGTGAACGCCTGACGCAAGGAGCACTCGATCATGGACAAGAAACTCTACATTTCCGATGTGACGCTGCGCG
>NZ_JAWRWN010000212.1:0-317 GCF_046535435.1 Achromobacter sp. SIMBA_011 | reverse complement strand
GGTGAAGTCGCTCAATGTCGAGGAAAACCCTGGCCAGGCGACGGTTTCGGCCGCTGCGGCGATGATCGAGCAGCTTTGAGAGCTGGTGGCTTAGTCTCTCCGTCATGCCGGACTTGATCCGGCATCCAGCCACGGCGCGTCTGCGTCGTGAGGAGAGTCTTTCGCGATCAAGGACTTGATCGCGCTGGACCCCGGAACTGGTCCGGGGTGACGGAGTGTGGAGGATGCCACTTTGCCAAAGCTCACTCGCTTTTCCAGGCAGTCGACAAATCGCCATAGGCGATATCAATCGTGGTGACGAGCGACCGGAGGCTGGT
>NZ_JAWRWN010000211.1:0-317 GCF_046535435.1 Achromobacter sp. SIMBA_011 | reverse complement strand
GGGCGCGCTCGGCTTCTACCTGTCCGGCCACCTGTTCGACGCATATCGCGACGAAGTGCGCCGGTTCGTGCGGCAGAAGGTGGGTGATTTGAAGGAAGGCCGCGACAAGCTCGTCGTGGGCATCATCGCGTCGCTGCGCACGCAGATGACGCAGCGCGGCAAGATGCTGATCGCGTCGCTCGACGATGGGTCGGGGCAGTGCGAAATCACGATCTTCAACGAGCAGTTCGAGGCGAACAAGGCGCTGTTCAAGGAAGACGAGCTGCTGATCGTGCAGGGGCAGGCACGTAACGACGCGTTCACCGGCGGCATCCGCT
>NZ_JAWRWN010000210.1:0-317 GCF_046535435.1 Achromobacter sp. SIMBA_011 | reverse complement strand
AGCAATGCCGCAAGGCTTCTTGGCCGCCTTGGCATGACGGAACGCCTCGATCACCGGCCCGGCCAGCTTTCCGGCGGCCAGCAGCAGCGTGTCTCCATCGCCCGCGCCCTGATGAACGATGCCGAGGTCATCCTTGCCGATGAACCGACCGGCGCGCTCGACAGCGCGAGCGGCGATGAGGTGTTGCGTATTCTCGACGAGCTGCATGCCGAAGGCCGCACCGTCATCATCGTCACCCATGACATGTCGATTGCCAGACGCGCGGGGCGGATCATCGAAATCAGCGACGGCGCCATCGTTTCGGACCGGAAGGCGGA
>NZ_JAWRWN010000209.1:0-318 GCF_046535435.1 Achromobacter sp. SIMBA_011 | reverse complement strand
TCTGCGGATGCGGATCGGTCTTCCAGACCGGCTCCAGAACCGTTGCCGCCTTGCGCAGATTGTCTTCGCGAAGATAGGATTTTGCCGCGATCAACGCTGCCGGCACAAGGCTTTTCGCGAGCTTGAGAGCATGTTTTGCATCCTCGCGCGCACCCACCGGATCGCTTTCCAGCTTCTCGCCGGCCTTTGCCGTCAGCAGCACCGCTTTCAGCCGTTCCGCCTCACCGCGTTCGATGACGCCTGCCGCCTTCTGCTGGTCGAGGAGGCGGATCGCGTCGTCCCATTGTCCATTGCGGCAGCGGTTTTCCAACGTCGCCT
>NZ_JAWRWN010000208.1:0-318 GCF_046535435.1 Achromobacter sp. SIMBA_011 | reverse complement strand
GAACCTGATCGGCGAAGACGCGGTCGGCATCGGCACGGACTTCACGCAGGATTTCGCGAAGGAATTCTTCGACATGCTGACGCATGACAAGGGCCGCTATCGCCAGCTGACGAACTTCGGCAAGGTGATCAACCCAGAAGGCATCCGCACGATCGGCGAATTCCCGAACCTGACCGCGGCGATGGAGCGCTACGGCTGGAAGGAGTCGCGCATCCGCAAGATCATGGGCGAGAACTGGGTGCGCGTGTTCAAGGACGTGTGGGGCGCGTAAGCGCACGCACGAACCGAACCGAGCCGAACCGCCCCAGCGATTCAACA
>NZ_JAWRWN010000207.1:0-318 GCF_046535435.1 Achromobacter sp. SIMBA_011 | reverse complement strand
ACCGGTCGCCGGCGAGCGACGCGGTGACCGCGACGACGTGGGCGCGGCTGCTGGACCCGGCCGAACCGATGTTCGTCCTCGGCGCGTTCGACGCGGCGGGCAAGCTGGTCGGCATCGTGCACGCGATCTACCACCGCTCGTGCTGGACCGACGGGCCGTACTGCTATCTGCAGGATCTGTTCACGGCGGCCGACGCGCGCGGGCAAGGCGCGGGCAGCGCGCTGATCGAGGCCGTGTACGAGCGGGCCCGCGAAGCCGGCGCGAGCCGCGTGTACTGGCTCACGCACGAAACCAACACCACGGCGCGCGCGCTGTACG
>NZ_JAWRWN010000206.1:0-318 GCF_046535435.1 Achromobacter sp. SIMBA_011 | reverse complement strand
CACCAGATGCGCAACCAGCGTGATCGCGCCGCGCACCTGCGCGAACCACGGAAACACCGCGGTAAACGCGTACAGGTTGACGCCGTAGAGAACGAGCCCGAACACGGCGCCTGCGCACAGTGCGGCGCCGCGCGACAGATTGCGCACCAGCGCCGCGAGCATGGCTGCGTACGCGAGCGACAGCGCGGCGTGTACCAGCGTCGCCACGCCCATGATAGTCGGATCGAAACCCGCGGACGATCGAAGCGCCGTGCGCCCCAACGCGATCGCCGCCGTCAGCCGCGCGTCGCGCAGCAGGTTGCGCAGGGCATCATCGCC
>NZ_JAWRWN010000205.1:0-318 GCF_046535435.1 Achromobacter sp. SIMBA_011 | reverse complement strand
CCTGTAGCTGCCATCCGGCTGGCGGTGCTCGAACTCCAGGAAAAACGCCATGTGGTTGATGCCGGCCGAACGGTAACGGATTTCCTCATAGGGAATATCGAGATCGTGGGCGAGTTCCATGGCCGTGCCCTGCACGGAATGGCAAAGGCCAACCTGGCGGATCGTCGGGTATTTCTCCGCAATCGCCCAGGTGTTGATCGCCATGGGGTTCACATATTGCAGCATGATGGCGTTGGGGCAGACGGCCAGCATGTCCTCACAGATCTTCCACAGATGCGGCACGGTGCGCAGGCCGCGCATGATGCCGCCGACGCCGAG
>NZ_JAWRWN010000204.1:0-318 GCF_046535435.1 Achromobacter sp. SIMBA_011 | reverse complement strand
CTGCATCTGCCGGCGACCACGGGCTTTGCGGCGACCATGCTGGGCGGCGTGATCCTCACGGTGGTCACGCCGTTCGCGGGCCACGTCTCCGATCGCATCGGCCGACGCCGCCAGATGACGTGGATCGCGCTCCTGTTCGCCGTGAGCGCGTACCCCGGTTTCGTGTGGGCCACATCCAGCGGCAGTGCGTTCGCGCTCTATGTGCTGATCGCCTGGCTCGCGCTGCTCAAGTCGATCTACTTCGGCGCGTTGCCCGCGCTGATGGCCGAAATCTTCCCGGCCGCCACGCGCGCGACCGGCATGGCGATCGGCTACAAC
>NZ_JAWRWN010000203.1:0-319 GCF_046535435.1 Achromobacter sp. SIMBA_011 | reverse complement strand
AACGCGTTGGTCTTCTTGTTGGTCGCGAACGTCCCGTACGACTTGAGCACGCGCGGATGCGGCCGATCGCCGAAATACAGCGCGATGCTGTCGTCGACCTTGCCCGGCTCGCTCGTCAGTGCGCTGTCGATCGGGTAGGTGTCGATCGTGTCGCGCGCGTAGGCGGCCGGGGCAGCAAACGACGCGGCGAGCAACGCCAGTGCGATGCGATGTTTCATCGGTACTCCGTTATCGGACGTTCAGTTTCACGACATCGCCCGACACGGCGATCGCGCCCGCGCTGGGGCTCACGCCGCACGTATAGCCGGTGGTCGAATTC
>NZ_JAWRWN010000202.1:0-319 GCF_046535435.1 Achromobacter sp. SIMBA_011 | reverse complement strand
ACGAACCGCCGCGCATCGTCGGTGACCTGCTTCAGTCGGAGATCGCCGAGAAGCAAGCGCGCTCCATCAAATACCAAATCACCGTCGCCAAACTGCCGCTGGCCAAGGACATCGACGACTTCGACTTCACCGACACGCCGGTCAACGAAGGCCTGGTGCGCCAACTCGCAACCGGGGCCTTCCTCGCCGAGCAGCACAATATCGTTCTGGTCGGCGGAACCGGCACGGGAAAGTCTCACCTGTCCATCGCCCTTGCTCGTGCTCTGATCCGCAATGGCGCACGCGGCCGCTTCTTCAACGTCGTCGACCTCGTCAATCG
>NZ_JAWRWN010000201.1:0-321 GCF_046535435.1 Achromobacter sp. SIMBA_011 | reverse complement strand
CACGCGACCAGCGCGCGCACGAGCGCCCAGTCGTCGTCATCGCAGAAGTCGAGCAGCATCGCGCCGCACGGGCCGGGCCGTTCGCGCAGGTGTTGGGCGAGCCGCGCATGGATGCCCTGCACGCGGCCGTCGCCGCGCGCGACGCGTCAGCGGCGCCAGTAGCCGTGGTGGCCCCAGCCGCCATAACCGTGATGCCAGTACGGACGGCCGTAATAGCCGCCGACCACCACCGGCGGCGGCGCATAGTACGCCGGCGCAGGCGCGTAATACACGGGCGGAGGCGGCGGTGCGTAGTAGACGGGCGGCGGCGGCGCGTACACG
>NZ_JAWRWN010000200.1:0-321 GCF_046535435.1 Achromobacter sp. SIMBA_011 | reverse complement strand
GGAGGCGTCGGCGGTCGGCGTCATGAGCCACCTGAACGATGCCGATTACGTGGCCACCACGCATCGCGGTCACGGCCATTGCATCGCCAAGGGCGTGGACGTCTTCGGGATGATGGCGGAGATCTACGGCAAGAAGACCGGGGTCTGCCAGGGCAAGGGCGGCTCCATGCACATCGCCGATTTCGAGAAGGGCATGCTCGGCGCCAACGGCATCGTCGGCGCCGGGGCGCCGCTGGTGGTGGGCGCGGCCCTGGCCGCCCGGCTGCAAGGCACCGACGGCGTGTCGGTGGTGTTCTTCGGCGACGGCGGCTCCAACGAAGG
>NZ_JAWRWN010000199.1:0-322 GCF_046535435.1 Achromobacter sp. SIMBA_011 | reverse complement strand
CAGGTTGATCGCACTCCAGGGCGTGAAGAACGCCAGCAGGAACAGGATGAAAGACTTGAACGCACCGAGGAACGAGTGCTGGCCGAGCAACGCGATCAGGGTCGCCGTACCGACAATCACCAGCACGAATACCAAGCGCTGCAGGCGCGTGACCTCAAGGCGACCACGGAAGCCGCTGATGATGGTCGCGATGCACATAAAGCTGCCGTAGGAGTTCAGCGTCGAGATGGTGACCTTGCCAAACGCGATGCTGAAGTACAGCAGCGCAGCGGTGGCGCCGGTACCGCTCAAGCCAACGATGTAGGCCACTTCATGCCCGGCG
>NZ_JAWRWN010000198.1:0-322 GCF_046535435.1 Achromobacter sp. SIMBA_011 | reverse complement strand
CTGCATGATCCTGCGTCGAGAAAATGTTGCAGGATGCCCAGCGGATATCCGCGCCGAGTTCCTTGAGCGTCTCGATCAGAACGCCGGTCTGGATCGTCATGTGAAGAGAACCGGTGATGCGTGCGCCCTTCAGGGGCTTGCTCTCGCCGAATTCTTTGCGGCAGGACATCAGGCCAGGCATTTCGGTTTCGGCGATGTCCAATTCCTTGCGGCCGAATGCGGCAAGGTTGATATCGGCGACGATGTAGTCCTTCTCAAGGCTCATGAGGTTCTCCAGATCAGAAATGCCGTGCCTGTCAGCCCGGCTTTTAAACGTAGCAGC
>NZ_JAWRWN010000197.1:0-323 GCF_046535435.1 Achromobacter sp. SIMBA_011 | reverse complement strand
CGGCGTGAGCGCCCTGTTTTCGGAAGGCCGGCTGCTTTCGACACTGAATGCCTGGGGCATTCACTTTTGCTCGCTGCTCTTGACCTTCGGCATGGTCAACTGGCTGCCCACCATCATGAACAAGATGGGCTACGATATCAGCTCGGCACTCAGCTTCTCGATCATGCTCAATGTCGGGGCCGCGATCGGCATTCTCGTGGGCGGACGCTTTGCCGACAAGGGGAACGTCAAGGTGGTCGTGGCGGGTCTCTTCGCCATCGGTGCCGCCTCCATCTGGGCCCTGACAGTCAACAAGGGGCCGCTTCTCTATTTCTTCGTCGCCC
>NZ_JAWRWN010000196.1:0-323 GCF_046535435.1 Achromobacter sp. SIMBA_011 | reverse complement strand
CGTGCGCCGGTGAACAGCCCGAGACAGACGATCGACGCGGTGAAGAACTGCGTGCCGGGCGGCAGCTGCTTGATCCAGGTGCCGATCGACGCGGGCAGCAGCTCCGGCACGACCAGGTACCAGACGAAGAACTGCACGATCAGCGGGATGTTGCGGAAGATCGACACGTAGACGGTGCCGAGCGCGGCGAGCCATTGGTTCGGCACGGTGCGCAGCACGCCGAACAGCGAACCGACGATCAGCGCGATGACCCAGGCGACCAGCGACACTTCGATCGTCACCCAGAAGCCGGACATCAGCCATCCGAAGTAAGTCGTCGGCTC
>NZ_JAWRWN010000195.1:0-325 GCF_046535435.1 Achromobacter sp. SIMBA_011 | reverse complement strand
ACCAGATCGACTTCTCACGAGCCGCCGTCGATTCATCATCGATTCGCGCCGTTGGGGCAGGCCAAAAACTGGGCCAAACCCCACCGATCGCGCGCGACCCGGTTCCAAGCACCACATCGTCACCGACGCCAACGGTACGCCGCTCGCCGCGATCCTGACCGGCGCGAACGTCAACGACGTCACGCAATTGCTGCCGCTGATCGACGCGATTCCGCCGATCCGCGGATTGCGTGGCCACCCATTGCAGCGGCCGCGTGTGGTCTACGCGGATCGCGGTTACGACTCCGAGCGACATCGGCGCGCGTTGCGCGATCGCGGTATCGAG
>NZ_JAWRWN010000194.1:0-325 GCF_046535435.1 Achromobacter sp. SIMBA_011 | reverse complement strand
CGAGGAAGGCGACGCGCGCTTTGAGATCGGCATTCTCTTCGTCGAGCGAGAGAATGATCCGGGTTAATTGCGCAGCATCCTGAGGCAAGGGGGTGGGTCGAAGCGGCATGGAAGACCCTACCACACAAGCCTGAATCTGCAAGCAAAACCAATAGGATCAGCCTGCTTTCGTCGGTCGCTTTACCGCGTTTCGTTTGACCCGCGTCCAGTCGATACCGGCCAACAAAAGCGAGAACTCTTGGGCTGTCATCTGCATCGCGCCATCGCGGATCGGTGGCCAAACGAACTTGCCAGCCTCCAGCCATTTCGTCGCCAGGATCATGCC
>NZ_JAWRWN010000193.1:0-326 GCF_046535435.1 Achromobacter sp. SIMBA_011 | reverse complement strand
GTACCACTCGATTAAGCCCTATCTGATCAACGACACTCCCCCACCCGAACGGGAAAGGCGTCAGTCGCCCGAGGAACGCGACCAACTCGACGGCCTCTACGAGTGTATTTTGTGCGCGTGCTGTTCCAGCGCGTGCCCCTCGTACTGGTGGAATCCAGATAAATATGTCGGTCCTGCAGGTCTCCTGCAGGCCTACCGCTTTCTGGTCGATTCCCGCGACGAGGGTACGGGTGAGCGGCTGGACAATCTTGACGATCCGTATCGCCTCTTCCGGTGTCGGACGATACTGAACTGTACGGACGTCTGCCCCAAAGGACTGAATCCGG
>NZ_JAWRWN010000192.1:0-327 GCF_046535435.1 Achromobacter sp. SIMBA_011 | reverse complement strand
CCGCGGGCGCTGTCCCACCGAACGTGCTACTGGTCGACAACGGTCCCGGCGCGGCATCGGACGAGCGGCGGGCCGGGGAAGAGAGTTAAGATTAGTGTAGATCGCGGTGGTGGAAGTTTATTTAAACCGTCCTCCTTCCTGAAGGGAATAGGTGTCACGCCAGCGCAGGCAGCGTTCCTCGACGATCTTGAAGAGGCTGTCGGAAATCTTGCCGAGTACCGCAAGGCAGATGATGGCGATCATCACCAGATCGGGCCGGGATAGCTCCCGTCCGTCGGACAGCATGTAGCCGATGCCCTCGGAGGCCGCCAGAAGTTCGGCTGCGAC
>NZ_JAWRWN010000191.1:0-327 GCF_046535435.1 Achromobacter sp. SIMBA_011 | reverse complement strand
TGGCGCGATCCGCGCGCGGGTCGCTGCGGGCCGTTGCGATTTCGATGTCGGAATCATGCAGGTGAACTGGTGCTATCACCGGCAGCGTTTCGCGTGGCCGTGGGACGCGCTCGCGCCTGCGATCAACATCCGCGTTGCCGAATCCATCCTCAACGAGAACTACCGGAACACGCGTTCGGTCGAGAAAGCGATCGCGTACTACCACAGCGCGAACCCCGCACCGGGCAGCGCCTATCTCGCGCGTTTCGTGCGTCACCTCAACCAGATCAACGCCGGGCTATGAAGCACACCACTATCCGCATGGCGATCCTGAGCGCACTTCTGGCT
>NZ_JAWRWN010000190.1:0-328 GCF_046535435.1 Achromobacter sp. SIMBA_011 | reverse complement strand
CGCGGCACGTCTCGTGCGCCTGCGCGACCGCCGGCGCACGCTCGGCGAATACGCTGGCGAGCGTGGCGCCGGGGCCGGCTTGCGCGCGATGCGCGTCGAGCGTTGCACGATCGACGACGCCGAGCAGACGGCCGTTCTGCACGACGGGGTACGCGCGATGCGTCTGCTTCGCGCCGAAGTACTGCGCGTCGACGGCGTCGAGCATCGTGGCGCCGTCGACCGCGACGAGCGCCTCGGCCGGCGTCATCACTTCGGCCACGTCGTGCCGCTCGAGCGGATCGACGCCGTATTCGCGATAGATGTGATAACCGCGGCGCGCGATCTTCTC
>NZ_JAWRWN010000189.1:0-328 GCF_046535435.1 Achromobacter sp. SIMBA_011 | reverse complement strand
CTATCGGTCATCGAGGGCGGTTTTGCGATCAACCGCAACGATGGTGACCGCGATGCCGTGAGCGAAGCGCCCGGCCGGGCGACGGCCGATTGCGGCACCGACATATCCGCCATCGTCGATCTCGGCTCAGGCATAATCCGCCAGGGCGTGGCGCTGAAGGCGCTGCCCAATACCAGCCTTGTTTATGCCAAGACCACGGTGCCGCAATTGCGGGGCGACATTCCGGCGGGCGAAACCCTGCTCGCCTGCGCCGTCTTTGCGGGATTGAGCGGGACCGAAAGCAAAAACGCTCTGGCCGCTGTTCCAGCACTTCCCGATATCGAAGTGC
>NZ_JAWRWN010000188.1:0-329 GCF_046535435.1 Achromobacter sp. SIMBA_011 | reverse complement strand
CTTGCGCTCGCCACCGGATCGATCGACGCATGGGCGACGTGGGAACCGTACACCGCGCTCGCCGAAACGAGCGGCCGCGCGCGCGTGCTCGTCAACGGCCGCGGGCTGTGGTCGGGCCTCAGCTACATCGCGGCCACCGATGCCGCGATCGCGGCGAAGCGCGACGTGCTGCGCGACTTCGTGCAACGCGTGGTGCGTGCGCAGGCGTGGTCGTACCGGCACGTCGACGCGTATTCCGCGGCGCTCGCGCGCATCATCGGCATCCCGCCGGCAGCCGCGAAGCTGCAGTTCGAGCGCCGCAACACGCGCTGGCAGCCGATCGACGCGAC
>NZ_JAWRWN010000187.1:0-329 GCF_046535435.1 Achromobacter sp. SIMBA_011 | reverse complement strand
CATGGGCGGCGGCGGCGCCGGCATCGACAACCTCGGTACCAACACGACGATCGTGCTGTCGGGCACGCAGATCGGCACGACCGGCAACGGCGCCGACGGCATCTCGTCGACGGGCGCGGGCACGCGCATCGCGACCGATGCGGCGAGCGTCGTGCGCACCGCGGGCGAAAACGCGCGCGGCATCGTCGTGGCCGGCGCCGATGCGACGCTGGCCGCCGACGGCACCACCGTCTCGACCACCGGCGCCGGCGCGCATGGGCTGGTCGTCGGCGGCGGCGCGACCGCGCTGCTGTCGGGCGCGAAGATCGCGGCGGCGGGCGTGTTTTCGC
>NZ_JAWRWN010000186.1:0-330 GCF_046535435.1 Achromobacter sp. SIMBA_011 | reverse complement strand
ACGGTCTGGCTATCGACTTCGAAATCGAAGGCGAATACCCGCAGTTTGGTAACAATGATCCGCGTGTAGATGACCTGGCTGTTGACCTGGTAGAACGTTTCATGAAGAAAATTCAGAAACTGCACACCTACCGTGACGCTATCCCGACTCAGTCTGTTCTGACCATCACTTCTAACGTTGTGTATGGTAAGAAAACGGGTAACACCCCAGACGGTCGTCGTGCTGGCGCGCCGTTCGGACCGGGTGCTAACCCGATGCACGGTCGTGACCAGAAAGGTGCAGTAGCCTCTCTGACTTCCGTTGCTAAACTGCCGTTTGCTTACGCTAAAG
>NZ_JAWRWN010000185.1:0-331 GCF_046535435.1 Achromobacter sp. SIMBA_011 | reverse complement strand
GCTTCGCCAACAAGCTGACCGACGAGCGTTATCGCGAGTTCGCCGCCGCCTTCAATTTCACCTCGTCGACGAAGACAGTGCAGACGGAAGCCCAGCTCGACAAGATGATCGGGCTCTACGGCACGTCGATCACCGACATGAATGACAGCCTTGCGGAAGAGACGCGCTATTACAAGGCGATCATCGGCACGGTGACCAATGTGGACCAGCTGCTGCGCAACGACCGCACCCGCGCCTATATTTTTCAGGTCTTCGGCGTCGATGAGAAGACCTATTCTTACGCCCATATCAAGGGTTTGATGACGAGTGATGTTTCCGATCCCGATAGCTA
>NZ_JAWRWN010000184.1:0-331 GCF_046535435.1 Achromobacter sp. SIMBA_011 | reverse complement strand
CGGCGTCGACCTCACGCATATTCCGAAGCGTCTGGGTGATGGATTCTACGAGCAGCAACTCGTACGCAATCAGGTCACTTCGCTGACCGGCCGTGCGGTATTGGGTCCGTACACGGATCTTCAGACGATGTATCAGCAGTTGATGGCGGCGGGTGCATCGTTGGAGAAGACGCTTAATCTCTCGCTGGGCGCGAGCCTGTCGGCCGAGCAGGTATCGCAGCTCACGAACAACGTGATCATGATGGAAACGCGAGTCGATGCGTCACGTCTGTCCATCCGGTTTTTCGCGCGCAACGCGAGCCCACAGCGCAAGCACCTGGTCCTCATGCCC
>NZ_JAWRWN010000183.1:0-332 GCF_046535435.1 Achromobacter sp. SIMBA_011 | reverse complement strand
AACACCGGCCGGAAGAAGCTGCGCTCGTAGCTGACGATGCAGCGCGTTTCCTCCGCGTAACGGAACGCGGCCTGGCATGCCGGGTCGGCCTTCGAGCGTTCGCGGTAGCGCTCGTATTCGGCAAGGCTCGGGAACGAGAACATCGCGAGCGCGATGTTGCTCGCGCCCTCGGACGGCAGGAAGTAGCCGTGATGCGTGCCGCCGAATTGCTCGACGAGCGGAATCCACATCTTGCCGTAGGTTTCGAACTGCTCGAGTTTGTACGGATCGACGACGTAACGAAGAAAGCAGGTGACCATGGGCGCTCGCAGGGCGATGAACGAGCAGCGAGC
>NZ_JAWRWN010000182.1:0-332 GCF_046535435.1 Achromobacter sp. SIMBA_011 | reverse complement strand
CGTTCGAAAAGCTGCATCCCGGTCTGCGCCTCGAGTTCGCCGATCTGCCGGCTGACGGCGCTTTGCGTGAGGTTGAGTTCTTCTGCGGCACGGGTAAAATTCCCATGCCTTGCAGCACACTCGTAAGCTTGCAGGGTGACGATGTCAGGGACCAGTCTTCTGCGCGGATCCATACCATTCTCGCATCAACTTACCCGCTTTCCTCATTGGAAAAGGGTCATTATGGCCATATATGATTACGGGAAAGAATGGAATGGTGTTTTGCCGGTTGCGGCGGAGGTCGTTTCACAGAATGACAAATTCGGGGAAAGAACAGCGACGGGAGTTGAAAG
>NZ_JAWRWN010000181.1:0-333 GCF_046535435.1 Achromobacter sp. SIMBA_011 | reverse complement strand
CCCGGCACCGTACGATGAATCGCATCTTCGTAGACGATGCACGACTGCACGGCCCGCGTGCGCAGCAACGCGAGCCATGCATCGGCCACGCGCAGGTGATCGGGGTGCCTCAGCCCGAGCGGAACGACAAGCGTGGATCGATCGCGCGGCTCAAAGCGCGCGAGCAAAGCGCTCACCAAAGTGCGAACAGAAGGCAGTTCGCCATACTGGCCGTCGAGAAATGGCAGGCGAATCGCGCGTGCGCCCAGGCGTGCGAGCGCGCGTTCGTCCTCTCGCGTGCGGGCGCGCATCGCCTCGGACGAATCGCTGAAACCCGCCGCCTCATCCCACGGT
>NZ_JAWRWN010000180.1:0-333 GCF_046535435.1 Achromobacter sp. SIMBA_011 | reverse complement strand
CGACGCGACGCCCGACGCACGCATTCGCGCGGAAGCCGAAGAGGAAACCGGCTATCGCGTGCGCGGCGTGCGCAAGGTGTTCGAGGCGTTCATGAGCCCGGGCTCGGTGACGGAGAAGCTGCATTTCTTCGTCGGCGAATACGATGCGTCGCTGCGCACGGGCGACGGCGGCGGCATCGCGGAAGAAGGCGAGGATCTGGAGGTCGTCGAGATGCCGCTGCGTGCGGCGCTCGACGCGATCGAGCGCGGCGAGATCGTCGATGCGAAGACCATCATGCTGCTGCAGTACGTCGCGCTGCGGGAAACCGCCGGCGTGCGCCCGACATGACGCCG
>NZ_JAWRWN010000179.1:0-333 GCF_046535435.1 Achromobacter sp. SIMBA_011 | reverse complement strand
ATGACTGTCCAGGAAACGAGCCGACCTGGCCGCCGTTGATGCGATAAAAACTCTCCAGCGTGAAGACAGCTTTCATACCCCCGCCCAGCTCCTCTGTACCGGACATCCCCCAGTACGAAGTCGTCATCCCGCCAGAACCGACTTGCCACGCATTGCCGGCAGCACCGGCGGGATGCACTTCGCCAACGAACGCGTCCGCTAGCCCATACAACGAGACCGATGACTGCGCATGCGCGATCCCGGTACAGGTGCACACGCCCAACACGACAGCCAACTTACCCACGCTTCCCCGAAATCTTCTTGTCTGCATGACGTCTCCTTCCTCTTTGTGAT
>NZ_JAWRWN010000178.1:0-333 GCF_046535435.1 Achromobacter sp. SIMBA_011 | reverse complement strand
GTCCGGGTCGAACGCGCGGATCGAATCCACCTGATCGTCGAACAAGTCAATGCGGTAGGGCAGCGGCGAGCCCATCGGGAACAGGTCGATCAGCGAGCCGCGCACGCAGTATTCGCCGGGCCGCACGACCTGGCTCACGTGCTCGTAGCCGGCGAGCGTTAGCTGCGCTTTCAGCTTCGCCTCGTCGAGCCGCTCGCCCTGCGCGAACGCGAACGTGTAGGCGGCCATGAACGACGCGGGCGGCATCCGGTACAGCGCGGTGGTCGCGGGCACCAGCAGGATGTCGCAGCGGCCCTCGCCGAGGTCGTGCAGCGTCGCGAGCCGCTCGGAGAC
>NZ_JAWRWN010000177.1:0-333 GCF_046535435.1 Achromobacter sp. SIMBA_011 | reverse complement strand
CGCGGCTGCTGCTGAAACCCGCATAGGAGGCCGAGCGCGAGAAGCCGGCGCTGAACGCACCCAATGACGGGTGCGACCAGGACGCCGTGGCGCTTTGCTGGTCGCGGTAGCGCGAGCGTTGCTGTTCATGGGTGTAGGTGGAATAGGTCGACTCATCCAGGTCGCGGTAGCCCAGGGAACGCCACGACAGGGCGGTGCTGACAGCCCAGCGCTCGCTCAAGCGCTGGGACCACGACAGGTCAGTCTGTACGCCCTGTTCGGTATCGGTGCGACTGGCTTGGGCTGCCTGCGCGGAGAATTGAAACTGGCTGTCCTGCCAGGGCAACCAGCCCA
>NZ_JAWRWN010000176.1:0-334 GCF_046535435.1 Achromobacter sp. SIMBA_011 | reverse complement strand
GCGATACCAGTCGACGCCGAGTTCCGGCCGTTCGAGTGCGAACAATTCGACCACGCAGCCGAATTCGAAAGTGCAGAGCCGATCGTAGGCAAGCGCGACGACGAGATGATTGTGCATGGCGCGATGTTACCGGAACTTGTCGATCGCGCCACTGCCGGAAAACCGGCGCGCACGCGATACTGGCCTCGTTGCGGCGCATTCCGCGCCGCCTGCTCAGGAGCGCATTTCATGTCATATGTCACCGACGTCCCGGCCGCCGACAGCGCAAGCGCCGCCACGCATTTCGAAGCGTCGCTGCGGTTCGAAACCGATTGCTGGGACGTGCACGACGCGC
>NZ_JAWRWN010000175.1:0-334 GCF_046535435.1 Achromobacter sp. SIMBA_011 | reverse complement strand
CGCCCGTAGCTCAGCTGGATAGAGTACCTGGCTACGAACCAGGGGGTCGTAGGTTCGAATCCTGCCGGGCGCGCCATTGAATGTTTGCTGTATGGTTGGCTGGAGTTTGATTTAAAAGTCAGCTCAAAGGTTGCCTTATAGGCTAAAACCCGGCTAAAACGCGATGGACCGCCCAAGTCGAGCGCTTGGGTAAAAATGAAGAGCAAATGCAGTGCGGTGGTGAAATTATTCTGATATAATTTTGCCTCTTTACCGGAGCGCCCGTAGCTCAGCTGGATAGAGTACCTGGCTACGAACCAGGGGGTCGTAGGTTCGAATCCTGCCGGGCGCGCCA
>NZ_JAWRWN010000174.1:0-335 GCF_046535435.1 Achromobacter sp. SIMBA_011 | reverse complement strand
CATGGTCGCCATTGACGACCAGCGACCCGCCGCCAAGACCGATGGAGAAGACGTCAGGCATGCGGAAATTGGTGCGCACGCCGCCAATATCCACCGTCGTGGACGCCTGGCGCGGGAAGCCATGCGACAGCGACCCGACATCGGAGGTGGTGCCGCCAACATCCACGACCACGGCATCCTTGAGGCCAGTGAGGAAGGCAGCACCACGCATGGAGTTCGTCGGACCGGAGGCGAAGGTAAGCACAGGGAAGCCGCGCACCACATCCGCCGCCATCAGCGTGCCGTCGTTCTGGGTGATGTAGAACGGGCAGGTAATCCCCGCCGCCTTCAGCGCC
>NZ_JAWRWN010000173.1:0-335 GCF_046535435.1 Achromobacter sp. SIMBA_011 | reverse complement strand
CTGCACGCACTGGTGGACGTGGTTGCGCACTTCAAGTTTGACACCGTGAAGCGCAAGCGCGTCTGCACTGGCATCTACTTCGACCCGTTCAAGAAAAGGATGGCGATCCGTGGCTAAAGCTCTGCGTATTCTGGCCGGCATCGTCCTCTCGGTCCTCTTCTTGGGGTTGTTGTTCGGCTATCTGTCGAGCGCGCTTTTCGTGCTGCTGTACACGCTCAAGTTCGACGTGCATCAGGTCGGCTTGCTGCGCACGTTCGAATATGCGCGCTATTACTGGACTGACCATGCCGTGAAGTGGCGATTGATCGCGTCGTGGTCCCTCGCTGGCCTCATTG
>NZ_JAWRWN010000172.1:0-335 GCF_046535435.1 Achromobacter sp. SIMBA_011 | reverse complement strand
GCAGAGTCTCGCGCGCTTCCTGACGCTGAATTTCCGCGACGTGGTCGGCAAGGGGCTGCCGTTCGACAAGATCACGGGCACCAGCCGGATCTCGAACGGGATCGCGCGCACCGACGACTTCTCGATGACGACGGCGCCGGCGAACGTGACGGTGCGCGGCGCGGTCGATCTCGGCGCCGAGACGCAGGACCTGCACGCGCACGTCGCGCCGAAGATCGGCGCGGGCACGGCGGCGATCGCGGCCGCGATCATCAACCCGCTGCTCGGCGTCGGCGTGCTGGCCGCGAACTACGCGCTGTCGGAGACGCTGTCGCACGCGTTCGCGCTCGACTACG
>NZ_JAWRWN010000171.1:0-335 GCF_046535435.1 Achromobacter sp. SIMBA_011 | reverse complement strand
ATGGCTGCTATTCACGGGTGACCGATTTCATCCGGGCTTGGCGGCAAGGCGAAGGCAAAGCGGTTTCGAAGTCGGCGTTTGTGCCGTTGCGGTTCGAGCTCGGCGAAGCGTTCCAGTTTGACTGGTCCGAGGAAGGACTGGTTGTCGGCGGCATTTACCGCAAACTGCAGGTGTCGCACATGAAGCTGTGCGCGTCGCGGGCGTTCTGGCTCGTGGCCTACCCGAGCCAGGGTCACGAGATGCTGTTCGACGCCCATACGCGCTCGTTCATGGCCTTCGGCGGGGTGGCCCGCCGTGGCATCTACGACAACATGAAGACGGCTGTCGACAAGGTC
>NZ_JAWRWN010000170.1:0-335 GCF_046535435.1 Achromobacter sp. SIMBA_011 | reverse complement strand
AAGCAATTTCCCTATACGAACATGCCATACATATCGCTTCTCAAACTGATGACGGTCATTCCGAAGGCTTAGGTCATTTTAATTTAGGCATATGCTATGAGAGACAGGAACTTCTTGAAGAAGCCAAAGAAAGCTTTATCAAAGCAATGAATATACCCGCACATTGCGATTCGGTTTACTCCATTCGTTCAATGTACATGCTGAGCCGAGTTTTATACAAATTAGGTTCAAAGGAGTCCGCCCGGGAATGGAGAACAAAAGCGATTGTATATGCTGATAAAGTAAATGAAGAAATATACAAAGCCAAACTGAACCTCATATACTTTCTATACGAT
>NZ_JAWRWN010000169.1:0-336 GCF_046535435.1 Achromobacter sp. SIMBA_011 | reverse complement strand
GCAGCGGGCCGTGGCTGCATTTGCCGACGCATGCGGTGAGCTTCGATGCCCGCGAGGACGCACTGGCGCAGCAACTGTTGCCGCCGATTCATGCGGGGCGTTTCGATCCGCCATGGGTGCGCGATCTCGCGCGCGAGACGGGCACGGCCGAGGACGCCGTGCGCGCGCTGTTGCGCAAGCTCGCGCGGCGCGGCGACGTGCATCAGGTCGTGCGCGATCTGTTCTATCACGCGGAGGTCGTGCGCGAGCTGGCTGCGCTCGTTGCGGAACTCGCGCCGATGCACGGCGGCGGCCTCGATGCGGCGACGTTTCGCGATGCGACCGGGCTCGGCCGCA
>NZ_JAWRWN010000168.1:0-337 GCF_046535435.1 Achromobacter sp. SIMBA_011 | reverse complement strand
GTGTTGTCGCCGGCGCGGTCGGGGACGATGTCGTGCGGCTCGACGCCGTGCTGAATCAGATAGTTCTGCATGGCGAGCGTTTCGTCGAGTCCCGGACCGTCGAGGCTGCCGCTGATGAAAAGCCGCTGGCAGCGGCCCGCGGCGGATGCCAGCGCGCCCAGATCGAAATCGACGAAATCGAATTTCGCGGGAAATGCAAAATACTCCGTGAGCAGCCGATAGGCGGGGTGCGAGCGCGAAGGAAAATCGATCAGCGCTTCGTCGTCGCTAAAACCGGCCTGACGATACGGCAGTTCCGGCAGCGCGCGCCAGCGACCGCTGCGATCGGATTCGACCC
>NZ_JAWRWN010000167.1:0-337 GCF_046535435.1 Achromobacter sp. SIMBA_011 | reverse complement strand
CGCAACGCGTATTCGGGCAGGTTCGACGGATCGAGCGAGATCTTCTGCGTCTGCAGCGTCGCGATCGGCGCCATCGTTTCGTGGAAGCCGACGATCGCCATCGCGAGGATGCCGATGATCAGCGGAAACGCGACCGCGTCCCAGCGGTTGGGCAGCACGCGCCACGCGGACGCATTGGCGGTGCGATTCGGATCGAAGAAGCGGATATCCATCGGTAGCGTGTGGGTGAAATTGAAAATCGATGGGAGCGGCCGCGCGCGCAGCCGATGGCCGCGTCAGCGTGCGTGGCCCCAGGCAGGCCGTCGGCAGACGCCAACGGCGGACGCGCGGCAGCGAG
>NZ_JAWRWN010000166.1:0-339 GCF_046535435.1 Achromobacter sp. SIMBA_011 | reverse complement strand
GTCTGTTGATCCTCGGGTTGAGCTTCGATTGCGCGTTGTAGCTCATCTGCCAGTTGGCTGAACGCGCGCGCTTCATACTCCAGGCTTTCCTGGATTTCGATCGGGAATCGCGACACTTTCGCATAGCCTTTCTGGCGCTGCCGAGTGGCTTCAAGTCCCTTGAGCTGCTTGCGGGCCTTGCCCTTGACCACCGGCAGGGCGCGAGTGTCCGGTGGCATTTCCGGGTGGGAAGGGCATCGGCGCTGGCGTTCAGCCAGGCAGTGGCGGCCGACAGCGATGAAGGTGCGCTGTATCTGCAATGGCAGTCTGCGCCGTCCGGGCTGGAAAGCGCCGTGCAGT
>NZ_JAWRWN010000165.1:0-339 GCF_046535435.1 Achromobacter sp. SIMBA_011 | reverse complement strand
CGTTCAGGGCTGCGGCGCGCTCGGCGGCGACGCGATCCTGCGCGGCCTCGGCGCGGCGCGCGGCGGCCAGCTCGGTATCGAATTCCTCGACGCGGGCAGCGGCAGCGGTGCGGTCGGCAATCAGGTTCGGGCACGGGGCGACGCAGCGACGCGCATTGGTGCGGGCCAGTCGCGTTACTGCGTCAGCACGGTCACGTGCGATCTCGGCCATACCGCGTCCCTTTGCCGTGACTGCCGGCACCGCGGCGGCGCGCAGTTCACCCGCATGCTTCTGCGCCATCAGAAAGAAGACGGCATGGCCGTAGCACGTCGCGGCGATGCAGCCAATCCAGAGCAGGG
>NZ_JAWRWN010000164.1:0-340 GCF_046535435.1 Achromobacter sp. SIMBA_011 | reverse complement strand
GCGCGCGGCGCTCGCGCCGTTTGCCGATCAGTGGGACGGCTTCAGCGACGCTCGCAAGCGAAAATGGCTGAGGATCGCGTCACGTTTCGCGAAGTTGACACCCGAAGCGCAGAAACAACTGCAGGAGCGAATGGCCGAATGGGCGCACATGACGCCCGAGCAGCGACGCGTCGCGCGCGAGAACTATCAGAGCGCGAAGGAACTGTCCGCGCAGGCGCGCGAACGCGCGTGGAAGGCCTATCAGCAATTGCCCGAGGAACAGAAGGAGCGGCTCGCCGCGACCGAACGCCGGCGCCGGCCGAGCGTCGTCAGCGCGCCGCCGACCGGCGCGGACCGCGAC
>NZ_JAWRWN010000163.1:0-340 GCF_046535435.1 Achromobacter sp. SIMBA_011 | reverse complement strand
TCAAAAAGATTATCAGCATCACAAGTTACTCCGCGAGAAATCAAAGATGTAACCAACGATTGCTGAGCCAAGTTTAGGGTTTTCTCAAAACCCAAAGATGTTTGAACTGAAGAGTTTGATCATGGCTCAGATTGAACGCTGGCGGCAGGCCTAACACATGCAAGTCGAACGGTAACAGGAAGCAGCTTGCTGCTTCGCTGACGAGTGGCGGACGGGTGAGTAATGTCTGGGAAACTGCCTGATGGAGGGGGATAACTACTGGAAACGGTAGCTAATACCGCATAACGTCGCAAGACCAAAGAGGGGGACCTTCGGGCCTCTTGCCATCGGATGTGCCCAG
>NZ_JAWRWN010000162.1:0-341 GCF_046535435.1 Achromobacter sp. SIMBA_011 | reverse complement strand
CGCATGAGCGCGTCCTTACGCATGGGTGCCCTTGGCACCGGCCGCGCGGACGAACTTGTAGGAGGCGACTTCGCCAGCGATTTCCGGCCCGTCGACCGAGGCGGTCGTGAGCTCGGGATACTGCGCCGAGAAGAGATCGCGAACATCGGTCGGGCTGAACGCCGGGCCGGGATCCGCGAACTTCATGCCGTTGTAGGTGAACTCGCGGATGATCTTTGCGATGCTGATCGTCATGACCGGTCTCCTCAAAGCAGCGCGAAGAGATCGGTCTTGCCGTCGTCAGAGGCCAGTGCCGGCGCGGCCGGGTTGGCGGCCTTCGTCGAAACGTCAGCGCTGTCGCC
>NZ_JAWRWN010000161.1:0-341 GCF_046535435.1 Achromobacter sp. SIMBA_011 | reverse complement strand
CTAACAAGAGTACTTGTCATCTGACTCAAGAACAAAGGTGTCCCCATCATGAAAAAGCAGATTCCTTAAAAAATTTTCCCGCAAGGGGAGATTTTTTTTTTTGATTTTTTCGCCCCGTTCATTGAGTTAAGATTCTGTACTCTACTCCCAAACCTGACAGTCTAATTACAGTGACCTTGTTGCCTTCCTAAAACACAAGACTGTTCTTCTCGTCTAGCATTTTCTAAAAATCAATTTAAATGCCTTTTAAGGCGTTTTATACTCTATCTAGTATTTTATACATGAACGAAAATAAAAGCGCTCAGAATCGAATCTGAACGCTCTCAGAGGCATTTTATTAC
>NZ_JAWRWN010000160.1:0-341 GCF_046535435.1 Achromobacter sp. SIMBA_011 | reverse complement strand
CGTGGCGGTCGGCGAGACGATCGAGCGCCGCTCAACCGACGCCTCGACGAATCCGCCATTCGATCCGCTCAGCCATTCGCTTCGCCGGTCGCGAGCACACCGCTCGCGCGCCGCGACGTGAGTGCATGCGCGAGCTTCACGAACGGCGCTTCGCACAGCAGGTAACCGGCCCACGACAACGGGATCAACGGCAGCAGCGGCACGATCATGTAAACGCCGAGCGGCCATCCGACCAGATGAAAGCGCTGGCACAACCAGAACGCCCCAAACAGCGGAAGGCTGTGCAACAGATAGACCGAGTAACTGATCTTGCCGATCCACGCGAGCGGACGGTTGCGCAG
>NZ_JAWRWN010000159.1:0-342 GCF_046535435.1 Achromobacter sp. SIMBA_011 | reverse complement strand
CTGATCCAGCACGATCAGAAACTTCTCGTATGCGGGCTTACCGTCTTTTTCTTCCGCAAAGACATCTCCCAATGACACCGCAACTTGTAGGGACTCCGGAACCTGATCGGATAGTTCCTGCTGGAAGGAGGCACGCAGATACATATCCGATAACCGGGACGTGGGAGGAATGGCACCGGGCGGTCGAAGGCTTTCGACAATGGCGGGAAAGTTGACACTAGCCTCTTTCAGCTTCGGATCACCCAGCAACAGGTGGTATTGGTACGCCGCGGTGAGCCACGAAAGATAATCGCACATCGGTTCCCGCTCAGCGACTAAGGCTGCATGATGCAGCAACGCCAG
>NZ_JAWRWN010000158.1:0-343 GCF_046535435.1 Achromobacter sp. SIMBA_011 | reverse complement strand
CGGTTGATCCGCGATGCGCTCGCGGTGCACGGGCGGCTCGACGTGCTGGTCAACAATGCGGGCGCGAGCCGCGTGATTCCGCACGACGATCTCGCCGCCGCGACGCCCGACGTGTGGCGCGAGATGCACGAGATCAACGTGATCGCGCCGTTCCGGCTCGTGGCGCTCGCCCAGCCCGCGCTGCTCGACGCAGCGTCGCGCGGGCGCGCCGGTTGCGTCGTCAACGTCAGCTCGCATGCCGGGGTACGGCCGAAGGGCGCGTCGATTCCGTATGCGGCCGCGAAGGCCGCGCTCAATCACACGACGCGATTGCTCGCGCGCACGCTCGCGCCGGCGATCCGCG
>NZ_JAWRWN010000157.1:0-343 GCF_046535435.1 Achromobacter sp. SIMBA_011 | reverse complement strand
CCCGCAAGCAATTCGACCGAGCAGCAGAACTGAAGAAGGAGCTGGAGCAGAAGCAGAAGGAGCTGGACGAGCTTCTGGAGATCTGGAAGCGCGATCAGGCTTCGGCGACCGCCGAGGTGCGCGCCGATCACGTCGCGCAGATCGTCTCCAAGATCACCGGCGTTCCGGTCACGGACCTGACCACCGAGGAGAAGGACAAGCTCCTCAAGCTCGAGGAGAAGCTGCACGAGCGCGTCATCGGCCAGGAAGAAGCGATCCGCGCCGTGGCCGATGCGGTGCGCCTGGCGCGAGCGGGTCTGCGCGAAGGTTCCGGTCCGACCGCGACCTTCCTGTTCCTCGGGCC
>NZ_JAWRWN010000156.1:0-343 GCF_046535435.1 Achromobacter sp. SIMBA_011 | reverse complement strand
ACGCCCGAATACAACCGCTCGATTCCCGGCGTGCTGAAGAACGCGCTCGACTGGGGCTCGCGCCCGTGGGGGCACAACTCGTGGTCGGGCAAGCCGGGCGCGGTGCTCGGCACGTCGCCGGGCGCGGTCGGCACGGCGCTCGCGCAGCAGCACCTGCGCAACGTGCTCGCGTATCTCGACGTGAAGACGCTCGCGCAGCCGGAAATGTTCATCAAGCATGACCCGGCGCGCATCGACGACCAAGGCCAGATCGTCAGCGAGGACACCCGCAAGTTCCTGCAGGGCTTCGTCGACCGCTACGTCGACTGGGTGCGCATGCTGAAGTCCGCCTGATCGCCGCACC
>NZ_JAWRWN010000155.1:0-343 GCF_046535435.1 Achromobacter sp. SIMBA_011 | reverse complement strand
CGTCAAGACGCACTGGCGGCTGTTGTGGGAAGACAAGCGATACGCGGACGGCATCATCCCCGACGAATCGGAGTACTTCCTCGATCCGCCTTCAGCGCCGGCGTCCGACCGCGACCCCGTCGCGCAGGTCCGCACGAGCGATATCTGCCCGGTGACCGGCGATTGGCAGACGGACGAATACGGCGGCAAGGTGCTGCGCGTCGAAGCCGGGGCGGCGATGCCCGACATGCTGGTCCGGGACAATCTGGGGGAGCTCAAGGTGCACTGGGTGACGTGGCGTCTGGTGAAACGCGCGTAGTGCGCAGACGGCAAGGGCGCGCAAATGCCGCCCGTGCTGCCGTAG
>NZ_JAWRWN010000154.1:0-343 GCF_046535435.1 Achromobacter sp. SIMBA_011 | reverse complement strand
TCGGTGCGCGCTTCGCCGACGATCACCGCAACGCGCGTGCCGAGTTCGCCGAGCTTGCGCACGATGCCGGCCCATGTGGCAGGCGGCGTGCAGATCACGGCGACCGATGGCGGCGCGGGCAGGCGGTCGACATCGGCCACCACCACATGCCCGTTCAGTTCGCGGTACTTCGGATTGACGGGCCACACGGGCCCGTCGAACGCACCGTCGAGCACGCGCGCCCACACCATCGCACCGATACTGCCGGCGCGCGACGATGCACCGACGACGGCGACGGACCTGGGCTGGAACAATGCATCGAGATGGCGGACGGTCACATCGGCTCCCTGCGGTAACGAAAGAC
>NZ_JAWRWN010000153.1:0-344 GCF_046535435.1 Achromobacter sp. SIMBA_011 | reverse complement strand
GCGGCCCGGCTGCTTGTTCCAGTATTCGAACGGCTCCGCGTGGCATTCGATGTCGAGTTCGGCGACGCGTGCGTGCAGCCGCTCCTGCGCGTCCGCGATCGCGAGGTTGTAGATCGCCGGCGCGATCTCCTCGACGCCGATGACCGACGCATGATAGTGGTCGAATACGTCGATCATCTGGCGCAGAACGGGCGTCGGGCCGTCGAGCAGGTCGTCGGCGAGGATCACCGCGAACGGATTGTCGGCGACCAGCTTTTCCGCGCAGAGCACCGCGTGGCCGAGGCCGAGCGCTTCCGGCTGACGCACGTAGAAGCAGTCGACGTGGCTCGGCTTGATGCTGCGCA
>NZ_JAWRWN010000152.1:0-344 GCF_046535435.1 Achromobacter sp. SIMBA_011 | reverse complement strand
GACCAACCCGACGCTCACGTCGCGCGGGCTCGCGAACATGTTCATGGTGATCGCGACCGACGGCCAGAACGCCGGCAACGCGGGCAAGTACGCAGTCGACGTGACCAAGGCGAAGCGCATCGCGATCATCGACGACCGTACCGCGTTCGGGCAGGGCGAAGCCGACGAGTTCGAGAAGGCGGTGAAGGCGGCGGGCGGCACGATCGTCGCGCGCGAATTCACGAACGACAAGGCCGTCGACTTCAGCGCGCAGCTCACCAAGATCAAGAGCGCGAACGCGGACCTCGTGTTCTTCGGCGGGCTCGATGCGCAGTCCGCGATGCTGGTCAAGCGGATGCGCCAGC
>NZ_JAWRWN010000151.1:0-344 GCF_046535435.1 Achromobacter sp. SIMBA_011 | reverse complement strand
CCGCACGACCGTTCAGACCTGCATCGTGCATCTGATCCGCAACAGTCTCGAGTACGCCAGCTACAAGGACCGTAAGGCGCTCGCCGCAGCGCTGCGCCCGATCTACGCGGCCGCCAGCGAGGAGGCGGCAAGGCAGGCACTGCAAGACTTCGCTGACGGCCCTTGGGGCGCGAAGTACCCGACCATCGTGCAGTCGTGGCAGCGTGCATGGGAGCACGTCATACCGTTCTTCGTGTTTCCGCCGGAGATTCGACGAGTGGTCTACACAACGGATGAAATGCACAAGTCCCGCACCGCGCTTCGCTCGTTCGCTATGTTCGCGCCTGCGGCCACCGTATCGGCGC
>NZ_JAWRWN010000150.1:0-344 GCF_046535435.1 Achromobacter sp. SIMBA_011 | reverse complement strand
CAAACGGCGGAAGGAGCTTTAGATGAAACCACTAACATGCTTCAACGTATGCGTGTTTTGTCTATCCAGGCGGCTAATGGGTCAAACTCTGATTCAGACCGAGGAGCTCTTGACAAAGAGTTTACTGAATTGAAAGCCGAGATAGACAGAGTTTCTGACGATACTACTTTCGGTGGAGAGAATCTTTTAGATGGTTCATATGACGCTGATTACCAGGTGGGTGCAGATGCTAATCAGGTCATGAACCTAAAAATCACTACCGATATGAATACTACCGGCTTAGCTCTTTCTGGGGTTACGCTTAGTAGTGCGGCTAATGCTCAGTTAGCGATTACAGCTTTAGA
>NZ_JAWRWN010000149.1:0-344 GCF_046535435.1 Achromobacter sp. SIMBA_011 | reverse complement strand
CACATCAGGGAGGCGTTCTTGTCCTTGTTGCCGACGTAGAAGGCATACATCAGGGCCGGATCGAGACGCGGGGCGACCGACTGCGAGATCACCTGATAATTGCCGGAACGGCGACGATCCACCTGCGTGGCGTAATCCAGCACCTCGATCTGTACGTTGAGACCCGCCTGCTGCATCATGGCCTGCGCCATGACGGCGGCCGGGAAGCTCGGCACGTTGCCGCGCTTGTTGGCGATGATCGAGATCGGCTCGCCCTTGTAACCGGCTGCCTCCAGTTCCTTCTTCGCCGCCTCGATGTCATAGGCCGGACGCTTCTTCTGCGTCTCGTCGAAATAGACCGAGTC
>NZ_JAWRWN010000148.1:0-346 GCF_046535435.1 Achromobacter sp. SIMBA_011 | reverse complement strand
CCACGAGCTTTCGGCTTTCGGTGCTGTTCCTCGGCATCTTCGGCGGCATTTCGGTGCCGCTATTTGCCTATCTGTATTTTTCGATTACCGGTTTTGAAACGCAACGCGTCGATGACTGGTTAGGTCGGGAATATTTCGCCATGCAACGCAGTTCGCCGGAACGCTTGTCCGCACTGTTCAACGTGCTGCGTCAAAGCGATCCGGACCAGCAACGGCCGAACGGCCTGTTCGGCAATGACGGGCGCTATATCGCCGGTTCGTTGACGACATTGCCTCGCGATATTCCATATGTGGGAAAACCATTCGCGATTCGCTTGCATGATGGACCGATCAATCAGACCGCCCG
>NZ_JAWRWN010000147.1:0-347 GCF_046535435.1 Achromobacter sp. SIMBA_011 | reverse complement strand
GCTCACTGACTCGCTACGCTCGGTCGTTCGACTGCGGCGAGCGGAAATGGCTTACGAACGGGGCGGAGATTTCCTGGAAGATGCCAGGAAGATACTTAACAGGGAAGTGAGAGGGCCGCGGCAAAGCCGTTTTTCCATAGGCTCCGCCCCCCTGACAAGCATCACGAAATCTGACGCTCAAATCAGTGGTGGCGAAACCCGACAGGACTATAAAGATACCAGGCGTTTCCCCCTGGCGGCTCCCTCGTGCGCTCTCCTGTTCCTGCCTTTCGGTTTACCGGTGTCATTCCGCTGTTATGGCCGCGTTTGTCTCATTCCACGCCTGACACTCAGTTCCGGGTAGGCAG
>NZ_JAWRWN010000146.1:0-348 GCF_046535435.1 Achromobacter sp. SIMBA_011 | reverse complement strand
CGGCGAACTGCGCATCGGCATCAAGCGCGTGCGCGGCGGCCGTTTCTCGAATTTCGCGTTCGACACGCTGAAGCCCGGCCACACGATCGACGTGATGACGCCGGACGGCCGCTTCTTCACGCACCTGAACGCCGATCACGGCAAGCAGTACGTCGCGTTCTCCGGTGGCTCGGGCATCACGCCGGTGCTCGCGATCGTGAAGACGACGCTCGAACTCGAACCGCGCAGCACGTTCACGCTGATCTACGGCAACCGCAGCGTCGACGCGATCATGTTCGCGGAGGAGCTCGAAGACCTGAAGAACCGCTAAATGGACCGCTTCGTCCTGTATCACGTACTGTCGGACGA
>NZ_JAWRWN010000145.1:0-348 GCF_046535435.1 Achromobacter sp. SIMBA_011 | reverse complement strand
ACGGAAAATTGAAATGTCGGCATGCCGTCGTGATCTCGTCATAACGGCTCAAGAATAAGCGCGCCAGCTACGACCGCGTGTCCATGGCCGTACTCCGCCGACGACGCCGTTACTCGCAGTTGGCCGTTTTCATTGCC
This sequence comes from Achromobacter sp. SIMBA_011, assembly GCF_046535435.1. Lineage (NCBI taxonomy): Bacteria > Pseudomonadati > Pseudomonadota > Betaproteobacteria > Burkholderiales > Alcaligenaceae > Achromobacter > Achromobacter sp. SIMBA_011. The sequence continues at coordinate 211 of NZ_JAWRWN010000145.1, read as the reverse complement.
ATCACTTGCTGCGAGTGATCGAGGCAGCAGCGTCGAGTCGCCTGGCACGCCCGCTGTTAAAATAGCTGCCTTTTTCTGGGAGAGAAAAGTGTCCTGGTTTATCTATGAAGTGCCCGAATACAATGAAGACGGGGCGCGCATCGAACCCTTCATCGACCTGCGTAGCCGCGTTATGAAACTCAGTGGGCAATCGATGGCCGACGAACTGGAA
>NZ_JAWRWN010000144.1:0-349 GCF_046535435.1 Achromobacter sp. SIMBA_011 | reverse complement strand
CATCGGCAACCGAATCTCCTTGCCGCCCAGCACGATATGGCTCGTGCGCTCGACGATCGCGGTGCTGCCCTGTGCGATCAAGCGCTGCTGCTCCCAGCGATAGGTGCTTGCCTTGCCGAAGAAGTCGGTGATCTTCTCGACGACGGCATGCCTGCCGACATGCGCGCCGAGCGGTACGTCCTCGAGGCGCACGTCGTCGGCGAGCAACGCCGACATCGACTCGATATCGCGCGCCTCGAACGCGCGGACGACTTGCTCGGCGAGGGTTTTCGTATCGTGACTCATGGGTTTTCACCTGTTCGTTGGGTTGGTGGAACGACGATCGACCCGGTGTTCGGGGCGAGCCGGC
>NZ_JAWRWN010000143.1:0-349 GCF_046535435.1 Achromobacter sp. SIMBA_011 | reverse complement strand
CTATCGTGAGTACGTGCGACGTTACGGTGCCGAGATGGACATCGAGACGTTCCGCCGCCTGTTCTTCGCGCGTGCGGCCGGGAGCGACATCAAGATTCCGAAGGCGGTGGACGCGGCGCTCGTAGGTGTCGACGAGGAAATCTCGGCCGCAATCGCCGCGTATCGAAGCCAGCGAACACGGAAGCTCGAGACCGATCTGTTCGAGCAGCGCACTCGGCTCGCCGCGGCAGAGAAGAAGCTCGCCGTGAAAATCACAAAGAAGGCTGGCGAGGACGTCAGGATCGCCATCGACAAGATCGAAGCCGTGCAGCGCGGGCTGGATGATCTTCGCCGTCAGGATCTACAGGAG
>NZ_JAWRWN010000142.1:0-349 GCF_046535435.1 Achromobacter sp. SIMBA_011 | reverse complement strand
GACGTCGACATGCGTACGGATGCGCGTCGTGCCGGCCGCGAGGAATGCGCGCGCCAGCGCGAGCGACGCGGCGCCCGCATCGTGACCGCTCGTCGCGCGGTAGTGGCGCTCGTTCTCGATGCGGTCGACGAGGCGCGGCCCCACCGCGTTGCGATACCACGGCATGCCCCAGTGGGTCTTGTCGAGATGCGTGTGGCCTTCGACGAGGCCGGGCAGCGCGAGCGCGTGCGCGCCGTCCTCGATCGCGCAGCCCGCGGGCGCGTCGAGCGACGGGCCGATGCGCGCGATGCGCTCGCCTTCGATCAGGATGTCGAGCGCTTCGCCGGCGTGCGTGCGGACGTTGCGGATC
>NZ_JAWRWN010000141.1:0-349 GCF_046535435.1 Achromobacter sp. SIMBA_011 | reverse complement strand
CGAGGCTGGCAACGCATTTCTAAGCGCGTGCTACAACCGAGGTGGCGGAGACCATGACGACGATGATGACGTCGCCGACTACTACGTAGAGAGAGCGTTCGTTGAGCTGCTGATACTTCTTGAACATTTGGGGCTAGTCGAAACCTACCGAACCGTCTCTTCGATGCTTATTGAGGCTCGGAAGAACTTCGCTGATAGCAAGATGGGACCGGAGGAGCCGTATCTGGTTTGGCCTGAAAAGTTGAGAATGTTTGTTGACGGAGTCTCCAGCCTCCACGGACTGGGTGATACCGCCAAGTCGGAAATGCGGGACCTGACAGCAATCATCAAGAGATCGCTCTACGTCATC
>NZ_JAWRWN010000140.1:0-349 GCF_046535435.1 Achromobacter sp. SIMBA_011 | reverse complement strand
GAGATCGTGCTGGCAAAGCCGTGGCAGGACGACATGCGTTTCAACGCGCAGAACGTGCGGCTCTACTGCACGCCGATCATCAACCTGTTTCCCGTTCAGGCCGATCCGGTCAAGGTCACGCAGTTCGAGACCGAGTACCGGGTACGGGCGCGCGAGCAGCACGGCCCGTTGGTCGATATCTACTCGATCGACGCGGTGCACGGCATCGATCGCGGCCGACGCTTCGAATATGCGCCGTTCGCTGCATTCCGCCATCGTGGCGGCATGCTGCGCCATACGATGCCCGAGCGATATTTCCATTCGCACGTGCGACGCGCGCCTTCCGGACGGTTCGATACGTGGGTCGTGC
>NZ_JAWRWN010000139.1:0-350 GCF_046535435.1 Achromobacter sp. SIMBA_011 | reverse complement strand
GCCCGCACAATACCACTCGTGCAGTAAGGCTGTCATTGAGGGAACCCGGGATAGTGTTACAAACCGTTTCGCCTCCATGTGGCGCAGATTGGCCAGTTCGGGCAGCCATTCGCCGGCTTGCTCGAGCGGTTCCTCTTCGCGATTAATGAAGTACGAGCGTGGGTTATGCATCAATGTGGCCGTTCTGTCGAGAGATACGCCGCGCCGGGCAGCCTGCTTGACGAAGGCGGCCTCCGAGAGCGGGCGTGCCGGCGGCTCGAATACCACGTTGGATTTGGGCTCGCTCAGATAGCAGCCGAGGAATTCGGCGACGTCGCGCTTGCGCCAGCGGATCGCGTCGACGATCTCGG
>NZ_JAWRWN010000138.1:0-350 GCF_046535435.1 Achromobacter sp. SIMBA_011 | reverse complement strand
CGAGCGGCAGGTCGCGCGCAGCCGCTTCGGCGAGCCGCCGGTGCATCGTGGCAATCCGATTCGTGCCGACGAGCAGATGCGCGGGCGAGAGGAAACTGTACGTGCTCGCCTCCACGCGCCTCACGACGCCGAGCCGCTGCATGAACCAGGCTTCGAGCGCGGTCTGCCCTTCGCCGACCTGCACGACGATGTGCCCGGCGCCCATGTAGCGCTCTTTGGTCAGCTCGCCCTTTGCGAGCGGACTGTGCTCCCATAAAACGCAGCAGAACGTTTCCTCCAGCAGCACCTCGGCCGGATGCTCGGTCGAGCAATATTCCTTGGGGATGATGAGCAGGTCCGCTTCGCCGCGC
>NZ_JAWRWN010000137.1:0-350 GCF_046535435.1 Achromobacter sp. SIMBA_011 | reverse complement strand
CGCGGCGTCGCACTACCTGCAGCAATGCGGGGAGCCGGGCTCGATGCAGCGCGTGCTGGTGATCCTCTATACGAAGTGCGAGCAGAGCGAGGAGAACGGCGCGCTGCAACGGCGCCGCATGCTGCTGGAGCTGCAGATGCTGCGCATCACGAAGGCGCTGCTGCGCCGGGCGATCGCGGCCGGCGAAATCGCCGCCGATCTCGACGTGCACCTGGCGGCCGTCCATCTCGTGTCGCTGCTCGAAGGCGTGTTCGCGTCGATGATCTGGACCAACCGCCTGCGCGGCAATCTGTGGAACGACGCGGAAGCGATGCTGGACGCCGGTTTCGACGCAGTCAGGACCTCCAGCG
>NZ_JAWRWN010000136.1:0-352 GCF_046535435.1 Achromobacter sp. SIMBA_011 | reverse complement strand
CGCTGAGCCCCCCGCCCCCTAAACCGTCCTCCTGACCAACATCGTCCGAATCTCCGAAATCGCCTTCGTCGGATTCAACCCCTTCGGGCACACATCCGTGCAATTCATGATCGTCCGGCACCGGAACAGCCGATACGGATCCTCGAGATTATCGAGCCGCTCGGCCGTCGCCATATCGCGTGAATCGGCAATGAACCGATACGCCTGCAGCAACCCCGCCGGCCCGACGAACTTGTCCGGGTTCCACCAATAGCTCGGGCACGACGTCGAACAGCACGCACACAAAATGCACTCATACAGCCCGTCGAGCTGATCGCGCTCCTCCGGCGTCTGCAACCGCTCGCGTTCAGGC
>NZ_JAWRWN010000135.1:0-352 GCF_046535435.1 Achromobacter sp. SIMBA_011 | reverse complement strand
ATCTGGCTGAAACATGCCGGCCATACACTTTCCGTGCGCGTTGGCGGCCACAGGCGGTTTTCGCCGGGCACCAAGGTCCGGCTTGGCCTCGACCTGACGATGGCCTCGCTGTTCGACGCTGAGAGCGAGGAGCGGCTTTAGACGCTGCGACACTTACCCCCACACCCTTTCCCAAGACCCAGCATCTCTATGGAGGAGACAATGACAGAACTCGGTTTTCAGCTTTACAGCGCCCGCAATTTCCAGCCTTTTTCCGGGATTTTGAGGAAACTTTCGGCCGCCGGTTACAAACAGGTTGAAGGTTATGGCGCCATGTACGCCGCACTGGATGATGCCGGGCTGAAGAGCCTGC
>NZ_JAWRWN010000134.1:0-354 GCF_046535435.1 Achromobacter sp. SIMBA_011 | reverse complement strand
CGATCTGGATCGTGTACGGGTTGAACGTCAGCTTCAGGCGGTTCTCGATCACGTCGCGCGAGAACGCTTCCCAGTCGAATTCCGGATACGCGGACAGATGCGCGTTGAAGTTGCCGACCGCGCCGTTCATCTTGCCGAGCAGTTCGACCTTCTCGATGCGCGTGATTGCGCGCGCGAGACGGGCGGCGACGTTGGCGACTTCCTTGCCGAGCGTCGTCGGGCTGGCCGGCTGGCCGTGCGTGCGCGACAGCATCGGCTGCTCGGCGTGCGCGTGCGACAGCGCGACGAGGCGCTGGTGGACCGTGCGCAGCGCCGGCAGGATCACGTGCTCGCGCGCGCCGGCGAGCATCATCC
>NZ_JAWRWN010000133.1:0-357 GCF_046535435.1 Achromobacter sp. SIMBA_011 | reverse complement strand
GGTGTACTACGACCGCGTGCTCGGCCTGTTCGGCGCGGGCGCGGTGGAAGGCCGCTATCGCTTCGACGCGAACGGGCGGCTCGTGCCCGCGTGGGAGGGCGCATGCCGATGACCCCGCGCTCGATCCGCTCACGCGGCGCGTTGCTGAATACAAGTAAAACGACAGAACCGATGCAGAAGAAGCCCACCCCGCGCAAGCCGTTCGGCGCTTTGGCGCTCACGCTCGCGCTGGCGGGCGTGGTTGCGTTCTCGCACGCGCCGCTCGCGCACGCCGCCGACGTGTATCAGCTCGATCCGAACCACACCTACCCGAGTTTCGAGTCCGACCACTTCGGCGGCCTCTCGGTGTGGCGCGGC
>NZ_JAWRWN010000132.1:0-358 GCF_046535435.1 Achromobacter sp. SIMBA_011 | reverse complement strand
TCCACGTCGACCTCGACCGGCATCAGCTCGCTGTCCACCGGCCTCAGCTCCACCGATAGTTCGGTGGCCTCGCTGTCGACCTCCACGTCGACCGGTCTGTCGTCGGCCACGAGCTCGATCACGTCGCTGTCCACGTCGACCTCGACCGGCATCAGCTCGCTGTCCACCGGCCTGAGCTCGACGGACAGCTCGGTCGCCTCGCTGTCGACCTCCACGTCGACGGGTCTGTCGTCGGCGACCAGCTCGATCACCTCGCTGTCCACCTCGACCTCGACCGGTATCAGCTCGCTGTCAACGGGCCTCAGTTCGACGGATAGCTCGGTGGCCTCGCTGTCGACTTCGACGTCGACGGGTCTGT
>NZ_JAWRWN010000131.1:0-358 GCF_046535435.1 Achromobacter sp. SIMBA_011 | reverse complement strand
GTGAAGATCCGCGCGATCTTCAGCGGCGAGAAGGAAGACGCCGACGAGGCGCTGCGTCTGGCTCAGGAGCACTCGCACCACGAAGAGACGCCGGGCACCGGCGACGAAGGCAACAAGGGACAGTGATGATGCAAAAACACGCTTTGACTGCAATCGCGGTCGCGCTGCTTGCCACGGGCTGCACGATGGCGCCGCATTACACGCGGCCCGACGCGCCCGTCGCGCAGGCGTACCCGGCCGGCGGCGTCTACGCGACACAGCCCGCTGCGGCCGGCACGCGCAGCGCCAACGGCCAGGCGGCGAGCGCCATCGGCTGGCGCGAATTCTTCGCCGATCCGCGCCTGCAGCGGCTGATCGA
>NZ_JAWRWN010000130.1:0-358 GCF_046535435.1 Achromobacter sp. SIMBA_011 | reverse complement strand
GTTACCGCCAACAGAAGAAACGCTCATGTACATCTCCTAGAGATTGCGAGCATACGTATGCTGCTCACCGCGGTTAACGGTCGTCGAGCTCGAAGGGAATAGGCGGATATATGGAACGCAGTATTGTGCTGGGCAGATAGCGCGCGAAATATTGATGCAATAAAGCCCGCACTCTGCGGGCGACGAGAACTGGCCGATTGCGGTCGCGGTCTCGAAACGTAATCTTGCGCCAACTGTTGGCCGAGGCTCCGGCATGGCCCGCATGACCTTCGGTTCCGGGAATGCGAATTCATCCCGTCGATGCAGCGAATGGATAAGACCGCTGCGCCGGCGTATCGAAGGCGCCACCATCCTCTGC
>NZ_JAWRWN010000129.1:0-359 GCF_046535435.1 Achromobacter sp. SIMBA_011 | reverse complement strand
ATGCGATCGAATATTGCGCGAGCCAAGACACATGCAGCATAGATTTACGTTTAACCGCTTTGTTTTCCTTCTTCTTTCCGCAACGGCCCTGCCCCTTTCGGCAGCCGCCGAAGGCGAAGCACAGGCACCGGTCAAACAGCAGAACCTCCCCTCCATCATCGTCGCACATGCCAAGACACGCGATCTCGTCGACCGTATCATCGCCACGGGCACCATCCGCCCCGTGGACGAAATATACGTCCAGCCGCTGGTCGATGGGCTGTCGATCGATGAGCTGAACGTCGATATTGGTGACAGGGTCGAGGCCAATGCGGTTCTCGCCGTGCTGTCTTCCGACAGTCTTCTTCTGCAAAAGAGCC
>NZ_JAWRWN010000128.1:0-359 GCF_046535435.1 Achromobacter sp. SIMBA_011 | reverse complement strand
AGGATGAACCTTCCCGTGCTTTTTCGAACATAGATGGCGCCAGTCAGGCGACCATCGAAACGTAATACGCCACGGAATTGCTTATGCAATCGGATGGTATGGCGAGGTTCGCCGTCCACGTTTCTCTTTCTTCAAGAAGGATATAAACCTTTGGTTTGTGCTCACGCGCTGTTCGTCCCTTTGGGACGGCACTCCGCGAGGGCGCCGGACGACCGGCGACGGACTATCGTCCTGTATGGGTGGTTGATCGAGACTTTGTTTTGATTGGCTTACCGGTGCACAGAGATGGGCCCGTAGCTCAGTTGGTTAGAGCACACGCTTGATAAGCGTGGGGTCGGAAGTTCAAGTCTTCCCGGGCC
>NZ_JAWRWN010000127.1:0-359 GCF_046535435.1 Achromobacter sp. SIMBA_011 | reverse complement strand
GTTTTCAGCGTGTCAGCCATCGGCGCATGCGATTCGGTCGGATAACGGGTTGGCATCCGTGTCGAATCGAGCAACGTCACGGGTGGGGCGTCGCGCAATGGCTTCAGCATCTATCTTGGTGCCGAGCATATGCGGGTTACCGAGCCGGCCAGAGAGCGTGGCACGCGGGAATTGATCGATGTGCGGCGCGCCCGGCATTACGTCAGATAGTTCGACCACTTCTGATGGTCGCGGTAGTACTGCATTTCCGCCTCCGGCAGACCGGTGTCCTTGTACCAGGGCAGGTGCTTGCATGTATAGCGACCGGCGAACCGAACGCCGCAGATATGTGCCTCCGGGCGGAAGTAGCGCTTGTTGTA
>NZ_JAWRWN010000126.1:0-360 GCF_046535435.1 Achromobacter sp. SIMBA_011 | reverse complement strand
GATCGACGACGGATCGCGTTCGCCGGTCACGCCGTGGCGGCCGTACACCGCGCAGTCGTCGAGCGAGCGGCCGAGCGCGCCGGCCACCGCCTCGCCCATCATCAGCGCGGTGCCCGACGGCGCGTCGACCTTGTGACGGTGGTGCGCCTCGATGATCTCGATGTCGTAGCCGTGCGAGAAGTGCTGCGCCGCGAATTCGAGCAGCTTCAGCGTGACGTTCACGCCGACGCTCATGTTCGCCGCGAACACGATGCCGATCCGGGCCGCGGCGGCCTGCAGCTCGGCCTTCTGCTCGGCGGTGAAGCCGGTCGGGCCGATCACGAGCTTCACGTCGTGGCGCAGCGCGGCCGCGACGTGCGC
>NZ_JAWRWN010000125.1:0-360 GCF_046535435.1 Achromobacter sp. SIMBA_011 | reverse complement strand
GCCTGAGTTTGTCGGCCCGGAAGGTGTGACGGGCGCTCGCGGGCGCCCGTTTCTTTTTATGTCTGGCGAAGCGCGCCGCTTACACCACGAGGCGGCCGCGCAGCAGATCCACCGTCGTCGAAGACAGCCCGAGACCGGCGTTGAGATAGCGGTTCAGATCGCCGATCCCTTTTTGCAGCGCATCGAACGCGCTTTGCAGATAGCTGGCCTGCACGGGCTGTGCGAGATTGTCCTCGTCGACGCCCGTCGAGCGCCACGCGTTCGTCAGCAGAAACTCCTTCACGACGATTTCCCGCGGCACGTTCGCGATCAGCAGCAGCAGCGCGCCCGCCCAACCCGCCCCGTCCACGCCCTTTCCGC
>NZ_JAWRWN010000124.1:0-361 GCF_046535435.1 Achromobacter sp. SIMBA_011 | reverse complement strand
GGAGACACCCGGATGAATGCTCGCACGTTGCCTTTCGGCCCGCCCGGCCACGATGGCCCGGACGAAACCATCGACATCGCCATCATCGGCACCGGCTTCGCCGGGCTGGGAATGGCGATCCGCCTGCGGCAAACAGGCATGACCGACTTCGTCGTCCTCGAGAAGGCCTCATCGGTTGGCGGCACGTGGCGCGACAATCATTACCCCGGGTGTGCATGCGACGTGCAATCGCACGTCTACTCGTTTTCGTTCGCGCCGAATCCGCGCTGGACGCGCATGTTCGCGCCCCAGCCCGAGATTCGCGCGTATCTGAACCGCTGCGTCGACAAGTTCCGTCTCTCGCCGTGGCTCAACTTCGACC
>NZ_JAWRWN010000123.1:0-361 GCF_046535435.1 Achromobacter sp. SIMBA_011 | reverse complement strand
GATGCGCTCGCGCGCGAGGGTCTCGGCGAACCGCGCTTCGCTCACGCCAAGCGCGCGCATCACTGCGTCGTTGACGTAGAGCGCGTCGCCGCTCGCCACGGCGCCCATCGCCAGCTCAGGGTTATAGGGCGCCCCGAGCTTGCGCACGATCAGCACGTCCAAGGGACATCGCAAGGCCCTCGCTACTTCGTAACCAACCGGCACGCCACCTCGTGGCAGCGCCAGCACCACGACATCATCGCGGCCTGCGTAGCGCTGGAGAGCCGTTGCAAGCTGTCTGCCGGCATCGGCACGATCGCGGAATACCTCGCTCATGATCTGGCGTCCTCTTCAGGGCCGGCTTTCGTGGCTCCATCGGGCA
>NZ_JAWRWN010000122.1:0-361 GCF_046535435.1 Achromobacter sp. SIMBA_011 | reverse complement strand
CCTGCAGTCCGCGCGCGTTGAGCTGCGCCAACCGTTGCCGGCCGCCTATGGCTTCTACATCTCGCCGTACGCGGAATATCAGCGCCGCTACGTGAACGTGTACGACAACACCGGCGAGGTCAAGCTGAACCAGTATCTGATGCAGACGGCGCGCGCCGGGCTCGACTTCGGGCTGCCGATCGCGCGGCTCGGCGACTTCCGGATGGGCATCGGCTACGCGACCGGGCACGGCTCGCCGAACTACAACCTGCCGCTCCCGTTCGAGGAGAACGGCTCGACGCTGATGTGGCCGAGCTTCACGTCGCAGGCGCTGACGGCGCGCGCGCGCCTCGTCATCGATCAGCTCGACGACCCGATGTTC
>NZ_JAWRWN010000121.1:0-362 GCF_046535435.1 Achromobacter sp. SIMBA_011 | reverse complement strand
ATTGAAACTAGCAACCCATTTAATAAAGTAAAAGTGATAAGAGATAAAGCCATCTTTCACGTATTGATATGTACTGGGCTCAGAAGAAATGAACTGGCAAATATACAGATCTCCTCCTTAGATATAGAAATAAGCAAGCGACATACTATTTTTATTAGCTCTCAATACATTAAGATAGTTGGTAAAGGTAACAAAGAAAGGTATGTAGCGCTTCATCCTGTGACTAAAGCTGCTTTAGAGGACTGGATAAATATAACAAGCATACTGATCTGCCCGATTTTCATAAAAGTATCCAAGAACGGGAGTTTTTCTATAAGAGAAAATAACTTTTTAACAGGAAATGCAATTTATGAGCTATGCAG
>NZ_JAWRWN010000120.1:0-362 GCF_046535435.1 Achromobacter sp. SIMBA_011 | reverse complement strand
CACACGAACCGGCCCGTTTTCATTTCCAATAGTCTTCGCAGGTTCGACGGCCTTTGAATGGTTCGATGCAGATGCCGACCTCCCTTTCACCAACGAAACCTGTTTGCGATTGGCTATGACGTGGCGGATGCGCCGCGCCAGCGCTTCGCGCGTATAGGGCTTGGAGAGAAGTTCAACCCCGGCATCCAGCTTGCCGCCATGCACGATGGAGTTTTCCGTATAACCGGAAGTGAAGAGCACCGCGAGATTTGGCAGCCGTTCCTGTGCCCGACGCGCCATTTCCCGGCTTTTCAAAGGCCCGGGCATCACCACGTCGGTGAAGATGACATCGATTGGAATGCCGCTTTCGACCACCGTCAAAC
>NZ_JAWRWN010000119.1:0-362 GCF_046535435.1 Achromobacter sp. SIMBA_011 | reverse complement strand
CTCGAGGATCGCGACGTTGGTGATGCCGTGCTCCTTCGCGAGGTAGTACGCGGTCGCGAGGCCGTGGCCGCCGCCGCCGACGATCACGACGTCGTATTCCTTCTTCGGTTCCGGGCTCTTCCACTGCTTCTCCCAGTTCTCGTGATACGAGAGGCCGTTGCGGAACAGGCTGAATATCGAGTAGCGGCTCATGTTAGTGATCCTTCGTTAGCATTCGATGACGTTCACGGCGAGGCCGCCGCGCGACGTTTCCTTGTATTTCGTCTTCATGTCGGCACCGGTCTCGCGCATCGTCTTGATGACCGAATCGAGCGACACGTAGTGCTGGCCGTTACCCTTGAGCGCCATGCGCGACGCGTTCA
>NZ_JAWRWN010000118.1:0-367 GCF_046535435.1 Achromobacter sp. SIMBA_011 | reverse complement strand
ACGGTGCATCTCTCCACCGAAACTGAACTTGCCGTCCGGAATACGATTGGTGAAAGGGGCGAGAATGCCGTTTCTCACGCCACTTTGCGATTGCAACTCCGCAGGTGTCAAATAGCCCTCGATAAGGTTTTCAGATTCGCTGCCATCGGCAAGCCGCGGCTGCCAGCTCAGAAGAGTTGCACCCTCGTAAGCGATCTCGGCGGTGAAGCCATTTCCGGAAATGGTAACACCGGCAATCCCCGTGCCTGTCTCGGAGGTGGTCATCGGGAAATTGTCCTTTGCATGCATGCTTTCTGCGGCCACCGGGGCTGTTGCCCCGCCGATTCGCCCGATCATCTTCGCTGCGGAGACATTTCGCAATGGCCGG
>NZ_JAWRWN010000117.1:0-367 GCF_046535435.1 Achromobacter sp. SIMBA_011 | reverse complement strand
AACGCCTGGCAGCGCATCAGCAACTGATGAGCGGTAGACGGCACAGGCAAAACGCTGGCAGAAGGTAGCGGTGCCACAGGCGCAGTTTCTGCGTCCAGCGCCCAGGCGCGGGTTTTTGTCATCATCACCCGTGGTTCCAGTGTCAATTGCCCATCAACAAAACTGACAAAGCCAGAAACCAGACTCACGGAGTCGTCTGTTTGTTGCAAAAGCGCCGCCATGCGTTCAACGGCAAAAGGAGAACAGGCAGATGCCGGAAGGGATAACGTCAGGAGATTATCTTCACCTTCGCCGCTGATTACCTGCGCATCCAGCGTCTGGCGGCTGCTATCCCAACCGAGCGAAATACACTCAGCGACCGGCAGAA
>NZ_JAWRWN010000116.1:0-367 GCF_046535435.1 Achromobacter sp. SIMBA_011 | reverse complement strand
CTCCAGCTCCTGAAGCACGATTTTGGCAAGCCCCTGCCGGCGGTGGGCCGAATGGGTCCAGACACGCTTGAACTCGGCGGTTTCCTCGTCGTAACGCATGAAGGCACCGCCGGCGATCGCCCTGCCGCCGCGCAGGAGCAACAGGAAATTGCCCGATGGCGGGCTGAACGCCTCCGGCGGATATTTGTTCATTTCCGCCCTGGCGCCTTCCGCATTGAAATATGTGCCGTAGCGGCTGTCATATTCGAACAGCAACTCCTCCAGCAGCGGGGTTGCGAGCGGATTCTTGACCGATGTGTAGAGAAAACTGTCGCTCATCTCATTGTCCTAAACTCGTTGCATCAGGAGAGGTATGCTTCGGCCAGGC
>NZ_JAWRWN010000115.1:0-368 GCF_046535435.1 Achromobacter sp. SIMBA_011 | reverse complement strand
ACGCAAGCCGGGCGATTCACGCCCCGCTTTGCTAAAATCGTGATTTTAAACGAGTTGGCCCAATCCTTTCATGAGCATCATCGACAACAGGAAAGCGCACTTCGATTATCACATCGAGGAACGCTATGAAGCCGGGCTCGTGCTCGAGGGCTGGGAAGTCAAGGCGCTGCGCGCCGGGCGCGGCCAGATCAAGGAGGGCTACGTGGTGGTGAAGAACGCCGAGATCTTCCTGATCGGCACCCACATCAGCCCGCTGCCCGAAGCCTCGACGCACATCAAGCCCGATCCGGTCCGCACGCGCAAGCTGCTGCTGCACCGTGAGGAAATCAAGAAACTGATCGGCAAGGTCGAGCAGCGCGGCTACACGC
>NZ_JAWRWN010000114.1:0-369 GCF_046535435.1 Achromobacter sp. SIMBA_011 | reverse complement strand
CGGCCGCTCCGTCGATGAATTTCCGCATCGGCGCACTTCGCTCATGCGTCTCGTTCAGACAATGGCGTATGTCGGTGCCGAACCCAGGCAAAGTCGTGGCAAAGAGAGCTCGCCCTGAAACAACCGCTGGAAGGCTGGGCTCGCGCGGCCGGCAACAGAAGGTGCTGTACCGGTCTGACAACAAGACACCATTGTCGGTCGACTGCGTGCGCTATCAGGTCATGCGACCCGAGGAGTGTTTGGAGTTTGATCGAGACCTGACGGAGATCAGCGGGTCCCAATTGGAGATGAGCCGATGTCGAAGGCAGGCCGCAACTGCTGGACGCTTGCACGCACGCGGCAATCCGGAACCCCGCAAGGGCACGGACG
>NZ_JAWRWN010000113.1:0-370 GCF_046535435.1 Achromobacter sp. SIMBA_011 | reverse complement strand
CAGCAATCCAGCGGCGCCGAAACGGTGACGGCCCCGCTTTTCGCTCGTCGCGGTGGGAGCGCTCCATCCCCAAAAGGGTGTGCCGCGCACACGGACGCTTCTCCCATGTCCTGAAATGAAGGGTAACATAGTCCCTAATATGTTCCCCTTCATTCCGTCGGACCTCGCCATGGAATCAGCCAGTTCGGCGAAGAGCACAGTGGTGTGCTTTCACTACACAACTACCCACTTCTAAGCCGCTCCCTAAAGTTTCTACGTAGAAACTGTCGAATTCGGCGTCCACGCACGCACCACGGGTTGCGGCGCCAGCCTGCAGGTTCATCCGTGCGTACCAGGCGCTCGGCGCATTCGCCATCGCAGGCAGACAACG
>NZ_JAWRWN010000112.1:0-371 GCF_046535435.1 Achromobacter sp. SIMBA_011 | reverse complement strand
CGGCCGACGCAGGCGCGTGCGCGCCGCCTCGTGCAGACGCACGCGGCAGCGGATCGGGAACAGCGAAAAAGACTGAAGATTGAGCGGTCATCATTCCTTCCGTAACGCGCGATGCGCGTACCCAAAAGGACGAAACCGGCAGCAAAGGCCGGCCGGGCGGGACTCGGACGCTGACCATGTGGGATGGCGGCCAGCGCGGCCCGGCGGGATCAGAAACTTCCCTCGCCGGTATTACCCGGATCGGGTGCGAAGGGTCTTTCTCAGCCTCGCAGCGTTGCCCGGAACTACCCATGGCCGCACTCGAAGCACCCCTGTTTCGTCGTCGGCCATTAGACCATAAAAGCGGAAAGCGCCGCAAACTGTCCCCGTGC
>NZ_JAWRWN010000111.1:0-372 GCF_046535435.1 Achromobacter sp. SIMBA_011 | reverse complement strand
CCGGATACGCGATCCGTTCCACAAAGGAGGAACATCGTGAGTGAAACAAGGACGTTTGAAATATTCCGCTACGATCCAGACCGGGATCCCAAGCCGTACATGCAAACGTACGAGATAGCGGTTGCCGATAGTGACCGGATGTTGCTCGATGTACTTGTCCGCCTCAAGGCACTGGACGAGACGCTGAGCTTTCGTCGTTCGTGTCGTGAAGGCGTGTGTGGTTCGGATGCAATGAACATCAACCGCAAGAACGGGCTTGCTTGCATCACCAACCTCAACGATCTCCCCCGCCATACGGTGCTGCGTCCGCTGCCCGGGTTGCCGGTCGTTCGCGACCTGATCGTGGACATGACTGCGTTCTTCAAGCAGTAC
>NZ_JAWRWN010000110.1:0-374 GCF_046535435.1 Achromobacter sp. SIMBA_011 | reverse complement strand
CGCGCGTGGCTTTCTTGTCGGCGCGACGGCGGGACGCACGACGCTGTCCGGCGAAGGCTTGCAGCACCAGGACGGGACGAGCCATGTGGTCGCGGCGGCGGTCCCGAACTGTCGTGCCTACGATCCGGCGTTTGCCGGTGAAGTGGCGGTGATCGTCGATCATGGTGCGCGACGCATGCTCGAACAGCAGTGCGACGAGTTCTACTATTTGACGGTGACCAACGAGAACTACACGCATGCACCGATCGAGCCGGAGCAGTATGCCGACATCGTCAAGGGCATGCGCTGGTTCGGCACGCGCGGCGACGGGCCGGCAGGCGTTCGGCTGCTGGGCTCGGGGTCGATTCTTCGCGAAGTCATTCTCGCGGCGGAAC
>NZ_JAWRWN010000109.1:0-375 GCF_046535435.1 Achromobacter sp. SIMBA_011 | reverse complement strand
GCCGGCAGGTTGCGGACGTCGGCCGTCGGCTCGGCGCCGAACGCGTCGCTGAGCGCGTAGCGGATCAGATGCCGCGCGGCCTCGTCGGGCGTCGACAGCGCGCCGCTCGCTTTCAGCGCGTCGAATTTTTCTCGCATCGGGAAGTTGGCTTCGCTGGTCGAGCGGATCGTTGCCTGCATGCCGGTGTCGACGACACCCGGCGCGACGCTGCAGATCCGCAGCGCGCGGTTCGCGTCGAGCGCGACGGCGCGCGCGTGGTGATCGAGCGCGGCCTTCGTCGCGCAGTAGACGCTCCAGCCCGCGTATGCGTTGCGGGCGGCGCCGCTCGACACGTGCAGCACGCGGCATTCGGTCGGCGCCGCTGCGGCTTGCACG
>NZ_JAWRWN010000108.1:0-375 GCF_046535435.1 Achromobacter sp. SIMBA_011 | reverse complement strand
GGTGAGTAAGGTGGGCGTGGCGGAGTTCGCGCCGCTCGCGCGCGAGACTGCGCGCGCGTGGTTGCTCGCGCTGCTGGCGGCGTGGGACGAAGGCGCGCGGCGGCCGTTGCCGCTCGCGGTGAAAACGGCCTTCGCCTGGCTGCGCAAATTGCCGGCGGACTACGACGCGGCGGCGGGCGCGGTGCCCGCCGAAGCGTGGGAAGCGGCGCGCACGGCCTTCGAGGGCGCGGCGCGCATGGCGGGCGAGTGCGAGACGAATCCGTACGTGCGCCGCGCATTTCCCGACTTCGACACGCTGATCGCAGGCGACGAATTCGCGACGCTCGCGGCCACGTTATTGCTGCCGGTGCAGCGCGCGCCGCTCGCTTCATCGAA
>NZ_JAWRWN010000107.1:0-376 GCF_046535435.1 Achromobacter sp. SIMBA_011 | reverse complement strand
CCGCCGCACTTCGTCCAGACTCGGCGACGACGCCACGATCCGCCCCGTAAAGCCGCGCTGATCGCGAAACACCGTGAGCGGCGAGAGGCTGTCGCCGATCTGGTCGCTCGTGAACGACACGAAATTCTCCGCGAGCAGATCCTCCATCGTCAGTTGCGAGAGGCCGAACAGCCGGTGATGGCGGCCGCAGAAGATCGCATAGCGCTGGCGCAGGAAGCAGCGCATCTCCAGTTTGTCGACGGGCGTGCGGCACAGGCTCAGGCCCGCAGTCGCGGTCTTCTGCAGCACCGACGAAATGATGTCCGACGAGCGCATCACCTCGATCTGGAGATCGATACGCGGATACGCGACGTGGAATTCCGCGAGGAATTCGTCG
>NZ_JAWRWN010000106.1:0-378 GCF_046535435.1 Achromobacter sp. SIMBA_011 | reverse complement strand
ATGGCTGGGGCAATCCGGACGAGCGCGGGCAGGCCATTCGCGAGCTGAACCGCAATGAGGTGTTCCGCAAGGCCGTGACCTCCGCCATTGACCGCAAGGCAATAGGTGACTCGCTGGTGAAGGGGCCGTTCACGGCGATCTATCCCGGTGGCATTTCCTCCGGCACCAGCTTCTATGACCGCAACTCCACGGTCTATTATCCCTTCAATCTCGAAGCCGCCAAGGCAGCCCTTGCGGAGATCGGCCTGAAGGATACCGATGGTGACGGTTTCCTGAATTTCCCCAGGGAGACGCTGGGCGGACGCAACGTCGAGATCATTCTTCTGGTCAATAACGGCTACACCACGGACAAGAGCATCGCGGAAGGCCTTGTCGGCC
>NZ_JAWRWN010000105.1:0-379 GCF_046535435.1 Achromobacter sp. SIMBA_011 | reverse complement strand
GTGCCGATCTGCTCCTGGATCATGCCGAAACAGTCGTCCGAATCCATGATCGAGAACTGCGGCTTCAGGCCCACGTGCTCGGCTTCCTGACGCAGGATCTGCACGCCGAGCGAGTGGAACGTGCACACGGTGAGCTGGTTGACGGGCACCTTGCGGCCTTCCTTGCCGGGCGTGGTGAGCGTCTTGCCCTCCAGCAGCTTCGACACGCGCTCGCGCATCTCGGCGGCCGCCTTGTTCGTGAAGGTGACGGCGAGCACGGTGGGCGGCGACGCATAGCCCTGCTGGATCAGCCACGCGATGCGGGTGATCAGCACGCGGGTCTTGCCGCTGCCCGCCCCCGCGAGGATCAGCGCCGGTTCGTTCGGCAACGTGACGGCGG
>NZ_JAWRWN010000104.1:0-382 GCF_046535435.1 Achromobacter sp. SIMBA_011 | reverse complement strand
CGACGCCTTCGCGATCCGCGCCTGCGCCTGCGCGATCGATGGATTGCCCTGGAGCGCCTCGTCGATCAGCTTCGGCAGCTGCGGATCGCCGAACTGGCTGGCCCAGTCGAGCGTCGGCCACTGGCCGCCCTGGGCTGGCAGGCTTTGCGCCGATTCGAATTGCGACGCGGGCGCGATCTGCTTGTCGCTCTTGATGCCGATATAGTTTGCGCAGCCCGCCAGCGCCAGCGCGGCAACTGCGGCGGCGACGGCGGTGCGGCACGACCCGGCGCGCACGGACAACGTGGAGGATTTCATCGCGCTGTTCCCTGACTCGGAATGAATGATGGACACTGCAAGGATTTCCTTACATTAATCTGTCAAAAGTAATTGTTATGGCAAC
>NZ_JAWRWN010000103.1:0-383 GCF_046535435.1 Achromobacter sp. SIMBA_011 | reverse complement strand
ATGCGATCGCGTCCTCGCCGGTATCGGCGATCACGTGGAACTCGTGCGAGAAGTTGCCGCCGATCGAGCCGCTGTCGGCCGCGACCGCACGGAATTCGAGGCCGAGGCGCGTGAAGATGCGCACGTACGCGTCGTACATCTTGCGGTACGACTCGTTAAGGCCGGCCGCGTCCTTGTCGAACGAATACGCGTCCTTCATGAGGAATTCGCGGCCGCGCATCACGCCGAAGCGCGGGCGGATCTCGTCGCGGAACTTCGTCTGGATCTGATAGAAGTTCACCGGCATCTGCCGGTAGCTCTTGATCTGGTTGCGCGCGATATCGGTGATCACTTCCTCGTGCGTCGGCCCGATCACGAAGTCGTTGTCCTTGCGATCCTTGAAG
>NZ_JAWRWN010000102.1:0-383 GCF_046535435.1 Achromobacter sp. SIMBA_011 | reverse complement strand
AGTCGTCGTCGGCGGCGCCGAGCGCGGAGAACACCGGCAGCAGATGCTCGTCGGTCGGGTGCATGAGCACCGCATGCGGCGCCTTCGTCCGATAGTCGAGCAGCGCGTCGATGTCGCGCGCCGCGAGATGCGCTTCGAACCAGTCGGTGAACTCGGCCACGCGCGGATCGGCGTCCTCGGGACGCGCCGAGAAGTCGGCCTGACGCAGGTTGTGCGTGATCTGGCCCGAGCCGATCACCATCACGCCTTCGTCGCGTAGCGGCCGCAGCGCGCGACCGAGCGCGAAGTGATGGGCGGCGTCCGCGCGCGGCTGGATCGACAGTTGCGCGACGGGCACGTCGGCCTCCGGGAACATCAGCAGCATCGGCACCCACGCGCCGTGG
>NZ_JAWRWN010000101.1:0-384 GCF_046535435.1 Achromobacter sp. SIMBA_011 | reverse complement strand
GCACGCACGCCGACATGCGGCCTGCGTGCGCCGTTCGCACAATCTACGCGCGCGAACCGGCGCCGTCCTGTAGCCGGACTGAAACGTCCTGAAGCCTGCGCGGCGTTACGGTTCGCGCGACTGCGCGTCGGCGTCGAGCGCATCGTGGCCGAGGCGATGCACCTGCAGCCATGCGTGATGTGCCGCCTGCGTCGAGCCGCCGGTATGAGCGAGCGCCGCCGCGTACGCGGCGAGCAAGCGCACGCGCGCATCGGCGCAGGCCGGCGTCACGTCGGCGTCCTGCATCGCGTCGAGCGCCACGCGTGCGCGTTCGCGGCATTCGTCGACGAGCGACAGGTCGAACAGGCACGGCACCGCCAGCGCGATCGGCAGGATCGCCCAGAA
>NZ_JAWRWN010000100.1:0-385 GCF_046535435.1 Achromobacter sp. SIMBA_011 | reverse complement strand
CGGCGAGCCGCTTGCGGCGGGCTTCCGCCGCATCGATCTGCGCCTGCACGGCCGCGCTGACGTGTTCGGTGTTCTTCGGCGCCGCGCCTTGCTCGGCCAGCGCTTCCTTCTTCTGGCGTGCGCGTTCGAGCGCGGCGGCGACGATCTGCTTCTCGCGTTCGTCGAGGAACGGCGCCTCGCGGAACGATGCGGGCAGCACGCGGAACACGACGATCGCGACGAGCACGGCCGGCACGCCGGTCGCCACGAACACCCACTGCCAGCCCGCGAGCCCCCACACGCCGTTCAGGCCGAGCAGCACGCCGCCGACCAGCGAGCCCAGCATGTTCGCGAGCGCGCTGCCGAGCGTGAAGATGCCGAGCACCTTCGCGCGATAGCTCTGCGG
>NZ_JAWRWN010000099.1:0-385 GCF_046535435.1 Achromobacter sp. SIMBA_011 | reverse complement strand
CAGCCGATACTCGCGTATTCCGCGAAATACAATCCACCGGCTTCAATCCACGGTAATTCCTATGAGCACGATTCTCGAAAGCCTCCCGACCGGCCAGAAGGTCGGTATCGCCTTCTCCGGCGGCCTGGACACCAGCGCCGCGCTGCACTGGATGAAACTGAAGGGCGCCGTCCCGTACGCATACACGGCGAACCTCGGCCAGCCCGACGAAGACGATTACGATGCGATCCCGAAGCGCGCGATCGAATACGGCGCAGCCGGCGCCCGTTTGATCGACTGCCGCGCCCAGCTCGTCGCCGAAGGCATCGCGGCGCTGCAAAGCGGCGCGTTCCACATCACGACGGCCGGCGTCACCTCCTTCAACACGACGCCCATCGGCCGCGCG
>NZ_JAWRWN010000098.1:0-389 GCF_046535435.1 Achromobacter sp. SIMBA_011 | reverse complement strand
CTCGGAACGCACGTTCCGCCGTCGCGCTCCGTCATCCGCTCAACGCACCCAGCCCTCGGTCTTCATGATGGCGGCGCCACGATCGCTGTTCAGGAAATCGAGGAATTGCTTCGCTTCAGGATCGGCATCCGGGGCGAGCGCAACGTTGACGTCTCTCCAGATCGCCCGGTTCGCGGACAAGCTCACGTAATCGGCTTGGTCGGGATGCGTGATCGGCCAGTCCGGCCAGGTGATCCAGGCATCCGCGTCCTTGTCGACGAACATCCTGAAGCTCGGCCCGCTGCCCTTGCCGAATCCGACGATGTTCCGCCGGAACCGCCTGACGTCGTCGAGACGTCCCATGCGGCCGGCGATGTCCTCCCACGTGCCGGTGCCGGACGTATTCGCCA
>NZ_JAWRWN010000097.1:0-389 GCF_046535435.1 Achromobacter sp. SIMBA_011 | reverse complement strand
CACGGTTAAGAGATCAGTGTTGTGCCGATATAAACAACACAACCCGAATTCAGTAAAAACTCTTTACGCTTCTTCCAGATTGGCTGTGGCGCCCCCAAAGGCGACGCAGCAACCCGTCATGCCTGATGACCATAGCGAGTCGGTCCCACCCCTTCCCATCCCGAACAGGACCGTGAAACGACTCTACGCCGATGATAGTGCGGATTCCCGTGTGAAAGTAGGTAATCGTCAGGCTCCCCTAAGCCAGAAACCCCCGCCCGAAAGGCGGGGGTTTTTGCATTTGTGGCCTCCGAAAATCCGGCTACCGAAGATCATCAGCATCTATCTGTTGACCGTTGGTGTGACGGTTGTTGACGATGGCTGTCGAAAACTGCGCTGCGTTCCGCGCT
>NZ_JAWRWN010000096.1:0-391 GCF_046535435.1 Achromobacter sp. SIMBA_011 | reverse complement strand
GCAACCGGTCGCTCGCGCGGAGCCATCATTCTCCTTGTCGACGAAGCAGACGCGCTTGCACAGTCGCGTGAATCAGCGCAGATGCATCACGAGGATCGGGCCGCGGAATGTCGCGGCCGCCTTCACCAGCGCCCGTTTCAGTTCCCGAAAGCCGTCGCGTGCGCGCGGCCGGTTGAAGCGCAGCCACGCAAAGCGTTCGGCGCGTTCATAGCGATCGAACTGCGGGTCGCCTTCGAAGATCACCACCATCGCGCGCGCTTCGCGCCGCTTCGCGAATTCGGCCGCATGGTCGAGCCAGAAACCGTTCGCGATCACACGATCCTCGAATTCGCCGTTGCGGCCGCCGGCCGTCAGGAAATGGTTGTTCGGCGCCGGCGCGTTCAGCGCGACG
>NZ_JAWRWN010000095.1:0-391 GCF_046535435.1 Achromobacter sp. SIMBA_011 | reverse complement strand
GATGCCGGTAGATATGACCGAACAGCAGCTTCTTGATCTGTCGGTCGGTCTCGGCCATCTCAGGCGAGAAGGTCGCAACGGTGAAATCGGCAGCGCGGATATCCGCCGCACTCTTCGGCTTCAGACGGGCCAGATTCTGCTGCGCAACGCCAATCACATCCTCGACCATATGGGTGATCTGCCGGCGCATGATTTCATTGGCGAAGCGCTCCTTGTCGAGCACGGGATATTTCGCCCGCACCTCGGCCATCAGCTTGCTGAGGAACGGCACCTCCTCCAGCAGGTCGAAGGTAAGATAACCCGCGCGCAACCCGTCATCTATATCGCGGGTATTATAGGCGATGTCATCGGCAATCGCCGCCATCTGCGCCTCGAGGCTGGCATAGCTGCC
>NZ_JAWRWN010000094.1:0-395 GCF_046535435.1 Achromobacter sp. SIMBA_011 | reverse complement strand
CTCGGCGTCGCACGCATCGGGCGCCTCGCCGGGGTGGCCCGGCGGCGACGGCGGGCAGCCATGCGATCCGATCGCACGGCAACCACCCGCGACGAAGCGCACGGCATGGCCGGTTCGCACCGGCCATGCCTCATCGCCCGCCACCACGGCGACCGCCGCTTCGCCCGACCCTCTCTGCACTCACCGCGTCACCGCGCCGACGACGACGGCAACTGCGCGCCCGTCTGCCGGCGCCGGTACGCGCTGTCGAGCGTCGCGAGCCAGTAGTACAGCGGCGAGGTCAGCAAGAGGCCAACCAGCCACGACAGATCCGCGCCGCCCAGATGCGCGGGAATCGGACCCGCGTACATCGGCGTATTCATGAACGGAATCTGCACGACGATCCCGATCGCATA
>NZ_JAWRWN010000093.1:0-395 GCF_046535435.1 Achromobacter sp. SIMBA_011 | reverse complement strand
CAGTTTCGCCTGACGCCGACTTCGCTCGCGGCGCGTCCGATAGGCTCTGGCCGCGCTTGTGGCGTCATAGCAGCGAGGCGCTTCCGTACGATTGCGCGCCAGTTCTCGTGTGATCGTCGACGCGCTGCGGCCAAGCAGCCTTGCAATCGCTCTGACGCTCGTGTTCCGGGCCTTCTCGATCATGATCACCGCGCGCTCTTCGGCGCTCAGATGCTTGTAATTCGTCACCGCAACACCCTATCTCATCAACGGTGTTGCACTTGAAGCTAGAGTCTAAGCCGTGTCGAATCTATAAATGTGCCGCCAGCACACAACCGCGCACAAACAATTACACAACGACTGCACCGGGCGCGATACCCGTGCAAGCCTTGCTCTGCGGACCGATATCGACTGGG
>NZ_JAWRWN010000092.1:0-395 GCF_046535435.1 Achromobacter sp. SIMBA_011 | reverse complement strand
CCCGCAGACAAGCCCCAAACTTCTTCGAGCATTTTATCGAACGCCAGGACTTCACGATCTATCGCCGCGAGGTTCATCGGCGGGATCTCGCGAAGTGCCCTCATTTTGACGGCGAGGTTCAAAGCTCGACGCATAGCCTCCACCTCCGTACGCATTTTCCAAAAGCACGAGCAGGAGCAACCATTCGCGTGAGCCGTCAGGAAGCTTTCCATGTGTTCAGTGGTGAAGCTTTCCGTGGCGACACCACGCTCGAATAGCCAATAGCCAAAGTGAAGGACGACAGCGGTATATTGGCGCTTGCGCCTAACGTCCAAATTTCGGCGCTCGCATTGGTCATGGAACATTCGAGCGAGCGGCGAAAGAATATTGTCCGGGTCTTCGGTTCGAAGACGGAG
>NZ_JAWRWN010000091.1:0-396 GCF_046535435.1 Achromobacter sp. SIMBA_011 | reverse complement strand
GTAAGGTGTACCTTTCGCCCATCATCGACTGCTTTGACGGCATGGTCATCAGCTGGTCCATCGGAACCCAACCAGATGCGGGTCTCGTCAACACCATGCTGGATGCAGCCATCGGAACCGTCGCCAACTGCGAGGAACGGCCAATCATCCATTCCGATCGCGGAGCACATTATCGATGGCCGGGCTGGCTAACCCGTATCAGTGAAGCGAGACTGGTTCGCTCGATGTCCCGAAAGGGTTGCTCGCAAGACAACGCCGCGTGCGAAGGGTTCTTCGGTCGGTTGAAAACCGAGCTCTTCTATCCACGAGACTGGAAGGTCATCACGATCGAGCAGTTCGTGGCAGAGGTGGATGCCTACATCCGATGGTACAATGAAACGCGCATCAAAATATCGC
>NZ_JAWRWN010000090.1:0-396 GCF_046535435.1 Achromobacter sp. SIMBA_011 | reverse complement strand
ATCGACTCCAGCCGTTCGCGCACCTTGGTTCTGCGTAACACGTCGTACCGCATACAACTTCGCGGACAACGTGCGGGTCAGCAGCCGTTGCAGGGCTTTCACCCTGCGCCAGTCGCTTTCCCGCGTCGCCTTCGCAATTCGAATCTGCATCCCTCTCACGTTCCGTTCAACCCGGTGCCAATCGATGGCGTACCAGTTATCCGGCGCGTGTGAGAGCGCAGACCCGTCCTTTCGGACAGATACTCTCATGCTGCTCTCCCGCTTGAAGAAGTGACTTCCCGCGCGAAGAGCAGCACGTCCCTTGCGGGAGCGTTTTGCTCCCGCAACGGGGTAAGAACAACACTGACGACTGAGAGGCCGCCAGCAATCACAAATTCCAGTAGAGGGTAGTCAGCC
>NZ_JAWRWN010000089.1:0-399 GCF_046535435.1 Achromobacter sp. SIMBA_011 | reverse complement strand
TGTTCCAGTCATTCGCACTGCTTCCGAACCGCACCGTGATCGACAACATCGCCTACGGGCTCGAAGTCGAGGGCGTCAAGAAGGCGCAGCGCTACGAGGTGGCGCGTGCCGCGCTGGAACGCGTCGACCTCGGG
This sequence comes from Achromobacter sp. SIMBA_011, assembly GCF_046535435.1. Taxonomy (NCBI): domain Bacteria; kingdom Pseudomonadati; phylum Pseudomonadota; class Betaproteobacteria; order Burkholderiales; family Alcaligenaceae; genus Achromobacter; species Achromobacter sp. SIMBA_011. Next base: position 265 of record NZ_JAWRWN010000089.1, on the reverse strand, counting down.
TCGTACGAGAAGCTGCTGCCGAGCGAGTTGTCCGGCGGCATGCAGCAGCGCCTGCAAATCGCCCGCAATCTCGTCTCCAGCCCGCGTCTTGTGTTCATGGACGAACCCACTGGCGGCCTCGACGTGTCGGTGCAAGCGCGCCTGCTCGACTTGCTGCGCAGCTTGGTTCGCGAGCTGGATTTGGCCGTGGTGATCGTCACCCACGACCTGGCCGTCGCGCGCCTGTTGGCCGACCGCCTGATGGTGATGCGTCGCTCCCGTGTGG
>NZ_JAWRWN010000088.1:0-400 GCF_046535435.1 Achromobacter sp. SIMBA_011 | reverse complement strand
ATCATCGACAGCGCATAGGGGATCATGACGCGGTCGAAACCGTCGGGCTGGCCGAATTCGGCGGCGCGGAAAGCGGTGGCGTCGGCCACACGAAGAATGGGTCGCTCTGCCTTGCCGGCAAAATTCTCGGACGCGGTCAGCAACATTTCGGAGGAGATATCGAGGCCGAACAATCTTGCCTGCGGAAACTTCCGGCTGGCCAGAAGCAGGTTGCGGCCGGTGCCGCAGCCGATTTCAAGCAGCGTGCCGTCTTTCGGCACGTCCAGGCCGGAAATGGTCCTGTCACGGCCGAGAAGGTAATATTTGCGGGTAATATCGTAGATGTGCCGCTGGTGGCGATACATGCGGTCCATCAGGCCCGCATGGGCTTCATCTGCAAGACCCACATTCTCGCCGACGG
>NZ_JAWRWN010000087.1:0-400 GCF_046535435.1 Achromobacter sp. SIMBA_011 | reverse complement strand
CTATTACGAGCAAGCGCTGCGCCACAACCGCAAGAACGCGTACTGGGGCAACCTGTTCCGCCGCGAGCCGGTGTTTCCGCACTATCGGATCTATCGGCAGGCGCTGCTCGACATCTACGGCGAGCCGTTCGCGCGGCTCGCGGACGCACCGGAGATCCGCATCGGCGTGTCGCACGTGCCGCGCTGGCTCGGCGCGCGCAGCGCGGTGGCCGCGGGCCTCGTCGCGTACAACATCGAGAAATACGTGCGCAAGACGCTGCACCCGACGCTCGGGCGCGCGCTCGGCTTTCGCCCCGAATTCGTGCGCGCACAGGCGTGCGCGACGGTCGACGATCTCGCTGACCTGATCCTGCAGTCGTCGTGCACGCCGCCGTTCACGCCCGTGCTGCGGCGCGACGGC
>NZ_JAWRWN010000086.1:0-401 GCF_046535435.1 Achromobacter sp. SIMBA_011 | reverse complement strand
GCGTGCTTCGTGCCGCGCCGCCCGCGTGCGATTGCAAGGCGGTGCCAGCGTTTGATTGCACGGCGCCTCAAGAACGGCGCCGAGCGGTCGTTAACGCGAGAGAGACCATTCCGTACACCGCTTCGCTGCCATGCCTTTGCCGATCGTGATCGCCGACGACTCCTTGCTCGCCCGCAAGCTTTTGACCAAGGCGGTGCCGGGAGACTGGGACGTTGACGTAGCATATGCGGCGAATGGTCATGAGGCCCTGGCGCTCTATCGTGACGGCAAAGCTTCCGTAATGTTTCTGGACCTGACGATGCCCGACATGACTGGCTACCAGGTCCTCGAGACACTGCGCCACGAAGATCTGAACACGTTCGTGATCGTGGTATCCGCCGATATTCAGCCGCAGGCGCGAG
>NZ_JAWRWN010000085.1:0-401 GCF_046535435.1 Achromobacter sp. SIMBA_011 | reverse complement strand
CCCGATCCACAAACCAACGGCTGAGCGCTGATGCTGGCTGATTGCGTAGCCACAGCCACGATAGTTGGATCATCGTAGTGCGCAGCCGAGGGTTCCCTGCCTTTGAGACACCCTGCTCGTGGTCGATGGTCCCGCTCATCCATGGGGTTGGTGTCAAACCGGCATAGGCGGCAATCTGCCGCCTATTATCAAAATGCCGGGACAGGGCTTCGGTCCAAAGAACGGCGGCAAATTCAGCGCCAACACCCTTCAAGGACAGCAGCATCGCTGCGGGCGAGGTTGCCTCAACCGCTGGCTGGTCCTCCATCGATAGAAGAGAATTACGCTCGCTCTCCACTGCAGCGATCTGCTCTAGCAGCAACTCGAGACGGTCGAGTTCCCGATTGATTTGAGCCTTCAAG
>NZ_JAWRWN010000084.1:0-402 GCF_046535435.1 Achromobacter sp. SIMBA_011 | reverse complement strand
GTTGGGTTTATCCGCGCGACGATGAAATGGGTTGGGGCAAACCGGGGCCGGGCGCCACAATCATTGCGACGATCGCCGGCGAGCCGACGCATGCCGTGGTGTTCGCGTACGAGAAGGGCGCAACGATGGATTACGATTTCATTGCACCCGCACGCCGCGTTGCACTGTTTCTTGGCAACCGGTCATTCGAGAAACTCAGCGCGGACGGCAACGCTATTTTCGATGCGGCTGTGAACTGGGCCGTCAGTTCATCGGCCGAGGCGGAGTGTCCGTAAGCAGGTCATCGTGCCGCGATCGCGCGGGGAACGTCCGAGGCGGGTCGTGCGTGAAATCGAGCACGCGTGTTTCCCGCCTCATTAGCCGCGCTCTGCGAGCGCGCTATTCCATTGTCCGTCTTTCACG
>NZ_JAWRWN010000083.1:0-403 GCF_046535435.1 Achromobacter sp. SIMBA_011 | reverse complement strand
ACGGCATTCGCGGCTATGGCGCGCACGACATGCGCATCTACGATTTCGGCTGGGTCGAAGGCGAGCGCGGTTGGGGCAAGGGCGGCAAGTCGCCGATGCGCTTCCAGATGCATGCGACCGACCCCGATCGTCTGGAGCCGCTGCTCGGCATCCGGCATTCGAAAGGCTGCGTGCGGATTCCCGCTTCGCTGAATACGTTCCTCGACCGTCACGCGATTCTCGACGACGACTATCAGGCGCGCGTCGAGTCCGGCCGGTCGCTGTGGGTGCTGCGCCACGATCGCGACATCACGCCGATCGCCGGGCGCTATCTGGTCGTGATCGACAGCGAACGCAGTACCCGTCCGGCATGGTCGCCGGCGCCGGGCCACAAGGCGCGGTCGAAATTGCCGAAGAACGGCGA
>NZ_JAWRWN010000082.1:0-405 GCF_046535435.1 Achromobacter sp. SIMBA_011 | reverse complement strand
AGCCAGGTCAGTTCCGAGGTGATAGGCCAGAATGCCGACCAACTGCTCAGTGTCCGGCATGGGGATCGCGACATGCTTTTCCAACCGCCCCGATCGTAACAGCGCAGGGTCAATCTTTTCCGGGAGGTTCGTCGCCGCAACGACGATCACGCCCTCGGTCTTCGATGTGCCGTCGAGAAGCTCAAGCAGCCGATTGATCAACGAGCGCCAGTAATCATCATGCTGCTCGCGTTTCCCGCCAAAGCGACTGCCGATATTGTCGATCTCGGCGATGAACAGAATGACGGGTGCATTCTCCCGCGCCAGTTCAAATGCCCTGGACATGCGCTTCAGAACATCACCGAGATAACCGGGCTCAAGCCAGGAGGCCACCGACGTTACCAGCAGTGGAACCTGTAACGTGTT
>NZ_JAWRWN010000081.1:0-408 GCF_046535435.1 Achromobacter sp. SIMBA_011 | reverse complement strand
CAGACAAAAAACGATTAAGACAGCGTAGCTGGGTTAAGCGTTTGTCAGCATCCCAAGGTCTTCACCTATCTCCGTAAATGAGATGTTAAAGTACCTCATCTACACATGGGTAATAGAACAAACCTCTTAAACTTAAAAAATAAGCCAGTCATATCAACGGTTTCAGAGCCTAAGTCTTAAGGAGAACCAGAAAAATAATTTATAAACAGTTATAGATATACGTCCGTAAAGAAGAGCGCTTTACGTCCGGTTTGTCCAGCAAGCTGTCCTGCACGATGGATAATGTTTTTAATTTACTTGATATTAATGTCAATGATATCTATATAGCTCCAGAATTGTTTCTGTGGGGTTTTATCTAATTGGATACCTAATACACCCGAAACGTATTTAAGACTCTCAGAAGCGATG
>NZ_JAWRWN010000080.1:0-409 GCF_046535435.1 Achromobacter sp. SIMBA_011 | reverse complement strand
AGGCTGCGCTCCAGCGCCACTTCCAGGCTGGGGTGTGCGCCGAATGAGGCAAACACGCCGCCGGTGCGCGGGTTCATCAGGGTCACGCACATCACCGGGAATTCACCGCCCAGGGACGCGTCCTTGACCAGCACCGGGAAACCCTGGGCTTCCAGACCCTGGATACCGGCCAGGATGCTCGGGTACTTGGCCAGCACCTCGGCGGGTACATCCGGCAAGGCGAACTCACCTTCGATGATTTCCCGCTTCACCGCGCGTTCGAAGATCTCCGACAGGCACTGTACCTGGGCTTCCGCCAGGGTGTTGCCCGCGCTCATGCCGTTGCTGAGGTAGAGGTTTTCGATCAGGTTGGACGGGAAGTACACCACCTCGCCATCCGACTGGCGCACGAACGGCAGCGAAACAATGC
>NZ_JAWRWN010000079.1:0-410 GCF_046535435.1 Achromobacter sp. SIMBA_011 | reverse complement strand
ATAGCTAACGGAAAATCTGGACGGTGTCTGGCTGCGGTGGGGCGCCAGAAAATTCTCCCAGGCCGAAGCGACGCCCGGATAGGCGGCGGCGCATTTGCCGAATTCGGCATTGTCCAGCCCCATCATGGCGGCAAGATCGCCATAACCGTCCTTGTCACGGCCGACCATCAGGCAGGCCATGTTGCGGTCGCGGCTTCTGTCAGGCACCAGCGCGGAAAAGACCGGCGCTTCGTGATCGGGCAAGGTCTCCGCTTCACGCGCCAGATACCAGCTGTCGGTGGCGTTGACGAGCGCGGTATCGAGCCATTCCTCATTGGCCTGGAGGATGAGGGTTCCTGCCAGCTGATCGGCCGGGGCCTGGACACTTCCCGTTTCCGGCGCTCCGAAATCCGAAATCAGCATGCGCGAGC
>NZ_JAWRWN010000078.1:0-413 GCF_046535435.1 Achromobacter sp. SIMBA_011 | reverse complement strand
CGACCGGCCAGCACAGCATGCGCCGCTTCGCGGTCAGCCAGATCGCCAGCGCGCTGACGATCCCGCCGGCGATTTCGAGTGGGGACATCGTCTGTGCTCTCCTGGGTAACGGCCGGCGGCGCGCGTCATGCCGCGCACACCGGACCATCAGAAATCATAGGTCAACGATACGCGCGCGGTACGCGGCGCGCCCGGGAACAGGTACGCGTCGCCCTGCTGCTCGCCCGCGTCGCGCCAGTAGAACTTGTTGAACAGGTTGTCGACCGACACGCGCAGCACCGTGCGATGGCCGCCGATCTTCGTCGTATAGCGCGCGCCGAGATTGAACACGAACCACGACGGCACGCGCGCGGTGCCCTCTTCGTTCGCGTTGCGGCCCGCGCTGTACTCGACGCCGCCGAGCAGGTTCAGCC
>NZ_JAWRWN010000077.1:0-415 GCF_046535435.1 Achromobacter sp. SIMBA_011 | reverse complement strand
CACCATGCCGGTTAGCAGCCCGAGCGCATCCACCCAGGCCTGCCAGCTTCGCGCGCGCAGGCATGCGGTGATCAGGTGGCCGGCTACCCGGAAATGCTTACACTGCTGCGTCAAGTACTGCCTGGCTGCTTCGTCGATGCGTGACCAGTCCATGCTCGCTTCATGCAAGCCTCCAAGCTTGACCATCTCCTGGTCAATAATCTGGTAACGCTCGTCGTTCTCATCGAAATGACCCGCCGGCTGAAGCGCCTCCAGGGGCTCCAGCAAATGCTTCAGGTCAAGGGCACGATATCCGTTCACCAGTGATAGGCCTCACGTTCCTCGTCGATGAGTGCCTTGAGGCGCGTCGCATCAAACTCCTGACCGTCCAATGCCGGATAACTGCTCTCAATACGCAGCCGCGCGCCATTCCCAA
>NZ_JAWRWN010000076.1:0-415 GCF_046535435.1 Achromobacter sp. SIMBA_011 | reverse complement strand
CCGTGATACGTCTCCAACCCGTTATATTTAGGATAACGCTGTTGCAACAAATAGGACTCGAAAGCTTCATAAGAGATGCCTTCATTCATGCGCTGAACTTCCCATAACAGAAGACTTCACAACAATTTTCAACACAAGATATCTTGCTCTTCGACAAAACTCATCAAATTCGACCCGTTGAATAGACGACCATCAACGCCTGCCGCAACAGCCGCCTCCACATCCGACGGCTTGTCGCCGATAAGAACGCTGCGCTTCCGGTCTACGTTCCATCTCGCAACGATATCTTCTATCATTCCCGGAGACGGTTTTCTCCAATAGTGATCACCCCGGTATTTTTCAACGGTGGCTTTTTCGTGGAAAGGACAGAGGCGCTCGTCATCGATAGTTGCGCCTTTTTCATGAAGCAACTTTC
>NZ_JAWRWN010000075.1:0-415 GCF_046535435.1 Achromobacter sp. SIMBA_011 | reverse complement strand
CCAGGCCGATACCGACCCAAACGATAGGACGCAATTTATTTTTAGACTTATCTATTAAGTCTGATAGTTTTGGTTGGTGCTTATCTGTAGCTAATGATGCTTCTATTTCATCTCTTTTGATTAGAGCCGTTTCTTGGCCATATAAATTTGTTAGAACACGAACTGCTAGCTCTTTTCTGCCAACCATCATTAAATAACGAGGGCTTTCTGGAATAAACAACAAAGCTATAAGAAATAAACTTGCAGGAAGTAACTCTACCCAAAACATCCAACGCCACGTTTCATAACCAAGCCAAAATAATTTAGTTGATCCTCCGGCAGTATCCGCTAAAAAGTAGTTACTGACAAAAGCACAAAACAAACCAAAAATGATAGCAACTTGCTGTAATGTGGAGAGTGTCCCTCTATATCTGGC
>NZ_JAWRWN010000074.1:0-418 GCF_046535435.1 Achromobacter sp. SIMBA_011 | reverse complement strand
GCTCAGTTCCAATGACACAAAAATTGCGCCAAGATCGATGCGGACAGCGGTCGGTTGAATGGATGCAGGTTCCATAAACTGCTCCTCCTGAGCGAGTGTTTAGATGCAACCTCACTCTGCCAGAGCGGCGGCCGCTGTTCACTCCTCATGGGATCTAAAGCCGAAAAGACAAACAACCCGCGCCCGCAGGCCCTTGCGCTAAATGGAGAGCCCCGGGCCTACGCGCGCTGACCCGATGCAACTAGAGGCAGGGGTCCCTTTTGGGAGCCGATAAGGGGTCCCGTTACGACGCCGATTGACAGCCACACATCACGGAAAGCGGGCTTTGAGACACTAACCTGTGGGCTCATGGGGGAAGCTGACACGCGCTTACTCACTGGAAAACTCTCCTGTGTAAAAAATACAAGCGGCGCTTATC
>NZ_JAWRWN010000073.1:0-418 GCF_046535435.1 Achromobacter sp. SIMBA_011 | reverse complement strand
GCAGGGCGCCGGCGCTTTCAGCCTCGTCTGAAGCGACCCTCGTGATGAAGCTCAGCACACTGACCGGAAGTGCGCCGAAAGCGAAGCCCCAGGAGGCGATGGCGAGACCAGCGACAAGGGGCGATGCGCCGGCAATCACCAGAACAGAGGCGGATGCGGCGATCAGGGTGGCGGCGAACGTCACCGCCCATGCCGTGTTTTTCTCGGCGAGGAAACCGCCGAAGAGATTACCGAAGAAGCCACCGATACCGTAAACCAGCAGGACCAGCGAGATCGCTTCGACGCCAAGGTGCGGCACATCTTCGAGGAACGGGCGGACATAGGTGAAGCCGGCAAAGTGACCTGCGACGATGAACAGCGTCGTCAGAAGGCCGATCCTGACCTGTGGGCGCTGCAGCAGCCGGAACATGGTGGCAAG
>NZ_JAWRWN010000072.1:0-422 GCF_046535435.1 Achromobacter sp. SIMBA_011 | reverse complement strand
CCGGCAACTCGTCGAGATGGCCTCCCGCGATCAGCGCGGCAACAGTCACGAGGCTGCGGTCGCGCGGCGAGAGCGTCGGATCGCTCCAGATCCGCGGATAGAGCGTGTCGTCGATGAATGCCGAGAGCGTCGGCGTGAACGCACGCGCGGCTTCGCGCGGACTATCGAAATGCGTATGAGACATGGCGATCTCCTTTCAAGCCTGGCTGATGAACTTGTGCGTGAGGTAGTACTCGATGCCCTCGGTGCCGCCTTCCGAGCCGTGGCCGCTTTCCTTCATGCCGCCAAACGGCAGTTCGGTCGAAACGATGCGGTACTGGTTGATGCCGATCATGCCGGCTTCGAGGCCGTCCGCTGCATCGATGGCCGTACGCGCACTGCTTGTGAACGCATAGGCAGAGAGCCCGTACGGCAACCGGTTC
>NZ_JAWRWN010000071.1:0-425 GCF_046535435.1 Achromobacter sp. SIMBA_011 | reverse complement strand
ATAAAACCTTGGCCAAGCGCCGAGGGAAGAGCAATGTCGCCCCCATGCGGCTGGCCTTCTGCCTTGCCCATGCCCGACGCAAGTTCGTCGAAATCGTCAAGATGACCGGGTCTGCTGAGGCCCTGTCGATCCTGGCCAGGATTGCCGAGATCTACCGTATCGAAGCGAAACTGCGCGGCGAAAATGCCGATACCCGGCTCACGGTGCGGCGTCGCGAGGCAGCGCCCGTCATGAGCGAACTGAAGGCCCAGCTCACCGAACTGAGCGACGAGGTGTCGTCGAAATCGGCGCTTGGCAAGGCCGTCACCTACACGCTCAACCACTGGAACGGACTGGCAGCCTTCCTGGAGGATGGCCGGATCGAAGTGGACTCCAATGTGGTCGAGCGTTCGATGAAATCGGTGGCCCTGACGAGGAAGAACTCG
>NZ_JAWRWN010000070.1:0-426 GCF_046535435.1 Achromobacter sp. SIMBA_011 | reverse complement strand
GAACAACGATTAAAGTAGTACGCACAGCAAGAAAAATCTCTGAAGGCTATGTGTTTACAAAGCAAAGTTACAACCTGAATACGCTGAATCACATTGGTTAATACCAGTCTTCAGACAAGTCAAAGATAAACGGAGGAATACGAGATGATCAATGTAAATGCGTCTAATCGATTAAACAGACTGCCTTTTTCAAGGGCCCATCAAGCAGTGCTCGTTATCCTTTCATTCGCTTACTTTTTTGATTTTATCGATTTAAATACGTTTTCATATGCGGCGCCTTCACTTTTAAAGGAATGGAACATTTCTACTCATACCATCGCTTTTATTACGTCTGTCTCCTATTTCGGAATGTTTATCGGCGCCTCTGCCGGAGGATGGTTTTCAGACCGTTTCGGAAGGAAAAAAGGTTTAATTCTGGTTGTCACA
>NZ_JAWRWN010000069.1:0-427 GCF_046535435.1 Achromobacter sp. SIMBA_011 | reverse complement strand
TGGCTCTAGCTCCACTGTTACCTCGAAACCCCTGTAACTATAGATTCGCTTCATTGACGCACCTGTGTCGGGTAAAGCCACCGAAGTTTGACGGCGATCATTTTATCAATCGGAGAGCGCAGTCGCCTGGCTTGGGAATGCCTGCGCGAATGCGAAGCAGGGATGCTTGCTGTCCGTTTAACCAGGGAGATGGTTACTCTAGAGGGTCACCGCCAGACGGTGCAGGAAAAGGCAAAAAAATGGCCTCTACTGCACCGTTTGCCGGTGCAAGTCAGAGGCCTTCTACACCGTCTCACGGTGCAATAGATGCGTGCGTTACACCGCCAGACGGAGTAAGACGTACAATTTTTTGCTCTCGGTCTGCGTAGGCGCCGCGTCGAAATCCTGCCGCCGCGCCGCTGTCGTAGCCGTCCAGCTTGTCCAAACC
>NZ_JAWRWN010000068.1:0-428 GCF_046535435.1 Achromobacter sp. SIMBA_011 | reverse complement strand
CTGTCGATGCTGTCGTCCGATTCGCAGGCGATGGGCCGCGTCGGCGAGGTGATCATCCGCACCTGGCAGACCGCGCACAAGATGAAGGTGCAGCGCGGTGCGCTGCCGGAGGACAACGCGCGCAACGACAACTTCCGCGCGAAGCGCTACGTCGCGAAGTACACGATCAACCCGGCCATCACGCACGGGATCGCGCACGAAGTCGGCTCGATCGAGCCCGGCAAGTGGGCCGACCTCGTGCTGTGGGAGCCGGCGTTCTTCGGCATCAAGCCGTCGATGATCCTGAAGGGCGGGATGATCGCGATGGCGCAGATGGGCGACCCGAACGCGTCGATCCCGACGCCGCAGCCGGTCCATTACCGCGAGATGTTCGCCACGCGCGGCGGTGCGCTCGCGCGCACGTCGCTGACCTTCGTGTCGCAGATGGC
>NZ_JAWRWN010000067.1:0-430 GCF_046535435.1 Achromobacter sp. SIMBA_011 | reverse complement strand
CGATGCCGATGCGTTCGTAAAAGCTCAGCGTCATCGCCTGGGTCATGGCGAGCAGGGCGATGCCGACGATCGAGTACCAGACTGCACGCGAGAGCGGTTGAGCCCGCGCCGACGATCCCTCGCGTTGCTCATCGTCTTGCCGGCTCGGACGCGGGAAAGACAGCACGCCCATCACGGCGGCCAGCGCCATGATCGCGGCAAAGCCGATGAACAGCGTCGCGCCACCGAATCGGGCCAGCAAGCCCGGCGTGCCGCCCAGAAACACGATGCCGAATATGCCGATCGCCAGCCCCGCCCACGCAAAAACGCGGTGCGGATTGAGCGCGCGCCCGATGGTGCCGTGCGTAAAACTCAGCGCGGTTCCCGCCGCGAGGCCGCCTGCGAAATGCAAGGGCGCCAGCGTGCTCATGCTCGTCTGGCCATAACAGAG
>NZ_JAWRWN010000066.1:0-433 GCF_046535435.1 Achromobacter sp. SIMBA_011 | reverse complement strand
CGATATCGATGCCGCCCCAGCCCTGGCTCTGGCCGGCAATGTAATTCCAGCCCTCGGGCCGCCCGCCGACCACATGGCGCATGGTATCGCCATAAACGCCGACACCATCGGGCATGTTGCCGGTCTTGTAGACCAGCGGCTCCTCGGGCAGACGCTCCTTGAGCGGTGGCAGCTTGCCAGCCTTTTCGAATTTTTCAGTGATCCAGTCCGGCTCGCTGTAGCTCGGCAGCGCCTTGAATTCGAGGATCGAGTCGCGGGCCACATAATTGATCTTGCCTTCCGCCGGAAATTGCGGCGGCTCTGGCGGCGTGGTGGTCTCGAAAGCATTGGCACTGAGTGCGATCATCGAAACACCAAGTCCCAATGCCGCGATGATACCGATCTTGCGTTGAAGTTGCATCGTCATTCCTCCCAAATGGCAGCTCTTCGACCG
>NZ_JAWRWN010000065.1:0-434 GCF_046535435.1 Achromobacter sp. SIMBA_011 | reverse complement strand
GCACAGCAGGAACGCGAGCGTATAGGCCGGCGCGGGGAAGCGCCGGATCGCCTCCAGCACCTGCGGCGCGAAGCGCGATCGAATCGCGTCACGCGTCAGCAGCCACGCGATCGCGATGCCGATCGCCGCGCCGGCGATCAGGTCAGTCGGGTAATGAAAGCCGAGATACGCACGCGGCACGCAGATGAACACGACCGCATACAGCAGCGCGAACACGCCGGCGCGCCGCGCGATGATGAAGATGCCCGTCGCGATCGCCATCCACAGCATCGCGTGGTCGCTCGGGAACGAGCTCCACGCTTGCAGCGTGGCCGCGCGCAGCGTGTCGGACGGGAAGTGCAGATGCAGCTCGGGGTTGTAGATCGGCCGCACGCGGAACGGCAGCGTTTTCGCGAGCAGCCGCCCGACCGCGAGCGCGACGAGCCCGCTCGCCA
>NZ_JAWRWN010000064.1:0-436 GCF_046535435.1 Achromobacter sp. SIMBA_011 | reverse complement strand
GCGCCGAAGCCGCCGAGCGCGATCAGGAAGCCGGCCTTGCGCAGCCCGTCGACGATCGCCGCGTAGCGCGGCGTCTCGCCGCCGGCCTGCTCGGGCACCTCGAGCACCACGCGATGCGGCGGCAGCCCGAGCGCCTTCAGGTTCGCGAGCAGCGCGTCGCCGTAGATGGTGTCCATCAGCGCGGCCGGGTGCAGGCTCAGGAAGAGCCATTCGTCGTGACTGTCGAACGCGTGGAAGTTACCGAGGTGCAGCGATTCGGCGAGACGGCCGAGTTCGAGCAGATCGCCGCGCCGCGCCGCCTGCGTGAACACCTCGTGCGACGCGACCTGCCGGCCTTCCTCGTCGTGCGCGCGCAGCGACGCGTGATAGCCGATCGCGCGGCGAGGCGACACCGAGAAGACCGGCTGGAACACGCTAAATACGGTGTAGGCGCCGT
>NZ_JAWRWN010000063.1:0-439 GCF_046535435.1 Achromobacter sp. SIMBA_011 | reverse complement strand
CTGCGGCACGCACCAGCTCGACTACGCGTTCGTGGAAGCGGGCCGCACGCTGGCCGATTTCGGCCTCGTCGCGATGGACATGGATTCGACGCTCATCACGATCGAATGTATCGACGAAATCGCGGACTTCTGCGGTCTGAAAGCCGAAGTCGCGGCGATCACCGAAGCGTCGATGCGCGGCGAGATCAAGGATTTCAACGAGAGCCTCACGCGCCGCGTGGCGCTGCTCAAGGGCCTCGACGCGAGCGCGCTCGAACGCGTCTACGAAGAGCGTCTGCAACTCTCGCCGGGCGCGGAAACCATGCTCGCGGGCGCGCGTGCGGCGGGCCTGAAAACGCTGCTCGTCTCGGGCGGCTTCACGTTCTTCACCGAGCGCCTCAAGGCGCGTCTGGGTCTCGATTTCACGCGCGCGAATACGCTGGAAATCGTCGATGGAAAG
>NZ_JAWRWN010000062.1:0-441 GCF_046535435.1 Achromobacter sp. SIMBA_011 | reverse complement strand
GCGCCGATCGTCAGCAGGGCGTGATAGATGCCCCACACCGTACCGAACAGGCCGACGAACGGCGCCGTGCTGCCGATCGAGGCGAGGATCGCGAGGCCGCTTTGCATCTTCGCGACCGACTCGTCCATCGTGTCCTTCAGGCAGCGCGTGACCCAGTCCGACACGTCCATGCGGTCATGCAGATGCGGTTGCGTCTGGTGATGGTGATCGGCGGCTTCCTGGCCCGAGAGCGCCAGCGCGAGGAACGGGTTGTCCTCCGGCGTGCCGGTGCCGAGCTTCTTCACGCCGTCGGCGAGGTCGTCCGAGTGCCAGAACTGCTGCTCGGCGTTCTTCGTGAGGCGCTTGAGGCGCGCGACGTTCCAGCCCTTGATGACGATCACGCACCACGACAGCACCGACATGATCAACAGCGCGAGCGCGATGCCGCGTGTGACGAAATCC
>NZ_JAWRWN010000061.1:0-445 GCF_046535435.1 Achromobacter sp. SIMBA_011 | reverse complement strand
CAAGGACCCGGACGATCTCGTGCGGCTGGAAGGCCGCGCGCCTTTCGACAGAGTGCTTTCCGAGGCAAAGCCGCTCGCCGCGATGATCTGGAGCCGCGAGACCTCCGGTGTCAGCTTCGATACGCCGGAGAAACGCGCCCAGCTTGAAAGCCGCCTGCGGCAGATCGTGGCCGTGATCGGCGATGAGGCCGTGCGGCGGTTTTACCAGCAGGATATGCGCGACAGGCTGAATGGTTTCTTCCAGCCGCGTTTCCAGTCATCCGGGTCGCAGGGTGGAAATTTCCGCCGCGATAGCGCTCAGGGAGCCGGTCGCGGTTTTCAGCGCAACACGTCTGGCAGGGGTGGGGCGATGGCCGCGCCGGCGAGCAGCATCTCGGACCGGCTGGCGCAGTCTGGTCTCGTCAAGGGACATCAGACCAAACCCTCGCTCAGGGAAAGCGTTCTC
>NZ_JAWRWN010000060.1:0-445 GCF_046535435.1 Achromobacter sp. SIMBA_011 | reverse complement strand
AGCAGCGAGATTTCGTCGCGCTGCTGGAAGCGCGCCTTGATCATCTTGCTCTGCTGGTTCGACCACGGCCAGCCGACGAACGCGAAGAACGCGATCAGCAGGATGATCGGCGTCGCGAACACGCCGATCGGCTTGATCAGGCGCGTGAGGCTGACGCCGGACGCGAGCCAGACGACCATTTCGGAGTCCCGGTACCACCGGGTCAGCACGAACAGGATCGACACGAACAGCGTGACGACGAGCATCACGGCGAGATAGCCGATCACGGTCAGGCCGATCAGCACGAGCACGTCCCGCGGATCGATTTCGCCGGACGCGGCGTAGCCGACGATGCGGATCATCATCGTCGTGAGCATGATCGTGAGCAGCACCATGAACACGGCGCCAGCCGTATACGCAAGCTCGCGCTGGAGGGAGCGTTCGAAGATCATTCTTGATGAGAAGA
>NZ_JAWRWN010000059.1:0-447 GCF_046535435.1 Achromobacter sp. SIMBA_011 | reverse complement strand
GACCATCTCCCAAGGCTAAATACTCCCTAGTGACCGATAGTGAACCAGTACCGTGAGGGAAAGGTGAAAAGCACCCCGGAAGGGGAGTGAAAGAGATCCTGAAACCGTGTGCCTACAAGTAGTCAGAGCCCGTTAACGGGTGATGGCGTGCCTTTTGTAGAATGAACCGGCGAGTTACGATCCCGTGCAAGGTTAAGCAGAAGATGCGGAGCCGCAGCGAAAGCGAGTCTGAATAGGGCGAATTGAGTACGTGGTCGTAGACCCGAAACCAGGTGATCTACCCATGTCCAGGGTGAAGTTCAGGTAACACTGAATGGAGGCCCGAACCCACGCACGTTGAAAAGTGCGGGGATGAGGTGTGGGTAGGGGTGAAATGCCAATCGAACCTGGAGATAGCTGGTTCTCTCCGAAATAGCTTTAGGGCTAGCCTCAAGGTAAGAGTCTCGG
>NZ_JAWRWN010000058.1:0-452 GCF_046535435.1 Achromobacter sp. SIMBA_011 | reverse complement strand
CAGCACGAGCCCGATCACGCCCAGCGCGGACAGCACCTGCACCACAATAATCAGCGTTTTGAATAACAGCATCACACCCACCCGGTTGGATCTGGCGACCGGACCACCCGGCCGCCATCATGGTTCAATTCGATCGCGGACCGCTCAACGCGCAGCCCGGCAGATCGCCAGAAAATCTTCAGCCTTCAGCGACGCGCCGCCGATCAGGCCGCCGATGACGCCTGCGGCGAGGCCGCCGGCAATCGCTGCGCCATCATTGTGGCGGCGATGTTCGCGGTAGGGCGGCGGGGGTGGGCCGCCACGGTCGTAACCACGGTCATAGCGCGGACGATAGGGATAGTCCTGAGCCGAGGCTGTGCCGTAGGATGCGAAGACGCTGCCGGTGGCGACCAGCGCGGCAATGGTGGAAAGAATTATCTTTTTCATCGAGGGCTACTCCATAAGCCTGCCTT
>NZ_JAWRWN010000057.1:0-452 GCF_046535435.1 Achromobacter sp. SIMBA_011 | reverse complement strand
CTTAAACTTGGACAACCAACGCCAAGCTGGCCTAGCCTTCTCCGTCCCTCCATCGCAATAACCAGAAGTACAGGAATATTAACCTGTTTTCCATCGACTACGCTTTTCAGCCTCGCCTTAGGGACCGACTAACCCTGCGTCGATTAACGTTGCGCAGGAAACCTTGGTCTTTCGGCGTGGGTGTTTTTCACACCCATTGTCGTTACTCATGTCAGCATTCGCACTTCTGATACCTCCAGCAAGCTTCTCAACTCACCTTCACAGGCTTACAGAACGCTCCTCTACCGCATCACTTACGTGATACCCGTAGCTTCGGTGTATGGTTTGAGCCCCGTTACATCTTCCGCGCAGGCCGACTCGACTAGTGAGCTATTACGCTTTCTTTAAAGGGTGGCTGCTTCTAAGCCAACCTCCTAGCTGTCTAAGCCTTCCCACATCGTTTCCCACTTAAC
>NZ_JAWRWN010000056.1:0-454 GCF_046535435.1 Achromobacter sp. SIMBA_011 | reverse complement strand
GAAACGACGAGCTGACGCATACAGCGATATTGCAAGAACTAGAAGCCCTTCCAGCACGGAGAGAAAGCGGGGATCTCTTGGATATGGCGTATAAATTGACGCTACAATGCATGACCCCACTACTAGCACAAGGAAATATGGTGCTGCGACATCAAGCAGAGTCCGCCCTCGCCAATGATAAAGTTCTGCCAACATCATTCCAAATATAAATGCCAGTAACGGACTGTTCAGCAGCGCACATACCAGCGCACAGGCAACGTAAGCAATCCACCTACTTTCCTTTCCGAATAGCGCAAGCACGCAGCAGACAAGCATTGAACCGTATAGCTCGATACTCATCGTCCACAAAACGCCATTGTATGCACGCTGCGGGTCATAAGCAAAAAACACGTCAAACAGTGCAAATTTAAGACAATTAAAAAGCGATACCGATAAAGTAAATGCAAAATCCAAC
>NZ_JAWRWN010000055.1:0-457 GCF_046535435.1 Achromobacter sp. SIMBA_011 | reverse complement strand
GCACGAACAGCGCCGACAGCGCGCGGTTGCCGAACATGTCGAACGGCAGGATCGGCTGCGCGCAGCGCTTCTCCCAGTGCCACAACGCCATGCCCGCGCCGAGCGCGACTACCAGCAGCAGCGACGCCCAGCTCATCAAGCCGTATTTCGGCAGCCATTCGACGAACAGCTGCAGCGCACCGAGCGACAGCGCGATCAGCAGCGCGCCCGGCCAGTCGAGCCGCATCTTGCGGTCGTGCGCGACATGCCGCAGGTGCGGCAGGTAGCGCCACACGAAGAACAGCGACAGGATGCCGATCGGCAGGTTCACGTAGAACACCGAACGCCAGCCGAACGACTGGGTCAGGAACCCGCCGAGCGACGGCCCGATCGCGTTCGCGATGCCGAACGCCGAACTCATCAGCACCTGCCAGCGCAGCCGCACGACCGAATCGGGGAACAGGTCGGGGATGCACGC
>NZ_JAWRWN010000054.1:0-457 GCF_046535435.1 Achromobacter sp. SIMBA_011 | reverse complement strand
GTGGCTCTCGGCGGTGCCGTCGACCCACGTCAGCTTGCCGTCGATCAGCTTCGGCTCCTGCGTGTAGTGCGACAGGCCCTTGCCGGCGACCGTCGTCACGTCTTCGTGCAGCAGACCGCCTTCGAGCAGGTTGCGCACCAGGAACGCGACGCCGCCGGCCGCGTGGAAATGGTTTACGTCGGCCTTGCCGTTCGGATAGATCTTCGCGAGCAGCGGCACGACCGCCGACAGCTCGTCGAAATCGTTCCAGTCGATCAGGATGCCGGCCGCGCGCGCGATCGCGACGAGGTCCGCGCAGACGCTGGCCGTCAACTGATTGAAAGCGGCGTCCCACGAGCCCCAGTCGTGTTGCATCGCGTGGCGTGTCGTGGCAGACGTGGTGAGCGGGCCGGGCGTGAGCAGAATCGGATCGGACATGGTGGGTTCTCGGCAAGGATCGGACGAAATGCCTGGATGG
>NZ_JAWRWN010000053.1:0-464 GCF_046535435.1 Achromobacter sp. SIMBA_011 | reverse complement strand
CGTTCGGCGACGTCAAGGGCGAACTGATCGACCAGCTCGGCGTCCGCGACAAGGAAGCTGGCGTCGCACTGCGCGCCACGTTCATCGTCGATCCGGACAACACGATCCAGCACGTGTCGGTGAACAACCTGAACGTCGGCCGCAACCCGGAAGAAGTCTTGCGCATTCTGGACGGCCTGCAAACGGACGAACTGTGCCCGTGCAACCGCGCAGTCGGCGGCGCAACGCTGTAAGCGCATCGATGCTCGAAGCCCGCGGCGCACGTGCTGCCTGCGGGCTTTTTTAACGGCCAACCCATAGGAGATATCAATGGAATTCATCGACTCGATTAAGGCACGTATTCCGGACTACGCGAAGGACATTCGCCTGAACCTCGACGGCACGATCTCGCGCTCGTCGCTCGAAGGCAACGATGCGGTCGGCGTGGCACTGGCGGCAGCGGTCGCGGCGAAGAGCACCGTGCT
>NZ_JAWRWN010000052.1:0-471 GCF_046535435.1 Achromobacter sp. SIMBA_011 | reverse complement strand
ATATACTTTCTATACGATGCAAATGATTCAGTATCTTTTGACTTAAGCATGAATGTACTCAAAGAGAAAAATTTGTGGTCTGAGGTGGCTGATCTATTTCTTAATGCAGCTCTTTATTACAAAAAGCAGGAAAACGCTGATCTGTCATCTAAATATTTTGAGGAGGCTTGCACAGCTAAGGATCAAATATTAAAGTTTACGGAGGCGTTATCATGCTAAAACGTACTGTCTTAATTACCACTACCATTCTTGGACTGCTTCTTTTCTCCGGACACGATTTCGGAACAAAAGAAAACGGATCGCTAGGCATCACAAGAGATTTTCAAACAGCCGAAAATGGAGCACTGGGTTAAAATAACAAAATAAAAAGGCGGACTCTAAAGAGTCTGCTTTTTGTATTTTTAAACGTGTTTAAATGTCCCTATATTCAATTTTCAAAAGTTTTCCTATAAAATTTTAATCTCCTGATAG
>NZ_JAWRWN010000051.1:0-472 GCF_046535435.1 Achromobacter sp. SIMBA_011 | reverse complement strand
GCGTCAGGCCGCCGTGGTTGCGCAACGCCGAGCTGAAACTGCGCGCTGCGGTTCGCGGCGATCAGTCCGCCGTCGCGGTCGAACGCGACGAGCCCGGCGAACAGCGAGTCGACGCAATCCTCGTGGGCGTGGAAGCGCAGCCGCAGCGCTTCGGCGCAGCGGTTCGCGAACAGATGGTTCTCGATCAGCTGCGCGGACATTCGCACGAGCGCGAGCGTGTGCGGGCTGAAGCCGCGCGGATCGCCGCTCACGTCCAGCGTGCCGAGCGTGCGGCCGAACGGATCGATGATCGGTGCGCACGAGCAGGTGAGGATGTGATTCGCGCGCAGGAAGTGTTCGTCGCCGTGCACGGCGACGGCCTGGCCCGACGCGAGCGCGGTGCCGATCGCGTTGGTGCCGCGCGTGCCTTCGGCCCACGACACGCCGGTGCACAGCGCGACGCGGTTCGCCTTCTCGATGAAGTCCGCGTCGC
>NZ_JAWRWN010000050.1:0-474 GCF_046535435.1 Achromobacter sp. SIMBA_011 | reverse complement strand
CTACAAAATCGTCAGCAAGACCCTCGACGTCGATATCGTGCTCGCCTCGCACGACGCTTATTGGGGTGGGTTGCCGCCGTTTTCCGGCGTCCATTTCCGCATTATTCGTGAACTGGCGTCGCGAATGAACGCGCTGGTCGCAAAGGAAGTCGACTTCATCACCGACATCTCGCCGGACATGTTCCCTGAAATCGAACGGCACGGCGAGCTCGAGATTGCCGGCGGCCCTGTGCAGAATATCCGTTCCCTGACGGTCGACACGACGGACCCGGTCTTGGGCAAAGCCGGGGTTCGGCGTGCGCTCAGCCTGGCCCTCGATCGCAGGGCTCTGGTGCAGGCGCTTTGGCAGGGCCGGCTTCCGGTTCCAAACGGATACCAGCTCGCGACTTTCGGCGAAGCCTATATCGAAGACTGCCCGGCGCTGGCCCCTGATCCTGAACTCGCACGCAAGCTCCTGCGCGAGGCCGGCTATAA
>NZ_JAWRWN010000049.1:0-474 GCF_046535435.1 Achromobacter sp. SIMBA_011 | reverse complement strand
AGGCCCACGCATTCGAGGATCGACACCATCTGCCGGTCGCCGTCATGCATTGCCTTCAGCCGGCGGCGCACCTTCTCCATGGCGGCGGGCAAAACCCAGTCGTGGAACGGCGCACCGTTGCGCAGTGCTCCCGGTTTGCGGGTCAGGACCGGCACGTAATGCCAGGGATTATAGATCGTCTCGCCACGGCCGAAGCAGCGATCGTGTTGGCCGATTTCCACGCCATCCTGCCGGATGACGATGCGATCTGCATAGGCATGTATCTCGGCAGGGCGGCCGACTGCCGTAGACAGTACCGAGTATTTGTTGTTGTCGAAACGCACGAGGCAGGTCTTGCCGATCGAGGCCTGCACAGCGTGGAAGCCGTCGAATTTGCCGGGATAGCCGACCAGGTGCGGCCGCTCCGCATCGAACACCTCCCAGATCGTGCGCTCCGTCTGATCGACGTGCTTATGAGCGCGGGCGTAACTGATG
>NZ_JAWRWN010000048.1:0-479 GCF_046535435.1 Achromobacter sp. SIMBA_011 | reverse complement strand
AAGTGCATTTTCCCGGACAGCATCGTCCGGTAACCGCCCGCCCGCAGGTAGTGCGCGAAGGTCAGCGTTTGCGCGGGCAATTCGGCGGCGTTATCGTAGGCGCCGATACGCGACGGCAGCTTGCCGGTCAGCAGCGAGAAGCGCGACGGCGCGCACAGCGGGCTCGCGCAATACGCGGCGTCGAACACCACGCCTTGCGCGGCGAGACGGTCGAGCGTCGGCGTGCGCGCGACGCGGTTGCCATAGGCCGGCAGCGCGAACGGCGTCAGCTGGTCGGCCATCAGGATCAGGATGTTGGGAGTCGGGTTCGTCATCGCGGTCGTGGGGAAATCGGTGTTCGAACGGAACGGCGCGACGCTCGTGCGGCGACGCAGCCGGCATGACGGACGCGGCTTGCAGAAAGTCCCGCGCGCACCGGCCGCGACTGGCTAGAATCGCGGAAGGGCCGGCGCGGCGCCGTGCCGTCCAAAGCACTATCC
>NZ_JAWRWN010000047.1:0-481 GCF_046535435.1 Achromobacter sp. SIMBA_011 | reverse complement strand
GCGCTGGATTGAGGCACCGACCCTGCTCCCCTCGGGAGCCCGGCTATCGGGTATACCGATAGCCTATCCTGCCATCTCAAGCTGTCCCCTCCAGTTGGCCCCAAACACCCAAAACCGGCTCGACCTACAGCCCTGTGTGTGAGAGCGGCCGAGCCGGTTTTTCCGCAGCGTCGTGCTACGACGTATTACTGCGCTGTTAGACAGATCACCCATTCGCGCGTTCGCTCATTCACTGAAAAGCTCGATCCGGAATCCGGCCAAATCCCAAAGGGCGCAATTATACGTCGCTGATCGCGACGCCCATTTCGAACCTCCGGAGACGATCCGAGAGTAGCTCCCAGCCCTTTGTTCGACGCGCCGCAGGCGTGGCGAACTTACCCGGAGCGGAGCGAAGGGCAGACGCCCTTCGTCCCGACACGTTCAGGATCGCACCGGCGCGCAGACATTGTCACCCGTAGGGCCGTAGCGCAGCGGAGGACGC
>NZ_JAWRWN010000046.1:0-482 GCF_046535435.1 Achromobacter sp. SIMBA_011 | reverse complement strand
ATATTTCTCTTTGCGCTGGATGAAGGCATCGCGCCCGCCTTCTAGAATGCTAGCCACCTGATCTCGGATCACAGGCACGTCAATCGAGCCTTGCGCTTCCAGTCCGAGACACCCATGGTTTTCAGCAGCCGTAAACACTCCGATCCATTCGGCGTCTCCAAACACGGGAATGTTGGCGTTGTGTGTCGCGAACACGAATTGCCGACTCGTCTTGGCCTCCCTCAGTTAGGTGACGATCCGGTCCGCGATGAAAGCGTTGTCCAGATTGTCCTCCGGCTGATCCATGAGAAGCGGGTCGACGTTTTCCAAAAGCAACATGTGCAGAATTGCTGTGCACTGCTGGCCTGTCGAGAGTTTGTTGAGCGGACGAAACACCGGATCTGCTTGGCCATGCGCGACATTCAAGAAAATGTCCACGCGGTGCTCCAACTCCAACGCCTCCAGCTCCATGAGCTGGGTGGATTGGAGCTTGGTGAGAGCAT
>NZ_JAWRWN010000045.1:0-483 GCF_046535435.1 Achromobacter sp. SIMBA_011 | reverse complement strand
GTCGTCTCGACGAAATTCGCGTCGCGGTCGGCCTTCATCAGCTTCGCGATGCGGTCGAGCGCGTCGCTCCACGAGATGGGCTGCCACGTGTCCGAGCCCGGCGCGCGATACTCGGGACGCGTCAGGCGGTTCGGGCTGTGGATGAAGTCGATCAGGCTCGCACCCTTCGGGCACAGCGTGCCGCGATTGACCGGATGGTCGGGGTCGCCTTCGATGTGGATGATGCTCGACTGCGCGTTCTTCGCGCCATCGCCGAGGCCGTACATCAGGATGCCGCAACCGACTGAGCAATATGGACAGGTGTTGCGCGTTTCGACTGTGCGCGCCAGCTTGTACTGTCGGACTTCGGCGAGCGCTTGCGTCGGAGAAAAGCCCAGCAGGGCAAGACTCGATCCGGCAAGCGACGTGGCCGTCACCTTCAGGAACTGGCGCCGGGACATTTGTAGCATGGTGGTCTCGGGCGTTTTTGTGGGGTTGGGGTGA
>NZ_JAWRWN010000044.1:0-494 GCF_046535435.1 Achromobacter sp. SIMBA_011 | reverse complement strand
CGTCACACCCTATACGTCCACTTTCGTGTTTGCAGAGTGCTGTGTTTTTATTAAACAGTCGCAGCCACCAGTTTATTGCAACCCCTTCACCCTCCTGGCGCAGGCCAGTCAAGCTACAAGGGCGTACCTTATCCCGAAGTTACGGTACCAATTTGCCGAGTTCCTTCTCCCGAGTTCTCTCAAGCGCCTTAGTATTCTCTACCTGACCACCTGTGTCGGTTTGGGGTACGATTCGGTATAATCTGAAGCTTAGAGGCTTTTCCTGGAAGTATGGCATCAGCAACTTCACTACCGTAGTAGCTCGTCTCGTGTCTCAGGTTTAATGTTCGTCCGGATTTACCTAAACAAACGCCCTACTCACTTTCACATGGACAACCATCGCCATGCTTGCTTAGCCTTCTCCGTCCCCCCATCGCAATTATACCAAGTACGGAAATATTAATCCGTTTCCCATCGACTACGCCTTTCGGCCTCGCCTTAGGGGTCGACTTACC
>NZ_JAWRWN010000043.1:0-499 GCF_046535435.1 Achromobacter sp. SIMBA_011 | reverse complement strand
ATTTCTAGAAGCGCCTACGCCGACATGTACGGCCCCACCGTCGGTGACAAGGTCCGCCTGGCCGACACCGAGCTGTTCGTCGAGGTCGAAAAAGACTTCACCGTCTATGGCGAGGAAGTGAAATTCGGCGGCGGCAAAGTGATCCGCGACGGTCAGGGCCAGAGCCAGTTGCTCGCCCATGAAGTGGTCGACACCCTGATCACCAACGCGCTGATCATCGACCACTGGGGCATCGTCAAGGCCGACGTCGGCCTGAAGAACGGTCGTATTCACGCGATCGGCAAGGCCGGCTACATCGCGCTGCTGTCGGCGATCACGATGGTGATCGTCGCCGGACACGGTGACAACGAGATCGTCGACGGCCTCTGGCGCGCGGTGAACGTGCTGGTCGGCATCGCGATCGCGCTGGCGTTCTCGTTCGCGCTGCCGCTCTATGCGACCTACTCGTGGCGCTACAAGCTCGCCGACGCGCTGCGCGCGTGCGCGGCCGTGCACGCAC
>NZ_JAWRWN010000042.1:0-500 GCF_046535435.1 Achromobacter sp. SIMBA_011 | reverse complement strand
ACGATCCCCGGCTACATGGTGTGGGCGGCCGCGCTGTACGCGGTGATCGGCTCGCTGATCATCCAGAAGGTCGGCCACCCGCTCGTGTCGATCAACTACCAGCAGCAGCGCGTCGAGGCCGATTTCCGCTTCGGGCTGATCCGCGTGCGCGAGAACGCCGAGCAGATCGCGTTCTACGACGGCGAGAAAACCGAGACCCGCAACGCGCAGAGCCTGTTCATGCGCATTCGCGACAACTGGTGGCGCGTGATGAAGTACACGAAGCGCCTCACCTTCGTGCTGAGCTTCTACGGCCAGATCGCCATCATCTTCCCGCTCGTCGTGGCCGCTCACGCGTTCGTTTGCGTATCGCGTCAGCGTGATCGTGCCCGAGCATCGGCCGAAGAACCTGCTGGTCGATGCGTTCACCGACGCATTGCGCGACGAAGCGACGGCGATCCGCAGCCGGCTCGCGGCCTTGCCGGGTTAGTGCGCGGGTAGCGCCGGCCGTATGATGGACG
>NZ_JAWRWN010000041.1:0-504 GCF_046535435.1 Achromobacter sp. SIMBA_011 | reverse complement strand
CAGCCGTTCGCTGTAGCGGATGCTGACGTATTGAGACCCTCTGTCGGAATGATGAATCAAAGTCCCGTCCTCACCCGGTTGGCGGGCGTACAGCGCTTGTTCAAGTGCATCCAGAACGAAGTCCGTGGTCATCGACGAGCTGACGCGCCAGCCAACAATACGGCGGGCAAACACGTCGATCACGAATGCCACGTACAGCCAGCCTTGCCATGTCGAGACATACGTAAAATCCGACACCCAGAGCTGATTCGGTCGGTCAGCCTTGAACTGCCGGTTGACTCGGTCCAGCGGGCGCGGCGCGGTCACCTCGGGAATCGTCGTGCGAACACGCTTACCGCGAACTGCGCCACGCAAGCCCTGCAGTTTCATCAACCGTCCGACCGTGCAGCGTGCCACTGCAATGCCTTCCCGGTTCATCTGCTTCCAGACCTTCGGCACGCCGTAGACCTGCATGTTGGCCTGCCAGACACGCTTGATCTCCGGTTGCAAAAGCTCATCGCGTTT
>NZ_JAWRWN010000040.1:0-508 GCF_046535435.1 Achromobacter sp. SIMBA_011 | reverse complement strand
AGCGCGGCGGTCGGCGTGGACATCGGGTGTCCACCATGGCGACATTGTCTCGTTGCTCGAGCCCATCTCTCTTTTCTTTTCCGTCTCACCTGCGGGCCTTGCTGCGGATAAACGGCCCGCAAAACGCCTGATCGCATCATTTAAAGCAATTCCGGGCGGAAAACCGCTAGGCACTCTTCCGCGAATTGCTGTAGAAGGCTGGCAATTCGCGCGGATTTAAGGTAGTTGCGCCCCAGAAAAAAGACAAAACGTCTGCCGGGGCCGGTGCTGCCGCGCAGTCCTTTACGACGCATTTCATCGAGTTACAAGGAAGTCATATGGTCAAGGTTATCGCCTCATCCGTCCGCAAGGGCAATGTTCTCGACGTGGACGGCAAGCTTTACGTCGTTCTTACCGCGCAGAACTTTCACCCAGGCAAGGGCACGCCGGTCACGCAGGTGGACATGCGCCGCATCGTTGACGGCGTCAAGGTCTCCGAACGTTGGCGCACCACCGAGCAGGTCGAGCG
>NZ_JAWRWN010000039.1:0-531 GCF_046535435.1 Achromobacter sp. SIMBA_011 | reverse complement strand
GACCGAGCTGTCCATGTCCAGCACGATGTATTTCAACCCGTTGCGGTCATGAAACCGGTCGATCCATTGGCCGTTCAGATCGGCCAGCGCCGCCCGGTTCGCGGCCAGAGCCAGCGTCTCGGTCTCGAACCGTCCCATCTGCGATGCCGAAGCAGCTTGCGCCTCGACGGCCCTGCCGCCAACGACCTGACGCATCACGGGATCGAGGGCCAAGCGGTCGGCATCGTTCACATCCTCGTATCCGGCCAGTCGTCCGAACACCGATTGCCGGAACAATCCGTCAAGCCGATGGAGCGTGTTCTTCCCGGTGCGGCTGTCTCGCAGCGCCTCCGACGCCAGATTGGACAGGCCGAGCACGTCATCAAGCTCGCGCATCACCAGCAGGCCACCGTCTGAACTGATCTGCGCACCACGGAACTCCAGACGCACACGGCGGTCGAAATCAACCCGATCTCCCCGCGCCAAGCCCGCACCCTCCAGGTGATCCATGAAACGCGCCCCTCGCAGCCGTCAACGCCATGATTTATATGC
>NZ_JAWRWN010000038.1:0-561 GCF_046535435.1 Achromobacter sp. SIMBA_011 | reverse complement strand
AGCGAGACACAAAAAATTATACCCCCGTTGGACATAAAGGGCCCTTCATGCCGCAAGACGCAGGTCGAAAGTAAGCGCTCAATTCCCTGCACGTTGACGCGTGTCGTTTGACCATCGCGGCTGTCAGGCGTTCGTCTGGGATCAGGCAGTAGCGGTCTTGGCGAAGTTGAACGGCAGCAGGTCGGAGATGTCGGCATCCGATGCGCGCTGCGGCAATTCGCTGAGGATGTGGCGCAAGTAAGCCAAGGGTTCGATACCGCAGGCGCGGCAGGTCAGCATGATGCTGTAGACGACGGCACTGGCCTTTGCTCCGTCCGCAGTATCGCTGAACAGCCAGGATTTTCGTCCAGTGGCAAAAATCCTGATATCACGTTCCAGCAGGTTGTTGTCGATCGGCATCCTGCCGTCTTGGGTGTAGCGCGTCAGGTATTCCCACTGGTTCAGGGTGTAGGATACGGCATCGCCGATCTTGCTGTCGGGCAGGACCTTTGGCGCGATGTCATCGAGCCATGCCTTGAAAGCGTTCAGGATGGGGACGCTGTGCTGCCGGCGGAAACGGCG
>NZ_JAWRWN010000037.1:0-569 GCF_046535435.1 Achromobacter sp. SIMBA_011 | reverse complement strand
ACCGAAGGAGCTAACCGCTTTTTTGCACAACATGGGGGATCATGTAACTCGCCTTGATCGTTGGGAACCGGAGCTGAATGAAGCCATACCAAACGACGAGCGTGACACCACGATGCCTGCAGCAATGGCAACAACGTTGCGCAAACTATTAACTGGCGAACTACTTACTCTAGCTTCCCGGCAACAATTAATAGACTGGATGGAGGCGGATAAAGTTGCAGGACCACTTCTGCGCTCGGCCCTTCCGGCTGGCTGGTTTATTGC
Source organism: Achromobacter sp. SIMBA_011 (assembly GCF_046535435.1). Taxonomy (NCBI): domain Bacteria; kingdom Pseudomonadati; phylum Pseudomonadota; class Betaproteobacteria; order Burkholderiales; family Alcaligenaceae; genus Achromobacter; species Achromobacter sp. SIMBA_011. The sequence goes on along the minus strand of NZ_JAWRWN010000037.1, from coordinate 305 downwards.
TGATAAATCTGGAGCCGGTGAGCGTGGGTCTCGCGGTATCATTGCAGCACTGGGGCCAGATGGTAAGCCCTCCCGTATCGTAGTTATCTACACGACGGGGAGTCAGGCAACTATGGATGAACGAAATAGACAGATCGCTGAGATAGGTGCCTCACTGATTAAGCATTGGTAACTGTCAGACCAAGTTTACTCATATATACTTTAGATTGATTTAAAACTTCATTTTTAATTTAAAAGGATCTAGGTGAAGATCCTTTTTGATAATCTCATGACCAAAATCCCTTAACGTGAGTTTTCGTTCCACT
>NZ_JAWRWN010000036.1:0-585 GCF_046535435.1 Achromobacter sp. SIMBA_011 | reverse complement strand
GAGCACCAGAAAGGCCACATCATCGTGGACGGCACGGAGCTCACCAATGACCTCAAGCACATCGAGACCATCCGCAAGGACGTCGGCATGGTGTTCCAGCACTTCAACCTGTTCCCGCACCTGACGGTGCTGGAGAACCTGACGCTGGGCCCGATGTGGGTCTTGAAGAAGCCGCGCGCCGAAGCCGAGGCCACGGCCATGAAATACCTGGAGCGCGTGCGCATCCCGGACCAGGCCAAGAAATTCCCCGGCCAGCTCTCGGGCGGCCAGCAGCAGCGCGTGGCCATCGCGCGTTCGCTGTGCATGAGCCCCAAGATCATGCTGTTCGATGAGCCGACCTCGGCGCTGGACCCGGAAATGGTCAAGGAAGTGCTGGACGTGATGGTCAACCTGGCCCAGGAAAGCGGCATGACGATGCTGTGCGTGACCCACGAAATGGGCTTCGCGCGCAAGGTCGCCAACCGCGTCATCTTCATGGACCGCGGCGAGATCATCGAGCAGAACAGCCCGGACGAGTTCTTCGACCACCCGCAGAACGAGCGCACCAAGCTGTTCCTGAGCCAGATCCTGCATTGAGGCCGGGCG
>NZ_JAWRWN010000035.1:0-589 GCF_046535435.1 Achromobacter sp. SIMBA_011 | reverse complement strand
CGGCTCGATTAAGCTTGAAGGCAGGGACCTGGCCTCCTTCACCGAAAACGAATATTGCAAAATCCGCGGAAATGACGTCTCTATGATCTTTCAGGAGCCCATGACTTCCCTGAATCCGGTGCTGACCATCGGCGAACAAATTACCGAAGTGCTTGAATACCATAAAAAAATGAATAAAAAAGAAGCGGCTAAAAAAGCCGTTGAGCTTCTGGAACTCGTCGGATTCTCCAGAGCGGAACAAGTAATGAAAGAATATCCGCACCGTCTTTCCGGAGGGATGAGACAGAGGGTGATGATCGCCATTGCGCTCAGCTGCAATCCGAAGCTTCTGATCGCTGATGAGCCGACGACGGCGCTTGATGTGACCAGCCAGGCGCAAATCCTCAAACTCCTGCGAGATCTGCAGAGCCGGCTCAACATGAGCATGCTGCTCATCACCCATGATCTCGGCGTGGTGGCAAACAGCGCCGATGAAGTGGCCGTGATCTATCAGGGCGAGATCATGGAAGCGGGCACGGTCGACGACATTTTCAAATCACCAAGCCATCCCTATCTCAAGGGCCTGATGGCCGCGGTGCCGCATTTCGAC
>NZ_JAWRWN010000034.1:0-590 GCF_046535435.1 Achromobacter sp. SIMBA_011 | reverse complement strand
CAAGCACAATGAAATCAAGTGCTCACTAGAAGTGAAGTACCTTAGATGTCAAGTCTAAGCACATACCTCACTTCCTTTGAGTAGCGACGTATGACTCGGTTCTTCGGAACTAAGAAATACGAAACAAATACAGAGATTAAACTGAAGAGTTTGATCCTGGCTCAGATTGAACGCTAGCGGGATGCCTTACACATGCAAGTCGAACGGCAGCACGGACTTCGGTCTGGTGGCGAGTGGCGAACGGGTGAGTAATGTATCGGAACGTGCCCAGTAGCGGGGGATAACTACGCGAAAGCGTAGCTAATACCGCATACGCCCTACGGGGGAAAGCAGGGGATCGCAAGACCTTGCACTATTGGAGCGGCCGATATCGGATTAGCTAGTTGGTGGGGTAACGGCTCACCAAGGCGACGATCCGTAGCTGGTTTGAGAGGACGACCAGCCACACTGGGACTGAGACACGGCCCAGACTCCTACGGGAGGCAGCAGTGGGGAATTTTGGACAATGGGGGAAACCCTGATCCAGCCATCCCGCGTGTGCGATGAAGGCCTTCGGGTTGTAAAGCACTTTTGGCAGGAAAGAAACGTCG
>NZ_JAWRWN010000033.1:0-604 GCF_046535435.1 Achromobacter sp. SIMBA_011 | reverse complement strand
CCGACCCGCACGAAAGGCGCAACGATCTGGGCACTGTCTCAACGAGAGACTCGGTGAAATTATAGTACCTGTGAAGATGCAGGTTACCCGCGACAGGACGGAAAGACCCCGTGGAGCTTTACTGCAGCCTGATATTGAATGTTGGTACAGCTTGTACAGGATAGGTAGGAGCCTTGGAAACCGGAGCGCCAGCTTCGGTGGAGGCATCGGTGGGATACTACCCTGGCTGTATTGACCTTCTAACCCGCCGCCCTTATCGGGCGGGGAGACAGTGTCAGGTGGGCAGTTTGACTGGGGCGGTCGCCTCCTAAAAGGTAACGGAGGCGCCCAAAGGTTCCCTCAGAATGGTTGGAAATCATTCGCAGAGTGTAAAGGCACAAGGGAGCTTGACTGCGAGACCTACAAGTCGAGCAGGGACGAAAGTCGGGCTTAGTGATCCGGTGGTTCCGCATGGAAGGGCCATCGCTCAACGGATAAAAGCTACCCCGGGGATAACAGGCTTATCTCCCCCAAGAGTCCACATCGACGGGGAGGTTTGGCACCTCGATGTCGGCTCATCGCATCCTGGGGCTGTAGTCGGTCCCAAGGGTTGGGCTGTTCGCCC
>NZ_JAWRWN010000032.1:0-634 GCF_046535435.1 Achromobacter sp. SIMBA_011 | reverse complement strand
TGGCGTGGTTCCTGTTGATGTCGGTGCCGGCGCTGGTCGAGTGGGCCTTCATCAAGGCCAACTTCACCGCCGCCAACGCGCAGGAATGCCGCGCCTCGGTGGGCGGGGCCTGCTGGGCCTTCATCATCGAGAAGCACCGGCTGATCCTGTTCGGCACCTATCCCTACGACGAACAATGGCGGCCGCTGATCGCGACCATCATCCTGGTCGCGGTGATCGTGTGCAGCGGCATCCGCCGTTTCTGGAACTGGAAGCTCGCCATCATCTGGACCGTCGGCCTGACCGCCGTGGCGATCCTGATGTGGGGCGGCGTGCTGGGCCTGACCTACGTCGAGAACGCGCGCTGGGGCGGCCTGCCGCTGACGCTGATCCTGTCGACGTTCGGCATCGCCTTCGCCTTCCCGATCGGCGTGCTGCTGGCCCTGGGCCGGCGCTCGAAGATGCCGGCCATCAAGGCGCTGTGCGTCGTGTACATCGAGCTGATCCGCGGCGTGCCGCTGATCAGCCTGCTGTTCATGTCGTCGGTGATGCTGCCGCTGTTCCTGCCCGAAGGCTTCTCCATCGACAAGCTGCTGCGCGCGCAGATCGCGATCATCATGTTCGCGGCCGCGTACATCGCCGAAACGGTGCGCGG
>NZ_JAWRWN010000031.1:0-636 GCF_046535435.1 Achromobacter sp. SIMBA_011 | reverse complement strand
GTACATGAAGTTGGAATCGCTAGTAATCGCAGATCAGCATGCTGCGGTGAATACGTTCCCGGGCCTTGTACACACCGCCCGTCACACCATGGGAGTTGGTTTTACCCGAAGGTAGTGCGCTAACCGCAAGGAGGCAGCTAACCACGGTAGGGTCAGCGACTGGGGTGAAGTCGTAACAAGGTAGCCGTAGGGGAACCTGCGGCTGGATCACCTCCTTAATCGACGACATCAGCTGCTTCATAAGCTCCCACACGAATTGCTTGATTCATTGAAGAAGACGATAGAAGCAGCTTTAAGCTCCAAGCTGATAGCTCCAAGCTAACAGTTACAAGCTCGAAATTGGGTCTGTAGCTCAGTTGGTTAGAGCGCACCCCTGATAAGGGTGAGGTCGGCAGTTCGAATCTGCCCAGACCCACCAATTTTGTTATGGGGCCATAGCTCAGCTGGGAGAGCGCCTGCCTTGCACGCAGGAGGTCAGCGGTTCGATCCCGCTAGGCTCCACCAACGTGTTCTTTGAAAACTAGATAACAGAAGTAATTCACATTCAATTAGTAATGCAAGATATCACGTAGTGATTCTTTTTAACGGTTAAGTTAGAAAGGGCGCACGGTGGATGCCTTGGCACTAGGAGCCGAT
>NZ_JAWRWN010000030.1:0-661 GCF_046535435.1 Achromobacter sp. SIMBA_011 | reverse complement strand
CACGTAAAACAGCACCACCGTGCGCAGGTCCTTGAAGACGCCATTGTGCATGTATGGACCGGTGACGGCGACGTTGCGCAGCGTCGGCACCTTGAACTTGCCACGCTCAGCCGGATCGCCGGCCACAACAGGATTTTGCGCGAGCCCAAGATCGACAGCATCCGGCTTCGAGCCGTTGGCGGATCTCACCGCCGTGTTGGCCGGAACGCCAATGTTGAAATATTTGTGGTTGGTGAAGAGACCGTCTTCCAGCCCCTTGGCGCCGCGAATTTCATGGCAGGTATTGCAATTGGTAAATTGCGTGGAGGAAATCAGAACCCGCCCCAGCTCCTCCTGATCGGTCAGCTTTTCCTCGCCGCGCAGGAAACGGTCATATTTGGAATCGAAGGTGGAGAATTCATCCGAACGCTCGAAGCTTGCCAGCGCCCTGGCCATTGCGGCATAGCCGGTTTCATCGGTCTCAAAAACATCTTTGCCGAACTGCGTGCCGAAGGCCGCGACATAGTCAGGGTTTTCCTTAAGCCGTTTCACGACGGACGCCTTGTCCGGCATGCCCATTTCGATCGGGTTGAGCGGTGGACCACCCGCCTGATCTTCCAGCATCGAGGCGCGACCGTCCCAGAATTGCCCGCCTACATACTCGCCCGCCGCGTTCTTGCCG
>NZ_JAWRWN010000029.1:0-699 GCF_046535435.1 Achromobacter sp. SIMBA_011 | reverse complement strand
TGATAGAAAGATAGACTGAACGTTACTTTCACTGGTAACGGATCAGGCTAAGGTAAAATTTGTGAGTTCTCTTAATTGAGAAATTCGAATTTTCGGCGAATGTCGTCTTCACAGTATAACCAGATTGCTTGGGGTTATATGGTCAAGTGAAGAAGCGCATACGGTGGATGCCTTGGCAGTCAGAGGCGATGAAAGACGTGGTAGCCTGCGAAAAGCTTCGGGGAGTCGGCAAACAGACTTTGATCCGGAGATGTCTGAATGGGGGAACCCAGCCATCATAAGATGGTTATCTTGTACTGAATACATAGGTGCAAGAGGCGAACCAGGGGAACTGAAACATCTAAGTACCCTGAGGAAAAGAAATCAACCGAGATTCCCTTAGTAGTGGCGAGCGAACGGGGACTAGCCCTTAAGTGGCTTTGAGATTAGCGGAACGCTCTGGAAAGTGCGGCCATAGTGGGTGATAGCCCTGTACGCGAAAATCTCTTAGTCATGAAATCGAGTAGGACGGAGCACGAGAAACTTTGTCTGAATATGGGGGGACCATCCTCCAAGGCTAAATACTCCTGACTGACCGATAGTGAACCAGTACCGTGAGGGAAAGGCGAAAAGAACCCCGGCGAGGGGAGTGAAAAAGAACCTGAAACCGTGTACGTACAAGCAGTGGGAGCACAGAGCAATCTGTGTGACTGCGTACCT
>NZ_JAWRWN010000028.1:0-725 GCF_046535435.1 Achromobacter sp. SIMBA_011 | reverse complement strand
TCCATCGACAAGCTGCTGCGCGCGCAGATCGCGATCATCATGTTCGCGGCCGCGTACATCGCCGAAACGGTGCGCGGCGGGTTGCAGGCGATCCCCAAGGGCCAGTACGAAGGCGCCGATTCGCTCGGCCTGAACTACTGGCAGCAGATGCGCAAGATCATCCTGCCGCAGGCGCTCAAGATCGTGATCCCGCCGCTGGTCAGCATCTTCATCGCGCTGTTCAAGGACACGTCGCTGGTGGTGATCATCGGCATCTTCGACCTGACGCTGGCGGCCAAGGCGGCCCTGTCCGACGCGGCATGGCGCGGATTCGGGGTGGAGGCGTATCTGTTCATCTCGCTGATCTACTTCGTCTTCTGCTTCTCCATGTCCAAATACAGCCAGGCGCTGGAAAAACGCCTGGCCACGGGCCACGCACGCTAGAACCTTGCCGCGGGTCCGCCACCGGCGGGCCCGCAATGCGATATTTACGGGAGTACAGGCATGTCTGATGCCATCATTCGACTGCAGGACGTGAACAAGTGGTACGGCCAGTTCCACGTGCTGCGCAACATCAACCTGGACGTGGCGCCGGGCGAGCGCATCGTGGTGTGCGGGCCGTCCGGCTCGGGCAAGTCCACCATGATCCGCTGCATCAACCGGCTCGAAGAGCACCAGAAAGGCCACATCATCGTGGACGGCACGGAGCTCACCAATGACCTCAAGCACATCGAGACCATCCGCAA
>NZ_JAWRWN010000027.1:0-760 GCF_046535435.1 Achromobacter sp. SIMBA_011 | reverse complement strand
CTTCGGGTTATGAGCCCGACGAGCTACCGAACTGCTCCACCCCGCGATGATAAAATTTTAGAAAAGCTTGGCGGCGTCCTACTCTCACAGGGGGAAACCCCCGACTACCATCGGCGCTGAAGAGCTTAACTTCCGTGTTCGGCATGGGAACGGGTGTGACCTCTTCGCTATCGCCACCAAACCATTGAGAGTGTTCTCTCAAAACTAGATAACAACGTTCATGCTTCACATTAGAATATAGGTTAAGTCCTCGATCTATTAGTATCTGTCAGCTCCACGTGTCACCACGCTTCCACCTCAGACCTATCAACCTGATCATCTTTCAGGGATCTTACTTCCTTGCGGAATGGGAAATCTCATCTTGAGGGGGGCTTCATGCTTAGATGCTTTCAGCACTTATCTCTTCCGCATTTAGCTACCGGGCAGTGCCATTGGCATGACAACCCGAACACCAGTGATGCGTCCACTCCGGTCCTCTCGTACTAGGAGCAGCCCCCCTCAGTTCTCCAGCGCCCACGGCAGATAGGGACCGAACTGTCTCACGACGTTCTAAACCCAGCTCGCGTACCACTTTAAATGGCGAACAGCCATACCCTTGGGACCTACTTCAGCCCCAGGATGTGATGAGCCGACATCGAGGTGCCAAACACCGCCGTCGATATGAACTCTTGGGCGGTATCAGCCTGTTATCCCCGGAGTACCTTTTATCCGTTGAGCGATGGCCCTTCCATTCAGAACCACCGGATCACTATGACCTGCT
>NZ_JAWRWN010000026.1:0-830 GCF_046535435.1 Achromobacter sp. SIMBA_011 | reverse complement strand
CCGGGAAGCTCGGTATGGGCGATTTCGGCCCAGACCGTGAATTTAATTCCTCCGGATGAAGGAAATGCATCGAGCGTGGCAGGCTCAGAGATGGCTCTAGGAGCTCCATGTGGCGCCTTTCGTGGTTTATGTGCACGCTTCCCGCTCTCAGCACTCTTGGGGCTCTCTGTGGTCCCCTGTGGCGGTTCTAGGACCATTTCTACCGAGCCGGCGCGGCGGGCGGTCCTGCCGGCGCTGTGCCGGCCAAGCTCGTCCTTGGTCGCAGCTAAGTCGTCTTTCGCCTCCCATGACAGGTTGACCGACACCACGGAGCGGCCGCGCTTCTGTGGTCGCATGGCGACGGTGAAGCGTGAAAGCTGGTTCACCTCGGCAATCGCGGGTTGGAGAGCTTTTTGCGACAGATGGGTCCAATTGACCAGCTTTCCCGCGGGAACGCCGAGGCGGGCGCGGAGATCGTCCAGCGCGAAGACCTCCGATGCCTTGCGCTCGAGGTTGACGCGCAGCGCGATGATCTCATGCAGGCGCAGTGCATAGCGGCTGGTCATAGACAGGGCAGTCTGGCGGTCGATAATGGCCCAGTAGTCCGACTTGCCAATGACCTCGCAGAAACCTGCCGAGAATTTCCAGCGGATCATGACCGGCCCGTCGCCGTCCTCGAACTCGACCACGGCGGTATCCAGCAAGCCAGTGATCACGGTCCCCTTGTCGGTATCGTATTTCATGACCGCGCCGCGCAGTTCGGTGAACAGGTCTATGAGATCGCGGCGGCCAACGTTCCGCATCCCCGCCGTAGCCCTGAGTGTGGCAAGGTCGATCTGGTGCCACTTGTC
>NZ_JAWRWN010000025.1:0-954 GCF_046535435.1 Achromobacter sp. SIMBA_011 | reverse complement strand
TCATGCAGCTCCACCGATTTTGAGAACGACAGCGACTTCCGTCCCAGCCGTGCCAGGTGCTGCCTCAGATTCAGGTTATGCCGCTCAATTCGCTGCGTATATCGCTTGCTGATTACGTGCAGCTTTCCCTTCAGGCGGGATTCATACAGCGGCCAGCCATCCGTCATCCATATCACCACGTCAAAGGGTGACAGCAGGCTCATAAGACGCCCCAGCGTCGCCATAGTGCGTTCACCGAATACGTGCGCAACAACCGTCTTCCGGAGACTGTCATACGCGTAAAACAGCCAGCGCTGGCGCGATTTAGCCCCGACATAGCCCCACTGTTCGTCCATTTCCGCGCAGACGATGACGTCACTGCCCGGCTGTATGCGCGAGGTTACCGACTGCGGCCTGAGTTTTTTAAGTGACGTAAAATCGTGTTGAGGCCAACGCCCATAATGCGGGCTGTTGCCCGGCATCCAACGCCATTCATGGCCATATCAATGATTTTCTGGTGCGTACCGGGTTGAGAAGCGGTGTAAGTGAACTGCAGTTGCCATGTTTTACGGCAGTGAGAGCAGAGATAGCGCTGATGTCCGGCGGTGCTTTTGCCGTTACGCACCACCCCGTCAGTAGCTGAACAGGAGGGACAGCTGATAGAAACAGAAGCCACTGGAGCACCTCAAAAACACCATCATACACTAAATCAGTAAGTTGGCAGCATCACCCGACGCACTTTGCGCCGAATAAATACCTGTGACGGAAGATCACTTCGCAGAATAAATAAATCCTGGTGTCCCTGTTGATACCGGGAAGCCCTGGGCCAACTTTTGGCGAAAATGAGACGTTGATCGGCACGTAAGAGGTTCCAACTTTCACCATAATGAAATAAGATCACTACCGGGCGTATTTTTTGAGTTATCGAGATTTTCAGGAGCTAAGGAAGCTAAAATGGAGAAAAAAATCACTGGA
>NZ_JAWRWN010000023.1:0-1050 GCF_046535435.1 Achromobacter sp. SIMBA_011 | reverse complement strand
ATTCATGACTGGGGTGAAGTCGTAACAAGGTAGCCGTATCGGAAGGTGCGGCTGGATCACCTCCTTTCAGAGCTTAGCGCTCGTGTTAAGCGTCCACTCTTATCGGTTGTTTGATATAGCTGGGATCGGTTGTGGGCTTGGGTAGAGGGACTCCTCCCTGTGTCCATGACTTCTGACTACTGATCCGAGAAGGTTTTGGGTCTGTAGCTCAGTCGGTTAGAGCACCGTCTTGATAAGGCGGGGGTCGTTGGTTCGAATCCAACCAGACCCACCAAGTATTCGCAGGTAGAGATGCCGTGGATATGGGGGTGTAGCTCAGCTGGGAGAGCGCCTGCTTTGCAAGCAGGATGTCATCGGTTCGATCCCGTTCACCTCCACCAAGACCTGTGCCTGGTGGGATGTAGAGGCTAACTCATAGCGTCGTGCGGATAATATCTGCCCGGTCTTATGAGTTGGGTTTTACTCAACAGCTATATTCGTTCTTTAACAATCTGGAAGAAGCACAACGAAATGTGCTCATCGAGTAATCAGCTTGCTGATGAAGATGGGTACGGGTTGTGATTGCATTAATTTTGTTCCAAGTTCTCAAGACTGGGGTGAATAACCTCAGACTGCTTTGAAACTTATGAACGGCACAAACGCTAATACTCAGGTCCTATAGCCTACAGCGTTATAGGATCAAGCGACTAAGTGCATATGGTGGATGCCTTGGCGATCACAGGCGATGAAGGACGTAGTAGCCTGCGAAAAGCTGCGGGGAGCTGGCAAACAAGCTTTGATCCGCAGATATCCGAATGGGGAAACCCACTCCGCAAGGAGTATCCCTGACTGAATACATAGGTCAGTGGAAGCGAACCGGGTGAACTGAAACATCTCAGTAGCTCGAGGAAAAGAAATCAACCGAGATTCCGAAAGTAGTGGCGAGCGAAATCGGAAGAGCCTTCACGTTTTAGCATGCAAGATAGTCGAACGAAATGGAAAGTCCGGCCGTAGCAGGTGATAGCCCTGTAGACGAAATTTTGTGTGTGGAACTAAGCGTGAGAAAAGTAG
>NZ_JAWRWN010000021.1:0-1145 GCF_046535435.1 Achromobacter sp. SIMBA_011 | reverse complement strand
CTCGCGGTTTCGCTGCCCTTTGTTCTGTCCATTGTAGCACGTGTGTAGCCCAGGTCATAAGGGGCATGATGATTTGACGTCATCCCCACCTTCCTCCGGTTTGTCACCGGCAGTCACCTTAGAGTGCCCAACTGAATGCTGGCAACTAAGATCAAGGGTTGCGCTCGTTGCGGGACTTAACCCAACATCTCACGACACGAGCTGACGACAACCATGCACCACCTGTCACTCTGCCCCCGAAGGGGACGTCCTATCTCTAGGATTGTCAGAGGATGTCAAGACCTGGTAAGGTTCTTCGCGTTGCTTCGAATTAAACCACATGCTCCACCGCTTGTGCGGGCCCCCGTCAATTCCTTTGAGTTTCAGTCTTGCGACCGTACTCCCCAGGCGGAGTGCTTAATGCGTTAGCTGCAGCACTAAGGGGCGGAAACCCCCTAACACTTAGCACTCATCGTTTACGGCGTGGACTACCAGGGTATCTAATCCTGTTCGCTCCCCACGCTTTCGCTCCTCAGCGTCAGTTACAGACCAGAGAGTCGCCTTCGCCACTGGTGTTCCTCCACATCTCTACGCATTTCACCGCTACACGTGGAATTCCACTCTCCTCTTCTGCACTCAAGTTCCCCAGTTTCCAATGACCCTCCCCGGTTGAGCCGGGGGCTTTCACATCAGACTTAAGAAACCGCCTGCGAGCCCTTTACGCCCAATAATTCCGGACAACGCTTGCCACCTACGTATTACCGCGGCTGCTGGCACGTAGTTAGCCGTGGCTTTCTGGTTAGGTACCGTCAAGGTGCCGCCCTATTTGAACGGCACTTGTTCTTCCCTAACAACAGAGCTTTACGATCCGAAAACCTTCATCACTCACGCGGCGTTGCTCCGTCAGACTTTCGTCCATTGCGGAAGATTCCCTACTGCTGCCTCCCGTAGGAGTCTGGGCCGTGTCTCAGTCCCAGTGTGGCCGATCACCCTCTCAGGTCGGCTACGCATCGTCGCCTTGGTGAGCCGTTACCTCACCAACTAGCTAATGCGCCGCGGGTCCATCTGTAAGTGGTAGCCGAAGCCACCTTTTATGTCTGAACCATGCGGTTCAGACAACCATCCGGTATTAGCCCCGGTTTCCCGGAGTTATCCCAGTCTTACAG
>NZ_JAWRWN010000020.1:0-1580 GCF_046535435.1 Achromobacter sp. SIMBA_011 | reverse complement strand
TTTGTATTCGTGCAGCGGACGGGTGATCTGTTCGTAGATCGCCAGTTTTTCCGGCGGGATTTCGTATTTAGACAGTTTCTGGGTAACTTCTTTAACGATACGAACCGCTTCTTCAACGTTACCGTGTTTCAGGATCGCTTCCAGAACACGCGCCTGGGTTTCTTTCGCGATTTCAGACCAGTCACGACGAACGATTTCCAGACCACGGGTGATGATTTTACCTTCTTCGTCGATCAGCGCGTATTTTTTTTTGGTAACGAAGAAACCACGTTTGTAGAAACCTTGGTATTCCAGTTCCAGCAGACCCGGCAGTTTCGCGTTGATGTAGTCAACGAATTCCAGCGCTTTTTTTTTGATTTCTTCAGATTTACCACCCGGGATGGTCGCGTACAGACCGTCGGTGTCGATGTACAGAACTTTGAAACCGAATTTTTCTTCCAGTTCTTTCCAAACGAATTCGATGTATTCACGACCCCACGCGGTAACAGATTCCGCGCATTCTTTGCAGTACCAACGCGCTTTCGCGTAACCGTAGTAACCGTAGTAAGAGTTCGCCAGGATTTTGATCGCACGCTGACGGTAGTCCAGCATGATTTTTTCGATCGGGTCCTGAGACGCTTTCATTTTGGTTTTGATTTTCTGACGTTCGTCCAGCAGACGTTTCAGCAGAGACGGGATGAAACCCGGGAAGTCTTTGCAGAATTTGTGACCAACTTCCGGCGCAACGTCGTAGTTACGGCAACCTTCACGGTTCAGGGTGTCCGGAGAAACGTTGTGGGTGATGATGATAGACGGGTACAGCGAACGGAAGTCCAGAGAAACGATGTTTTCCCACAGACCTTTTTCCGGTTCTTTAACGAAACCACCCGCGTAAGATTCACGCAGACGACGTTCGTATTCACGTTCGTCCGGTTTGTTCGGCGCCAGTTCGTTACGTTCGTACGCTTTACGCAGCAGGAACCATTCAACCAGGTTACCGGTAGAAGAACGAGAAACGTCCCACAGCGGCTGACCAACCAGACGAGACAGCTGCGCTTCCATCGGGAAGAATTCTTTACCCAGTTCGTAGGTCGCTTTCGCGTCTTCCATAGAGTATTTCGCAACACGTTCCAGACCTTCACCGGTTTCCCACGCTTTCGCGATTTCGTCCGCGTAAACTTTTTCTTTCGGTTTACCGAAGATCGCTTCGTAAACCGCTTCCAGGGTGTAGGTCGGCAGGTTGATGGTACGACGGATAACGTGGTACAGGTCGAAGTGGATACGACCTTTAACTTCAACCGCGGTCATGTCACCGATACGCTGCATTTTCGGTTCAGAACCGTCACGACCGATGGTCAGTTTGATACCCAGTTTTTCCGCACGTTTCGCCAGGTACGGCAGGTCGAAAGAGTCACCGTTGTAGGTGATGATGATGTCCGGGTCTTTTTCACGGATGATTTTCAGGAAACGTTTGATCATTTCACGTTCAGAAGAAACAACTTCAACGTACGGCAGGTCGATTTTTTTCCAGGTGATAACTTTCGCTTCTTCTTCGTCCGCGTAAGAGATCATGATGATCGGACCTTTACCGAATTCTTCAC
>NZ_JAWRWN010000019.1:0-1601 GCF_046535435.1 Achromobacter sp. SIMBA_011 | reverse complement strand
ACTTCTCCAAGGAGCCGCTGGGCCCCATGGTGCGCCAGGGCGACGAGCAATGGTTCAACGTGATCCGCTGGTCGCTGAACGCGATGCTGGAAGCCGAGGAATACGGCATCACGTCCAAGAACGTCGATGAAATGACCAAGAGCACCAATCCCAACATCCAGCGCATCCTGGGCGTGACCCCGGGCATGGGCAAGAACCTGGGCGTGGACGACAAGTGGGCCTACAACATCATCAAGCAGGTCGGCAACTACGGTGAAAGCTTCGAAGCCACGCTCGGCAAGAGCAGCGCGATGAAGCTGGAGCGCGGCCTGAACGCCAGCTACAAGCAAGGTGGCTTGATGTACGGCTGGCCGGTGCGCTAACACACGGCTGCCCGGCATGGCGCCAGTATGGCGCCATGCCTAGCCCGCCTTCGAGCGGGCGGCAGGAGTGGACGGCGCGGGCCGCAAGGCCCCCGCTGCCCGGTGTCCGACTTCTGTAGATTCATTCATGACGACTTCAAATAAAAACGCCCCGATTTCGGCACCCCCCCGGCGTCTGAACTGGAACGATCCCGGTGTGCGCGCCGTGGTCTATCAAGTGATCGCACTGGCCGCCGTCGCGCTGGCGGTGTGGTTCCTGGTTTCAAACACGCTTCACAACCTGTCCGTGCGCAACATCGCCACGGGCTTCGGTTTCCTGCAACGCGAGGCCGGTTTCGCCATCGGTGAAACGCCCATCGCCTATACCCCCGCCGACACCTATGGCCGCGCCATCTGGGTGGGTCTGCTCAACACGCTGCGCGTGGCCGTGCTCGGCATCGTGCTGGCGACCATCCTCGGCACGCTGATCGGCGTCGGCCGGCTGTCCAAGAACTGGCTCGTGGCCAAGATCACCTCGGTCTACGTCGAAGTGATGCGCAACGTGCCGCTGCTGCTGCAGTTGTTCTTCTGGTATGCGCTGATCACCGAGAACATGCCGGGTCCGCGCCAGGCGCACAACCCGCTGCCGGGCGTGTTCATCTCCAACCGCGGCCTCAAGGTGCCGGCGCTGGAAGGCAACTCGCTCGACTGGATGCTGGCCGGCCTGGGCCTGGCCATCGTCGCCATCCTGTTCCTGGGCCACTGGGGCAAGAAGCGCCAGGAAGCCACCGGCCACGTGTTCCCGCTGGGCCGCGCCGCCATCGGCCTGTTGATCGGCCTGCCGGTGATCGGCTGGCTGGTCAGCGGCGCTTCGCTGACGCTGGACATGCCGGAACTGAAGGGCTTCAACTTCAGCGGCGGCCTGACGCTGTCGCCGGAGTTCGCCGCGCTGCTGGCGGGCCTGGTGATCTACACCTCGGCCTTCATCGCCGAAGTGGTGCGCTCGGGCATCCAGGCGGTCAACAATGGCCAATGGGAAGCGGCCGGGGCCCTGGGCCTGCGCCGCAAGCAGGTGCTGCGCCTGGTGGTGCTGCCGCAGGCGCTGCGCGTGATCATCCCGCCGATGACCAGCCAGTTCCTCAACCTCACCAAGAACAGCTCGCTGGCCGTGGCCATTGGCTACCCGGACATCGTGTCGGTGGTCAACACCACGCTGAACCAGACCGGGCAGGCCATCGAGGGCATTCTCATCATCATGGG
>NZ_JAWRWN010000018.1:0-2889 GCF_046535435.1 Achromobacter sp. SIMBA_011 | reverse complement strand
AATGGAAAGTCCGGCCGTAGCAGGTGATAGCCCTGTAGACGAAATTTTGTGTGTGGAACTAAGCGTGAGAAAAGTAGGGCGGGACACGTGAAATCCTGTTTGAAGATGGGGGGACCATCCTCCAAGGCTAAATACTCGTGATCGACCGATAGTGAACCAGTACCGTGAGGGAAAGGCGAAAAGAACCCCGGAAGGGGAGTGAAATAGATCCTGAAACCGTATGCATACAAACAGTAGGAGCCTCCTTGTGGGGTGACTGCGTACCTTTTGTATAATGGGTCAGCGACTTACATTCAGTGGCAAGGTTAACCGAATAGGGAAGCCGTAGCGAAAGCGAGTCCGAATAGGGCGATTCAGTCGCTGGGTGTAGACCCGAAACCAGATGATCTATCCATGGCCAGGTTGAAGGCACGGTAACACGTGCTGGAGGACCGAACCCACTAATGTTGAAAAATTAGGGGATGAGCTGTGGATAGGGGTGAAAGGCTAAACAAATCTGGAAATAGCTGGTTCTCTCCGAAAACTATTTAGGTAGTGCCTCAAGTATTACTGCGGGGGGTAGAGCACTGTTATAGCTAGGGGGTCATGGCGACTTACCAAACTATGGCAAACTCCGAATACCCGCAAGTACAGCTTGGGAGACAGAGCACCGGGTGCTAACGTCCGGACTCAAGAGGGAAACAACCCAGACCGCCAGCTAAGGTCCCAAATTATCGCTAAGTGGGAAACGAAGTGGGAAGGCATAGACAGTCAGGAGGTTGGCTTAGAAGCAGCCATCCTTTAAAGAAAGCGTAATAGCTCACTGATCGAGTCGTCCTGCGCGGAAGATGTAACGGGGCTAAGCGATAAACCGAAGCTGCGGGTGTGCACTTTGTGCACGCGGTAGGAGAGCGTTCTGTAAGCCTGCGAAGGTGGCTTGTAAAGGCTGCTGGAGGTATCAGAAGTGCGAATGCTGACATGAGTAGCGATAAAGGGGGTGAAAAGCCCCCTCGCCGTAAGTCCAAGGTTTCCTGCGCAACGTTCATCGGCGCAGGGTGAGTCGGCCCCTAAGGCGAGGCAGAGATGCGTAGCTGATGGGAAGCTGGTTAATATTCCAGCACCGTCGTACAGTGCGATGGGGGGACGGATCGCGGAAGATCATCAGGGTGTTGGATGTCCCTGTTGACGTATCGAAGATGGCGCTTAGGCAAATCCGGGCGCGTAAATCAAGGGTACGGCACGAGCGAGCATTGCTTGCGAAGTGATTGGAAGTGGTTCCAAGAAAAGCCTCTAAGCTTCAGCTGTACGAGACCGTACCGCAAACCGACACAGGTGGACGGGATGAATATTCCAAGGCGCTTGAGAGAACTCAGGAGAAGGAACTCGGCAAATTGATACCGTAACTTCGGGAGAAGGTATACCCCGGTAGTGTGAAGCGCCTGCGCGCTTAGCATGATGGGGTCGCAGAGAATCGGTGGCTGCGACTGTTTATTAAAAACACAGCACTCTGCAAAGACGAAAGTCGACGTATAGGGTGTGACGCCTGCCCGGTGCCGGAAGGTTAAGTGATGGGGTGCAAGCTCTTGATCGAAGCCCCGGTAAACGGCGGCCGTAACTATAACGGTCCTAAGGTAGCGAAATTCCTTGTCGGGTAAGTTCCGACCTGCACGAATGGCGTAACGATGGCCACACTGTCTCCTCCTGAGACTCAGCGAAGTTGAAGTGTTTGTGATGATGCAATCTACCCGCGGCTAGACGGAAAGACCCCATGAACCTTTACTGTAGCTTTGCATTGGACTGTGAACCGGCCTGTGTAGGATAGGTGGGAGGCTTTGAAGCGTGGTCGCTAGATCACGTGGAGCCATCCTTGAAATACCACCCTGGTTTGTTTGCGGTTCTAACCTTGGTCCGTTATCCGGATCGGGGACAGTGCATGGTGGGCAGTTTGACTGGGGCGGTCTCCTCCCAAAGTGTAACGGAGGAGTTCGAAGGTACGCTAGGTACGGTCGGAAATCGTGCTGATAGTGCAATGGCATAAGCGTGCTTGACTGTGAGACTGACAAGTCGAACAGGTGCGAAAGCAGGACATAGTGATCCGGTGGTTCTGAATGGAAGGGCCATCGCTCAACGGATAAAAGGTACTCTGGGGATAACAGGCTGATACCGCCCAAGAGTTCATATCGACGGCGGTGTTTGGCACCTCGATGTCGGCTCATCTCATCCTGGGGCTGTAGCCGGTCCCAAGGGTATGGCTGTTCGCCATTTAAAGAGGTACGTGAGCTGGGTTTAAAACGTCGTGAGACAGTTTGGTCCCTATCTGCCGTGGGCGTTGGATACTTGACGGAGCCTGCTCCTAGTACGAGAGGACCGGAGTGGACGTACCTCTGGTGTACCGGTTGTCATGCCAATGGCATTGCCGGGTAGCTAAGTACGGAAGAGATAACCGCTGAAGGCATCTAAGCGGGAAACTCGTCTGAAGATTAGGTATCCCGGGGACTTGATCCCCCTAAAGAGTCGTTCGAGACCAGGACGTTGATAGGTCGGGTGTGGAAGCGCAGTAATGCGTTAAGCTAACCGATACTAATTGCTCGTGAGGCTTGATCCTATAACACTGATGGTTATGACCTGGTGATATAGCGTTCCAAGTGTCGTTCAATACAAAATCTGGCTGCCCCGTCAGCAGCCAGCCAACACCAATTACACCCACTGTGCGTTGATCATCGAGTCACACTCTGATCGCCACACGTTGCGCTTCTTCCAAGATTGGAGCGGTTGTCCTCAAAGACAATCTCTCAACCCGTTACGCCTGACGACCATAGCAAGGTGGTACCACTCCTTCCCATCCCGAACAGGACAGTGAAACGCCTTTGCGCCGATGATAGTGGACGGACGTCTGTGAAAGTAGGTCAT
>NZ_JAWRWN010000017.1:0-5960 GCF_046535435.1 Achromobacter sp. SIMBA_011 | reverse complement strand
TATTCTTTATTATCGGTATTATACAGATCATTTTTACTAATATACTGACACACCGGACAAGAATCATAATCGCCGTGGGTACTACTACAGGTTTCAATATACCATTTGCCATTTTTTTTAAAGCCATGATTAACCAGAATTGCAAACGGTGCCTGTTCATCATTTTTAGACGGCAGAAAGCGAATAACTGCCTGACCATTACCTGCATTATCCAGTTTCAGTTTCCATTCGCCTTTATCTTCTGAGCTAAAGCCTTTATTACCATTCAGTTTTGCCATCTGTGCTGCCAGTTCTGCGGTTGATTTACGTTTAAACATATGTATATCTCCTTCTTAAAGTTAAACAAAATTATTTCTAGAGGGGAATTGTTATCCGCTCACAATTCCCCTATAGTGAGTCGTATTAATTTCGCGGGATCGAGATCTCGATCCTCTACGCCGGACGCATCGTGGCCGGCATCACCGGCGCCACAGGTGCGGTTGCTGGCGCCTATATCGCCGACATCACCGATGGGGAAGATCGGGCTCGCCACTTCGGGCTCATGAGCGCTTGTTTCGGCGTGGGTATGGTGGCAGGCCCCGTGGCCGGGGGACTGTTGGGCGCCATCTCCTTGCATGCACCATTCCTTGCGGCGGCGGTGCTCAACGGCCTCAACCTACTACTGGGCTGCTTCCTAATGCAGGAGTCGCATAAGGGAGAGCGTCGAGATCCCGGACACCATCGAATGGCGCAAAACCTTTCGCGGTATGGCATGATAGCGCCCGGAAGAGAGTCAATTCAGGGTGGTGAATGTGAAACCAGTAACGTTATACGATGTCGCAGAGTATGCCGGTGTCTCTTATCAGACCGTTTCCCGCGTGGTGAACCAGGCCAGCCACGTTTCTGCGAAAACGCGGGAAAAAGTGGAAGCGGCGATGGCGGAGCTGAATTACATTCCCAACCGCGTGGCACAACAACTGGCGGGCAAACAGTCGTTGCTGATTGGCGTTGCCACCTCCAGTCTGGCCCTGCACGCGCCGTCGCAAATTGTCGCGGCGATTAAATCTCGCGCCGATCAACTGGGTGCCAGCGTGGTGGTGTCGATGGTAGAACGAAGCGGCGTCGAAGCCTGTAAAGCGGCGGTGCACAATCTTCTCGCGCAACGCGTCAGTGGGCTGATCATTAACTATCCGCTGGATGACCAGGATGCCATTGCTGTGGAAGCTGCCTGCACTAATGTTCCGGCGTTATTTCTTGATGTCTCTGACCAGACACCCATCAACAGTATTATTTTCTCCCATGAAGACGGTACGCGACTGGGCGTGGAGCATCTGGTCGCATTGGGTCACCAGCAAATCGCGCTGTTAGCGGGCCCATTAAGTTTTGTCTCGGCGCGTCTGCGTCTGGCTGGCTGGCATAAATATCTCACTCGCAATCAAATTCAGCCGATAGCGGAACGGGAAGGCGACTGGAGTGCCATGTCCGGTTTTCAACAAACCATGCAAATGCTGAATGAGGGCATCGTTCCCACTGCGATGCTGGTTGCCAACGATCAGATGGCGCTGGGCGCAATGCGCGCCATTACCGAGTCCGGGCTGCGCGTTGGTGCGGATATCTCGGTAGTGGGATACGACGATACCGAAGACAGCTCATGTTATATCCCGCCGTTAACCACCATCAAACAGGATTTTCGCCTGCTGGGGCAAACCAGCGTGGACCGCTTGCTGCAACTCTCTCAGGGCCAGGCGGTGAAGGGCAATCAGCTGTTGCCCGTCTCACTGGTGAAAAGAAAAACCACCCTGGCGCCCAATACGCAAACCGCCTCTCCCCGCGCGTTGGCCGATTCATTAATGCAGCTGGCACGACAGGTTTCCCGACTGGAAAGCGGGCAGTGAGCGCAACGCAATTAATGTAAGTTAGCTCACTCATTAGGCACCGGGATCTCGACCGATGCCCTTGAGAGCCTTCAACCCAGTCAGCTCCTTCCGGTGGGCGCGGGGCATGACTATCGTCGCCGCACTTATGACTGTCTTCTTTATCATGCAACTCGTAGGACAGGTGCCGGCAGCGCTCTGGGTCATTTTCGGCGAGGACCGCTTTCGCTGGAGCGCGACGATGATCGGCCTGTCGCTTGCGGTATTCGGAATCTTGCACGCCCTCGCTCAAGCCTTCGTCACTGGTCCCGCCACCAAACGTTTCGGCGAGAAGCAGGCCATTATCGCCGGCATGGCGGCCCCACGGGTGCGCATGATCGTGCTCCTGTCGTTGAGGACCCGGCTAGGCTGGCGGGGTTGCCTTACTGGTTAGCAGAATGAATCACCGATACGCGAGCGAACGTGAAGCGACTGCTGCTGCAAAACGTCTGCGACCTGAGCAACAACATGAATGGTCTTCGGTTTCCGTGTTTCGTAAAGTCTGGAAACGCGGAAGTCAGCGCCCTGCACCATTATGTTCCGGATCTGCATCGCAGGATGCTGCTGGCTACCCTGTGGAACACCTACATCTGTATTAACGAAGCGCTGGCATTGACCCTGAGTGATTTTTCTCTGGTCCCGCCGCATCCATACCGCCAGTTGTTTACCCTCACAACGTTCCAGTAACCGGGCATGTTCATCATCAGTAACCCGTATCGTGAGCATCCTCTCTCGTTTCATCGGTATCATTACCCCCATGAACAGAAATCCCCCTTACACGGAGGCATCAGTGACCAAACAGGAAAAAACCGCCCTTAACATGGCCCGCTTTATCAGAAGCCAGACATTAACGCTTCTGGAGAAACTCAACGAGCTGGACGCGGATGAACAGGCAGACATCTGTGAATCGCTTCACGACCACGCTGATGAGCTTTACCGCAGCTGCCTCGCGCGTTTCGGTGATGACGGTGAAAACCTCTGACACATGCAGCTCCCGGAGACGGTCACAGCTTGTCTGTAAGCGGATGCCGGGAGCAGACAAGCCCGTCAGGGCGCGTCAGCGGGTGTTGGCGGGTGTCGGGGCGCAGCCATGACCCAGTCACGTAGCGATAGCGGAGTGTATACTGGCTTAACTATGCGGCATCAGAGCAGATTGTACTGAGAGTGCACCATTGCGGTGTGAAATACCGCACAGATGCGTAAGGAGAAAATACCGCATCAGGCGCTCTTCCGCTTCCTCGCTCACTGACTCGCTGCGCTCGGTCGTTCGGCTGCGGCGAGCGGTATCAGCTCACTCAAAGGCGGTAATACGGTTATCCACAGAATCAGGGGATAACGCAGGAAAGAACATGTGAGCAAAAGGCCAGCAAAAGGCCAGGAACCGTAAAAAGGCCGCGTTGCTGGCGTTTTTCCATAGGCTCCGCCCCCCTGACGAGCATCACAAAAATCGACGCTCAAGTCAGAGGTGGCGAAACCCGACAGGACTATAAAGATACCAGGCGTTTCCCCCTGGAAGCTCCCTCGTGCGCTCTCCTGTTCCGACCCTGCCGCTTACCGGATACCTGTCCGCCTTTCTCCCTTCGGGAAGCGTGGCGCTTTCTCATAGCTCACGCTGTAGGTATCTCAGTTCGGTGTAGGTCGTTCGCTCCAAGCTGGGCTGTGTGCACGAACCCCCCGTTCAGCCCGACCGCTGCGCCTTATCCGGTAACTATCGTCTTGAGTCCAACCCGGTAAGACACGACTTATCGCCACTGGCAGCAGCCACTGGTAACAGGATTAGCAGAGCGAGGTATGTAGGCGGTGCTACAGAGTTCTTGAAGTGGTGGCCTAACTACGGCTACACTAGAAGGACAGTATTTGGTATCTGCGCTCTGCTGAAGCCAGTTACCTTCGGAAAAAGAGTTGGTAGCTCTTGATCCGGCAAACAAACCACCGCTGGTAGCGGTGGTTTTTTTGTTTGCAAGCAGCAGATTACGCGCAGAAAAAAAGGATCTCAAGAAGATCCTTTGATCTTTTCTACGGGGTCTGACGCTCAGTGGAACGAAAACTCACGTTAAGGGATTTTGGTCATGAACAATAAAACTGTCTGCTTACATAAACAGTAATACAAGGGGTGTTATGAGCCATATTCAACGGGAAACGTCTTGCTCTAGGCAGCGATTAAATTCCAACATGGATGCTGATTTATATGGGTATAAATGGGCTCGCGATAATGTCGGGCAATCAGGTGCGACAATCTATCGATTGTATGGGAAGCCCGATGCGCCAGAGTTGTTTCTGAAACATGGCAAAGGTAGCGTTGCCAATGATGTTACAGATGAGATGGTCAGACTAAACTGGCTGACGGAATTTATGCCTCTTCCGACCATCAAGCATTTTATCCGTACTCCTGATGATGCATGGTTACTCACCACTGCGATCCCCGGGAAAACAGCATTCCAGGTATTAGAAGAATATCCTGATTCAGGTGAAAATATTGTTGATGCGCTGGCAGTGTTCCTGCGCCGGTTGCATTCGATTCCTGTTTGTAATTGTCCTTTTAACAGCGATCGCGTATTTCGTCTCGCTCAGGCGCAATCACGAATGAATAACGGTTTGGTTGATGCGAGTGATTTTGATGACGAGCGTAATGGCTGGCCTGTTGAACAAGTCTGGAAAGAAATGCATAAACTTTTGCCATTCTCACCGGATTCAGTCGTCACTCATGGTGATTTCTCACTTGATAACCTTATTTTTGACGAGGGGAAATTAATAGGTTGTATTGATGTTGGACGAGTCGGAATCGCAGACCGATACCAGGATCTTGCCATCCTATGGAACTGCCTCGGTGAGTTTTCTCCTTCATTACAGAAACGGCTTTTTCAAAAATATGGTATTGATAATCCTGATATGAATAAATTGCAGTTTCATTTGATGCTCGATGAGTTTTTCTAAGAATTAATTCATGAGCGGATACATATTTGAATGTATTTAGAAAAATAAACAAATAGGGGTTCCGCGCACATTTCCCCGAAAAGTGCCACCTAAATTGTAAGCGTTAATATTTTGTTAAAATTCGCGTTAAATTTTTGTTAAATCAGCTCATTTTTTAACCAATAGGCCGAAATCGGCAAAATCCCTTATAAATCAAAAGAATAGACCGAGATAGGGTTGAGTGTTGTTCCAGTTTGGAACAAGAGTCCACTATTAAAGAACGTGGACTCCAACGTCAAAGGGCGAAAAACCGTCTATCAGGGCGATGGCCCACTACGTGAACCATCACCCTAATCAAGTTTTTTGGGGTCGAGGTGCCGTAAAGCACTAAATCGGAACCCTAAAGGGAGCCCCCGATTTAGAGCTTGACGGGGAAAGCCGGCGAACGTGGCGAGAAAGGAAGGGAAGAAAGCGAAAGGAGCGGGCGCTAGGGCGCTGGCAAGTGTAGCGGTCACGCTGCGCGTAACCACCACACCCGCCGCGCTTAATGCGCCGCTACAGGGCGCGTCCCATTCGCCAATCCGGATATAGTTCCTCCTTTCAGCAAAAAACCCCTCAAGACCCGTTTAGAGGCCCCAAGGGGTTATGCTAGTTATTGCTCAGCGGTGGCAGCAGCCAACTCAGCTTCCTTTCGGGCTTTGTTAGCAGC
The DNA here is from genome assembly GCF_046535435.1 of Achromobacter sp. SIMBA_011. Classification (NCBI taxonomy): domain Bacteria; kingdom Pseudomonadati; phylum Pseudomonadota; class Betaproteobacteria; order Burkholderiales; family Alcaligenaceae; genus Achromobacter; species Achromobacter sp. SIMBA_011. Next base: position 446 of record NZ_JAWRWN010000017.1, on the reverse strand, counting down.
CGGATCTCAGTGGTGGTGGTGGTGGTGCTCGAGCAGATCATTCAGCAGATCATCCAGATCGGTATCATCTGCGCTTGAGCTAGAGCCGCTACTTGAAGACATAAAATCATCTTCGGTTTTGGTATTAAAATCATCAACATTAAATGCATCCAGATCATCGGCAACTTTATCTGCTTTGTTTGCTGCGGTTGCTGCTGCACCGCCCATAACTGCGGTACCCATAACCTGGCCAAATTTGGTATTCAGTTCTTCAAATGATTTAAATTTATCTTTAGAGGTCATTTCGCTCAGATCCACCATCTGTTCAAACAGTTCTTTCTGAAATGATTCATCATCAATATTCGGAATTGCACTCTGACTCAGAAATTTAGATTCATCATAATTAGAAAAGCCGCTCACCTGTTTCACTTTCAGCACAAAATTTGCGCCTTCCCACGGACAGGTCA
>NZ_JAWRWN010000016.1:0-21460 GCF_046535435.1 Achromobacter sp. SIMBA_011 | reverse complement strand
GCGTCTCCAGGTTGGATTCCAGCGCATCGCGCAGCTCGGCCGCGTCGCGGCCGCTGGACAGGGTTACCTGGGTGCCGTTGATCAGCGTGGCCAGCGGCGTGCGCAGCTCGTGCGCGACGTCGGCGTTGAAGCCTTCCATCTGCTGGTAGGCGGCCTGCAGGCGCTCCAGCGTGCGGTTGAACGACAGCACCAGCTCGTGCAGCTCGCGGTCGGTGTCGCGCAGCGGCAGGCGCACGGCCAGGTTGTCGGGCTGGATGCGGGCGGCCTGTTCCGACAGCCGCCGGGTGGGCGCCATGCTGCGGCGCACGGCCCAGGCCGCCAGGACCACCGTGGCGCCCACCCACAGCGCGCAGATCAACGCCAGCGCCGTGCCGTAGGCGTACAGGAATTGCGAGCTGGTGCGGGTGCTGACCGCCACCGTCAGGTGCGCGCCCGGCAGGATGCGGTCGTCGACCGCGACGCGCAGGCCGCGCATGCGGCTGCCGTCGGCCAGTTGCAGCAGCACCTGCCGGCCGGGCAGCGTCTGCAGCGTCTCGGGCGCATCGCCGCCGTAGACCGGATGGCCTTGCGCATCGACGATCCAGATGCCTAGCTGGCTCTGGCCGGTGCGCATGTCGTCGAACGTGGCGGCCAGGTCGTGCAGGCCGCGCGCGTTGTTCTGCATGTCGATCAGGTGGTTGATGAGCTCCAGCTTGCCGCTGACCTCGGTGATCTCCTGGCGTTCGACCTCGCGTTTGAGGGCCCAGAACAGGGTGGCGCCGGCCAGGCTGGAGACCAGCAGGGCGATGGCGCCCAGCAGCAGGGTCAGGCGCGCCTGCATCGAGCGCACGCGCGGCGCTTTCATTCGCGCGCCGGCTCCGGCCGTGATTCGAGCACGTAGCCCATGCCGCGCACGGTGTGCAGCAGCTTGGCCTCGAACGGGTCGTCCAGCTTGCTGCGCAGGCGCCGCACGGCCACGTCGATGACGTTGGTGTCGCTGTCGAAGTTCATGTCCCAGACCTGTTCGGCCAGCGTGGTGCGCGACAGCACCTGGCCCTGGCGCCGCAGCAGCAGGGCCAGCAGGTTGAATTCCTTGGCGGTCAGGTCCAGGCGCCGGCCGCCGCGCGCGGCCTTGCGGCGCGCCAGGTCCAGTTCCAGGTCGGCCAGGCGGAACACGGTGGGCTCCTGCGAACGGCCGCGCCGCAGCAGGGCCTGCACGCGCGCCAGCAGCTCGGAGAAGGCGAAAGGCTTGACCAGGTAGTCGTCGGCGCCGCCTTCGAGTCCGCGCACGCGGTCCTCGACGGCGTCGCGCGCGGTCAGCATCAGGATCGGCGTGTCCTTGTTGGCGCGCACCGCGGCCAGGATGCCGAAGCCGTCCACGCCGGGCAGCATCACGTCCAGCACGATCAGGTCGTGGGCGCCTTCCAGCGCCAGGTGCAGGCCGTTGACGCCGTCGCGCGCCAGGTCGACGACGTGGCTTTGCTCCGACAACCCTTTCTTGAGGTAATCGGCCAGCTTGGGTTCGTCTTCGATGACCAGGATGCGCATGGCGGGAAATTTACCATCCGCGCCGCGATTGCGGCGCGGATCCTGCCCGCTGCGCGCGTTGCGCGCGTAGCGTTCAGGCGGACGGATCGACGGCGATGCGGTCGGGCGGGAAGCGCAGCGCGAACACGCTGCCCTTGCCGGGTTCGCTGGTGATGAGCAGTTCGGCGTCGTGGCGCATGGCGATGTGCTTGGTGATCGCCAGCCCCAGCCCGGTGCCGCCGACGGCGCGCGAGCGGCCGCGGTCGACGCGGTAGAAGCGTTCGGTCAGGCGCGGGATATGGCGGGCGGGAATGCCGATGCCGGTGTCCTGCACGCTGTAGCGGCCGCTGCCATCGGCCTCGCGTTCCCAGCGCACGGTGATGGTGCCGCCGTCGGGCGTGTAGCGCACGGCGTTGGTCAACAGGTTCGACAGCGCCGAGGTCAGCTCGGTCTCGGCGCCCAGCACGTCGAGCGTTTCGTCGATGTGCCATTCGATGACATGGCGCCCGCCGGACAGGGCCTCGATCTGCTGGCGCGCCTTCTGCAGCAGCGCGCCCATGTTGACCGCGCGCGGGTCGCTGCCCGGCGACGATTCCAGCGTCGACAGCGTCAGCAGATCCTCGACGATGGCCTGCATGCGCTGGGCCTGCTCGTGCATCATGTCCAGGTACTGCGCGCGCTGCTCGGGCGGCAGGGCGTCGGCGGGCATGTCGCGCAGCGTTTCCAGGAAGCCGGCCAGCACCGTCAGCGGCGTGCGCAGTTCGTGCGAGACGTTGGCGACGAAGTCGCGGCGCGTGGTTTCCAGGCGCTCGATCTGGGTGACGTCGCGGGTGATGAGCAGGCGCTGGTTGCTGGCGTAGGCCGTCAGTTGCATCATCATCAGCCGTTCCTGGCCGTTCTGGCCCAGGCGCACCAGGATCGGGTCGGGCCACGAGGAACGGTGGGCGTACTCGACGAATTCCGGCGCGCGCAGCAGGTTCAGCAGGTTGTGGCCGCGGTCGGCCGGCAGGCGCAGGCCCAGGTGCTGGCGCGCCATGCGGTTGCACCAGTCGATCTGGAAGTCTTCATTGAGCGTGACCGCGCCGTCGGGCAGGGCCTGGGCGGCCGCCAGCATGCCCTGCATGGTGTCGCGTGTCTCGGCCAGCTCGCGGGCGCGGGCCCGGGTGTAGCGGTAGAGGGGGGCAAGGATATCGTCCCAGCGGCCGACCGAGGCGGGCGGCGAGGTGTCGGGATGCCTGGCCCAGTGGGACACCAGGTGCAGGCGCCAACTTCGCCACAGCAGCATGGTGGCCAGCGCGGCGCTGAACAGCACCCAACCGGCCGGATCTCCAATGAGCCATTGCGCCAATAGCGCGATCGCCGCCCACAGGGCGACCAGGATAAGGGTGCGCAGCCAGATCATCGTGCGGGAGTTTTACCGCGCCGGGACCTGTGCCGTAAACCGGTAGCCGCTGCCGCGCACCGTTTCCACATGGGCGTCGTGGCCGCTGGGCTCCAGCGCCTTGCGCAGCCGGCGGATATGCACGTCGACGGTGCGTTCCTCGACGAAGACATGATCGCCCCAGACCTGGTCCAGCAGTTGCGAGCGCGAGAACACGCGTTCCGGGTGGGTCATGAAGAAGTGCAGCAGGCGGAATTCGGTGGGGCCGATCTGCAGCGACAGGCTGTTGCCCGACAGGCGGTGCGTGACGGGGTCCAGCTTGAGGCCGCCGACGTCGATCACGTCGTCGGTCAGTTGCGGCGCGCGGCGGCGCAGCACGGCCTTGATGCGGGCCATCAGCTCCTTGGGCGAGAAGGGCTTGGTGATGTAGTCGTCGGCGCCGGCTTCGAGGCCGTCGACCTTGTCCTGCTCGGAACCCTTGGCGGTCAGCATGATGACCGGCACGGCGCGGGTGCGCTCGTCGTTGCGCAGCTTGCGCGCCATGGCCAGGCCGGAGGTGCCGGGCAGCATCCAGTCCAGCAGGATCAGGTCGGGCAGCTCGGCGCGGATCAGCGTCTGGGCCTGGTCGGCGTCGAAGGCGCGCAGCACTTTGTGGCCGGCGAAGGACAGGTTGACGGCGATCAGTTCCTGGATTGCGGGTTCGTCTTCGACGACGAGGATGGTGCTGGACATGGCGGATAGGGCACGCTTCGGAGCGCCGGCGCGGCGCGAACGTTGCGATAGTATGGCCGCAATATTTCAGGTATGTGACCGCACGGTGCCTTGCGCCGCCCGCGGGCGGCATCCGGCGGGCCCCGATAGGCTACCATTGGACGATATATCGGGAATTCACCATGCAAAACCCCTCCGAATCGCAACATTCCGCGGATTCCGCGTCCCAATCGACGCATTTCGGCTTCCAATCGGTGCCGGAAAGCGAAAAAGCCCGCAAAGTCGCCGAAGTCTTCCACTCGGTGGCGCAGCGCTACGACATCATGAACGATTTCATGTCGGCCGGCCTGCACCGCGTCTGGAAGGCCTTCACCATCGGCCGCGCCGCCATCCGCCCCGGCATGAAGGTGCTGGACATCGCCGGCGGCACCGGCGACCTGGCCAAGGCTTTCGCCAAGCGCGCCGGCCCCACCGGCGAGGTCTGGCTGACCGACATCAACGATTCTATGCTGCGGGTCGGCCGCGACCGCCTGGCCGACGCCGGCCTGCTGGTGCCCACGGCCGTCTGTGACGCCGAGCGCCTGCCGTTCCCGACGGGGTATTTCGACCGCGTCAGCGTGGCCTTCGGCCTGCGCAACATGACCCACAAGGACCGCGCGCTGGCCGAGATGACCCGCGTGCTCAAGCCGGGCGGCAAGCTGCTGGTGCTGGAATTCTCCCGCATCGCCAAGCCGCTGGCGCCGGCCTACGACTGGTACTCCTTCAACGTGCTGCCCTGGCTGGGCAAGACCGTGGCCAAGGACGAGGCCAGCTACCGCTACCTGGCGGAATCGATCCGCATGCACCCCGACCAGGAAACCTTGGCGGACATGCTGCGCACCGCCGGCCTGGAGCGGGTGCAGTACTTCAACCTGACGGCCGGCATCGCCGCCCTGCATGAGGGCGTGCGCCTGGGCTGACCTGCCCTGGGTCCGATACGGCTTTTCTTTGCCCCGGGGGAACTTGTGGGGCGACGGCTTGTCCGTTATTCTTACGTCATTCAGATTATTGTAAGAAAGTCGCGCTGAACGGCCGCACGATCCGTGCGGCTTTCCGCTGCTCGGGGCAGCGGGAAGCGCGGGTACGAGGGAGCAAATCCATGACCAAATTCTGTTTCTCGCGGTTTGTCGCCGCGGCGCTCATCGCCATCTCCGGCGCTGCGCTGGTGACGGCGTCGTTTGACGCCGAAGCCCGCCGCGCCGGCGGCGGCAGCAGCGTCGGCCGCCAATCCTCCAATGTGACCCAGCAGCGCCAGGCGACCACGCCGCCGACCGCCGCCAGCAACACCGCGGGCGCCACCGCGGCCCCGGCGGCCGCCGGCGCCGCCACGGCCGGCGCCGCGGGCGCCGCCACGGCCGGCGCCGCGGGCGCCGCCGCCAAGAGCGGCGCCTCGCGCTGGCTCGGCCCCATCGCCGGCATCGCCGCCGGCCTGGGCATCGCCGCGCTGCTCTCGAGCATGGGCCTGTCGGGCGCCTTCGCCGAGTTCCTGTCGTCCGCGCTGCTGATCGCCGTGGTCGTGTTCGCCGTGATGTTCATCATCCGCCGCCTGCGCGGCGCGGCGCCGCGTCCGGCCACGCAGGGCGCCTTCGGCGGCGCCAACAACGCGCCTGGCCAGCCGCAGCAGCAGCCCATGTGGCGTGAGGCGCTGAAGCCGGCCGCTCCGGCCGCGGCGCCGGTCGCAGCCGCCGCTGCCGCCCCGGCCGCCGTGCTGCCCAAGGCGGGTGACGACAACAACTGGTTCGTGCCCGGCGACTTCGATACGCCCAACTTCCTGAAGCAGGCCAAGGAACAGTTCGTGCGCATCCAGGCCGTGTGGGACAGCGGCAGCACCGACCGCCTGCGCGACTACCTGACCGACGACCTGATCACCGAGCTCAAGCCGCAACTGGCCGAGCGTGGCGCGGCCCCCAACAAGACCGAAGTGGTGCTGTTGAACGCCGAGCTGCTGGGCATCGAAACCGTGTCCGACGGTCACCTGGCCAGCGTGCGTTTCTCGGGCATGCTGCGCGAAACCCCGGGCGCCGAAGCCTTCCGCTTCGAGGAAGTCTGGAACCTGTTCAAGCCCGCCAACGGCGGCTGGCTGCTGGCCGGCATCCAGCAGATCCCGGTGGAATACGCCAGCTGATCCGGCTGGCGCCAATCTCCTGCTATCGCGGCGGCCTCGCGGCCGTCCGCCACAACCGGCCCCTCAGGGCCGGTTTTTCCATGCGCGGGCGCAAACCGCGTCCCGACTGTCCGGAACACACCCCCATCCAACCCGTTACACTCCCGATTTACCCATCAACTTCGTCAGCCCCGTTGCGCGGGGTCGCGGACCGTCATGTTGCCCTTTTCGTTTCTGCCCACTCCTGCACGGCTGGCCGTCGGCGCGCTCAACGCCCTGTTGAAGCGTGAGGACTGGGCGCGCGAACGCCTGGCCCGCCACGCCGGCAAGACCGTGCGCTTCGCGCTGGGCGGCTTCACGCTGGGCCTGACCATCGACAGCGAGGGGCTGGCGGCCCAGGCCGATGCCGCCGTGGTGCCCGATGTGACCCTGACGGTGGCGCCCGAGAAGCTGCCGCTGCCGCGCCTGGGCGCGGGCGGCGCGGCGCCCGATTTCGCCGAAGCCACGCATATTTCCGGCGACGCTGCCCTGGCCCAGGTGGTGGCGGACCTGTCCAAGCAGTTGCGCTGGGACCCGGAAGACAGCCTGGCCCGGCTGGTGGGCGACATTCCCGCGCTGCGCATCGCCGGCGGGCTGCGCGCGGCCGCCGGCGGCGCGCGCGAGGCCGGCCAGCGCATGGCCGAGAACGTGTCCGAGTACCTGGCCGAGGAAAGCGGCATGCTGCTGGGCCGCCCGGCGCTGGAGCAATGGCGCCTGGACCTGGCCGAGCTGAACGCCCGCGCCGACGCCCTGACGCGCTCGGCCGCCGCCCTGCAATCGCGACTGGCCACGGTCGCCGCCAAGCGAGGCGCCTGACCCATGTTTCCCTTGCTGCGCCTGCTTCGTATCATCCTGGTTTCGCTGCGCTACGGTCTGGACGAGCTGGTGCTGTCCAGCCTGAACCATCCGCTGGCCACCTGCCTGCTGCGTGTCATCCGCCTGGGGACCCGGCCACGCCAGCCGCGCGGCCTGCGGCTGCGCCTGGCGCTGGAATCGCTGGGCCCGATCTTCGTGAAGTTCGGCCAGGTGCTGTCCACCCGCCGCGACCTGATTCCCGCCGACATCGCCAACGAGCTGGCGCTGCTGCAGGATCGCGTGCCGCCGTTCCCGTCGGCCCAGGCCGCGGCCTGCATCGAGGCCGCGCTGGGCGCGCCGCCCGAAAAGCTGTTCGCGCAGTTCGAGGTGGACCCGGTGGCGTCGGCCTCCATCGCCCAGGTGCACTTCGCGGTGCTGCACGACGGCCGCGAGGTGGCGGTCAAGGTGCTGCGCCCCGGCATGCTCGGCATCATCGAGAAAGACCTGTCGCTGCTCAAGATCGTGGCCCGCATCATCGAGCGCCTGGGCGCCGATGGCCGCCGGCTCAAGCCGCGCGAGGTGGTGGCCGAGTTCGACAAGTACCTGCACGATGAGCTCGACCTGGTGCGCGAGGCCTCCAACTGCAGCCAGTTGCGCCGCAACTTCGGCCCGGAATCCGGCCGCGGCGACATGCTGATGGTGCCCGAGGTCATCTGGGAATACACCGCGTCCACGGTCTTCACCATGCAGCGCATGTACGGCGTGCCGGTGGGCCAGGTCGAGCGCATGCGCGCCGCCGGCATCGACATCCCGACCCTGGCGCGCACCGGCGTCGAGATCTTCTTCACCCAGGTGTTCACCGACGGCTTCTTCCACGCCGACATGCACCCGGGCAACATCTACGTGTCCGACCGGCCCGAGACGCTGGGCAGCTATATCGCCCTGGACTTCGGCATCGTCGGCTCGCTGTCGGAATTCGACAAGAACTACCTGGCGCAGAACTTCCTGGCCTTCTTCCACCGCGACTACCGCCGCGTGGCGCAATTGCACATCGAGTCCGGCTGGGTGCCGCCCGACACGCGCGAGGAAGAACTGGAGGGCGCGGTGCGCGCCGTCTGCGAACCCTATTTTGACCGGCCGTTGTCCGAGATTTCCCTGGGCCAGGTGCTGTTGCGCCTGTTCCAGACCTCGCGCCGGTTCAATGTGGAGATCCAGCCGCAGCTCGTGCTGCTGCAGAAGACGTTGCTGAACGTCGAAGGCCTGGGGCGGCAGCTCGACCCCAACCTGGATCTCTGGAAGACCGCCAAGCCCTATCTGGAACGCTGGATGCGCCAGCGTGTCGGAATCAAGGGCCTGCGGCAGAGCCTGGAAAAAGAAGCCGCGCAGTGGTCGCAGATGCTGCCGGCGCTTCCCAGGCTGGTCCACGACCACCTGAACCGCCCGAACCTCTCGCCGGCGCTGCTGGCCGAGATGGCGCAGTTGCGGCGGGCCCAGGAACAGAACAACCGGCTCGTCGCGGCGCTGGTTGGCGTGCTGGCCCTGGCGATCGGGGTGGCGTTGTGGGCATTGACCCGATAGGCGGCGCGATGGTGTAAGTGCGATCCCCCTGTCATGTTTCATTCATGAAACGGTCATCATAGCTTCGCGGGAGACGGCGAAAAATAGCGCTGGGCAGACTTGTGCAGCGTCACGCCGGCAAGTGCGTGCGCCATTCATCAATTTCTATAGCCCCACAGCGGGACAAAACAAGGGCAGAACATGCTTTATCCTGAACTCTTCAAGACCATGGAAGCGGTGCGCTGGAACATGGCGCACGATATTCCCTGGGGCGACTTCGATCGCAGCAAGCTCTCGGACGAGCAGGCGCACACGATCAAGATGAACGCCATCACCGAATGGGCCGCGTTGCCGGCCACCGAGATGTTCCTGCGCGACAATCGCGGCGACAGCGATTTCTGCGCGTTCATGTCGGTGTGGTTCTTCGAAGAACAGAAGCATTCCCTGGTGCTGATCGAATACCTGCGCCGCTTCCGTCCCGACCTGGTGCCCACCGAGGAAGAGCTGCACAACGTGCGCTTCGAATTCGACGTCGCGCCCGAGCTGGAAACGCTGATGCTGCATTTCTGCGGCGAAGTGCGCCTGAACCACTGGTATCGCCGCGCCGCCGAATGGCATACCGAGCCGGTCATCAAGGCCATCTACAAGACCGTGGCGCAGGACGAGGCCCGCCATGCCGGCGCCTACCTGCAGTACATGCGCCGCGCCCTGCACAACCGCGGCGAGGACACCAGCGTCCAGGCGCGCCTGGCGTTCTCCAAGATCGGCGTGCTGATGGCCTCGGCCGGCCGCACCCAGCAGGCGCTGCACCCGACCAACCTGCACGTCAACAAGGACCTGTTCCCCAACGACACGGTGCAGTCGCGCCTGCCCGAGCCGGGCTGGCTGGAGCATTGGCTGGACAGCCAGATCCGCTTCGACGGCATCTGGGAACAGAAGGTCGCCACCCGCATCCTGCACATCCTGTCCAAGCTGATGGACCGCAGCTTCGAGACGGTCAAGGACCTGAACCGCTATCGCAAGGAAATGACGGCGCTGGTGGTGCCCAAGGAAAAGGAAATCGTGCTGGCCGGCGCCTGACCGGGCGCCGTCGTACAATCGCGGCATGCCAGCCGCCCGTTTCGAATCCAAAGTCCTGTCCCGCGACGACTGCGTCGCGGCCGTTGCCGCCGGCCGCCTGCCGCGGCCGCTGGTGTTCACCAATGGCGTCTTCGACATCCTGCATCGGGGCCACGCCACCTACCTGGACCAGGCCGCCCAACTGGGCGCCACGCTGGTCGTGGCGGTCAACACCGATGAATCGGTGCGCCGCCTGGGCAAGGGCGCCGAGCGCCCGCTGAACCGCATGGAAGACCGCGCCGCGCTGCTGGCGGCGCTGGGTTTTGTCACGGTGGTCACCTCGTTCCACGAGGACACGCCCGAGGCCCTGATCGGCCAGCTCAAGCCGGACCTGATCGTCAAGGGCGGCGACTACGACATGGAAAAGCTGCCCGAGACCGCCCTGGTCAAGACCTGGGGCGGCCGCGCGGTGGCCATTCCGTTCGAGTTCGAGCGCTCCACCACGGCGCTGGTCAAGAAGATCCAGGGCGCCTGAGCCCGGCGCCACACGCTCAGCGCGGCTCGCGCAGCAACCGGTTGATGGCTTCCAGGTCGGACTCGGCCAGGATGCCGCTGGTGGCCTTCAGGCGCAGCCCCGACAGCACCGTGCTGTAGCGCGCCAGCGCCAGGTCGCGCTGGGTGGCGTAGAGCTGCTGCTGGGCGTTGAGCACGTCCAGGTTGATGCGCACGCCCACCTCGTAGCCGGTGCGGTTGGCCTCGACCGCGGCGCGGCTGGACTTCTCGCCGGCTTCCAGCGCCTGGATGCGCGCCAGGCCGCTGGTGACGCCGGTGTAGTACTGGCGCGCGGCCTGCACCGCCTGGCGCCGCGCGGCCTCGAAATCGTGGCGGGCTTTCTGTTCGAGCTGCACTTTTTCCGTGACCTGCGAGGACACCCCGCCGCCCGAATACAAGGGAATCGACAGCACCACGCCGATGGTGCTGTCGATCGGCTTGCCGGGGGTGGCATTGCGCATCACCGCGTCGCTGGCGCTGCCGCTGGTGGCGCGCAGGTTCAGGGTAGGGTAGTGGCCGCTCTTGGCGATCTGGATCTCGCGGCCGGCGATGCGCGTCAGCAACTGGGCGCGCAGCACCTCCAGGCTGGAGGATTCGGCCTGGTTGCTCCAGTCGGCCACGCGGGCCGGCTGCGGCGCGGGCAACTGCACACCCGGCGGCAGTTCGGCCAGCGCGCCGGGGGCCGCGCCGATGATCCTGGCCAGTTCGTCGCGGCGCACGTCCAGGTCGTTCTGCAGGCGCAGTTCCTGCGCCACCACCAGGTCGTAGCGCGCCTGCGCTTCGTAGGTGTCGGTGATGGTGGCGTTGCCCAGCTCGAAGTTGCGCTTGGCCGACTCCAACTGGCCGGCCACGGCGGCTTTCTCCGCCTCGGTCGCGGTTAGGGCGTCCTGGGCGTACAGCACGTTGAAATAAGCGTCGGCCACGCGCAGCAGCAGGTCCTGGTAGGCCTGCTGCAATTGCACCTCGACATCGGCGACGATGAGCTTGGACTGCTCGTAGTTCTGCCAGCGGCCCCAGTCGAACAGCGGCTGGCTCAGCGCCAGGTCCCAGACGCCCCGGCCGCCGCTGTAGGCCATGCTCAGGCCGCGGGTGCTGCGGGTTTCCTGGTAGGCGCCGCCGACCCCGGCCGAGACCTCGGGCAGCAGCAGGGCGCGCGCCTGCGGTTCCTTTTCCAGCCCGGCGCGGTAGTTGGCGCGGGCCGCCGCATAGATGGGGTCATTGCCCAGGGCGGATTGCCACACCTGCAGCAGATTCTGCGCGCACGCGACAGACGGGCCGACACTTGCGGCGGAGGTAAAAACCAGTAAAGCCGTAAGCAGTCGGACGCGCATGATCTGTCAGAGGGAGGGGTGCTGCTCCAGGGAATCCAGGGCGGGGGCCCGTGTGGCCGGGCGGGCCGGCGTGGCGGGGCCGCACGGCCCCGCCTGGGAACTCAGAACTTGAACTGCGACACCGTGGCGCCGCGCAGGGGCTTGATGACCGTTTCGAACAGATTGACGGTCTCGAAGCTGGCGGCGGTGGTGCGCGTGATGCGACAGGCCGTCATGATGGGGGCCTGGCCGACGACGACGACCAGGCGGCCGCCCACGCGCAACTGGTACTTGAGCGCGTCGGGCACGACCGGCACGGAACCCGTCACCAGGATCGCGTCGTATTCGGTGGAACCCCAGCCGTTGCGGCCGTCGCCGGTTTCGACCTTGACGTTGGTGACGTTGTTCATCTGCAGGTTCTGCTGCGCGAACGTGACCAGGCGGCTGTCGATCTCGACCGAGGTGACCTGCTGCGCCAGGTAGCCCAGCAGCGCGGCCTGGTAGCCGGAGCCGGTGCCGATTTCCAGCACGCAGTCGGACTTGCTCAGTTGCAGTTCCTGGGCCAGGCGAGCTTCGACCTTGGGGGCGAGCATGGTCTGGCGGGTATTGACCGCGTTGATTTCCAGCGGCAGTTCCAGGTCGGAAAACGCCAGGGCGCGCAGGGCCGGCGGAACGAACTGTTCGCGGCGCACATCGAACAGTGCTTGCAGCACGTTGGCGTCCAGGACGTCCCACGGGCGGATCTGCTGTTCCACCATGTTGAAGCGGGCTTGTTCTACGTCGGGCAGGGTCGAAGCGTTCATGACGGTCAGGAAAAAAGCGGAGGAATCAGCCGACCATTGTACCGATTCGTAGCGTCCTGTGACGCCGGGGAGCGGGCCGCCTGGTTACACGCCCGGAAACGGGCCGGCGGTCGCGGCGCTTTCGGACGCAATCACGGCCAGGCGGGCGGGGGAATCCGGCACGGAGTCCCCCGCCGGTCTCACCACCAGGCGTGGAAGTGGTGCACCGGGCCGTGGCCGGAGCCGACCGACAGGCGCTCGGCGTGGCGGATGGCCTCGGTCAGGTACGCCTTGGCGCGGCGCGCCGCCTCGGGCACGTCCTCGACCTGCGGCAGCAGGGCGGCCAGGGCGGCCGACAGGGTGCAGCCTGTGCCGTGGGTGTTGGCGGTCTCGATGCGGTGGCCGGGCAGCTCGATCATGCGGTCGCCGTCGTGCAGCAGGTCGATGGTGTCGTTGCCGGGCAGGTGGCCGCCCTTGACCATGACCCAGCGCTGGCCCGAATGCGCCAGCTTGTTGCGCAGGCGTTCGGCCACGCGCCGCATTTCCTTGACCGTTTCCACCGGGCGCTCTTCCAGCAGCACGCCGGCCTCGGGCAGGTTGGGGGTCAGCAGCGTGGCCTGCGGCAGCAGCGCTTCGCGCATGGCGCCGACGGCATCGCGTTCCAGCAGCAGGTCGCCGCTCTTGGCGACCATGACCGGGTCCAGCACCACGTGCGCCGGGGTCCACTTGGCCAGCTTTTCGGCCACCACCTGGATCACCGGCTGCTGGCCCAGCATGCCGATCTTGACCGCGTCGATGCGCACGTCGGCGAACAGGGTGTCGATCTGCTGGCCGACGAAGGCCGGCGGCACCGGCGAGATGCCGCTGACGCCCTGGGTGTTCTGCGCGGTGAGCGCGGCGATGACGGCGCAGCCATAGGCGCCCAGGGCGCTCATGGCCTTGACGTCGGCCAGGATGCCGGCGCCGCCGGACGGGTCGACGCCGGCGATGGTCAGCGCGTTGGGGATCGGGCGGCCAGTGGCGGCCGGCTGGCGGCTGCTCATTTGGCGGCGCCGGGGGCGGCGGTGATCAGGCCTTCGGTGGGCGAGCTGGGCGCGCCGCTGTAGAGCTTTTTCGGCATGCGGCCGGCCAGGAAGGCCTCGCGGCCGGACTCGACGCCCTTTTTCATGGCGCTGGCCATCAGCACCGGGTCGCGCGCGGCGGCGATGGCGGTGTTCATCAGCACGGCGTCGCAGCCCAGTTCCATGGCGATGGCGGCGTCCGAGGCGGTGCCCACGCCGGCGTCCACCACCACCGGCACGCGCGCCTGGTCGATGATCAGGCGCAGGTTCCAGGGGTTCAGGATGCCCATGCCGGAGCCGATCAGCGAGGCCAGCGGCATCACCGCCACGGCGCCCATGTCTTCGAGCATGCGGCACTGGATGGGATCGTCGGTGCAATAGACCATGACCTGGAAGCCCTCATCCACCAGCGTCTTGGTGGCCTTGAGCGTTTCCGGCATGTTGGGGAACAGCGTGTGCGGATCGCCCAGCACTTCCAGCTTGACCAGGGCGTGGCCGTCCAGCAGCTCGCGCGCCAGGCGCAGCGTGCGCACGGCGTCGTCGGCCGAATAGCAGCCGGCGGTGTTGGGCAGCAGCGTGAACCTGGACATCGGCACGTAGTCGAGCAGGTTGGGCTCGCCCGGGTTCTGGCCGATGTTGGTGCGGCGGATGGCGACCGTGACGATCTCGGTGCCGCTGGCATCCAGCGCCGCGCGGGTCTGTTCGAAATCCTTGTACTTGCCGGTGCCGACGAGCAGGCGCGACGAGTAGGCGCGGCCGGCGATGGTGAGAGTGTCTTGAGTGGTCATGGCGATGCTTCAAAGGGCGGGCGCGCGCAGCGGGACCCGCGGGGGCTGGCTGATCATCGGGCGGATCAATGGGTTGATCCCGGTTAGGCGAATCATAAAGCACGGCGCGGCGCGCCCGCGCGAAAGGCCACGTTGGCGTGTTCCAGAAATCGCGCTTGCCGCGCAGGCGTGGCCGGCGCGAGGCGCCTCGGGATGCGGATACGCCCTACGGATGGCGCAACCGGTCCAGGTCCGCGCACAACTGTTCGGCGGCATCGATCAGGCGCGGACCGGGGCGGTACAGCGCGTCGGCGTCGATGCCGTAGACGTGGCCCGCCAATGCCGCCGGCAGGCCCATGGCGCGCCAGGCGGCCAGGTTGCGGGCGGTGTCGGCGGGCGCGGAGACGCCGGCCAGCACCGCGTCGGGCCGCGCCGCCAGCACGCTTTCCAGGCCGACCTGCGGCGCCACCACGGGCGCCTGGGCGAAGACGTTGACGCCGCCGCACAGGCGCAGCGCGTCGCTGACGATGCTGGCGTGGTTGAGGGTGTAGATGGGATCCAGGCCCGCCTGCACGAAGACCCGCACCGGCGCGCGGCCGGCGTAGCGCGCGGTCAGCGCGTCCAGGCGCGCGCGCAGGGCCTGGGCGGCGGGGCCGGCCTGCGCCTCGGTGCCGAACAGCACGCCCAGGCGTTCGACCGCGTCGGGAATGGCCGCGAGCGTCTGCGGGTCGCTGTAGTAGACCGCCACGCCCAGCTTGTCCATCACGCGCGCCAGCGGCGCGGCGGCGGAAGGCTGCCAGGCGACAACCAGGTCCGGACGGGTGGCGGCCACGCGCTCGGGATCGGGCTGGGTGCCGTCGCCGATGACCGGCAGGGCGCGGGCCGCGGGCGGATAGTCGCTGCCGCGGATGGTGGCGACCAGGTAGGCGCCGGCGCCGGCCGCGTAGACCAGCTCGGTGGCGTGCGGCGCCAGGGTCACCGCGCGCCGCGCCGGGGCGGCCAGGATGACGTCGCGGCCGCGGTCGTCGCGCGCGTGGATCGCCGCCGGGGCTTCGGCCGAGGTCGCGGCTGCAGTGTTGGCCGAGGGGGCGGCCGCCGCCGGCCCCGGGGCGCACAGCAGCCCCAGGACGGCGAACGGAAGGGCGCGGACGAAGGTCATGCGAGGGATCGATACGGTCGGCGTGGAGGAACGCCGACTATATCGGATCGCCGCTTAGTAGCGCACCGTGAGGGAGGCGTAGAAGTTGCGGCCGGGCGCGGGGTACAGGTTGTAGTTGGCAACCGGTCCCAGCATCTGGAAGGAGGCGTCGCCGCCACGGATGCCGTAGGTGGCGTACTTGCGGTCCAGCAGGTTGTTGATGCCGAACGCGCCTTCGATGTTGCGGGTGAACTTGTAGGCCACCTTGGTATTGAAGAGCACGTAGGCATCCAGTTGCGTGTCGAACTGGTTGGCCTGGTCGTTGTCCATGCGCGACTTGCCGACGTACTGCGCCGTCACGTTCCACAGGAACGCGTCGGTGGGGCGCCAGGTCACGCCGGCGTTGGCCAGCCACTTGGGCGCCAGCGGCACGGTCTTGCCCGCCAGGTCGACGCCGCCGTAGGTGCCCGAGCGGAATTGCGCTTCCATCCAGGTCAGGTTTGCGTCCAGCGTCAGGCTGCTGGTCAGCTTGTGGTGGCCTTCCAGTTCGATGCCCTGGCGACGGGTCGGATCCAGGTTGGTGTTGGCGCCGGTGCCCGGGCCCCACATGCCGTCGGCCAGCGGGTTGTACTGGATCTCGTTGGTCAGGTCATAGCGGAACCACGACAGGCGCGCGCTGGTGCTGTCCGAGGCCCAGGTCACGCCCAGTTCCTTGTCGGTGGACGTCTGCGGCGCCAGCGGCGATTGCACCGACAGGGCTTCGTCGGCATTGGGCAGGCGGAAGCTGCGGCCGACCTTGCCGTACAGGCCGAAGCCGGCGGGCAGGTCCTGGCGCACGCCGAGCTGCCAGGCGGTCAGGTGGTGGCCCTTGTCGGATTCCTCGCCCGAGCCGGAAATCACTTCCAGCTTGTCGGAGGCGTACTGGCGGCGCGCGCCCAGGGTGACGTAGGTGCTGTCGGTGGCGCGGATCTGGCCTTCGGCGAACAGGCCGTACTGGTGCTGGCGCGACTGCCACTTGGAGGGGGCGAAGTCGTAGTAGGCGTTCTGGTCGGCGGAGGTCTTGGCTTCCTGCGCGTCGGCGCCGAACACCACGCTGTGGCCGCCGTTGATCGGCAGGCGGTAGCGCAGACTGGCCAGGTTCTCTTCCAGCTTCTGCTGGCGCAGCGTGTCGCCGAAACCGTCGTACGACAGGCCGTTGAGCTTCTTCTCACGGGTCGAGGCGTCGGCGTACAGCGTGCCCACGCCGAGCTGCTGCTCGACCTGCAGGCCGAAGGTGGTGGTGGTGGTCTTGACGAAGTCGACCTTGTTCTTGGCGCCGCGCGGGTCGCTTTCGAACTGGTTCTCGCCCGTGGTCGGGTTGATCAGGCGCGGGCCCGGCAGGTCCAGCTTCTGCGTGGTGGTGTTGCCATACAGGCGGATCGAGCCGTTGTCGTGGCGGAAAGTGATGCCGCCGCCGCCGCCCTCGCGGCGCTCGCCGCTGTGGTCGCGGTAGCCGTCGCTGTGCAGCGACTGCATGTAGGCGTCCACGCCCACCTTCTGGTTGTTCAGCGCCACGGCGGCGTCGTACTGGCGCAAGCCGTAGCTGCCGAAGGTGGCGGTGGCGCGGGCCGTGACCGGCTCCTTGGCGAAGTCCTTGCGGGTGATGATGTTGATGACGCCGCCGGTGGTGCCGCCGCCGTACTGAACCGAACCGCTGCCGCGCACGATTTCGACGCGTTCGACCTGGTCCAGCGGCACCACGCCCAGGCTGGGGGCGGACAGATCGTTGGTGTTCTGCTTGACGCCGTCGATCATGATCAGCGTGTTGCTGGCGCCGGTGATGCCGAAGCCGCGCAGGTCGACGATGGCGTTGTCGCTGGCGCTGGTGGTGTTGACCAGGTGGATGCCGGCCTGCGTCGACAGCAGGTCCTGCATGGTGCGGGCGCTGCTGGCGGCGATGTCTTCGGCGGTGATGACGGAGATCGATACCGGCAGGGTGCGGCCATCGCTGGGCACGCGCTGGGCGGTGACGGTGACGGTGTCGAGTTCGGGGGTGGCGGCTTGCTGGGCGGCCGAGAGGGCCGGGGCGGAACAGAGCAGGGCGCCAGCGTAGCGCCGGATGGAGCGGGATTTCATCTACAAGACCTCGATGCGACCCGCGACCCCGCAGGTCAATCACGATGGGGAGGAAACCCGGGCCACGCCGCGATCCCTGGGGAGCGGGCGCCGGACGGGCGTCCTGGCGATCGAACAGGCCGGTATCGGGCTGCCATGGGCGCATCGCGCGCATGGGGACCGTTGCGGGGGCAGCACAGGCTGGATGTCCGGGCCGGCCGGCCTTGTGGGCGGCGGGGCGGATGTCTTCCTGTTTCCCGTTTACCTTTCGCGCGCGGACCGGCAAGTGTTGCGTTCTTGCCTGTCCCTGTGCGCCGAAAGCACCGGTTCGGGGCCGAAACTGTATCACCGGAGGGCGAAACAGGGCCTGTTTTGTTACGATCAGGGGTTGATTTTTCGGCCTTTATCGTTTTTTAGCGACATTTGCGCGGCCGCTTTCGTTGCCCAACCCTCCTTTCGGACCTGAACGTGTCGTATCCCCGCCTGCCTTACCCGCCCGAGAGTTTCACCCGTGGCGGCGATTTCGCCCGCCTGCTGGGCCAGCGCATCCTGATCCTGGACGGCGCCATGGGCACGATGATCCAGCGCTACAAGCTGGGCGAGGCCGATTTCCGCGGCGAGCGCTTCGCCGGCCATGGCAAGGACCTGAAGGGCGATAACGAGCTGCTGTCGCTGGTGCGGCCGGACGTGATCTCGGAGATCCACCGCCAGTACCTGGAAGCCGGCGCCGACGTCATCGAGACCAATACCTTCGGCGCCACCTCGATCGCGCAGGGCGACTACGACCTGCCGGAACTGGCCTATGAATTGAACCTGGTGTCCGCGCAACTGGCGCGCCAGGCCTGTGACCAGTACAGCACGCCGGACAAGCCGCGCTTCGTGGCCGGCGCGCTCGGCCCGCAGCCCAAGACGGCGTCGATCTCGCCCGACGTGAACGACCCGGGCGCGCGCAACGTCACCTTCGACGAGCTGCGCGTGGCCTACGTGGAACAGCTCAACGGCCTGCTCGATGGCGGCATCGACATCGTCCTGATCGAGACCATCTTCGACACGCTCAACGCCAAGGCGGCGATCTTCGCCACCGAGGAAGTGTTCGAGCAGCGCGGCATCCGCCTGCCGGTGATGATCTCGGGCACCGTCACCGACGCCTCCGGCCGCATCCTGTCGGGCCAGACCGTCGAGGCCTTCTGGAACTCGGTGCGCCATGCGCGGCCGGTCACCATCGGCCTGAACTGCGCGCTGGGCGCGGCGCTGATGCGCCCGTACGTGGCCGAGCTGTCCAAGATCTGCGACACCTACGTCTGTGTCTACCCCAACGCCGGCCTGCCCAACCCGATGGCCGAGACCGGCTTCGACGAGACCCCGGCCGATACTTCCGCGCTGCTGGAGGAATTCGCCCGCGCCGGGCTGGTGAACATGTCCGGCGGCTGCTGCGGCACCACGCCCGACCACATCCGCGCGATTGCCGACAAGGTCGCGGCGCTGACGCCGCGGGTGGTGCCGGAGATCCCGGTCAAGACCCGCCTGTCGGGCCTGGAGCCGCTGAACATCGACGAGGACACGCTGTTCGTGAACGTGGGCGAACGCACCAACGTCACCGGCAGCAAGATGTTCGCGCGCCTGATCCGCGAAGAGAAATACGACGAGGCGCTGGCCGTGGCCCGCCAGCAGGTCGAGAACGGCGCGCAGATCATCGACATCAACATGGACGAGGCCATGCTGGATTCGGTGGCGTGCATGCACCGCTTCCTGAACCTGATCGCGTCCGAGCCGGACATCGCCCGCGTGCCGGTGATGATCGACAGCTCCAAGTGGGACGTCATCGAGACCGGCCTGAAGTGCGTGCAGGGCAAGCCGGTAGTCAACTCGATCTCCATGAAGGAAGGCCTGGAGCCGTTCCGCCACCATGCGCGCCTGTGCCGCCGCTACGGCGCGGCGGTGGTGGTGATGGCGTTCGACGAACTGGGCCAGGCCGACACGCTGGAGCGCCGCAAGGAAATCTGCGGCCGCGCCTACAAGATCCTGGTCGAGGAAGAGGGTTTCCCGCCGGAAGACATCATTTTCGATCCCAACGTGTTCGCGGTCGCCACCGGCATCGACGAGCACAACCATTACGCCGTCGACTTCATCGAGGGCACCCGCTGGATCCGCGAGAACCTGCCCCACGCCCGCATCTCGGGCGGGGTCTCGAACGTGAGCTTCTCGTTCCGCGGCAACGAGCCGATGCGCGAGGCCATCCACACCGTGTTCCTGTATTACGCGGTCAAGGAAGGCATGACGATGGGCATCGTCAACGCCGGCCAACTGGGCGTGTATGCGGACCTCGATCCCAAGCTGCGCGACCTGGTCGAGGACGTGGTGCTGGACCGCGCCGAGCCGGTCGGCAAGACCGACCCGGCCGACGAACGCACGCCGACCGAGCGCCTGGTGCAGTTCGCCGACACGGTGAAGGGCTCGGGCGCGAAGAAGGAAGAAGACCTGGCCTGGCGCAATGCGGAGGTCGAGGCGCGCCTGTCGCACGCGCTGGTGCACGGCATCACCGCCTTCATCGTCGAGGACACCGAAGAGGTGCGCCAGAAGATCGCCGCGCGCGGCGGCCGTCCGATCGAGGTGATCGAAGGCCCGCTGATGGACGGCATGAACGTGGTGGGCGACCTGTTCGGCGCCGGCAAGATGTTCCTGCCGCAGGTGGTGAAGTCGGCGCGCGTGATGAAGCAGGCCGTGGCCCACCTGATCCCCTTCATCGAAGAGGAAAAGCGCCAGATCGCGGCGGCCGGCGGCGACGTGCGCGCCAAGGGCAAGATCGTCATCGCCACCGTCAAGGGCGACGTGCACGACATCGGCAAGAACATCGTCTCGGTGGTCCTGCAGTGCAACAACTTCGAAGTGGTGAACATGGGCGTGATGGTGCCCTGCGCCCAGATCCTGGAGAAGGCCAAGGAAGAGAATGCCGACATCGTCGGCCTGTCCGGCCTGATCACGCCCAGCCTGGAAGAGATGGCCTACGTCGCCTCGGAAATGCAGCGCGACGAGTATTTCCGCAGCCGCAAGGTGCCGCTGATGATCGGCGGCGCCACCACCAGCCGCGTGCACACGGCCGTGAAGATCGCGCCCAACTACGAAGGCCCGGTGATCTACGTGCCGGACGCCAGCCGTTCGGTGGGCGTGGCCACCAGCCTGATGTCCGACCAGGCGGACGCCTACCTGGCGGAGCTGGCCGAGGAATACGAGGACGTGCGCCGCCGCCACGCCAACCGCAAGGCCGCGCCGATCCTGCCGCTGGCCGAGGCGCGCGCCTCGCGCCCGCGGATCGACTGGGACAGCTACACGCCGCCGCGCCCCAAGTTCATCGGCCGCCGCACCTTCAAGAGCTATGACCTGGCCGAGATCGCGAAGTACGTGGACTGGGGCCCGTTCTTCCAGACCTGGAGTCTGTTCGGGCCGTTCCCGGCGATCCTGGACGACAAGGTGGTGGGCGAGCAGGCGCGCAAGGTCTACGCCGACGGCCAGGCCATGATGAAACGCATCGTCGAGGGCCGCTGGCTGACCGCCAACGGCGTGGTCGGCTTCTATCCGGCCAACAGCGTCAACGACGAGGACATCGAGGTCTACAAGGACGAGAGCCGCAGCGAGGTGCTGTTCACCTACCGCAACCTGCGCCAGCAGGGCGCCAAGCGCGAGGGCGTCAGCAACAAGTCGCTGTCGGACTTCATCGCGCCCAAATCCAGCGGCAAGCTCGACTACATCGGCATGTTCGCGGTGACGGCCGGCATCGGCATCGAGAAGAAGGAAGCCGAGTTCGAGAAGGCGCTGGACGACTATTCCGGCATCATGCTCAAGTCGCTGGCCGACCGCCTGGCCGAAGCCTTCGCCGAATGCCTGCACGCCCGCGTGCGCCAGGACCTGTGGGGCTACGCGCCGGACGAGGCGCTGTCCAACGACGACATGATCGCCGAGAAGTACGTCGGCATCCGCCCGGCGCCGGGCTATCCGGCCTGCCCGGAGCACGTCGTCAAGACCGACATGTTCCGCGTGCTGGACGGCGCCGACATCGGCATGATGCTGACCGACAGCTACGCCATGTTCCCGGCCTCGAGCGTGTCGGGCTTCTACTTCAGCCATCCGCAGTCGCAGTATTTCAACGTCGGCATCATCGGCGAAGACCAGTTGCAGGACTACGCCGCGCGCAGCGGCCGCAGCATCGAGGATCTGAAGCGCACGCTGGCGCCGAACCTGGGCTGAGGCGGGTTCCGCCGCCGCGCCGGGCCCGCCCGGTATCCCTGCGCCACCCCAGCGCCGCCCCGGCTCGTCCGGCGCGGCGCTTTGTTTTACTCGGACGGTTTACCAAATGGATAGTGGTAAACCATGATGTGCCAAATTGGTAAACCACATAATATTTGGTCCAACCACTTTCAACGCCATGACACTACAACTGATCCCCAAGCCCGAGGAACCCGCCAGCAAGCCGGTGGCCGACCGTGCCTACCTGCGGCTGGCCGCGCAGATCCAGGCGCTGGTCGCGCAGGGCGAGTTCGCGGTGGGCAAGCGCCTGCCGGCCGAGCGGG
>NZ_JAWRWN010000015.1:0-22135 GCF_046535435.1 Achromobacter sp. SIMBA_011 | reverse complement strand
GGGCGCTGGCCGAGCGCTTCGACGTCAGCCGCACCTCGCTGCGCGAGGCCATCATCGCGCTGGAACTGCAGGGCGTGGTGGAAGTGCGTGGTGGCTCGGGCATCTACGTCTGTGAGCCCAAGCCGGGCGTGGCGCGCCTGCCGGCCGCGCAGGAGCCGGGCGCCGGTCCGTTCGAACTGCTGCGCGCGCGCTGCCTGGTGGAATCCGAGATCGCGGCGCTGGCGGCCACGACGCGCAACGACGCCGACCTGGACCGCATCTTCGAAGCGCTGACCACCATGCGCGAACAGATGATGCACAAGGAAGAGAACCAGGAGGCCGACCGCCGTTTCCACCTGTACATCGCGCAGTCCACCGGCAACAGCGTGCTGCTGGGCACGGTGACGGCGATGTGGGACCAGGCGCAAGGCCCCATCTGGGAAAAGATCGAACAGCATTTCCACACGCAGGAATTGCGCCAGGCCTCGCAGGAAGACCATCAGCGCATCTTCAGCGCGCTGGTGGCGCGCGATGCGGATGGCGCGCGGCAGGCAATGCGCAATCACCTCGAACGCGTGATCGGCGAGTTCGCGCAGGGGTGGCGTTGACGTAATACCGGCAGGCGGCCCCCGGCAGAGCGCGGAAGATACCGCGCCCCGGAACCGGGCGACACTCATCAGGAGACAACAGGATGCAGCAAAGGAACAAGGGGAGCCGCGCCTGGCACAGGGCGGCGGCGATGTTGTCGGCGTGCGCGTTGACGGCCTATGCGCTGGCGGCGCCGGCGATGGCGCAGGAAGCGCCCGCGGCGGGCCAGAGCGCGCGCATCGATGCGATCCGCAAGGCGGGCGAGCTGCGCGTCGGCGTGCTGCAGAATGCGCCCTGGCTGCTGCAGGACGTGTCCGGCAAGGGCGGCGAGGGCTGGAGCGGCCCGGCCTGGCTGCTGGCCAAGGAATACGCCCGCCTGCTGGGCGTGAAGCTGACGCCGGTGCAGGTCTCGCACGAGACCAAGGTGCCGGTGCTGGCGGCCAACCAGGTCGACATGACCATCAGCCCGCTGGCCGAGACGCCGGAGCGCCTGAAAGTGGTCGACTTCGTGCTGTATTCGTCCACCAGCGTCTGCCTGTTCGGCCTGGCGTCCAATCCCAAAATGGCCGCGGCCAAGTCGGTCGATGACCTGAACCGGCCCGGCGTCACCATCGCATACTTCACCGGCGGCGCCGAGGAAGCCTGGGTCAAGCAGCGCTTTCCCAACGCCACGCTGCGCGCCGTGGCCAACTCGGGCGCCACCGCGCCGATCGAGGAAATCATGGCCAAGCGCGCCGACGCGGCGCCGATCAACCGCGTGCCCTGGGTCGGCCTGAGCCGCAAGGTGCGCGGCCTGACCGCGCTGCCCGCCGAGGCCAACTGCCAGCAGAGCACCGAAAAGGCCTCGCCGGTGGGCCTGGCGATCGACAAGAACCAGCCCGAATACCTGGCCTGGCTGCGGCAGGTGGCCGCCGGCATGAAGACGCGCCTGGACGCCGACGAAATGCGCATCATCGAACAGACCCCGTAGGCCGCTCCGGCCTTTCCCCACCCCACTGGATTCACCGACCCCGCGCAAGGCGCGCGGCCCGGGCGACTGCCCGCGGCCTCGCGCGCCCGCATCCGGCGTCCGCCGCCGGGCTTGCCTCCAAGGAGACCGCAATGCAACCGTCCTTCCTCACCCGTTTCGCCGCCACCGCTCTGCTGCTGGCCGGCGCCGCCACCGCCCAGGCGCAGACGCCGCCCGCGCCCGGCGAGAGCCCGCGCATCGACGCCATCCGCAAGGCCGGCGTGCTGCGCGTGGGCGTGGTCAACAACCCGCCGTGGCTGGTGCAGAACACCACCGGCTCGGGCGAGCCCTGGATGGGCTCGTCGTGGCTGCTGGGCAAGGAATTCGCGCGCCTGCTGGACGTGAAGATCGTGCCGGTGCAGGTCAGCCACGAAACCAAGGTGCCGGCGCTGATCGCCAATCAGATGGACATCATGATCGGGCCGCTGAACCAGAACGCCGAGCGCGCCAAGATCATCGACTTCGTCACGTTCTCGAACACCAGCGTCTGCATGTTCGGCCTGGCGTCCAACCCCAAGTTCACCAGCGCCACCAAGGTCGAGGACTTCAACCAGCCCGGCATCACCATGGCGTACTTCTCGGGCGCGGGCGAAGAGCCGCTGGTGCTGGAGAACTTTCCCAAGGCCAAGCTGCGCGGCGTCACCAACTCGGGTTCGGTGGCGCCGATCGAGGAAGTGCTGGCGGGCCGCTCCGACGTGGCGCCGCTGAACCGCATGCTGTGGCCCAACATCAGCAGGAAGGTCAAGGGCCTGGCCGTGTTCCCCAAGGAAAACGATTGCCAGGACAGCAAGATCTTCGCGATCGACGCGGGCATGGGCGTGGCCAAGAACCAGCCGGTGTACCTGGAGTGGCTGCGCAAGGTGGAAGCGCGCATGCATCCCGAACTGGTGGCCGAAGAACGCCGCATGACGCAGAACCTGAAGTAAGGCGGACACACCATGCTCAATTGCGCGATTCATGGGGCCGAGGACCTGCGGCTGGTGGAACAGGCGCCCGAGCCGCTGGGCCCGACGCAGGTGCGCGTCGGCGTCAAGGCGGTCGGCATCTGCGGTTCGGACCTGCATTACTACCGTCACGGCCGGGTCGGCGACTTCGTCATCCGCGAACCGCTGACGCCGGGCCACGAGGCCTCGGGCCAGGTGCTGGAGGTCGGCTCGGCGGTCACCGCCGTCAAGCCCGGCGACCGCGTGGCGCTGGATCCGGCGCGCACCTGCGGCGTGTGCCGCTATTGCCGCCAGGGCGATTCCAACCACTGCGAGGCGGTGTTCTTCTTCGGCAGCGCCAGCCGCTATCCGCACATGCAGGGCGCGATGCGCGAGCAGGTGGTGGTGCAGGAAAAGCAGTGCGTGCCAGTCCCGGACAGCCTGTCGTTCGAGCTGGCCGCCTTCGGCGAGCCGCTGGCGGTGGCGCTGCACGCGGTGCGCAGCGCCGGCACGCTGCTGGGCAAGACGGCGATGGTGGTGGGCGCCGGGCCGATCGGCGCGCTGGTGCTGATGGCGGCGCGGCTGGCCGGCGCCAGCCAGGTCATCGTGGTCGACATCGTCGACCAGACCCTGGCGACCTGCGCCAAGGTCGGCGCCACGCGCACCATCAACGCCGCCGCCGAGCCGGGCGCGCTGGACGAGCTGGCGGCGGGCAAGGGCACGGTCGATGTGTGCTTCGAGGCCTCCGGCAACTACGCCGGGCTGGCGAACTGCATCCGCGCCACGCGGCCGCGCGGCACCATCGTCACGGTGGGCACGCTGGGCGGCAGCAGCGAGCAGTGCCCGTTCAACCAGATCATGGTCAAGAGCCTGAACGTCATCGGCAGCTTCCGCTTCGTCGATGAATACGCCTGGGCGGTCGATTACCTGGGCCGCGGCCTGGTGGACGTGGCGCCGCTGCTGACGGCGGCGGTGCCGGCGCGCCAGGCGCACGAGGCCTTCGCGCTGGCGGCCGACCGGCGCCAGGCCATGAAGGTGATGGTGACGTTCTGAGCCCGGCCGCGTTCGCGACCGCACGGAGATTCCATGGACTTCGATTTTTCCCCCATCGTCGATAACTGGCGCTTCTTCGCCAGCGGCCTGGGCATCACGGTGGCGCTGAGCGCCGTCACGGCGGTGTCCAGCATCCTGCTGGGCCTGGTGATCGCGCTGCTGCGCCTGTACGGGCCGCGCTGGCTGCGGGTGCTGCTGGTGTTCTACATCGACAGCATGCGCGCCATCCCGGTGCTGGTGGTGCTGGTGTGGATCTACTTCGCCTTCCCGCTGCTGGCCGGGGTGACCTTCGCGCCGTTCTGGGCGGCGCTGGTGGCGTTGACGCTGCACATCGCGGCCTATTCTGCCGAGGTGATCCGCGCCGGCATCGAGTCGGTGCGCCCGGGACAGATGCGCGCCGGCCTGGCGCTCGGCATGTCGCGGGCCCAGGCGCTGCGCAAGATCATCCTGCCGCAGGCCACCATCCGCATGCTGCCGGCCTTCGGCTCGGTGCTGACGGTGGCGATCAAGGACACCGCCATCGCCACGGTGATCGCGGTGCCCGAACTGATGCACAAGGCCGAGACCATCGCCGGGCAGAGCTACCGGCCGATCGAGGTGTTCACCGCGGTGATCGTGGCGTATTTCGTGATCCTGTTCCCGGTGACGCGCGGCGTGGACCGGCTGTACCAACGTTACGCACACCTGGGGCGCTCATGAATCTGGACTGGGGAATTATCTGGGACTCGCGCCAGGTGCTGCTGCAGGGCGCGGCCATGACCGTGATGTTGACGGTGGTGACGATGGCGCTGGCGGTGCCCGGCGGCATGGTGCTGGCGCTGATGCGGCTGTCGTCGAACCGCGTGGCCAATGGCATCGCGGTGGCGATCGTCGAGTTCTTCCGCAACCTGCCGCTGATCCTGGTGATCTATTGGGCGTTCTACGTGATGCCGATGGCGCTGGACGTGCAGTTCTCGGCGGTGACCACGGCGCTGGTGGCGCTGGTGCTGAACGTGTCGGCCTACAACTCCGAGACCTTCCGCGCCGGCATCAATTCGATCCGCAAGGGCCAGATGGAGGCGGCGCTGGCGATGGGCATGTCGCGCCGCCAGGCCATGTTCAAGGTGCTGGTGCCGCAGGCAGCGCGGCGCATCCTGCCGGTGCTGGCCAGCACCTGGATCTCGCTGTTCAAGGACACCTCGCTGGTGTCGGTGATCGCCGTCAGCGAGCTGGCCTATGCCTCGATGCAGGTGCGCGCGCAGAGCTTCCGCGTGCTGGAAATGCTGACCGCGATGGCGGTGATCTATTGGCTGATGGGCTATCCGCAGGCCAAGCTGGTCGACTGGATCCACCGCAAATACGGAGTCAAGGAGTGAACGAGATGATCCTGGAACAAGTGGCCGGCACGACCGGCGCGGCGGCGGCCGCAGCAACGACCCGCGCGGCAACGGCCGCCGCACGCAAGGGCGCCGATCAGCCGCCGGTGCTGGTGTACGAGCACGTGCGCAAGGTCTTTGGCGACTTCGTGGCGTTGAACGACGTTTCGCTGCAGGTCAACAAGGGCGAGGTGATGTGCCTGATCGGCCCGTCCGGTTCGGGCAAGTCCACGCTCCTGCGCTGCACCAACGCATTGGAGAAGATCGACGGCGGCCGCGTGCTGCTGGACGGCGTGGCGGTGCCGGAGGCCGAATCGGAAGTGCGCAAGGTGCGCCAGCGCATGGGCATGGTGTTCCAGAGCTTCGAGCTGTTCCCGCACAAGTCGGCGCTGGACAACGTCGCCATGGGGCCCATCACCGTGCTCGGCATGGCGCCGGAGCAGGCGCGGGCCCGCGCCATGGCGCTGCTGGAGAAGGTCGGCCTGGCCAACAAGGCCGGCAACTTCCCCGCCAACCTGTCCGGCGGCCAGCAGCAGCGCGTGGCCATCGCCCGCGCGCTGGCGATGGAGCCGGAAGTGATGCTGTTCGACGAGCCGACCTCGGCGCTCGACCCCGAGACCGTGGGCGAGGTGCTGAACGTCATGAAGAAGCTGGCGCAGGAAGGCATGACCATGATCGTGGTCACCCATGAAATGAGTTTCGCGCGGCGAGTGGCCAACTGGGTGGTGGTGTTCGAGAACGGCGCCATCCTGGAACAGGGCCCGCCCGCGCAGATTTTCGACAACCCGCAGGTCGCCCGTACCCGCGACTTCCTCAGCCACCTGGGCTGGGAAGGCTGAACACCCTCCCGTTTCACGGAATCCATGATGAAAATTACGAACGCACGCGTCATTGTTTGTTCGCCGGGCCGCAATTTCGTGACCCTGAAGATCGAGACCGACCAGGGCCTGACCGGCATCGGCGACGCCACCCTGAACGGGCGCGAGCTGGCCGTGGCGGCCTACCTGACCGAACACGTGGTGCCTTGCCTGATCGGCCGCGACGCGCACCAGATCGAGGATATCTGGCAATACCTGTACAAGGGCGCCTACTGGCGCCGGGGCCCGGTCACCATGACCGCCATCGCCGCGGTCGACACCGCGCTCTGGGACCTGAAGGCCAAGGCCGCCGGCCTGCCGCTGTACCAACTGCTGGGCGGCAAGAGCCGCACCGGCGTCATGGTCTACGGCCACGCCAATGGCAGCGACATCGAGCACACCGTCGACGAGGTGCTGCGCTATGCCGACATGGGCTACCGCGCGATCCGCGCGCAGAGCGGCGTGCCGGGGCTGGACAAGGTCTACGGCGTCGGCCGCGGCAACCTGTTCTACGAACCCGCCGACGCCGACCTGCCCAGCGAGCACGACTGGTCCACCGAGAAGTACCTGCGGCACACGCCCAAGCTGTTCGAGCGCATCCGTGAAAAGCTCGGCTTCGAGCACCACCTGCTGCACGACGTGCACCACCGCCTGACGCCGATCGAGGCTGGCCGCCTGGGCAAGTCGCTGGAACCTTACAACCTGTTCTGGATGGAAGACGCCACGCCGGCCGAGAACCAGGACGCCTTCCGCCTGATCCGCCAGCACACCACCACGCCGCTGGCGGTGGGCGAGATCTTCAATTCGATCTGGGACTGCAAGGACCTGGTGCAGAACCAGTTGATCGACTACATCCGGACCACCGTGGTGCACGCCGGCGGCATCACGCACCTGCGCCGCATCGCCGACCTGGCCTCGCTGTACCAGGTGCGCACCGGCTGCCATGGCGCCACCGACCTGTCGCCGGTGTGCATGGGCGCGGCGCTGCACTTCGACCTGTGGGTGCCGAACTTCGGCATCCAGGAATACATGCGCCACACCGAGGAGACGGACGCGGTGTTCCCCCACGCCTACACCTTCTCGCAGGGCATGCTGTATCCGGGCGATGCGCCGGGGCACGGCGTGGACATCGACGAGAAGCTGGCCGCCAAGTATCCGTACAAGCGCGCCTACCTGCCGGTGAACCGCTTGCAGCAGGACGGCACGCTATGGAATTGGTAGCCCCCGCGGCCCTCCGGCTGCATCCGGCGCGCCTGCCCGCGCTGGCGCCGGGCGTGGCGCGGCCGGCCTACGATAGGGGCGCGTTGCGCGCCGGCATCGTGCATCTGGGACTGGGCGCGTTCGCGCGCGGCCATCTGGCGGCGGTGAATGAGGCGGCCATCCACGCCAGCGGCGACCCGCGCTGGGGCATCTGCGGCGTGTCGCTGCGCCAGGCCGACACCCGCGATGCGCTGGCGCCGCAGGACGGGCTGTACACGCTGGCGCTGCGCAGCGCCGACGCCGAGGGCCGGCCGCGACAGCAACTGGCCGTGATCGGCTGCCTGCTGGAAACGCGGGTGGCGCCGGAGGATCCGCAGGCGGTGCTGGCGCGCATCGCCAGCCCGTACACGCGCATCGTGAGCCTGACCGTGACCGAGAAGGGCTATTGCCACGATCCGGCCAGCGGCGCGTTGAACCTGGCGCATCCCGACATCGTGCACGACCTGGGCCAACCGCTGGCGCCGCGCAGCACCATCGGCTTCCTGGTGTGGGGGCTGCAACGGCGCCGCGCCTCGGGCCTGGGCCCGGTGACGCTGCTGTCGCTGGACAACCTGCCCGGCAACGGCCATCTGCTGCGCGGCCTGGTGCTGGCGTTCGCCGCGCAGGTCGACGCCCGCCTGGCCGAATGGATCGGCCAGGCCTGCACGTTTCCGTGCTCCATGGTGGACCGCATCGTGCCGCGCACCACCGATGAGGATCGCGCGGCCGTGGCGCAGGCGCTGGGCATGACGGACGCCTGGCCGGTGCAGGCCGAGCCGTTCCTGGAATGGGTGGTGGAAGATCGCTTTGCCGCCGGTCGGCCGGACTGGGCCGTGGGCGGCGCGCGCTTTGTCGACGAGGCGGCGCCGTTCGAGACCCTCAAGCTGCGCATGGTGAACGGCGCGCATTCGGCGCTGGCCTACCTGTCGGTGATGGCGGGGTGGGGCACGGTGGACCAGGCCGTGGCGCAGCCGGCGCTGCGGCGCTATCTGGCGGACCTGATGCGCATGGAAATCGCGCCGACCCTGCCGGTGCTGCCAGGCCTGGACCTGGCGGCTTACCAGGAGCGGCTGTTGCAACGCTACGCCAATCCGGCGCTGCGGCACCAGACGCGGCAGATCGCCATGGACGGATCGCAGAAGATGCCGCAGCGCCTGCTGGGCACGGTGCGGGCGCGGCTGGCGGCGGACCGGCCGATCACGGGGCTGGCGCTGGCGCTGGCCGGCTGGCTGCATTTCCTGCGCGGGGTGGATCAGGCAGGACGGCGTTATCCCATCGATGACCCGTTGGCCGAGCCGCTGGCGCAGCGACTGGCGCAGGCCGAGCAGGCGGCGCGCGATGCTTCGCCGGGACCGGCCGCCGCGCTGGCCTGGGCGCGCGAGATGACGGCCCTGGCCGCCGTGTTCGGCGACCTGGGCCGCGACGAGCGTTTCGTGCGCGAGGTGGCGCAAGCAGCGCAGTCGTTGCGCACGCTGGGCGTGGCGGGCGCGCTGGAGGCGACCCTGGCCGCGATGCGCGCGGACGCCGGCTAGGGCGGCGTCCGCGTCAGGCAGCCGGCGGCGCCAGCCGGCCCAGCAATGGTTCGATTGCCATGCCAATGGCGAGGGTCTGGCGGTCCTCGCCCGGCAGCCCATCCACTTCCAATCCGATCGGCAGGCCGCCCTCCGACAGGCCGGCGGGCAGGCTCAGGCCGGGCAGGCCCGCGTTGCTGCCCGGGTCGACGTTGCGCGCCAGCCGCAGGAACGACTCCAGGCTGCTGGCCTCGGGCGCGGCGAGCGGCGCCAGCACCGGCACCGTGGGGAACAGCAGCCCGTGCAGCGCGTGCCGCGCGAACGCACGGCGGTAGACGTCGATGAGCGCGTTGCGATGCTGCGCGATGGCGCTGTCGTAAAGCGGTTGCAGCGGCAGCAGTTCGCCCGATGGCGTGGGCAGCACGCCCGGCACGACCAGGTCGTCGAAGATGGCTTTCACGTCAGGGCTGGAAATCCGAGCCACCAGTTCCTCGAATGACACGCCCGCGTCGTGGCGTTGCAGATAGGCGATCAGATCGTGCTTCTGCTCGTACAGGCACAGCGGCATGCCGGTCGCGGCGTTGCTGGCTTCCAGGCCGGGCAGGTCCAGCGGGACCAGGGTCACGCCGGCCGCGCGCAGACGCTCCAGGGCGGCCTGCGCCGTGGCCTCTACCCGCGGGTCCAGGTCCTGCCAGAAATAGCCGGGCAGGCCCAGGCGCAGGTCGGCGGCGCGCAGCGCCGGCAGTGGCGTGTCATCGCCGGTCAGGACGGCATCCAGCAGCGCGATGTCGGCCATGCCGTTGGCGATGGGTCCGGGCGTATCGCGGGTATGCGAAATCGGCGTAATGCCCGAACCGTCATAGCGACCCACGGAAGGCCGGAAGCCGACGGCGCCATTGAGGGCGGCGGGCAGGCGCACGGAAGCGCCCGTGTCGGTGCCTAGCGCGGCCGGCACCAGGCGCGCGCCCACCGCCGCGCCGCTGCCCGAGGACGAGCCGCCGGCGATGCGTTCGGGGTCATAGGCGTTGCGCGTGCCCGCGCCGCGCGGGCCGGGATAGGCCGTGTTGTAGCCGGACACACCGAACGCCAGTTCATGCATGTGGGTCTTGCCGACGATGACGGCGCCCGCCTCGCGCAACCGGCGCACCACCGGCGCGTCTTCCTTGGGGATGAAGCCATGCAGGGCCGGGGTGCCGGCGGTGTTGGGCAGCCCCGCCACATGGATGTTGTCCTTGATCGCCAAGGGCACGCCTTCCAGCGGCCGGGGCGCGCGGCCGGCAGCGCGCCCCGCGTCGGCGGCCCTTGCCTGGGCCAGCGCGCCCTCGGCGTCGACGGTGATGAAGGCATTGAGGTCCTGGCGGGACGCGATGCGGTCCAGACAGGCCCGGGTGAGGGCCTCGCTGGTGATCTGGCCGTCGCGGAACAGCGCCGCGGCCTCGGTCACGGAGGGGCAGCTCGAGGACGTCTGGTGGGCGGTCATGGCGGGGTTGTCTCCTTGGTTTTGGGGCGGTTGCGTCGGGTCGATACCGTTCTGTGCAGGGTTGACCGTAGCGCGGCCGGGCGCCGTTCGTCGATATGCCGGTCCGGCCCGTGGTCGCCCGCGGGCGGGGCGCGGTACCGCCCGCGGGCGGCCAGGCGCTAAGATAGATGGAGCTTATACACGTACAAGTCCCTCTCTTATCCTGGTATGAACGCTTCCCCCCAGGCCGGCGCCGCCGGCCACGAAGGCTCCCGCCTGCGCCGCCAGGCGCTGGGCGAATTCGTGCGCAGCGCCCGATCGCGCATCACGCCGCAGATGGCCGGCCTGCCCGAAGGCATGCGCCGGCGCACGCCGGGGCTGCGGCGCGAAGAGGTGGCGCAACTGTGCGGCATCAGCGTCACCTGGTACACCTGGATCGAACAGGGGCGCGAGGTGTCGGTATCGCCGTCGGTCTGGTCGCGCATCGCGGGGGTGCTGCAACTGGCGCGGGCCGAGCGGGCCTATCTGTTCGACCTGGCCGATTGCGCCGATCCGCAGCATGCGCGCGACGACGCGATGGGGGCGCCCGGGTCGTTGCGCGAGTGCGTGGACGCCATCACCGCGCCGGCCTACGTGCTGGACCGGGCCTGGAACGTGCTGGCCTGTAATGAACCCCTGCGGGAACTGTTCGACGACTGGCCGACCCGGGATCCGGAGCCCAACCTGCTGCGCTACATCTTCCTGGACCCGGCGGCGCGCGAGCTGGTGGTGGATTGGGAGCAGCGGGCGCGGCGCGTGGTGGCCGAGTTCCGGGCGGATGCGGGCGCGCATCTGGATGAGCCGGCGGTGCTGGCGCTGATCGACGCCCTGAACCGGCAGAGTGCCGTATTCGCGCATTGGTGGAACCGGCACGCGGTGGTCGAGCGCGAGGGCGGCCTGCGTGAATTCGCGCATCCGCGGCGGGGGCGGATGGCGTTTCAGCAGATTACCTTCCGCCTGGCGACTCACCTGGATCTGAAGCTGGTGATGTTGCTGGGGGATGAGTGACGGGTGGGTTCTTGAGTCGCGAGTGACGGGGCAGGCGGGGGATGGCGGGGCTACGATTGCGGTCCGGAGCGTTCGCTCCGGACTGCCCCGGGCTCAACCTCGTTGCCGCCTGCCGGCGGCTGCCTTCGGTTTCCGCCGGGCGCATCTACACGCCCCGCCATCCCCCGCCTGCCCCGCCACTCGCTCGCGTCGTGACTTAACGGCGGCTGTTGGGGCGGGTCTTGTGCTTGGCATTTTTGCCTGCAATCGTGGGCGGGGCAGGACCTTGCGGGGGCGCCAAAGGCGGCCGCGCGGGCGGCCTTCTTTGGCGTTTGGGTGTCTGGCGTCGGGGTGGTGACGCTGCGCGCGGGGGGCGGTCGGAGGGCGCTACTTGCTGTTGGCCAGCAGGTCGCCGGGGAGGCCGGCGTCGATCAGGCCCAGCAGGAGTTTCTTGACGGGGGCGGGCAGGGCGGTGTCGGGGAGTTCGGCCTGGGTGACCCAGCGTTCGGGTTGCGTGGGTTGGCGCAGCGAGGCGCTGCGCACGGGCACGTACCAGGGGCGGATGTGCAGGCGGTAGTGGGTGAAGGTGTGGGCGAAGGCGGCGAGTTCGAAGCGCTGTTCGGGGTCCAGGCCGAGGGCGCGCGAGGCGGCCAGGGGGTCGCCGGCGGCGTCGAATTCGGGCAGGCTCCAGAGGCCGCCCCAGATACCGGGTTCGGGGCGTTGCTGCAGCAGGAAGGCGCCCTGGTGCTGCAGCACCAGCATCGCGGTCTCGCGTTCCGGGATCGCCTTGCGCGCCTTGGGCGTGGGCAGCTCGGCCTGGCGGCCTTCGCGCTTGGCGACACAGGTATCGGCGACCGGGCAGCGCTCGCAGGCCGGCTTGCCGCGCGTACAGAGGGTGGCGCCCAGGTCCATCAGGCCCTGCGTGTAGGCGGCCATGTCCAGGCCGGGCGCGGCCTCGACCTGGGCGTCGGCCAGGGCCCACAGGCGCTGCTCGATCTCGCGCCTGGCGGGGTCGCCGGCGATGCCGAAGTGACGGGTGAAGACGCGCTTGACGTTGCCGTCGAGGATGGGCGAGCGCTCGCCGTAGGCGAAGGCGGCGATGGCGGCGGCGGTCGAGCGGCCGATGCCGGGCAGGGTGGCGATGGCTTCGGCGCTGGGCGGGAAGTGGCCATTCCAGTCGCGCGCGATTTCCTGGGCGCAGCGGTGCAGGTTGCGGGCGCGGGCGTAGTAGCCCAGGCCGGCCCAGTAGGGCATCACGTCTTCCTGAGCGGCGGCGGCCAGCGCGGCCACGTCGGGGAAGCGCTGCAGGAAGCGTTCGTAGTAGGGGATCACCGTGGCCACCTGCGTCTGCTGCAGCATGATCTCGGAGAGCCAGATGCGGTAGGGATCCCGGGTGTTTTGCCAGGGGAGATCGTGGCGGCCGTGCTGGCGTTGCCAGGCGACGATGCGAGGGGCGAAGTCCATGCCCGCAATTATCGCATCGCCCTATTGCCGGGGGTGGGGCGAGCGGTTACAACCGTAGGACAGAGGCGCATCGAGCGCCCGGAATTCACCTCCCGCCGCTTGCCTGCATGCGCTTCAAGAGGGCGTGGTGCGTTGGCTGCCGCGGGCGTTCCACGACCCTCGGAGTAGACATGAATGCCCCCCTCACGCCCGCGCTGCGCGCGGAGCTCGAATCCGTCCAGTTGGACGACAAATACACCCTCGAAAGCGGCCGCGCCTGGATGAGCGGCATCCACGCCCTGGTGCGCCTGCCGATGATGCAGCGGTTGCGCGACCTGCGCGCGGGGCTGAACACGGCCGGGTTCGTGTCGGGCTACCGGGGCTCGCCGCTGGGCGGGGTCGACCAGAACATGTGGAAGGCGGCCAAGTACCTGAAGGCGCACCACGTCGAGTTCCAGCCGGGCATCAACGAGGACCTGGCGGCCACCGCGGTGTGGGGCACCCAGCAGGTCAACCTGTTCCCAGGCGCCAAGTACGACGGCGTGTTCGGCATGTGGTACGGCAAGGGGCCGGGCGTGGACCGCTGCGGCGACGTGTTCAAGCACGCCAACGCCGCCGGCACGTCGCCGCACGGCGGCGTGCTGGTGGTGGCCGGCGACGACCATCCGGCCAAGTCGTCGACGCTGCCGCACCAGAGCGACCACATTCTCAAGGCCTGCATGATCCCGGCGCTGTTCCCGTCCAGCGTGCAGGAGGTGCTGGACTACGGCCTGCACGGCTGGGCCATGAGCCGCTATGCCGGCGTCTGGGTCGGCATGAAGTGCATCACCGACATCGTCGAGGTGTCGGCCTCGGTGGACGTGGATCCGTACCGCGTGCAGATCGTGCTGCCCGGGGATTTCCAACTGCCGCCGGACGGCCTGAACATCCGCATCCCGGACACGCCGCTGCAACAGGAAGCGCGGCTGCTGGACTACAAGCTGTACGCGGCGCTGGCCTACGCGCGCGCCAACAACCTGAACCGCGAACTGTGGCAGGTGCCGGCGCGCGACGCGCGCTTTGGCATCATGACCTCGGGCAAGGCCTACCTGGACACGCGCCAGGCGCTGTCCGACCTCGGGTTGAGCGAGGCGGTGTGCCAGCGCATCGGCCTGCGGCTGTTCAAGGTCGGCATGGTGTGGCCGCTGGAGTCCACCGGCATGGCGCGCTTCGCCGATGGCCTGGACGAGATCCTGGTGGTCGAGGAAAAGCGCCAGGTGCTCGAATACCAGTTGAAGGAGGAACTGTTCAGCTGGATCGGCAGCGGCAAGAAGATCCCGCGCGTGGTCGGCAAGTTCGACGACAAGGATGGCGGCGAATGGGCGGTGCCGCAGGGCAACTGGCTGCTGCCGGCGCATTACGAGTTTTCGCCGGCGATGGTGGCCAAGGCCATCGCCGCGCGCCTGCTGCGCTTCGAATTGCCGGCCGACGTGCGCGCCGGCATCGAGGCGCGGCTGGCCTTCATCGCCGATCGTGAACAGGCGCTGGCGCGCCCGCGCGTGGTGGAAGACCGCAAGCCGTGGTTCTGTTCGGGCTGTCCGCACAATACCTCGACACGGGTGCCGGAAGGCTCGCGCGGCATGGCCGGCATCGGCTGCCATTACATGGTCACCTGGATGGGCCGCAACACGCAGATGTACACGCAGATGGGCGGCGAGGGCGTGCCGTGGCTGGGGCAGGCGCCGTTCACCGAAGAGAAGCACGTGTTCGCCAACCTTGGGGACGGCACCTACTTCCATTCCGGCCTGCTGGCGATCCGCGCGGCGGTGGCGGCCAAGGCGCCGATCACCTACAAGATCCTGTTCAACGACGCGGTGGCCATGACCGGCGGGCAGCCGGTGGACGGCCCCATCAGCGTGCCGATGATCAGCCGCCAGGTGTCCGCCGAGGGCATCGACAAGATCGTGGTGGTGACCGACGAGCCGGAGAAATACCAGGGCATGGCCGGCATGGCGCCGGGCGTGCCGGTGAAACACCGCGACGAGCTGGACGCGGTGATGCGCGAGTTGCGCGAGCACCCCGGCGTGTCGGTGCTGATCTATGACCAGACCTGTGCCACCGAGAAGCGCCGCCGCCGCAAGCGCGGCGCCTATCCCGATCCGGCGCGGCGCGTGGTCATCAACGAGCGCGTGTGCGAAGGCTGCGGCGACTGTTCGCAGAAATCGCACTGCCTGTCGGTGGAACCGCTGGAGACCGAGTTCGGCCGCAAGCGCGCCATCAACCAGTCCAGTTGCAACAAGGACTTCTCCTGTCTGAAGGGCTTCTGCCCCAGCTTCGTCACGGTGGAAGGCGGCAAGCTGCGCAAGCCGCGCGCGCTGGCGCCGGAAGGCGCGGTCGACGACGACGTGCCGCAACCGGCGCTGCCGGCGCTGGCGCAGGCCTATGGCGTGTTCATCGCCGGCGTCGGCGGCACCGGCGTGGTCACCATCGGGCAACTGCTGGGCATGGCCGCGCACCTGGAAGGCAAGGGCTGTTCGGTGCTGGACATGGCCGGCCTGGCGCAGAAGGGCGGCGCGGTGTATTCGCACGTGGTGCTGGCGCAGACGCCGGACCACTTGATGAACACGCGCGTGGCGATGGGCGAGGCCGACCTGATGCTGGCCGGCGACCTGGTGGTGGCCACCAGCGCCGACGCCATGGCGCGGCTGCGTCCGGGCCGCTCGCGCGCGCTGCTCAACAGCGACACCGCGCCCACCGCCGCGTTCGTCACCAACCCCGACTGGACGCTGCCGGGCGCCAACCTGACGGCCGACCTGCAGGCCGCCTGCGGCAAGGACAACCTGCACACGGTGGACGCGTCGGCGCTGGCCGTGGGCCTGCTGGGCGACGCCATCTATTCCAACCCGCTGATGATGGGCTACGCCTACCAGAAGGGCTGGCTGCCGCTGTCGCGCGAGTCCTTGCTGCGCGCCATCGAACTGAACGGCCAGCAGGTGCCCAACAACCAGGCGGCGTTCGCCTGGGGCCGCCGCGCGGCGCATGACCTGGCCGGCGTGACGCGCTTGCTGGCAAGCGGCGGCGCGCCCGCGCATCCGGAGGGCATCATCGAGATCCGCCGGCCGCGCGTGGTCCAACCGGTGGTGGAGCTGAAGAAGCCGGCCGGCGAGCTGGCGCGCGTCGTCGAAACGCGCCGCGCGTTCCTGACGCAGTACCAGGACGCGGCTTACGCCAGGCAGTACACCGACCTGGTGGACAAAGTGGCGCACGCCGAGCGCGAGGCCACCGGCACCCAGCGCCTGGCGCTGGCGGTGGCGCGCTACTACTTCAAGCTGCTGGCCTACAAGGACGAGTACGAGGTGGCGCGGCTGTACACGGACGGGGAGTTCCTCAAGCGCATCGGCGAGCAGTTCGAGGGCGACTGGAAGCTGCGCTTCCACCTGGCGCCGCCGCTGTTCGCGCGCCGCGGCGCGGACGGCCATCTGGTCAAGAAAGCCTATGGCCCCGGCATGCTGCGGGTGTTCCGCCTGCTGGCGCGCATGAAGCGCCTGCGCGGCACGCGCTTCGACCCATTCGGCTACACGCGCGAGCGCCGCGCCGAGCGCGAGCTGGCGCGCGAGTATCGCGAGACGCTGAGCGCGATCCTGTCCAAGCTCAATCGCGGCAACCTGGATCGCGCGGTCGCCCTGGCCAGCGTGCCGGAGGAGATCCGCGGCTACGGCCACGTGAAGGAGGCGGCGATGGAGAAGGCCGCCGCGCGGCGCGAGGCGCTGCTCAAGGACTTCAGCGCCAGCGTGGTGTCGATCGGCGGCGCGCGGGCGGCCTGATCCGCCTGCGCGGCGATGGCCGGCGACGGGCATATGCCTGCCGCCGGCCCATGCGCCCTCGCGGCAGCCGCGCGACTGGGGCTGGCCAGCCCTACGCCGGATAGTGCGCGTCGTCCAGCAGCATGTCCTCGAAGAACGCGCCGTAGCGGCCCTGCGGGTCGCGCAAGTGGATCTCCAGGATCCAGCGCATCTCCGATGGGCTGATCGCCAGCTCGGCGAGCGAGCCGGTATGGATTGCCGCGTGCGGGAAGTCGGATACGCGGTGGCCGGGCAGGTCGAAGTTCAGCTCCCAACCCATGGCGCGCGCCTGGCGGTCGGCGTAGGCGTAGAGCGCCTGTCCGCTCAGCCGCTCGCGCAGCCAGACGCCGCGCACGTCATGGAACAGCGCCTCGGCGTCGCGGGCGCAACGCGCCTGGCCGGGGTCGTCGCCCACCACGTAGCTCTTGCCGCCATCGCCTTCCCAGGCGTCCAGGCGCGGCGCGATGTCGAGAAAGAAGATGTCGTGTTCGCCCAGCACCGCGCCGGGCGTGGACGCCTGGCGCATGGCTTTCAGGGTGTTGGCGCCGAAGCGCACCCGCGTGGGATGCCAGCTCAGCGCCATGCCGGCATCGATCAGCGTCTGCTTGGCCAGGGCGACCGCGTCTTCCTCGATCATGCCGGGGCGGATGCGCGCGGCGATGTCCTCGATGGCCTGGCGTGTCTTGTTGCGGGCCAGCAGCATGCCGTCCACGGAGAAGGCGGGACCGACGCGTTCGCTGGGGTCGGAAGAGGGCGTTTGCATGAGGGGGGTCCTTGCTTGGCAAGCCCGGAGGGCGATGCAAGCAGTCTGGGCGCGCGCCGGGTCATCGACCAGCGCCGCGCGGCACGGATTCCGGCCAGCCTGGCGCGTCCGGCGGCCATGGCCGTGGACGGCGGCGGATTGCGGCCGCCGTGGCACGGTTTGCGGCCAGGCCTGACGGCAGGGACCCCTTGCGCCGCAGACCTTGGGCTAAGGTAGCGTCTGGCGGCGTCGTTGCCGCCTTGGTGCCCGCGCCGTGTCGCGCGGGGCCCGAGCCTCCCGCCCTCCGATCCCATGAAATCCGTCGCCATTCTCGTGTTTCCCGGCGTGCAGTCGCTGGACGTCAGCGGTCCGCTGGACGTCTTTGCCGAGGCCAACCGCTTTTTGCTGCCTGCCCGGCAGTACCGAATGGAGTTGATCGGCCTGACGCGCGGCGTGGTCCCCTGTTCCAACGGCATGCTGCTGGCGCCGCAGCGCTATTACGCCGATGTCGCCGACGCGCCCGACCTGCTGTTGGCCGCCGGCGGGCCCGGCCTGCCGGCGGCGCAGGAGTCGGACGAGGCACGGACCTGGCTGCGCGCGGCCTGCGCGCGGGCCGAACGCTACGGCTCGATCTGCAACGGCGTCTTCCTGCTGGCGCGCGCCGGCCTGCCGGCGGGCGCCACCGTCACCACCCACTGGAACGACGCGCCGGCGCTGGCGGCGCGCTATCCGGATCTGCGCGTCGAGACCGATCGGCTGTACGCGCGGGACGGCCGGCTGCATACGTCTGCGGGGGTGACCGCCGGCATCGACCTGGCCCTGTACCTGGTGGCGCAGGACCATGGGCCGGAGGTGGCGCTGAACGTGGCCAAACGGCTGGTGGTGTTCATGCATCGCGCTGGCGGGCAATCGCAGTTCAGCCCGTTCCTCACGCCCTTTGTCGAGGAGACCTCGGCGGTGGCGCAGGTACAGCAGTACGTGCTGGGGCATCTGGCCGAGGATCTCGGCGTGGACGCGCTGGCGGCAGTGGCCAACATGAGCCGCCGCAACTTCTCGCGGGTGTTCCTGCGCGATGCGGGCGTCACCCCGGCGGATTTCGTGGAAAGCGCCCGGGTGGATGCGGCCCGCGCGCGGCTGGAGCGCGCCTCGGCGCCGCTCAAGACCGTGGCCTTCGATTGCGGCTTCCGGGATGCGCGGCACCTGCGCGAGGTATTCCAGCGGCGGCTGGGCGTGTCGCCCAGCCAGTATCGCGCCAGTTTCGGCTGCTGACGCGCGGGGCGGATTCAACCGCCCGCGGTTTCCGGCTTGCGGCGGCGGGTGACGCCGGTGTCGAAGCGTTCCACGCCGGGGCGCGTGGCGGGGCGGTCGAAATGCTCGACGCCGGGGCGATCGAAACGTTCCACGCCCGGCCGGGCGGCGGGGCGGTCGAAGCGTTCCACGCCGGGCCGTGTGAAACGCTCGACGCGCGGCGGGCTGTGGGTCTTGGCCTGCACGCTTTCGGCGGCGGCCTGTTCGCGCTTGGCGATGATTTCTTCGGCGCGCTGGTGGTGCGGCGCCATCTTGCGCACCATCACGCGGCCGTCGCGCGGGAAATAGTTGATGCGGCGGGCGTGCACGTCGCCCAGGTCCTGGGCCTTGACGGGGATGCCTTCCGTGCGCAGGTAGTTCAGCACGAACTGGCCGTTGCGTTCGCCGATGTTCATCTGCTGCATGGCCGACAGCACCGCGCCGCCGCCGAACACCTTGGCCTCGAGGCGGTCGCGCACCGCGCCGGCCTTGAGCAGTTCGTTGATCAGCACTTCCATGGCGAAGGCGCCATAGCGCATGGTGGCCGAGGCGGGCGACTGCATGTCGCCCTCGGGCAGCATGAAGTGGTTCATGCCGCCAACGCCAGTGACCGGGTCGTGGATGCAGGCGGCCACACACGAACCGAGCACGGTCGAGATCATGATGTCTTCGTCGGTGACGTAGTACTCGTTGGGGAGTACCTTCACCGCCTGGGATTGGAACGCGCTGTCGAAATAGTGGCGCGTCGCGCGGGCGTCAAGACGGGCGACCATGGGGCGGAATCAAGGGCAAGGACAACGGTTTGAACACGAAGGGCGGCGCTCGGTAGGACGGAAAACGTTTCAAAATATGTAAAAAAATGTCGCTTTATTCTTACACATTTAGCCTGAAATAGGGGGAAAACCTGTGTAACCGCAACTTTGTTATGTCCCTGAAAAATATGGCAGTTTGGCCGTCGACCGGGTGTCATTCTGGCGCCCGGGGGCAATGCTCGGGCGGCCGCGACACGAGTTGGCCGGCCGTCTGGCGCCGGGCCGCGCGGGGCCGTGGCAGGCAGGTGCTGCCATCCTACCCACGGCGGGGTGGGGCCGTTCCCCGGATCACGGGGAAGAACGGGGGCTATACGTGGCTTTAGGCGGCTCGATCTTGAGGGAAATCAGACGAAGCCCGATGCCCTTCAGAATCGCGTGCTGCGTGTGACGGACCAGCGCGCCGACAGCGCGCCCAGGGCGGCGGAGGCGACGATGGCGGCCAGCAGCACGGGCGTGCCCGGCAGATGCAGGGCGAATTCAGCCCCATAACTGCGGGCCAGGCCGAGCAGGGCGTTGTTCAGCGGCGACAGCGCCACCGCCGCCACGCCGATGGCCAGCAGCGAGGCCAGGGCGCCGGACAGCGCGCCCAGGTACAGGAACGGCCGCCGCACGAACGACTCGGTGGCGCCCACCAGCCGCGCCACGGCGATCTCCTCGCGCTGCGACAGGGCCTGCATGCGCACGGTGTTGAACACCGTGGCCAGCACCACCACCGCCACGCACGCGGCCAGGAAGCCCAGGCCGATGCGGGCGAAGCGCAGGATGGCCTCGAGGCGCTGGACCCAGGCGCTGTCCAGTTGCACCAGGTCGACCTGGTTCCATTGTTTCCAGGCCTGCGCCAGCTTGTCGGCGCGGCCGGCCAGGTCTTCGCCGTCGGCCAGCGTCACCACCACCGCATCGGGCAGGGGGTTGCCGGGCAACACGGCCAGCGCCTGCTGCCAGGCGGGGTTGGCGCGCAGGTCGGCCAGGGCGTCGTCGCGGCCGACCACGCGCACCGCGCGCACGTCGTTGGCGTATTCGCCCTGGATGCGCCTGGCCACGTCGGCGGCGGCGCCGGCGGGCGCGTCGACCCGCATGAAGACGGTGACTTCGGGGGTGACCGACATCTGCCGCGCCACCGGCTGCACCGACACCAGGATGGCGCTGCCCAGCAACGGCAGGGCCAGCGCCAGCGCCATCACCAGCAGGTTGGCGAGCGACGAGAACGGCTGCTTGACCAGCCGGCGCAGGGTGACCATGAGCGCATAGCGATGCTGCCGCAGCCAGGCGTTCATGCCGGTTCTCCCGCGATGCCGTGGCCGACGTCGGCCGGGGGCGTGGCGGCGCCGTGCGAGTCGGCGAACTTGCCCGGGTCGATGCGCAGGGTGCGGGTGGCGTAGCGCGCCATGAGTTCCTGGTCGTGCGAGGCGATCAGCGTGGTGACGCCGACGCGGTTGAAGTCGCGGAACACATTCATGATGCGCTGCGCGTTGTCGTGGTCGAGGTTGGCGGTGGGCTCGTCGGCGATCAGGATCGCGGGTCGGTTGACGATGGCGCGCGCGATCGCCAGGCGCTGCTGCTCGCCGCCCGACAGTTCGATGGGGTTGAGATCTTCCTTGCCCGACAGGCCGACCTTGTCCAGCGCGGCGCGGGCGCGGGCGGCGGCCGAATCGCCGGGATGGCCGGTGACGGCCAGCGGCAGCATCACGTTTTCAAACGCGCTGCGATCGAACAGCAGGTGCGTGTCCTGCAGGATCACGCCCACGGCGCGGCGCAGGTAGGGCCGGGCGCGGGCAGGCAGCTTGTCGAGCCGCTGGCCGTTGACCTGGATGGAGCCCCGGCTGGCGGGCTCGAGCCCGCCGATCAGCTTGAGCAGGGTCGACTTGCCGGCGCCGGAAGGCCCCGACACGAAAACGAACTCGCCCGCGCTCACGCGGAAGTTGATGTCGGCCAGGATATTGCGGCCGCGGCCATACGATTTGAATACGTGCTGGAATTCGATCATGGCGGCTGTCGGATGAAGCCGCAATATTAACTCGGGGACAGTAAGCTGGCCTAAAACCGCGCGAGGGCCGCGCGGGAAAAAGTGTCCTGATGTGACCGCGGACGCCGCATAAAAGTGACCGGTTGGACACGTTTTTTCGAACGAAAATGTGTCCCCGTTTTTATCGCAAAACCCCATTTGATTTCGTCCAGTGTCCCTATATTTCAAGGGAATTCCCGGATGCGGAGGCCGCTTTGCGGACGCTACCATCCGCCCCATGCGTAAAGCCCAACCCGGCCTTGCGTTCGGCTTCGCAACACCCCTACGGAGATCAAGATGAAAGTACTGAAACTCGCTGCCATTGGCACCGCCCTGTTCGCTGCGTCCGCGGCTGCCAATGCGGGTGCGACCTTCGATAAC
This sequence comes from Achromobacter sp. SIMBA_011, assembly GCF_046535435.1. Classification (NCBI taxonomy): domain Bacteria; kingdom Pseudomonadati; phylum Pseudomonadota; class Betaproteobacteria; order Burkholderiales; family Alcaligenaceae; genus Achromobacter; species Achromobacter sp. SIMBA_011. The sequence goes on along the minus strand of NZ_JAWRWN010000015.1, from coordinate 648 downwards.
GTCAAGAAGAAAGGGTTTGTCCAATGCGGCGTTTCGACCGGCATTCCGGGATTCTCGATCGCGGACAGCAAGGGTGAGTACAAGGGCCTGGATGTGGATCTGTGCCGCGCCGTCGCCGCCACCATGTTCGGCGACGCCAGCAAGTTCAAGGTCACGCCGCTGAACACGCAGCAGCGTTTCACCGCCCTGCAATCGGGCGAAGTGGACGTGCTGACCCGCAACACCACCGTCACGCTGACGCGCGACACCACCCTGGGCCTGATCGGCGTGGGCGTGAACTACTACGACAGCCAGGGCGTCATGGTCTCGAAGGACCTGAACGTCAAGAGCGCCAAGGAACTGAACGGCGCCACCATCTGCGTGCAGCCGGGCACCACCACCGAGCTGAACCTGGCCGACTGGTTCCGTGGCCAGAAGATCGAATTCAAGCCCGTCGTGATCGACAAGTACGACGAAATCATCCGCGCCTTCTCGGCCGGCCGTTGCGATGCCTTCACGACCGACAAGTCGCAGTTGGCCTCGACCCGCACCACGCTGGAGAATCCGGACAAGTACATCATCCTGCCGGAAGACTTCTCCAAGGAGCCGCTGGGCCCCATGGTGCGCCAGGGCGACGAGCAATGGTTCAACGTGATCCGCTGGTCGCTG
>NZ_JAWRWN010000014.1:0-80912 GCF_046535435.1 Achromobacter sp. SIMBA_011 | reverse complement strand
CCGCAGGCTAACGCCTGTGGGGTTTTGTCTTTTGGGGCGCGCCACACCCTGAAAAGAAACCCCGAAAAGAAACCCCCATGCGGCTTGCGCCGCACGGGGGTTTTTGTTGGCCGGGACAATGTGTCAGAGCGGTGCCGTTCCGGTGTAGTCCTGGCGGTCAATGCCGTGACGCTGTAGCTTGTCGTAGAACGTCTTGCGAGGAATGCCCAACGCTTCCAGCGTTGCGCGGACGTCGCCCCGGTGGGCGGCGAGCGCTTCACGGATGAGCTGGGCTTCGAAACGCTCCATCTTTTCCGGCAGGGTGCCGGCGCTGATTGCGGGTTCGGGGGCCGTGGCGGTGGGGGTGTTCAGCACGCCCAGGACGAAGCGTTCGGCGAAGTGTGCGAGTTCTCGCACATTGCCGGGCCAGTCATGTGTCAATAGATGGCGCTTGATGTCCGTGGGCATGTCGGGAATGTCGCGTTGGAAGCGGCGCGAGGCATGACCCAGGTAGTGGGCCAGCAGCAGAGGGATGTCCTCGCGGCGTTCGCGCAGGGGCGGAATGCGGATGGTGACCACATTCAGGCGGTAGAACAGGTCTTCGCGGAATTTGGCGCGAACGGCCGGGCTGCCCAGGTCTTCCTTGGTGGCGGCGACGACGCGCAAGTCCAGGTTGCGGACTTCGTTGCTGCCCAGCGGGGTGATCTGTCGCGATTCGAGGACGCGCAGCAGCTTGACCTGCACCGCCAGGGGCATGCTCTCGATTTCGTCGAGGAACAGGGTGCCGCCGCTGGCGTGCTCGATGCGGCCTATGCGCCGCTTCTGCGCGCCGGTGAAGGCGCCGGCCTCGTGGCCGAACAGCTCGCTTTCGATCACGCTTTCCGGTAGCGCGCCACAGTTGATCGCGACCAGCGCGCGATGCCGCCGGCGGCTCAGGCGGTGCAGGGCGGTGGCGACCACTTCCTTGCCGGTGCCGGTTTCGCCCTCAACCAGCACGTCGACGTCGGCGTCGGCGATGTGGCGCAGCGTCTGCTTGATGCGCTGCATGGCCGGGGTGGTGCCTATGAAGGGCACTTCGTCGGCTTCGACCGCGAACGCGGCCTCGCGCAGGCGGCGGTTCTCCAGCACCAGGTGACGTTTTTCGGCTGCGTGTGAGATGGCGGTGACCAGGCGATCCGGGGGATAGGGTTTGGCCAGGAAGTCATAGGCGCCGTCGCGCATGCATTGCACCGCCATGGCGATGTCGCCGTGGCCGGTGATGAGGATGACGGGGATCTCCGGGTCGATGGCCCGCAGGCGCTGGAACAGTTGCAGCCCATCGATGTCGGGCATGCGGATATCGGTGACCACCACGCCGTCGAAGTCGCGATTGATCGTGGCGAGCGCGCCGCGCGCGCTGGCATGGGCTTCGACCGCGATGCCGTGCAGCTTGAGCGTCTGCACGTTGGCGCGGCGCAGGTCCTCGTCGTCGTCAATGAAGGCGACACGTGGTGCGGCGGGCTTGGCGCGGGGATCTTCCAGCAGGGCGGCTCCAGGCATGGCGCCTGGCGGCAGGGGCTGGGAGTGGTCGGTGTCAGGTACGCGGGTCATGGATCGAAGGCGGCGCTTTGCGCAGCGTCAGGGTGAACATCGCGCCGCGGCCGGGGCCGTGGGGCGCGGGGAAAATGGCATCGCCGGGATGGGCGGCACGCAGGTCGCCGCCGAATTCGGCGACGATGTCGCGTGAAATCACCAGGCCCAGCCCCAGGCCCTCGGCCTTGGTGGTGTGAAACGGCGTGAACAGGCGCGCGCTGGCTTCGGGCGACAGGCCCGGGCCGTTGTCGTTGACGAACAGTTGCACCGAGGCGCCCATGTCCTGCAGTGCGATGATGATGCGGCCGTCGGCCTGGCCTTCGAGTGCATCCATGCCGTTCTGCAGGAGGTTCACCAGCACCTGCTCGAGGCGGATGCGGTTGGCCTGCACCAGGTAGTCTTGTTCCACAGGCGGGCGTTGCAACACTACGCGCTGGCGCCTGGCCCGGGGGCCGACCAGCAGCAGTGCGCCATCCAGCGCCTCTTTCAGGCTGGTGGGGCCGACCGAGGCGCCTGCCTTGCGCGAGAACGCGCGCAGCTCGCCGGTGATATGGCCGATGCGGTCGGTGAGCGAGGCGATGGTGCCCAGGTTTTCCTGGACGGAGGCCGGATCCTGGCGGCGTAGGAATTCAGCGGCGTTGTCGGCATAGGCGCGGATCGCAGCCACCGGCTGGTTGATTTCGTGCGCGACGCCGGCGGCAACCTGGCCCAGCAGCGCGAGCTTGCTGGCTTGCACCAGTTCGTCCTGCATGGTGTGCAGACGCGCCTCGGTGCGCTGGCGTTCGTCCATTTGCGCCAGCAGTTGCTGGTTGACCTCGCGCAGTTGCGCGGTGCGCTCTTCGACCTGGGCGGCCAACTGCTGGCGTACCGCCATCTGCTGGGAGGCGCGTTCACGGTTGCGATGGCGGCGGTAAAGCAGGATGCCGATGACGGCGGATAGCACGCCTTGGGCCAGCAGCGCGCCCAGTTGCGCGTTGGCGGTGGCGCGGTTGAGCGCCGACTGCACGGGGGACAGCAGGTGCAGCGTCCAGCCCGGCGATTCGACGATGGGGAGTGTGGTGTGCAGCAGCGGCGCGCCGGCCGGAATCTGTGGCAGGGCTTCGGCCGATCGCAGCAGTTGGCCGCCACTGATCGTCGTCGGGGCGGGCCGCAAGGGCAGCGGCTGGAACATGGCGTCGCCGAACTGCAGGCTGGTGCGCAGGGTCTGGGCCAGGTCGGGCGCCAGCGGCTTGAGCACGCGGAAGCGCCAGTCGGGCACGCTGCCCAGCAGCACGACGCCATGTTCGTCGGTGACGAAGATGGGCGCGTTCGACTGGCGCCAGTCGGCTTCGAGGTCACGGAAATCGACTTTCAACACCACGACGCCCAGCATCGTGCCGCTGGTGTCGTCGACCCGCCGCGACAGGTAAAGGCCGGCTTCGTGGCTGATGGTGCCAAGCGCGAAGTGCTCGGCGGATCCGTGCGCCACGGCGCCGCGAAAGTACGGCCGGAACTGGTAATCGACGCCGACGAAGGTGGCGGGTTCGCGCCAGTTGCTGGCGGCGATGGCGTAGCCCGTCTGGTCCAGGACGTAGATCGCCGAGGCGCCCACGCCGCGGCTCAGGCTGTCGAGTTTTTCGTCGAGCGACTCGATCTGCGCCGCTGTGGGGTTCTGCAGCGTGGCGCGCAGGTCGACATCGCGAGTGAGGACGAAGGGCAGCGCACGGAATTTGTCCAGGTTGTTGCGCAACAGGGCGGCGTTGATCTGGCCGGCGCTGCGGGCCTGCAGGTAGGCTTCCTTGAGAGCGCCGTCGCGCGCCCATTCGCTGGCGGCATGCAGGATACCGAACACCACCGCCACGACCGCCAGAATCAGAAGCGCCCACGGCCAGGCCTGACGGCGGCGGGACGCGGCGGCATCCGCTTGAGCGGGCGCAGCGGCGGACGCCTGCTGGGAGCGAGGACGAGTGGGCATGGTGGTGTGCGGTTTTTCGCACATTTTAGCGGAGTTCTGTGCGGTATTTCGCCAATCTTTTCGGCGGCAACCCCTGTCAGCCGGAAAAAGCACAATTGAATCAAAGGCTTGAGTTCTATATCCGATCAACCGTGGCTTGGCACGCCATTTGCATATGACAGTGCAAGCCCGGCGATATTGCTCATCGGGTGAAATCGGCCTGCGGAGATACGCAAGGCTTTAAAAGAGATAACGCCCCGATACCCGCTGCGCATCGTCGCATGGAGCCTGGGGCCCTGGTGGGGACAAATCCCGATGATCGAAGTGGATCAAGGCGCGCCTGCGCGCAAGCTCAAGTTCTATCAAATTCTGTATGTGCAGGTGCTTTTCGCGATCGTGATCGGCATCCTGCTGGGCTATTTCAAGCCCGACCTCGGGCAGGCCATGCAGCCCCTGGGTGACGGCTTCATCAAGCTGGTGAAGATGATCATCGCCCCGGTGATCTTCCTGACCGTGGCGACCGGCATCGCGGCCATGAGCGACCTCAAGAAGGTCGGGCGCGTGGCGGGCAAGGCCATGCTGTACTTCCTGGTGTTCTCGACCCTGGCCCTGATCGTGGGCATGGTGGTGAGCCACATCGTGCAGCCGGGCGCCGGCATGCACATCAATCCGGCCACGCTGGACCAGAAGGCGGTGTCGGGCTATGTCGCCAAGGCGCATGACTCGACCATCACGGGTTTCCTGCTGAACGTCATCCCCACCACGATCTTCAGCCCCTTCGTCGGCGGCGACATCCTGCAGGTGCTGTTCGTGGCGGTGCTGTTCGGCATCGCGCTGGCTCAGGTCGGCGAGCGCGGCAAGCCGGTGCTGGACTTCCTGACGGCGCTGGCCCAACCGATCTTCAAGCTGGTCGCCATCCTGATGAAGGCCGCGCCCATCGGCGCATTTGGCGCGATGGCGTTTACCATCGGCAAGTACGGCATCAAGTCGATCATCAACCTGGCGATGCTGGTGGGCACCTTCTACGCCACCTCGGTGCTGTTCGTGGTCGTGGTGCTGGGCCTGGTGGCGCGCTACAACGGCTTCTCAATCCTGAAGCTGGTGCGCTACATCCGCGAAGAACTGCTGCTGGTGCTGGGCACGAGCTCGTCGGAAGCGGCGCTGCCGACGCTGATGCAGAAGATGGAACGCGCCGGCTGCTCGAAGTCGGTGGTCGGCCTGGTGGTGCCCACCGGTTATTCGTTCAACCTGGATGGCACCAACATCTACATGACGATGGCGGCGCTGTTCATCGCGCAGGCCTGCGACATTCCGCTGTCGCTGGGTGACCAGATCCTGTTGCTGCTGGTGGCAATGCTGAGCTCCAAGGGCGCCGCGGGCGTGACGGGCGCCGGCTTCATCACCCTGGCCGCGACGCTGTCGGTGGTGCCGACAGTGCCGGTGGCCGGCATGGCGCTGATCCTGGGCGTGGACCGCTTCATGTCGGAATGCCGCGCGCTGACCAACCTGGTCGGCAACGCCACCGCCGCGGTCGTGGTGGCGCGCTGGGAAGGCGAGTTGGACAAGGACCAACTGCATGCGGCGCTCGAAGGCGAGGCGCCGGCCGCGCAGCCGCAGGCGATGGCGCGGGTGTCGACGTCGCAGAGCTGATCGCCGCCTGACCACGTCAAAAAGCCCCCGGGACCGCACGGCCCGGGGGCTTTTTTCATGGGATTGCGCGGAATCAGGGAATCGCGATGCCCGCGGCCCGCAACAGGTTGGCGGTCTCGAATAGCGGCAGGCCCATGACGCCGGTGTAGCTGCCGTCGATGCGCGCGATGAAAGTGCCCGCCAGGCCCTGGATGCCATAGGCGCCGGCTTTGCCGTAAGGCTCGCCGCTGTCGCAGTAGCGCGCGATTTCGTCAGGTTGCAAGGGGCGCATCTGCACCTGGGTGATCGAAACCGCTTCCAGCAGGCGATCGCCCGTCCATAGCGCGACGGCGGTGTGGACCTGGTGCGTCTGGCCCGACAACGCCTGCAGGATGCGGATGGCGTCGTCGCGGTCGGCGGGCTTGCCCAGCACCTGGCCGTCGAGGATGACGGTGGTGTCGGCGGCCAGCAGCGGCAAGGCCGGCAAGGCTTGCGCGCGCAGCCAGTCGCGGCCGCGTTCGGCCTTGTCGCGCGCGGTGCGCTGCACGTAGTCGGCGGCGCTTTCGCCGGGGTGCTGGGGTTCGTCTTCACCGGGCGGCGCCGGCACGCGCAGCACGTCGTGCGCGAGGCCGATCTGCGTCAGCAGTTCGCGCCGGCGCGGGCTGGCGGAGGCGAGGTACAGGCGTGCGGGAGGGGGAGCGTCAGTCATGGGAAGCGGCGCGCGCCAGGCTGGCGCCCGGCGTCATGCCTCAGGCGCGGTGATAGGGATGGTTGGTCATGATGGCCCAGGCGCGGTAGAGCTGTTCAGCCAGCACCACGCGCACCATGGGATGCGGCAGCGTTAGTGACGACAGGCGCAACTGGCCGCTGCACGAAGCCTTGAGCTCGGCATCCAGGCCGTCGGGGCCGCCGACCAGGAAGGCGACATCCTGACCGCCCGCGCGCCATTGTTCGAGCCTCTGTGACAACGCCATGGTGGTGAGGTCGCGGCCGCGTTCGTCCAGCGCCAGGCGTAGCGCACCGGCCGGCAGCGCGGCCTCGATGCGCTTGGCTTCGGCGGCCATCATCTGGGCCGGGGTCTTGCCGGTGGTGCGGGGTTCGGGCTTGATCTCGCGCAGTTCGAGCGCGCAGTCGGGCGGCAGGCGCTTGGCGTAGTCGTCCCAGGCGGTCTGCACCCAGTCTGGCATGCGCGTGCCCACGGCGGCGACGATCAGCTTCACAACGCGCTCTTAATTGTCGGTGCTGTCGTAGGCGCTGTCGCTGGCGATCGGCGCGACCCGGGTGGATTCGGGCAGCAGCTTGACGCGCACCGGCTTGCCGCCCCAGATCTCTTCCAGGTTGTAGTACTGGCGGATGGCGGGCTGCATGATGTGGACCACGACGTCGCCCAGGTCGACGACGACCCATTCGCCGGTGTCCTCGCCTTCGATCGTGATGCCGGAGAGGTCGAGCGCGCGGCCGCGGTCTGCCACGCTGGAGGCCAGCGCCCGCGTCTGGCGATTGGAGGTGGCGCTTGCAATCACGACGCGATCGAACAGGCTGGTCAGATGCGTGGTGTTGAAGACCTTGATGTCTTGCGCCTTGACGTCTTCGAGGGCGTCGATGACGGCGCGTTGGAGTTTCTGTATATCCATAGCTGCAAATATAACCCGCTGACGGACGGCGAGTGCCGGTTTCCGTGGCGCTGCGCGCCAGGGCGGGATGGGTTTATCGGTAAAGATGGTGCGCCGCAATATAGGCGGCGACGGGCGCGGCCAGCAGGCCGTCGGTCGATTCGCCCCGGGCCAGGCGCTCGCGGATCTGCGAGGCCGAGACCGGCATCGGGGCGAAAGGCAATTCTTCGAGCTGGCGTCCCTGGCCACGCAGCCAGTCGGCCAGTTCCGCCGGCGGCGCCAGCGGCGTGCCGGGGCGTGTGGCCACCGCCAGGTCGACCAGGCTGGCGATTTCGCGCCATGACTGCCAGGTGCAGAAATTGGCCAACTGGTCGGCGCCCAGCAGCCAGACATAGCGGGCATCGGCGGGCAGGGCGCGCAGGGTGTCGATGGTGTAGGTGGCGCCGCCGCGTTCGAGTTCGATCGGATTGACCGCCAAGCCATCGTGGCCGGCGATGGCCAGTTCCAGCATGGCGCGGCGCTGGTCCGCGGTGGCGTGCAAGGCGGCGCGCTGCCAGGGGTTGGCCGCCGGGATCAGTTGCACTTGCGCCAGGCCGAGCGCCCGCAGCGCGTTGTCGGCCAGCGCGACATGCGCGACGTGGACGGGGTCGAAACTGCCGCCCAGAAGACCGATGCGCTTCACACCCAGTCCCGCGGCGTCAGGTAGGCAGCCAGCTCGGCCTCGGGCGTGCCCGTCTCCGGCTGCCAGTCGTAGCGCCATTGCGCCAGCGGCGGCATGGACAGCAGGATCGACTCGGTGCGGCCGCCGGACTGCAGGCCGAACAGTGTGCCGCGGTCGAACACCAGGTTGAATTCGACGTAGCGGCCGCGGCGGTAGGCCTGGAAGTCGCGTTCGCGTTCGCCGTAGGGCGTGTGGCGGCGACGTTCGACGATCGGCAGGTAGCTGTCGAGGAAGGCGTCGCCGACCGAGCGCGTCAGGGCGAACGAGGCGTCGAAGCCGGGAGCGTTCAGGTCATCGAAGAAAATGCCGCCGATGCCCCGGGTTTCGTTGCGGTGCTTGAGGAAGAAGTACTCGTCGCACCAGCGCTTGTAGCGCGGGTAGTAGTCGGCGCCATGCCCGGCCAGGGCGTCGCGGCACACGGTGTGGAAGTGGCGCGCGTCTTCCTCGAAAGGGTAGTAGGGTGTCAGGTCGATGCCGCCGCCGAACCAGAACACGTCGGCCTCGTCATGGCCGGGACGGGCCGCGGCGACGAACATGCGCACGTTCATGTGCGTGGTGGGCACGTACGGGTTGCGCGGGTGCAGCACCATCGACACGCCCATGGCTTCCCAGGAGCGGCCAGCCAGCTCGGGCCGGTGCGCGCTGGCCGACGGCGGCAGCTTCGAACCCCGGACGTGGCTGAACAGCACGCCGGCGCGCTCGAACAACTGGCCGCCTTCGAGCAGGCGCGACAGGCCGCCGCCGCCTTCGGGCCTGACCCATTCGTCGCTGCGGAAGGGGCCGCCTTCGGCGGCCTCCAGCGCGGCGACGATGCGGGCTTGCAGGCCGGTGAGGTAGCCGCGGACGTCGGCGACGGGCAAGGCGTTCATCGGCGCTTCCGGTTACGCGTTGGACTTGGGCTTCTGCTGCGACGGCTTGAGCGCGCGCCAGCCGATGTCGCTGCGGTACTGGCGGCCGTCGAAGTGGATGCCGTCGATGGCTTCGTACACACGGTCGCGCGCCATCTTGACCGAGTCGCCCAGCGCCGTGACGCACAGCACGCGGCCGCCGGTGGTCTGGGTTTCGTCGCCTTCCAGGCGGGTGGCCGCGTGGAACACCATGCAGTCGTCGGCGTCGGCGGGCAGGCCGCGGATGACGTCGCCGGTGCGCGGGGTGTTGGGATAGTTGTGCGAGGCCAGCACCACGCCCAGGGCGGTGCGGCGGTCCCAGGTGATGTCGGCCTGGTCCAGCGTGCCCTCGACGGCGTGCTCGAGCGCGTCCAGCAGGTCGCTCTTGACGCGCATCATGATCGGCTGGGTTTCCGGGTCGCCCATGCGGCAGTTGAATTCCAGCGTCTTGATGTCGCGGTCGGGATCATCGCCGGGGGCGATCATCAGGCCGGCGTACAGGAAGCCGGTGTAGGGGATGCCGTCGCGCGTCATGCCCTGCACGGTCGGCAGGATGATTTCGCGCATGATGCGGTGGTGCAGCTCGGGCGTGACGATCGGGGCGGGCGAGTAGGCGCCCATGCCACCGGTGTTCGGGCCCTGGTCGCCGTCCTGCAGGCGCTTGTGGTCCTGGCTGGTGGCCAGCGCCAGCACATTGCGGCCGTCGCACATGACGATGAAGCTGGCTTCCTCGCCGACCAGGCATTCCTCGATGACGACGCGCGCCCCGGCTTCGCCCATGGAGCCGTCGCCCAGCATGGCGTCGACGGCGGCGTGGGCCTCTTCGAGCGTGGCGGCGACCACCACGCCCTTGCCGGCGGCCAGGCCGTCGGCCTTGATCACGATGGGGGCGCCTTCCTGGTCGATGTAGGCATGCGCCTGGGCCGGGTCGGTGAAGGTGGCATAGTGCGCGGTCGGGATATTGTGCCGGACCATGAAGGCCTTGGCGTAGTCCTTGGAGCTTTCCAGTTGCGCGGCGGCCTTGGTCGGGCCGAAGATCTTCAGGCCGCGGGCGCGGAAGACGTCGACCACACCGGCGGCCAGCGGCGCCTCGGGGCCCACGACCGTCAGGGCGATGCCTTCGCGCTGGACGAAATCGGCCAATTCCTCGGCATTGGTGAGCGGGATGTTTTCCATCTGCTCGGCCCGTTGCGTGCCGCCGTTGCCCGGCGCCACGTACACCTTGTGTACGCGGGGGGAGCGGGCCAGTCGCCAGGCGAGGGCATGTTCGCGGCCGCCCGAGCCAATTACCAGGAGTTTCATTGTTGCGTGATTCTTAAGGTTGCCAGTCGAGTGTCGTCAGACACCTGCCCGAGAAATAGGCCACGGATCCGGGCGGGCCCGGATCCGGTGACAGCGCGGCGCCTGGAAGGCACAAGCGCGCAGCGCGCCGGGGTAATGGAAAAAGACTGCGGAAAGTTACTGCGCTTCGTCGAAAATGACGGTGGTATAGACTTCCTGCACGTCGTCCAGGCCTTCCAGGGCGTCGAGCAGCTTCTGCATCTTGATGGCGTCTTCGCCGGCCAGTTCGGTTTCGTTCAGGGCCTTCATGACGATGCCGTCGACTTCGGCCTTCAGGCCGGCCTCGTCGAACGCCTTGCGCACGGCGGCGTAGTCGGTCGGGGCGCAGATGACTTCGATCACGCCTTCCTCGTCGGTGGCGACGTCTTCGGCGCCGGCCTCGAGCGCGGCTTCCATGACCTTGTCTTCCGGCGTGCCGGGGGCGAACACGAATTGGCCGCAGTGCTTGAACATGAAGGCGACCGAGCCTTCCTGGCCCAGGTTGCCGCCGTTCTTGGCGAAGGCGTGGCGCACTTCGGCCACGGTGCGGGTGCGGTTGTCGGTCATGCAGTCGACGATGACCGCCGCGCCGCCGATGCCGTAGCCCTCGTAGCGCACTTCTTCGTACGCTTCGCCGTCCGCGCCGCCCGCGCCGCGCTGGATGGCGCGCTGGATGTTGTCCTTGGGCATGTTGGCGTCGGTGGCCTTGTCCCAGGCCATGCGCAAGCGCGGGTTGCTGTCCGGGTCGGGGCCGCCGGCGCGCGCCGCCACGGTGATTTCACGAATGATCTTGGTCCAGAGCTTTCCGCGTTTGGCGTCTTGACGGCCTTTGCGGTGCTGAATATTGGCCCATTTGCTGTGTCCGGCCATGGCTTCCCAGGATAAATTGTCTGCAAAAACGGCATTTTACCGTGCCGGCGGCCTCCGCGCCCGGGAGCGGGCCGCCTGTGTCCATATTGCCACGCGCACAAGCGTCATCGCAGGCTCTACACTTGGGCATCTGAGTCATTCCGGTCCGGAGAGCAGTCCATGCCCAATCCCATCGTCATCGCCAAGAACGCGCAGACCGAATTGGCCCTCTTGCCCGCCCTGGCCAACCGCCACGGCTGCATCACTGGCGCCACCGGTACCGGCAAGACCGTCACCCTGCAGGTGCTGGCCGAATCCTTCTCCCGCATCGGCACGCCGGTCTTCATGGCCGACGTCAAGGGCGACCTGACCGGCATTTCGCAGGCGGGGATGGCCAGCCCCAAGCTGCAGGAGCGGCTCAAGAACCTGGGCCTGGACGAGCCGGCCTGGGGCGCCAGCCCGGTCGCGCTGTGGGACGTGTTCGGCGAGCAGGGCACGCCGGTGCGCGCCACCATCACCGACATGGGGCCGCTGCTGCTTGCGCGCATCCTCGAGCTGAACGACACCCAGGAAGGCGTGCTGACGCTGGTGTTCAAGGTGGCGGATGACGAAGGCCAACTGCTGCTGGACCTGAAAGACCTGCGCGCCATGCTGCAGAACGTCGCCGACCGCGCCGCCGAGCTCAAGACCCGCTATGGCAACGTGTCCGCCGCCAGCGTCGGCGCGATCCAGCGCGGCCTGCTGGCGTTGGAGTCGCAGGGCGCCGAGAAATTCTTCGGCGAGCCGATGCTGGACGTCGCCGACCTGATGCGCACCGACGCCCAGGGACGTGGCATCGTCAACGTGCTGGCCGCCGACAAACTGATGCAGGCGCCGCGGCTGTACGCCATCTTCCTGCTGTGGCTGCTGGCCGACCTGTACGAGAAACTGCCGGAAGTGGGCGACGTCGACCAGCCCAAGCTGGTGTTCTTCTTCGACGAGGCGCACCTGCTGTTCAACGACGCGCCGCCAGCGTTGCTGACCAAGATCGAACAGGTGGTGCGGCTGGTGCGTTCCAAGGGCGTGGGCGTCTATTTCGTGACGCAGAACCCGCTGGACATTCCGGACACCGTGCTGGGCCAGTTGGGCAACCGGGTGCAGCACGCCTTGCGCGCCTTCACGCCGCGCGACCAGAAGGCTGTCAAGACCGCGGCCCAGACCATGCGGCCCAATCCGGGACTGGATATCGAGGCGGCCATCACCGAACTGGGCGTGGGCGAAGCGCTGGTCTCGCTGCTGGATGCCAAGGGCCGCCCGATGCCGACCGAGCGCGCCTGGATCGTGCCGCCAGGCAGCCGCATCGGCCCGGCCACCGACGCCGAGCGCCTGGCCCTGCGCCAGGGCAGCCCGATGTCGGCCAAGTATGACAAGGCCATCGACCGCGAATCCGCCTACGAAGTGCTGGCCGGACGCGCCGCGGCCCCGGCCGATCAGGCGTCCGGGAAGGCCGCGCCGACGCCGACTGCGGGCGGCGCGCCGGGCCAGGCGCAGGGCGGCGGCCTGATGGACAGCCTGAACGATGTGCTGTTCGGCTCCACCGGCCCGCGCGGCGGCAAGCGCGATGGGGTGGTGCAGACTTTCGCCAAGAGCACGGCGCGTTCGATCGCGACGCAACTGGCGCGCGGCATCCTGGGATCGCTGCTGGGCTCCAAGACGCGTCGCTGAATTCTGTATTCCATCTCCGGAACAAACTGTACCCGGCGCTGTAACGTCGGGTAGTACGTTGTTTGTAACTTGGGGTATTGCGTTACCGCCATTTATGCCTATGATTCTGGGCGGTGCAATCCAGGATTACAAAGGAAACGGTGGTGGCAAAAAAACACAAGATTGCGGTGATCCCAGGGGACGGAATCGGCAAGGAAGTCGTTCCGGAAGGCCTGAAAGTGCTTGACGCCGTTGCGTCGCGCTTCGGCATTGATTTCCAGTGGGACCACTTCGACTGGAGCTGCGATTACTACGCCAAGCACGGCAAAATGATGCCGGACGATTGGCAACGGCAGATCGGCCAGCATGAAGCGATTTTCTTCGGCGCCATCGGCTGGCCCGCCACAGTGCCGGACCACGAGGCGTTGTGGGGCTCGTTGTTCAAGTTCCGCCGCGAATTCGACCAGTACATCAATCTGCGCCCGGTGCGCCTGATGCCCGGCGTGCCTTCGCCGCTGGCCGGCCGCCAGCCCGGCGAGATCGATTTCTTCATCGTGCGTGAAAACACCGAAGGTGAATATTCCAACAGCGGCGGCGTCCTGTTTGGCGGCACCGAGCGCGAAGTGGTCATCCAGGAAAGCGTATTTACCCGCATCGGCGCCGAGCGCGTACTGAAATTCGCCTTCGAACTGGCCCGCAAGCGCGGCAAGCACCTGACGGCGGCGACCAAGTCCAACGGCATTTCGATTTCGATGCCATGGTGGGACCAGCGCGTGGCGGAAATGGCTGGGAACTATCCGGATGTCCGCTGGGACAAATATCACATCGATATCCTCTGCGCGCATTTCGTGCAGCATCCTGACTGGTTCGACGTGGTCGTGGCTTCCAACCTTTTCGGCGATATCCTTTCCGATCTCGGCCCCGCCTGCACTGGGACGATCGGCATCGCGCCGTCGGCCAACCTGAACCCCGAGCGCAAGTTCCCGTCCCTGTTCGAGCCCGTGCATGGCTCCGCACCCGATATCTATGGCAAAGGCATCGCCAACCCGATCGGCCAGATCTGGAGCGGCGCGCTGATGCTCGACTTCCTGGGTTATGACGCCGCCTCGGCGGCCGTGGTCCGCGCCATTGAAACGGTGCTGGCCGATGGCCCGCGCACGCGCGACATGAAGGGCACTGCGTCCACTGCCGAAGTAGGCGACGCCATTGCGTCGCTGATCGCGGCGACCTAGCGCGATGCGTTGACCGGGGCCCAGACCATGGTCGATTCCATCGCCTCCCGCTCCGCCCCGGTGGGTGGCAGCCGTGCCGACCGTTTCGCCCGCAAGCTGTTCCGGATGTTGCGGTCGCGCACGCAGCGCCACAATCAGCACCTGTGGCCGTTCGTGCGCATCTGGCGCAATCCCGCGGGGGTGATCTGTGGTTTCCGCGCGTTCGGCCGCTCGGTGCCTATCACGCCGTTGGAGCAGGGGTACGACCCCGACGACGACGAGATGCACCTGATCCTGAGCGGGCCGTCGATCGCCGAGATTCCCTATGACCGCCTGGACATCCGGGCAGCCATGGGGGTGAATGGTTCGATCGCGCTGGCGCGCAAGTTCAATCTGCAGTTCAAGTACTACTGCATCATCGACCAGAATTTCGTGCGGGACCGCATCGATCTGGTGCGCGAGATCGTCGCCTGTGACCTGACGCTGTATGTGCTGCCCGACGTGCTGCGCTACATCATGCAGGGGATTGCGCAGGAAGAGATCCGCTGCCGCATCTGCATCATCGAGTTCATTTCCGAGCGCGCCTACCAGCGCAGCGCCGCGCCCGCGGTGCTCAAGCGCATGGTGGCCGCCTCGCCCGACCTGCGGCTGCTGGACGCCAAGCAGGGCCTGGGCTACAGCTTCGACGCGTCGCTCGGCGTGTTCGACGCGGATACGGTGGCTTACGTGGCGCTGCAGGTGATGATTTCGGGGGGCGCGCGCAAGGTCTATCTGCACGGCCTGGACCTGACACTGCAGCACGGCATGCGCTTCTACGACGAAGGCGAGACGCCGCAGGCCAGCCGGTTGGCGCGCAACTTCGCCCGCCTGATCGAGCCCTCGTTCCGCTTCGCCGCGCAGCAGTGGCGTGGGCGCGGCGTGTCGGTGATCAACCTGTCGCCGGTGAGCGCGCTGCCGCCGGAGGTGATCGAACGGCAGGACTGGCACACGCTGCTTAAACATTGAAAAAAGGCCCGGCATCCGCCGGGCCTTTTTTTGGGTGCGCGCCCTGTCAGGGACAGGGCTGGGCGGCGATCAGTGGGCGCCCGCCGCGGCTTCGGCCGCGCCGCCGCCACCGCCCGCCTTGGCCGAGCGTGGCCGGGCGAACCAGACCAGGCCAGTCAGCAACAGGAAGATCACCGCCGAGGCGTAGAACACATCCACCGCGGACATCGTGAACGCCTGCGCGTTGATCAGCCGGTCGACCGTGCTCAAGGCCTGCTGGTGCGACATGCCGACCGTGTTCTGCAGCACGTTGAGTGTCTGGTCAAACGCCTGCTGGCCGGGCCGCGCCGCCTCGGTCAATTGCACATGGTGCAGCGTGGCGCGGTTCTCCCACAGCGTAGTCGCGATCGAGGTGCCGAAGGCGCCCGCGGTCAGCCGCAGGAAGTTCGACAGGCCCGAGGCGGCCGGGATGCGCCAAGGCTCGATGCTCGACAGCGTGATCGACGTCAACGGCACGAAGAACGCCGCCATGGCCGCGCCCTGGATGATGGTCGGGATCATCAGCGTGCGCACGTCGGTCTGGGTGTTGAAGCCCGAACGCATGAAGCACACCAGCGCAAAGATCAGGAACGCCACTGTCACGATCTGGCGCGGGTCGCGCGTGGCCAGCATCTTGCCCACCATCGGCGTGAGCAGGATGGCCAGCAGGCCCACCGGCGCGGTCACCAGGCCGGCATAGGTGGCCGTGTAGCCCATGTAGCTCTGCAGCCACAAGGGCAGCAGCACCACGTTGCCGAAGAACACGCCATAGGCCACCGCCAGCGTCAGCGCCCCGACCGTGAAGTTGCGGATCTTGAACAGGCGCAGGTCGACCACCGGATGCGCGTCGGTCAATTCCCAGATCAGGAAGAAGACGAATGCCACGAAAGCGATGGCGGCCAGGGCGATGATGGTGGGGCTGGCGAACCAGTCCAGTTCCTTGCCCTTGTCGAGCATGATCTGCAGCGCGCCAACCCACACCACCAGCAGCACCAGGCCGAGCTTGTCGATCGGCAACTTGCGGGTCAGCGATTCGCGGTTGCCATAGATGCGCCAGCTGATCCATGCCGCCAGCAGGCCCACCGGCACGTTGATGTAGAAGATCCACGGCCAGGTGTAGTTGTCGGAGATCCAGCCGCCCAGCAGCGGTCCCGCCACTGGCGCCACCAGTGTCGTCATCGACCAGACCGCCAGCGCCATGCCCGCCTTGGACTTGGGGAAGCTGGCCAGCATCAACGTTTGCGATAGCGGGATCATCGGCCCGGCCACGGCGCCTTGCAGCACGCGGAATGCGATCAGCGCTTCGAGCGAGGGCGAGAAGCCGCACAGCCACGACGCCAGCACGAACAGCAGGGTGGATATCAGGAACAGCCGGACCTGGCCGAAGCGCTGCGTCAGCCAGCCGGTCAGCGGCACCGTGATGGCGTTGGCCACGGCGAACGACGTGATGACCCAGGTGCCCTGGCTGGAGCTGACGCCAAGATCGCCGGAAATGGTGGGAATGGACACGTTCGCGATCGAGGTGTCCAGCACGTTCATGAACACCGCCGTGGACAGGGCGATCGACCCGATGATGCGGGTGGCGCCTTCCAGTGGCGGGTAGGTCCCGGGCGGAAGTACGGTGGGCTCGGCGGGGGCGCCGCCGGCCGCGGGCTGAGCGGTGGTGCTCATGGGAAGATCCCCTTACTTGGCGCCGCGCGCCAAGCCCTCTTTGGCCACGGGCGATTGCGCCGCCTGCGGCGTGAATTCGTCGGAGGCGAGGTTGGCCTGGATGATCTTGCCGATCAGGGCGTCGACCTCGTCATGGGCCGGTTCGAACGCGCGCGTCGACCAGGCCGGTTCCTTGCGGGTGGCGGCGGTCAGCGCTGCGCCGTCCTGCTTGCCGACGTCGACTTCCACGTCCATCGACAGGCCCACGCGCAGCGGATGCGTCTTCAGATCCTCGGGATCGAGCGCGATGCGCACGGGCACGCGCTGCACCACCTTGATCCAGTTGCCGGTGGCGTTCTGTGCTGGCAGCAGGGCGAAGGCGCTGCCGGTGCCTGCGTCCAGTCCGGCGACGGTGCCGTGGTAGGTGATCGAACTGCCGTACAGGTCGGCCGTCATCTTGACCGGCTGGCCGATGCGCATTTTGCGCAACTGGCCTTCCTTGAAGTTGGCTTCGACCCAGACCTGGTCCAGCGGCACCACCGTCATGAGCGCGGCGCCCGGGGCCACGCGCTGGCCCACCTGGACGGTGCGGCGGGCGATGACGCCGCCCACGGGGGCGGGCAGGACCGTGCGCGATTGGGCCAGCCACGCGTTGCGCAGGCCGGCAACGGCCTGGCGCACGTCAGGGTGCTCGGCCACCGTGGTGCCTTGCGTCAGCGCCTGGTTGGTCGCCAGCTTGGCGCGCGAGGCGGCCAGCGCGGCGCGGGCCTGCGCCAGCCCGGATTGCGCGGTCTTCAGCGCGGCTTCGGCGTGCAGGATTTCCTCGCCGCTGACGCCGCCGGACTTGGCCAGTTGCTGGCGACGGGTGACGTCGCTCTGGGCGCGGGTCAGTTCGGCCTGGGCGCGTTGGATGTCGGCCTGGCGCAGGTCGACGTCAGCCGCCAGCGCATCGTTCTGGACATAGTAGGTGCGGACCTGGCGCACGGTCTGAGCCAGCTTGGCCTCGGCCTGTTGCAAGGCGACCTGTGTGTCGGCCGGGTCGATGCGCACGAGCGGCTGGCCGGCGGTGACGGTTTCGGTGTCGTCGGCCTCGATGGCCACCACGGTGCCGGGCACCTGTGGCGTGATCTGCACCAAGTTGCCGTGCACGTAGGCGTCGTCGGTGCTTTCGAAGTGGGCGCCGAACAGCGCCCACCAGATGCCGTAGGCGATCGCGATGAGGATGAAAACGCCGGTCGCGATCAGCAGCAGGCGTTTGCGGGCGGGATTGGTCGTGGGAGTGGCTGCGTTCATGACGTCTGAATCCGGAGCGTTCAATGAGTGGAGTTCGTGGCGGGCGCGGGCTGCTGCGCGGGGGCGGGGACGTAGCCGCCGCCCAGCGCGTTGGCCAGGTTGGCGTCGAGCTGATAGGCGCGGATGCGCAGGTCGGTGTCGAGCCGTGCCTGGGTCAGTACGCCGGTCTGCGCGACCAGGACGGTCAGGTAGTTGCCCATGCCGGCCTTGTAGCGGTTGACGGCCAGTTCATAAGCGGCCTCGATGGCTTCGCGCGCCTGGCGCTGCTGCGCTCGTTCCTGCTCCAGCAGGCGCAGGCCGTCGAGCGCGTCGGCGACCTGGTGCACGGCGTCGAGCACGGTCTGGTTGTAGTCGGAGACGGCGAGGTCGGCATCGGCGCGGCGGCCGGCCAGGTTGGCGTTCAATTCGCCGCCGTGGAAGATCGGCAGGGTGATGGCGGGGCCGATGCCGGCGGTGCGGGCGGCGGCGCCGAGCAGGTTGCCGGTGCCGATGGCCTGGAAGCCGGCGAAGGCCACGAGGTTGACATTGGGGTAGAACTCGGCGCGGGCGCTGTCGATCTGGTGCCGGGCGGCCTCGGCGCGCCAGCGCGCGGCGACCACGTCGGGACGGTGGCCCAGCAGGTCCAGCGGTACGCTCGCTGGCACGCCGCCGGCGGGCGCGGTCAGCGCCGCTTCCACCAGCGACTGGCCGCGCTGCGGGCCGGCGCCTGCCAGTGCCGCGACCTGATTGCGCAGTTGCGCCAGCGTGGTCTCGGTCTGGGTCAGCTCGACCTGGCCGGCGGCCAGCGACGATTCGGCCTGCTTCACCTCGACTTGGGTGTCCAGGCCGGCGGAATAGCGGCCGCGGGTCAGCGACAGCACTTCCTCGCGCTGGGCCAGCACGCGCTTGATGACGTCGCGCTGGGCGAAGGCGTCCTGCAGGTTGAGATAGGCGCGCACGGTGGCGCTGGCCAGCACGTTGCGCGCTGCCTGCGCGTCGGCCGCGGCGGCGGCCTGCTGCGAGACCGCGGCCTTCAGGCGCGAGCGGTTCTTGCCCCAGAAATCGAGCTCGTAGCTGAAGTCCAGCGCCAGGCGGTTGTCGCTGACGACCGATCCGCCCAGCGGCGCCGGGTAAATGTAGTCGCTCGACAGGTGCTCGCGGTTCAGCGTGTAGTTGGCGTCCACGCGCGGCATCAGGGGAGCGCGGGCCGTGCTGACGGCGGCATTGGCCTTGGCCAGGCGCGCCTGGGCGGCAGTCATGGACGGGCTGTTGGCCAGCGCTTCGTCCATCAGCGCGTTGAGCTGGCTGTCGCCGTAGCGATGCCACCATTGCGTGTCAGGCCAGGCGACGTCCTGGGCGGTCAGGCCCAGCTTGGTTTCATTCAGGGCGGCCACCGGCTCGGGGCCGGGTTCCATCAGGGCACAACCGCTCAAGGCCAGCGCTAATGCGGTAGAAAGAAGGCGTTTCATCCTGACAATCTGCTGAAAGTAATTGATTAATCTGTATTTGCCTAGGCAAATATTACGTCAAATAAAACCCCTTTTGCAGGGGCGGGCGACTCAAGCGGGCGTCGTCAGCGCTCGGGCGCGGAGGCGGAGCCGTTGGCGATCATGCGGCGCAGCAGGTGCATCAACTGCGTCACTTCGTCGGTGGAGAAACCACGCAGGTGGTGGTTCAGCACGCGGGCGATATTGGGCGGGATCGCCCGCGCCTTGGTTTCGCCCAGTTCCGTCAATTCGATCTTCACGACGCGCCGGTCGAGCTGGTTGCGGGCCCGTCGCAGCAGGCCTTTGGCCTCGAGCCGGTCGAGCGTGCGGGTCATGGCGCCGGTGTCGACGCCGTTGAGCCGGGCCAGTTCGGCGGGCGTATCGGCCCGGCCCAGGGCAACCATGGCGATCGGCCGCCACTGCATCGCGGTGAGGTCGAGCGGCGCCATTTCCTGGTCCAGCATGCGGTTCAGGGAGTTGGCCACCAGTTTGATCAGGTAGCCGGCGTTTTCTTCCATCATGCAGCGGGTATCACCGCGATAGTGAACCGGATTTTCGGAGGATTCAAGGCGTGACGAGGCATTCATGCAGCGGATTTTACTGCCCAGGCAGTAATTGTCAAGGCTGCTTTCGAGGGGCGCTTTCGGGGGCGGCCGGGGCCTTGCGCAGCCCGGACCAGACGATGGCGGCCACGATCAGGGCGGCGCCGGCCATCATGCGCACCGTCGGCTGCTGGCTGAACAGCGCCCAGGCGAAGGCGATGGCGTAGACCGGTTCCAGCGCGATCACCAGGCCGGCGCTGCGGGCGTTCAGGCGAGTCAGGCTGGAGACGAACAGGAAGTGTGACAGGCCGGTGCAGAACACGCCCAGCAGCGCCAGCCAGAACCAGTCCATGGCGGGCAGGGCGGGCAACTGGCCGACGGCGAACGGCAGCATCACCAGCGCCACCACCAGGTTTTGCCAGCAGGCGACCTGCATCGGATCCATGCCCGAGGCCGAGCGCCGATTGCTCAGGGCCAGCAGGGCGAAGGTCAGACCCGACAGCAGGCCCCAGGCCAGGCCGATGGTGCCCTGGTCGGCCAGGTCGAACGACGGCGTGACCAGCACCAGGCCGGCAGTGACCAGGCCCAGCAGCAGCCATTCGGCCAACCGCACGCGTTCCCGGAAGATCAATCCCTCGAACAGCGTGATGAAGGCCGGGAAACTCGCGAAGCCCAGCGTGGCGATGGCGATGCCACCGACCTTGACCGAAATGAAGAAGGTGACCCAGTGGGCCGCCAGCAGGGCGCCCGCGATCACCAGCACGAACAATTGGGCTGGCGTCAGGGCGCCCAGCAGCGGGCGCCGGCGCATGCGGGCGAACAGGCCGAGCGAGATCACCGCGAAGACTGCCCGCCCCAGTGTGATGACTGCCGCGCTGGCCTGGATCAGCTCGCCGAAGACGCCGGTCAGGCCGAACAGGATGGCGGCGATATGGATGTAAGTCAGGGCGCGGTGTCGGGTCATTCGCAGGGAGAGGGCAGGGAACGGAAGGGGCGGAGCCGGTTCATGGCCGGCCGCGGCAGGCTGAAAATGCGCGCCAGGCGTGCAAATCCCGCGGCGCTGAATCTAAAATCATCGCATGAATCGCATTGCCAAGCTTTTGCCGGCCTCTCGTCCCTCCAGCCGCGCGGCCGGATTTTTCATGGCCGCGCTTGGCGCCATCCTGTTCTCCGCCAAGGCCATCGTCGTCAAGTTCACCTACCGCTACGGGATCGACGCGGTCACCCTGATCGCCTTCCGCATGCTGTTCGCCATGCCGTTCTTCGCGGCCGTGGCGTGGCACCAGTCGCGCCTGGCGGCTCGCGGCGAGATCGTGGTCATGACCTGGAAGGAACGCATCCAGGTCTGCCTGCTGGGCCTGTTGGGATACTACCTGTCCAGCTTCCTGGATTTCCTCGGCCTGCGCTACATCACCGCCAGCCTTGAGCGGCTGATCCTGTTCCTGTCGCCATCGCTGGTGGTGCTGATCTCGGCCTTCTGGTTCAAACGGCCGGTCGAGCGCCGGCAGTGGCTGGCGATGACGCTGTCGTATGCCGGCGTGGTGCTGGTTTTCGCGCATGATCTGAGCTTTGGCGGTTCCGCCGAGGTGTTGTTAGGGTCTTTATTCGTCTTCGGTTCGGCGCTCAGCTATTCTGTGTACCTGATTTGCTCCGGAGAACTGATCAAGCGTGTCGGGCCGACCCGGCTGGTGGCGTATGCCATGCTGGTGTCGTGCGTGGCCTGCATCGTGCAGTTCTTCGTGATCCATCCGGCCTCCGTGCTGGTGCAGCCGATGGGCGTGTACGGCTACTCGATCATCCATGCCACCCTGAACACGGTGGTGCCGGTCTTCATGCTGATGTGGGCGGTGGCGCTGATCGGCGCGCCGACCGCGTCGCTGCTGGGGATGCTGGGACCGGTGTCGGTGCTGTTTCTGGCGTCGTGGTTCCTGCACGAGCCCGTGACGGTCTGGCAGATGGCGGGCACCGCGCTGGTCCTGGCCGGGGTATTCGTATTGATGGGGGGCGGGGCCGCCAAGCCGCCGCCCGCCGCGCCGGGCGGCAGCGCGTCCGCGCGCTGACGTCCGAATTGCGTATTTGATTTTCAAGCTTGCGTCGCAACATTTCAATGAAAGGAGGCCAGCATGGCCAGCAATCTCGTCAAGGCAATTCGTATCGAGCAGCATGGCGGTCCCGAGGTCCTGAAACTGGTCGAAGTCGAGGTGCCGCCGCCGGCCGCCAATGAGGTCACCATCGACCAGCACGCGGCCGGGCTGAACTTCATCGATATCTATTTCCGCACGGGCTTGTATCCCCATCCGCTGCCGCATGGCCTGGGCTTCGAGGGCGCGGGCGTGGTCACCGCCGTGGGCGCCGACGTCAAGCACCTGAAGAAGGGCGACCGCGTGGCCTACGGCCAGAGCCCGATCGGCGCCTACGCCAAGGCCCGCAACGTGCCGGCCAACCAGGTCGTGAAGGTGCCCAAGGGCATCGGCTTCGACGAAGCCGCCGCGCTCATGCTCAAGGGCCTGACGGTGCAGTACCTGTTCCGCCAGACCTATCGCCTGCAAGGCGGCGAAACCATCCTGTTCCACGCGGCCGCCGGCGGCGTGGGCCTGATCGCCTGCCAGTGGGCGCGCGCGCTCGGCGTAAAGCTGATCGGCACGGTCTCCAGCCCCGAGAAGGCCGAGCTGGCCCGCGCCAACGGCGCCTGGGAAACCATCGACTATTCGCGCGAGAACGT
This sequence comes from Achromobacter sp. SIMBA_011, assembly GCF_046535435.1. Taxonomy (NCBI): domain Bacteria; kingdom Pseudomonadati; phylum Pseudomonadota; class Betaproteobacteria; order Burkholderiales; family Alcaligenaceae; genus Achromobacter; species Achromobacter sp. SIMBA_011. The sequence goes on along the minus strand of NZ_JAWRWN010000014.1, from coordinate 58,819 downwards.
GGCCGAGCGCGTGCTCGAACTGACCGGCGGCAAGAAGGTGCCGGTGGTTTATGACGGCGTCGGCAAGGACACCTGGGAAACCTCGCTGGACAGCCTGGAGCCGCGCGGCCTGATGGTCAGCTTCGGCAACGCCTCCGGTCCGGTGGCGGGCGTGAACCTGGGCATCCTGAACCAGAAGGGTAGCCTGTACGTGACGCGGCCGTCGCTGGGCGTGCACGTCAATACGCTGGAAAAGCTGCAGGCCGCCTCGGAAGAGCTGTTCGACCTGGTGCTGAAGAAGAAGATCAAGGTTCGCATCGACCAGCGCTACAGCCTGGAACAGGCCGGCGAAGCGCAGACCGCGCTGGCCTCGCGCAAGACCACCGGCGCCACGGTGCTGATGCTGGACTGATCCGGCGCGCCCCTGGCGCCACGGACAAGGCGGGACGCATGGCGCGTCCCGTTTTTTTTCGTGCGCACCGGGACAAATCTCCATGCACGGGCGGACAAGCCAGCGCGGTGGGCCGTTGCTATCCTGGCTTCACCCTATCCGTTGGAGCCTCACGCATGTCGTCCGCCCATCCCTCCGCCTCCGGCCGCCCGGAACTGGCCGCCATCCGGGAATACATGATCGTCGACGGCAAGCCGCTGCGCCAGGGGCAGGGCGACCCCATTGCCGTGCACGACCCGGCCACCGGCGAGGTCATCGCCACCCAGCTCGACGCCGGTCCGGCGCAGATCGACCTGGCGGTGCATGCCGCGCGCCGGGCGTTTGCCAGCGGGCCATGGCGCGACATGCTGCCGGCCGGGCGCGAGCGCCTGCTGCTGAACCTGGCGGACCTGGTGGAACGCCACGGCGAGGAACTGGCGCGGCTCGAGACCCTGAACAACGGCAAGCTGCTGGGCGTGGCCCAGGGGCTGGAGGTCGGCTCCGGCGCGCAATGGCTGCGCTACATGGCGGGCTGGGCCACCAAGTTGACCGGTGACACGCTGGCGCTGTCGATCCCGTTCCCGCCCGGCGTGAAGTACAGCGCCTACACGCTGCCGCAACCGGTGGGCGTGGTGGCGGCGATCATCCCGTGGAATTTCCCCCTGCTGATGGCGATCTGGAAGATCGCCCCGGCGCTGGCCGCCGGCTGCACGGTGGTGCTCAAGCCCGCCGAGGAAACCCCGCTGACCGCCTTGCGCCTGGCCGAACTGGTGCTGGAGGCGGGCTTTCCGCCGGGCGTGGTCAACGTGGTGACCGGTCGTGGCGAGACCGCCGGCGCGGCGCTGGTGGCACATCCGGGCGTGGACAAGATCGCCTTTACCGGCTCCACCGAGGTCGGCAAGCTCATCGGCCGCGCCGCCATGGACGACATGAAGCGCGTGTCGCTGGAACTGGGCGGCAAGTCGCCCGTGATCGTGCTGGATGACTGCGACCCCGACGTGGCCGCGCAGGGCGCGGCCGCCGCCATCTTCTTCAACCAGGGGCAGGTCTGCACCGCCGGTTCGCGGCTGTACGTGCAGAAGGGCCTGTACGCCAAGGTGGTGCAGCGGCTGGCCGACCTGGCCGCCGGCATGAAGCTGGGTTCCGGTTTTGCCCCGGATACGCAGGTGGGGCCGCTGGTGTCGGCGCGCCACCAGCAGCGCGTGATGGACTACATCGGCATCGGCCGCGCCGAGGGCGGCAAGGTGCTGGCGGGCGGCGCCGCGGGCGAGGGCGCCGGCTATTTCGTGCGGCCGACGGTGTTCGCCGACGTGGCGCCCGGCGCCCGCATTGCCCGCGAGGAGATCTTCGGCCCCGTGGTGGTGGCGCAGCCGTTCGATACGCTCGACGACGCCGTGCGGCTGGCCAACGACAGCGCCTTCGGCCTGGGCGCCAGCCTCTGGAGCAACGACCTGACGCGGGTCCAGCGCCTGATCCCGCGCATTGACGCGGGCACGCTCTGGATCAACACCCACAACATGCTGGACCCGAACATGCCGTTCGGGGGCTTCAAGCAGTCCGGCATCGGCCGAGAGCACGGCCGCGCCGTACTGGACATGTACCTGGAGAAGAAGTCCGTTTGTATCGCTTACTAGACTGACGGCCGCGCGAGACAAGCCGGGAGATACCGGCGCGCGCGGCCGCGCAACCAAGGGGAAGTGCATGGCAGGCAAGACCAATTGCCGGGCTGGGGCGCGCACAGCATTGCTGCTGGCGGGCCTGGCCCTGGCGCAGGCGACATGGGCCGGAGACCCGAGCGCGCGCGACTGGATACCCGCGCCGGTGGGCACCAACATCATCGCCGGCTATCTGGCCGGACTGCGCTCGTCGGGGCTGTATTCGGCGGGCAAGCGCATCGACGGCGCCTCGGTGGACGTGGACGCGCTGATCTACCGCCAGATGCATTACCGGGAGCTGTTCGGCAAGACCGTGCAGCTTGAGTTCATCGTGCCGATGTCGCGCACCACGATGGAACTGCCGGGCGCCACGCGCGACCGCCAGACCGGCGTCGGCGATGTGACGCTGGGGTCGGCCATCTGGCTCTACAACAATGAGCAGACCAAGACCTGGTTTGCCTGGGAGCCGTTCGTGGTGGTGCCGGTGGGCCGCTACGACGGTTCGCGCCCGGACACGTCGCCGGGCAAGAACCGCTGGTCCACCATCCAGGACTTCTCGTTCGTCAAGGGCGTTGGCGAATCCACCTTCCTGGAGGCCATCGGCGAAGTGGAGATCTACGGCCGCAACAGCGACTGGATGAGCCAGACCCTCAAGAAAGACCCGTCCTTTCGCTTCTTCGCGCTGGCCTCGACCAATATCACGGACAACACCTACACCGGCATCCGCTACCGCTACGAGACCGGCGGCCGCGAGCGCGCCGCCGGCGAAACGGTGACCAGCCGCGCCCGCAACCACCAACTGGCGCTGGAGCTGACGCACCAGATCAACGACGCCAACCAGATCCAGATGCAGTACATCCACGACCTCAAGGTCGAGAACGGCCCGCGCATGCGGGGCGTGCAGATGCGCTACGTCTACGCCTTCTAGGAGCAACGGACATGACAGCAGGAGAGATCCAATGATTGCGCTTTGTGCCAACAGGGGCGCCGCGCGGGCGGGCAAATGGGCGCTGTGCGCGGCCCTGGCCGCCGCCGCCGGGCTTGCCCGCGCCGACCTGCCGGTCGAGGAGCTCAAGGGCGGCACCCGCCTGCCGCCCGCCACGCCGCACCGGCTGTACGTGATGGACGCGGTGTTCAATCACCTGGTCGACAGCCGCGTCAACATCTACGACGGCGACACCCTGAAATTCCTGGGGCTGGTGCCCTCGTCGTTCAACGGCCACATGACGGTGTCGGCGGATGGCAAGGACATCTACATCATGACCACCTATTACGAGCGCCTGAACCGCGGCAAGCGCACCGACGTGGTCGAGGCCTGGGACGCCGAGACGCTGACGCCCAAGTACGAGGTGCCGATACCCGAGAAACGCGCGCAGGCGCTGAACTACCGCAACTACCTGCAGCAGAGTTCCGACGGCGGCCTGTTGTTCGTGCAGAACGCCACGCCGGCCTCGTCGGTCACGGTGGTCGACCTGAAGACGCGCAAGTTCGCCGACGAAGTGACCGCGGCCGCCGGCTGCTGGAGCATCATCGTGCCGCCGTCGCGGCCGCGCAGCTTCGCCAGCATCTGCGGCGACGGCTCGTTCGTCACGGTCGACCTGGACGCTGCCGGCAAGCCGTCGGGCCAGCAGCGCAGCAAGCCCATGTTCGAGGTCGAGAAGGATCCGATCTTCACGCATACCGATCGCCTGGGCGACACCTTCTACTTCGTCTCATACAACGGCAACGTCTACAGCGCCGATTTCAGCGGCGAACAGGCCCGCTTCGGCGAGCGCTGGTCGCTGCTGGACGCTTCGGGCAAGGATCGCGGCTGGCGTCCCGGCGGCTACAACCTGCTGGCGGTGAATCGCGCCAGCAAGCGGCTGTACGTGGGCATGCATCCGAATGGCGCCGAGGGAACGCACAAGACGCCGGCGGCCGAGATCTGGGTCTACGACCTGGCCACGCACAAGCGGCTGGCGCGCATTCCCGGCAAGAACGCGTTGTCGATGTCCGTGTCGCAGGACGACAAGCCGCGCCTGTTCACCATCGACGGCGGCAATGTCAACATCTATGACGCGGCGCCAGCGGCGCCGGTGCTCAAGGGCACGATCCAGGGCGCCGGCGAGACGGCGCTGCAGGTCGAGCCGCAGCCGGGAGGCGCGCAATGACCGATCCCGTGCTGCTCTATGCCGCCAGCGCGGCGCTGGCCTGCGTGCTGCTGCTCGGCGCGCTGGAAAAACTCAAGGATATGGCGGCGTTCAGCGCTGCCGTGCATGCCTACGACATTTTGCCGACCGGGTTGGCCAGCCTTTTCTCGTGGGGCTATGTGCTGGCCGAGGCGCTGGCCGGCGCCTTGCTGCTGGCGCCGGGCCTGCGTGCGGCGGGGGCCGCGCTGGCATTGCTGGTGCTGGCCCTGGCGACGGCTGGCGTGGCCCTGAACCTGGCGCGCGGCCGCCGCGATATCGATTGCGGCTGCGGCGGTCCCGCCTTCCGGGGCGCGGCGGCGCGCGGCGCCGGGCTGTCCTGGTGGATGGTGCTGCGCAATGCCCTGCTGGCGTCGTGGACGCTGCCGGTGTTCGCCGCCGCGCAGGGCGCGTCACGCAGCCTCCAATGGACCGACGCCGCCTCGGTCTTCGGCCTGGCGATGAGCGCCGTGGCCCTGTATTTCACCGCCAACCACCTGCTGGCTTCGCACCTGAAACTGCGGCACCTGCACATCTAGGAACAACGGAGCGACACGATATGGAAGCCTTGATCATTTCCAATTTTCTGCTGTGGGGCGTGGTGCTCTGCCTGCTGCTGGTCATCCTGGCGCTGTCGCGCCAGATCGGCGCGGCGTGCTGTATGAACGCGTGGCGCCGATGGGGGCGCTGACCATGGACAAGGGGCCGGCGGTGGGCGAAGCCGCACCGCGCTTCGAACTGGCCGACCTGCTGGGCCGGCGCCTGACTATCGGCGAGCGCGGCCAGCACAGCCAACTGCTGTTCTTCCTGTCGCCGACCTGCCCGGTGTGCAAGAAGCTCTTGCCGATCCTCAAGTCGGTGGCCGGCACGGAAAGCGCGTGGTTGCGCATCGTCCTGGCCAGCGACGGCGAGATGCCGGAGCATCTGGCGTTCTACCGCCAGGCCGGGCTGGAGCGCTTTCCCTACCTGCTGTCGACCGAGCTGGGCATGAAGTTCCAGATCAGCAAGCTGCCGTACGCGGTGTTGATCGACGAGTCCGGCGTGATCCGCGCCAAGGGCCTGATCAATTCGCGCGAACAGTTGGAAAGCCTGTTCACGGCCAAGGAGCTGGGCGTGGCCTCGGTGCAGGAATTCCTGGCCGGCGGCGCGCTGGAAGAGACCCGCATTTCACGCAAGGAGAACGGCAATGCGCTGGTTGGATAAGCTTGGAGAGCGCGCCACGCGCTCCGTCGCCCACGCCACGTCGCGTCGCAGCGTGCTCAACCGCATCGGTCGCGTGCTGGTCGGCACCGCCTTCCTGGTGCCGGTGCTGCCGGTGGCCCGATCCGCGCCGGCGGCGGCCAAGAAGCCGCAGACCGACGAGACCGCCTGCGACTACTGGCGCTATTGCGCGGTGGATGGCTTCCTGTGCTCGTGCTGCGGCGGCAGCATGACCTCTTGCCCGCCGGGCACCTCGCCGTCGGCGGTGTCGTGGGTCGGCACCTGCCACAACCCGCTGGATGGCAAGGACTACCTCATCAGTTACAACGACTGCTGCGGCAAGACGGCCTGCGGCAAGTGCATGTGCGCCTCGGCCGAACGTGAGCGGCCGGGCTACCAGATGTTCCTGCACAACGACGTCAACTGGTGCATGTCCAACGAGTCGTCGATCTTCCACTGCACCACCTCCGTGATCGTGGGGTTGGCCAAGAAGAAGCCATGATGGACGCGGCGGGACGGGGCAGCGGGCGAGGGCGGTGGCGCGGGGCCGCTGCCGGGCTGGCCTGCGCGGCGATCGGGGCGGCGGCCGTGGGGGCGGCGGCGCTCGCCGACGAAGCGGTGCCTGCGGCCGCGCAGGCCGCCGCGGGGCCGCAGGCAGCGGCGAATGGCGTGCCCGGCGCCGACACGCTGAGGCAGGCCGCGCGCGCGGACTACGTGCTGCAATGCGCCGGCTGCCACCGGGTCGACGGCCGCGGCAGCACGCCGCACGGCATTCCCGATTTCCGCAATTCGGTGGGCGCCTTCACGCACCTGCCGGCCGGACGCGAATACCTGGTCCGGGTCCCGGGCGCGGCCTACTCGCAGTTGAGCAATGCCGAGTTGGCCAATGTGTTGAACTGGCTTTTGCTCACGTTCAGTCCAGCGCAATTGCCGGCCGATTTCACGCCCTATACGGAGAGCGAGGTGGCGGCGGCGCGGCCGCGCCGCTACGACGACGTGGTGCCGGTGCGCCATGGCCTGGCGCGCGAGCTGGCGGCGCTGGGCCTGGCGTTGTCCGACTATTCATATGGCAGCGCCCGCAAGCCCTGAGGCCGCGCGGCGCCCGGAGCCTGTGCGGGGATCCTGGCAGGGTGAGCTGGCCCTAGGGGTTGTCACGGATACTCCCGGCCGGGGGCTCGGTGATAGAAAGAAGACCGCCTTTTGTTCCATGCCGCGCGCCGGAGCCGCCATGTCCCACCCTCTCTTACGCAGCGCGCCCCAGCAGTTCCTGGATTGCGCAAGCTGGAAGGAAAACATCAGCAACACCTTTGTGCCGCTGGAGGTGTCGGCCGCCGATCCAAAGCGTTTTCGCAGCAGCGTGGCGGTGGATTCGCTGGGCTGGATGCAGGTCTGCGAAATGCGCACCGGCGCGCAGCGCGTGCGCCGCACGCGCTTGCTCGCGGAGCGTGCCGAGGCGTCCGGCTATAAGGTCACGCTGCAGCTCGATGGCCGCAGCGAGATCCGGCAGGCGGCGCGCACCGCCTTGCTGATGCCGGGCGAGTGGGGCATCTACGACACCACCCGTCCGTACGAAGTCGACGTCGACGACGACGCCCATTTCCTGGTGATGCAGGTGCCGGGCAAGCAATCCGAGGCCTGGCTGCCGGCCATGCGCAACGCGGTGGCGCGCAGCTTCAGCGCCCGCCACGGTTGCGGCCGCATGGCCATGGACCTCTTGCGGGTGGCGTTGAGCGAGCACGCCCATCTGTCGGACAGCGCGGCGCGCGATGCGGCCAACGCCGTCATGCAGATGATGGGGCTGGATATCAGCGAGCGGGCCGGCGGCGCGGGCGCGCTGGACCAACGCGAAATGCGCCAGGCGCAATTGCGCCGCGTGCAGCAGTACCTGATCGAAAACCTGCATGACCCGGACCTGTCGCCGGCGACGGCGGCCGAGGCCCTGCGCGTGTCGCGCCGCTATCTATACAACCTGTTCGCGCAGGCCGCCACGACGCCGGCCGATTTCATTCTCAGCGCGCGCCTGGAGCGTTGCCGCGACATGCTGGCCGACGCCGCGCAGACCGGGCGCCAGATCGGCGAGATCGCGTTTCGTCATGGGTTTTCGGATGCGGCGCGTTTCAGCCACGCGTTCCGCAACCGCTATGGGGTATCGCCGTCGGAATACCGGCGCCAAGGGCGCCTGCCGGGCGAATCGGCCTGATGCGGGAGCTACCGCCCGCGGGCGGGACGACCCGGCGTGATCAGAGGTTTTCCTCGTTGATGAGGTCTTCCTTGCCGTAGAACTTCACGCCGATGTGGATGCGCTCGCGCCCCTGCGCACGGCGGTGGCGATTGGTGTCGCGCAGCGAATAGACGCAGCCGCAGTATTCCTGCTGGTAGAAGTTCTCGCGCTTGCTGATCTCGATCATGCGCGACGAGCCGCCGCCCTTGCGCCAGTTGTAGGTCCAGTAGATCAGGTCGTCGTAGCGCGCGGCCGCGCGTTCGCCGCAGCCGTTGATCTGGTTCATGTCCTTCCAGCGCGAGATGCCGAGCGAGCTGGTGATGGTGTCAAAGCCATGCTCGTGGGCGTACAGCGCGGTGCGCTCGAAGCGCATGTCGAAGCAGGCGGTGCAGCGCTCGCCGCGCTCGGGGGCGTTTTCCATGCCCTTGACGCGCTCGAACCAGTTGTCCATGTCGTAGTCGGCGTCGATGAACTCGATGCCGTGCTGCTCGGCGAAGCGGATATTCTCCTGCTTGCGGATCTCGTACTCCTTGACCGGATGGATGTTCGGGTTGTAGAAGTAGATCGAGTAGTCGATGCCGGAAGCCGTCATGGCTTCCATGACCTCGCCGGAACAGGGCGCGCAGCACGAGTGCATCAGCACCTTGCGGCGGCCGGCGGGCAGGTCGAGTTTGGGGCGCACGAATTCGGACATGATTGAAAGCAGGCGGTAAGGCGGAAAAGTCCTTATTTTACGCTGAGTTGCCGCCTTGGCCTTGGGGCGGCGGCCCGCGCCGCCAGCAAGCCCTTGCCGCGGCTTACCCCAGCACCGCGTCCCATAGCTCGCGCACCGCGGCGCGTTCGGCCTGCAACTGGTCGGGCGCCACGCGGGCTTTCTCCACGCCCTGCATGCGCAACTGGTGCTGCACGCGCCGCAGCGTGCGGTAGGCGTCGCCGGCCCGGGCGGCCAGCGCCGGATCGATCAGCCCGGCCTCGCCGGCCAGGCGCAGCAGGGTGATGTTGCCCAGGTTGCGCACCAGCAGGGGATGGGTGCCCGCGTGGCACAGCACCAGGTACTGGGTCACGAATTCGACGTCGACCATGCCGCCGGCGTCGTGCTTCAGGTCGAACCTGTCGGTGCTGTTGGGATGCCCGGCGTTGATCTTCTCACGCATTGCCAGCACTTCCTGGCGCAGCTTGGCCGTGTCGCGCGGCATCACCAGTATGGCCTCGCGGATCTGCTCGAAGCGCTGGCCGACCCCGGCGTCGCCGGACGCGTAACGGGCACGCGTCAGGGCCTGGTGTTCCCAGGCCCAGGCGTGCTTCTGCTGGTACTGCTCGAAGGCCTCGACTGACACCGCCAGCAGGCCGGCGTCGCCGTCCGGGCGCAGGCGCAGGTCGACCTCGTACAGGCGGCCCGACGAGGTCATCGTGGACAGCCACGAGGTCATGCGGCGGCCCAGCTTGGCGTAGACCTCGGCGGCATCCTCGCGCGGATCGTCATACAGGAACACCAGGTCCAGGTCCGAGGCGTAGCCCAGTTCCTTGCCGCCCAGCTTGCCGTAGGCGATGACGGCGAAGCGCGGCGTGGCGCCGGCGACCTTGTTCACCAGCGGCCAGGTGCGGCGGATGGTTTCCGTCAGCAGCAGGTCGGCCAGCGCCGACAGTTGGTCGGCGAGCTTTTCAACGGTCAGCTCGCCTTCCAGGTCCTGCGCCAGCAACTGGAAGCTGGCCTGGCGCTGCACGTCGCGCATCAGGTTCATCTGGCGCTCGATGTCCGGGTCGCCATCGGGCAGGCGGCAGGCGTCGAGGTCGGCGGACAACTGGCGCGCGATCTGGGCGAAGTCGAGCGGCTCGAACAGCGTGCGCCAGTCGATCAGGCTGTCCAGCAGCAGCGGGTGCTGCGTCAGGTACTGGGCCGCCCAGGGGCTGGCCGCGACCATGCGCGCGACCCGCGCCAGGGTGTCCGGATATTCGGCCAGCAGGGCCAGGTAGGCGCTGCGCTGGGCGATCTTCTCGATCAGGTCGAACAGGCGCACCGCGGCGTCCAGCGGCGCGCTGGTCTGGCGCGCGGCGCGCAGCGCGGCCGGCAGCAGCGTTTCCAGGCGGCGCCGGCTGCTCTCGGGCAGGCTGCGCACGCGGTGGCTGCCCAGCAGCGTTTCGGCGCGTCGCAACAGGTCGTCGGCCTGCTCGCCGAAGGCCTGGCGGATCTGCTCGGCCAGGGCGCATTCCTCGTCGGGTTCGTCGGCGGGCGTGTCGGCGCCGGCATCGGCGGTGTCCTCCTTGTCCATGCCCACCATGCGGAACACGTTACGGAAGGTACGCGAGACGAATTGGCGGTGCGCGGCCAGCGTGCTTTCGAAATCCTGCGGGCTCAGCCCCAGCGCGGCGGCCAGCGCGGCGCGCTGGCCAGGGTCGCCCGGCAGCAGGTGGGTCTGCTCATCCTCGCGGTATTGCAGCGCGTGTTCGGTGCGGCGCAGGAAGCGGTAGGCCTCCTCCAGGCGGCGCGCGTCGTCCTCGGGCACCAGCCCGGCGACCTGTTCGGCGTGCAGCGCCGCCAGCAGCCCGCGCTGCTGCAGCGCCGGCATGCGGCCGCCGCGGATCAATTGCGCCAGTTGCACCACGAACTCGATTTCGCGGATGCCGCCGTCGCCCAGCTTGATGTTGTTGGCGCTGTCGATGCCGTTGCGCGCCGAGGCGCGGCGCTGCCAGTCCTGGCGGATGCGCTCGCGCAGCGCGCGCAGCGCGGCCAGCGCGTCGAAATCGAAATACTTGCGATAGACGAACGGCACGCGCAGGCTTTCCAGTTGGCGGGCCTGGGCCGCGCTGTCGCTGCCCTCGAAGGCCTGGGCCGGCATCAGGCGGGCCTTGAGCCAGGCGTAGCGCTCCCATTCACGGCCCTGGCCGATCAGGTAGTGTTCCAACGCGTCCAGGCTCCAGGCCAGCGGGCCGGCGTCGCCGTCCGGGCGCAGGCGCAGGTCGGTGCGGAAGACCTGGCCGTGGGCGTCGACTTCGGACAGCACCGGCATCATGCGCCGCGTCAGGCGGCCATAGAACTCGTGGTGGCTGATGCGGCGCGGGCCGTCGGTGTCGCCCTCCTCGCCGTACAGCATGATCAGGTCGATATCGGACGAGACATTCAATTCACCGCCGCCCAGTTTGCCCATGCCGACGATCAGCATTTCCTGCGGCAGGCCGGTGGCCGGATCGCGCGGCACGCCGTGCACCGCGGCCAGGTCGGCGGCCACGCTGCGGTAGGCGGCGGCCACCGCCGCGTCGGCCAGCGCCGTCATCGCGCCCACCACTTCTTCCAGGGGCGCCTGGCCGGACAGGTCGCGCACGATCAGGGTGCTGAAGACGCGTTCGCGCAATTTGCGCAGCACCTGGCGGCACAGATCCACTGGCAGGACGTCGGGCGCGCCGGGGCCGGCCAGCTCCGCCTGCCATTGCGCCAGCCGCTCGGCTGTGACCGGCTGTTGCACCGCTTCGGCCAGCCAGGCGGCCAGATCCGGATGGGCGTCGAGACGGCGGCGCAGATGGCCGGACCAGGCGAGGGCGGGGGCAAACAGGGCGGGCGTGGACATGGCGATCGGACGGAGACGAATGGACGCGTTTCAGGTATAAGTGGGGACGATACCGCAAGACTATTCTCCTGCCCACCGATCCGTGTCTGTTTCAAAAAAAGTGCTCTGCTGCCTGTTCTGGGCGGCGCTGACCGTGTACGGCGTCGTGGCCATCGGGCTCCTGGGCGTGCGCTATTGGGTCTTGCCGCGCGTGGACCAGTGGCGTCCCCAGATCGAAGCCTACGCCAGCCAGGCGTTGGGCGCCCGCGTCACGATCGGCGCCATCCAGGCGGACTGGCAGGGGCTCAATCCGCGCCTGGATCTTTCCTCGGTCCAGGTCTACGACGACCAGGCCGCGCCGGTGCTGACGCTGCCTTCGGTGTCGGCGGTGCTGGCCTGGCGCAGCCTGCTGACGCTGTCACCGAAGTTGGTGCGGCTACGCCTGGAACAACCCGAACTGACCCTGCGCCGCGATGCCGACAACCGCCTGTGGGTGGCGGGGCAGGGCATCGACCTGAATGCCAGCGATCACCGCTCGGACCTGGATCATCCGGCGCTGCGCTGGCTGACCGCGCAGCGCGAACTGCTGGTGCGCGGCGCCCGCATCCGCTGGCAGGACGAACTGCGCCGGGCGCCTGAACTGGTCCTGAGCAATGTCGATTTCCTGGTGCGCAACGGCAGCCTGTCGCACCGTTTCGTGCTGCGCGCCGATGCCGATCCGGCGCTGGCGCGCAGGGTGGACCTGCGCGGCGAGTTCAACCGCAGCCTGTTCAGCGCCAGCGCCGCCAGTCCGGCCAACTGGAGCGGGCAGGTCTACGCTGACCTGGATGACGCCGAGCCGATGGCCTGGGCGCCCTGGATGTCGCCGCCGGCCATCAAGGGGCGCGTCAGCGCCCGCGCCTGGCTGCAGTTGGATCATGGCGCCTTCACCAAGCTGACCACCGACGTCGCGGCGCGTGGCGTCGATTGGGCGCCGGCGCCGGATGGCCCGGCGGCGCGGGCCGGCTACGCGCAGTTCCGCATCGAAGGCACGCCGGGCGATTTCGTTCAGAGCGAGCAGGTGCCGCTGGCGCGCAGCGGGGGCGCGGCGGACCTGTCGGTCAGCGGCCGCGTCGAGCAATTGCGCGTGGCCTTGCCCGGCATCTTCGAACAGCCCGAGCTGGGCGCCAGCGAGATCGCGCTGGATGCCCACGTCAAAGGCGCCGACGCGCGCGACTGGTTTGTCGAGGTGGGCCAGCTGCGGGTCGTCAACGACGATCTCGACGTCCGCTTGCGGGGCCAGTGGCGCAAGGAAGGCAAGAGCGCCGCGGGCAGCGTCGACATGCGCGGCACGCTGGTGCGTGGCGCCATGAATGCGATCCACCGCTACCTGCCGCTGGAGGTCAATGCGGACGCGCGCGAATGGCTCGCGACCGGCTTGCCGGCCGGCCAGATGGAGTCGGCCGCCATCACCCTCAAGGGCGACCTGGACGAATTCCCCTTCGGCGCTCCAGGTTCCACCGGAGAGTTTGTCATCGCCGGCGCCTACACCGGCGCCAAGGTCGATTACGCGCCGGCCCGGCCGCATCGCAAGGGCTGGCCGATGCTGGAGAACCTGTCGGGCAACTTCCGAGTCGACAAGGTCGGGCTGGTGCTCGACAGTCCGGGCGGCGCGGTGGCCCATACCGGGCCGGGCCAGACGGTAACGCTGGGGGCGGTTACCGCCAGCATTCCCGACATGGAGCACAACGCCGAGTTGACGGTCAGCGGCGACACCAGCGGGACGGTGCCGGCCTACCTGGCGCTGTCGGACAGCTCGCCGCTGGGCCAGTTGCTGGACGGCGCGCTCGACGAGGCGCGCGGCACGGGTAACTGGCGCATGCCGCTCAAGCTGAAAGTGCCGTTGATGAACACCGACGACACCCAGGTCGAAGGCAAGATCCAGTTCGCCGACAACACCTTCACTTTCATGCCGGAAATGCCGCTGCTCAGCCAGATGCACGGCGACCTGGAGTTTTCGGAAAAGGGCGTGCGCACTAAGGAAATCCGCGCGCAGTTCCTGGGCGGCCCGGTCAAGATCTCGGGCAGCCTGGCGCAGCCGACGGATGCCCTGCGCTTCGAGGGCGTGCTGGCCGGGTCCGGACTGACGCAGATCAGCAATACGCCGTCGATGGGACGCTTTTCGGGCAAGACGGCCTACAAGGGCAAGGTCGGCTACCAGCGCGGCGGTTCGGTGGAGCTGTCGATGGAGTCCGACCTGACCGGACTGGCCATCGACATGCCGGCGCCCGTCGGCAAGGCGGCGCCGCTGGCGCGGCCGCTCAAATTGCAATGGGGCGCGGCGCAGGACCGCGGCGCCAAAGGCCGGCGCTGGCTGACCGCCAGCCTGGGCGACAACATCAACGCGCTGTTCGAGCGCGATCCGGCCGATGCCGCGCCGTCGTACTTCGCGCGCGGGGCGCTCGGCATCGACCGTCCAGCCAGCCTGCCCGAGCGCGGCCTGAGCCTGAGCGCCAGCCTGCCGGAACTGGACATGGATGCCTGGGAGAAGGTGTCCGACGGTTTCGACCCGCCACCCGTCAAGGGACGCGCGGCGCCGCGGCCGCTGCTGCCCGTGGCCGAGCGCATCAGCCTGGCCACCGGCGTGCTGCGCGCCAGCGGCTATACGCTCAACGACCTGACCCTGTACGCCACCCGGCCGGCCCCGGCCCAATGGCGCGTGGATATCCAGTCGCGCCAGGCGGCGGGCTCGCTGTCGTGGCGCGAAGCCTCCGGCGCCATCGCCGGCCAGATCACCGCGCGCTTCAAGCACCTGGCGCTGGGCGGCGCGGACGACGCCAACGAGGCCGACAAGGCGCTGTCCTCGGGCAACGACCTGTCGGACATTCCGGCGATCGACCTGCAGGCCAAGGAATTCCGCCTGTACGGCAAGAACCTGGGGGAGCTGCAGGTGCTGGGCACCAACCTCGAACGTGGCCGCCAGTGGCGCCTGGACAAGCTGTCGATCACCAATGACGCCGCCACCTTGAACGCCACCGGCGCCTGGCGCCTCGAAGGGCCGGACCGCGGCCTGACGGTGGATGCCACTGCCAAGTTCGAGAACGTAGGCAGCTTCATGGACCGCATCGGCTTCGAGCGCGTGGTGTCGGGCGGCACCGGCGCCGTCAAGGCCAATGTGACGTGGCGCAACTTGCCCTGGACCCACGATATCGCCGACGTCATCGGCGATGCCGAGATCTCCCTGGACAAGGGCCGCTTCATGCACGTCAATTCGCGCACGGCGCGCCTGCTGGAGCTGCTGTCGCTGCAATCGCTGCAGCGCCTGGCGCGGCTCGACGTCAACCCGACCAACCTGCTGCGCGACGGTTTCCCGTTCGACACCGTGCGCGGACAGCTCAAGCTGGCGGACGGCGCGCTCAAGACCGAGGGCTACAAGATCAACGGCCCGGTCGCCGCCATCGTGCTGGCGGGCGACGTCAATATCGTGCAGGAGCGCTGGAACCTGAAGGCGGTGGTGATTCCCAACCTGGACGCCAGCGGCGCGGCGATGGTGACGGCGCTGGCGGTCAACCCGCTGATCGGCCTGGGCGCCTTCGTGACGCAATGGTTGCTCAAGCAGCCGCTGGCCCGCGCCATGACCATGGAATACGCCGTGACCGGCAGTTGGGACGATCCCAAGATCGACCCGATCGACGACTCGGGCAAGCCGGCGCCCAAGCAGACACCCAAGCCGCGCAGCCTGGAAGAGTTCATCGAGCACTGATCCGGCGGCCGCCGCCACCTGACATTGGGATACAGACCGGATGGAGTCTTCGCATGGCCAAGTCCCGCATCCGCCTGGCAACCGTCGTCGCATTGACGAGTGTTTCCGCCTGGGCCCAGGCCCAGAACCTGGTCCTGCCCACCATTCCGGAGGCGACGGATGCGATCGTCGACATGCTCGCGGGCACCGGCCTGTCGCGCCCGTCCGAGGTCAAGCTGGGCACCTGCGTGGCCGCCGGGCAGGCCAGCCACCCGGGGCAGGTCGCCTGCACGGTGGCGGTGACGATGGGCGCCACGGTCAACGAGAACCAGATGGACTTCTACAGGCAGGGCAAGACGTGGAAAGCCCAGCCCAGCATGTCCCAGGACAAGCTGCCGTTCCCCGATCCCAAGTTGCGCTGAACGACGGCCGGGCGGCGGATCGGTTGCGGACCGGCCGTGCGCGCTGCCGCGGATAGTGTGCGGGCCGACGGGCCCCCTGCGTGGATTCAATGCGGGCCGGCTCGAAACGCCGGCCCTGAAAGCATTTGGCGAGGACCGCCGTGGGGCAATCCTCGCCAGATCGATGCGTGCACCCGGCGCGCCGGGCGGCGACGGCTTACTTCTTCTTCATCATGTCGAAGAATTCGGCATTGGTCTTGGTGGCGCGCATCTTGTCCAGGATGAATTCCATGGACTGGACTTCGTCCATGTCGTGGATGAACTTGCGCAGCACCCAGACCTTCTGCAGCAGGTCCGGCGCGATCAGCAGTTCTTCGCGGCGGGTGCCCGACTTGTTCAGGTTGATGGACGGGTAGACGCGCTTTTCCGCCAGGCGGCGTTCCAGGTGCACTTCGGAGTTGCCGGTGCCCTTGAATTCTTCGTAGATGACTTCGTCCATGCGGCTGCCGGTCTCGATCAGCGCGGTACCCAGGATGGTCAGCGAACCGCCTTCCTCGAGGTTGCGCGCGGCGCCGAAGAAGCGCTTGGGACGTTGCAGGGCGTTGGCGTCGACACCGCCGGTCAGCACCTTGCCGGAGGCCGGCACCACGGTGTTGTAGGCGCGGGCCAGGCGGGTGATCGAGTCCAGCAGGATCACCACGTCCTTCTTCATTTCGACCAGGCGCTTGGCCTTTTCGATGACCATTTCGGCGACCTGCACGTGGCGGGTGGCGGGCTCATCGAAGGTCGAGGCGACCACTTCGCCGCGCACGGTGCGCTGCATTTCGGTCACTTCCTCGGGGCGCTCGTCCACCAGCAGGACGATCATGACCGCGTCGGGATAGTTGGTGGTGATGGCGTGCGCGATGTGCTGCATCATCACCGTCTTGCCGGACTTGGGGCTGGCGACGATCAGGCCGCGCTGGCCCTTGCCGATGGGGGCGAAGACGTCGAGGATACGGCCGGTGAGGTTTTCCTCGCTCTTGATGTCGCGTTCCAGGCGCAGCGGCTGGTTCGGATGCAGCGGCGTCAGGTTCTCGAACATGATGCGATGCTTGATCGCCTCGGGCGCCACGCCGTTGACCTTGTCCACCTTGACCAGCGCAAAATAGCGCTCGCCATCCTTGGGCGTGCGCACTTCGCCTTCGATCGAGTCGCCGGTGTGCAGGTTGAAGCGGCGGATCTGGGACGGCGAGATGTAGATGTCGTCCGTGCTGGCCAGATACGAGGTCTCGGGCGAGCGCAGGAAACCGAAGCCGTCGGGCAGGACTTCCAGCACGCCGTCGCCAAAGATCTGCTCGCCCTGCTTGGCGCGCCGTTTCATGATGGCGAACATCAGCTCCTGCTTGCGCAGGCGGTTGGCGTTCTCGATTTCCAGGCCAGCGGCCATTTCCAGCAGCTGCGAGACATGCAGCGCCTTCAGTTCGTTGAGGTGCATCGCGGTGAGTGTTGGGGGAAAAGTAAAGGAGGGTTCTGGCGGCGCGCCACGGACGGGCTCGCGCGGTATGGAAGCAGCGCCGCCCCCAGGGCGGCGCCTTCGTTCACAGCACGCAGTTTACAACGCGCCGTCCAGGAATGCGGTGAGTTGCGACTTCGACAGCGCGCCAACCTTGGTGGCGGCAGCCTGGCCGTCTTTAAAGAGCATGAGGGTGGGGATGCCACGGATGCCGTACTTGGCGGCGGTGCCCTGGTTTTCGTCCACGTTGAGCTTGGCGATCGTCAGGCGACCGGCGTATTCGGTGGCGACTTCTTCCAGGATCGGGGCGATCATCTTGCAGGGGCCGCACCAGGCAGCCCAGTAGTCCACCAGCACCGGCTGGCCGGACTTCAACACATCGGCATCGAAGCTCGCGTCACTGACGTTCTTGATTTGGTCGCTCATGATGGTGATTCTCGGGTTCGGCAGCAAAAGGCGAAAAGAGGGACGCCTTGCCGTTGTTCTTGTTTGTGGATTGGATTAAAGCATACCACTGTCAAAAACAACAGGCATACCACTGTTTATAACAACAGTATTCGCCGCTTTTGTGTAGGATATCGCGGCGCAGTTATCGCGATCCGGGGCGTTGAACCCGGATCCGCTGGCTGTGTCTCTATCGTCATCCTACCGAATTCGGAGCTGGTCAGGTCGTGCGCATCCCACCCGGAGCCGCGCAGAATCTGGGCTTATCCGTAAAATGTCGGTTTTTTTCCACAGATGTTGGGGATAACTTGGCCACTCCACGTTACAACGAGGCGTCCATCCGCGTCCTGAAGGGGCTGGAGCCCGTGCGGCAGCGCCCGGGCATGTACACCCGCACCGAAAACCCCCTGCACATCGTGCAGGAAGTCATCGACAACGCCGCGGACGAGGCCCTGGCCGGTCACGGCAAACAGATCCTGGTCACGCTGCACATCGATGGCAGCGTCTCCGTCGAGGACGACGGCCGCGGCATTCCCGTGGGCCTGCACCCCGAGGAAAACGCCCCCGTGGTCGAGCTGGTCTTCACCCGGCTGCACGCGGGCGGCAAGTTCGACAAGGCTGGCGGCGGCGCCTACGCCTTTTCCGGCGGCCTGCACGGCGTCGGCGTGTCCGTCACCAACGCCCTGGCCACCCGCCTCGAAGTGGTGGTCTGGCGCGACGGCGCCGTCAATCGCCTGGTGTTCAAGGGCGGCGACGTCGCCGAACCGCTGGCGCCCTACGACCAAGGCGGCCGCAAGAAATCCGGCACCCGCGTGCGGGTCTGGCCGGACGCCAAATATTTCGACAGCCCCAATATCCCGCTGGGCGAGCTGACCCACCTGCTGCGCAGCAAGGCCGTGCTGCTGCCGGGCGTGAAGGTCTCGCTGGTCAACGAAAAGACCGGCGACACCAAGACCTGGCAGTACCAGGACGGCCTGCGCGGCTACCTGTCCGAGGCGTTGGCGGGCGCGGAACTGATGGTGCCGTTCTTCGAGGGCCAGCAGTACGCCGGCGCCGACCACGAAACCTTCGCCGAAGGCGAGGGCGCCCAATGGGTGGTGGCCTGGACCGAGGACGGCAACGCGGTGCGCGAGTCGTACGTCAACTTGATCCCGACGCCGGCCGGCGGCACCCACGAGTCGGGTCTGCGCGAAGGCCTGTTCGGCGCCGTCAAGGGCTTTGCCGAACTGCACAGCCTGCTGCCCAAGGGCGTGAAGCTGCTGCCCGAAGACGTGTTCGCTCGCGCCAGCTTCGTGCTGTCCGCCAAGGTGCTGGACCCGCAATTCCAGGGTCAGATCAAGGAACGCCTGAACAGCCGCGACGCCGTGCGCCTGGTGGGCGGGTTCGCCAAGAGCGCGCTCGACCTGTGGCTGCACAGCAATGTCGAATACGGCAAGAAGCTGGCCGAACTGGCCATCCGCCAGGCGCAGGCGCGCCAGCGTTCGGCGCAGAAGGTCGAAAAGCGCAAGAGTTCCGGCGTGGCGGTGCTGCCCGGCAAGCTGACCGACTGCGAATCCAGCGATGCCGCCCGCACGGAGGTCTTCCTGGTCGAGGGCGATTCGGCCGGCGGCTCGGCCAAGATGGGCCGCGACAAGGAATTCCAGGCCATCCTGCCGCTGCGCGGCAAGGTGCTCAATTCCTGGGAGGTCGACCGCGACCGCCTGTTCGCCAACAACGAGATCCACGACATCTCCGTCGCCATCGGCGTCGACCCGCACGGCCCGGGCGACACGCCTGACCTGTCGGGGCTGCGCTACGGCCGCATCTGCATCCTGTCCGACGCCGATGTCGACGGTTCGCACATCCAGGTGCTGCTGCTGACGCTGTTCTACAAGCACTTTCCCAAGCTGGTCGAGGCCGGCCACGTCTACGTCGCCAAGCCGCCGCTGTTCCGGCTGGACGTGCCGGCGCAGGGCAAGCGCCCGGCGCGCAAGATCTACTGCCTGGACGAAGGCGAGCTGGAAGCGGCGCAGGACAAGCTGCGCAAGGAAGGCTCGCGCGAAAGCAGTTGGTCGGTCAGCCGCTTCAAGGGCCTGGGCGAAATGAACCCCGAGCAGTTGTGGGAAACCACCATGAATCCGGACACGCGCCGGCTGCTGCCGGTGGGCTACGGCGACCAGACGCCTGAAGACACCACCCGCATGTTCGACATGCTGATGGGCAAGGGAGAGTCCTCGCAACGCCGCGCCTGGATCGAAGAGAAGGGCAACCTGGCGGAGCTGGACATTTGATGTCGTTGCCCTCGTCCCCGCCGCCGTCCGCCGCCATGGCGGTCGACCTGACCGCCGACGACTACGCCGAATTCGCGGCCTACGTGTACAAGCGGCCCGAATTGCGCCGGCGCCGCTACCTGTCGCACCTGCGTTTCGCGGTGTTGATGGTGGTGGTCCTGCTGGGCTACCTGGTCTGGCAGACCTGGGACGGGCACGGCCCGAACTGGGGCCTGCTGCTGCCGGTGTACTTCGAGGGGTTGGCGGTCGGCCTGGGCATCCTGGCGCTGCTGGCGCTGGCCTACGAGTTCGTGCTGCCGGGCCTGGTGCGCATGAACACGCGCCGCATGCTGGCCAAGCGGCCCGACGGCTTGTTCCTGGGGCGCCACCAACTGGTGTTCGGCGCCGACGGCATCGAGGACAGCATTGCCGACGCCTCGGGGCGCATCGACTGGGGCGACGTGCGGCGGGTCGAGGAAACGCCGCAGCATCTGTATGTCATCCTGGGGACGCTGCATGGCGTGATCATTCCCAAGCGCGGGCAGGACGCCGCCACCCTGGACGCGGTGCGCGCCCAGTTGCGTGAGCACGTGGCCGATACCCAGTTGCTGGGCGCCGCGCGTCCCCAATGACGCCGTTTCAATGAATTTGTCTACCTGAAACCATCATGACCGACAGCAATCAACAAGGTTTGTTCGACGCCGCGCCCGACGGGGGCGGCGATGCCGCCATCACCCTGGCGCGCTATGCCGAACAGGCCTATCTGGACTATGCAGTGTCCGTGGTGCGGGGCCGCGCCCTGCCCGACGTCGGCGACGGGCAGAAGCCCGTGCAGCGCCGCATCCTGTTCGCGATGCAGGCCATGGGACTGGGCGCGGGCGCCAAGCCCGTCAAGTCGGCCCGCGTCGTCGGCGACGTGCTGGGCAAGTACCACCCGCACGGCGACCAGGCCGCCTATGACGCCATGGTGCGCATGGCGCAAGACTTCTCCCTGCGCTATCCGCTCATCGATGGCCAGGGCAACTTCGGCTCGCGCGACGGCGACAACGCCGCCGCCATGCGCTACACGGAAGCGCGCCTGACGCCGATCGCCAAGCTGCTGCTGGACGAGCTCGACGAAGGCACGGTCGATTTCGTGCCCAACTACGACGGCAGCCAGCAGGAGCCGCAGATGCTGCCGGCGCGCCTGCCGGTGATGCTGCTGAACGGCGCATCCGGCATTGCGGTCGGCATGGCCACCGAGATCCCGCCGCACAACCTGCGCGAGGTGGCGCAGGCCTGCGTGGCGCTGATCAAGCACCCGCAACTGCCGGACGCCGAGCTGTTCGGCATGATCCCCGGCCCGGACTTCGCCGGCGGCGGCCAGATCATCACGCCGGCCGCCGACATTGCCCAGATCTACGCCGGCGGGCGCGGCTCGCTCAAGGTGCGGGCGCGCTGGCAGTTCGAGGAAATGGCGCGCGGCCAGTGGCAGTTGGTGGTCACCGAGCTGCCGCCGGGCACCTCGTGCCAGAAGGTGCTCGAAGAGATCGAGGAAATCACCAACCCCAAGGTCAAGAGCGGCAAGAAGAGCCTGACGCCCGAGCAGACGCAGGCCAAGGCCGTGATGCTGAACCTGCTGGATGCGGTGCGCGACGAGTCCGGCAAAGACGCCGCCGTGCGCCTGGTGTTCGAACCCAAGACCTCGCGCGTCGACCGCGACGAGTTCGTCAACACGCTGCTGGCGCAGACCAGCATGGAAAGCAGCGCCTCGGTCAACCTGGTCTGCATTGGCACCGACGGCCGTCCGCGCCAGAAGGGGCTGCGCGACATCCTGACCGAATGGCTGGCGTTCCGCACCAATACCGTGCTGCGCCGCACCCGCTTCCGCCTGGACAAGGTCATCGACCGCATCCACGTGCTGGAAGGCCGCATGGTGGTCTACCTGAACGTGGACGAGGTCATCCAGACCATTCGCGAATCCGACGAGCCGCGCGTGGCCTTGATGGAGCGCTTCAATCTGTCCGAGCGGCAGGCCGAGGACATCCTGGAAATGCGCCTGCGTCAGTTGGCGCGCCTGGAAGGCTTCAAGATCGAGCAGGAGCTCGAGGACAAGCGCAAGGAGCAGGTTGCGTTGCAGGAACTGCTGGATAATCCCAACACCCTCAAGCGTCTGTTGATCAAGGAAATCGAGGCCGACGCCAAGCAGTATGGCGACGATCGCCGTACCCTGATCGAGACCGCCGAGCGCGCCGTGCTCGAGACCAAGGTGCTGGACGAGCCGGTCACCGTGATCGTGTCGCAGAAGGGCTGGCTGCGCGCGCGCCAGGGCCACGGCCACGACGCCTCGCAATTCGCCTTCAAGCAGGGCGACGATCTCTACGGCGCCTTCGAATGCCGCACCACCGACACGTTGATCGCCATGGGCGACAACGGCCGTGTCTATTCGGTGCCGGTATCCGGCCTGCCGTCGGCGCGTGGCGACGGCCAGCCGGTCACCACCATGATCGACCTGGAAAGCGGCACCCGCATCGTCCATACCATCGCGGCGGCGGCCGACAGCCGCTGGTTGCTGGCCACGCGCGGCGGCTATGGCTTTGCCGCCAAGCTGTCGGACATGACCAGCCGCCAGCGCGCCGGCAAGCAGTTCATCACGCTGGAGGCGGGCGACGAACTGTTGCGTCCGGTGCCGCTGTTCGAGGGCGCCACGCAACTGGCGCTGCTGTCGCAGAAGGGCAAGTTCCTGGTGTTCGGGCTGGACGAGGTCAAATCGTTGTCCGGCGGCGGACGCGGCACCATCCTGATGGGGCTGGACGGCGCCGACAAGCTGGATCAGACCGTGCCGATCGGCGCGCTGGGCCTGCGCGCGGCGGGAATCTACCGCAACAAGCACACCGAGGACATCCTGGCGGGCGCGGCGCTGGCGGTGTACGTGGGCAAGCGCGCCCGCAAGGGGCGGGCGCTGGACGTGCGGCCCAAGCAGCCGCTGCTGTCGCCGGTGCTGGGCTGACCGCGGCTGGTCGGCGCCATCGATGAACGGCGGCCCCCTGGGGGCCGCCTTTTTTCTGGGGTGCGCTTGACCGTGCACGCGTCGCCGATATTTAATAGATAGACCAATCAGTCTATTAATAAACACCTTCGCAGCATGCGCAAAATCGATCCCGCCCGGCAGCAGGAGCGGCGCCGCCAGATCCTGGCCGCCGCCGCCGAGTGTTTCGCCGAAAACGGCTTTCATGCCACCTCGACCGCGCAGATCTGCGCGCGCGCGGCGATGAGCCCCGGCAACCTGTTCCACTACTACGCCAGCAAGGCCGAGATCATCGAGGCGCTGATCGCGTCCGACACCGACACGCTGCGCGAACGCCGCGAGGCCGGCGACGCGGGCGATGCGCGCGCCGCGCTGACTGGCTGGGTCGACGCAAACCTGGCGCAGTACCGCGATCCCGGTTTCGTCCGCCTCGGCATGGAAATCCTTGCCGAGGCGGTGCGCAACCCCCGGGTGCACGCGTTGGTCATGGCCAACGAAAGCGAACGCAAGGCGTCGCTCGCGGCGCTACTGGCGGCGGTATGGCGGGACGTGCCGCCGGACGCCATGCCGCGACCCGTGTCCGAAATGGCCGATCTGCTGTTGCTGCTGCTGGACGGCATCTATAGCCGTTCGGTGGTGGATCCGCGGTTCGACGCGGCGGCCGGCGGGCGGTTGCTCGACGCGGCATTGCAGGGTTGCCTGCCGCCGGCGCCCGGCGCGGCGGGAGGGCGGCCATGAGCGTCCCCCTGAACGCTCCTGCCAGCGCCGCTGCTGGCGCCGCCGCGACCGCGCCGCAGCGCCTTGCCCACGTCGACGCGCTGCGCGGCTTCGCGCTGTTCGGCATTCTTGTCGTCAACATCGGCGTGTTCGCCTCGCCGTTCTACGCCAACGGCATCACCGACCCCGGCTTCTCGGGGGCGTGGGACGTGGCGGTGCGTTGGCTGGTGGCGTGGTTGTTCGAGACCAAGTTCTACCTGCTTTTCTCGTTTCTGTTCGGCTACAGCTTCACCTTGCAGATGAGCGCGGCTGAACGCGGCGGCGCCGCGTTCGGGCCGCGTTTCCTGCGGCGCCTGGCCGGCCTGGCGCTGCTGGGGCTGGCGCATGCGGTCCTGTTCTACCAGGGGGACATCCTGCTGACGTACGCGGTGCTGGGGCTGCTGTTGATGGCCTGCCGCCGCATGGAGCCGGGGCGCGCCTTGCGCCGCGCGCTATGGCTGATCGGACTGGCGTCGCTGGCCTGGGCCGTGTTGGGAGCGTTGAGCCTGCTCGATCCCGCCGGCACCGTCGAATTGAGCCGTGCCGCCAATGGGGTTTCCGTGGCGGATGCGCAGGCCGCCATCGAAGCCTATCGCGGCACCATCGGCAGCACGGTCGCCCGCCATTGGCATGAGCTGACCACCAGCATCTGGGGCGTCATCCTGCTGGTGCAGGGACCGTTTGTCTTTGCCATGTTCCTGGTCGGCTACGCGCTGGGCCGCCGCCATGCGCTGGCCGATCCGTGGCGCCAGCCGCGCGCGTTGTGGCTGCTGTGCGCGCTGGGAGCGTTGCCCGGGCTGGCCGGGTCCGCCGCTTATGCGACCTCCGCCTTGCCGTCGATATCCCCATTGTGGGAAACCCCGGGCCTGGCCATGGACCTGTTCACGGCGCCGCTACTGAGCATGTCGTATGCGGCGGCGTTGCTGTTGGCGATGCGCACGCGGCCGGGCGCGGCGCTGGCGCGCACGCTGGCGCCGGCCGGCCGCATGGCGCTGAGCAACTACCTGATGCAGTCGGTCGTGTGCGCCTTCCTTTTCACAGGCTGGGGCCTGCGCCTGACGGGCAGCGTGTCGCCGGGGGCTGGCCTGGCGATCGCCGTGGCGATCTTTCTGGCGCAGTTGCCGCTGTCGGCGTGGTGGCTGCGCCGCCACGCCTACGGCCCGGTCGAATGGCTGCTGCGCGCGCTGACCATCGCCGCCTGGCCGGCGTGGCGCCGGCAGTCGGCGCCAGGGGCCGGCTAGGTCGCCTGCGGCTCAGCGGCCACTGTCGGCAATGGCGGCGTCGATGGCGCCAGCCAGGCGTTCGGTCAACTGGTCCAGTTCGTCGTCGGTGATGATGAAGGGCGGGGCCAGCAGCACGTGATCGCCCTGGCGGCCGTCGATGGTGCCGCCCATCGGATAGACCATCAGGCCGCGCGCCATGGCTTCGCGCTTGATGCGCGCATGCAGCGACAGAGCCGGGTCGAAGGTCGCCTTGCTGGCGCGGTCCTGCACCAGCTCCACGCCCATGAACAGTCCGCGGCCGCGGATATCGCCGACGTGCGGATGGTCGCCCAGCGCCTGGTGCAGGCGCTGGCGCAGCCCCTCGCCCTGGGCGCGCACGCGCGCCAGCAGGTTGTCGCGCTTGATCACCTGCTGCACCGCCAGCGAGGCCGCGCACGCGGTGGCATGGCCCAGGTAGGTGTGGCCGTGCTGGAAGAAGCCGCTGCCCCGCTGCATCGCCTGCACGATGCGTTCCTGCGCCATGACCGCGCCGATCGGCTGGTAACCGCCGCCCAGGCCCTTGGCGATGGTGATCAGGTCGGGCGTGATGCCTTCCTGTTCGACGGCATACAGCGTACCGGTGCGGCCCATGCCGCACATCACCTCATCGGCGATCAACAGCACGCCGTGGCGGTCGCAGACCTCGCGGATGCGGCGGAAATAGCCCGGCACCGCGGTCACCGCGCCCGAGGTCGCGCCCACCACCGGCTCGGCGACGAAGGCCATCACGCTGTCGGGGCCGAGACGCTGGAAGGTCTGCTCCAGTTCCTGCGCCAGGCGTTCGGCGTATTGGTCATCGGTTTCGCCAGCCGTTTGGTCGCGGTAGGCATAGCACGGCGACACGTGCGCCACGTCGATCAGCAGCGGCGCGAACTGCGCCCGGCGCCAGGCGTTGCCGCCCACCGCCAGCGCGCCCAGCGTGTTGCCGTGGTAGCTCTGGCGCCGGGCCACGATGTGGCGGCGCTGGGGCTGGCCGATCTCGACGTAGTACTGGCGCGCCATCTTCAGCGCGGCCTCGATCGCCTCCGAGCCGCCGGAGACGAAGTACGCATGCGAGGTGCCGGCCGGCGCGTCGGCGACGAGCGTCGCGGCCAACCGCTCGGCGACCTCGGTGGTGAAGAAGCTGGTGTGGGCATAGGCCAGCGCGTCGATCTGCGCGTGCATCGCGGCCTGCACGTCGGGATGGTTGTGCCCCAGGCACGAGACCGCGGCGCCTCCCGAACCGTCCAGATAGGCGCGGCCGTCCTGGTCATAGAGCCAGGCGCCCTGGCCGCGGACCGCGACCGGGGGCGTGCTGCGCAGGGAACGATGAAGGACTCGGGTATGGGTCATGATGAGGAGCTCCGGAGCGGGAAGGGCGGATGACGGATGGCGAAGAGGTGGGAAGCGGCGCGCGGCGGGGTCATTCCGGAGCCGGCGCCGCGCTGCGCCCGCGCGGCGGCTCGCGCCAATAGGCGCCGTCGGCCTGCAGCCGCGCTTCGATCTCGTCCAGGCGTTGCAGCACCGCCTCGCCGCCGCGGGCCGCGAGCCGCGCGATCAGGTGTTCGGCCAGGCCCAGCAGACCCGCGGTGCTGTGGAAGAAGGACGCGGGATCCCGCGCCTCGCCGTCATCCGGCCCGGTGTCGGCGGGACGGGTGAAGCGCAACACATGGCGGGCGGCCCGCGCCACCGGGCTGGTGTCGCTGTCGGTCAGCGCCAGCACGGCAACGCCGCGGGCGGCGATCTCGCGGGTCAGGCGCACCGTCGCGGTCGGATAAGGGGCCTGCGATATCACCACGAGGGCGTCGCCGGCCTGCAGGCTGTCGGCATCCTCGGCCGCGGCGCCGCCCAAACCATCGATCAGGATGCCGTTGCGGCGCAGCAGGTGGTAGGCATAGCGCATCTGGAAGGCGACGCCGAAGGCCGAGCGCGTCCCCAGGAAGCCGACCTGGCGCGCCCGCAGCAAGGTATCGACGGCCGCGTCGAACGCCATCGCGTCGTTGGCTTGCCAGACCGAGGCCAGGGCCGCCGTCTGCCATTGCGTCAGCGCATCCTGCCCCGTGCCGCCGGCCGGGTGGGCGTGCGCGGCCTGCAGACGCGCCGCGCGCTCGCGCAAGCCGTTGTCGGCGGCGCCGGCCAAAGCGCGTTGGAATGGCGCGCGAAAGGCCTCGTAGCTGTCATGCCCGGCAGCGCGCGCCAGGCGCAGCATGGTGGCGGGGGAGACGCCCACTGCCTGCGCCTGCCGGCGCATCGACCACAGTCCCACTTCGGCCGGATTGGCCAGCACCCAATGCGCCGCGCGCTGCAATTCGGCGGGCAGGGTGGCGCTGAGGCGGCGCAGGTGGTCTTGCAGGGGCGCGATCATGGCGGAAAAAGTGAAAGGAATAAAACAAATGCTACCGCTGTCTGGATAAAAATAAAACAGATGTTTTATTTGCGAAATGTAGAACGATTCCCGCAAATCGTAACGACCGCCGTTCCCGGGAACGCCCCCGGCGACTTGACGACGGAATGCGCGGAAATGATTACAAAATGAGGGTCGATCCGGTTTGACACAGGGATAGGTCACCCATATCATTCGTATAGAAATCAATTTAGCTGAACTAATTCAGTCATGAATAAACAGACCGTAACCGACCCCGCGCAGCAATATGACCTGCGCATCCTGCGGGCGCTGCGCCGGATCACACGATCCATCGCGTTGCATTCGCGCCAGTTGTCGGCGGTGAGTCATATCACCGCGCCGCAGCTTATGTGCCTGCGCACGGTCATTGCCAATGGGCCGATGACGGCCACGGCGATCAGCCGCGAGATCCATGTCAGCCCCAGCACGGTCGTCGGCATTCTCGACCGCCTGGAAGACAAGGGCCTGATCCGCCGCGAACGCGGCCGTGAAGACCGCCGCATTGTTTTCGTGACTGCCACCGACGCCGGCCGCGAGGTCGCGCAGCAGGCGCCGTCGCCGCTGCAAAAGCACCTGGCCGACGCGCTCAACGCGTTGCCGGAGCTGGAGCAGGCCACCATCACCCTGTCGCTCGAGCGCATCGTCGCGCTCATGGAAGAAGAGAGCGGGGTGGCGACGGAACCCCAGGGCGACGCGTCGTCGCCCATCCTCGAGGTGCCCACCGGTGGCGCGCCTCCCGAATCAGGATTGGTTGTATGAGAGCAAACGAACTGCACGACCCTACGAACTCAAGTGCCGTGGCGCCGGCGGCGGGCAGCAAAACGCATCTGTTGCGTGAGCCCCGCCGCAAGGACGGCGCCGCGATCCACCAGCTCATTTCCGAGTGCCCGCCACTCGACCTCAATTCCCTATACGCGTACCTGCTCCTGTGCGAGCACAACCGCGGCACCTGCGTCCTGGCCGAAAGCGCCGGAGGACGCATCGATGGATTTATCTCCGCTTACGTGCTTGCCGACCGGCCCGACGTGTTGTTCGTCTGGCAGGTCGCCGTGCACACCCGCGCACGCGGCCAACGGTTAGGCCGCGCCATGCTTCGGGCGCTCTTGCAACGCGAGGGGCTCGCGCATGTTCGTCATCTTGAAACCACGGTGGCGCCTGACAACCAGGCCTCGCGCCGCACCTTCGCCGGCCTGGCCGGCGAACTGGGCGCCCACGTCTCCGAGCAGCCGTTCTTCGACCGGCAACTGTTCGGCGGCGCGGACCATGACGACGAGATGTTGTTGAGGATAGGCCCGTTCACCTTGCCCGCTCCCTAGGCGGCAACGCGGACCTGTCGAAAACCGGGATGGCTTTGACGCATCCGGATGCGCCTAGCGCATGCGGAAGGGATCTGGCCGTCTGTCAACTTATGAGATGAAAGGGAGGAATAATCACATGGACTTGAAAATCTTCGACCGGATGGAGTCGGAAGTACGGGGCTATATCCGGTCGTTTCCCGTGATCTTCAGCCAGGCCAGGGGATCGACGCTGGTGGATGAGGACGGTGGCGAGTACATCGACTTCTTCAGCGGCGCCGGCACGTTGAACTACGGCCACAACAATCCCATCTTCAAGGAAAAGCTGCTCGAGTACGTGCAGGCGGACGGCGTGGTGCACGGCCTGGACATGGCCACCAGCGCCAAGAAAAGCTTCCTCGAGGCGGTCGACCGCGTGCTGCTCAAGCCGCGCAACTGGCAATACACCCTGCAATTCACCGGCCCCACCGGCACCAACGCGGTCGAGGCGGCGCTCAAGATCGCGCGCCAGGTGAAGGGGCGTCCCAATGTGATTTCCTTCACGCACGGCTTTCACGGCGTCAGCGGCGGCTCGCTGGCGGTGACCGCCAACATGAAGTTCCGCGACGCCTCCGGCTACCCGCTGGCCAACACCACCTTCATGCCCTATGACGGCTACTTCGGCCCGGACGTGGACACCATGGCCTACCTCGAGCGCATGCTGGAAGATCCCAGCAGCGGCATGGACAAGCCCGCCGCCGTCATCGTCGAGACGGTGCAGGGCGAGGGCGGCGTCAATGTCGCCACGCTGCGCTGGCTCAAGGAACTGGACAAGCTCTGCAAGCGCCACGACATGCTGCTGATCGTGGACGACATCCAGGTCGGCTGCGGCCGCACCGGCACCTTCTTCAGCTTCGAGGCCGCCGGCATCCGCCCCGACATCATCACGCTGTCCAAGTCGCTGTCGGGCTTTGGCCTGCCGATGTCGCTGGTGCTGATGAAGCCGGAGCTGGACGTCTGGAAGCCCGGCGCCCATAGCGGCACTTTCCGCGGCAACAACCTGGCCTTCGTCACCGCCACCCAGGCGCTGGAAACCTACTGGACCAACACCGCGTTCACCGCCGAGATCCAGCGCAAGGAGCGCCTGGTGCGCGACTGGCTGGAAAACCTGGTGCACAGCTATCCCAACGCCGGCCTGTCGGTGCGTGGCCGCGGCCTGATCCAGGGCCTGGTCAGCAATGCCACCCCGGCGCTGTCCAACCGCATCGCCGCCAACGCCTTCAAGCGCGGCGTGGTCATCGAGACCTCGGGCGCGCATGACGAAGTGCTCAAGCTGCTGCCGGCCCTGACCATCGAGGAAGAACTGCTGTCCAAGGGCCTGGAAGTGATCGAGGCCAGCGTGGCCGACGCGCTGGCCGAAGAGGGGCAGTCCGCCCGCATCCTGAAATTTGGAGGAAAACGTCAATGATCGTACGCAATGTCAAAGATGTGATCGGCACCGCCGACGAAGTCCGCACCGATACCTGGGTCAGCCGCCGCGTGCTGCTCAAGAAGGACGGCATGGGCTTTTCCTTCCACGAGACCACCATTTTTCCGGGCGGGCGCACCCACATCCACTACAAGAATCACCTGGAGGCGGTGTGGTGCATCGAGGGCGACGGCTCCATCGAGACGATTGCCGACGGCAAGAAGTATGAACTCGGCCCGGGCGTGGTCTACGCGCTGAACGAGCATGACGAGCACTGGCTGTGCGGCGGCAAGGAGCCGCTGCGCGTCATCTGCGTCTTCAACCCGCCGCTGACCGGCCAGGAAGTGCACGACAAAGAGGGCGTCTACGCCCTGCCTGAAGCCGAAGCCCAAGCGGCCTGATACAAGGAGGTTCGCATGATCTCACCTGCGCAGGATCCGTACGCCTCCCGTACGGATCGCAGTTCCGCCATCATTTCCCGCCAGGATCCGGTGGTCTACGGAGAAGGCAAGTACGCCAACGCCCTGAGCGGCGAACAGGTCGGCAGCTATGAGCGCGATGGCTTCCTGCTGCTGGAGGACGTGTTCTCCGAAGCCGAAGTGCGGGCGCTGTCGGCCGAGGTCGAGCGCATGACGCGCGACCCGTCGATCATCCGCCGCGAAGAGTCGATCACCGAGCCCGGCAGCAACGCCGTGCGCTCGATTTTCATGGTGCACGTGCTCAACCCCGTGCTGGCGCGCCTGGTGCGCGATCCGCGGCTGGTCAACGTGGCGCGCCAGATCCTGGGTTCCGAGGTCTACGTCCACCAGTCCCGCGCCAACATGAAGCCCGGCTTCAAGGGCAAGGAGTTCTACTGGCACTCGGATTTCGAGACCTGGCACGTGGAAGACGGCATGCCGTCGATGCGCGCGCTCAGTTGCTCGGTGCTGCTGACCGAGAACAATGATTGCAACGGCCCGCTGATGCTGGTGCCGGGTTCGCACCGGCAGTTCATCTCGTGCGTCGGCGAAACGCCGAACGAGCACTACAAGCAGTCGCTGAAAAAGCAGGAATACGGCGTGCCGGATCCTGTCAGCCTGCAGTTGCTGGTCGAGCAGGGCGGCATCCGCACCATGACGGCCAAGGCCGGCTCGGTGGTGTTCTTCGACTGCAACACCATGCACGGTTCGAACAGCAACATCTCGCCGTGGCCGCGCGCCAACGTGTTCATGGTCTACAACAGCATGGAAAACACGCTGGAGCCGCCCAAGTACGGACTGACCCCGCGTCCCGAGCACATCGCCACCCGCAAGGCGTTCAAGGCGGTCACGCCGCTCGATACGCTGAAGCTGGTCGGCAGCTAGCGCGGCACGTTGTCCGCGGCGGATGCTTGCCGGCGCTGGTCGGGGCGTGGCCTGGCCGGCCGCGCGCGGGGGCGACCCATGCCGTTCCCGCTGCGCGCTTTCCCGTGAGGGAAAGAACGCCCGCGCCGCTTGCGTGCGCCGCAGCCCAGGCCGTTCGGCCTGGGCTTTTTTTCGTCGTTCCGCTATGCTCTGCCGTCTTTCCCTGCCGGAAGCCGCACCATGTCCGCCCGCATCCTCAGTCTGCATATCTACCCCGTCAAATCCTGTGCCGGTATCGACCTGTCCGAGTCGCCCGTGGACCGCGCCGGGTTGGCCCACGACCGTCGCTGGATGCTGGTGGGGGCGGACGGCCATTTCATGACGCAGCGCCAGTGGGCGGCCATGGCCTTGATCCGCACTGCGCTCACGGCCGACACGCTGCGGCTTTCGGCGCCCGGCATGCCCGACCTGGACGTGCCGCTGGACGGCTCGGCGCTGCAGCCCGGGGTCGAAAGCGTGGGCGTCTGGAAGGACACGCTCGACGCGCGCCGCGAGAGCGAGGCGGCGGCGCAGTGGTGCTCGGATTTCCTCAAGACGCCTTGTCGCCTGTACAAGGTCGACACCGGCGCGACGCGGCCCGCCAAGCCGGAATGGGTCGACAAGTGGGCCGAAAGCCATCCAGACCTGGCGCAGACGTTCGGGGGAGATCACTTCTTCGGCTTCGCCGATGGCTTCCCGTTGCTGGTGGCGAACCAGGCGTCGCTCGATGACCTGAATGCCCGCCTGCAGGCCAAGGGCGTGGCCCCGGTGCCGATGGATCGGTTCCGTCCCAACATCGTGGTGCAGGGCGACTGGGAGGCCTTCGAGGAAGACCATACCGCCATAATCACCACGGGCGCGGTCAGCATGGCGTTCGTCAAGCCTTGCACGCGCTGCTCGATTCCCGACATCGACCAGCGCACCGCCGTGCAGCACGACGAGCCGGGCCGCACACTGGCGGGTTATCGCAATCTGGAGATCGGGGTGGTGTTCGGCCAGAATGCGATTGTCGATGCGCCGGCCGGCGCCCGCCTGAAGGTGGGCGACGCGGTCGAGATCGAACTGGATTTCTAACCCGTCGCCGCCCCGGCGCGCGGCCGGGGCGGCGGCATCCGCCCGCTGATCAGGCCGAGGACAGTTTGAGGCCGATCAGGCCCACGACGATCAATGCCACGCTGGCGATGCGCAGCCAGCTGATGGATTCTCCGAACAGGATGATGCCGGCCACGAAGGCGCCGACGGTGCCGATGCCGACCCATACCGCGTAGGCGGTGCCCAGCGGCAGCGTCTTCATCGCCAGCGCCAGCAGCCAGAAGCTGATGAGCATGCCGCCGACAGTGACGGCCGACGGCACCAGGCGGGTGAATCCGTGCGTGTATTTGAGGCCGACGGCCCAGACGATTTCGAACAGGCCGGCCAGGATGAGGATGATCCAGGTCATGACGACTCCTACTTGAGAGGGGTCGTCCCCGGATTGGTGCGCCCGCGGCAATGGCCAATGCCGTCGTTGCCGATGGCAAATGCCGCCATGTGGCGGCCAGCGCAGCAACGGGCCGTCCCGTCGCGGCAAAAATTATAGAATACCGGCTTCCGACGGCAAAACCGGGTGCCGTTCGGCTGCATGCCCGCAGGTGCGCGCCATCCGCGGGTGTTTCGCATTCATCGCATCACTTCGCGTTCCGGCACGCGAAACCAGGATATTCCCATCATGCAACGCATCATGCTGCGGGCGAAGCTGCACCGCGTCACGGTCACCGAAGCCGACCTGCACTACGAAGGGTCTTGCGGCATCGACGAAGACCTGCTGGACGCCGCCGGCATGCGCGAGTTCGAACGCATCGAGCTCTACAACATCAACAACGGCGAACGCTTCGACACCTACATCATCAAGGCGGCCCGCGGCAGCGGCATCATTTCGCTCAATGGCGCGGCCGCGCGCCGGGCGCAGGTCGGCGACCTGATGATCATCTGCACCTACGGTCCCATGTCCGAAGAAGAATCCGCCACCCACAAGCCGCAGGTCGTGCTGGTGGACGACGCCAACCGCGTCAAGGAAATCCGCAAGTTCCCGGCCTGAGGCCGGGCCGGGCGGCGCGCCGTGGGCGGGTCCCGCGAGCGCCGTCAACCCTGATCCCCCCTGATACGTTTCATCATGAGCTTCCAGGTCATCATCCAACCCAGCAAGCATCAATTCCCGGTCGAGCCCGGCCAGACCGTGCTCGACGGCGCCCTGGCCGCGGGCATCGTGCTGCCCTACAGTTGCCGCAACGGCGCCTGCTCCACCTGCAAGGGCAAAGTGGTGTCCGGGGAGTTCGACGCCGGCCAGTACCCCGCGCAGATCCTGTCGCCCGAGGAACTGGCCGATGGCTACACCCTGTTCTGTCAGGCCCGGCCCGCCTCCGACCTGGTGGTCGAGTCCACCGAAGTGCGCCTGGCCAGCGACATCCAGATCCGCAAGCTGCCTTCGCGCGTGCAGACGATGGAACGCGCGGCGCCGGACGTGATCGTGCTCAAGCTGCAATTGCCCGCCTCGGAGCAGTTCCGCTACTACGCCGGCCAGTACATCGAAGTCATCCTCAAGGATGGCCGTCGCCGCAGCTATTCCATGGCCGGCGCGCCGCACACCGGCAGCCCGCTGGAATTGCACATCCGTCACCTGCCGGGCGGCGTGTTCACCGACCACGTGTTCGGCGCCGGCGACACGCAGATGAAAGAGCGCGAGATCCTGCGCCTGGAAGGCCCGTTCGGTTCGTTCTTCCTGCGCGAAGACAGCGACAAGCCGATCATCCTGCTGGCCAGCGGCACCGGCTTCGCGCCGGTCAAGGCCATCGTCGAGCATATGATCCACAAGAACATCCGCCGGCCGGTCTCGCTGTACTGGGGCGGCCGCCGCCCGCGCGACCTGTACATGGACGAACTGGCGAAGTCGTGGGCCCGCGACCTGCCGGATTTCCGTTACGTGCCCGTGGTGTCGAATGCGCTCGAGGAAGACGGCTGGAGCGGCCGTGACGGCTTCGTCCACGAGGCCGTGCTGCAGGACATCCCCGACATGTCGGGCCATCAGGTCTACGCCTGCGGCGCGCCGCCGATGGTGGACGCCGCCCGGCGCGAATTCAGCGCCCAGTGCGGCCTGCCTCCGGAAGAGTTCTACGCCGATGCCTTCACGTCCGAGGCCGATCTGGCAAAGGCCGCGCCCTGAATCAGCAGGACGGCGCATGACGCAAAAGGGAAGCAATCCGGCGGTGGCGGGTTCCTTCCCTTTTTTTGATGGAATCGGCCGTAGGCGGGGGCGGGGCGCCGGGGTAAACTGCGGTGTCATCTTGGCAGCGGCTTGCCGCGGGAGGCGGACATCGTGTCCGCGGGCCCAGCGGGTACGCAGGGAGCAATGCGGGCATGAAAGTAGCGGTATTGGGTAGCGGCATCATCGGAATCTCCAGCGCCTGGTGGCTGAGCCAGGCCGGCCACGACGTCGTGGTCATCGACCGCTGCACCGGACCCGCCCAGGAGACCAGCCTCGCCAACGGCGCACAGATTTCGGTTTCCTATGCGGAGCCCTGGGCCAATCCGCAGGCGCCCCTGAAGCTGCTCAAGTGGATGTTCCAGGACAATGCGCCGCTGCTGTTCCGCCCGCAACTGGACTGGCGCCAGTGGATGTGGGGCCTGGCCTTCCTGCGCGAGTGCCTGCCGGGCCGCCTGGCGCCGAACATCCGCGCCATGGTCCGCATGGCCGAATACAGCCGCGCCACGCTGCGCGGCATGCGCGCCGAGCTGGGCATCGAATACGACCACCTCGAGCGCGGCATCCTGAATTTCTACCGCGACCAGCACGAATTCGAGAACTCGCAGCGCGCTGCCGGCCTGATGCGCGATTTCGGCGTCGAGCGCCGCGTCGTCTCGACGGACGAGGTCATCGCCATCGAACCGGCCCTGGCGCCGCATCGCAACACCATCGTCGGGGGCGACTACACCCCCGAGGACGAAAGCGGCGACGTGCATCTGTTCACCGTCGCGCTGGCCGAACGCTGCGCGCGCGCCGGCGTCGAATTCCGCTACAGCACCCGCGTCACCCGGCTCATCACCGAAGCCGGGGCGGTCAGCGGCGTCGAACTGATCGAGCCCGACGGCCGCTACGGCGCCCTGGCGGCCGACGCCTACGTGGTGGCCATGGGCAGTTTCAGCCCGTCGCTGCTGCGCCCGCTCGGCATCCCGTGCAACGTCTACCCGGCCAAGGGCTATTCGGCGACCTTCCCGGTCCTGAACCCCGGTGGCGCGCCCACGGTCAGCCTGACCGACAGCAGCCACAAGGTGGTGTTCTCGCGCCTGGGCGACCGCCTGCGCATGGCCGGCACGGCCGAGCTGTCCGGCTATTCGCGCGGCCTGAATACCGGTCGCTGCGAAGCCATGACGCGGTTGGCCCGCGAACTCTTTCCCGACGCGCTCGATTTCGAGCGCGTCAGCTATTGGTCGGGCCTGCGCCCGTCCACTCCCTCGAACGTGCCCATCATCGGCCGCAGCCGCATTCCCAATTTGTATATCAATACCGGACACGGTACTCTCGGCTGGACGATGGGCGTCGGCTCGGGCCGGGCACTGGCCGACCTGCTGAGCGGACGTCGTCCAGAACCGGAATTCCCTTTTCTTGGTCTATGAACCTATGAAGAAATTGCAATTGGCGGGCATTGCCCGCGCGATGTTCGCCAGCCGGCGCACATGGGTCTTTGGCGCCGCCATGGCGGTCGCGGGCGCGGTCCATGCCGCTCCCGTCGAAATCCAGGTCTGGCACACGCTGCCGGACGCCAACAAGGCCGAGTTCGAGAAGCTCGCCAAGCAGTACAACAAGGAGCAGGACCAGGTCAAAGTGACCCTGCGCGCCTTCGCCTCGCAGGCGCAACTGCAGCAGGAAGCCACCGCAGCGGTCAAGGCCAAGAAGGCCCCCAACCTGGTGCAGTTGAACGACAACCACTCGCCGGAAGTCGTGGCTGAACACAAGGCCATCCTGCCGATGTACGAATTGCTGGCCAAGTATCCGGTCAAGGACCTGAACTGGTTCGTGCCGGCCACCAGCAGCTTCGTGCGCGACGGCAAGGGCCGCCTGCTGGCGTTCCCCTGGATGGCCGAAGTGCCGGTGATGTTCTACAACACCGCCGCCTACAAGAAGGCCGGCCTCGATCCCAACAAGCCCGCCCGCACCTGGACCGGCCTGCAGGGCGAGCTGTTGAAGCTGCGCGACGTGGCCGACCTCGACTGTCCCTACGCCTCCAGCGACCAGGTCTCGATTCACCTGGAAAACCTGGCGCCGGTAAACAACCAGCAGTACACCAGCAACAACAACGGCCTGGACGCGGTCACCAAGAAGAGCGCGGCGCCGGCGATGCAGTTCGACACGCTCTACATGCGCCACATCTCGCTGATGGTCAGTTGGAAGCGTTCGCTGCTGTTCATGGCGCACACCGCCGACAACAGCGCCGACAAGCTGTTCGCCAAGGGCGAATGCGCGGTGCTGACGGGCAACTCGGGCTCGTTTGGCCAGTTCCTGAACACCAAGTCGCTGGCCTTCGGCGTGGCGCCGCTGCCTTATTACGACCAGGCCACCCAGACCGGCGGCCAGCCGTTCGTGAGCGGCTCGGCCCTGTGGGCCCTGGATGGTCGTCCCAAGGACGAGGAAAAGGCCACGGCGCAGTTCCTGGCCTGGCTGTCCAAGCCCGTGATCGCGGCGGAATGGCATCAGCGCACCGGCTACCTGCCGCTGACCGAAGCCGCGTTCCGCGCCTCGGACGTGTCGTTCTACAAGAGCATCCCCGGCGCGCAAGCCGTGGTGGCCTCGATGAGCACCCGCCCGGTCGCCAACAGCCGCGGTTTCCGCATGGCCAACTACGACCGCATCGAGCCCGTGTTCAACCAGCAGCTCAACGACGCGCTGGAAGGCAAGACGCCGCCGGTGTCGGCGCTGAACAACGCCGCCAACCAGGCCCGCGCCATCGCCACGCAGCGTTGATCGCAGGCCCGTCGGGCAGGCGCCCCGGCGCCGCCCGGCCATCCGAAAGCCCGGTTTCCGAACCGGGCTTTTTTCATGCCCGTGACCCTCGGCGCGGAGGGGGGGCGAGGTTGCGCGGCGCCGGCGGGGGAGGGATGGATTGCTCCCTGCGTACATGCCGGTCTGTGAGGATGGCCGGCACGCCTGCACCATGATGGCGGTGCGGTCCGCTTCCGGGCCGCCGTCTTTACGAGGGTGGCGTGGATGGTACGAAGATTCTTCCTGGCGGCGGGGCTGGCGGGCCTGGCTGGATGCGCGGCCTGGCCGTCCGCTCGGCCGGCGACCGAGGCGGCCTGGCGGTCGGCCGCGGCCGCGTCGCGGGAGTACGATTTCGGTTGGCGGCTCTCCGGCGATCCGGCCGTGGCGCCGTTGCAGGTGTTCGACGACGGCCGCGAAATCTGGCTGCAATTCGCGCCGGACCAGCCTGTGCCGGCCATTTTCGGCGTCGATCCCGGCGGTATGCGAGTGCTGCCTTACGCGCGTCGTGATCCCTATCTGGTGCTGGCCGGCCGCTGGGACGCCCTGGTGTTCCGCGGCGGGCGGCTGGCGGCGCGGGCGCGCCGCGCGTCGCGTCCGCTCCAGGAAGGCCGCGACGCCTGCGGGTCGTCCCCGACGGCGCAAGGCGCCGACAACCCTCTATAATCAAAGATTCGCCTAAATTCTGCTTCATCCACGATGAAATCCTCCGAGATTCGCCAGCAGTTCCTGCAATTCTTCAAGTCCAAGGGACACACCATCGTTCCTTCGTCGTCGCTCGTGCCGGGCAACGATCCGACCCTGCTTTTCACCAATTCGGGCATGGTCCAGTTCAAGGACGTCTTCACGGGCAAGGAATCGCGGTCGTACACGCGTGCCACGTCGTCGCAGCGCAGCGTGCGCGCCGGCGGCAAGCACAACGACCTGGAGAACGTGGGCTACACCGCCCGCCACCATACGTTCTTCGAAATGCTGGGCAATTTCAGCTTTGGCGACTACTTCAAGCGCGATGCCATCCAGTACGCCTGGGAGCTGCTGACGCAGGTCTACAAGCTGCCGGCCGAGAAGCTCTGGGTCACCGTCTACCAGGAAGACGACGAGGCCTATGACATATGGGCCAAGGAAGTCGGCGTGCCGACCGAGCGCATCATCCGCATCGGCGACAACAAGGGCGCGCGCTACGCGTCGGACAACTTCTGGCAGATGGCCGACACCGGTCCCTGCGGCCCGTGCTCGGAAATCTTCTACGACCACGGCCCCGAGATCTGGGGCGGCCCCCCGGGATCGCCCGAGGAAGACGGCGACCGCTACATCGAGATCTGGAACCTGGTGTTCATGCAGTTCGAGCGCGACGCCGCCGGCAACATGCCGCGCCTGCCGCGTCCCTGTGTCGATACCGGCATGGGCCTGGAGCGCATCGCGGCCGTGCTGCAGCACGTCCACTCCAACTACGAAATCGACCTGTTCCAGAACCTGATCGCCGCCGCCGCGCGCGAAACCGGCGTCAAGGACCTTGCGAACAATTCGCTCAAGGTCATCGCCGACCACATCCGCGCCTGCTCGTTCCTGATCGTCGACGGCGTCATCCCCAGCAACGAAGGCCGCGGCTACGTGCTGCGCCGCATCGTCCGCCGCGCGCTGCGCCACGGTTACAAGCTGGGCCAGACCAAGCCGTTCTTCCACCGCCTGGTGCCCGACCTGGTCGCCGAGATGGGCGAGGCCTATCCCGAGCTGGCCGCCACCGCCGAGCGCGTGGCGCAGGTGCTCAAGCAGGAAGAAGAACGCTTCGGCGAAACGCTGGAACACGGCATGCGCATCCTTGACGGCGCGCTGGCCAATGTGCCCAAGGGCGGCCAACTGGACGGCACCACGCTGTTCACGCTGTACGACACCTACGGCTTCCCGGTAGACCTGACCGCCGACATCTGCCGCGAACGCGAAGTCGACGTCGACATGGCCGGCTTCGAAGTCGCCATGGAACGCCAGCGCGACCAGGCGCGCGCCGCCGGCAAGTTCAAGATGGCCGAAGGCCTGAGCTACGAAGGCGCGGAAACGCGTTTCGAAGGCTACGAAAAGCTCGAACTCGACAACGTCAAGGTCACGGCCCTGTACGTCGACGGCACCCAGGTGCAACAGGTGCAGGCCGGCCAGAGCGCCGTGGTGGTGCTGGACGCCACCCCGTTCTACGCCGAGTCCGGCGGCCAGGTCGGTGACACCGGTCTGCTCGAAGCGGTCGGCGTGCGTTTCGCCGTGGGTGACACGCTCAAGATCCAGTCCGGCGTGTTCGGCCATCACGGCACGCTGGAAGAGGGCAAGCTGGCGGTCGGCGACACCGTGCTGGCGCGCGTGGACGCGGTGCGCCGTGCCCGCACCGTGCGCAACCACTCGGCCACCCATTTGATGCACAAGGCCCTGCGCCAGGTGCTGGGCGCGCACGTGCAGCAGCGCGGCTCGCTGGTCGACCCCGACAAGACCCGTTTCGACTTCGCGCAGGACGCGCCCCTGACGGCCGAGCAGATCGCCCGCGTCGAGGCCATCGTCAATGCCGAGATCCTCGCCAACCAGCCCACCGTGGCTCAGGTCATGGCCTACGATGACGCCGTCAAGGGCGGCGCCATGGCGCTGTTCGGCGAAAAGTACGGCGACACCGTGCGCGTGCTCGACATCGGTTTCTCGCGTGAACTGTGCGGTGGCACCCACGTCAGCCGCACTGGCGACATCGGCCTGTTCAAGATCGTGTCCGAAGGCGGCGTGGCCGCCGGCGTGCGCCGTATCGAGGCCATCACGGGCGACAACGCCCTGGCCTGGGTGCAGAACCAGAGCGCGTTGCTGGCCCAGGTGGCCGGCATGCTGCGCAGCACGCCGGCCGACCTGCCGGCCCGCATCGCGCAGGTGCAGGACCAGGTCAAGCAGCTCGAAAAAGACCTGGAACAATCGCGCAGCAAGCTCGCCGCCAGTGCCGGCAACGACCTGGCCAGCTCCGCGGCCGTCGAGGTCAAGGGCATCAAGCTGCTCGCCGCCAGCATCGGCGACGTCGACCCCAAGGCCCTGCGCGGCATGGTCGACAACCTGAAAGACCGCCTCAAGCCCGCCGTGGTGCTGCTGGCCACCGGCTCGGCCGACGGCAAGATCAGCGTCGTCGGCGGCGTCACGGCCGACCTGACCAACCGCATCAAGGCCGGCGACCTGGTGGGCTTCGTCGCCAGCCAGGTGGGCGGCAAGGGCGGCGGTCGTCCGGACATGGCCATGGGCGGCGGCACCGATCTGGCGGCGCTGCCTGCCGCGATCGCCAGCGTGCAGAAGTGGGTCGATGAGCGCCTCTGACATAGACAACGCGTCAGGCGCCACGGCGCCGTCGTTCGACCAGGAGGTGGATGCCAGCGGCCTGACCTGCCCCTTGCCCATCCTGCGCGCCAAGAAGGCCCTGGCGCAGATGGAAAGCGGGCAGGTGCTGCGTGTCGTCACCACCGACCGCAACGCCATCCGCGATTTCCAGGCCTTTTCGCGCCAGACCGGCAACGTGCTGGTCGCGCAACACGAGGCCGACGGTCGCGGCGTGCATTTCCTGCGCCGCCGCTAGCCACGCAGTTGCGCGCGACACATGAAAAAGGCCAGCCTCTCCCCAGGCTGGCCTTTTTTGTCGGCGCTCGTCGCGCCTTATTTATGAATCGCCGCCGCCACGGCTTGCGTGATGGTGAAGTCCACCAGGTCGCCTTCCTTGAGCTGCGCCAACCGGGCCTGCAAGGCGGGGTCCTGCACCTGGATCGTGCGCAGGCCGCCTTGCGGACCCTTCAGTGTCACGAGATTGGCGCTCTTGTTGATGTGCCAGATTTCCGCGGTGATGGTGGTCTGCCGGCCCATCGCGCCACCCGGCTTGGCGCCCTTGGCGCTACGCGTGGCGGCGGTCTCGGTGACCACCTCCGGCGCGCCGGAACCCGCGCGCCGCACGTCGATGGCGACCGATTCGTAATAGTCCAGCGTAAGCGAATCGCCCGGCTTGATTTGCTTGAAGTTGCGCACGTTAGATCCGGCCTGGATATCCACTACGTTGCCATTGGCGCCCTGCAGGGTGATGGTGCGGGTGGCGGGATCCACCGCGGTGACCTTGCCGGTGGCGGTGGTCAACGCGGCGCCGACCACCCGGGCCTGGGCCGCCATCGGCAGCGCCAGCATGCCCGCCAGCAAACCTGTTGCCGCCAGGCGCGCGACAGGGGTGAAGACAGTTTTACGGTTCTTCATGGTGTAGCACCCTCCGGTAGAGGAAGTTGTGGGAAAACGCTGGGGAGAAACAGGGCGCGATCAGCCCCTGCGAAAACGGGGACGTTCGCGCGGGCATGCGGTGCGTGAGGGCGTGGAGGGGCGACGCCGTTGCGGCGCGGCCGGGGGGAGCGGGCTTGCGGATGTGGCGTAGGATGACATTCCGATCTCTCCAATCGGGGAAATGCTTCACACGCACTTGCAAAGGGTGCCGGTCGGGCGGCGCGCCCCGGACGGCAACGCCGCCGGGCGATTTTCATGCGCCCCGGCGCAGCACGGCGGCCCGTGACGGGCTACACTCTGTCTGCGGCGGGCTCCGGCCCGGATTTTGTAGAATACCCGTATGTGGTGCATATGTGGTGTTTTCGCGTATAAATCGCGCCGCGCCTTCCGATATTCAGC
This sequence comes from Achromobacter sp. SIMBA_011, assembly GCF_046535435.1. Lineage (NCBI taxonomy): Bacteria > Pseudomonadati > Pseudomonadota > Betaproteobacteria > Burkholderiales > Alcaligenaceae > Achromobacter > Achromobacter sp. SIMBA_011. The sequence goes on along the minus strand of NZ_JAWRWN010000014.1, from coordinate 17,137 downwards.
ATGCGCATTTGCCAGTCGGCTTGTTTAAGTGCTAGAATTTCCCGTTTTTCACAACTAATTCAAGGGATTACCTATGGTGGTGATTCGCCTGGCCCGCGGTGGGTCCAAGAAGCGTCCGTTCTACAACCTGGTGGCCACCGATTCGCGTAACCGTCGCGACGGCCGTTTCATCGAGCGCGTGGGTTTCTACAACCCCGTCGGCAACGAAGGCGCGGAAAACCTGCGCATCGCGCTGGATCGCGTGCAGCACTGGACCAGCAACGGCGCCCAGCTGTCGCCGGCCGTCGAGCGTCTGGTCAAGGACTACTCGGCCAAGGTTTCCGCCGCGGCTTAATGCCTGCGTCGCACGCCTGAACCCTGCTAGTTTCTAGCTACGCTGTACGAAACCGATAGCCCGATACATGTCTGATGCCGCACATTCCAACGCGGCGCCTGCGGACTTGATCGAGTTGGGCCGCATCAGTGCGGCCTACGGTGTGAAAGGCTGGGTCAAGGTGCAGCCGCATTCGGCCAATGCCGAAGTGCTGCTCTCAGCTTCTCAATGGTGGTTGACTCGCCCTGTGCCTGAATTGGCGCGGGGCGCTGTCGCGTCTGCGCCCGTCGCATACAAGGTCGTGCAAGTCCGTTCGCAGGGCGCCACCGTGGTGGCCCGGTTGGCCGGCATTGCCGACCGCGACCAGGCCGAAGCGCTGCGCGGTTATTCCGTGCAGGCGCCGCGGGGTTCCTTCCCCGCGCCCGAGGAAGACGAATACTACTGGGTCGATCTCATTGGCTGTTCGCTGTACACCACGGCGGACGGCGACGCCGCGCTCATTGGCGTGGTGGACGAGGTCCTGGATAACGGCGCTCACGCCGTCTTGAAGGTCTTGCGCCAGAAGGTCGGAGCCGACGGCCCCGAAACCTTGCTGAACGCCAAGGGAAAGCCCGCCGAAATGCTCGTTCCGTTCGTGCGCGCGCACATCCAAGCCGTCGATCTGGCCGCGCGCCGCATCGACAGCGACTGGCCCGCGGATCTCTGATGCGCATCGATGTCGTGACGCTCTTTCCCGAGATGTTCGGGGTGGTGCGCGACTTCGGCGTCACCGGCCGGGCCCATGCCCAGGGCCGGTGGGCGCTGCATGCGTGGAATCCGCGAGATTTCACCACTGATCCCCACCGTACCGTGGACGACCGCCCCTATGGCGGCGGCCCCGGCATGGTGATGATGGCCGCTCCGCTGGAAGCCGCCGTCAATGCCGCCCAGGCGGCGCGCGCGGCCCAAGGCCTGGGGCCGGCCCCGGTGGCGCTACTCGCACCCGTGGGCAAGCGTTACGATCAGGCCGGCGCCGAGGCGCTGGCTGCCAGCGACGGCCTGATTCTCATCTGCGGTCGCTACGAAGGGGTCGACCAGCGCTTCATCGAGCGTTGTGTCACCCACGAAATCTCGCTGGGCGACTTCGTGTTGTCCGGCGGCGAGATCGCGGCGCTGGCCGTGATCGACGCCGCGGTGCGCCTGTTGCCGGGCGTGCTGAACGACGGCGACTCCGCGTTGCAGGACTCCTTCAACGACACGCTGTCCGGCCTGCTGGACAGCCCGCATTACACGCGCCCCGAAGTCTACGAGGGCGCGCCCGTGCCGGCGCCGCTGCTCAGCGGCCACCATGCCAACATCTCGCGCTGGCGCCGTGAACGCTCGCTGGCGTTGACCGTTGCGCGACGTCCCGAGCTGATCGAGTCGGCCCGCGCCCAGGGGTGGCTGTCGCTCGCCGACGAGCGCTTCCTGGCCGAGCTGGCCGGCGAGCCGTTGCCGCCGCTGCCCGCCAAGCGCCGCCGCGGATCCAAGCCCAAGGCTTCCTGAGCCGGCAGGCGCATCCCCCCCCAACTCAAGCCGGCTTTCTTCGCAAGCCTTTTCCCATTTTCCAAGACCCGATCAGCCTAGGGATGCTCCTAGGTTGTAGCGACTCGGCGCGCTCCTTAGTATTGAAAATTACATAAAAATGAAATTTTCATATGAGCCGATCCTCTCCCGTGCCGCGTGATGCCGCCGCGCTCTCCAAGCCAGCGCTGGCGGCGGGTCGCCCTGAGTCCGCCGTCGACATGTGGCTGGGCCAGCAGTTGCGCCAGTTGCGCAAGCAGCACGGCCGCTCGCTGGCGGACGTGGCGCAGGCCTGCGGCATGTCGCTGGGGCTGCTCAGCCAGATCGAGCGCGGGCTGAGCTCCGCGTCGGTCAAGACGCTGCACCAACTGGCGCGCGAGTTCGGCGTGTCGGTCAACGCCTTGCTGCGCAACGCCGAGCACACCGAAGGCGAGGACGGCGGCCGCGTCGCCCGCGCCGGCACGCACCGCTATATCGACCTGCGCGAGAAAGGCATCGTCAAGGAGATGTACACGCCGCCCGCGTGCCGCAGCATGGACCTGTGCCGCGCCACCATCGAGCCCGGCGGCTCGACCGGCAACGAACTGTTCGTGACCGGGCAGGGCGAGCAGATCGGCGTGGTGCTCAAGGGCGCGCTCGAACTCTGGGTGGGCGACCGCGTCGTGCTGCTCAAGGAGGGCGACAGTTTCTGCTATGCCAGCAGCACGCCGCGGCGCTGGCGCAATCCCGGCTCGCAGGTGACCGAAGTCATCTGGGCCATCTCGAATATCAATCAAGCCGCGGGGGATATGACGCAACCGCCGCCTTGAGCGCGCGGGCAGTGAATCGGCGCGATGACACTGGGGATCATCCGCCTTCCGGGCACGCTCCGGAACGCTTTGCCTAGATGAGGAAATGTCATGAAATTCAAGACTCTGGTTGTCTCTGTATTCGCAGCATTGTCCACGGCCACGGCCGCGCAGGCCCAGACGGTGTTGAAGGTGGGATCCACGCCCACCGGCAGTCCGTTCACTTTTCTTGACACCAAGACCAACTCCATCGAAGGGGTGATGGTCGATATTGTGAAAGCGGTCGGCAAGGAGGCTGGCTTTGAGGTGCAGATCGAGCCCATGGCGTTTTCGGCGCTGATCGGTTCGCTGACTTCCAAGCGCATCGACATCGTCTCGGCGGCCATGTTCATCACGCCGCAGCGCCAGCAGGTGGTGAGTTTCTCGGAGCCGGTCTATCGCTATGGCGAAGGCCTGATGGTGCTCAAGAGCGACAACAAGGAATACAAGTCATTCGCCGACATGAAGGGCATGACGGTGGGGGTGCAGGTCGGCACCGCCTTTGTCGAGCCGATCCAGAAGAGCGGCGTGTTCAAGGAGGTGAAGCTCTACGACAATCCGCCGGACATGATGCGCGACGCCAACGCCGGCCGCATCCAGGGCGGGTTCATGGACTATCCCATCGCCGCCTACATCCTGACCCAGGGCAACTATCCCAACCTGAAGATGGCGCAGTCCTACCAGCCCACCGTCATGGGCAGCCTGGGCCTGGCCACGCGCAAGGACGACACCGCCTTGCTCGAACGCATCAACAAGGCGCTGGCCAAGCTCAAGGCCGATGGCGCCATCGACCAGATCCTGAAGAAGTGGGGGCTGGGCGGCTGACGGCCGTTTGATGGCGGGCGTGGCGCCGCGGCAGGCGTCCGCCCGGACTGCGCGCCCTGGCGCGCGGACCGGCCGCGTCCCGGGTTTCCGGAGGCGGCCCAGTTGGGGTGAATCGAGTCATGACGGAATTCTTCAAAGACGCGGCGGAATACCTGCCGATCCTGTTGCAGGGCGCCAAGCTCACCATCCTGGTGACGCTCGGGTCGCTGGTCCTGTCCACGCTGCTGGGGCTGGTGTGGGCGCTGATGCGCGTCTCCGGCAACAAATACCTGTCCAAGTTCAGCGCGGGCGTGATCAACCTGCTGCGCGGCATCCCGATCATCGTGCTGCTGTTCTACATCTATTTCGTGATGCCGGACATGGGCATCGCCCTGACGGCGGTGCAGGCGGCCATCATCGGGCTGGGCATCGCCTACTCGGCCTACCAGGCCGAGAACTTCCGCGCGGGGATCGAAGCCATCGACCGCGGCCAGATCGAGGCGGCCATGGCGATGGGCATGAGCTGGAGCATGACCATGCGCCGCGTGGTGCTGCCGCAGGCCGTCAAGATCGTGCTGCCGCCCTACGGCAACATCATGATCATGATGCTCAAGGACTCGTCGCAGGCGTCCACCATCACGGTGGCCGAGCTTGCCCTGCAAGGCAAGCTGATTGCCGTGTCGACGTTCAAGAACGCCACCGTGTTCTCGCTGGTGGCGCTGATGTACCTGGTGATGTGCGTGCCGCTGATCCTGCTGGTGCGGCATCTGGAAAAGAGGAGTGCCGCCAAATGATCGAACTCAAGGGCGTGCGCAAGAGCTTCGGGTCGCTGGAGGTGCTCAAGGGCATCGATGCCTCGGTCAGCAAGGGCGAAGTCGTATGCGTGATCGGGCCATCCGGCTCGGGCAAGTCCACCATCCTGCGCTGCATCAACGGGCTGGAGCGCTACAACGCCGGCCGCATCACCGTGGATGGCGAACTGGTGGACTGCGATGCGGCCTCCATCGTTTCCATCCGCACGCAGGTGGCGATGGTGTTCCAGCGCTTCAACCTGTTCCCGCATCGCACCGCGCTGGAGAACGTGGTGGAAGGTCCGATCTACGTGAAGGGCGAGCCGCGCGCGCAGGCGCTGGAGCGCGGCCGTGAATTGCTCGCCAGTGTCGGCCTGGCCGACAAGGCCGACGCCCATCCGCCGCAACTGTCCGGCGGCCAGCAGCAGCGCGTGGCGATCGCGCGGGCCCTGGCGATGCAGCCGAAGGCGATCCTGTTCGACGAACCGACCTCGGCGCTCGACCCCGAGCTGGTGGGCGACGTGCTGGGCGTGATGCGCAAGCTGGCCGAGGCCGGCATGACCATGGTCGTCGTGACGCACGAGATGAGCTTCGCGCGCGAGGTTGCCGACCGCGTCATGTTCTTTGACGGCGGCGTGATGGTGGAGCAGGGCGCCGCCCGTGAAGTGCTGAATCAGCCGCAGCACCCGCGCACGCAGGATTTCCTGCGCCGCGTGCTGCATCCCATGTGAGGAACCATCATGTCGCAGACGCCGTTTCCGCTTTCCCCGTCGCTCTGGGCCGCCACCGCGGCGCCGCCGCCGGACACGCAGCCGCTGACGCAGTCCGAGCAGGCCGACGTGCTGGTGGTGGGCGGCGGCTACGCCGGCCTGAGCACCGCGCTGCACCTGGCCGAGCAGGGCGTGCGGGTGGTGCTGCTGGAAGCGCGCGAGATCGGCTTCGGGGGCTCGGGGCGCAACGGCGGCCAGGTCATTCCCGGCCTCAAGTACGATCCCGATGCGCTCGTTTCGATGTTCGGCGCCGAGCGCGGCGAACGCCTGGTGCGCTTCGCTGGCGCCACCGCCGACGCGGTGTTCAACCTGATCGAACGGCATGCCATGGACGTGCCGTATGTGCGCAGGGGGTGGATCCAGGGCGCGCACAATCCCGCCGCGCTGGAACTGGCGCACGCCCGCGCCGCGCAATGGGCGCGCCATGGCGCCGACGCGCAGCCGTTGGACCGGGCCGAGGTGGCGCGGCTGATCGGGGCCGACCGCTACCTGGGCGGCTGGGTCGACCGCCGCGCGGGCGCGGTGCAGCCGCTGAGCTATGCGCGCGGACTGGCCCGCGCCGCCCTGAATGCCGGCGCCGTGATTCATACCGACACGCCAGTCACCGGTCTGAAGCGCGACGGCGGCAAGTGGACCGCCACGACTCCCGGCGGCGCCAGCGTGACCGCCGACCGCGTGGTGATGTGCACCAACGCCTACGGCGCCGATCTGCTGCCGGGCTTGAAGACCTCGATCATCGACGCCAATACCTTCCAGGTCGCCACCACGCCGCTGCCGGAGCGCCTGCGCGCAGGCATCTTTCCGGAAGGCCACGTCACGTCCGATACCCGCAACCTGCTGCTGTATTTTCGCCTGGACCACCAGGGCCGCCTGCTGATGGGCGGGCGTGGGCCCTTCCGCGAGCCCAAGGGGCCGCAGGACTGGGCCCACCTGGAACGGGTGATGGTGAAGATGTTCCCGCAGGTGGCCGGCACGCCGTTCGAGTACCGCTGGTGCGGCCGCGTGGCCATCACCCGCGACTATCTGCCGCACCTGCACGAGCCGCAGCCCGGGCTGCTGGTGGATATCGGCTGCCAGGGGCGCGGCGTGGGCCTGCAGACCAGCATGGGCCGCGCCATGGCGCAGTACCTCGTCAGCGGCGACGCCAAGGCGCTGCCGGTGCCGTTGTCGCCCGTAAAGCCGTTTCCGCTCTATGGACTGCGCCGCCTGTACGTGAACGCCGTGGTCACCTGGTACCGGATGACCGACGGCGGCGTATAGGCCGATGCGATCAGGCCGCGCGAAAAAAAGCCCCGGAGAGGATCCGGGGCCCTTTGCATGAACGCATTGCCGGGCGATCAGTTGCCCAGCTTGCCGCGCTGTTCGCGCACCTTCTGCAGCGTCTCGCCGAATTGAGCCAGGCGGGCCTTTTCCTGCTCGACCACGGCGGCCGGGGCGCGTTCAACGAAGCTGGCGTTGGACAGCTTGCCGTTGGCCTTGGCGATCTCGCCTTCCAGGCGGGCGATTTCCTTGTCCAGGCGCACGCGCTCGGCGGCCACGTCGATCTCGACATGCAACATCAGGCGGCTGGCGCCCACCACCTGCACCGGCGCGCCAGCGTCGGGCAGGGCGTCCAGCACGTCCACCTGGCTGAGCTTGGCCAGCGCGGCCAGGTAGGGGGCGTTGCGCGTCAGCGTGGGCGCGTCGCCCTGGGCGCACAGCGGCACTTTCTGCGCCGGCGACAGGTTCATCTCGCCGCGCAGGGCGCGCACGGCCTCGACCTGGGCCTTCAGTTCGGCCACGTCGGCTTCGGCGGCGGTGTCCACGGCGGCCGGATTGGCCTGCGGGTACGGCTGCACGCTGACACTGTCTGCCACGCCTTGCTTGCGCTTGCCGGCCACCACCGAGACCTTCTGCCACAGCTCTTCCGTGATGAACGGAATGATCGGGTGGGCCAGGCGCAGCACGCCTTCCAGCACGCGGATCAGCGTGCGGCGCGTGCCCAGTTGCTGGGCCGGCGTGCCGGTCTGGATCTGCACCTTGGCCAGTTCCAGGTACCAGTCGCAGTATTCGTCCCAGACGTAGCGGTACAGCGCGTTGGCCACGTTGTCGAAACGGTAGTCGGCGAAGCCGCGGGCCACGTCGGCTTCCAGCGCCTGTAGCTGGCTGACGATCCAGCGGTCGACGAACGAGGTTTCGCCCGCGTCCGGACCGGTCAGGTCGTGGCCTTCGGTGTTCATCAGCACGAAACGGGTGGCGTTCCAGAGCTTGTTGCAGAAGTTGCGATAGCCCTCGCAACGCTTCAGGTCGAAGTTGATGTTGCGGCCCAGGGTCGCGTAGGCGGCCATGGTGAAGCGCAGCGCGTCGGTGCCGAAGGCGGGAATGCCGTCCGGGTACTGGCGGCGCGTGGCCTTTTCGATGGCGCCGGCCTGCTTGGGATTCATCAGGCCGTAGGTGCGCTTGGCCACCAGGCCGTCCAGGTCGATGCCGTCGATCAGGTCGACCGGATCCAGCGTGTTGCCCTTGGACTTGCTCATCTTCTGGCCGTCGGCGTCGCGGATCAGGCCGTGCACGTAGACGTGCTTGAACGGGATCTGGCCGGTCAGGTGCGTGGTCAGCATGACCATGCGCGCGACCCAGAAGAAGATGATGTCAAAGCCGGTGACCAGCACGCTGGACGGCAGGTAGCGCGCCAGGTCGGCCGTCTTGTCGGGCCAGCCAAGCGTGGTGAAGGGTACCAGGCCCGACGAGAACCACGTGTCCAGCACGTCCGGATCGCGCTTGAGCTCGCCGGTGACGCCGGCGGCGCGGGCCTGCTGGACGGCTTCGGCCTCATCGTGCGCGACGAACACCTGGCCGTCATCCGAGTACCAGGCGGGAATCTGGTGGCCCCACCACAGTTGGCGCGAAATGCACCAGTCCTGGATGTTGTTGAGCCACTGGTTGTAGATGGTGGTCCAGTTGTCCGGGTAGAACTGGATGCGGCCGTCGGCGACGACCTCCAGCGCCACTTCGGTGATGCTCTTGCCCGGGTTGAGCGTGCCCTCGGGGGCCGGCTTGCTCATGGCGACGAACCACTGGTCGGTCAGCATGGGCTCGAGCACGACGCCGGTGCGGTCGCCCTTGGGCTGCATCATCTTGTGCGGCTCGACCTTGACGAGGTAGCCTTCGGCTTCCAGTTGGGCCACCACGGCCTTGCGGGCCTCGTAGCGCTCCATGCCCTGGAACTGCTTGGGGCCGTTCTCGTTGATGTGCGCGTCGAGCGTGAAGATCACGATTAGCGGCAGGTCGTGGCGCATCGCGCAGGCGTAGTCGTTGAAGTCGTGCGCGCCGGTGATCTTGACGCAACCGGTGCCGAATTCGGGGTCGACGAAGTCATCCGCGATGATGGGGATGTTGCGGTCGCACAGCGGCAGTTCGACTTCCTTGCCGACCAGGTGCTTGTAGCGCGGGTCTTCAGGGTGCACGCACAGCGCGCCGTCGGCCAGCATGGTCTCGGGGCGGGTGGTGGCGATGGTCATGCCGCGCAGGGTGACCGTCTGGCCGTCCTTGTCGACGATGGTCTGCGGACCGTCGACGAAGGGGTAGAGGATGTGCCACATGTGGCCGTCGGTCTCTTCCGACTGGACTTCCAGGTCGGACACGGCCGTCAGCAGCTTGGGATCCCAGTTGACCAGGCGCTTGCCGCGGTAGATCAGGCCCTGTTTATGCAGGCGCACGAAGGTCTCCACCACGCCGCGCGACATGCGGTCGTCCATGGTGAAGTACTCGCGCGGCCAGTCGGCCGAGGCGCCCAGCCGGCGCACCTGGCCGGTGATGGCGTTGCCCGACTTTTCCTTCCACTCCCACACTTTTTCGACGAATTTCTCGCGGCCGAGGTCGTGGCGGGAAACCTTCTGCGCGTCGAGCTGTCTTTCAACCACGATCTGCGTGGCGATGCCGGCGTGATCCGTCCCCGGAATGAAAACGGTGTCGTCGCCCAGCATGCGGTGGTAGCGGATCAGGCCATCCATGATGGTCTGGTTGAACGCATGGCCCATGTGCAGGGTGCCCGTCACGTTGGGCGGCGGGAACTGGATGACGTAAGGCTGGCCTTCGGTCCCCGTTTTTACGTGCGACCCCGCGGCGAAGTAGCCGCGCTTTTCCCACTCGGCGTACCAGCGGGATTCGAGTTCGGCGGGTTCGAAGCTCTTGGAGAGTTCCGGGGAGTCGGTCGCGGCGGACGCGGCGTTCGGGGGAGCGGCTTGAGTCATTACAGGGTTCCGGCAGACAGGGCGCCCGGTCGATGGAAACGGGCAAGCAAACCGCTCATTTTAAGATGTAATGCGGTCGTATCGGCGTGTTAGAATACCGGGTTACTGTAAACCTTTTAGAAGTCCCTGAATTCATTGAGGTTTCGCCAAAAGTTCATTGAAAAAACGCTGCGAATTTCAGCGCAATGAATCGAGCGAAGCATTCGAGGTGGGACAGCCCGGGGGCAACCCCGGGATCACTCCGAAGGGTTGGCAGTGTCGAATCCCCGCCTTGGCACAGGCGGCCGGGACGGCCCGGAACGCGCTGTCAACGCAGTTGTTCCGAGTCGCTTGCGCGCCCATGGCGCGCTGCCGCTTGAAGGGTGACACCAACGAGCGCAGGCCACGCCAGGCAATCATAGAAACCAGTCAGTATCCGTTTTTGGAGTTCTCATGTCCGTCCAACGCACCCTCTCGATCATCAAGCCCGACGCCGTCGCCAAGAACGTCATCGGCCAGATCGTCGCCCGCTTCGAGCAAGCCGGCCTGAAGGTCATCGCCGCCCGCCTGGCCCAACTGTCGCGCGCCGACGCCGAGCGTTTCTACGCCGTCCACAAAGAACGCCCCTTCTTCAAGGACCTGGTTGACTTCATGGTGTCGGGCCCCGTGTTCGTGCAAGTGCTGGAAGGCGAAGACGCCATCCAGAAGAACCGCGACCTGATGGGCGCCACCGATCCCAAGAAGGCCGCCCCGGGCACCATCCGCGCCGACTTCGCCGACAGCATCGACGCCAACGCCGTGCACGGCTCGGACGCGCCGGAAACGGCCGCTGTCGAAGTGGCTTTCTTCTTCCCCGAAATCAACATCCACAGCCGTTGATTTCCCGGAAATTCCTTTAGCGTCATAGCAATACCCTGGTCATGGAATCCGTCGAACGAATCAACCTGTTGGGGCTGGATGGCTCCGCCCTGTCCGAACTCGTCGGGCAGTGGGGCGGCAAGCCGTTTCGCGCCCGCCAGTTGCAGCGCTGGATGCACCAGCGCGGCGCCGATTCGTTCGACGCCATGACCGACCTGGCCCGCGATTTCCGCGGCCAGTTGGCGTCCCGTTGCGTCATCGAGGCGCTGGCGGTCAACACCGAGCAGCGCTCGTCGGACGGCACCCGCAAGTGGCTGTTCGACGTGGGGCAGGGCAACGCCATCGAAACCGTCTTCATCCCCGAGGACGACCGCGGCACGTTGTGCATCTCCAGCCAGGCGGGCTGCGTGGTGAACTGCCGTTTCTGCTCGACCGGCCACCAGGGGTTCAACCGCAACCTCAAGACCAGCGAGATCATCGGCCAGTTGTGGTGGGCCAAGCGCGTGCTGGAAGCCGACGTTGGCACCGCGCGCCTGGAAGGCGCGCGCGCCACCGAAGACACCCGCGTCATCAGCAACGTGGTCATGATGGGCATGGGCGAGCCCCTGCTCAACTACGACCAGGTGCTGCCGGCCCTGCGCCTGATGCTCGACGACAATGCCTATGGCCTGTCGCGCCGCCGCGTCACGGTGTCCACGTCGGGCGTGGTGCCCATGATGGACCGCCTGTCGCAGGACTGTCCGGTGGCGCTGGCCGTGTCGCTGCATGCGCCCAACGATGCGCTGCGCGACGAGCTGGTGCCGCTGAACAGGAAATACCCGTTGAAGGAGTTGCTGGCCGCGTGCGAACGCTACCTGGCTTTCGCGCCGCGCGACTTCATCACGTTTGAATACTGCATGCTGGATGGCATCAACGATACCGACCAGCACGCCAAGGAACTGATACACATTGCCCGCCAGATCCGCTGCAAGCTCAATCTGATCCCGTTCAATCCCTTCCCCGCCTCCGGCCTGAAGCGTTCGCCTTCGGCCCGCGTCAAGGTGTTCGCCCAGCGTCTGATGGACGCCGGCATCATCACGACGGTGCGCAAGACCCGGGGGGACGATATCGACGCCGCTTGTGGTCAACTGGCTGGAGAAGTGCGCGACCGTACCCGCATCACCGAGCGGAACGCCGCGCAGCGCCAGACCATACCAATTAGACAGGTGCATGCATGACGCAGGATATCGCTTCTGCAGTTTCAGAGACGCCCGCGAGCGCGGGCGGTTCGGGCAATGTGGGCTCGGCGCTGCGCACGCTGCGCCAATCCAAGGGCTGGTCGCTCGACGAAGTGTCCAGCCGCATCAAGTTTTCGGCCAAGCAGATCGAGGCCCTCGAGAACGAACAGTGGGGCGAACTGCCCACCGGCGTCTCGCTGCGCGGCCTGATCCGCAACTACGCCCGCATGCTGGGCGCCGATTCGCAGGCAATCGTTGATTCGCTCGACCCCAAGGCCCGCGTCACCGGCCCGGTCAAGCTGAGTCCGGGGGCGCTGCATTCGGCCCATTCCATTCCCCAGTCCGGCGCCGACGACGATCGCGCGTCCTCGACCTCCTGGGGCTGGCTGATCGCCATCGTGCTGGTGCTTGCCGCCGGCGTCGCCTATGCCTTCTGGCAGGGCTGGCTGCCGCAGCAATGGCTGGCGTTCGACTGGCTTCCCAAGCTGTCCAAGTAAATACCGGTTTCGCCGATGCAAGATTCCTCTCTGCCTTGCCAGGATGCGCCGCCGCCCGCCGTGGGCGCGGCTCCCCGCCGCGCCACGCGTTCGGTGGCGGTGAAGTGGGGCGACCGCACGGTCATGATCGGCGGCGACGCGCCGGTGGTGGTCCAGTCCATGACCAACACCGACACCGCCGATGCCATCGCCACGGCGATCCAGGTCAAGGAATTGGCGCTGGCCGGCTCCGAGATGGTGCGCATCACCGTCAACACGCCCGAAGCCGCCAGGGAAGTCATGGCGATCCGCGAGCAGCTCGACCGCATGGGCGTGGACGTGCCGCTGGTGGGCGATTTCCACTACAACGGCCACAAGCTGCTGACGCAATTCCCGGACTGCGCCCAGGCGCTGTCCAAGTACCGCATCAATCCGGGCAACATGGGCGGCGGCAAGCGTCGTGACGACAATTTCGCCCAGATGATCGAAGTGGCCTGCCGCTACGACAAGCCGGTGCGCATCGGCGTGAACTGGGGCAGCCTGGATCACGAGCTGATGGCGCGCAAGATGGACGAAAACAGCCGCCGCGCCCAGCCCTGGGAAGCGCAGGCGGTGATGCGCGACGCGCTGGTGGTGTCCGCCATCAGCAACGCCCAGCGCGCCGAGGAACTCGGCCTGCGCCGCGATGCCATCATCCTGTCGTGCAAGGTCAGTCACGTGCAGGACCTGATCGCGGTCTACCGCGACCTGTCGGCGCGTTGCGACTATCCGCTGCACCTGGGCCTGACCGAAGCCGGCATGGGCAGCAAGGGCATCGTCGCCTCGACCGCCGCGCTGGCCGTGCTGCTGCAGCAGGGCATTGGCGACACCATCCGCATCTCGCTGACGCCGGAACCGGGCGGCGACCGCGGCCGCGAGGCCGTGGTGGCGCAGGAGATCCTGCAGACCATGGGCCTGCGCGCGTTCACGCCCATGGTGGTGGCCTGCCCCGGTTGCGGCCGCACCAGCAGCACGTTCTTCCAGGAACTGGCCGATAGCATCCAGTCCTACCTGCGCCGGCAGATGCCGGTGTGGCGCGCCCAGTACCCCGGCGTCGAAAACATGAATGTCGCGGTCATGGGCTGTGTGGTCAACGGGCCTGGCGAAAGCCGCCACGCGGACATCGGCATCAGCCTGCCGGGCACCGGCGAGGTGCCGGCTGCGCCGGTGTTCGTCGACGGCGAGCGCACGGTCACCCTGAAGGGCGACCACATCGCCGAAGAATTCCAGGCCATCGTTGAAGACTACGTTGCGCGTCGCTACGGCGCGCTCGCCTCTCATTAAAAGAAAGGGTGTGGCCGCGAGGCGCGCTTGCCGGCGCGCGGAGCGGCATGATCAAGATGACTCAAGCTTTCCAGAAAGTCGCCGCCATTCGCGGCATGAATGACCTGCTGCCAGGGGCCAGCGCCCGCTGGGAGCAATTCGAGGAAATCGTGCGCGGCTGGCTGCGCGGCTACGGCTATCGCAATGTGCGTACGCCCGTGCTTGAGCATACGCGCCTGTTCACGCGCGGCATTGGCGAAGTGACCGACATCGTCGAAAAAGAGATGTACACGTTCACCGACGCGCTCAACGGCGAATCGCTGACCATGCGGCCCGAGATGACCGCCGGCATCGTGCGCGCCTCGATCGAGCACAACCTGCTGTACGACCGCCCGCAGCGCGTCTACTCGATCGGCCCGGTGTTCCGCCACGAGCGCCCGCAGCGCGGCCGCTACCGCCAGTTCCACCAGATCGACGTCGAGGCCCTGGGCTTCGCCGGCCCCGATGTGGACGCCGAACTGATCGTCATGCTGGCCCGCCTGTGGAAGCTGCTGGGCCTGACCGACGTGCGCCTCGAACTGAATTCGCTGGGCCAGCCGGCCGAGCGCGCCGCGCACCGTGCCGCCCTCATCGCGCACCTGGAAAAGCACGTCGACATCCTCGATGAGGATGGCAAGCGCCGCCTGTATACCAATCCGCTGCGCGTGCTGGACACCAAGAACCCCGCCATGCAGGAAATGGCCGACAGCGCCCCGCGCCTGTTCGACTTCCTGGGCGAGGAATCGCGCGCGCACTTCGAGGGCGTGTGCCAGCGCCTGACCGACGCCGGCATCGAATACCGCCTCAACCCGCGCCTGGTGCGCGGGCTGGACTACTACAACCTGACCGTCTTCGAATGGGTGACCGACCGCCTCGGCTCCCAGGGCACCGTCTGCGGCGGCGGCCGCTATGACGGCCTGATCGAGCTGCTGGGCGGCAAGCCCGCGCCGGCCGTCGGTTTCGCCATCGGCATGGAACGCCTGCTGGACCTGTGGGAGCAGAGCGTGCAGATCGAGTCGCCTGCCGAATGCGAGGTCTATGTCGTGCACCAGGGCGAAGCGGCGCAGCGCCTGGCCGCCCGGGTCGGCGAAGACCTGCGCGACGCCGGCCTGTCGGTGGTGGTGCATGCCGGCGCCGCCAGCTTCAAGTCCCAATTCAAGCGCGCGGACGCCAGCGGCGCCCGGGTTGCGGTTATCCTTGGCGCCGATGAAGTGGCTTCGCAGACCGCCAGCATCAAATTCCTGCGCGCCGACGCCCAAGGCGACGCCGCGCAGCAGCAAGTCCCGTTGGCGGGCTTGGCCGACGTATTGAATATCAAGGGTTAGGGCATGGCATACGATCTGGAAGAACAGGAAAAACTCGACGCGATCAAGGCGTGGTGGGCTCGTTACGGCACGCTGGTGCTGTCGCTGGTGGCCGCCGTGGCGGTGGCATGGGGCGGCTGGTGGGGCGCCAAGGCCTACCAGTCGCACAAGGCCAACCAGGCCATGGGTTATTTCGAGGCGCTCGAAGACGCCGCCCGCCTGGGTGGCGCCGATTCGTCGGTGCGCATCAAGGCCGCCGCGGCGACCTTGCGCGACCAATACGGCTCGACCGGCTACGCCGCCCGCGGCGCGCTGGTGGCGGCCCAGGCGCTGCAGGCCCAAAAGGACGTCGACGGCGCCCGCCAGCAGCTCGAGTGGCTGGCCAGTCAATCCAAGAACCCGTCCATGCAGGCCGTCGCCCGGCTGCGCCTGGCGGGTCTGTTGCTCGATCAGAAGCAATACGACGCCGCGCTGGGCCAACTGAACAACGCCCCGGCCGCGTTCGCCGCCTTGTTCGCCGACCGCCGTGGCGATATCCTCGCGGCGCAAGGCAAGCGCGAGGACGCGCGTGCGGCATGGCAAAGCGCCATTGATGGCCTGGGCACGGCGAATCCGCTGACCCAGGTTGTGCAACTGAAACTGGATGCCCTGAGCGGAGCGTGACTGTAATGCGTAAATTTGCCTTTGGCCGGACGTGGCGTGGCGCTGTTTGCCTGACGAGCTTGCTCGCCCTGGGCGGTTGCGGCCTGTTTTCCCATGACGACGGCCGTTACGACCCTGCTCCCCTGACCGAATACAAGGCCGGCATGTCGGTGCGCCAGGTCTGGTCGACCTCGATCGGCAGCGGCTCCGGCCTTGGCTTTGCGCCTACGGTGCTCGAGAACGCGGTCTACGCCGCCACGCCCGATGGCTCGGTCGGCAAGTTCGACCTGCAGAGCGGTCGTCCCATCTGGAAGTCGCAGGCCGGCGTGAAGCTGACCGCGGGCGCGGGCAGCGACGGCACCACCACGGCCGTGGCCTCCCCCGACGGCGACGTGGTCGCCTTCGACGACAGCGGCAAGGTCAAATGGAAGGTGCGCGCCACCAGCGACGTCAACATCCCGCCAGTGGTGGGTTATGGCATCGTCGTGGTCCGCAGCGGCGACTACCGCATCCAGGCCTTCGACGCCAACAACGGCGAGCGTCTCTGGAGCGTGCAGCGGCCCGGCCCGGCGCTGGCCCTGCGCAGCGCCGCGCAGATGGTGCTGGCCGAAGGCCTCGTCATCACTGGCCTGCCCGGCGGCAAGATGATGGCCATCGCCTCTGACAGCGGCAACGTGCAATGGGAAGGCACCGTCGCCACCCCGCGCGGCGCCAGCGACCTGGAACGCCTGACCGACGTGGTCGGCGCGCCACGCATCGCCGGCAATCTGCTTTGCGCGGTGGCCTACCAAGGGCGTATCGTGTGCTTTGACGTCACGGCCGGCGGCCGTCCGATCTGGGCGAAGGACTTCTCCAGCGTCAGTGGGATGACCCTGGATCAGCGTTTTGCCTACTCTGCCGACCAGAACAGCGTGGTCAACGCCTTTGCGCTGGACAACGGCGGCAATGTCTGGAAGCAGGCTGCGCTGAAGAATCGCCAGCTCACCGCGCCGGCCCTGCTGGGCGGCGCGCTCGCGGTCGGCGACCTGGACGGCTACGTGCATTTCCTGTCGCGCAGCGACGGCAGCCTGATGGCGCGCCTGTCGGTGGGCGGCGGTGCCATCGTTTCGCCGCCGCAGACGACTCCCCAAGGTGTGCTGGTCCAGACGGGCAATGGCAATCTCGTCCTGATCGGCACCAACTAAACCCTCAAGAACAAAGCCTTACACCGTGTCTTTCAAGCCTGTCGTTGCCCTGGTCGGCCGCCCCAATGTGGGGAAATCGACCCTATTCAATCGCCTGACGCGATCGCGCGCCGCGCTGGTGGCCGATTTTTCCGGCCTGACCCGCGATCGCCACTACGGCGAGGGCAGGGTGGGCGATATCCCCTTCATCGTCATCGACACGGGCGGTTTCGAGCCGGTCGCCAAGGACGGCATCCTGCTGGAGATGGCGCGCCAGACCCGGCAGGCCATCGCCGAGGCCGACGTCGTGGTGTTCCTGGTGGACGCCCGCGCCGGCCTGAACGCGCATGACCACGAGATCGCGACGCTGCTGCGCAAGTCGGGACAGCAGCGCGTGCTGCTGGCGGTGAACAAGGCCGAGGGCATGGGGGCGGGCGCCGCCATCGCCGAATTCCACGAGCTGGGTCTGGGGCAACCCTATCCCATCTCGGCGGCGCACGGTGACGGCATCGTCGACCTGATCGAACTCGCGCTGCAGGACCTGGCCGAGCCGCCGGCCGAGGAAGAAGAGCCGGCCGAAGAGGGCGAGCACGACCACCGCATCAAGCTGGCCATCGTCGGCCGTCCCAACGTCGGCAAGTCGACGCTGATCAACACCCTGATGGGCGAAGAGCGCGTGATCGCGTTCGACATGCCCGGCACCACGCGCGACGCCATCGAGATCGACTTCGAACGCGATGGCCGCCGCTACACGTTGATCGACACCGCCGGCCTGCGCAAGCGCGGCAAGGTGTTCGAGGCGGTCGAGAAGTTCTCGGTCATCAAGACGCTGCAGGCCATCGAGGCCAGCAACGTCGTGCTGCTGATGCTGGACGCGC
>NZ_JAWRWN010000013.1:0-137920 GCF_046535435.1 Achromobacter sp. SIMBA_011 | reverse complement strand
GGCGCGCCCGGCAGGATTCGAACCTACGACCCCCTGGTTCGTAGCCAGGTACTCTATCCAGCTGAGCTACGGGCGCGTTAAAAAGCAAGCCTTGAATCATAGCGTTGTTTCGCAGACCGCGCAAGTCGGGCGCCGTGCCTACCCAAAACACGGCCGGCCACGGCTGCCGTCCTGAATCGTCGCGGCGCTACACGGCCGCGCCGAGCATGCGCAGATAGGCGTCGGCGATGCCGCGCGCGAAGTCGGTGGGATCCGACAGCTTCGACAGGATCGCGTCGTCCGTGGCGCAGTGCACCCCGGCGTAGATCAGCAGCGACATCATGCGCGGATTGTCCACCCGCCATGCGCCCGCCTCGGCCCCGGCCTGCAGGATGCCTTGCAGTTGCCTGACCACATCGTTGCCGGTATGCCCTTCGCGCGCATGGTGATGCTGATGCGTGAAAACGATGTCGTGCACGCGGTAAGTGCGCAGATAGGTCGCGACGTTGGCATGCACCCATGCGCGCAGCTTCCCGACCCAGTCGTGCGCGTCGCAGGCGTCGATCGCGCTGGCCAGTTGCGCGACGAATTCGCGCACGTAGCGCTCGGCAAGCGCATGCAGCATCTCGTGCTTGGACGGGAAGTAGACATAGAACGTGCCCTTGGCCACGCCCGCCGCTTCCGTGATCTCGCTGATGGTGGTGGCGTCGACCCCTTTTTCCAGGAACAGCGCCTGCGCGGCGCCCATCAACTCGTCCAGCCGCACCTCCGGCGGCTTGGTGCGAGGCGACGCCTGGCGCGCGGATCCGCCTGCGGAATGGTCGGTCATTGCTTTCACTCGGATGTCAGCCATGGCGCCAGTCTAAGGGAATTTGGCGGGAGTCTCCCTGGCGTACAGCTTGCCGACAGCCGATGGTCACATTGATACAACGTCGCAAACCTAGGCTAGCCGCCGTGAATGCCGGCTGTCATCCGGCAACCCTCGTGTCGCCATGACAGGGCGCCACCCTCTCCGCAAGGTCTACAACCATGTCTGAAAAAGAAAAGAGCGCGAACGCGCAGGCTGCCGCGACGTCGACGGCCGCCGATCACGCTGACGCCGACACTCCCGTCCGCGCCACCCGCCGGGGCTTCCTGACCGGTATCGCCGCGCTCGGCGCCAGCGCCGCCGCCATGGGCGCGCTGGCCGGCTGTTCCAGCGGCGACAGCGACGATGACGACAACACCCCCGCTCCCGCCCCCGACCTGACGACGCAACTGCGCAAGAACGTCAAGACGCTGGTGGTGATCTTCGCGGAAAACCGCAGCTTCAACAACCTGTTCTCCAACTTCCCCGGCGTCGAAAAGCCGTTGTCGGCGTTGACCGCCGCCGACTACACGCAGAAGGACCGCGACGGCACGACGCTATCGGTGCTGCCGCCGGTGTGGGGCGGCATGGTGCCGACCTCGCAACAGGCCAACCACGTCACCTACCAGGTCGCCGAGAACGCGCCCTACATGAACAACCTGCCCAACGCGCCCTTCGACCTGCGCGGCCCGCAAGGCGAGCCGCTGCCGCAAGGCGTGGTCACGCGCGACCTGTGGCACGTGTTCTACCAGAATCAGATGCAGATCAACGGCGGCAAGAACGACCGCTTCGTGGCCTGGGCCGACTCCGGCGCGCTGGTCATGGGCCGCTACAGCGACTCCGCCTACAACCTGCGCCTGTGGAAACTGGCCCAGGAATTCGTGCTGTGCGACAACTTTTTCCAGGGCGCGTTCGGCGGTTCGTTCCTGAACCATCAATACCTCGCCGCCGCCCGTCCGCCGTTCTATCCGGACCTGGCGAACGCCTCGATCAACGTGCGCGGCCAGATCGCCCAGTTGCAGAGCGCCGATCCGACCGATCCCAACCTGCAACCCAAGCCGACCTCGCCGGCCAGCGCCCTCACCGGCGCGCCGCAGTTCGGCGCCAGCGCCCTGACGCCGGACGGCTACGGCGTGAACACCATGGGCCCGCCCTACTGGCCCGCCTTTTCCCGCGATGCCGCCAACCCGACCCAGGCCGATCCGACCTCGGTGTTCATGGTGCCGCAGACGCACGACAACATCGGCGACCTGATGACCGCCAAGGGCCTGGACTGGGCCTGGTACGCGGGCGGCTGGCAGGCGGCGATCGACTCCACCGCCAACACCGGCTTCCCCTCCTCGCCCAACTTCCAGGCGCACCACCAGCCCTTCAACTACTTCCAGAGCACCGGCCCCGGCACCGCCGCGCGCACCGCGCACTTGCGCGACGGCGGCCTCGGCGATCTGTCGTCGACCAACAAGTTCCTGGCCGATGCCGAAGCCGGCAAGCTGCCCCCGCTCACGTTCTACAAGCCGCAAGGCAACCTGAACATGCACGCGGGCTACGCCGACGTCGATTCGGGCGACCGCCACATCGCCCACATCGTCGACAGCCTGCGCAAGAGCTCGCAGTGGGCCAACATGGTGGTGGTCATCACCGTTGACGAGAACGGCGGCTGGTGGGACCACGTGGCGCCGCCCAAGGGCGACCGCTGGGGCCCCGGCACGCGCATTCCCGCGCTGGTGGTCTCGCCGTTCGCCAAGAAGGGCACCGTCGACCACACCATCTACGACACCGGCTCGATCCTGCGCCTGGCCACCCGCCTGTTCGACCTGCCGACGCTCGCAGGCCTGAAGGCGCGCGACGACGCCATGACCGCGCGCGGCCAGAAGCCGATGGGCGACCTGACCAACGCGCTGACCTTCGGCGCCTGATCGCCGCCGGCGGCGGCCGTGTTCCGCGAGGGCCGGCCGGGCGCACATGCCCGGCCGGCCCTCCGCCCTTCCCACGGTCCCGCAAGTGCTCCCCGTTGCGCGCCCGGCACGGGTCCGACCCGGCGCCGTGCGAAAATTCGCCATTCCCTCCTGGATGGCCCCGCCTTGAAACACCTGCTGGCCGGTTTGGACCGGCTCGATGACTTCGACGACATCATCGACGTGCGCACGCCGCTCGAGTATGCCGATGACCACATCCCCGGCGCCCTGAACGCGC
The DNA here is from genome assembly GCF_046535435.1 of Achromobacter sp. SIMBA_011. NCBI lineage: Bacteria > Pseudomonadati > Pseudomonadota > Betaproteobacteria > Burkholderiales > Alcaligenaceae > Achromobacter > Achromobacter sp. SIMBA_011. Next base: position 134,901 of record NZ_JAWRWN010000013.1, on the reverse strand, counting down.
CGGTGTTCAGCAATGAAGAGCGGGCCCGGGTCGGCACGCTGTACCGCCAATCGCCCTTCGAGGCCACGCGGCTGGGCGCCGCCCTGGCCGCGCGCAACATCGCCAACCACCTGGACACCACCTTCGCCGATCGCCCGCAAAGCTGGCGTCCCCTGGTGTATTGCTGGCGCGGCGGCAAGCGCTCGGGTTCCATGACGGTAATGTTCAACATGATCGGCTGGCGCGCGCGCCAGCTCGATGGCGGCTACAAGACCTACCGCCGCGCCACCCTCGAGGCCCTGGACGCCCTGCCCGCCGGCCTGCGCTTCGTGGTGCTGACCGGCCCCACCGGCAGCGGCAAGACGCGGCTGCTGCACGCGCTGGCGCAGGCCGGCGCGCAGACGCTGGACCTGGAAGCGCTGGCGGCGCATCGCGGCTCGCTGCTGGGCGCCCTTGCGGGGGTGCCTCAACCGACGCAAAAGGGCTTCGACACGCGGTTGGCGGCGCGGCTGCGCGCGCTGAACGCGGACCGGCCCGTGTTCGTCGAGGCCGAAAGCCGCAAGATCGGCGCCGTGGCGCTGCCGGACTCGCTGCTGGCCGCGCTGCACCGGGGCGCCTGCGTCGCCGTCACCGCCAGCCGCGAAGACCGCGCGCAGTTCTTGCAGCAGGACTACGCGCAACTGTTCGACGATCCCGCCGGCTTCAAGTCGCAGTTGCAGCGCCTGGTCGGACTGCACAGCCGCGACACCGTCGGCGGCTGGCTGCGCCTGATCGACGAAGGCCGTCGCACCGAGCTGGCGCGCGAACTCATCGACCGCCACTACGACCCGGCCTACGCGCGCAGCAGCCAGGCGCACTTCACGCGCCTGGCGCAGGCGCTGCCGCTGGTGTTCCGCCCCAACGACGACGATGTCGTGGCGCAGGCGCGGGCGCTGCTGGACGCGCTGGACTGAACCCGCCCGCTCACAACGCCGCCAGCATCGCGCGCAACGCATCGGCCAGCGCCGTCACCTGCGCGCGCGCGGGATCGCTCAGCGGTTTCCCGGCGCGCAGCCGCGCTTCGGCCGCCTCGGCCTGCTGGTACAGCGCCATCGCCTGGACCGCGCCGAACCCGCCCCGCATCCGGTGCAGCACCGCCTTCAGGTCGCGCACGTCGGCGGCGGCCAGCGCCCGCTCCAACCGCGCCAGGTCCTCGCTCATGGTCTGCACGAAGACCTCCCGATACTTGCCCACGAGCGGCGGCGCCCCCGCGGCGCAGGCGGCGGCGATGGACGCGGCGGCGGCGGCCGCCGCGGCTTCCGATGCGCTGGGCGGCTGCCCCGGTTCGGCGGCCCCGCCGCGTTGCGCGCGCAGCTCGCTCCACAACAGGCTCAGCTTGAGCGGCTTGACCAGCCAACTGCTCATGCCCGCGGCCCTGCAGCGGGCTTCCTCGTCCTTCAACGCGTTGGCCGTCACCCCGATGATCGGCACGGCCACGCCCTGGGCCCGCAAGGCGCTGGCCAGCTCGTAGCCGTTCATGCGCGGCATGTTGACGTCGGTCAGCACGGCATCGAACGGCCCGATGTTCCATTGCGCCAGCGCCTCGGCTCCGTCCGGCGCGAGCGTCACCTCGCACCCCAGTTGCTGCAACTGGTCGCGCATCGTCACCTGGTTGATCGGGTTGTCCTCGGCCACCAGGATCCGCAGGTTCAGCGGCGCGTAGTGCGGCGCGGCGGCCTGCCTGGTGGCGACGGCGGCGTCGCCGCTGGCCCAGCGTTCCAGCGCGAAGCCGATGCTGTTCAGGTAGTGCCGGTCGGCGCGGTGCAGTGTGGCGCCAGCGTCGTCCTGGCCGCCCGCCAGCACCACCGGCCCGTCCCACTCGATGGGCGCGGCCGCCTCGCCGCCGATCTGCACGTCGAGCAGCACGCGCTCGCCTGACTCGTCCGACGGCAGGACGGCCGGCGCCACGCTCGCCTGCGCCCCCCAATGCTCCAGCCATTCGCACAGGTTCGCGCTCAGCGCCCGGCGCGCGCTGCGCACGTAGACCCGCAGCCCGTGCAACCGCGGCGACGGTGCCGGCGGCGCCTCGGCCAGGTCCAGGTCGATGGCGATGGAGAAACTGCTGCCCAGCCCCGGCTCGCTGGTCACCTGGATGGCGGTTCCCATCAAAGCCGCCAGCCGCGCGCAGATCGACAGGCCGATGCCGGCGCCGCGCACCAGGTGCGAACCGCCGTCGATCTGGTAGAAGGGCTCGAACAAGAACGCCTGGTCCTCCTCGCGGATGCCGACGCCGCTGTCGACCACCTGGAAATGCAGGCGCGCGCGCCCGCCCTCCAGCGCGTCGGCCCGCAGCCGCGCCACCACGTGGCCGGAGTCCGTGAACTTGATGGCGTTGTTGACCAGGTTGTTGAGGATCTGCCGGATCCGGCCGCCGTCGCCCATCACCCAGGCCGGCGTCGCGGTGTCGATGCCGCTGTAGATCACCAGCCCCTTGCGCTCGGCCACGCCGGCATACGAGGCGATGCAGTTTTCGACCAGCTCGCGCGGATCGAAACCCTCGCGCTGCAGCGCCAACTGGCCCGATTCGATCTTGGTGATGTCGAGGATGTCGCTGATGAGCTGCTGCAGGATCACGGAGGAATCCTGGATGCGGTCGACGTGGCGGCGTTGCGCCTCGTTCAGCGGCGTCAGCGACAACACCTCCAGCGTGCCCAGCACGCCGTACAGGGGCGTGCGGATTTCATGGCTCATGGTGGCCAGGAAGGTCGATTTGGCCTCGTTGGCGCGATCGGCCTGTTGCTTGGCCTGCGCAAGTGTGTGCTCCATCTCGGCGCGCGCGCTGATATCGGCGAAGGCGCACAGCACCACATCCTGCTTCTTGTAGCGGGTCGGCGCGAACGCAACGAACAGCGTGCGCCCGTCATGGGTGCGGAAGGTCTCGAGGGTGCCGGGGCCGGACGCGCCCAGCACCTGGCGCAGCAGCTTGTTGGTCTCGGCCGAATCGCGCAACTGCTCGCCCACGCCGATGCCCAGCCACTGCGCCGCCAGCGCATTGCCGAACACGATGCGGCCCTCCAGCCGCGACAGCACGCACAGCGCCACCGGCGCCGTGTCGAGCACGGTGCGGTTGAACTCCTCGCTCTCGACCATGTCGAGATGGGCGATCTCGGCGGGATGGATGACACGCCGGTTGTACCAGAACAGGTAGCCGCAGCCGGCCGCCAGCCCCAGGCCGAGCATCAGCAGCACCGCGGCCGGCAACCATATGTTGGCGCGAAAGAAGCCGCTGTAGGCCAGTTGGTAATAGCCGTTCCACTGACCGCTCTTGTCGGCGATGCGCAGCAGCAGGCCGTCGCGGGCGAAACGAAAGCCCGGCGCCATCACCGGCGGAGCGCCCTCGCCCAGCAGCACCTCGCCGCCCTGGCGCACCAGCCAGAAGCGGTCGAACAGCGGCACCTGCCGGATACGCTCGGAAATGCTGACACGGCCGCGGCTCAGCAGCGAGACCGCGTAGACATTGCGCCGCGTGGCGGGCTCGGCGCCGCGCCCGTTCAGCGGCAGCATCACCGGCAGCATGCCGACTATCGCGTCCGGCAGATGCGGGTCGCGCACCCACAGGACGCTCGGCCCCTCGCTGCCCGAGCGGTCCTCGGGATCGGTGGCGCCGCCCGCCCGCTGCACCGCATCCACCACCGCCAGGAAGGTCTGCCGGGTCAGCGGCTCGTAGCCCGACATGGTGGCGATCGCGGGCACGCTCATGCTGAGCTGCTGGCTCGGAGACATGACGAACAGCGGCGCGGCCGGATACACCGACGCGGCCCAGCGCGTGGCGTAGAAATCCGACAGGTAATCGCCGATGCCGGTGAACACGCCGCCGGCCACCGGGCACGCGTCCGGACTCTGGCACAGCAGCGAAAACGGCATCGCCGCGATCGCGTGCTGGCCGTCGTAGAAGGCCCACGACCCGCGCTCGAACCCGGCGGTCTCGCTGACCCGCGTCGGCGCCACCAGCCGCCGTCCGTCGGGGTTCAGGCCCTGTGCATACAGGCCCTGCAGCACGCTCTCGTGGGCGTGGATATAGCCCACCAGCACGGTGAAGTCGGTGCGCAGCTTTTCCTCCTCCTGCTGCAGGATGCGCTGTCCGCCCCAATAGAGCACGCCGCCCAGCACCAGCAGCAGCGTCAGGATGGCGAACAGGACGATATTCAATCGGCGCGATGCGCGTATGACTCTTATCAACGGTGTGTCCAGTTTCATGGATGCGTCATTGCCCGCGCGCGCCAGGCCGGCGCCGCGCCATGCGCGCGGCGCCGACCGGCTCACGCGGGTCGCGGGGATTCACGGGTGGAATCGGGTGATTGGAAAAGGGCGGCGCGCCCAGCAGCGCCTGGAACGCCGCCGGGTCCGCCGCGGGCGAGATCAGGAAGCCCTGCGCATAATCGCAGCCGATGCGCCGCAGGAATTGCCGCGCTGCCTCGGTCTCGACGCCCTCGGCGGTGACCCGCAGCCCCAATCGCCGTCCAAGCTGCGCCGCGGACAGCAATGCGGCCGCGCGGGACTCGTCTTCGGGGGCGCCGTGGACGAAGGCGCGATCGATCTTCAATTCGGTGAAAGGCGTCGAGATCAGGCTGTAGAGCGAGCTGTAGCCCTTGCCGAAGTCGTCCTGGGCCAGGCCGAAGCCCTGCAGCCGCAGCCGGCTGGCCCCCATATGATAATTGCCCGGCGCCACCGTCATGTCGTCTTCCAGCAGTTCGAAGGTGATGTCCTCGGCCGCCAGGCCCCGGCGCGCGACCCGCGCGCACAATTCCTCGGGCAGCCGCGGCCGGTCCAGCAGGCGCACCGGCAGGTTGACCGAGACCGGGATGCGGAAGCCGGCGCGACGCCAGGCGCTGATGGCCGCGAGGCTGTCGTCGAGCATGCGGATCAGCAGTTCGTGCTCCAGGCCGTGGCGGCGCACCGTCGGCAGGAACGCGCCAGGCAGCAGCAGGCCCTGGTCGCGATGGCGCCAGCGCGCCAGCGCCTCGGCCCCCGCGATGGCGCCGGACGCCAGCGACTGCTTGGGCTGGAACCAGGCCTGTATGTCGCCCGCGCGCAAGGCCGCCATCACGTCGCCGCGCGACGGCGCGTAGCCCGCGCCAGCGGGCCGCCCCGCCGCCCGCGCCGAGACGCGGGCGCGCCAGCGGGCCGCCCCGCCGCCCGCGCCGAGACGCGGGCGCGCCACTGCGCCACCAGGCCGCGGACCTGTTCGGCCGTGACGGGTTTGACGAAGACGCCAAGCAGCGGCAGCCCGATTTCGCTGGCCATCAACCCGATGCTGTTGGCCAGCGCGCGCCCGCAGCCCGTGACGACCGCCAGCATCGGCGGCCGCGCCAGCCCGGCCAGCTCGCGGATGAACTGCGCGCCGTCCATGCCGGGCATGCGGATGTCGGTCAGCACCAGATCGTAGCGCGCGACGCGCAGGCATTCGAGCGCGGCGGCGGCGGTCTCGGCGGTATCGACGAGACCGACGCCGGCCTGTCGCAGCAGGTCGCGCAGCGACAGGCACTGCAGCGGATGATCGTCCAGGACCAGCGCCCGGCAGACGGCCGGCGAAGTCATGTCGGATCCTTCGCGATCCCGTGCAGGGTCTGCGCCAGCACCAGGAAGGGCAATGGCTTGCCCAGCACCTGATCCATGCCCGCGGCCAGGCCGCGCTGCACGATCTCGGCGCTCGAGCCCGACGTCAGACCGATGATCGGTCCGGCGTGGCCCGCGTCGCGCAGCGCCCGCGCCAATTGGTAGCCGTCGGACACGGGCATGCTCAGGTCGGTCAGCACCAGGTCGAACGGCTGCGCGCGCCATTGCCGCAAGGCTTCGTCGCCCTGGCTGGCCAGCGTCACCACGCAGCCCAGGTATTCGAGCTGCTCGCGCAGCACCCGCTGATTGATCGCGTTGTCCTCGACCAGCAGCACCCGCAGGTCCAGCGACCGCGACGCAGCCCCCGCCACGCCGGACGCGCCGGGCTCGACTCCGTCCTGCGCCATGCGCACGGCGCGGCAGATGCTGGCGGGGTCGGACGCGCTCGCCACGCCTTCGGCCGCGTCGGCCATGAAGGCGTCCTGGCTCGCCCCGGGCGCCCACACCGTGACCTGCCGTTGCCGCCACTGCGGCGCCGGCGCGGACGGCGGCCAGGTCCGCACCAGCACCGCATCCGCCGACCCGGCGGCGTCGCCCGCCTGGCGGTACGGCAGCGCGGCCGCGCCGCACGCGCTCAGCCAGCCGCGTACGTTGTCGACCACTTCGGGCACCGCGCCATCGACATACACCGGCCGCGGCGCCAGCGCGACCGGCGCGGCGCCGACCGGCTCGTCCGCCGCCAGCGTCAGGCAGAACGCGATGCTGGTGCCCAGCCCTTCCTCGCTGACCACCGACAGCGCGCCGCCCATCAGATCCGACAGGCGCCGGCAGATCGTCAGCCCCAGGCCGGTGCCGCCGCTGTCGCCCCCCTGCCCCGCGGGGATCCGGAAGTACGGCTCGAACAGCCGCGCGCGGTGGTCCTCGCGGATACCCGGGCCGGTGTCCGCCACCTGAAACCGCAGCCGGACCTGCCCCGGCTCGCGGGCGCCGGCGGCGCAGGCGCGCAGCACCACGCGGCCCGCCTCGGTGAACTTGACCGCGTTGCTGACCAGATTGTTGAGGATCTGCTGGATGCGCACCGCGTCGCCGCGCACCGTCATCGGCATGCCGACCTCGCTCAGGCCATACAGGGTCAACCCCTTGGCGGCGGCCCGCGCCGCGTAATTGGCCACCACCTGTTCCACCAGCTCGGCCGGCGAGAACGCGCCGATCTCCAGCTCCTCGCGGCCGGCCTCGATGCGCGACAGGTCCAGCGTGCCGTTGACGGTGCGCAGCAGCGTCGACGACGACTGCTGGATCGTGTCCAGGTACTGTCGCTGCGGCGCGCTCAGGCCGCTCATGGCCAGCAGCTCGAGCGTGCCGAGAATGCCGTAGAGGGGCGTGCGGATTTCGTGGCTGATGGCGGCAAAGAACATCGCCTTCGAGGCGCTGGCCTGGTCGGTGGCCAGCTTGGCCTGGCGCAGCGCGTGCTCGACCTTCTTCTGCGCCGTGATGTCGCTGATGCCGCACAGCACGACGTCTTCGGATTGATAGGTGGTGGCGGCGAACGCCACGTAGGCGCTGCGGCCGTTCTCCAGCGTGCATTCCTCGCCGCCGGTCTCGGCGCCCGCCCGCAGCAGCGTCTCGCGCCAGTGGTCGCGCTCGCCCAGCCATTGACGGGCCGCGGCGTTCGACAGAAGCACCGCGCCATCGGCGCGCCGCAGCAGGCACAGGCCGACCGGCGCCACCTCGACGATCTTGCGGTTGAGCGCCACGCTGTCCAGCAGCGCCGCGTATTGCCGCTGCGCCGGCCGCACCAGCCGAAGGCGCAGATGGCGTACCGCCAGCAGCACCGCCGCCAGCAGCGCCAGCGCCACGCCGGCGGCCGCCTCGAACGCCGGCGCGCCATCCTCGATCAGGTCGCTGATCGGCACGTAATAGGCCAGCCGCCAGCCCGCCTCGCCCACCGATTTGACCAGGACCAGCGTCTGCGGCCACCAGCTCGCCCCGCGCAGGCGGAACGAATCGCGCGACAGGTAGGCCGGCGTCTCCTCGACCCGCGGCGGCAGCTTGCCGCCATGCAGGGCCATGGCGCCGTCGCCGTCATACAGCGCGTAGCTGGCCCCTCCGCTGGCGCACTCCACCGGGTCGAGCACCGCCCCCAGGCCGCCCACCTCGAGCCCGATCCAGGTGCGGTCCTCGCCCGCGACATCGGCCGGCGTGTAGAGGAACAGGCGATTGGCCGGATCCATCGGCGGCCGCAGCCAGACGATCGGCGTGCGGCCGTCCGGCCCCGGCCGCGCGCTGCGCAGCCGCAGCGCCTGCGCCAGCCATCGGGCGGTGTCGCCGGACATCGGCGTGACGCCGCCATCTGCCGGCATCGCCAGGCGGGCGGCCGCGCCGCCGGACGGCGAGACGTAGACGATGTGGGCGCGCAGTTGCGCCACGTTGACGCGATCGCGCGGCGTGAGGATCAACGCCCAGTCAAAGGCGCCGCCGGCATCGGCCAGCGGCGCCACCGTGACCTGGCCGGAGGGACCGAGCGTCTGCGGCATCTGCGACAGCGGCAGGCGGCGGCTGTTGCGCACAGTTGAAGCCGCGACGGAACGCAGCAGCGCCTCGCGCTGGTCGAAATACAACTGGGCGTTGTAGGCGCCAGCATTCATGCGGCGGCGGTACTTCGAGACCTCGGCGGTGAACGCCCCGTAGGCGTACAGCGCGGTCCCCACCAGGATGCAGGCCGCGAGCGCGACGGCGAACAGGTGCAGTAAAAGCATGGACAGCCCCGGCGCCGCCGCGGTCGGGGCTTCCCGGGTGCGGGGGGCTACGATCATGCCGCCGATCATAGAATTCCGTCCTACCGCCCAAACCAAGAATTTTCTTAAAGCCGACGTGGCGCCGGCCCGCCGCGCGACGACGCGCGCGCAAAGAAAAAACCCGCAGAACTTGCGTTCTGCGGGTTTCTTGCCAGCCTGGCATGCCAGGCTGGAAATCTGGCGGAGATGGTGGGATTCGAACCCACGATGCAGTTTTTAGCCACATACTCCCTTAGCAGGGGAGCCCCTTCAGCCTCTCGGGCACATCTCCGAAGAGAACGAGATTCTAGCACGACTTTTTACACTGTTGCCCGCGCAATGCCGCGGGCGTGAAAAAAACCGTGCCGGACCCGCGTCGCTCAGGCCTTGGCGGCGGGCGCCTGGTCCAGGCCGAAGGCCTTGTGCAGCGCGCGCACGCCCAGTTCCATGTACTTGTCGTCGATGATGACCGAGGTCTTGATCTCGCTGGTGCTGATCATCTGGATGTTGATGCTTTCCTGCGAAAGCGTCTGGAACATCAGGCTGGCCACGCCAACGTGCGAGCGCATGCCGATGCCGACGATCGAGACCTTGGCGACCTTTTCATCGGTAGACAGTTCACGCGCGCCCACGGCGGGGATGACTTCGCGCTTGAGCAGGTCGACGGCGCGCGCGAACTCGTTGCGGTTCACGGTGAACGAGAAATCGGTCGTGCCAGCCACGGACTGGTTCTGCACGATCATGTCGACGTCGATGTTGGCGGCGGCGACAGGGCCCAGGATCGAGAAGGCGATGCCGGGCTTGTCGGGCACGCCCAACAGGGTGATTTTGGCTTCGTCGCGGCTGAAGGCGATGCCGGAGACAACGGCGGCTTCCATTTTTTCGTCTTCCTCAAAAGTAATCAGCGTGCCCGAACGCATTTCTTCGTCGAGCGGGATGAGCGGGTCGGTCAGCGAGGACAGCACCCGCGTCGGCACACGGTATTTGCCGGCGAATTCGACCGAGCGGATCTGCAGGACCTTGGAGCCCAGCGAGGCCATTTCCAGCATTTCCTCGAAGGAAACGACGGCCATGCGGCGCGCTTCGGGCACCACCCGCGGATCGGTCGTGTAGACGCCATCCACATCGGTGTAGATCAGGCATTCATCGGCCTTGAGCGCCGCCGCCACGGCCACGGCCGAGGTGTCGGAGCCGCCGCGGCCCAGGGTGGTGATGTGGCCGTCAGGGTCCACGCCCTGGAAGCCGGTGACGATGACCACGCGGCCGGCGTCGAGGTCGCCGCGGATGCGGGCGTCGTCGATCGAGGTGATGCGGGCCTTGGTGAACGACGAATCGGTGCGCACCGGCACCTGCCAGCCCGCGTAGCTGCGGGCGGCGACGCCTTCGGCCTGCAGCGCGATGGCCAACAGGCCGCTGCTGGCCTGCTCGCCGGTGGCGGCGATCATGTCGAGCTCGCGCGCGTCGGGTTGGGGCGTAATCTCGCGCGCCAGGCCCAGCAGGCGATTGGTTTCGCCTGCCATGGCCGACGGCACCACGACAACCTGGTGGCCGGCAGCGTGCCACTTCGCGACGCGTCGCGCCACGTTCCTGATGCGCTCGACCGAGCCCATCGAAGTACCGCCATATTTATGAACGATCAGGGACATCTCGTACTCTGGCTGGGAACCCGCCGCAAGAGTGTTGACGGGCAAAACCTCATATTCTATCCCGACGGTAAAAATTTGCGCAGGCCATGGAATTTTCTTTCCAGGGAACGGTCGTTTTTTCCGGAAAAATGTCGTTCTGGCCAGAATTCGACGGCGCCAGCCGCGGATTTCCCTGCGCGCGGCGCCTCCGGGTACCGGGCGCCCCCCTTTTGCGCTAGCGTGACGCCGGCGTCTGCGGATCCGGGCGCGGCTCGATCCACACCCGCCCGCGATGGCAGCGCACCACGTGGCCGGCCTGTTCGACCCGCAACTGGCGGTCGTGCCCCAGGCTGTGCAGGCCGCGCAGTTGGCGCAGCAGGTCGTTCAGGCGCGCCTCGGTCGGCATGCGGGCGCCCTGTTGCGCCATCCAGTGGCGCAGCACGTGCGCCTGGCGCGCCGGCGACAGCCGCCGCCAGGCCGCCAGCGAGAAGCTGGCGCCGTCCGCGCCCGGCTCCAGCGCGGCGAAATCCTCGCGCGCCACCTCGTCCAGGATCTCGCCCGCCTCGGCCATGTGCCGGGCGTGGCGCGCGACGATGGCGCGCCAGCCGGGCCAGCGCGCATCCAGCACCGGCGCCAGCAATTCGCGCAGCGCGGCGCGGGTGTAGCGCGGATCGGCGTTGGTCGGGTCCTGCACCGCGTGCCAGCCGGTGGCGTCGGCAAACTGCCGCGCAGCCACCAGGATCGTCGCCCGATCCTCCTCCAGCCACGGCCGCAGATAGGTCAGGCCGTCACGCGATGTGAGCGGCGCCATGGCCGCCATACCGGCCAGCCCGGTGCCGCGCAGCAGGCGCAGCAGCACGGTCTCGGCCTGGTCGTTGCGGTGGTGCGCCAGCAGGACCAGGCCGATGCCCTCCTCGTCCGCCAGCCGCGCCAGCGCGGCATAGCGGGCGTCGCGCGCGGCGGCCTCGATGCCCTTGCCGCCGGCCGCGTCGACCTCGACGCGGGCCTGGCGCAGCGGCAGTTCCAGCAGACCGGCCAGGGCCTGGACCTGATCGCGCCAGCCGTCGGCGGCGGCCTGCAGGCCGTGATGCACGTGCAGCAGCGCCACGCCGGCGCCCAGTTCCCGCGCCACGGCGGCGGCATGGACCGCCAGCATGGCCGAGTCGGCGCCGCCGCTGACAGCCACGGCGAACCGCCCGGGCGGCCGCGGCAGGGCTTGCAGGGCGCGGCGCAGGGCCGCGATCAGGTCGGGCGAGACGGGATGGGGGAAAGGGGTCCCCGCGGCAGTCGAGTCGGACGCGGGGCGGGAAGTCATGGCGGCGGGCGCGGGCCGGAAGCGGCCGCGGCGCCGGCCAAGGCCGGCGCGCGCGCTTCGCTCAGGCGCGCACTTCCTGGAAGGCGCCGTAGGACAGCAGGCGTTGCACCCGCTGTTCCACCAGTTGCTCGGGCGTCATGCCCTGCAACTGGCGCAGGGCGTCGCCGAGCGCGCGGCGCAGCAGGCGCGCCATGACGCGCGGGTCGCGGTGCGCGCCGCCCACGGGTTCATTGATGACGCGGTCGACCAGGCCCAGGTCCTTCAGGCGCGGGGCGATGATGGCGAGCGCCTCGGCGGCCTCGGGCGCCTTGTCGGCGCTGCGCCACAGGATCGAGGCGCAGCCTTCGGGCGAAATCACCGCGTAGGTCGCGTACTGCAGCATCAGCACGGCGTTGCCCACGGCGATCGCCAGCGCGCCGCCCGAGCCGCCTTCGCCGATGATGGTGACGATCACGGGCACCTTCAGTTCGGCCATGGCGTACAGGTTGTGGCCGATGGCTTCGGACTGGCCGCGTTCCTCGGCGCCGATGCCGGGATAGGCGCCCGGGGTGTCGACGAAGGTGAACACGGGAATGCCGAACTTCTCGGCCAGGCGCATCAGGCGCAGGGCCTTGCGGTAGCCTTCCGGACGCGGCATGCCGAAGTTGCGCGCGGCGCGTTCCTTGGTGTCGCGGCCCTTCTGGTGGCCGATCACCATGCAGGGCGTGCCGTTGAAGCGCGCCAGGCCGCCCACGATGGACTGGTCGTCGGCGTACATGCGGTCGCCGTGCAGTTCGTGGAAGTCGGTGAAGATCTCGCGCACGTAGTCCAGCGTGTAGGGGCGCTGGGGGTGGCGGGCGACCAGCGCCGTCTGCCAGGGCGTGAGCTTGGCGTAGATCTCCTTGGCCAGCGACTGGCTCTTCTGCTGCAGACGTCCGATCTCGTCGGAGATGTCCACCGCCGAATCGGCCTGCACATAGCGCAGCTGCTCGATCTTGTTCTCAAGCTCGGCGAGCGGCTGTTCAAATTCCAGAAATGTATTGCGCATGTAGTGTGGTTCCGTAGATGGGCGACCTGGATTGCGTCAGTATTGGACCGGCGTCGGTTCCAGACTGCGCCACAGATACCAGGTTGCCACGGTACGCCAGGGTTGCCACGCCAGCGAGACTTCACGAGCCTCGAAGCGCGAGACAGGCTCGCCGCTGAAATAGTGTAGCGAGATTGCCTTGAGCAACCCAGGATCATCCAGCGGCAGGACATCGGGCCGCTGCAGATTGAAAATCAAAAACATCTCCGCCGTCCAGCGTCCGATGCCGCGGATGGCGGTCAATTCCGAAATGACGGCCTCGTCGTCCATGGCCGCCCATTTCTCGGGGTGCACCCGGCGTTCGCCGAAATGCACCGCCAGATCCAGCACGTACTCGGCCTTGCGCTGCGACAGGCCGGCCGCGCGCAGGCCTTCCAGGCCCACGCGCAACACCGCCACCGGCGTGGGACGCTTGCCGGCGGCTTCCAGGAACTTGTCCCAGACGGCGTCGGCCGCCTTGGCAGAGACCTGCTGCCCGATGATGGCCCGGGCCAGCGTCACGAACGGCGTGCCGCGCGACGTCAGCCAGACCTCGGGGTGCTGGGGAATGATCTTTTTCAGGATGCGGTCGCGCCGCATCAGGTGGGCGACGGCGGCTTCCCAATAATCCGGCTTGGGAATCTCGGTATCTGCGATGGACATGGCGGGCGTATCCAGGGGGTTCACGCCCGACGCCACTGCGTCAGGCCGCCCGGCTTGTCATCGAGCTCGATGCCGGCTTCGCGCAACTCGGCGCGGATGCGGTCGGCCTGGGCGAAGTCGCGCGCGGCCTTGGCGGCGGCGCGGGCGTCGATCAGGGCCTGGATGGCGGCGGCGTCGAGTTCGGCGCGCGCGCCCTGCTCCATGCCGGCGGCCGAATAGCGGGTGGACGACTGGAAATACGTCGCCGGGTCCTGTTGCAGCAGGCCCAGCAGGCCGCCCAGGGCCTTGAGCTGGCCGGCGCTGCGCGCGCTCTTGCCGCGGTTGGCCTCGGAGGCCAGCTCGAACAGGGCCGCGACCGCGCCCGAACTGTTGAAATCGTCGTCCATGGCGGCCTTGAAGGCCTGCGCCTGCGGCTCGTTCCAGTCGATGCCCTGGTGGTCCGCCGGCACGTTCTGCAGCGCCTGGTACAAGCGGTCGAGCGCGTTCTGGGCGTCGACCAGGTTGTCCGGCGTGTAGTTCTGCGGACTGCGGTAGTGGTTGCGCACGATGAAGAAGCGCACCATTTCCGCTTCACGCGGGTTGACGCGGTAGTCGGCCGTGTCGGCGGCCGGCTCGCCCTGGGCGATGGTCTGGCGGATGGTGCGGAAGTTGCCGAGCGACTTGGACATCTTGTCCGAATCGACCATCAGCGGGCCGCAGTGCATCCAGATGTTGGCCAGCGTGCCGCCGAAGGCGCCCTCGGTCTGGGCGATCTCGTTCTCGTGGTGCGGGAATTTCAGGTCGGGGCCGCCGCCATGGATGTCCAGCGGCAGGCCGAGCAGCGACTTGCTCATGGCCGAGCACTCGATGTGCCAGCCCGGCCGGCCCAGGCCATAGGGCGATTCCCACTTGGTGTCGGCCGGTTCTTCTTCCTTGGCGGACTTCCACAGCACGAAGTCGAGCGGGTCGCGCTTGGCCGAGCCCACCGCCACGCGCTCGCCGGCCCGCAGGTCGTCCAGGGTCTTGCCGGACAGCTTGCCGTAGCCCTCGAAACCGCGCACGGCGTAGTTCACGTCGCCGTCATCGGCCTGGTAGGCCAGGCCCTTCTGTTCGAGCTTGCCGATGATGTCCAGCATCTCGCCCACGTACTGGGTGGCGCGCGGCTCGCGGTCGGGCGAAGCCACGCCCAGCGCGCGCTCGTCGGCGTGCATGGCGTCGATGTAGAACTCGGTGACCTCGCCGATGCGGCGACCGGTCTCGACCGCGCGGCGGATGATCTTGTCGTCGATGTCGGTGATGTTGCGCACGTAGTCGACCGCCAGGCCGCTGGCGCGCAGCCAGCGCTGCACCACGTCGAAGGACACCAGCATGCGGGCGTGGCCCAGGTGGCAGAAGTCGTACACGGTCATGCCACACACGTACATGCGCACCTGGCCGGCCTGGGCCGGTTTGAACGGTTCTTTGGTACGCGATAACGTGTTGTAGATTTGCAGCATGGCGCTTGTGATGGTCCTGTTCTTTCCGTGGCGGCCGCGGAAATCGTTGCGCCCGAAGGACGATACCTTCGAGGCTTGCCGTCCGGCCGGGTGGTTCGGGCGATGCCCGGGTTCGCGTCATCCAGTCTGCGTGCCCACCGGCTTCACCTACCGGCCTTACCCACCGAATTCACCCATTGTCGAGCCAAAAACCCAACCGAGGCTAAAATGGCGGTCGTCAAGTATAGCAAGCGGCCCGGCCGCGCGCGTCAGCGCCGGCCGGCCACGACTTTTAACGGATGCCCACGTGACTATCAAGCCGCGTTTTTGCGTCACCCTGCTCGCCCTGGCCCTGGCCGGCTCGCCGCTGGCCGGCGCCCATGCCCAATCCATGGCCGGCGGATCGGGCGAGAACCCGAATGCCAATCGCACCACCCTGGACCCGATTCCGCCCGAGGGCGGCTGGGACGGCCTGTCGAACGTGCTCAAGTCGATGCAGCCCAGCGTGGACACCCGGCTGCAGCCGTCCGCCTCGCAGATCACCACCCACATCGAACGCCTGCTGAACCGCGGCGACAACGCCGAAGCGCTGGCGATGATCGAAAAGCGCGAAGCCGAGATCAAGGACCAGCGCGGCACCGACGTGCAACTGATGTTCCAGCATGCGCGCGCCCTGGCCGCGCTCGACCGCAAGGCCGAGGCCATCGACATCTACACCGAGATGACGACCCGCTTTCCCGAGCTGCCGGAACCCTGGAACAACCTGGCGGCTCTATATGCCAGCCGGGGCGAACTTGAAAAAGCGCAGGACGCCCTGCAAATGGCCCTGCGCGCCGACCCGGGCTACGCCGCCGCGCGCGCCAACCTGGGCGACCTGCAACTGCTGCAGGCCCTGCGCACCTACAGGCAGGCCGCCAAGGAAGGCGTGCCCGGCATGCAGGACAAGGCCCGCGAAGTCGAAACCATGCTGAAGGATAAGCAACGCAAATGACGTCCCGTTACTCCCCTCTTCACCTGCTGCGCCTGACGGCGTGCTCGTTCGCGCTGGCATTTGCCCCGGCGCTCGTCAGCGCCGCGCCCGCGGCCGCCCCCTCCAACTCCACCTCTGAAGGCACAAAAGCCATGAGCACCAATCCCCGCGTCAAGCTTCACACCAACCAAGGCGACATGGTCATCACCCTGGACGCCGCCAAGGCGCCCAAGACCGTCGAGAACTTCCTGACCTACGTCAAGGAAGGCTTTTACAACGGCACGGTGTTCCATCGCGTGATCGATGGCTTCATGATCCAGGGCGGCGGCTTCGAGCCCGGCATGAAGCAGAAGCAGACCCACGCCCCGATCGAGAACGAGGCCAACAACGGCCTGAAGAACGACAAGTACACCCTGGCGATGGCCCGCACCAGCGACCCGCACTCGGCCACCGCGCAGTTCTTCATCAACGTCTCGAACAACGACTTCCTGAACTTCACCGCGCCCACGCCCAACGGTTGGGGCTACGCCGTGTTCGGCAGCGTCACCGAAGGCACCGACGTGGTCGACAAGATCAAGGGCGTGAAGACCGGCAACAAGGGCTTCCACCAGAACGTGCCGAACGAAGACGTGATCATCGAGAAGGCCGAAGTTCTTGAATAAGATCGCCCTGTCCGGCCCGGTCTGGCTGGCCTCCGACCTGCACCTGGGGCCGGCCACGCCGGCCACGGCGGAGGCCTTCCTGGCCTTCCTGCAGGCGGCCGAGGAAGAAGCCGCCGCCCTGCTGCTGCCGGGCGACATCTTCGACGCCTGGATCGGCGACGACGTGATCCGCGCCGCGCCGCCGTGGCTCGCCACGGCGCTGACGGCGCTGCGCGCCACGGCCGGCCGGATTCCGGTGTGGCTCGGCCGCGGCAACCGCGACTTCCTGATCGGCGAGGAACTGGCCGCCGCGGTGGGCGCCAAGCTGCTGCCCGAGCCTGCGCTGCTGCAGACCGACTACGGCGACATCCTGCTGACCCACGGCGACGAGTTCTGTACCGACGATGCCGCCTACCAGCAGTTCCGCCAGATGGTGCGCAACCCGCGGTGGCAGGCTGAATTCCTGGCCAAGACCATCCCCGAGCGCCTGGCGATGGCGCAGCAGGCGCGTGGCGAAAGCCAGATGGCCAACCAGGGCAAGTCCATGGAGATCATGGACGTCAACGCCGGGGCCGTGGCGCAGGCCTTCCGCGACCATGGCGTCAAGCTGATGGTGCACGGCCACACGCACCGCCCCGCCCGCCACGTGCTGGAGGTCGACGGCGTCAAGCGCGAGCGCTGGGTGCTGCCGGACTGGGACTGCGACCACGTCTCGCCGCCGCGCGGCGGCTGGTTGGTCATCGACCGCGACGGCCTGCAGTTCTACGACCTGGAAACGGCCGAATAGGCGGCGCGCCCGTCCTGTCCGCCCGAAAGCAAAGGGCCGCGTCATGCGCGGCCCTTTCTTTTTGCCCGTCGCGTTGGCGCGGCGCGGATCTCAGCGGGTGAAGATCCAGGCCGCCACGATGGCGCCGAACACGATCCGGTACCAGGCGAACACGCGATAGGTGTGGTTGGCCACGAAGCGCAGCACCGCCCGCACCACCACGATGGCGCTCAGGAAGGCCGCCACGAAGCCCACGGCGATGCCGGACAGGTCGTGCTGCGTCAACAGGTCCATGTTCTTGTACATGTCGTACACGGCCGCGCCCAGCATGGTCGGCATGGCCAGGAAGAACGAGAACTCGGTGGCCGTCTTGCGCTGGATGCCGGCGATCATGCCGCCGATGATGGTGGCGCCGGAACGCGAGGTACCGGGAATCATGGCCAGGCATTGCGCCACGCCCACGCCCAGCGCCTGCTTCCAGGTGATCTGTTCCAGGGTATGGGCGGTGGCGCGCTCATCCGAGGCGGTATCGTCGGCCGCGCCCGGCGCGTCGCCGGGGGTGTGGCGGGTGCGGCGTTCCACGTACAGCATGATCAGGCCGCCCAGCACCAGCGTCACCACCACCACGCCGGGGTGGTAGAACACCTGCTTGATGGACTTGATGAAGATGGCGCCGATGACCGCCGCCGGCAGGAAGGCGATCAGCAGGTTGCGGGTGAACGCCACCTCGCTCGCCACGCCGGTGAGGGTGCCGCGGATCAACCGCAGCAGCCGCGCGCGGAAAATCCACATCACCGCCAGGATCGAGCCCAGTTGGATCACCACCTCGAACACCTTGCCCTGGCTGGATTCGAAGTTGAGCCAGTCGCCGATCAGGATCAGGTGGCCGGTGCTGGACACCGGGATGAACTCGGTCAGCCCCTCGACGATGCCGAGGATGAAGGCCTTGATGAGATAGAGCGTGGTATCAGTCACGATGGCAAGGGTTCCTTGAAGGCATCTAGTCGTTGGTCAGCGCGGCGTCTTCGTCCAGCGGCTCGGGGGAGCGTTTCTCGACGCGCACCAGGGCAATGCGGCGGCCGTCCATTTCCAGCACCTCGAAGCGGAAATGGTCGTGGTGGAATTCGTATTCGCAGACGTCGCCCGGCTTGGGCAGGTGGCCAAAGCGCGACAGCAGGTAGCCGGCCAGGGTGGAGAAGTCTTGCGCCTCGTCGACCAGGCCTTCGGTTTCGAGCACCTGCTCGACGTGGTGCAGGTCGGCCGCGCCGTCGATCTTCCAGGTGTTGGGGCCGTCGGCGACGATGTCGGGCAGTTCGTCCTCGTCGGGGAATTCGCCGGCGATCGCCTCGAACACGTCGATCGGCGTCACCAGGCCCTCGATGGCGCCGAACTCGTCGGCCACCAGCACCAGTTGGCCGCGCGAGCGCTTGAGGGTGTCCATCAGGCGCAGGATGCCGATGGCCTCGTGCACGATGATCGGGTCGCGCAGGCGGTTGCGGCGCACCCGGCCCTCGGTGATCAGGTCGGCCACCAGGTCCTTGGCGCGGGCGATGCCCAGCACCTCGTCGAGCGAGCCGCGGCAGACCGGGAAGAAACTGTGCGGCGCCTCGGTGATCTGGCGGCGGATGGTGTCGGGGTCGTCGTCGATGTTGATCCACGACACGTCGGTGCGCGGCGTCATGATCGAGCGGATCGAGCGCTCGGCCAGCGTCAGCACGCCGCTGACCATGTTGCGCTCCTCGACGCCGAAGGCCGGGATGGCGGGACCGTCGGCGCTGGGCAGGTCGGGCTCGTCGGCCGGCGGGCGCTTGCCCAGCATGCGCAGCACCGCCGAGGCGGTGCGTTCGCGCATGGGCCGGCGCGCGTCCAGCTTGAGCAGGTTGCGGCGCGCCACCTGGTTCAGGGCCTCGATCGCCACCGAGAAGCCGATGGCGGCGTACAGGTAGCCCTTGGGCACCTTGAAGCCGAAGGCCTCGGCCAGCAGCGAGAAGCCGATCATGAGCAGGAAGCCCAGGCACAGCACCACCACCGTCGGATGCGCGTTGACGAAGCCCGTCAGCGGCTTGGAGGCCAGCAGCATGATGCCGATGGCGATGACCACGGCGATCATCATGATGGCCAGGTGGTCCACCATGCCGACCGCGGTGATGACCGAGTCCAGCGAGAACACCGCGTCCAGCACCACGATCTGCGTCACGATGACCCAGAAGCTGGCGTACACACGCGGTCCCGAGGAGCCGCCATGCTGCCCGCCTTCGAGCCGCTCGTGCAGCTCCATGGTGCCCTTGAACAGCAGGAAGAAGCCGCCGGCCATGAGGATCAGGTCGCGCCCCGAGGGCGACAGCGGTCCGATCGAAAACAGGGGGGTGGTCAGGGTGACCAGCCACGACATGACCGACAGCAGGCCAAGCCGCATGACAAGCGCCAGGCTCAGGCCAAGGATGCGCGCGCGGTCGCGTTGCGACGGCGGCAGCTTGTCCGCCAGGATGGCGATGAAAATCAGGTTATCGATTCCCAGGACGATCTCAAGGACGACCAGGGTAAGCAAGCCGACCCACGCAGCGGGGTCCAGCAGCCACTCCATCAGGAGCTCCAGAAGTTACACGACCGGTAATCGTACCCGGAAAACGCGTGACACGCCGGTGACAGGGGTCGCGCGGATGGCTTACGGAACTGTGCCGAGGCGTGCGCCGCGCGGGGATGCGCAACGGCGCGCGCGACAAAAAAAAGCCGGCCACATGGGCCGGCTTCGGGAATGCGTCGGGACGCGCCCGCGGCGTCAGGCGGCCGGCGTCGGGTTCAGCGCCGACAGCATCTGCGTGAAGATCTTCGGGCTGGCGGCCAGCACGTTGCCGGAATCCATCCAGCCCTGCTCGCCGTCGAAATCGGCGACCAGGCCGCCGGCTTCCAGCACCATCAGGCTGCCGGCCGCCAGGTCCCAGGGCTTCAGACCCACGCCGCAGAAGCCGTCCAGGCGGCCGCAGGCGACATAGGCCAGGTCCAGCACGGTGGCGCCCAGGCGGCGCACGCCGGTGCTGCCTTCGGCCATGGCGCGGAAACGCTGCGAGCCTTGTTCCAGGTCGCCCGAGTTGGGCCAGTGCGCGCCCAGCAGGGCCTCGTGGTAGCGGGTGCGGCCCGAGACGCGCACGCGGCGGTCGTTCAGGAAGGTGCCGCTGCCACGGCTGGCGGTGAACAGTTCATTGCGCGAGGGATCATAGATGACCGCCTGCGTGACCTGGCCGCGCTGGGTCAGCGCGATCGACACGGCGTAATTGGGCAGGCCGTGGATGAAGTTCGTGGTGCCGTCCAGCGGATCGATGATCCACTGGAATTCGGCCTGGTCGGGGCCCTGCAAGCCGAATTCCTCGCCCAGGACGGCATGGTCCGGATAGGCGGCGCGCAGCGTCTCGACGATGGACTCCTCGGCGGCGCGATCGACTTCCGTGACATAATCGCGCGGCCCCTTGCGAGCCACGCTGAGTCGTTCCAAATCCATGCTGGCACGGTTGATGATGGTGCCGGCACGCCGGGCCGCCTTGATGGCGATGTTGAGCATCGGGTGCATAAAATTCCGTACGTATGCGGTGGGTAGGCCGCTAGCCACCCCCCCGGATCCGCCGCCCCCGACAGGGGGAAACCGGCTCAAAAAACCAGGAAGGCACTAAGCCAAACGTGCCATTTTAAATGACTCAAGCATTTTCACGCGTTCGCTTCATCATGGTGAACCCCAGCCACCCCGGAAACGTCGGTTCGGCGGCCCGCGCGATCAAGACCATGGGCTTCTCCGAACTGGTACTGGTGGGCCCCAAATTCGCCGATGTCACCAGCCAGCCGGAGGCCGTGGCCCTGGCCAGCGGCGCCCTGGACGTGCTGGAAAACGCGCGCATCTACGATACCCTGGAAGAGGCGCTGGCGCCCGTGACGCTGGCGTTCGCCCTGACCGCCCGGGTGCGTGACCTCGGCCCCCCGCCCTGCGACATCCGCCAGGCCGCCGACCTGGCCTGCGCCCACCTGGCCGAAACCGCCGAGGGCTGTACCGCCGTCGTGCTGGGCACCGAGCGCGCCGGTCTCACCAATGACCAGATCGGACTGTGCCACCGCATCTGCCACATTCCGGCCAACCCCGAGTACAGCTCGCTGAACGTCGCCCAGGCGCTGCAACTGGCGGCCTGGGAGCTGCGCTACGCGCTGCTGGTGGACCAGGGCGCCCCGTTGCTGCCGGCCTCGACCGCGCAGGCGCCCTCGCGCGGCGCCGAGCCGGCCTCGGGCGAGGCGGTGCAGGCCTTCCTGGCGCACTGGGAAGAGGCGCTGGTGGGCGTGCGGTTCCTGGACCCGGCCCATCCCAAGAAGCTGCTGCCGCGTATGCGGCACCTTTTTTCTCGCGTCGCCCTGACCCGCGACGAGGTGGACATGATGCGCGGGGTCTGCACCGCCATGCTGGCCACGGCCCGCCGCGACGGCGACGCAAAAAAATAGGGACGGACATCGGCCCGTCCCCTGTCATCGGCCGCCGGCGGTTGACCCGCCGCGGCACGAAGCGCGCGATCAGTCGACCTTGGCGCCCGACGCCTTGACCACCGGCGCCCAGCCTTCCACTTCCGACTTGATGAACTGGCCGAATTCGGCCGGCGTGGTCTTGACGCCCACGGCGCCCAGCTTTTCGAAAGCCAGTTGCACGTCGGGCTTGTCCAGCGCCTTGACCATGGCGGCGTTGAGCTTGTTGACCACCTCGGGCGGCGTGCCGGCCGGCGCGATCAGGCCGAACCACGACGACACGTCGAAGTTGGCGAAGCCCGCTTCCTTCATGGTGGGCAGGTCCGGCGCGCTCTTGGAACGCTCGGCGGTGGTCACCGCCAGGGCGCGCAGCTTGCCCGACTGGGCGTGCGGCCAGGCCGACGGCATGTTGTCGAACATGAACTGCACCTGGCCGCCGATCAGGTCGGTGATGGCCGGCGCGCTGCCCTTGTAGGGCACGTGCAGCACGTCGATGCCGGCCTGCATCTTGAACAGCTCGCCTGCCATGTGGATCGAGGTGCCGCTGCCCGACGAGGCGAACGCCAGCTTGCCCGGGTTCTTCTTGGCGTAATCGACCAGTTCCTGCACCGTCTTGACCGGCACCTGCGGGTTGACCACCAGGATGTTCGGCACCTTGGCGCCCAGCGCCACGGGAGTGAAGTCCTTCGTCAGGTCGAACGTGACGTTCTTGTACAGCGTCTGGTTGATGGCGCTGGTGACGGCCACGAACAGCAGCGTGTAGCCGTCAGGCGCGGCGCGTTGCACCTGGTCGGTGGCGATGTTGCTGCCGGCGCCCGGCTTGTTCTCGACCACGAACGACTGGCCCAGGCTCTCGGTGAGTTCCTTGGCCATGATGCGGGCGATCACATCGGTGGTGCCGCCGGCGGAGAAGCCGACCACGATGCGGACAGGTTTATCGGGATAGGCGGCCTGGGCGGAACCCATGGCGAAAGCGCTTGCGGCGGTAGCCAGTAGCGTGGCGGCAAGACGCCGCAGTCCAGGCTTTTGACCGGTCATCATATAGTCTCCGTGCTGATACTGTCCATTAAATGGACGATTTGAATTATTGGATGCTGCATTCTGATCTATACACGAGCGGAGCATCAAGGTAGAGTCCACGGTACGGACTATGGTTTTCCCTTGACCAAGACGCAATAACCCCCAAGTTTTCAGAGAGTTGCATGCAAGACAGCGATGCCGCGGCCGCAGGCCCACGCACATTGCGGCGCGGGCTGGCCGTTCTGGCCGCCCTGCGGGACCAGGGGCCTGATGGCCTCAGCGTGACCGATATTGCCCGCCTGACGGGCATTCAGCGCCCCACCATCTACCGGCTGCTGGCCGCCCTGCTCGACGCGGGCCTGGTGCTGCCGGTGACGGGCACCAAGAAATACCGCGCCCAGTTGGCGGTGGACCCCGACACCCGTTCGCGCGATCCGCGCGTGCGCCAGTTGCTGCCGGTGCTGCGGCGCCTGGCCGACCGCACCGGCGACGCGGTGTTCCTGGTGGTGCGCGACGAGGACGATTCCATCAGTCTGCATCGCGAGATCGGCAGTTACCCGGTGCAGATCCTCGCGACCTACGCCGGCAAGCGCCAACCGCTGGGCGTGGGCTCGGGCGGCATGGCGCTGCTGGCGGCGCTGTCCGACGACGTCGCCCGCGGCATCGTCGAGCGCAACTCCAGCCGGCTCGACGAATACGGCGGCATGACGCCGCAGGAAATGTTCCGACTGATCGAGAACACCCGCGCGCGCGGCTATTCGGTGGTGGGCAACCACGCCGTGCGCGGCGCGCTGGGCGTGGGCTGCGCCCTGCTCGACAACCACGGCGCGCCGCTGCTTGCGGTCAGCGTGACGGCCATCATCGACCGCATGCCGGCCCAGCGCCAGCGCGAGATCGCCGGCTGGATCAAGGCCGAACTGGCGCGCCTCGCGGTCCAGGCCTGAGCCCGGCACGCGGCTCGCGCCGCGCCATGAAAAAGGGCGTCCCGCCATCGGCCGGGACGCCCTTTTTCATTGGCGACCGTACGCTCAGACAGCGGCGCCTGCCTTGGGCTCGCTGGCCTTGGAGTTCTGGATCTCGCGCAGCGGGATCGGCGCCTGGAAGCCCGCGGCCTCCAGCGACAGGCGGATGTCCTGGTACAGGCCCCAGCGCAGGTCCCAGTACTTGGCCGCCTCGGCCCACACGCGCACGTTCACGACCACGCCGCTTTCCTTGTAGTCCACCACCTTCACCAGCGGCTGCGGATCCTTCAGCGCGTTCGGATTGGACGCGACGATGTCCTGCAGCTTCGCCAGCACCGCGTTCAGGTCATCGCCATAGCGCACCGGCACCGGGATATCCAGGCGGCGCGTCTTGTTGCGGCTGTAGTTGGTGATGGTGGCGTTCCACACCGTGCTGTTGGGCAGCGTCAGGTGGATGCCGTCGACCTGGACCAGCCGCGTCAGGAACAGGCCGACCTCTTCGACCGTGCCTTCCGCGCCCGTGCTCAGGCCGACGTATTCGCCGGCGCGCACCGGCCGCAGGATCAGCAGCATGATGCCGGCCGCGATGTTCTGCAGCGTGCCCTGCAGCGCCAGGCCCACGGCCAGGCCGGCGGCGCCCAGCACCGCGATCAGGCTGGCGGTCTGCACCCCGAAACGCGCCAGCACCGCGATCAACGTGAAGATGCGCACCGTCCAGACCACGGTGCTGTAGAACATCGGCACGATGGTCGGATCGATCTTGCTCGAACGCGTGGCGATGCGCCGCACCCAGCGGCCCAGCAAGGCCGAGACCCACCAGCCGATGACCAGGATCAGCAAGGCCACGAGCAGATTGATGCCCAGGTCCACCAGCCTGGGGGCCCAGGCATTGAATTCCTTCAACGCGTCTTCCATCGTTGTCGCTCCTTCTTGCAAAAAAAGACAGCCGAAAACTTTATCAGATGCGCCTTGCGGAAAGGGCCGCGACGGGGGGCCGGTATGTCAAGCTTTGTAAGGCATCCTGCGCGCCGTGGCAGGCCATCGCATGCGCCGCATCGCCCCGGGGGGCGCGGCGCGGGCCGCCTCAAGCGGCCGCGACCTTGCGGAAATGATTGTCCCAGGAACGCTCGCGCGACGGCGCCAGCACCGGCCGCTCGCCGCCCGCCGCGTCGGTGCGCACCATGGCGCCCAGGCCGCTGCTGACCAGAAAGCCCGCGTCCGTCGCCGGCGCCACGCCGCAGCCATCGGCCAGGCGGGTCTCGCCCAGGCAGCGGCCGCTGGCCGCATCCCAGTACAGCACCCGCCCGCCCACCGGGCTGGACGTGGCGATCACCGCGCCGGCCGCGTCCGCCGCCACCGAGCCGATGTAGTTGCGCATCTCGCGCAACGTATCCGCCGGCCCGCTGAACAGCACCGGCTGCGCGCCGCGCCGGTGGCGCCCCACCAGCGCCGGACGGTCGCCGGCCGGTCCCATGTATTGGCAGCCGAACCAGACGCTGCCATCGCCCGCCAGCGCGAGATGGCGAATCGACAGTCGATGCAGGTCAGGCGCCAGTTCGACCCGCTCCAGCAGCGCGCCGCTGGCCGCGTCCAGGTAAGCCAGCGACGGCCGCATGGTGTCCAGGTTCAGTTCGAGCTTGCCGTAGTCCGGATGGGTCAGGATGCCGCCGTTGGCCACGCACAGCGTCTTGCCGTCGGGCATCAACAGCACCTCGTGCGGCCCGATGCCGCCGCTGTCGTATTCGCCGATGCGGCGGTAGCCGCCGCCCGGCGTGGCATCGTAGATGCCGAGCACGCCACGGCCGCCGTCGAAATCGTTCTCGGTCGCGGCCAACAGCCGGCCGCCGTCGAAATAGGCGCCGTGGCCGAAGAAATGGCGGTCTTCCGGCAAGGGCAGTTCGAGCGGCGGGCGGGCGCCGCGCAGGTCGAACGCCAGCGCGAAGAAGCCCGGCTGGCGGCCGAACACCACGGCGCGTTCGGCGGGCGCGTCGATCGCGAAACTGTGGCCGCGCGCGGGCATCGGCACCACGTGCCGGTCCTGTCCGGCGCCATCGAGCACCACCGTCTCGTCGCGACCGCCGCGCTGCCGCGCCGCCAGATAGCGCGCCTGCGACTCGTCGCCGGGGGCGGCCGGCGCTGGGCGCGGCCACCCGAGAGCCGCACCCAGCGCGCCGCCCGCGCCCCAGGCCAGGAAATCGCGCCGCGCGGGGCGCGCCGGCGCGTTGCCGGCCCGCACATCGCGCGCAATGCCGGTCAGCATGCGGTCGTGCTCAGTCGCCATCGAGCGCATTGAAGCCGATGGTCACGCCCAGCGCCGGCGCCAGGTCCTGGTCGACGATGGCCTTGGCGTTCTTCAGGGTCAACGCCGCCAGGCCCAGCAGGCGGCGCCCTTCGGCATCGCCCAGCGCCCGCTCCAGCGGCGCCGGCGCCTCGCGCAGCGCGCGCGCCGCGTTGCCCACTTCGGCCAGCACCGCGCCCGCCATCCAGTCCTCGCCCTTGGGCAAGGCATAGCCGCCCGCCTGATAGAACGCCGCCAGGCCCTCCAGGCCGGCGACCAGCGTGCGCGTCGACAGCCCGCTGCGCCAGAACGCGGCGCGCCGGGGCCGGGCGCCGTCGGCCGAATCGCCCAGCACCGGCAGCAGCTTCACGTCGCGCGCGAACTGCAGGCCGGTGGACAGCGCCTTCATGGCTTCGGCCGCCACTTCCTGCGGATCACGGTAGAGATCATTGCCCGCCCGCGGCTGCGCGAACTGGCGGCCGAAGTCGGCCTTGGCATCCCACGCCTGCGCCACGTCGCGCGAGATCGCGGCGACGTTGGCCGACACGGCCCGGGCGTAGCCACAAGCGTAGGCAAACGTGGGCGCGCCTTGCTGCGCCAGCAGCGCCGGCTCTCCATACAGCACGAATTCCAATGCCGGCAGCCCCTGCACCGCGACGCTGCGGCCGGCCAGCGCGCCCGGCTTGAGCAGGTCGGCATCCTGCGCGGCGATCACGGCCTGCACCTGGCGCGGCATCACGCCGCGCGTGTCGGGCCAGAACGCCAGGCGCTCGTAGCGGTTGGCCTGAACCAACGGCCCGAAGCGCAGCGGTTCGAGGCGCGCCCACGCCAGGGCCAGGTCGGCAAAAGCCGCTTCGACCCGCTTGGCGCCGGCCGCATCCGGCTTGCCGCACCACTGGCCCAGCGCGCCGTCCAGATCGGTCGCGGCGGCGACCATGCCGGCGGCGGCCGGCCGCGCATAGCCGTGCGCCAGGCGCTCGCCCAGGTCGGCGGGCAATTCGGCGCCGGCGGCCAGCGGCCAGGCCAGCGCCAGCGCGGCGACCAGGGCCGGCGCGCGCCAGCGTGCAACAAGGATAGCCATCACAGCGACTCCAGGAAACGGATCAGGTCGGCGCGTTCTTCGGGCGTCATCGCCACCACGCGGTCGCGCGCGGGCTGGCCCGCGCCGCCGTGCCACAGCACCGCCTCCAGCAGCGTGCGGGCGCGGCCGTCGTGCAGCCAGGTGGCGGAGGGATTGACGGTCCTGGTCAGGCCGATGCCCCACAGCGGCGGGGTGCGCCATTCGCGCCCGTTGGCGGAACCATCGGACACGCCGTCGGCCAGGTCATCGCCCATGTCGTGCACCAGCATGTCGGTGTACGGCCAGATCAGTTGGAAGCGATGCTCGGCCTGTTTCGCGTTGCGGCTGGTGACATACTTGGGCACGTGGCAGGCCACGCAGTTGGCCTCGTAGAACAGTTTCTTGCCGGCCAGCACGCGGGCGTCGTCGGCGTCGCGCCGCTGCGGCACCGCCAGGTTGGTCGAGTAGGTGGTGACGAAGTCCATCAGCTTGGCCGGCACTTCCTCCGGCCCGAAGCGCGGCTGCGCGCCGTGCGGCATCTTCAGGCACTGGGGCTGCGCCGGCGTACAGTCGCCGTAGTGGTTGGGGAACAGCGGCGTCGACAGCCCCATGTCGTTGGAAAACGCGGCGGCGCTCTGCTGCTCCACCGTGGGCTGGCCGGCCTTCAGGTTGAAGCGGCCCAGCGCGCGCTGGCCGGTACGCGCGTCGGTGACCCAGTTGGCCTTGCCGACGATGCCGTCGCGCTTGTCGGCGCCGATGTTGGCCAGGATGTCGGCCTCGTGGATCGATTCCAGCAGGCCCAGGCCGATCATCGGCGGCGCCAGCCGCGGCGAGATCTGCGTGTCCTTGCGCATCGGGCCGTAGCCCAGGTTGTCGATGCGGTAGGCCGGCTTCATCAGCGTGGCGGTCTCGCCGCCATTGAGCTTGACGGTGACCGGGGTGTATTCGATTTCCATGCGGCCTTCGGCCGGCAGGCCGGCCACCGCGAAGTTCTGCAACTGCACGCCATAGACGGGCTCGGGCAGCAGCGCGATCTCGCCCGGCGCCAGGCGCGGATGGCCGCGGTCCGGGCCTTCGGGCACCGCCAGGCGCAACAGCAATGCCACGGCGTCGGGACGCTCCAGCGGATCGAAGCCCGGCACCGAGCCGCGCCCGTCCTTGGTATGACAGGCCTGGCAGGACCGCGCGTTGAACAGCGGGCCGAGGCCGTCGGAGGCCTGTGTGGAGGCCGGCGCGGAGACCCAGTCCTTGCGGAACAGGCCGTTGCCGACCTGGAATTCCTGGCGCCGCTCGAAGCTCATGTTGGCCGACGGCTGCGAAAAAATGTCGGCGTTGATGAGCTTGTTGGTGGTGGTGGCGCCCGCCTGCATGGTCTCGAAGGTCTCGGCCTTGGAGAAATCGCGGGTCGGCGCGGTGATGGCGAGGACCCGCTTGAGGTCCTCGGCGCTCAGGTCGTCGCGCCCGGCGGGCGCGGTCGGAGCGGCGGCGGCGCCGGCATGGGCCGACGCCGCCAGTACGGCGGCGAATACGAGCTTCACTTGAATACGGCGTCGGGTTTGTCCAGGCTGTCGGAACCTTCGATGGCGACCTTGCCCAGGTCCAGCAGCGCGATCACGCGCTCCAGGCTGCGGGTCTGGTCGACCAGGCGGTCGATGGCGGCCTGCACCACGGCGTTGCCCTCCTTGTTGCCGTCGGCGATCATCTGGTCATAGGTCTCGACCGTCTCGGCGCGGGTCTTCATGGCCTGCATGGCGGCCACGGTGGCGTCCAGCTTGGCGCGCACTTCGGCGTCCAGCTTGGGATCGCGCGCCTTGACCAGTTCCGACAGGCTGGCGCCCGACACCTGCTTGCCATCGACGCGGGTGTACGCGCCCAGGTAGACGTTGCGGATGCCGATCTGGTTGTAGAAGTGCGAGTTGTGGGTGTTGTCCGAGAAGCAGTCATGCTCTTCCTCGGGATCGTGCAGCATCAGGCCGAGCTTCATGCGCTCGCCGGCCAGTTCGCCGTACGACAGGCTGCCCACGCCGGTCAGCATCGCCACCAGGCCGGCCTTGGGATCTTCTTCCACGGCCTTGCGCGCGGCGCCGTCCTTCTTCCAGTTGCCGACCATCTCTTCCAGATCGGTCACCAGCAGGTCGGTCACGGCCTTCAGGTAGGCGATGCGGCGTTCGCAGTTGCCGCCGGTGCACTGCTTGACGTCGTAGTCGGTGTGCGGACGGTTGCCCGCGTGGCGTTCCTGCGGCGT
Source organism: Achromobacter sp. SIMBA_011 (assembly GCF_046535435.1). Taxonomy (NCBI): domain Bacteria; kingdom Pseudomonadati; phylum Pseudomonadota; class Betaproteobacteria; order Burkholderiales; family Alcaligenaceae; genus Achromobacter; species Achromobacter sp. SIMBA_011. The sequence goes on along the minus strand of NZ_JAWRWN010000013.1, from coordinate 106,015 downwards.
GCCCTTGCGGTCGGCCGGCGCCGGGCCGGTGCCGTTCAGGTCCTGGCCCCACAGCAGGAATTCGATGGCGTGGTAGCCGGTGGCCACGTTGGCCTCGTTGCCGTCGGCCTCGTGCAGCACCTCGGACAGCAGCTTGGGCGTGATCTCGCTGACATCGACGGTCTTGCCGCCCACCGAGATCTTGGAATTGGCGATGACGTTGACCGCGTAATAGGCGTTCTCGTCGTTCTCGGTGCCGTAGGAGGCGTCGACGTAGTCGATCAGGCCTTCATCCAGCGGCCAGGCGTTCACACGCCCTTCCCAGTCGTCGACGATCGGGTTGCCGAAGCGGAAGGCCTCGGTCTGCTGGTACGGCACGCGCGCGTCCAGCCAGGCCTGGCGGGCGGCCTTGAGCGTGTCCGCGCTGGGCTTGGCGACCAGCGTGTTGACGGCCTCGCGCAGCGCCTTGGCGGAAGTGAGCGCGTCTTCATAGCCGGCCAGCGCCAGGTCCGAGTAATTCGTCACCACGGCCTTGGGCTGCGTGGCGGCGTGCGCCGCCCCCCCGAATGCCGCGACGGCCAGCGCCGCCCCCAACAACAACTTGCGCATCACTTTCTCCCGTAACTCGGACCGGATTCGCCCCGCGGCGACCCGGTCCACACTTGAATTTTGTGGATGCGAGTGTAAACAATTTTCGTTTGTTATTCAGCGCAAAGTCAGATAGCTGACATTTCTCCGAACGAAAATGCATGAAAACGCGCCCCTTCCCGTCGCTTTCCGGCCTCGCGGCCGCAACGGCCATCAGGCAGCCGCGCGCGGAACGGACGCAAAAAAGCCCGGGCAAGCCCGGGCGCAGGCAGGAGAAGCCGGCCAGGCCGGCCCCGCGCTCAGCGTTGCAGCGGCGCCTTGGCGGTCTCCCTGGCGGCCAGCACCGAGATGGCGGTCACGACCAGCGCGGCGGCCACGTACAGCGACACCGCCACGGTCGAGCTCCACGACTTGAACAGGCTGGCGATGATCAGCGGCGCGAAGCCCCCGCCGACGATGCCGGCCAGCGTGTAGGCCAGCGACGACCCGGCGTAGCGCACCCGCCCCGGGAACTGCTCGGTGATGAAGGCGGCCTGCGGGCCGTACATCATCGCGTGGATCAGCAGGCCGACCACCACGGCGGCGCAGATCGCGATGGGATGCGCGGTGTCCATCAGCGTGAAGAACACGAAGGCCCAGATCATGCCCAGCACCGCGCCGGCCACGTACACCGGACGGCGCCCGATCTTGTCCGACAGATGCCCGCACAGCGGCACGGCGATGGCGTTGAGCGCCGCGCCCAGCATGGTGGCGCCCAGCGCCAGCGGCCGCGACAGGTGCAGCACGGTGGTCACGTAGGTCAGCGTGAACACCACCACCAGCGCGTACAGCACGTCCGAACCGATGCGCGAGCCGCCGGCCACCAGCAACTGGCGCCAGTGTTGCACCAGCACTTCCTTGATCGGGGTGCTGGCGGTTTCGCGCTTCTGTTCCATTTCCAGGAACACCGGCGTCTCCTCGACGCCGCGGCGCAGCCACAGGCCGAACAGCACCAGCGCCACGCTCGACATGAACGGCACGCGCCAGCCCCAGGCCTGGAATTCCTCGGGCGTGAGCCAGAGCGAGATCAGCGCGATGAAGCCGGTGCCGATCAGCGTGCCGCACGACGGCCCGACCTGCGTGAAGGACGCATTGCGGCCGCGCTGGTCGGGCTTGCCATGCTCCATCGACAGCAGCACCGCGCCGGCCCACTCGCCGCCCAGCGCCACGCCCTGGATGAAGCGCAGCGCCACCAATGCCACCGGCGCCCACACGCCCCAACTGGCATAGGTGGGCAGCATGCCCATCAGGCCCGTCGACACGCCCATGATCACCAGCGTGGCGACCAGCACGAACTTGCGCCCCAGGCGGTCGCCCAGGTGGCCAAAGACGAAGCCGCCCAGCGGCCGCGAGACGTAGCCCACGGCATAGGTCGAGAACGCCAGGATGGTGCCCGTCAGCGGGTCGAACGACGGGAAGAAGATGGCGTTGAATACCAGCGCCGCCATCAGGTTGTAGATCGTGAAGTCGTACCACTCCAGCGTGGTGCCGACCGAGCTGGCCATCGCCAGTTTCTTCATCTTGTCCGGCGCCGCGCCGCCGTGGGCAGCCGCCGGAGCGCGCAAGGTGTTTTCAGCCATTGTGTTTCCCCATGTTCGTGATGTGTGTGGACGGCGGCGCCGTGTCAGCGCAGGTCGGCGGCCGCCAGCTTCCAGCCCAGTTCGAGTTGCCAGGCATCGCTGGCGCGGATGCCGAAGGCGCCGGCGGCCTGTTCGGCCAGGGCCTGCGCGGCGCCGGCCGAGCTGGCCTCGACCACGAACAGCGGATCCAGGCGGCGGTTCTCGGTGGATTCTCGCGGCAACGGGCCGCTCAAGGCCGCATCCGGTGACAACAAATAGGACTGAACGAAACCATCGACCTGCGCCAGCGCCGCGCCCGCCTCAGCCGCCCGCGCCACCAGCGCCCCGGCATCGCCGCCGAACACCAGCGGCAGCACGGCAATGTGGCTGCCGCTGCCGAACCCGGTCACGGCCTGCACCGCGCAGACGCGTCGCATCGGGTCGCGCATGCGGTCCAGGTTGGTCACCGACCACGGCGTCTGGCGCTCGAAGGCGGCGCGGTAATCGGCGGTGGTGAACGCGCCCAGCGATGCCGTGCGGTACAGCCCCAGGTACTTGCGGCCGCCGGACCGCGAGAAATAGCGTGCGCCCGACAGGAAGCCGGGGATGCGCACGCGCTCTTCGACGTGCTCGCGGTCGTACCAGCGGTTGAAATCGGTTTCGAAGGCGGGATCGACGTCGCAGGCGACGAACAGCATGCCGTGGGGCGTGGACGGAGTGGAGGCTTGGCTCATGGAAAGATAAATCCCTTCGATAACGGAAGGGATTCATCTTCGGCCGGCGGGGCCAACTCCGACAAACGAGTAATTTTTCGCGCCGGCAACAGAATTACTGAAAGCCGACCTAGGGATAACGCTATTGCGCGGACCCGAATGTTGGCGGCGTGACCGACGCGGTGTACTGATCCGAGGCGCGGCAGGCCAGCTCGGCCACCAGCCGGATCGCATCCGAACCGGCGCCCTCCAGGTAGCTCACCACCAGCAGTTGCGGCGGCACCGGCACGTCGCAGCGGATCATCTGCACCTCGCCGCGCGCCACGTATTCGTAGATCGGCGGCAGCGGCACCAGGGCGCGGCCAAAGCCGCTGCGCACCAGCCGCGCCAGCGCCGAGATCGAGCTGACGCAATGCACCTTGCCCAAGGGCAGGCCGGCTTCGCGGAACAGCCCTTTCAGGGCCTCGTGCGGCTGCGAGCCGGGACTCATGGTCAGCACCGGCTCGCTCAGCAACTGCTGCACGGACAGCGATTCCTCGTCGCCGGCCGGCCCGACCCACCCCATCTCCATCGGCAGGCACGGCGTGCTGATGACGCCGGTATCGGTCAGCAGGTCGGTCTGGAAGGCGATGTCCAGCGTGCCTTCGCGCAGGCCGCGGTGCAGCGCGCGGGTGGTCTCCGAGGTCAACTGCACCTCGATGCCCGGATAGGTGGAGCGCAGGTTGGTCAAAAAGCCGATCAGCCAGGTGTGCACCACGGTCTCGATGGCGCCGATGCGCACCAGGCCGAACACCTCGTCGCCGGTGCGGCCCAGCGACAGGATCTGCTGACGCAACTGCATCAGCCGCTCGCCATAGTCCAGCAGGCGCGTGCCCACCGCCGTCAGCCGCAGCTCCTTGGCGTCGCGCTCGAACAGGCGCGCGCCGATGTCCTCCTCGAGCGAGGCGATGCGGTTGGCCACCGCGGCCTGCGTGATGTGCAGGCGGTCGCTGGCCGCGCGAAAACTGCCCAGCCGGGCGGACCACAGGAATGCTTCGACAAAACGGGTATTCATATCCACGCCACGGCGCGCCCGATGACGCGCCCTTCCGATAACGGCGGGGCGGCAGCCCCGGCCTGTGCACATCCTAACGCCTGGCGGCCCGGCCGCGCCACGACGCCAGGCGCGCCCCCTGTCGGTGCCATATGCACCAGCTTGGTTCACGCGAGGCGCCAGGATCGCCCCATCATGGCGAAAAACTGGGTCCGCGAAGGTTGGCACGGGTCTTGCTTGAAGGACTGGTATGCAAGCTTGTCTACAAGCGCCCATTCTTTTCCCGACCAGGAGTCCCGCATGACCGACCGCCCCGCGCCCTTCGCTTTCAACGCCACCCGCCGCCGGCTGATGCAGGGCGCCGCGCTGGGCGCCGCCGCGCTGGCCGCGCCCGCCCTGGTGCGCGCGCAATCGGGCCCGGTCATCCGCATCGGCTACTGGCCGGTCGCGGCCGGCCTGCCGTTCTATGCCGCCATCGAAAAGGGCTACTTCAAGGAAGCCGGCCTGAATGTCGAGGCGCTCAAGTTCGCCGGCGCGCAGCAGGTCATGGAAGCCATGCTCGCGGGCCGCGCCGACGGCAGCGCCAACGGCACCGGCTCGGCCAACCTGGCCATCGGCGAGATCGCCTCGCCCGGCCTGTTCAAGATTTTCGCCTCCAATCCCAGCAACGCCAAGAACGTGCTGGACGAGTTCATCGTCGCGAAAGACAGTCCCATCCAATCCATCGCAGACCTCAAGGGGAAAAAGGTCGGTTCTGGACCCGGCATCCAGAATGCCACGCTGGCCAAAGCAGTGCTGGAGCGCGCCGGCGCAACCGGGGCGACCGTGGTCGAGCTGGCGATCAGCCAGCACGTCGCCGCGGTCGCCGCCGGCCAGTTGGACGCGTGCTACACGCTAGAGCCCACCGGCACGGTCGGGCGCCTGAACGGCACCACCCGCGTGCTCGAGGCGGGCGTGATCGCCAAATACGTGCTGGGCGATCCGATGGCGCCGTGGTTCGGCGGCTCGGCCTCGTTGACCACCGCGTTCCTGAAGAAGCATCCCGAGGAAAGCAAGAAATTCATCGCCGCCTACGCCCGCGGCATCGAGCTGATCCGCACCAAGCCCGACGAGGCGCGCCCCTTCATGAAGGGCTACACCGCCATCGAAGGCCCCATGACCGAAGCCGTGCCGCTGGCCGCCTACACGCTCTACAACGAGTTCACCCCCAGCGACATCCAGTACTTCCAGAAATTCTTCGACCTGTTCGCCGACAAGGGCATCTTCGCGCAGAAGGTGGACGTAGCCTCGATGCTGTACAAGGGCTGAGCCATGGACGCGATCAACGCCAACCGCGCCAGCGCGGCCCCGGCCGGCGGCGCCAGCCACGCGGCCGTCGCGTCGGCGGCCGCCCTGCCTGCCGCTGGGTCGCCGGGCAAAACCGCCCCCGCCTCGCGCCCGCCGCGCACCTGGACCGCCGCGCGCCTGCTGCCGCTGATCGGCCCGCTGGCGCTGTACGTGGTGTGGGACCTGGTGGTGCGCCTGCAGCTGGTCAGCCCGGTGCTGCTGCCCACGCCCGGCGCCACGCTGGTGGCCCTGGCCAAGGGCATGGCCGGCGGCCCGCTGCTGGGCGACTTCCTGGCCTCGGTCAGCCGCACGCTGCAGGCCTTTGTCATCGCCGGCGTGATCGGCGTGCCGCTGGGCGTGCTGCTGGGCAGCAATGAAAAAGCCTACCGCAGCGTCGAATTCCTGGTGGACTTCTTCCGCTCGACGCCGTCGTCGGCGCTGATCCCGCTGTTCCTGATGATCTTCGGCGTGACCGACATGAACAAGATCGCCATCGCCGCCTTCGCCGCGGTGCTGGTGATCCTGTTCAACAGCGCCTACGGCGTCATCAATGCGCGCAAGCAGCGCGTGATGGCGGCGCGCGTGATGGGCGCCTCGCGCTGGCAGATCTTCAAGGACGTGCTGATCTGGGAAAGCCTGCAGCCCACCTTCGTCGGCCTGCGCAGCGGCGTGTCGATGGCGCTGGTCATCGTGATCGTGGCCGAGATGTTCATCGGCTCGGACAGCGGGCTCGGCAACCGCATCATCAACGCCCAGCAGGTGCTGAACGTGCGCGACATGTACGCCTCGATCCTGGCCGCCGGCGCGCTCGGCTACGTTCTCAACATCCTCTTCCTGGTGCTGGAAAAGCGCGTGGTCCACTGGAGCGGCCGATAATCATGTCCACCGTCATCAACCCCGTCATCGCCCCCTCCCCCACGCCCGCGCCGTTCCAGCCGGGTCCGGCCGGCACCCACATCACCATCCGCGGCCTGACCAAGTATTTCGCCGGCTGGCCGCTGTACGAGGACTTCAACCTCGACATCCCCAAGGGCAAGATCGTCTCGGTGTTCGGCCCCAACGGCTGCGGCAAATCGACCCTGATCAACATGATCGCGGGCCTGATCCCCATCGATGCCGGCGAGATCCTGTTCGACGGCAAGTCGCTGGCCCAGACCAAGATCGGCTACGTCTTCCAGAACTACCGCGAGGCCATGTTCCCGTGGCTGCGCACCATCGACAACATCGCCTACCCGCTGCGCCTCGAAGGCCGCAGCAAAGCCGAGGTGGACGCGCGCGTGGAAGAGCTGGTGGCCTCGTTCGACGTCAAGTTCGACCTCAAGCGCTATCCCTACGAGCTGTCGGGCGGCCAGCAACAGACGGCCTCCATCATGCGCGCGCTGGCCCCCGGACCGGAAGTGCTGTTCCTGGACGAGCCGTTCTCGGCGCTGGATTTCGAGATGACGCTGTTCATCCGCGAAAAGCTGCAGGAGGTCTTCATGCAGACCGGCACCACCATGCTGCTGGTGTCGCACGACCTGGAGGAAGCCGTGTACCTGGCCGACCAGGTGCTGCTGCTGACCAAGCGCCCCACCCGCGTGGCCGAGATCCTGGACTACGGCGACGCCCGGCCGCGCACGGTCGAGACGCTGTCCGAGCCCAGCTTCATCGGCATGAAGAAACTGAGCCTGGAGATTTTCCAGCGCGAAGTCCGCAAATAGTTCGTCTTTTCCTTCCGATCCACCGGAGTCCGCCATGACCCAGGAAACCATCGACCAATATGTACGCAGCGCGCTGGCGCTGGCCGGCTATGCCCTGCGCGAACCGGCCGCGACCGAGGTGGCGCGGCAGTTCACGCGCATCCACGACATCGCTTCGAGCTTCATCGACGAGGCCCTGCCGGTGGAGCTGGAATCGGCCTCGGTGTTCCGCCCGTGAACGGCGCCGTCCTCGACCTGGCGCGGCAGATCCGCAATGGCGAGCGCAGCGCAGGCGCCGTGCTGGAAGCCACGCTGGCGCGCATCCGCGCCGCCGATGCGCGCTACAACTGCTTCACCGCCATCACCGAAACCCGCGCGCGCCAGGAAGCCGCCGCCATCGACGCGCGGCGGGCTCGCGGCGAATCCCTGCCGCCGCTGGCCGGCGTGCCGTACGCGGTCAAGAACCTGTTCGACACCGCCGAAGAGGTGACGCTGGCCGGCGGCCGCGTCAACGCCGCCAATCCGCCCGCGCCGCGCGACGCCACCCTGGTGGCGCGGCTGCGCGATGCCGGCGCCGTGCTGGTGGGCGCGCTCAACATGGACGAGCACGCCTACGGCTTCACCACCGAGAATTCACACTACGGCGCCAGCCGCAACCCGCACGATCCCGCCCGCATCGCCGGCGGTTCCTCGGGCGGCAGCGCGGCGGCGGTGGCCGGCGGCCTGGTGCCGCTGACGCTGGGCTCGGACACCAACGGCTCGATCCGCGTGCCAGCCTCGCTGTGCGGCGTGTTCGGCCTGAAGCCGACCTTCGGCCGCCTGCCGCGCACCGGCTCGTTCCCGTTCGTCGGCAGCCTCGACCACCTGGGCCCGTTCGCGGCCGATACGGCCAGCCTGGCCGCGGTCTACGATGCGCTGCAAGGCGCTGACGATGAAGATGCCGCCTGCGCCCAACGGCCCGTCGAGCCCGCGCTCGCGGATCTGGGCTCGGACCGCCCATTGCGCGTGGCCGTGCTGGGCGGCTACTTCGCGCACTGGGCCGGCGCCGAGGCGCGCCAGGCCGTGCAACTGGCCGCGCGCGCGCTGGCGGCCACGGAGGTCGTCGAACTGGCCAGCGCCGAACAGGCGCGCGCCGCCGCGTTCGTCATCACCGCGGCCGAGGGCGGCGCGCTGCATCGCCGCCGCCTGGTCACGCACTATGACTACTACGAACCCCATTCGCGTGATCGCCTGGTCGCCGGCAGCCTGGTCCCCGCCGCCTGGGTGCAGCAGGCCCAGCGGGTACGCCACCGCGTCTACCGCGAAGCCATGGCGCTGTTCGCGCACTACGACGTGCTGATCGCCCCGGCCACGCCGGTGCCCGCCACCGCCATCGGCACCGAGACCCTGGCCCTGGCCGGCCAGTCACTGCCCGCCCGCGCCAGCATGGGCCTGCTGACGCAGCCGATCTCCTGCCTTGGCCTGCCGGTGTGCGCCGCGCCCACCTGGCCGGGCATCGGCGCCGACGCGCACCTGCCGTTGGGCGTCCAATTGATCGCCGCGCCGTGGCGCGAGGCCGATTGCCTGCTGGCCGCGCGGCGGCTGGAACAGGCGGGCGTTGCCGCCGTTCGTCCCCTCCCCTGACCCGCCACAACCGAGGCCGTCCATGGATTCCGCATTCGCCGTCATCGACACGCCCCGCAGCCTGGCCGATTCCGCCTACGGCACGCTAAAGCGCGACATCCTCGACTTCCGCCTGGCGCCCGGCGACCGCTTCACCGAAACCGAGATCGCCGAGCGCCTGCGCGTCAGCCGCACGCCGGTGCGCGAGGCGCTTTTCCGCCTGGAACGCGAGGGCTACCTGGAAGTGCGCCAGCGCAACGGCTGGCTGGTCAAGCCGCTGGACTTCGACACGCTCGATCATTTCTACGAGCTGCGCAGCGTGCTGGAGATCTCCGCCGTGCAGGCCCTGTGCGCGCCGGGCCAGGTGCCGGATCCGCTGCGCGCGCTGCAGCCGCTGGCGGACGTGTGGCTGGTGGACGGCGCCAACCAGTCGCACGATGGCGAGTGGCTGGCAGCGCTGGACGAGCGCTTTCACACTGACCTGGTGGCCGCCGCCGGCAACCCCGAGATCGCGCGCGTGCATCGCGCCGCCACCGAGCGCATCCGCATCGTGCGGCGGCTGGACTTCACCCAGCCCGAGCGCATTGCCCGCACCTACGCCGAACACGGCGCCATCCTGCAGGCGATCCTGCGGCGTGACGCCGAACAGGCCACCGCGCTGCTGCGCGCCCACATCGGCGACAGCCAGGCCGCCGTGCGCAAGATCACGCTGCACCGGCTGTACGCCAGCCGGCGCGCACAGGCGGCCTAGGCGGCATGGCCGGGCCACGCCACCCGCTGGCGACCGCGTCAGCGCGGCTGCAGCCAGCGGCCCAACCGCCGCGTGACGAACGGAATGCAGACGAACACCATCACCGGCGTCATGGTCACGCTGGTGATCAGCGCGCGCCAGAACACCGGCAAGGCGCTCAGGTGTTCGCTCACCAGCAGCGTGAACGCCAGCAGCACCGGGAAATACGCCAGCCAGATGCTCACGGCCTGCTTCCAGCGCGGCGGCGCGCCCGCGTTGCCCTGCGGACCGAACCAACTGTCCATGCCGCTGACGCGGCGCGCGTGGCTGGCCCGCACCAGCGCGGCGCCGCGTTCGAGCCACATGCGGCGCGGCAACGATTGCTCCCAGCGATTGAGGCTGGCCTCGTCATTGAAGCGCAGCACGATCTGATATTGGTCGCCGCCCTCGGGCGGTTGCAGCACGCCCGAACCGAGAAAACCGGGAAAGCCGGCGGCGAGGATCTCGCCCTGGCGCATCCAGGACAGGAAATCGCTGTAGCGTTCGGGCGCAATGTGCCGGGTGACCAGCATGGTGACCGGGGCGGGAACGGCGGAACTGGACATGGTGAAACTCCTGGAGCGGCGTGCAGCGTGTTATGTGGTGTAAACCCTAGCAAGCCGCGTGCCAGCCTTGCACCGCAGCATCCCCCCGCGGACAGGGCGATCCGCCTATGCCACGGCGGAATTTGCGCACCGCAACACACCCCATATTGGTGATTACCCTGAATCAAGCACCATCGTGGTGCATTCAACACGGAGCATGCCCCGCAACATGGACATCAACCTGCCCGCCGTCGTCGCCGAGGTCACCGTGGCTTTCGCGCGCTATGAAGCCGCCCTGGTCAACAACCAGGTCGACGTGCTCGACGAGCTGTTCTGGGACAGCCCTCATACGCTGCGCTATGGCGCCGGCGAGAACCTCTACGGCTACGACGCCATCCGCGCCTTCCGCGCCGGCCGTTCGCCGCAAGGCCTGGCGCGCCGCGTGCTGCGCACCGCCATCACCACCTATGGCCACGACTTCGCCACCACCAACATCGAATTCCAGCGCGACGGCAGCGACCGCATTGGTCGCCAGAGCCAGACCTGGATGCGCACGCCGCAAGGCTGGCGCGTGGTGTCGGCGCACGTCAGCCTGATGAGTCCATAACCTTATGGGCTCGCCGCCATTGAGCCGTCATGAGGACAGGTCTACACTGGGCTTTCCCCCGACCCAGGAGCCCCGCCTCATGAGCACCTACAAGATCGCCGTCTTTGTCGGCAGCCTGCGCGCCGCATCGATCAACCTGCGCCTGGCGCGCGCGCTGGAAAAACTGGTTCCCGCGGACTTCAAGTTCGACTACGTCAGCCTGGGCGACGTGCCGCTGTACAACCAGGACAACGAGAACAACCTGCCCGCGCCCGCGGCCAAGCTCAAGCAGCAGATCCTCGATGCCCAGGGCATCCTGTTCGTCTCGCCCGAGCACAACCGCTCGGTGCCCGCCGCCATCAAGAACGCCATCGACTGGGGCACCCGTCCGTGGGGCCAGAATTCGTGGGCCGGCAAGGCCGTGGGCATCCTGGGCACCTCGCCCAGCGCCGCCGGCACCGCCCTCATGCAGCAGCACCTGCGCAACATACTGGCCGCCGAAGGCGCCAACGCCCTGACCACGCCGGAAGTCTTCCTGCAGTACACCGATGGCCTGGTCGACGACCAGTACAACATCACCAACGAAGGCACGCGCAAGTTCCTGCAAGGCTGGATCGACCGCTACGTCGACTGGGTCAAGAAGTTCAACGCCTGATTGCCGCCGCTGCCGGGCCAAGGGCGCCTGCCCGCCCGGCAACCGATCGCCCGTCTACCTCCGGGCGATCACGCCCCCCGCCAAGCCGGGGGGCTTTTTTTGTGGATAAAGCGCCTCCGCTCCCAAATAATTCCCTTCCCCTCACCTCAGCAGGCGACAAGCCCCCTGCCCACCAACACCGCCCCAAAAAATAGCCGCCCGGCCGCCCGAAGGCCGGGCAGCCCCCTCGGGGGGCAGCAAGCGCACGCAGTGCGCGCCGCGTGGGGCCAACAATATCCCCGCCAACTGTGGAGAAGCTTGAGGACAGGTGTGGGGCAGGTGCGAAAAAGCCTGTCATGCCAGGCACTTGCGAGTGCCGATCAAAAAATGCGCAATCGACCGTTTGGCCGATTTCCAGGACACTTATCCACCGCCCTGCGGACGCATCCCGCGCCTGCCGCAAGCATCCGCGCCGCCATGTGCATTTGTCCCAGCATTCTGTGGACAAGCATGAGGACAGGATGAGGGCAGCTCGGCTTTTCCCTTGCACATCAAGCACCTGCAAGGGCTGGTCAAGAAAGGCCCAGGGCGGCCCGAAAAGGCTTCGGGTTGTCCCCGGGAAATGTGGATAAGGCTGAGGACAGCCTGCGGGCAGCCGCAAAAATCCCTTTACCGCCAAGGCCTTGCGCCAGGCGGGCAATAAACGCTCAGGCGCCGTGCGCCGGCCGCGCCAGCTACGTGATGCGCCGCGCCCGCGCGCCCCGTCTCGCATTTGTCCCCACCGGATGTGGACAAACCTCTGAACAGTCTCATGACAAGCCGAAAAAAATCTTATCCGACAAGCACTTGCAAGGACCGCTCAAAAAAGGAGCAGCGCCGCGGACGCGTCGCGCCCGCCGCGTCAATGCCGGGCGCTCGCCATCGCGCCTCGGCGGCGCTAGACGTCGCCATCCTCCAGCCGCATGCCGATCTTCAGGCCGACCTGCCAGTGCGCCACCTTGCCGTCCTTGATGTGGCCGCGCACCTCGGTGACCTCGAACCAATCCAGGTGGCGTAGCGTTTCGGACGCGCGTTCGATGGCCTTGCTGATCGCATCGTCGGTGGACTTGGTGGACGAGCCCACCAGTTCGATCTGCTTGTAGACATGATTCGACATGGCTTGTCTCCTTTGAGGGGGAAGCGTTGCGAATCGTCGGCCGCGCGCGGGGTTCCGGCGCTTACGACCGGCAATCCATTCGAACACACAGGATACCGCGTGGGGCATAGAGTGGTGTTACGAGTTCCGTCGGCGCGGCCTCGCCCACGTCGCGGTCTCGCTTCTGAAACGCAAGCCAGGAGGTTGTCATGCCTGAACGGAAAACGCTGCAACGCGCCGCGCGCGACAAGAAGCAAGGCAAGTCCCCATCCACCCAAGCGGGCGAATTCGTGCGCGAGGAAATCGACCACGTGCGCGAAGGCAAGCACGGCGTGCGCTCGACCAAGCAGGCCATCGCCATCGGCCTGTCGAAGGCGCGCCGCGCCGGCGTCGACCTGCCCTCGCCCAAGAAGGCCCGCGCGGCCACCCGCCGCAAGGCCAAGCAGGACAGCGAGGCGGCGCACGACGGCCATGCAAAATCCGCCACGCGCGCCCGCGCCACCACCCGCGCCCTCAAGCGTGAAAGCGCCAAGCCGGCGTCCAAGTCCGCCCTGTCGCGCCATGCGTCCAAGACGGCCAGCCGGCGCACGGCGGCGGATCGTTCGGCCGCCGCGAAAAAGGCCGCCGCCACCAAGGGCGCGGCGGGACGCTCGGCCGCCGCCAAGAAAGCCGCGCGCACCCGCGCCGCCAACCGCGCCGCCGCCCATCACTGAGCGGCGCGGCGGTCACGGCGTGGCGCCGGCCTCGAACTCGCGCAGGCGCGCCTGCAGGAATTCACGCAGGCGCTTGACCGCGGGCGACAGCAGCATGCGGTGCACGCACAGCAGGTACAGCGGCGACGGTTCGCCGATGTAGTCGGGCAAGGCCTGCACCAGCCGCCCGGCGCGCAGATCGGCCAGCACGTCGTAGCGCGACTTGTAGGCCACGCCGTGGCCGGCCAGCGCCCAGCGCCGCACCAGGTCGCCGTCGTCGCCGACGCGGTCGCCCTTGACCGCCACGGTCACGGCGTCGCCCTCGTGCTCGAAGGCCCAGCGATCATGCAGGGACTCGCCCAGCACGAAGCACAGGCAGTTGTGGCGGCGCAGGTCGGCGGGAGTGCGCGGCATGCCGTGGCGCGCGAAATAGGCCGGCGCGGCGCACACGACGCGGCGGTTGTGCTCGCCCAGCGGCAGCGCCACCAGGCCCGAATCGCCGGGCGTGCCGTAGCGCAGCGCGATATCGACCGGCTGCCGGTACAGGTCGGCCAGGCGGTCGCTGATGCGCACCTGGAAGTTCACGCGCGGATGGCGCTGCTGGAATTCGTCCAGCCAGGGCAGCAGCACATGGCGGCCCAGGTCCGACGGAATCGACAGCGACAGCGTGCCGGAGATCGCCGCCTTGTCGCGCGCCAGCGCGCTCTGGCCGGCCTGCAGGCTCGACAGCGCGGCGCGCGCGTATTCCAGGTAGCGCTCGCCGTCGCCGGTCAGCCGCAGGCTGCGCGTCGAGCGCACGAACAGGCGGGTTTCGAGCGACAGTTCGAGCCGCTTGAGCGCGGCGCTGGCGACCGCCGGCGTCAGGTCCAGCTCGCGCGCGGCAGCCGAAAAACTGCCGTGATCCGCCGCCGCCACAAAGATGCGCAGGTCTTCAAATCGAACCATGAAGGGCTCATTTTCAAAAATTCATTGAAACTGAGTCCGATGCTAGCCGGTTTTTCCGCACCCGCCACTGGGTAATGATGGCGTCACCCCCACGCTTTTGGAGTCCCCCATGAAAATCGAACTCGACGGCAAGAAGGCCCTGGTCACCGGCTCATCCGGCGGCATCGGCCTGGCCATCGCCCAGGGCCTGGCCGAGGCCGGCGCCCAGGTCGTGCTGCACGGCCGCAACGCCGACAAGCTCAAGCAGGCCGCCGATGCCGTCGCGCGCCAGCATCCGGGCGCCCAGGTCCACACCGTGCAGGCCGACCTGTCCACCGCCGACGGCGCCGCCTCGATCTGCGCCGCCCATCCCGACGTCGACATCCTGGTCAACAACGCCGGCTACTTCGCGCCCAAGTCCTTCACCGAAATCACCGACGACGACTGGCGCTACATGCTCGACACCAACGTCATGAGCGGCGTGCGCCTGTCGCGCTATTACCTGCCGCGCATGCTGGCCGCCGACTGGGGCCGCATCGTCTTCATCTCCAGCGAATCGGCGCTGCACATTCCCGCCGAGATGATCCATTACGGCGTCAGCAAGACCGCGCTGCTGGGCGTCTCGCGCGGCCTGGCGGAGCTGACCGCCGGCAGCGGCGTGACCGTCAACGCCGTGCTGCCCGGCCCGACGCGCTCCGAAGGCGTGGTCGACTTCTTCGCCGAAATGGCCAGGGAACAAGGCCTGCCGCAAGAACAGATGGAACGCGACTTCATCGCCCAGCATCGTCCCAGCTCGCTGCTGCGCCGGCTGGCGACGGTGGAGGAAGTGGCCAACATGGTCGTCTACACCTGCTCGCGCCAGTCCTCGGCCACCAACGGCGCCGCCCTGCGCGTCGATGGCGGCGTGGTCCGCACCATCGCCTGATCCCTTTTTCCCGTTACGAGATCCCCCATGAAAGCCATCGCCTACTTCCAGAACCTGCCCGCCACCGATACGCAATCGCTGCAGGAAATCACCGCGCCCGAGCCCGTGCCCGGCGACCACGACCTGCTGGTCGAAGTCAAAGCCATTTCCGTCAACCCGGTGGACGTGAAGATCCGCGCCAACCGCAAGCCGAAGGACGGCCAGCCCGAGGTCATCGGCTGGGACGCCGCCGGCATCGTGCGCGCCGTGGGCGCCAAGACCAGCCTGTTCGCGCCCGGCGACCGCGTCTGGTACGCCGGCGCCCTGACCCGCCCCGGCGCCAACAGCGAACTGCACGTGGTCGACGAGCGCATCGTCGGCCGCATGCCGCAGAGCCTGGATTTCGCCCAGGCCGCCGCGCTGCCGCTGACCACCATCACCGCCTGGGAACTGCTGTTCGACCGCCTGCGCGTGCTGGACAACGCCGCGCCCAGCCAGGGCTCCCTGTTGGTGGTCGGCGCGGCCGGCGGCGTCGGCTCGATCCTGGTGCAACTGGCGCGCCAGTTGACCGGCCTGACCATCATCGGCACCGCCTCGCGGCCCGAGACCCAGGCCTGGGTCACCGAGCTGGGCGCGCATCACGTCATCGACCACACCCGCCCGCTGGCCGAGGAGCTCAAGCGCATCGGCCATCCGCAGGTCAGCTTCATCGCCGGCCTGACCCAGACCGACCAGCATTTCCCGCAACTGGCCGAAGCCATCGCGCCGCAGGGCAGGATCGCGCTGATCGACGATCCGTCCGCCATCGACGTGCGCCTGCTCAAGGGCAAGTCGGCCTCGCTGCACTGGGAATTCATGTTCGCCCGGCCGCTGCACAACACGCCCGACCTGATCGCCCAGCACGAGCTGTTGAACCAGGCCGCGCGGCTGATCGACAACGGCACCCTGCGCACCACGCTGGGCGAGCACTACGGCCGCATCAACGCCGAAAACCTGCGCCGCGCCCACGCCTTCATCGAGAGCGGCAAGGCGCGCGGCAAGGTGGTGCTGGAAGGCTTCTGACCCGCCCCCGCCCGTTCCGACGAAAAAAACGGGACGGGCGTCTCGCATTACAGCGGAGAAAGCGGTAAAAACTCGACTGCGCGACGCGGGCTGCCAGCCCGCCGCCGCGCTTTCGGGAGTTGGCTCTGATTTCTCACCTGTTCGACCAAGCGCTGGAACCCATGCTCTGGGGCATGGTGGCGGTCGCCTTGCTGATGCTGCGGCTGGTGCCGCTGCAGGGCTGGAAGGCCGTCATCGTCGCCGGCATCACCGCCGGGCTGGTGTTCGACACCATCCAGTTCCGCGTCGGTCCGCCGCGCCTGTGGGACGCGCTGGTGCTGGGCTCGATCCTGGCCGCGCTGCTGGTGGCCGCGGTGCAGGAACTGCTGGTGCTGCTGCGGCGGCGTCTGCGCGCGGCGCGCTCGCGGGCTCGCGCCTGACGCCTGCCCCGACCGGCTCAGGCCGCGCGCAGCCCGGGCAGCACCAGGTCGTCGACCTGATAGGTGTGGAATTCGCTGGTCGATACCGCATCGAGCTTGCGGAATTTCTCCACGAACACCGGATCGGAAAAGAACTCATCGACCTTTCCCGCCCCCGAGATCGCCTCGATGTTCACCACGGTCTTGCCGTCCGTGCTCTTGGCCAGGTTGCTCCAGAGAAAGCCAGGCTTGGTGCGCGCGACGTAATGCACCACGTCCTGGATAGCGCGGAAGGCGTCCTCCTGCCGGCCTGGGTGGGCATGGATCACATTGACGATGAATACCGTGCCATCCGGCGCGGGCTTGAAGGCGGCTGAATCGGGAAAGGCCATGTCGGCTCCTGTGGTGAAAAACAGGCAACACTATGGCCCGGCCCGGTGCCGTGAAAAAGAGGCCGGCGGGCGCGAGAGTGCGGACATAGCCGTCCGCAATCGCGCCGCCTCCTTGCCCGGCCTGCCGGCCCGGATCAGGCGTTTCCGTCGCGCTTGGCGCGAGCGTGCGGGTCGCGGATTTCCTCTTCCAGTTGCGCGATCAGCCAGTCGAACCAGCCGTTCTCGGTGCGCGCGTAGACCACCGCCGCCGGAATCTTGCCTTCGCGCCAGCCCGGCTGGTGCGCGTCCATCCAGGCCGACAGGCTCTTGTGCGGCGCCAGCAGGCCCGACAGCCACGACCAGACGTAGTCGGGCACGGCGCGGCGAAAGCCCTTGGCGCTGGCATAGATGGTCGGCTCCAGCGGCAGGCTGCCCGAACGGGCCAGCCTGGCCTGCACCCGGCGCAGCGTCTCGGCCGCCGCCTGCAATTGTTCGGTGCTGAGCTTTTTCACGTAACGACTCCTGGATTGGGTTTTGCCGGATTATCGCCGGAGCGTCCGACCGTTGCCAGCGGCATGGCCGCCGGCCTCAACGCGCGCCGCGCGGCAGCCGCAGCGCCAGCAACAGCGTCGCGCTGAAGCGCTCTCCCGGCGCCAGCACCTGCAGGCCGGCGCGAGTCTCGCCCGCCGCCGCCAGGTTGAAGGCATCGGCCACGTTGGTCACCGGCTCCACGCACAGGAAATCAGCGCCCGGCGCGGTGTAGACCACCAGGTGCGCAAAGGCCGCATCGGCGTGCAACGCCAGTTCGTGCCCGTCCGGCCAGTGCAGCGTGGCGCGTCCGCCCCATTGCGACAGATAGGTATCGCAACCCTCGGCCGACTGGCCCAGCTCGCGCACATGGACCGTCTTGCTGGCGCCGGGCAGGCCGTCGGCGTCGGCCGGCCAGATGCGCCGCGCATGCAACGCCACCCGCGGCGCGGTGAAATACGGATGGATGCCGCAGCCAAACGGCATCGGCGTCTCGCCCTGGTTGATCATCAGCAGCGTCAGCGACAGCCCGCGCGAATCCAGCCGATAGCGCTGCACGCACTCATACGGCCACGGCCAGCCCAGCACGCCGGCCGGCTGTTGCAGCACCAGGTCGACCGCGTCATCGGCCAGGTGGCGCACCTGCCAGGGCTGGTACAGGCCGCCGCCATGGATCGCCTGCGGCCGACCGGGCAGCGATTCCAGCACATGCCGCGCGCCCGCGAAGGTGAACACCCCGTCGCGCACCCGGTTCGAGTAGGGCGTCAGCGGATACGACCCGGCGCGCGGCCATTGCGCCGGCGGCCAGCCGTTCTCGACCAGCGGCACGATCCAGTCATGCTCGCCCGTCGACAGGCGGGTCAGGCGCCCGCCCCCGCCCGGCGCGAACTCGGCGCGGTGGGAACCGTGGGCGATGGTCACGCGTTCGCTGGCATCCAGCGTGGCGGGAAAGGGTAAATCAGGCATCGGGCGCTCCCGCGGCGCTGCGAACGGCCGCGTGGCGCCATTGTGCATGGCGCGGTCCGGCGCCAGCAAGTCGCGCGCGCCGGAACCCGCATCAGGCGGCGGGCGTTGGCGGCGGCGTTTGCGGCAGGCATCCCAGCCCGCGCAGCGTCGCCGCCACCGCCTCGTCCAGCGGCGTATGCGGTTCGGCGCCCAGCACGCCGACCAGGCGCGTGTTGTCCATGCGCAGCGGCTGGCGCCACAGGTACCGCATCTCCATCATCTCGCGCAGCGTCTCCGAGAACGGCGCCGCCAGCCGCAGCAGCCACCATGGAAACGCGCCCACCCGCGGCTCGGCCCCGTGGCGGCGCGCCACCCGCACGATCGCCGCGGCCATCCGCGTGCCGTCCACATCCCAATGCCCAGCCATGTGGAACGCCGCGAACGGCGCCAGCGCTTCGCGCCGCGCCAGCAGCTCGACCAGCGCCCGGCCCACGTCCGGCAGGTAGTTCCATTGATGCCCCACGCCCGGCGCGCCCGGCACGCTGACCCGCGTCAACGGCCGGCCCGGTTTGACCAGCGCCTGCGAGAACCAGTTGTTGCCGGCGCCAGGCCCGAAGAAATCGCCGGCCCGCAGCACCACGGCGCGCGCGCCATGCGCGCTGGCGACCTGCAGGCGGCGTTCGAGCTCCACCCGGATCGCGCCCTTGCGCGTCAACGGATGCTGCGGCGAGGTCTCGCGCAGCAGTACAGAGGCGTCCGGTCCGTAGTTGTAGATCGTGCCCGGCAGCACGATGGTCGCGCCCTGGGCGGTCGCCACCGCGATGGTGTTGTCGATCATCGGCAGCACCAACTCGCCCCAGCGGCGGTAGCCGGGCGGATTGACCGCATGCACGATCACCTCGCATCCCAGCGCCGCCCGCGCCACGTCCTGGCGGTTCATGGCGTCGCCGCGCAGCCACGTCATGCCGTCGCGCTGCGCCGTTTCCGTCGCCAGCCCGCGCGCCAGGGCACGGATGCCCCAACCGGCGTCACGCAACTGGCGCGCCGCCTCCCCGCCCACCCCGCCGGTGGCGCCCAATACCAGCGCGGTGCCCGGCCGGCCCGATTCGATCGTCGTCATGGTCATCTCCCGTGAATCCATGGCGATCATTCTGGCGCTGGCGCTGCACAAAATAAATTGCCGAACCCAGCCTCGCAGCTATACATTTATGCATGACCAAACCGATCGGCTGGGAACTCTACCGCAGCTTTCTCGCCGTGCTCGCCGAGGGCTCGCTGTCAGGCGCCGCGCGCGCGCTCGGCATCACCCAGCCCACGGTGGGCCGCCACATCGCGACGCTCGAGCGCGCGCTCGGGCAGGTTCTGTTCACCCGCTCGCAGACCGGCCTGCTGGCCACCGACGCCGCGCAGTCGCTGCGCGGCTATGCCGAGGCCATGCACAGCCACGCCGCCGCCCTGGAACGCGCGGCCGCCGCGCAAGGCCCCGGCGTCGCCGGCACCGTGCGGGTCTCGGCCAGCGAAGTCATCGGCATCGAAGTGCTGCCCCCGGCGCTCGCGCGCCTGCGCCAGGAACACCCGCGCCTGACCGTCGAACTGGCGCCCACCAACCGCGTGCAGAACCTGCTGCTGCGCGAGGCCGACATCGCCGTGCGCATGGCCCCGCCCAGGCAGGAACAACTGATCGCGCGCCCGGTCGGCCACGTCGAGATCGGTCTGTACGCCCGCAAGGATTATCTGCGCCGCTGCGGCACGCCCACCGCGCCGGCCGACCTGACCGGCCACGCCCTGATCGGCTACGACACCGAGACGCCGTTCCTGCGCGGCGCCAGCAAGCGCTTTCCGATCCCCTGGGTCCGCGACCGCTTCGCCCTGCGCGCCGACAGCGACCTGGCGCAACTGGCGCTGATCCGGGCCGGCGCCGGCATCGGCGTGTGCCAGGTGGCGCTCGCGCGCCGCGACAAACAGTTGGTGCGCTTGCTGCCGGAGCAGGCCGCTTTCAAGCTGGAAACCTGGATCACCATGCACGAAGACCTGCGCGCCAGCCCCCGCTGCAAGGCGGTCTTCGACGCGCTGGTGGCATGTCTGCTGGCCCACACCGGCGCGGCCGGCTAGCGCCCCCCGCGCGGCATGCCGGCAGCGGTGCGACATACCCAGCGGGACTCGGTCCGACGTTCAGATATACTGTTCATCCATACAGTCATCCGACCGCAAGGGAACCCCGCCCCATGACCAGTCTGATCAACTCCCCGCCCAGCCGCAGCATCTGGCTCAGCGCCTTTCCGCGACTGTCCGGCGTCAAGAACGGCGACTACCTGCCGCTGGACCGCCTGTGCGAAGCCACCGGCCTCGAAGGCGGCCAGAAGCTGCGCGAGGTCCTGGCCGCCGCCGAACGCGACGGCCTGCTGCTGATCGACCGCGGCGCCACGCCCGCCAGCTACCGCGCCACCTACGCGCTCGAGCGCCAGGTCACGCTGTTCGCGGCCGACTAGGAGCCGTTCCATGGCAGCGCTTCGCCCCGGCGCCGCCCCCAAGCGAGTGCTAACCATCCCTTGCAATGCTGTTACATCTGGGGAAATAGAATTTTCCCCAATGCAACCTACGGAGAAAAACATGCAAGAAGACACCGCCAAGCCCGAACCCACCCGCCGCCGCTGGCCTTTCGGCTACGGCCAGGAAGGCTGAACGGCGCTTCGCCTTCCCCGGGGGACGTGTACGCGGCGCGCCGCGCGCAGGTTGTCACAGGCAGCGGGAATCGCTAGTATCCGCGCAGACCCACCGAGCCTTCGCCATGCCCCTGGACACCGCCCACCTCATCACCGACCCCGCCGCCCTGCAGGCCCTGTATGGCGAACCGGGCGAAGCCTCCCTGAAGAAGGAAGTGGACCACGTCCACCCGCACTATCGCGCCTTCATCGAGGCCGCGCCGTTCGCGGCGCTGGCCACCTCGGGCCCGGACGGTCTGGATGTGTCGCCGCGCGGCGATCCCGCCGGTTTCGTCGTGGTCGAAGATGAAAAAACCCTGCTGCTGCCGGACCGGCGCGGCAACAATCGCATCGACAGCCTGCGCAACATCCTGGCCGAGCCGCGCGTGGCGCTGCTGTTCCTGATTCCCGGCGTCAACGAAACGCTGCGCGTGAACGGCACCGCGCGCATCAGCGTCGACCCGGCGCTGCTGCAACGGTTCGAGATGGACGGCAAGCAGCCGCGCTCGGTCCTGATCGTCGACGTGCAGAAAGTGTTCTTCCAATGCTCGCGCGCCCTGCTGCGCTCGCGGCTGTGGGACCCCGCCACCCAGATCCCGCGCGCGGCGCTGCCCAGCGTCGGCCGCATGCTGTCCGACCTGACCGCTGGCACCTTCGATGGCGCGGCCTACGACCGCGACCTGCCGGCGCGCGTGGCCAGCACGTTGTACTGATACGCGCGGTTCCATGAGCCTCGTCGGCATTTTCGTGCTGGTCCACGGCATCGTCCTGCTGCCCTTCCTGGCCTGAAGGTTCCCGCGCCGGGCAACCCGGCCGGGCGACGCCGCGCCACCCTCCGCCTCCGCTCCCCCGCCCCGCCCCGGCCCGATACAATCACGGGCATGAATTCCGCAACACAGACCACCGCCGCCGAGGCCCACGCGGGCCACACCCCCATGATGCAGCAATACCTCCGCCTGAAAGCGGAGGCCGGCCCCTTGCTGCTGTTCTACCGCATGGGCGACTTCTATGAAATGTTCTATGAAGACGCGGAACGCGGCGCGCGGCTGCTCAACCTGACGTTGACCAAGCGCGGCTCGTCCAACGGCACGCCCATCCCCATGGCCGGGTTGCCGGTGCACGCGATGGAACAGTACCTGGCGCGGCTGGTGGCGATGGGCGAGTCCGTCGCCATCTGCGAACAGATCGGCGATCCCGCGGCCTCCAAGGGCCCGGTCGAGCGCCGCATCGTGCGCATCGTCACCCCCGGCACGTTGACCGACGACGCGCTGCTGCCGGCCAAGGCCGACCGCGCGCTGGCCGCGGTTTTCGTCACCGGCAACGCCCGCGCGCCGCGCGCCGGGCTGGCCTGGCTGAACCTGGCCAGCGGCGACTTCCGCGTCACCGAATGCGCGCCGGCGCAGCTCGAATCCGAACTGCACCGCATCGCGCCGGCCGAAATCGTCTGCGCCGACAGCGCCGAATTCGACTTCCCGTTCGAAGGCGCGCGTTCGCGCGTGCCCGACTGGCACTTCGAAAGCGACGGCGCCCGCGCGCACCTGCTGGCGCACTTCAAGACCGACACGCTGGCGGGCTTCGACATCGAAGACATGCCGGCCGGCATCTGCGCCGCCGGCGCGCTGCTGCGCTACGCCGCCCGCACCCAGTCGCAGGCGCTGGCGCACGTGCAGAGCCTGTCGGCCGAGCGCCCCGGCCAGTTCGTGCTGCTCGATCCGGTCACGCGCCGCAACCTCGAACTGACGCAGACGCTGTCGGGCGAGGATTCGCCCACGCTGTTCTCGCTGCTGGACGGCTGCCGCACGCCCATGGGCAGCCGCCTGCTGCGCCGCTGGCTGCACCATCCGCTGCGCGACAACGCGCCGGCCCAGGCCCGCCAGCATGCCATCTCGACGCTGCTGGCCGGCCGCATGGACGTCGAACAGACCTTCGGTTCGGCCGGCCTGCTGGAGACGCTGCGCGGCGCGCTCAACGCCTTCCCCGACATCGAACGCATCGCCGCGCGGCTGGCGCTGCGCTCGGTGCGCCCGCGCGAACTGGCCAGCCTGCGCGACGCGCTGCAAGCCCTGCCGGCGCTGCGCGACCTGGTCGCGCCGATGGCCGCCTCGCCGCGCCTGAACGACCTGGTCTCGCACCTGTCGGTGGACCCGGCGCTGGCCGCCCTGCTGATGCGCGCCATCGCCCCCGAACCGGCCGTGGCGATCCGCGACGGCGGCGTGCTGGCCACGGGCTTCGACGCCGAACTCGACGAACTGCGCGCCCTGGCCGCCGACGGCGGCGACTTCCTGGTGCAACTGGAAGCGCGCGAACGCGAGCGCACCGGCATCAGCAACCTGCGCGTCGAATTCAACCGCGTGCACGGCTTCTACATCGAGGTCACCAAGGGCCAGACCGCCAAGGTGCCCGAAGACTACCGCCGCCGCCAGACGCTCAAGAACGCCGAACGCTACATCACCCCGGAACTCAAGACCTGGGAAGACAAGGTGCTGTCGGCGCAGGACCGCTCGCTGGCGCGCGAGAAATGGCTGTTCGAGCAACTGCTGGACGTGCTGGCCGAACACGTGCGCCCGCTGTCCGATTGCGCCGGCGCGCTGGCCGAACTCGACACGCTGGCGGCATTGGCCGAGCACGCGCGGCGCCACGACTGGATCGCCCCCGAACTGTCCGAGCAGGCCGACATCGACATCGACGCCGGCCGCCATCCGGTGGTCGAGCAGGCCATCGAGCGCTTCACGCCCAACGGTTGCCGCCTCGATCCGGCGCGCCGCATGCTGCTCATCACCGGCCCCAACATGGGCGGTAAATCGACCTACATGCGACAGGTGGCGTTGATCGTGCTACTGGCGCGCATCGGCAGCTTCGTGCCGGCGGCGCGCGCCCGCGTCGGCCGCATCGACCGCATCTTCACCCGCATCGGCGCCGCCGACGATCTGGCCGGCGGACGCTCGACCTTCATGATGGAGATGACCGAAGCCGCCGCCATTCTCGCGGCCAGCACGCCCAACAGCCTGGTGCTGATGGACGAGATCGGCCGCGGCACCTCCACCTACGACGGCCTGGCGCTGGCCTGGGCCATCGCCTGCCGCCTGCTGGCGCACAACCGCGCCCTGACGCTGTTCGCCACCCACTACTTCGAACTGACGCGCCTGCCGGCCGAACAACCGGCTTCCGCCAACGTGCATCTGGCCGCGGCCGAGTCGGCCGGCGGCATCGTGTTCCTGCACGAAGTGCGCGAAGGCCCGGCCAGCCGCAGCTACGGGATCCAGGTGGCGCAGCGCGCCGGCGTGCCCGCCGCCGTGATCCGCCAGGCCACCCGCGAACTCGAACGGCTCGAGGCGCAAGGCGCGCCCACGCCGCAGCTCGGCCTGTTCTCGGCCGCGGCCGACGCCGACGCGCAGGCCTATGCCGAAGCCGATCGCGCCGACGCCATCGAGGCGCTGGACACGCTGCGCGAGGAACTCGCCGGCATCGACCCCGACAGCCTGACCCCGCGCGAAGCGCTGGACGCCCTCTACCGCCTGAAGAAGCACCTGCAATGAACCTCGACCATCCCCTGCCGCTGCTGGGCAACCAGAGCCCCAACGACTTCATGCGCCGCTACTGGCAGAAGAAGCCGCTGCTGATCCGCCAGGCCATCCCGGATTTCAAGCCGCCGGTCACCATCGCCGCGATCAAGAAGCTGGCGCGCCGCGACGACGTCGAATCGCGCCTGATCTGGCGCGAGAACGGCGAATGGCAGATGGAAAACGGCCCCTTCGCCCGCCTGCCCAAGGACAACGAAGGCGACTGGACCCTGCTGGTGCAAAGCGTCGACCTGCACAGCGACGCCGCGGCCGAGCTGATGCAGCAGTTCCGCTTCATCCCCGACGCGCGGCTCGATGACGTGATGATCAGCATCGCCAGCCACGGCGGCGGCGTCGGCCCGCACTTCGACAGCTATGACGTGTTCCTGCTGCAGGCGGCCGGCGAGCGCGAATGGCGCTACGGCCGCCAGAAGGACCTGTCGCTCGAACCCGGCCTGCCGCTCAAGATCCTCAGCCATTTCCAGCCCGAGGAACAGGCCGTGCTGGCGCCGGGCGACATGCTTTACCTGCCGCCGCAGGCCGCGCACGACGGCATCGCCGCCGGCGACGGCTGCATGACCATCTCCATCGGTTTCCGCGCCCCCACGCAGGCCACGCTGGCGCGCGGCCTGCTCGAGGCCGCCGCCGACCAGGTGATGGCGCGCGTCGGCCTGCTGGGCGGCCCCTACGGCGAGCCGGCGCTGCCCGGCCCCAAGCTGTCGGCTGTCTACCGTGATCCGGCCCAGGCCGCCGTGGCCACGCCGGCGCAGGTGCCGGATGCGCTGGTGCAGGCCACGCTCGACACCGTCAGCAAGCTGCGTTTCGACGACGCGCTGGCGTCGCGCTTCCTGGGCTGCTGGCTGACCGAGCCGAGCAACCTCAGTGTGTTCGACGGCCCCGAGGGCCTGGACGTGGATCTGGAAGAAGACTGGCCCGCCAGCGGCAGGCTGGTGCTGGATCGCCGCAGCCGCATGCTCTATCGCGGCAAGCAGCTCTTCATCAACGGCGAAACCGCCATGACGCCGGCCGCGCCCGCGCTCTGCAAGCTGGCCGACGCGCGCAGCCTGGACTGCGCCGATCCGGCCTGCGCCCGCCTGTCCGACGAAGCCCGCTCATGCCTGGCGGACTGGCTGGATTCCGGCTGGATCCATTACGTCGCCTCGTAGTATCCGGAAACCTGCGCGTATCCGTCTTGCACAGAACGCAATGAGGTCTATGCGCAGGGTCACATAAAGCAAGACATCACACCGCGCGGAAAGGTTTGTTGCCGTTGGGATGCGACCTTTTTAACTTTCACACTCGCATCGCTTACGGCTTCCTGTAGCCTGGATCCTGGTTTCCCCTGACGGGGTTTCAAGAGTCGTCATCTACAGGAGTCTAAAAATGATGAGCAAAACCTTGATTATTGCCTCGGTGCTGGCGGTCTCGCTCAGCGCGTGCAACAAGAAGGAAGATGCCCCGGCGCCCGCGAACAACCCCACGCCGGGCGCCACCGCCCCGGCGCCCTCGAGCACGCCGCCGGCCACCTCGCCGGCCCCGGCCCCGACGCCTGGCACCACGCCTGGCGGCGGTTCGAACACCCCGGGCGGCTCGACCACCCCCGCGTCCTGATCAGCGAACAACCCCCGCGCTGATCACGGCAAGCAGAAACCCCGGCCCCGCGCCGGGGTTTTTGTTTGTGCGCCGCCGGGCGCCGTTCCTGCGCGTGCCGCCGCCGCGGCATACCCCCCCCCCGCGCGCAAAGAAAAAGGCCCGCGAAGGGCCTTTTCCGGAGCCGTGCGGGCGCCGTGGCGCCCGCCGGAATACGCGGCAATTACATCTTGTCCTTCAGCACGCTCAGCAGGCGCTGGGCGGTGGCGCTGTTGTCGCGTTCGCCCTTGGCGTCCAGCACCGTGACGGTGGTCTGTTCGCCGCTGCCGACCAGGTGGATGCGGTACTGCGGCGCCTCGGCCTTCTTGTCGCCCGAGAACATGCGGCTGAAGAAGCCCGGCTGGTCGATCTTCTCGCCCGTGTCGGTGTCGACGTAGCGCACGAAGTAGTCGCCGGCCGAACGATCGCGATCGTCCACCGAGAAGCCGCCGCCGTCCAGCGCCACGCCGACACGGCGCCAGGCGCGGTCGAACGATTCGCTGACGATCAGGGCCGCGCCCTGCGCGCGGACGTCCTGCTGCACCGTCGGCTTCTGCGGCGCGGCTTCCGCCTGCTGCACCAGCTTGCGGGCGTTGTCGACGTCGGTGCCCAGGTAGACCATCATGCGCGCCAGCATGGCGGCGTTCAGGCCCGGGTCTTCCTTGCCGTTCTGCCACTGCACTTGCGAGCCGTCGCTGCCGACGCGCTTTTCCAGCATCTGGCGATGGCTGACGTAGATTTCGGTGTGGCCGTTGACGCGTTCGACGCGGGTGCGGAATTTCTCGCGCTCGCCGCTGTCCCAGGCCGATTCCAGCACCGCGCCCAGGGCCTGGCGCAGCCAGCTTTCCGGGATCTTGGCGCGGTTTTCCGCCCAATCGGTCTCGATCAGGCCGGCGGCCGGATTGTTGCTGGCGACGGTGAAGCCGTTTTCGGTCCAGAAGTCGACCAGGCGCGGGAACACGTCCTCGGGCGCGCGGTCGACCACCAGCCAGCGCAGGTCGCCGTCGCGCTCGACGCGCATGTCCTGGCGGCCGGGCAGCACGTTGCTGGCCTTGGGCGCGCTGGCCTGGGCCTGGCCCTGCTGCTGGAATTGCGAATAGGTGGTCGAGCCCGACGCCGGCGCGCGGTAGCGCGGATCGCTGGCGGCCTGGGTCAGGTCGGGCGGGATGCTCAGCGGCTCGCCACGTTGCGTGACGGCGCTTTTGTAATTGACGGATTCTTCATTGCCCAGGAATTGGTTGACCTCGCTGCAGCCGGCCAACAACACCAGAGACATCAATGCCGACAAACCGGCATGACGCTTGTTCATACGTATCCTCACGATATTTAGAGCAGGCCCGTTTCCTGGAGCGCGCGACGCACCGTTTCGTGGTGCGACGCGCCCAGTTCCACCAGCGGCAACCGGTAGCCCAGCGCGGTGCGGCCCATTTCGGCCAGCGCCCACTTGACGGGAATAGGATTGGCTTCAACGAACAAAGCCTTGTTCAGACGGGCCAGGCGCGCATTAAGTTCACGCACCTTCGGCACGTTGCCCGCCAGGGCGGCGGCACACAAGTCACGCATGAGCTTGGGCGCGACGTTGGCGGTGACGGAGATGTTGCCGCGCGCGCCCAGCAGGATCAGGGCGGCCGCGGTGGGGTCATCGCCGCTGAACACCTGGAAGCTGGCCGGCGCCTCGCGCAGCAGCAGGCCGCCGCGCCCGATGTCGCCGGTGGCGTCCTTGATGCCGATGATGCCCGGCACCTGCGCCAGGCGCAGCACCGTTTCGTTGCTCATGTCGGCCACGGTGCGGCCCGGCACGTTGTACAGGATGGTCGGCAGGTCGACGGCTTCCGCGATGGCGCGGAAGTGACGGTACAGGCCTTCCTGCGACGGCTTGTTGTAGTACGGCACCACCGACAGGCCGGCCTGCGCGCCCACCGCCTTGGCGTGGCGCGTGAGGTGGATGGCTTCGTCGGTGGAGTTGGCGCCCACGCCCGCGATGACCGGGATGCGGCCGGCGGCATGCTCGACCGCCACGCGGATCAGTTCCGCATGCTCTTCCATGGAGACCGTCGGCGACTCCCCGGTGGTGCCCACCACCACCAGCGCATCGGTTCCTTCCTGGATGTGCCAGTCGATCAACGACCGGTAGGCGGCGTAGTCTAGGCTGCCATCGGGCTGCATCGGGGTGACGAGGGCCACCATGCTGCCCTGGAAATTAACGCCTGCGGCGGTTGCAGGGGATGCCATAAATGAGGGGCTCCAGAGCCCCGTGGCGGGATGCCCCAGGGCCAGAATCAGTGAAACCGCTGAGTTTAACGGATATTGGCCAAAATCCTAGAGGAACCACTGAACGATCGTCGTTCCCAAAGCCAATACCGGACGCATCAATATCCAGAGCACATCGGTCACCAGCAGCACCACCACGATCACCAGCCCATACGGCTCGATTTTCGAGTATTGCCAGGCCAGCCGGTTGGGCAGCAGGCTGAAAAGGATGCGTCCCCCATCCAGCGGCGGAATCGGCAGCAGGTTCAGGGCCATCAGCACCAGGTTGACCTGCACGCCGGCCATCGCCATCTCGAACCAGAAGCTTTCCTGCATGCCGGTTTCGAGGAACAGGCGCAGCGAAAACACCCACAGGATCGCCATCAGCAGATTGGCGGCGGGACCGGCCAGCGCCACCCACAGCATGTCCTTTTTGGGACGGCGCAGGCGGCCGAAATCCACCGGCACCGGCTTGGCCCAGCCGAACAGCATGCCCGGGCTGCCCAGCAGCTTGGAAGTCAGCAGGATCACAGCCGGCACCAGCAGCGTGCCGATCGGGTCGATGTGGCGCGCCGGGTTCAGGCTGATGCGGCCCGCCTGGTAGGCGGTCGGATCGCCGAACATGCGCGCGACGTAGCCGTGCGCCGCCTCGTGCAGGGTGATGGCGAAGATAACCGGTATCGCGTAGACCGCGATCGTCTGGATGATGTCATTCATGGCGAAGCGGATTGTAGAGGAGCGGCGTGACGAACAGTGCGGCGACATGCACAGCGGCGCCAGCCCTGCCCCGCGCCGGCGACGACCGGCGGCGCGCGCCGCCGCGCGAACGGATGGTCAGCCGTTTCAGGCCAGGCCCAGCGTGGCCGGATCGCCGCGCCCCACCCGCACCACGACGGGGTCGTCGCCGGTCAGGTCGATCACGGTGGTCGGCGAATGCGGGCAAGCGCCCGCGTCGATGATAGCCGCCAGCTCGTGGTCGTAACGCTCGCGGATGGCCTCGGCGTCATTCAGCGCGTCGGACTCGCCCTTCGGGATCAGCGTGGTGGACAACAGCGGCGCGCCCATCTGTTCGAGCAGGCCCAGCATCACGGCATGGTCCGGCACGCGGATGCCGATGGTCTTGCGCGACGGGTGCGAGACGCGCCGCGGCACTTCCTTGGTGGCTTCCAGGATGAAGGTCCAGGGCCCCGGCGTGGCGGCCTTGAGCAGGCGGTACTGGCGGTTGTCCACGCGCGCGAAGTGGCCGATCTCGGCCAGGTCGCGGCACAGCAGCGTGAGATGATGGCGATCGTCCAGGCCGCGCAGGCGGCGCAGGCCGTCGGCGGCGTTCTTGTCGTCCAGGCGCGCGACCACCGCGTAGCTGGAATCGGTGGGCACCGCCACCAGCCCCCCGTCGTTCAGCCATTGGGCGGCCTGCTTGAGCAGGCGCGGTTGGGGATTCGCGGGGTGGATATCTAAATGAAGGGCCATGGGATTATCCTAACACTCTTGAAGGCCGCATCGCCAACCGCGGCCGACGCAACACATGGCGGCCGCGGCCGCCCGGAGACACAGTATGCGCCTGGATGATTCCCGCGAAAGCGACAACGTGGAAGACCGCCGCGCCAGCGGTCCGCGCATCGGCGGCCGAGGCACCATCGGCATCGGCACTATCGTGCTGGCCCTGGTCGCCATGTATTTCGGCGTCGATCCCAGCGTGGTGCTGCAGATGGCCGAGGGACCGGCCACGCAGCAACAGCAGGCCCCCGCCAGCCGCCCGCCCGCCAACGACCCGCAGGCACGCTTCGTGTCCAAGGTGCTGGGCGAGACCGAGGACACCTGGAGCGCCATTTTCCAGAAAGACCTGAACCGCCAGTACGTGCCGCCCAAGCTGGTGCTGTTCCGCGGCGCCACGCCCACGGCCTGTGGCACCGGCCAGGCGGCGATGGGGCCGTTCTACTGCCCCGGCGACAGCAAGGTCTACATCGACCTGGCGTTCTTCGACGAGCTGCAGAACCGCTTCAAGGCGCCCGGCGATTTCGCCCAGGCCTACGTCATCGCGCACGAGGTCGGCCATCACGTGCAGCACCTGCTGGGCATCTCCGACCAGGTCGACAACCTGCGCCGGCGCAACCCGTCGCAGGCCAACGCGCTGTCGGTGCGCATGGAACTGCAGGCCGACTGCTTCGCCGGCCTGTGGGCGCAGCGCGCCAACGCCGCCCGCAACATCCTCGAAAGCGGCGACGTCGAGGAAGCGCTGGCCGCCGCCACCGCCATCGGCGACGACCGGCTGCAGAAGCAGAGCCAGGGCTACGTGGTGCCCGACGCCTTCACCCATGGCTCGTCGGCGCAGCGCGTGCGGTGGTTCAAGCGCGGCCTGGACAGCGGCGATCTCAAGCAATGCGATACGTTCGCCGCCAGCTCGCTGTAGGGCGCTGGCCGCGATGCGGCGGACGCTGGATATCCATACAGCCAAAAGCCGACACGGTCTTCATCTTGTAAGATTACGCCCCCGCGCACTCCCGCTGCGCGGGCCAGAGCTCCCCAGCGAGGGGGCTTTTCCCGTTGGCCGGCCCGACGGGAAAAGCGTGCTCACGCCCCTCGCGCCCAGCCGCGGCGACGAGGGCGGCACGGCGCATTTCCAGTTACTAGATCCGTTCCATGGCCAACAAGTTCGAACCGTTAATCACCGTTGATGAGGTGCAAGAGATCCTTGCGGAGCCCAAGGAAACGGTCAAGCAGATCACCTGGACCCCGAAACCGGCCGCCGCCAGCATCCAATGGATGGAGTTCGCCAGCCCCTGCCGAGTCAAGGGCGAGGCGCGCGACGACGTGATCTTCCGCGCCATCTACCGCGGCGCCCGCACCGTGGTGCACGGCCAGGCCACCATCTTCCTGGCGGAGGCCTTCTGCGCCAGCCTGTTCGTCGGCCCGCACCGCGTGTTCGGCGTGGATACCGACGACTCGTTCCACACCAGCCTGGTGGGCGAAGGCCGGCCGCAGTACCGCAAGCCGCTGGCGGACCGCAGCCATGAACACATCTGGGTGGACGAAGGCGAAGGCTATGCCGAGCCCGTCGTGCCCGCCCTGCACACGATCGCCGAGCTGATGCAGTATTTCCTGCCGAGGGCCAACCTCACCCTGACCGGCGGTTTCGCGCATCCCCTCAAGGGCCGTCAAATCGAACTGATCCTATGAGCAATTTCCTGGAAGCCTCCGGCTGGACCGTCCTGCCGGCGGGCGAGCACGCCATCCGCGCCATCTCGCCGATGACGCTGGGCCTGGACGGCCAGCACGCCGCGTTCTTCATTGCATACCCGGACGACGCCACGTTCTATCTCACCGACGCCTGTGAGACGTCGATGCATGCCTCCAGCTACGGCATCGAGCTGGCGCCCAAGCGCATCGACATCCTCAACGAGACGCCTGGCGTGAGCCTGGCGCACTTCGACAAGTCGGGCGCCATCGTCGCCACGGGCCCCAACGAGCAGTTGCAGGAAGCCCTGTGGGACGCGGTCAAGCTGGCCATGGCGCTGTCGTTCCAGTGCGCCAAATGGATGCCGCGCTTCAGCCAGTTGCGTTTTCGCGCCCAGGTGGGCCGGGCGCTGGCGGCCGGCGTCGGCCCCAACCGCATGGTCAAGGGCGCGCGCGCCAAGGGCAGCAGCGGCCACACCGCCGACTTCGCCTTCGCGGTGCGCGCGGCCGGCAGCACCGCGCTGACCTATATCGAGCCGATCGCGCTCAAGGCGGGCAAGAAAATGGACTGGACCCAGGTCTACCAGACCCACGGCAAGATGTCGGACGTGAAAATGGCCGATGCGCGCAACTCGCGCATGGTGATCCTGGAAGACGGCGCATCGGCCGAGGAACTCAAGAAGGCCGTGGCCATTCTGGAACAGTCGGCCAGCGTGCTGACGCTGGCCAAGACGCGCGACTGGAAGGCCGTGTTCGCGGCCGAATGAATCCTGGCGCCGCCAGGCGTCAGGACGGCACGTGGGTCAGGCCGTCGACGATTTCGCGCCCGTGCAGGATGGCGGCATGCACCGCCTCGCGCGGGCTGTAGACGAAGCCGCCTTCGGCAAAGCGCGGCACGGGGTATTCGTCGCCGCCTTCCTGCACGGCGCCCGCCTGGACCACCATGATCGAGGCGATGAAAACGGGGCCGCTGGGCAGCGTCTGAACTTCTTCGCCCGCGCCCCGGGACACCTTGGCCGTCAGCCGGTATCCCTTGTAGATCAAGTTGTTCTGATGCACTTCGGATGCCCTCTTTCTGCGATCCAGCATACCCCGGCTGTTCATGACAGTTCGGATAAGTTTTGTAACTCCGGCATCCGATAGAAACATTGTTGCAATGCGCGAATTGCGTCCCCGTTTCCGCCGGACGCGCCACGCCGGTCGGACAATCAGGCGGTACGCGGGTGACAGCCGGATGACCCGGTCGTCGGGCCGTCACCACGCTGATCCGTCCCGGGGATTTCCCCTATGACTGTTGCGAAAGCGCACTTTCAGGCAAGTGCATGCCGGTCGCCCGCAGGTAGTCGGATCGGGTCCAGCCCCGTCCCAGCAGGAACATCCGGGTATGCAGGTCGCCCAGCACCGTGGGCGTCACCGAGGCGCCCAGGTAGGTCAGGCGCTTGCGCCGCAGGTCGACGTAGCCCAGCTCGTAGTCGCGGGCCAGCGCCAGCCACAGGCGGTGGGCGCCGGTCGACTGGCGCGCGCCGCTCATGATGCACAGGCCGGCATCCAGCCCCCAGCGATAGACCGCCGTGGCCAGCCCCATGCCCTGGTAGGGCGCGGCGTATTTCGAGTGCGGCGCGCGCACGTAGGGATCGGCGCGCCGCCCCACCTCGATCAGCCGGTTGAACACCGTGTAGCCCGCCAGCCGCCCGCGCCGCGCGTCCACCACATACACGTAATACTCGCCATCGGCTTCGCGGTAGCGAAGCACCATGCCAGGGATGTCGGTTTGAACCTCCGGCAATCCATACAAGCGGTCCGAGGGACGATTCATGCGGTCGTGGATGGCATCGAGCTCCGTCTCCACTTCATGCGGAGCATGGTTGACGTCGATGCGCAGTTCCGTCGCGATTGGCAGAATGCGGCGGAAAGCGTGCAGGGCCAGCGTAGGCAAGGCCACCTCCTGTACAGGGCAAATGCCCGATGAAAAAAGCGGTGGGTGCGCCGCCCCGGCCTGCCGGCCAAGGGGCGACGCGCGATGTCGATGGGGGTGTGCGAAAACCGCCGCGGCCTCTCGCCCGCGGCAAGGCGATGTCATGACGGGCCAGGGCCTGTCCGCGCTACAAGGCGCCTCGCACCGGCCCTAGGCCGCGGCGTGGCCGCCGGCGCGGCGCCAGTCCGCGCTATCGCCGGACGCCTCGTCGGGCATGCCGAAAAACGCGGGAAACTGGCGCGCGCCCTTGCGCGTGACCGACAGCGCGCGCGAATCCAGGTCCTTGTCGATCCAGCCGCGCGCGAGCAATGCTTCCAGCAGCGCGGCGCCGAGCGCGCCGCCCAGGTGCGAGCGGCGCTCGCTCCAGTCCAGGCAGGGACAGGCGAAGCGGCGGCGGCGCTGGCGCGCCTGCGCCGCGTCCACGCCGACCTGCGCCAGCGAGGCCTCGCCCAGCGGCGTCAGCGCGTAATCGCGGCCATCGGCCGCCAGCCACTGGCGCGCCAGCATCGCGTCATGGATGCGCACGGCCAGCGTGCCGGCCATATGGTCGTAGCAGGTGCGCGCCTCGCGCAACGCCGAGGGCGTGTTGGGCTTGAACGGCGCGCGCTCGGCGCCCGCCACCAACAGCAGCGCCTCCAGCGCGCGCGCCACTTCGGCATTGGCCAGCCGGTAATAACGATGCTTGCCCTGCGCCGCCTGCTCCACCAGCCCCTGCTCGCGCAGGCGCTGGAAATGACTGCTGGCGGTGGAGGCGCCGATCTCGGCGGCCGCCGCCAGCTCGGTGGCGGTGCGGGCCCGGCCATCGAGCAGCACGCACAGCATGCGCGCCCGCGCCGGATCGGCGATCGCGCCTGCGACGGCCGACAGGTTGATATCGGCGAACTCGGATTCCATGATTCGGTCCTGGCCAAAGTGTTGTCTACAGGGCCAAGCATACTGCGAGTCATCCCAACAAGACAGCCGGCGCCCTCGCCGCCACCCGCCATGCGCACCCCACAGCCTTTGTTTTTCGGTCGGAAAGTCCTTTATGCCACCTTCGTGCTGGCCGTCTTCGGCTGGGGCGTCGGCTTCTACGGCCCGCCGGTGTTCCTGCACGCGGTGGTACAGCGCACCGGCTGGAGCGTGGCGCTGGTGTCGGCCGCCGTCACGCTGCACTTCCTGTGCGGCACGCTGGTCGTGGCCAACCTGCCGCGCCTGTACCGGCGCTGGGGCGTGCCCGCCGTGACCCTGGCGGGGGCCATCGCGCTGGCGCTGGGCGTGTCGGGCTGGGCCCGCGCGACCGCGCCGTGGCAGTTGTACGCGGCCGCGCTGTTCTCCGGCATGGGCTGGGTCACGCTCGGCGCGGCGGCGGTCAACGCGCTGATCTCGCCATGGTTCGTCAAGCGCCGGCCGGCCGCGCTGGGCATGGCCTACAACGGCGCCAGCGTCGGCGGCGTGGTGTTCTCGCCGCTGTGGGTGTTCCTGATCGCGGGCCATGGCTTCGCGCAGGCGGCCTGGTGGGTCGGCCTGGCGATGGTGCTGGTGATCGCGGTGCTGGCGCGCAAGGTGTTCGCCGTCACGCCGCAACAACTCGGCCAGCATCCCGACGGCGTGCCGCCGGACGCGCCGGCGCAGGCTGCCGCCGCCGCGCTGGCGCGCGTGCCGCGGCTATGGCGCGACCGCGCCTTCCTGTCGCTGGGCGCGGGCATGGCGCTGGGCCTGTTCGCGCAGATCGGCCTGATCGCGCACCTGCTGTCGTTGCTGGCGCCGCTGCTGGGTGCGCAGACCGCCGGCATCGCGATGGGACTGGCCACCGCCAGCGCCATCGCCGGCCGCAGCCTGGTGGGCTGGCTGATGCCAGACTCGGCCGACCGCCGCCTGGTCGCCTGCCTGTCCTATGGCGCGCAGATCGCCGGCTCGCTGGTGCTGATGCTGGCGATGGAGCATACCTGGGCGGTGTGGGCGGGCGTGCTGCTGTTCGGGGCCGGCATCGGCAATGCCACCTCGCTGCCGCCGCTGATCGCGCAGACCGAATTCGCGCGCGAGGACGCTGCGCGCGTGGTGCCGCTGATCGTGGCCATGTCGCAGGGCGCCTATGCCTTCGCGCCCGCCGTGTTCGGCCTGCTGCGCACGCTGGCCGGCCAGGGGCCGCACCCGCTGTTCTGGTTC
This sequence comes from Achromobacter sp. SIMBA_011, assembly GCF_046535435.1. NCBI lineage: Bacteria > Pseudomonadati > Pseudomonadota > Betaproteobacteria > Burkholderiales > Alcaligenaceae > Achromobacter > Achromobacter sp. SIMBA_011. The sequence goes on along the minus strand of NZ_JAWRWN010000013.1, from coordinate 70,566 downwards.
CTGGCGGCGGCGGCGGCGCTGCAGGCCGCGGCCATCGCCTGCCTGGTATGGGGCCGCGGCGCCGCGATTCAACGCCCGCCGGTCACGCCAGCCCGCCGCGGCGGGCCACCAGACCCGCCATCACCGCATCGCCCTGCTCATTGGCCAGGCCCGCCGCCACGCCCTGGCGATCGGCCACGGTGCGGTTCTGGCTGACTTTCCATTTGCCTTCGATGCGCGTGATCGCGATTTCGACGCCGACGATGGCGCGCATCTGCGCCGCGATGAAATCCTCTGGCGCGTCCTCGACGCGCCACGGCTGCGCCCGCGCCTTTTCCTGCGCATCGGTCAGGGCGCCGATCTGCGCGCGCACCCAGGCCGGATCGTCATGGATGCGCGCCTGGCCCCAAACATGCACGGCGACGAAGTTCCAGGTCGGCACGACTTTGTGCGTCTCCGCCTTGGTGGCGTACCAGGACGGCGTGATGTAGGCCTGCGCGCCATGGAACACCACCAGGCATTCGCCGCCGGCGGCCAGTTCCTGCCATTGCGGATTGGCGCGCGCCATGTGCAGCCGCAGCACCCCTTGCGGCCCTTCCGGATAGAGCAGACAGGGAATGTGATTGGCCATCAGCCCGCCCTCCCCGCTGGTCATCAGCACCCCCAGGGGGTGCGCGCGGATGAAATCGTGCTGGACCTCGATGGAATCTTCACGGAAGGCGGACGGCAGGTACATGGCGGAAGGGGCAGCGGAAAGGAAAAACACACCATAGCGCCGCGCTGGCTCCATTGCGAGAGCCATATAACCCTTAATTCATGGAGCCACAATGCGCGTGGCCCCCCGGCAACAGCGCCGCTGGCAGCGGATCACATCAACGGATCACATCAACAGCTTCCCGCGCCGCCGCGCCCACCCACGGGATCACGCCAGCGCTTTGACCAGCAGCACCGTGGTGAAGCCGCTGTCCCACTCCTCGTCGGGATAAGTGTCGACCTCGGCATAGCCATGCTTGGCGTAGAACGCGCGGCTCTGCATATTGAAAGTGTCGGTCTCCAGCCGCGCGTCGCCGAAGCCGGCGGCGCGCATGCCGTCCTCGGCCAGCGCCAGCAGCGCCGCGCCGACCCCGCGCCGCTGCAGCGCCGGATGCACGTGCAGGGCCCAGATGAAGTTCTTTTCCCAATCCACCATGCCCGCCACGCGGCCGTCGGCCTCGCAAACGTGGAACCGCGCGCCGCGCTCGGCGACGTATCGCGGGATCTTGCCGCTGTCCAGGAAGTACTGGTACTTCTGCGGCGTCATCTGCGGCCGCCAGGTGCCCGCGTAGGTTTGCGTCAATATGTCCTCGAGCGCCGCCACATCGTCGGGGCGCGCTTGCCGGATTGTCAGGAGAGTCTGGGATTGCGTCATGCGCGGCAGTGTAGCAACCCGCGCGCACGCTATCGTCGGACGCGTTCGTAGGCCTGGTTCATGCGCTCGCGCGCGGCGGTTTCATGGGCGTAGGCGCGGTCGTAGGTGGCCAGGCAGGCCGGCGTCGGATCGGGCCATTTGATCGCGGCGACGGCCGCGGTCAATTCGTCGCGCGCGCGCTGCCATTCCTTGACGGCGGCGTACCATTCCTTGGTCGTGTCCATAGTTCCCTCCCTATGTGCACGGCCCCATCGTAGTCCCGCCCGGGGCGGCGGCGACTACTGCTTTCAGCGACGCAAATGGATGAGTCCGAGCCGGCGCCGGATGGCGACTTCCCGCCGCGTGCGGCGCGCTCCCGGCCCGCCGCGCCAGCGCGCCGCGCCGCGCAGCGCGGCCAAGGTAAAATGTTCGGATGCAATCGGGACAGGCCTCGCGGCAGGCGCCGCGGCGGTCCCTTGCAAGGATGCCGCCGACGCGGCCTCCCGCCAGCGCCGCCATGACGCCGCGGCCCGCACGGGCCATTCACGCAATGCGCTCATGCGGTGAAATCCAGACACCAAGCCTCCAGAAATGAACGCTGCGACGCCGCGGCGGTCGTACGGTAGCCGGCCCGCCGCGCCACCGCCCGCCGCACCGCGCCCGCGTCGCCGCCCCAACCGCTTCCTCATATCACGATGTGATGAATATTGACGTCAACCCTCACTTACTCACGGCCACGGCAAATGCTACTGTTCCGCCTGTGCAAGGAGTACAAGCAATGGATCAGAAAACGAAACCCTGGGCCTTTCCCAAACCCCATCCGGAAAACACCCCGCGGGGCGAACGAAACAAACAGGAGTTCGACACGCCGCCGGTGAGCGAAACGCCCGCGGCCAAGCCGCGCGGCAAGAAAAGCGCCACCACGGCCGCCGCCGCCAAATCATGACGCGTCATTGACGGCCGTCCGCCCATGCGCCCGCCCGCCGCCGCGCCGCGCCCCGCCGCCTTCACGCGCCCGATCCGTGGCCCGCGAAGCCTGAAGCCGCCTCGCGCGCAAGCGCGGCGGCTGCGAGAATCGTGAACGCATTCATGAATCCGGCGCTGCAAGGCGCCGGCCGGATCACCGGCGTGTTCTTCCACCCGGCCGGCGACATCGTCGCCGTGGCCTCGGCCTTTCCCCTGCTGATCAACCCGCCCGCGCGCGCCGCCTATGGCGGCGCCACGCTGCGCTATCGCGTCGGCCTCTATCGCCGCGGCGACCCCGCGCCGTTCGCGGCCTGCGACGCGTCGCGCCTGCCCGTCAACGACATCGCCTTCCATCCGGACCAACCCGTCATCGCCATCGGTGCGGGCAGCTACGACGGCGGCTATATGTTCGAAGGCGATCTGATCGCCTGGAACTGGGACAGCGGCGCCTGCCATCGCCCCTTCCTCAACGTGCCGGAAGTGGTGCGGTGCCGCTACCTGGAGGACGGCCGCATCCAGGCCTGGGTCCGCCCCTGGGACGAATCGTGGGACGAACAGGACGACGATGCGCCCGCGGCGTTCGAAACGCTGCTGTGCGTCGAGACCGCCGCCGGCGTGGCCACGCCTGAACTCGACCCCGCCACCGCCACCCTCGACCGCGCCACGCCGCCTGATGCCGACGACGCCGCCCGGCGCCTGGCCGACTGGCTGGGCCTGCCCGACCTGGGCCTGCGCGGCGCCATCTGGGATCTCGCCTGGCTCGACGCCGACACGCTCGCCGCGGTCCACGACAACTGCCTGCTCGACCGCTACCGCGTGGACGGCGCGCTGCTCGCGCGCCACGACGGCGGCGGCCGCGGCGCCGAGATCCTGCCCACCACGCCGCTCGTCGTGCACGCGATCGCCCCGCCCGATCCCGCCGCCCGCTTCCGCCGCGACTCGCGGTTGTACGCGCTGCGCGATGGCGAGCTGACGACGGTGCGCGACGAAGATGGCCAGTACACTTTCTGCGCCAGCGCCGACGGCCGCCTGCTGGGCCGCCGCGACCGCGTCGACGCGCGCCGCCGCGCCGCGGGCGACGTCCTGCTCGATGCCACCCTGGCCGAAGCACGGCGCCTCGATCTCGGCCACTACGACTGCTTCAACCACTACATCGGCATCAACGGCGCACCCGATCTGTTCGCGCTGCAGGGCACGCCGCCCAATTCGCACGAAGGCAAGCACCTGTGCCGGGTCCACGCCGATGGCCGCATCGAGCGCCTCTGGCCATTGCTCAAGCCGGATGGCACGCCCGCCAGCCACGCCATGGAATGCCGCGGCGCCTACATCGACGACGCGCTCGGCGCGGGCGTGGTGATCGCCGGCAAACACTACTCGCCCACGGTCGGCAACAAATATCGCGGCTTCATCTACCGCAAATCGCTGGCGCGCGGCCAGGAACGCTGGCGCCATGCCACCCCGGCCTCGGCCAGCGCCATCGTGGTGGCCGACGGCCTGGTGCTGGCGGCCTTCCTCGACGGCACCCTGATGCTGATCGACGCCGCAAGCGGCGACCTGCTGCTGGCCTCCCGGGTCCGCATCGGCGGCATCGCCACCGTGCTCTATGCGCTTGCCGCGCACGGCGGCAGGCTGGCCGTCGGCACCCTCGACGGCCGCATTGCGCTGGTCGACCTGGCCACCCTGCGCACCCTGCGCGCGACCCGCGGGGGCATCGATCTGGCATGATGGGGCCATCGCTGGCGCCGCCGCCCGCTTCCCCTGAACCGATCATCCACGCCCATGCACTACACCCAGGACCCCGCCACCCCGCCCGCCCCCACCGTCAGCTTCGACGACTTCATGAAGGTCGACATCCGCGTCGGCACCATCATCGCCGCCGATCCCTTCCCCGAGGCGCGCAAGCCGGCGTACAAGCTGACCATCGATTTCGGCGCCGGCGTCGGCGTCAAGAAAAGCTCGGCGCAGATCACCGGCCGCTACACGCTGGAGCAACTGCCGGGCAAGCGCGTGCTCGGCATCGTCAATTTTCCGCCGCGCCAGGTTGGCCCGGTGCGCTCCGAGGTGCTGGTGCTGGGCCTGGCCGATGCCGCCGACCGGACCGTACTGGTGACGCCCGAGCTGGACGTGCCCAACGGCGCCCGGCTGACCTGAACCTGGAAATTCCGTTCGCAAGCGCCTGCGTCGACACGCTGGGCGCTTCGGGCCACGGGTAAGACGAATGCCCGCCACGCACAGGGCGGGCGCGCCGATCTCCAGAAAATAGCGGACGGAATGACCCCGTTCACGCCTTGGGATCGGGCTATCCTCACACGCTTGTTGCGACGCATACGCATGACCCGCCCCTGTCCGGCCGGTTCCGCGCGCCGCGACGCCCGCCCGCGCGACGGGCCGGGCACGACGCGAACAGGATGCACGACCCATGGCCTTGAAACACTACCGCGACCTCGACGTCCACGAAGCCGCGAAGGCCCGCATCCGGCTGGTGTTCCAGCACTTCGAGCAGGTCTGCGTCGCCTTCTCCGGCGGCAAGGACAGCTCCGTCACCCTGCACCTGGCGCTCGAGGTCGCGCGCGAAATGGGCCGCGGCCCGGTGCACGCGGTCTTCATCGACCTCGAAGGGCAATACCAGGCCACCATCGCCCACGTCGCGCACATGTTCGACCGCGCCGACGTCCGCCCCTGGTGGATCTGCTTGCCCATCAACCTGCGCAACGCGTCGAGCCTGCGCGAACCCTACTGGTGCACCTGGGAGCCCGGCCGCGAGGCCGACTGGATCCGGCCGCTGCCGCGGCATCCGTCCGTCATCAGCGATCCCGGCTATTTTCCGTTCTACCGCCACCGCATGGAATTCGAGGAATTCGTGCCCGAATTCAACCAATGGCTGGCGCGCGACAAGACCACCGCGTTCCTGGTCGGCATCCGCTCCGACGAGTCGCTCAACCGCTATCTCGCCATCAAGCGTCGCACCAAGAAATGCGCCTGGACGCCGCCCGGCGCGCACAAGCCGCTGCCCTGGAGCACGCGCGACAAGCAGCGCGACAACGCCGTCACCTTCTTCCCGATCTACGACTGGAAGTTCGAAGACCTGTGGCGCTACACCGGCGAAAACGGCCACGCCTACAACCGCCTCTATGACCAGATGCTGCGCGCCGGCGTGCCGTATTCGCAGATGCGCATCTGCCAACCTTACGGCGACGACCAGCGCAAGGGGCTGGACCTGTTCCACAAGCTCGAGCCCGAGACCTGGTTTCGCGCCGTCAAGCGCGTGCAGGGCGCCAACTACGCGGCGCGCTATTGCCGCCAACGCTTCCTCGGCTATCGCGGCGGGCTGGGCCTGCCGCCCACTTTCGATACCTGGCGCCAGTACAGCCAGTTCCTGCTCGACAGCATGCCGGTCGCGCTGCGCCAGGTGTACGCCCGGCGCATCGACGTCTTCATCGCCTGGTGGGAACAACGCGGCCATCCGCTGGCGATGTGGCCCGACGCCGGCATCCCCGACCTCGAAAATCGCAAGGCGCAGCCCTCCTGGCGCCGCATCGGTCTGTCGCTGCTCAAGCAGGACATGGCGCGATCGCTGTCGTTCGGCCCGGCGCGCTGCGACATCGACAGCCTGCTTCCCGTGCCTGCGCGCGCCGCACCATGACGCATCCCCTGAAACACTACGATTTCCTGCTGCTGCGCTCGTACGACGACGAACGCGCCTTCTTCGCGCAGATGGGCCGCTTCTTCGCCAGCGCCACCGTGCGCCGCGACTGCGGCGGTTATCCCTTGAACGACAGTCCGCGGCACCGCTGGTTCATCGTCAGGCGGAAAAGCCATGCCCGCGTGCTCGGCTTCGTCAGCATCGAACTGCTGAGCGACACGGTGCGCATCCGCGACGGCTACATCCGCCCCGAAGCGCGCCAGTTGGGCCTGTTCCGGGCGCTGCGCCAGCGCGTGCTCGACTACATCGACGGTCTGGACCAGCCCTGCACCCTGCGCGTGCCATGGCTCAGCGCCGAGCTGCTGCAACCCTACGGCTTCCAGCCCCACACCAGCCGGGGCAACTGGATCACCTTGAAAAGGAATGCCCATGCCACTTCTCGACAGCCTGGAGAGCCGGGCCAGGATGCTGTTCAACGAACTGGACAGCCTGCCGATCCGCCAACGGATCGAAGCCATCAACCGGATCCGCCTGTGCCTGCATGAGCACAGTCCCTTCGCCGCCGAGCCGGTCGATTGCGTGCAATGGGTCCCCGGCGAGCGGATCGAGGCCAACGACTACAACCCCAACAGCGTCGCGCCGCCCGAAATGCGGTTGCTGGAGCTGTCGATCGCCGCCGACGGCTACACCCAGCCCATCGTCGCGCACCAGGCGGGCCCCGCCCGCTACGTCGTGGTGGACGGCTTTCACCGCCAGCGCGTGGGCAAGAAGAAGGGTCCCATCCGCCAGCGCCTGCAGGGCTACCTGCCTATCGTGGTCATCCGCCACGGCCGCGCCGGCGCCGCCGACCGCATCGCCGCCACCATCCGCCACAACCGCGCGCGCGGCGTGCACGGCGTGATGCCCATGACCGATATCGTCGTGCGCCTGCTCAAGGCCGGCTGGAGCGACGCCGACATTGCCCGTCAGCTCGGCATGGACGAAGATGAGGTCCTGCGCTTCAAGCAGGTGTCGGGCCTGCCGGAACTGTTTCTCGATCACCGCTATTCGCGCTCCTGGGACTGAGCCCAGCCGCGAGGGCCAGCGGCACGCTCAGGCGGCAGCGCAGGCCCGCGCCCGGCGTCGACTCCAACGCCAGCGCGCCGCCGTGGCGCCGCGCGATGGCGGCCACGATCGACAGTCCCAGGCCCGCGCCCTCGCCCTGGCGCCCGCCGCGCCAGAACGGCTCGACCGCCCGCGCGCATTGCGCCGGGGTGAGCCCCGGCCCGCGGTCGCGCACCGTCACCACCAGATCGGACGCCGCGATCGAGACGTGGACCTGGACATCGGCGTGCGCCGGTGAGTACTTGAGCGCGTTGTCCACCAGGTTGCGCACCGCGCAATCGAGCAGCGCATCCGGCAACGCCGCCCAGGGCCGGCTGGCGGGCAGATGCCAGCGCACCCGCGCCGGCTTGCGGCTGGCCACCCGCGCCAGCACCGCCAGCGCATCGCAGGCCGCGTCGGCATCATCGCCGTCGGCGCGCGCCAGCATCAGCAATTGCTCGATCAGGCGTTCGAGGCGCGCGGTGCCCTGCAGCGCATGCGCGACCGCCTGGCGGCTGGCCGCATCGCCAGCCATCGCCGGCAGGCGTTCCAGCACCTGCAGGTGCGCCTTGATGGCCGTGACCGGCGAGCGCATCTCGTGCGCCGCGTGGTCCGAGAAATGCCGTTCGCGCAGCAGCATGTCCTCCATGCGCTGCGACAGGTGTGTCAGCGTCTGCGTGAAAGGCATGAGTTCGCGCGGCACCTTGTCGCCGGGCAGGTCGTGCGCCGGCCACGGCGCTTCGCACGCCAGCCGGCGGCGCAGCCCTTCGACCAGCGCCAGGCCGCGGCCGACGCCGAACCACAGCAGCGCAAAACCCACCAGCAGGCCGGCCACGCCGGGCAGCAGCGCGGTCCAGGCCATCTCTCGGCGCAGCTCGGCCCGGATGTCCGTGCGGCAGGCCGTGGCGACGCGCATGCCCTCGGCCTCGACGGCATAGGTGCGCCAGGTGGCGCCCGCCCGGCTGAACGAGCCGAACCCCAGCGGCGCCGCCTGCAGCGCCAGCGAGGCGCGCGCCCGCGCCACCGTGAACGCCGGGGTCGCGCCAGCGCCGAAGGCGCCGACCTCGCACGCGATGCCGCCGCGCGCCGGCGCGCCGCTGGCGGCGGCCATGTCCGGCAGGCCGACCGCCGCGTCGCGCGGCCATTGCGTCACCAGCCGCGTCACCATCGCCGCCGACGCCGCCAGCCGGGAGTCCAGCGCCGCGTCCAGTTGGGCGCTGGCGTGCTCGAACATCCACAGCGTGACGGCGCCGCCGACCACCAGCCAGACGACGCCGAGCAACATCGACAGGCGCGTGCGCAGACTCACGGCGCCGGCATCCCCAGCCGGTAGCCCCAGCCGCGCACGGTCTCGATCAGATCGGCGCCGAGCTTGCGGCGCAGCTTGTGGATGTGGACGTTGACGGCATTGCTCTCGACCCGGTCATCGAAGCCGTACAGGCTGTCGCGCAACTGATCCATGGTGAGGATCTGCCCGGGATGCTGCAACAGCGTACTGAGCAGCGTCAGCTCGCGCCGCTGCAACGCGATGCGCTTGCCGTCCAGCAGCACTTCGCCGCGCGACACGAACAGCGTCAGGCGGCCGTGCTCGATGCGATCGGTGGTGTGCCCGGCGGTCCGCCGCATCAGCGCCTGCAGGCGCGCGCCCAGTTCGTCCAGGTCGAACGGCTTGAGGACGTAGTCGTCGGCGCCGGCGCGCAGCGCGTCGACCCGCTGCGGCACCGCCGAGCGGGCCGTCAGCACCAGCACCGGCAGGTTCAGGCGGCGCGCGCGCCATCGCGCCAGCAGCCCCATGCCGTCGCCATCGGGCAGCCCGAGATCCAGCACGCAGGCGCCGAAATGCGACGTCTGCACCGCCAGGTCGGCCTGCCGCAGGTTGCCGACCACATCCACCACGAACCCTTGCAACCCCAGGCCCGCCTGGATGGCCAGCGCGATGGAGGCGTCATCCTCGACCAACAAAATCCGCATGGCAGAAACCTCGTCCCGGCACGTTATACTTATTTGAAGTAATAAGTTAATTTCTAAAAGTAATTAATGATGGTGACCGCGACCCTGCTCGGGCTGTGCATCGGCGTCTCCCTCGGCCTGACCGGCGCCGGCGGCGGCATTCTGGCCGTGCCCGCACTGATGTTCGGCCTGGGCCTGACGCTGACGCAGGCGGCGCCGGTGGCGCTGATTGCAGTGGGCATCGCGTCGGCGGTCGGCGCCCTGCAGGGCCTGATGCGCGGGCTGGTGCGCTACAAGGCCGCCATGTTGATGGCCGCGGTGGGCGCACTGACCGCACCGCTGGGATTGTCGCTGGCGCGGCGCTTGCCGGCGCATTGGCTTAGTCTGACTTTTGCAGCGGTGATGCTGCTGGTGGCCGCCCGCATGGTGCAGCAATCGCGCCGCCGCGCGCCGGCCCCGGGCGCGGCCGACGCCCCGCGCAAGGCCTGCCGGCTCTCGCCCGAAACCGGCCGCTTCGTCTGGAACCGCCTGACCGCCGCCACGCTGGGCGGCATCGGCGCCGTATCCGGCCTGTGCACCGGCATGCTCGGGGTCGGCGGCGGCTTCATCATCGTTCCGGCGCTGACACACTTCAGCGACGCGCGCATGATCAGCATCGTCTCGACCTCGCTGATGGTGATCGCGCTGGTATCGGCCGCCACGGTCAGTTCCGCCCTGCTGCACGGACTGACGCTGTCGACCGCGCAATGGACCTTCGTGGCCGCGGCCATCGCCGGCATGACGGCCGGCCGCGCGCTGGCGCCGCGCGTGCCGCAAGCGGTGCTGCAACGGGTATTCGCGGCGGTCTGCGTGGCGGTCGCCGCCGTGCTCGCCTGGCGCGCCTGAGCCGCTCCTCCTTCCCGCCTTTCCTTCCCGCCGATCCTGCCGGACGCCCCTCATGGGCGTCCTCCGACGGCGTCCTGACGGACGCCCATCGGGGCGCTCCGACGCCCCCTCTCGATATCTGACGCGAGTTAATGCTCAGATAATCCGCGCTATGCAAGATTCCGTCCATGACGGGAACATCACATATTCCTCCGCACGCCTGGCGCCTCAGCGCGGCCAGGCCTCTTGAACCAACGCCTCGACATCTCATGCGAACGCAATAGCTTCTCATTCGGGCTGATGAAAAAACGGCGCCAAGCCGACCCATCATTTTCCGAGCCCGGCCTATCCGTTTTTTCAACCTCTGCGCGGCCAACCGCGCAGGCTAGCTCCCTCGGATATCAATAAGGACTATCCATGCTTAAGAAGACGCTCCTCGCCACTGCAACCACCGCCGCCCTGCTGGGTCCGGTCGCGGCATTCGCCGCCGGTGAATTCGGTCAAGGCACCATCACTTTCACCGGCTCGATCATCGAAGCGCCGTGCAGCATCTCGGCCGCCGACTCCGCCCTGAACATCGACCTGGGCCAGATCTCCCGCAAGGACCTGGTCGGAGCCGGCAAGTTCTCCGCTTCGGTGCCGATCACCATCCACCTGACGGGTTGCTCGTTCGAAACGGATACCGGCGCAGGCGCCAACGCGAACGGCAAGCTTTCCAAGGTCGGCGTGTCTTTCGCCGGCACCGCGTCCGACGCGACCAAGGGCATGCTCACGAACACGGGCAACGCCGCCAACGTCGCGGTCCAGATCCTGGGCAAGGACAACGCCACCGCGGTCAACTTCAACACCGCCCCTACGTCGGCCACGGCCCAACAACTCACGGCGGGCAACACCAACGTGCTGAACTTCTTCGCCCGGCTGGCATCGACCGCCGCCACCGGCGTCACGGCCGGTACGGTGAGCAGCTCGGTCACCTACACGCTGACGTATTTCTAAGCGGCCAAACGCCGCCATTCCGTGCGTACGGAACCCCGCCGCCATGGCGGCGGGGGATTTCCGACGCGCGCTTTCCGTACCGAGGTGGCCGCGATGCGGCGCCACATCGACGCCGAGGTTTTCCGGCAGTCTCTCACGCCGGAATATGGCAAAAAACATCATGACCCTGGCCCGCTTGGCATCCATCATGGCAATCAGTACCTATGTGCTGTCGGCGCACGCCACGGAGTTCAGCAGTGGCTTTCTGAACACCAAGGACAAGCGCAACGTCGACCTGTCCACTTTCAGCCGCGACGGCTACGTGGCGCCAGGCACCTACCTGGTCGACTTCTACCTGAACCAGCGCCTGCTCCAGGCCCAGTACCAGGTCAAGGCGGTGCCGGTGATAGACGACGGCACGGTGTTCTGTGTCACTCCGGCAATGCTCGAGATGCTGGCCCTCAAGGACGACGCCGCGGCGCGGCTCGCCAATGTCAACAGCGACGCCGGCCCCTGCGTCGACCTCGACACCCCTGACAGCAAGGTCGCCTACAGCCCGGACAGCCAGTCGCTGACCGTGACGGTGCCGCAGGCCTGGTTGCGCTACCAGGACCCGGACTGGGTGCCGCCGGCGCGCTGGAGCACGGGCGTGAACGGCGTGATCCTCGACTACAACCTGCTGGCCAACCGCTATATGGCGCAGCAGGGCAGCAACTCGTCCAGCTACACCCTGTACGGCACCGCCGGCCTGAACCTGGGCGCTTGGCGCCTGCGCAGCGACTACCAGTACAGCCACCACGACAGCCACGGCAAGTCGCAAACCAACGCCATCCTGCCGCAGACCTACCTGTTCCGGCCGCTGCCGCAATGGGAATCGAAGCTGACGCTAGGCCAGACGTACCTGTCGTCCTCCCTGTTCGATCCGATCCGCTTCGCCGGCGTCACCCTGGCCAGCGACGAGCGCATGCTGCCGCCATCGCTGCAGGGCTATGCGCCGCAGGTGACCGGCATTGCCAACAGCAACGCGCAAGTGACCGTCAGCCAGAGCGGCCGCCTGCTCTACCAGACCCGAGTGTCGCCCGGCCCCTTCGTCCTGCCGGCGCTGAACCAGAACATCAGCGGCAATCTGGACGTCACCTTGACGGAGAGCGACGGCAGCGCCCGTACGTGGCAGATCACGACGGCGAGCGTGCCGTTCATGACGCGCAAGGGCAACCTGCGCTACCAGGTTTCGGCCGGACGGCCGCTGTTCGGCGGCCGCGCCAACAACCACGTGGTCAGGCCCGGCTTCATGACGGCCGAAGCCACCTGGGGCGCGTTCAACGATACCTCGCTGTATGGCGGCTTCGTTGCCACCCAGGACGGATACCGGGCGCTGGCGCTGGGCGCCGGCCAGAACTTGGGCCGGCTGGGCGCCCTGTCGGCGGACGTGACGCGCTCGGACGCCCGGCTGCCGTTCGCCCATGCCCCGCGCCGCACCGGCTACAGCTACCGGGTCAACTACGCCAAGACCTTCGATGGCCTGGGCAGCACCATCGCCTTCATGGGCTACCGATTCTCCGGCCGGCACTTCCTGTCGCTGCCCGAATACGTCATGCGCTCGGTGCTGCGCGACGAATTCTTCCGCGACGAGAAGCAGAGCTACACGGTGGCATACAGCCAGCACATCCAGCCGCTGGACATGAGCGTGTCGCTGTCGCTGAGCCGGCTGAACTACTGGAACGACTCGGCGACCAACAACCACTACATGATCACGCTCAGCAAGAACGCCAACATCGGGCCGCTGCGCAACATCAACATGTCACTGTCGCTGGCCCGTACCCAGAGCTTCTATGGCCAGGCCGAGAACCAGATCTACGCCACGATCAGCATCCCGATAGGCGACAACCGCCAGTTCAGCTATGGCTACCAGCGCAGCGGCGACAGCCTGATGCAGCACACGGTCGGCTACACCGACTTCAGCCATCCGAACACCACCTGGAACCTGAACGCGAGCGACGAACGCTACTACGACTCGCGGCGCCAGAGCATGAGCGGCAGCATCCAGAGCCGCACGCCCTATGGCCGAGCCAGCGCCGACTTCACCGTGCAGCCCGGCCAATACCGCAACGTCGGCCTGAGCTGGTATGGCTCGATGACGGCCACGGCCGCGGGCGCGGCATTCGGCCAGCCGGCCGCCGGCAACGAACCGCGCCTGGTGGTCGACACCGACGGGATCACTGGCGTGCCGGTGGACTACGGCAACGGCGTTACCAATCGCTTTGGCATCGCCGTGGTCAACAACGTGTCGAGCTACCGCGAAAGCAACGTCGCGGTGGACGTGAACGCCCTGCCCGACGACGTCGACGTGGCCGACTCGATCATCAGCCAGGTGTTGACCGAGGGCGCCATCGGCTACTCCCGCATCCGCGCCAGCCAGGGCGAGCAGGTGCTGGGCCATGTCCGGTTGAGCGACGGCAACGCCCCGCCGCTGGGCGCCCTGGTGCTGTCCTCCCGTTCCGGCATGACGGCCGGCATGGTGGGCGACGAGGGGCTGGTCTATCTGAGCGGCGTGACCGCGGAAGACCGCGACGCGCTCACCGTGACCTGGGCTGGCGAAAAGGAATGCCACCTGACCCTGCCCGCGCCCGCGGCGCTGGCCCAGGGCCCGCAGCCGCTGCCCTGCCAATGAGGCCTGATATCCCGCATCCCATGACGTTCATTTTGAAAGCGAAAACATGAAACTCAGACATATCACCGGACCGCTGCTCTGCGCCTGGCTCGCCTTGCCCGCCCTCTGCCAGGGCGCGGTCAATGTGGATCGCACCCGCATCATCCTGGGCACCGAACAGAAGTCGGTCTCGGTGGTGCTGACCAACGAAAGCACCGATACCCCCTACCTGGCGCAGGCCTGGGTCGAGGACCAGGACGGCAAGATGACCAACGACCTGCTGGCGCTGCCCCCGCTGCAACGCATTGACGCGGGCAAGAAGGCGCAGGTGCGGATCATGCAGATGAGCGCCGCGGCCAAGGCCCGCCTGCCGCAGGACCGCGAGACCCTGTTCTATTTCAACGTGCGCGAAATCCCGCCGGCGCCGAAGGACAAGGACGCAAGCCTCCTGCAACTGACCACGCAGAGCCAGCTCAAGCTGTTCATACGGCCGCCCAAGCTGGGCGAGCGCGGCGAGGCGGCGCCGGAACAGGCCCTGCAGGCGCGCACCGATGGCCGCACCCTGACGCTCAAGAACACGTCGCCCTATTACCTCACGGTGATGTGGCTGGGCACGGACAGCAAGCAACTGCTGCCCGGCTTCGACACGCCGATCATGCTCGCGCCGCTGTCCGAGCAAGCGGTCAAGGCCCAGTTACCCGCGGACGCCAAGCAGTTGATGATGGGCAATGTCGACGACTACGGCGGCATGCGCGTCAGCCGCTACCACTGTGCGGCGGGGGTTTGCGTATTCAAGGAACGGGTCAAGGAATAGGGACGCGACCCGCGCACGCTTTTTCACGGTTGCGGACCGCCAGATACGGTCCGCGACCATTCATGCACTTTCCACAGAGGAAACACAGGAGTCACCCATGATCAAGAAATCCACTCTCGCCCTCGCCGCCGCGGTCGCGTTCCATTCAGCGCCAGGATTTGCGGCGGGCACCAGCGGCTCCGGCACCATCACCTTTTCGGCGACGGTCATCGAAGGGCCTTGCTCCATCTCCGCCGCCGACAGCAACATGACGATCGACCTGGGGCAGGTCTCCCAGCGCATGCTGAATGGCCCCGGGAAATTCTCCGACTCGGTGCCCGTCGTCATCCACCTGACGGGCTGCTCGTTCGACGAGGATACGGGGACCACCCCCAACCCGAACGGCAAGTTGTCCAAGGTGGCGGTCCAGTTCCTCGGCACCTTCACGAACGCCTCGCTGGGCAAGATCTCCAATACCGGAACCGCCACCGCCGTCGCCGTGCAGTTGCTCGAGAGCGATGGCACCACGCCCGTCAATCTTGCCGCCACCCCCAGCGCCGCGAACGCGAAGCAACTGATCAACGGCAGCAACGAGCTGCGCTACTGGGCCCGCATGTCCGTTGTGGGCGGACCCGGAGCGGTCACGTCGGGCACCGGCTCGGTCCAGGCGAACGCCACCTACGCGTTGGCCTACTTCTAAGCGACGCACTCGCGAGGGCCGGCGGCCGCCGCGCGCCAGCCCTCGCCGCGATCGGCGAAACGTTTTACCCGAATCCATTCTGCCAAATATCCGCGACCGAAACGGCATATTCCGTTGTTCGCAATAACGAGACGATCCTCTCTCATTCGGACGCGGACAGCGCGGGCAGGGGTCGCGCCGCCAGCACGCGTGCGCCGGTGACCGCATCGACCTGAAAGCGCCGGACCAGTTGCGTCAGCCGTCCGGCCTGCTCGCGCATGCTGGCGGCCGCGGCGGCGGCCTCTTCCACCAGCGCGGCGTTCTGCTGGGTGACGCCATCCATCTGCGCCACGGCCTGGTTGACCTGGCCGATGCCGGTAGACTGTTCGGCCGAGGCGCCAGCGATTTCGCGCACCAGCGTCACGGCCTGCCCCACGCTGGCCACCACTTCACGCATGGTGCGGCCGGCGGCGCCGGCCTGCCGCGCGCCGTCTTCGACGCGGCTGACGGACTCGTTGATGAGGGCGTTGATCTCCTTGGCGGCCACGGCCGAGCGCTGCGCCAGGGTGCGAACCTCGCCCGCCACCACGGCAAAGCCCCGGCCCTGCTCGCCGGCCCGCGCGGCCTCAACCGCGGCATTCAGGGCCAGGATGTTGGTCTGGAAGGCGATGCTGTCGATCACGTTCGTGATATCGGCGATGCGCCGCGAGCTGTCGGAGATGGCGTCCATGGTGCGCACCACGCCATCGACTTCATTGCCGCCGCGCACGGCCACGGCCGAGGCCTGGGTGACGAGTTGCTCGGCCTGGCCGGCGTGGCTGGCGTTCAACTGCACGGTGCTGGTCAGTTGCTCCATCGAAGCGGCGGTTTGCTCCAAAGAGGCGGCCTGTTCCTCGGTGCGTTGCGACAGGTCTGCGTTGCCCTGGGCGATCTCGGAGGCCGCCGAGGCGATGCCTTCGCAGCCATCGCGCACATCGCGCACGATAGCGGCCAGGCCGTGGTTCATGGCTTGCAGGGCGATCATCAGGTCGCCCGTCTCGTCGCGCGTGACGACGCGGATGTCGCCGGTCAGATCCCCGGCGGCCACGCGGCGCGCGGCCTGCACCGCCTGTCCAAGCGGCTGCACGATGCCGCGCGTCATGAACCCGCCCAGCAGCATGCCGAGCGCCACGCCGGCGATCGACAGCGCGATCATGATGAGGCGCGTGCGTTCGTAGAGGTCGGAGCCCGCCTGCACCGACCGCGCGGTGCTGGCTTCCTTGGACTCGGCCAGCCGGTCCATGACGCCGTCCAGTTGCTCCGAGGACGCAATCACGTGCTTTTCGATCTCGACGGCGCGCGAATCCTTCGCCCGCAGCGGCAGCTCGCGGGCGGCGGTGAAGAAAGCCTCGGCGTCGCGCTTCCAGGCGTCTTGCGCCTGCCTGAAGCGCGCCAGCAACTGGCGGTCCTCGGGCGCCAGGTAGTAGCTGGCGGCGCGATCGCGCAGCGCGTCCAGCCGCCGCACGGCGCTGTCGAACTGTTTACGGCTGGCCTCGCGTTCGGCCTCGGTGGAGGCCGCCAGATAGCTGTTGCGGGCGCGGCCGGCATACACCAACTGCAGGTTGGCGTTTTTCATGTCGGACAGGCCGCGCAATTCGACCTCGTAGAGCTGGCTGTTCATGTCGTTGATACGGGCCAGCCCCCACACGCCGAAGGCGCCGACCGCGCCGCCCAGCAGCGCCACCATCAAGAACGCGCCGGACAGGCGGGCGCGGATACGCAGACCAGAAAATAGGCCAAACATGCTTGCTTCCTATGTCGCCCCGGCCGGGTGGCGCGATGATCGCCTGTTGTTGTTCCGGGGCCTTGTTGAACCGGACCGGCATGGTAGGGCGAGGAAGAGATTAGGGATAACCCTAGGAATGACGACTTTGCTCGGCTGTTCACCGCGCTGGTTCAAGCAACGGCTTAAGCCCCTTATAAATCCCAGTGATACGTAGCGCTGCATAGCCTTCCCTGGACGCCAGCAACCTGTGCGACAAGGTCCAAGCGATCCGCGAGCCCCCGATGCGAACGTCAGCGATACCTTCATGCGCGCGGCGGCGAAGCTGCTGGCCGTCGACCAACGCCTGGGCGGCGTCGGCATCGTCGGCGTCGCCTTCAACTGGTCCGAGGCCTGGGCGGACTTCGACCGCTACGGCGGTCGCAAGCGGCTCAGCGCCAGCAGCGCCGCCAGCGCCAGCACGCTCAGCCCGCCCAGCAGCGCGAACGTGACCGGCGCGCCGGCCTGCTCCATCGACACCGCCAGCGCCGGCGGCGCCAGGGCGTTGATCAGATTCATCGGCAAGGCGATGGCGGCCATCGCCGCCGCATAGCCGGCCTTGTCGAAGAACACCAACGGCATGGTGGCCCGCGCCACCGCGAAGGCGCCGCTGCCGACCCCGAACAGCAGCAGGTAGCCGACGACCGGCAGCAGGCCCGCGCCGCCGATCCAGATGGCGGCCAGCCCCAGCGGAATCATGGCGCCCGCGGCAATGCCGGTGGACAGCCCGTCCCAGCGCCCGCCGCCCAGCAGGTCAAGCAAGCGCCCGCCGACCTTGAAAACGCCCAGCAGCGACGCAACCGCGACGGCGCGCGCCAGATCCATGCCCATGGCCTGCAGCAGCGGCACGCCCACGGCCTGGATGCCGAAGGTGACGAAACTGTTCAAGGCTATCGCGGTCACCAGCAGCACGAAGATCCTGCCATGGGAGCCGGCGCCGCGCCGCGCGGCCACTGCCGCCGTCGCTTCGGTCGCGGGCAGGCCGAACCAGAGCAGCGGGCCCACGGCCAGCGCCATGACGGCGGCGTACACGAGCAGCGCATCGCGCCAGCCGATCAGGTGATCGAGAAACGCCGTGACCGGCAGGAACACGCTGCCCGCCAGGCCCGTCACCAGCATCAGCGTGCCGATGAGGCCGCGCGCCTGTTCCCGCGCATATTCCACGACGTAGGCATAGGCGGCGGTCGTCAGGAAGGCGGCGCCCGCCACGCCGATCAGCGCCCAGGCGGCCCAGAAGGCCATTAGGCCCGGAGACAGCGCCAACAGGGCCAGGCCCAGTCCGATCAGCGCGGCGCCCGCCGCCATCGCCTGGCGCGTGCCGAACCGGCGGAACACGCGGGCGGTCAGCGGCGCGGCCAGCCCCATCGCGACATACATGACCGACGTGCCCAGGAATATCGACGGCAAGGTGGCGCCCAGGTCGGACGCGACCGGCGCGGCGATGACCGGCAGCACGCCGACCACGCCCCAACCGACGATCTGGGTCAGCGACAGCAACAACAGGACAAGGAAATGGCGTTGCATCGTCCACTCCTCGATCCGGGTGGGACAGTTGCATGGCGACGGTCAGGCGCTCCGATGCGACGGGGCGGTGGGGGAGTTTACCCCCGCCAAACGCAACGCCGCGTTGCGCGCTCTTCTCTTTTTTTCCCGCCGCGCGCCGGCCTAGCGCCCCTTGTCCATCGACAGCGGCACGCCCCAGATCGGGTCTTCCATGCCCTGCTTGCCCAGCGGCGTGATCTGCATGGGCTGCAGCTTGGCCAGCAGCGCCTGGTGCTCGGCGCTCAGGGTCCGCTGCGCCAGGTACTTCTGCGCGAACTCCATCGGCGCCGGACGGGTGTAGACAGTCAGGTCCTCCAGCGGGCACTCGATCATCTTGGGGTCGACCGCGCGGCAGGCCGACTGGCGGAACTTGTAGCTGGGCGTCTTCAGGTGCATGCGCTGGCTCAGCACCAGTTGACCGCCCTGCAGCGTGAAGCTGGCCAGCGCCTGCTTGGGCGGGATGCGCGCCTGCACCTTGATGGCGGGAATGTCGCGCGAATCGGTTTCCTCGTAGTAGCCCGCCGGCATCCCCGCCGAGGTCTCGGTGTATTGCTGCTCGC
Organism: Achromobacter sp. SIMBA_011; assembly: GCF_046535435.1. Taxonomy (NCBI): domain Bacteria; kingdom Pseudomonadati; phylum Pseudomonadota; class Betaproteobacteria; order Burkholderiales; family Alcaligenaceae; genus Achromobacter; species Achromobacter sp. SIMBA_011. The sequence goes on along the minus strand of NZ_JAWRWN010000013.1, from coordinate 51,694 downwards.
CCCAGCTCACGCAGGCGCCCGAAGCCACGTGCACGGCCGTGCAGACCTGGCGCGTCTTGGTCTCGCTGTGGGTGGTGGCGTCGCGCCACGCCTGCTGCCTGTAGAACTCGCGATAGAGTTCCGGCGAAAGATAGGCGGTGCCGTTGGCGCCGCGGCCCGATCCCTCCGGCCCGCGCTTGGCCCCGACCTGATCGAGCAGCGCATTCAGCTTGTAGTCGTCGCCGCCGGTCAGCAGGTATTTGCCGGGCGGCAGGATATGCACCTCGAACGCCTGGAACAGATAGGTTTCCTTCGGGTCGCGCTTGAGCGTATTGGTCTGGAACTTGCGGCTGAAGGTCACCTGCGGCGCCTTCTCGTGCATCCAGATCACGGTCGGAGTCCACTGCGTCATGGTCAAGGCGTCTTTCAGCGTCGCGTGCGGCATCAGGTCGGCCACCAGCACCACGGCCATGTCCGATTTGAGCGCCTCGTTGATCAGGTCCAGCAGTTGCCCGTAGCGCGGATCGTCGCGGGTGCCGTATCCGTTCGAGGACGGCATGTTCACGCACCCCGACAGCGCCAGCGTAAGCGTCAGGAGGGACAAGGCAAGGCGCGGGCGCGGCAAGGTCATGGATCGGTCCTTAAATGAGGCTGAATCGGTCTGAGCGCGCATGCTACTGCCTCTGGGCCGGAGCGCAAGCGCGGCGAGGCACGCTGAAACATCGGGCCACGCGGGCAACACGGTGGGATTTCGCGCGGCCGGCGCGATGGGGCGGACGCCACGCCCGCATTCGCACGGGCCGCGGCGCGATGACGCGCGGCGATACGGTGCCGGGAGGCTCGCGCAGGGCGCGCTCGCCAGAAAACTATTGTTGCGATTGTTTCTGAAGACGAGGGCCTTTGCACCGAGGCCGCGCACCCGCCGCCCGAGTCTCCGCCCGCAATCTTGCCGCGACGCCGACCTTGATATCAGACCGCATTAAGACGCCAAACCGCGTTTTCCCGCAAGGACAAATCTAGAATCGGATGGGCGTCGCTTCCGCGATGCCGCGCTGGCGGAAGAAGGCCCGCCGTCCAGTCGTCGACGCAGTCCGTGGCCCGGGAAACCAATCGCAGGTATGCGCGTTCTTGTCGTTGAAGATCCGCCGGAATGGGCCGAAACCGTGTCCAACCATATCGCCGGCCTCGGCCGCGGCGTGCACGTCTGCGGCACCGTGCAGGACGCGCTGGCGCACATCCGGCAGTCCCCGCCCGGCATCCTGGTGACCGCCGCGTCGCTGCCCGACGGCGACATGCTCGGCCACATCGCGCCGCTGCGCCGCACGTTTCCCGCCATGGGCATCATCGTGCTGACCGACAACGTGCGCATGCCCGCTCAATTGCAGAGCCTGAGCGACGGCGCCGACCATTACCTGATCAAGCCGATCCAGCTTGCGCTGCTGGCGGTCACCGTTAGCGCGCTCGAACGCCGGCTCGTGACCGCGACGCCGGGCCCGATCTCGCACTGCAACTGGACCCTGGACGTGCAATCGCGCCAACTGCGATCGTCGGACGGCCAACAGCTAAGCCTGACGGCCAAGGAATCCATCGTCATGGCGACGCTGATCCAGAGTCCGAAGTACCCCGTCAGCCACAAGCGGATGTCGCAGAATCTCGGCTATCCGGCAGTCATCTACGATCAGCACCGCATCGACGCGCTGCTCTATCGGGTCCGCAAGAAACTCTCGACCCTGCGCGATGCCCCCTTGCAGATCCGCAACATCTATTCCGAAGGGTCCTTGCTGGTGCTGCGCGAGGGCAGGATCGGCATCGCGACGCACGACTGATTTGCGCGCGGCGGCGCCGCCGGCGCCCGACGATACCCGCCGCGGCGCCCACCCGTTCGCGCTCCACTGCGCCGTTGAGTATTCATGAGTTTTCGGCGGCGCCCAAACGCCTACACTACACATGTCTTGCAACTTTCCCCAAGAGAGACAAGGCCGAAGGCCCCACCCGCTTACCCGCGAGTGGGGCCTTCTTTTTCGTGCGAGTAAAAGCTCGTGTTTCAGAAAATTTCCAGCAAAACTCATCAAAAATCATAAGACAGCCGTTTGCGCCGCGATCGTCTAAAGATCAATTTGGCAGGGTCGTAGTTTTGGCAACGGACGAACCCGAACGCTGATTCTCGGTTCATCACGTTGGCAATCGGGCAGCGCCGCTGCCCGCCTCGATCAAGCCTCACTCTGCCAAGGAGCTAACACATGGCTGCAGTCATCAACACCAACTATCTGTCGTTGGTCGCCCAGAACAATCTCAACAAATCCCAGTCCGCGCTGGGCACCGCCATCGAGCGCCTGTCCTCGGGCGTGCGCATCAATAGCGCCAAGGACGACGCCGCCGGCATGGCCATCGCCAACCGCTTCACCGCCAACGTCCGGGGCCTGACCCAGGCCTCGCGCAATGCCAACGACGGTATCTCGCTGGCGCAGACCACCGAAGGCGCGTCCGCCGAGATCACCACTCACCTGCAGCGCGTGCGCGAACTGTCGGTGCAAGCCGCCAATGGCAGCTATTCGCAGGAACAGCTCGACTCCATCCAGGACGAAATCAACCAACGCCTGTCGGACATCGACCGCATCTCGCAACAGACCGATTTCAACGGCGTCAAGGTTCTGTCGGACAAGGCCAAGCCCCTGACGCTGCAGGTAGGGGCCAATGATGGCGAAACCATTACGCTGAACCTGTCGGAAATCAGCGCCAAGACGCTGGGGCTGGACGGCTTCAACGTCAACGGCTCGGGAGTGACGCAGAACCATGAGGCCAATGTCTCTGACCTGCAGGCCGCCGGCGCGCCCGCCCCCGCAGCAGCCACGCCCAACGACTGGACGGTCACCACGACTCACGCCGCCGTGAAAGCGGACCAGGTATTCGCCCGCCTCGAAAACGGCAATACCGTCAAGGATGGCGGCACCGCCACCGGCGCCGGCACCACCTATACGTACGACGCCGACAACAAGAACTTCACGTTCAAAAACGTGTCGGCCAGCAACGCCGGCGCCATCACCACCCTGGCCAACCGCCTGCGCCCGGCCACGGGAACCAGCACGGGCGTATATGTACACAACAACGGCGCCGCGTCGACAACCTTCGAAGTCGACGCCACGGGCGCCATCACGATTGGTGGAGCCACGGCCTTCCTGGATGCAGCCGGCAACCTCTCCACCAACAACGCCAGCGGCACCGCCGCCACGCTGGCAAGCGTCATGACCGCCGCCGCGCAAAACACGACTGCTGCCAACTCATCAGTCACGATTAGCGGCAAGACCTATTCCTCCGTGGGTACCGCCAACCAGCTTTCGTTCACCGACACCATTACGTCCGACGCGCTGCTGGCGAAGGTCAACGCGAATGCAACGGCCAATGACATCGTCATGAAGATCGGCTCCGGCATAACCACCGCCACGCTCACCTTCACTGATGGGGAGTCGACCAACACGTTCATCGACGACAAGGGCCGGCTCACGACCGTCGCGAACTACACCACGACCTACACGGTCGATCCCAACAACGGCCTGGTTCACGTGAAGAGCGGCACAGGCGCCGGCGACTATGCCGCCAAGGTCGGCGAATTGGTCAGGATCACCAGCGGCGGCAAGCTCACCACCGACGAAACCAGCCAGGGTACGCTGACCGCGGATCCGCTCAAGACCCTGGACGCCGCCTTCAGCGTCCTCAACAAGCTGACCGGCGAAATGGGCGCCGTGCAGAACCGCCTGGAATCGACTATCAACAACCTGAACAACGTGGTCAACAACCTGTCCAACGCGCGCTCGCGCATCCAGGACGCCGACTACGCCACGGAAGTGTCGAACATGTCGCGCGCCCAGATCCTGCAACAGGCCGGCACGTCGGTCCTGGCCCAGGCCAACCAGGTGCCGCAGACGGTGCTGTCGCTGCTGCGTTGATCGCGTAGTCAGCCAGCCCATCGGGCCGGCCCCCTCCGTCGCGCGTTGCGACGGGCGGGGGCCGGCCTTTTCGTTGCCGGCGAGATCGGCCGCGCGTCACGCCGGGCGGATCTACAATGCCCGTTCTCTTTTCGGGAGTCTTTCCATGCTCGGTGTCACCGACTATGGCGCATTCGTGCTCGCCTTCATCATGCTGCTGATCATCCCCGGCCCGGGCAATTTCGCCCTGCTGACCGCCACCGGCAAGGGCGGCATCAAGGCGGGCCTGGCGGCGACCTGCGGCGTGATCCTGGGAGACCAGGTGCTGATGTGGCTGGCGGTGGCCGGCGTCTCGGCGCTGCTGGCGGCCTATCCCACGGCGTTCCATATCGTGCAGTGGGCCGGCGCCGCGTATCTCGCCTGGCTGGGCCTGCAGATGATGCGCAGCAAGCCCGGCGCCGCGCCGCGTCCGAGCCGCATGGACAACGGCCGCTACCTGCGCCAGACCGCGATGATCACCTTGCTGAACCCCAAGGCGATCATGTTCTACATGGCGTTCTTCCCGCTGTTCATCGACCCGGTCCGGCATCAGGGCCTGGTGACGTTCGCCTTCATGGCGGTCACGGTGGCGGCGCTGACGTTTCTCTACGGCCTGGCGGCGGTGCTGCTGACGCACCACCTGGCCGAGCGCATGCGCGCCAACCCGCGCGTGGCGAATCTGCTGGAGCGGCTGGCGGGCGTGTTCCTGCTGGGGTTCGCGGTGAAGCTGGCGGCGATCCGGTAGAAATGGCGCGCCGGGCCAACGGGATCAAAGGGGCAGCGGCCGGTTCTGCACGACGTTCTTCATGACCAGGGTGGACGACAACCGCTGCACGCTCGGCAATGTCGAAAGGCTGTAGTCGTACAGCTTTTGATACGCCGCGAGGTCGGTGGTGATGACGTGCAGCATGAAGTCCGGATCGCCGAACAGGCGCTGCGCCTGGATGATCTCGGGCACCTGTGGCACGGCGTCCTCGAAGGCCTTCACGGCGGCGCGGTCGGTGCTGCGCAGCGTGACGAACACGATCGCGGAAAAGCTCAGCCCCACTGCCACGGGGTCGATGTTGGCACGGTAGTCGGCGATGACCCCGGCCTCTTCCAGCGCACGGACGCGCCGGTGGCACGGCGACAGGCTCAGACCGATGCGCTCGCCCAGATCGGTGAGCGAAAGTCGGCCGTTGGCTTGCAGTTCCGCAAGAATCTTTCTGTCAATATCGTCCATGCACGATAGTTTGCCTTGGATCGAGAATTCCTTGCAAGATTTTGGAAGCACCTTCCGGGTGCTCACCGATAAGCTTTCGCTATGAATTTCTCGACACTTTTTCTGTTTTCGGCAACGGTCATCCCGCTAGTCTGCACGCCTGGTCCGGATATCCTTTTCATCGCTTCGCAAGCTGTTTCCGGCGGCACCGCGGCGGGGTTTCGCGCCACGGCCGGCGTGGTGCTGGGCTATTGCGTTCACTCGCTGCTGGTCGCGTTGGGGCTGGCCGCGGTCGTGGCCGCGTCACCGACGCTATTCGAAGCGATCCGCTGGATCGGCATCACCTACCTGGTGTACCTGGCCTGCAGGCTTGTCCGGGCGGCATTGCGGCCCGGCGGCATCGAGGTGCCCGGCGGGCGAGTCAAGGACCAACTGCGCAAAGGCTTTCTGACGTCGTTGCTCAACCCGAAAGGGATGATGGTGTACCTGGCCATCCTGCCGCAGTTCATGGACCCCGGACTGGGCGACACCACGCTGCAGGCCGTGATGCTGTCGGCGGCCTTCATGTTCTGGTGCGGGGTGGTCTATTCAGGCATCTGCGTCGCGCTGGGCCGCTTCGGCGGCGCGGGCCTGAGCGATGCGCGGCGGCGCCTCGTCGACAGCGCCGCCGGCGGGATGATCCTCATGGCGGCGGGCTTCATGGCCTTGTTTCATCGGTAGGGCACAACTATCGAGGTGCACGCTCAAGCAATTCGGCTGAGACCTGCATCACGACGCCGAATCGCCGCCCCAACGGCGGATTCAATCCACGGGCCGATGGCAGACGGCTTCGACGTTGTGCCCATCCGGCCCGATCACGAAAGCCGCATAGTAATTGGAATGATAGTGAGGACGCAGGCCCGGCGGACCGTTGTCTTTTCCGCCGGCCGCCAGCGCCGCGGCGTAGAACAAGTCCACCTGTTCCCGGGAATCGGCGGCAATGGCGATATGCAAGGGCGCGCTGACGCGGGATTGCGCATACAACCACAGCGATGGCTTGCCCTGCCTGCCCAGGCCGATGCTTGCCGGCCCCTCCATGGCCAGCCCTACGCCGAGCGGCGCAAACGCCTTGAGAAAAAACTCGCGGCTCCGATCCATGTCGCTGACACCAAAACCGATATGATCAAACATGTTTTTCTCCGTTGTCGTCGCCATCGGCGCATACCGTCACAGGCGTTCGGACCGACCGATTTTCGGGCCCACGCGCGAGGCGGCAGCGCTCGTCCGGCGAAGCGCCCGCGCCCGGCGCGAGATCTCCGCGGGGATCATTCCCCTTTCCTGCGCGAGCGGAACGCCGCCACTTTCATGCGGTTGCCGCACAGGGCCATGCTGCACCAGCGGCGCCGGTGCGACTTGGTCTTGTCGTGGAACATCAGCGTGCAGTCGTGCGCCTCGCATTGCCGCACCAGTTCGAGCTGCGTGTCGGTCAGCAGCCTGACGACGGCCTGCGCGACGGGTTCGAGAAAGCTGGCAGCATCGTCGCGACGGCGCTGACGCACCACCTTGAACGACGCGCTGGCGTCATCCCACCGCAGTTCCTTGGACGCGCGCCCCGCCTGGAGCACCTGGTTGACGACGCTGGCATCCGAGGCCCCTTCCTGCTTGGCGGCATGCACCAGCGACCTGGCGTTGTCGCGCAGCCGCAGGGCCAGCGTCTTCAACCCCTTGGGCGCGGCGCCGACGTCCTCGGGCAGCACCCCGGCGAGCTTCAGCCAGGCCAGCACGGCCTCGTCGTCGACGAAGCAATCGTGATGCGCCGCCCCCACCCCGAATTCACTATTGATGAAATCGAGCGCGAGGTCGTCTCCGACGAACAGCGGGGCCTTCGGGTTTTTGGCGGTTTCCAGCATGCGTCCAATGTAACCCATAAAAAATAAATTGACCAGTTACCAAAATCATGAGTAACCTTTTAAATCCAATTTATCGGTTACAAGGAGATTAGTCATGACCACGAAGACATCGATGGGCGCGGCCGGACTGGCGGCGCTGGCGCAGGCTGGCGACACGCAGGCAGCCCGCCTCCAGGTCCGCCACCGCTTCGAGCAGGTGGGCGACGTGAAGGTGTTCTACCGCGAGGCGGGCGCGCCCGACGCGCCGACGGTGCTGCTGCTGCACGGCTATGCCGCGTCCTCGTTCATGTACCGCAATCTGATTCCGATGCTGGCGGACAAGTACCACGTCATCGCGCCGGACCTGCCGGGTTTCGGCTTCACCGAAGCGCCCGCCCGCGGCGAGTACGCCTACACGTTCGACCAACTGGCCCGGACCATCGACCAGTTCACCCAGCAGCTCGGGCTGGACCGCTACGCCATCCAGGTGTTCGACTACGGCGCGCCGGTGGGCTGGCGCCTCGCGGCGGCGCATCCCGACCGCATCACCGCCATCATTTCGCAGAACGGCAACGCCTACGAGGAAGGATTGGGCCAGGGCTGGGCGCCGATCCAGCGGTACTGGAAGGAGCCGTCGCAGGCCAATCGCGAGGCGCTGCGCGACTTCCCGACGCCGGCTTCCATCGAATGGCAGTATCTCGAAGGCGTGCCCGACAAGACCCTGGTCGCGCCCGATGCGATCGCGCTGGAAAGCTATCTGGTGTCCCGCCCGGGCAACGCCGAGGTGCAGTTGGACCTGCTGCTGGACTACGCGTCGAACGTGGCAAAGTACCCGGCGTTCCAGGCGTATTTTCGCGAGCACCAACCACCGCTGCTGGCCGTCTGGGGCAGGAACGATCCGTTCTTCCTGCCCGCCGGCGCCGAGGCGTGGAAGCGGGACATCCCGGGCGCGGACGTGCGGTTCTACGACACGGGGCACCTGGCGCTGGAGACGCATGGGGCGGAGATTGGCGGGGTGATCCGGGAGTTCCTGGATCGGAATTTAGCCTATGATCTGCGGCTGGCAAAAAAAACGATCAAATATGGCGGACATCAGAACGAGAATTGAGTATTTGGACTGGCTCCGGGCCCTGGCCGTCGCAATGGTGGTTTTGGGACATTCTGCCAATGCGGTGGCGCCAGGCGGACGAATCGGCGTCAGCATTTTCTTCGTGCTGAGCGGCTTCCTCATCGCAGACATTCTGTTGCGCGATGGCATCATGACGCCTGGCAACGTCGCGAAGTTCATCGTGCGCAGAGTCGGACGCATCTACCCCATGTATGCGTTCCAACTGTGCGCGATCCTCGTTTACTACTGGATCTTCAATCCAGAGCACCTCGGTACCATATCCGCCGCGTTACGGCCGATGGTCATATTTCGGCCAGGTCCCGACCACTGGTTCGGGTACGGCATTGGCGTGCTCTGGACGCTGCGCATCGAATTCTGGTTTTATGTGACGTTCCCGCTGGTTTTGTGGCTGGCCTTTCTCTTGCGCCGGCCGTTAGCCGTACTGACCGTTTTCGCGCTTGGCAGTGTGCTCTACAAACTGGCCGGCGGTACTAACGACATTCTTCAATACTATGACCAGTTCCTTTTGGGATCGATCACGGCATACTTGGTGCGAAATGGGCTGACGCCGGCTGCCCTCGGGAGCAGATCCGTGCGGTTAGCCATGAGCGCCCTCCTCCTGGTAATGATCTCGATACTTACCGAGAGGGGCCCAGCCTGGCAGGCGCAAAGCCTGGCGACGGCCATCGCCACCGCCGTTCTGATCCTCAGCCTTCATGCCAGGCCGCCCACGATGCATATCCCGGCGCTTTCATTCATCGGAGCGATCTCGTATTCGATGTATCTGGTGCACGCCATCGTTCTGGACTGCTGGATCAAGCTGTTCGGCATGAGCACGATGAACGTGCCGCTGTTCCTGGCCATCACGATCGTCGTTTCGTGGCTGACCTATAGGCTGATCGAACAACCTTGCCAGAACCTGATTCACCGATACGTCCGGTTTTCCGCCAAGCCGGCATGACGCATCGCCCCGGCGCGGACGAAGATCCACGGCACGTCCCTTTAGCCTGCTGACCGCCAGGGCCAAGTCTCCGGAGCGGGGGGACCGCCGCCCAGCGGGCATACAGACGCGCCCGGGAATAGATTGGCCGCCGCCTTCGGGGGGCTGTTATCTGTGAGAGATTGGCTTTGTTCATCGACAGGAGGTCTTAGTGAAATTTTTAGTCATCGCCACCGTACTTTCCCTCGCGACCGCCAACACCTGGGCCCAGGGGAAAGTTACTCGTCTGAAGTGTCCAATCTTCAAGGGCTCGCCATCGTGGGAGATTGTGCTGGACGAAGCGAACGGGACAGTGTCCGAGATCCGCGGCGGCGGCAACTCCGATACCTATAAAGCAGCGTTCGGCTCGGATGCGGTTATGTGGACCGGCCGGACCAAAGGGTATACATTCAAAAACAACATCAGCAGGATCGACCTTAAGTTCATTCGCCATACGTACAGTGAGGCCAGCCGCAGCACATACACTGACGAAGCCGTCTGCGAGATCCAAAAGCCTCCTACGACCACCAAGTTCTGAACCAAAGCCGTCCATCCAAAACAGCGGCCCGCTTGGCGGTTTTTTCTTCCGGCGCGGACTCGAACCCACGACAACCGGAATCACAATCCGGCGTAATTTCTAGGTTTTATGCGGGTCTCCGCTGGAAACTGGTGGCATGGCGTACGGAAACGGCCACGGTTTCATGCGGTTCTCCGGGGCGTCTCCGGCCTGACCCAGGCAGTGGGTGTACGAGTGACCGATTGCATGGCAAACGGCACAAGTAGCTTGAACATTCTGTAGCCGGTAGGCGTTGCCTATGAATTAGCGGATCAACTGTAAGCATGCGCCGCTTGACGGCAAGACGACATCGAGCCATTAAGCGAGGCCGCTCCAACAACGACCGGAGCAATTCATAATCAAACTGAAGACACGCGAATACGACATTGCGGAGCGTTTGCGGACGCCGGAAGAAATGGCGCTCTACCTGGACGCCTGCATCGAAGAAAGTGACGGTGATGCAGCATTCATTGCAAAGGCGCTTGGCGATATTGCTCGGGCTAAAGGCATGACCCAGGTAGCGAAAGACGCCGGTCTGTCGCGCGAGAGCCTATACAAGGCATTATCTGGTGAACGTGCCCCGGACTTTTCCACCATCCTGAAGGTGGCGCGCGCGCTCGGATTACGCCTGCATGCGTCTGCGGCCTGGATCTAAACAGGCACATTTTCCAAGCGCATCCGTCGGAGAGTTGATACTCTCGCGCCGGCCTCCGATGCCCCCCCTACCCCGCTCGCCGCGGAGCCTTCTCGTATTCCGCGATCACGGCCATCGCGAAATTCAGCGATGCCTGCATCGACGCCAACATCTGCCGTACGGCTTCAATAGGATCAGTCATTGATTGCGCAACCCGCTCCGCTGGTGCAGCAGCAGCAGCAGCAGCAGCAGCAGCAGCAGCAGCAGCAGCAGCAGCAGCAGCAGGTTTACGGATCGAAGCTACCCCGCGGGGCAGCCGTCCTCGCCGCGCGGCATTCTTCACCGGCTGCAGGTCGGCGGTAGGCAGATAGGCAACCTCCGGCGCCTGGGACGCTTGAGTGAATTTTGAGTCGGTGCTACCTTCCATTCGTGATTCTTCCTTCCTACAGGGCTTGTCACAGATCTAAGAATGCCATTACCCGTCGACTCGGGTATCGCAACGAGGCGCCTCGTATAAATGCGGCTATGCTCGTCAAATGCCGCTCAGCGGCCCCCTGCGTCATCCGGGAACGTCACACTGCCCGGCGACACGGCGAACTGGCGCACTTCGGCGTTGGCGCGTTGCGTCTCCCCGGTCGTCCCGAACCAGAACGCCAGCACCTGCTTAAGTTCGTTGAACCAATACCCGATCACGGTCCCAACGGTCAGGCTGGCGGTGGCATCGCGCAGCAGCCCTTCGGCCATGCCGGAGAACACGAAGAAGACGATGCCCGCCGCGCCCAACAGCAACAGGACAGTGACGGCCGGGCGCACCCAATCCCTGGGTTGCCGCGCGGCCAAGCGACGGGCGCTGTCGCGGTCGGCCGCCTGGAGCCGGTTCTGTTCGGCCGTCACTGCCAACTGCTGAAGCTGCACCCGGGAATTAGTTTCCAGCTCCTTGAGTTTTATGGCGGCCTGCGGGTCTCGCAGGATGGCCGCCGACACGGAATCCGGCGACGCATCGGTGCCCAGCGCCGTAGCCACCAGACCGCCCACGGCAACGCCGGCCGGCCCGCCCAGGATGCCGCCGAGCACGGGCGCGGCCTTGCTGACGACACCCGCCAAATCCTTCCAGTCCATCACGCATCCTCCGCCGCATACTTCAGGTTGCCCGCCACACGCCGCGCCCAGCCCTTGCCGAAGGCCGGCCAGGTCGAGAGCTTCGTGCAGAAATCCAGACGCTCCGCATTGAAGCGCGCCAGCACATTCGCGACGGGCACAGCGCGCACCGCCGCCAGTGTCGCCGGGCCGACGACCCCATCGTCAGCCACGCCCACCGCCCGCTGCAAAAAGCGGATGGCCAGGCCGATTCCGTGATTGACGGCAGCGTCGAACACCTGGAACGCGATCGCGCCGTCGTATTGCTCGGCCTTAGCGCGGCGCCAATAGGCAGCCCGGTAGATTTCCCTGGCCTGCTCGCGCGCCAGGGTACGCATGGAGCCGGTGTAGCCAGCCTCACGCGCGGTGCGCAGCGTGATGCCCCAATTGGTTTCGCCGCCCGGATCGTCGGGGTGGTTCACGTAGCCCCCTTCATGGCCGATCAGGCGATCGAATGCAGTATCAAAATTCATCATTTGCCGCCTGTGATGTTGGACACGATGCCGGCCCACAATGCAGCGGCCAGCGCGGCCGCGGCCACACCGATAAATGCAACGGTTCCCTGATCGGCGACCTTGCGCAGTTTTCTGCCAAAGCGCAGATCAGCGCGAAATTCTTCAACCTGTTCCGGCACGTCCACATCCACGCCCAGAATGGCGAAGAACTTCTTCACGGCAAGGTCGGCCGCTTGCTGGCAGACCTGCGTTTCACGTTGTTCGTTCATAGTTGCTTTTATGCTTTCAGCGTGGCCGCGAAGCGGAACAAGTCGTCCCGCTTGCCCTGATCAATTCCCAGTACGTCCGCCGCCGCGTTGAACATGGCGCTGCCATGCTCGACGGTTTGCAGCTCGTCCCAAGCGCGGCGGTAATACGCTGGCGTGGCCGGATCATTCATCATCGCCTCGAAAGCATCGAACAGCGTCCAATCCGCCTGGTCGTCCCGCGGCCACGGCGTCAGCCGCATCGCTTCGCGCAATTGGTAGCGGGAGACAGCCTGCGGTGGATCTGCGGCAGGATCGGGCGCGGGCATGTCTTCGATATTGGCCGGTTCGAGCGTTGGCGGCACGCTCAACTGCGTGCCGCGCGCCGGGGCGGACGGGTTGTCGGCGTCGCTGTCGGCGCCGTCTTCGGGCATCTGCGGTGCGACCGCTTGATAAAACAGGTACGCGCCGGACGAATTGTCGGCAATCACGTCGTCCTCGAATTGCCAGAATTGACCGGTTGCGGAGTCTTGGAAGGTCTGCATTATCGGTACTCCTTCCACATATCGAGGGTCACGAGGGGTCCGGAGGGGACGGCCATATATTGCTCACCCGGCGGGACGAGTGTCGAGACTGTTATATATTCGCCAGTTGTCGTGGACGGTGTGGTGCGGCAGACAGCAACCGTATCCATTGGGGTGCCCATTTGCAGCGCCAGAGATGCCTGGGCTCCGCCCCCTCTAACCAGGCCCCGCACGTAGACCATAATGGGCCGCCCTGTACTGTTAACGTAACCAACGCCGAGGGCCCGGGAACCTGTCACATCGGTCAGCACTTGCCCCGGCCCCAAGGCGTCAGCGGTCACAGCGACCATATACCTCGTCCCATTCCAGCGGTGCCAGCCAATACCGTCCACGTATATGTCGCCCGCGTCCCAATTGGGCATGGAATTGGGGCTACTGAAGGCACCCGTCACCCGCCAGGGTTGCCAGATATTGGTCTGAGGATTGCCGAACCGGTGGAAACAATACGGCTTACGGCCCGTGCTGAGGACCGTCAGTTCCTGGGCGAAAAGGTCGCCTGCCATGTGATAGGACAGCAGATAGCCCGCGCCCCTGATGTTAGGGAAATTGACGCCCATGACGACTGAGTTGGACCAGGCGTAATTCACGTTGTCTTCGATCAGTGTATTGGCGTCGGTTGCGGTGGTCAGGCGCACACGGCGCATCGCTTCGCCCTCGGCCACCACCTTGCGCCAAGGCCCCCACGTTCCGTCATGGCTGATCCGCATCCGCCACCACCGGTGGGTGGTATTGCTCCACCGCACCAGTTCCTGCAACGTCAGTTCGCCGTACGTGCGAACTCGCAGCAGGCCAAACCCGGGGAAGCCGTCCGGGGCGTTCGGGCCTGCGGTCCTGATGTAATAGTCGTCACTGGTCAGGCAGGTGTCGAAGTCAGTCCCGTTCAGCAGCGTCTGCACGCCGGGATATCGGCTGTTCAGTTCGGGGACTCGCCGGCTGTCGTCCAGGCCTGCCACGCCATTGGCGGCCCCCTTTTGACTGAGTGGGATGCAGTCATCCGCCAGGGCTGCGCTCGCCTTGGCTTGGTTCGCCCATCCTTGCGCGGCTGTCTCGCTTTTCACAGCCGCCGCAGCGGACGTTTGCGCGGCATCGCGGGCGCTGGCCGCCATCACCTGGCTGTCCAGGGATCCTTGGGCGTGATTCTTGGCCGCTGTCGAGAAGGCCCCGGCCGCTGTCTCGCTTTCTTTGGCGGCGGCCGCGCTGACACGGGCTTCGTTGGCGTAGCCGAGCGCGTTGGCGGCGTCTTCGCTGACTTTGATTTCGTGGTTGCTGGCCGCCAGTTCATGTAGTTCGGCAGCGCTCTCGCTCGCAGCAGCTCTGTCCGCCGATCCTTGCGCAGCGGCTGCCGATGCCGTCGCTTGCTCCTGGCTTTTCCAGGCCCGGGCGGAGTGCCAGGCCGCGCTGCTCCAGCTCGCCTCGGCCGCTTGCTGGCTGGAGGCGGCTGACCGGGCGTGCCCAAGGGCGCTATCGGCCCACCCCTGCGCCTCTTCACGCGCCAGCTTTGCCTCACGCGTGTCGTTCTTCAGTTCCTGCCAGAGATCATCGGGCTTGGTGTTGCTGAAAATCGGTACGCGCACCGAGCGCTGCGCGATCGAATCGACCTGCTGAACCTGCGCCTCCAACCGGTCAAGCGCGCGTTCGATCACCTTCGGATCGAACCCGCCCAGGTTGATCAACGTGTCGGGCTGGGTATTGGGAACGTCGCTGATGATCGCGACCCGGTATTCCTGAGCGTAGGCGGTGTGCAGCGTCACCGTTCCGCCGGGATGGGCGTCCTGGTCATCGTTGAGTGCGACGCTATAGTCCGCGCCGAAGGTCAGCGACCTGGCCCTGTCGAGCGCGTCGCCCACCTGAACCGCGACTTGCTCGCCCTCGAACACTTTGAAGTCGAATGGAAACTGCGTGATCTGGCCATCGCAGGCATATGGCCCGCAGACCCTGCGGGTATTTTGGATAGGCATGGTACGAACCTCTGAGAAACCATCGCAAGACTAGCCCCCAGGCGGTCCGGTATAGGACCCCCTGGCATGGGCGCTACCCGCCTTGCTTGCTGGCGATGACCTTGACGCGCACGGCGGTCTGGCAGCGCTGCGTCCCGCGGCAGATGTTGCGCACCGTGGACCGGGGCATCTCCAGCTTCTTGGCGATGGCCCGATAGCCCCACCCCGCATCCCGCAAGGCATGCACCATGGCGATCTCGCCGTCGGTGTACTTGGCGCGCGGGTGGTCTTCGCCAACGCGCAACCCCGCCTCATTGACCGCCACGGTCTTGCGCACGGGTTCACCGGAAAAAATCGGGGTTGCCCAGCCTGACCCGCTCGCAGGCCTTCTCGATGGCCTTGACCCGCGCCAGCGGATCGGCCCGCGTGATGGGCGTCCGTGCCGCTTGCTGCAACACGCGCACTGCTTCCGGCGGCAACAGCGTGGAGAGAGGCAACGCCGGGGATTGGGTGAGGGTTTGTGGTGTCTTCATTCGCTGCTCGCGCCAATGGGTGCGGCGATAGCCCGCTGGGCCATGTACAGCACGGTGAGGGAAACGGAATCGTCCTTCCGGGCCCGGGCAACGATGCGACGGGCCCAGGAGCGGTGATCCGCGACGGCCGGCGGCAAACCGCCGCCGGTGCGCTCCTTGATCTCGCGCAGGAATGCCAGGGATTCCTCGCGGGTGGAAACAGTGCCGCCAGGCGCGGCCAGGCGCTGGCGCGGGTGGGGAACAGGTTCCCACTTGCCCTGGGCCATCACGTCGCGCAGGGCATACTCCCAGCGGCCGCGAATGGCCTGCCAGCCCATGTTGAGCAGGTCGTACGCGCCAACGCGCCGGGCAGCCCAGAACACGCCAGGGTGCGACCATTGCCCGATGACGCCGCGCGAGCGGGCGGACATGCCTGCCACGGCTTCGTGGTAGGCCGTCTCGGGGTTCAAGGTCGGACGGCACAGACCCAGGAACTCGGGCAGCGTGGGCGGGAAGGTTCGCCCTCGGCAGGACGCCAGGCCGCGCTGGATTTCCTCGGCGGTGTAGTCGGCGATTTCCTGCGCCCAGGCCTCGGCAAGGCGGGCAGGCTCGATACCCTCCCACTGCTGGGCGAACTTCGCGCCGTACAAGGCCTGCATGCGTTCGATCACGCGAGCGGCCCAGGCCACGGGAACCGGAGGCGGCGCTTCAGTCGCGTGTACCAGTTGCATCGATAACTCCCATGTCGATCTCGTGCCGCGGCTGTGCGCCAGCGTTGGCAATGACGTTTTGCAATTTGGCGTTCCAGGCGGCGCGCCGTTCGTTGGCGCTGGGAGGGCGTTGCGGAGGGGCGCCCTTCTCCGGGATTTGCTGCGCGGCTTGGCGCTGAGCCGTCAGCACCTTGGCAAGGTAGGCCCAGGGGATGGCTTCTGGCGGGGGCTTGGACTGGCGCGCCACGGCGAGGCCCGCCAGGGCTTCGTCGGCCGTCAGGCCCTTGTCCACCCAGGCGCGGAAGTCGAGCTGGCTGGGGAAAACCTGAACGCCGGCAGCGCGCAGCGCCTTGGCGACGGTCCCGTGGGGGGTTGGGTTGGGCAGGTAGTCGTCTCCGCTCGCGCGCGCGCTCCCCACACTTTCATTTATATATTCCTCTCCCTGTCCCTTGGATGCTGTTTCCCGAGGGACGCCACCATCTTGTCCCTGGGGACACTCGTTTTTTGTCCCTCGGGACAATTGCTTCATGTCCTTGGGGACTGGATCGGCATATTCGGGGGACAAGAACTCTTGCAGCGCCGGAAATTGAATGCCTGTCCCGTGCCGCTGGTTGTGCTTCTTGATGCGCGCGCACTCCGTCTTGTAGCGCTGCGCATTCTTCGCGGCCCACGCGTCGCGCGCCTTTTCAGCAACCACGGGGTGGTACAGACGGCCGTCGTCGCATTTGATCCAGCCGTACAACGCACCCTGTCGGTACTTTTTCCATTCCTTCACGACGAAACCAAAGCCGGCCAGTTTCGCCAACTCCGTGTCATCGTCAGGCAATGACGCGGCAGGCACCTGGTGCCATGACGCGCACCAGAGGATCACGGCGAAAAACGCGCGGTCGGGCTTCACCGCAGTAGTGAGCTTGCTGTCACGCAGTTGCTGGACGTACAGCGGCATGAACGGGAAGTCCCGCAGATCGCAATCGGGTGGTGTCAGGGGTGCCGTCATGCCACCCTCCCATACGCGAAGGGCTTGCGCACCTGCGCTTCCAGTTTTGGGATCTTCCGCAACCACTGAAGCAAAGGCTCCACAGGCACTCTTGTTCGGGATAGGGGCTGTTGACTCACCCCAGAACATTACCCGAGGGTAATTATTTTTGCAAGAAAAATTACCCGCAGGTTGTTTACCTGCGGGTAGCTCTCAGGCAACACTTCACACCATGAAAATTGACGATATCCACGCAGTCCGCCTGCAGCGCTTTCGGACCCTGATGGAAGACCGGTTCGGCGGCAAACAAGCCGCGATCGCTACTGCGGTAGGCAAGCCAGCCAACTATGTCTCCCGCATCATCAGCGGGAATAAAAAGCTGGGCGAAGAAATCGTCCGAGAATTCGAGACATCCCTGGACCTTCCCGCGTATTGGTTTGACGGGCTCGCCGATACTACCGCGTGGCCCTTCCCTAGCGTCAGCCGAGCGGCGTATGAGTCGCTTACTCCCGAACAACGCCGTGGCATCGAACAATGGGTTGCCAGGCAAGTGGAAGCATTCGGCGACACGCACGCACCTGGCGTGGAAAACACCAAGAAGAGCGCCTAGGCGTCGCCCCCCGACAGCATCAACGACTTCAGTCTGCGTAGATCGGTTCCCCTGCAAGGGTAGGCTCGCGCTGCTGCGCAGCCGCGTCCTGAATTGCGTACCGCAATTGAACGATCTCTCTGCGCGTCAAAAAATCCGGCATCCCAATCGTAGCCAACAGCGCCAACGGGCCGAGCACCACTCCCCATAAGAACCAGCATGCTCCGCACGCCCCTTTGGCATTGGCGATGTGATGCGCCATGAATTAATCGTAATAGATTGATTCTTAAATCTGGTCCTATCGCCTAGCGCGGGGAAGAGGCCTACTTTCGCCGCCCACCAAGGTGACCTACAGGTATTTCTATAAAATCTACCTAAAGGTAATTTTTAGCAGGCCACCATGGTGGTTACCCAATCCGTCAGCGCAGGGCTGACGCCCAACAGCCTGATCTCGCCCGACGAGATCACTGAAGACGGCGAACTGCTGCCCATCATGGATCTGGCGGACGGCAAATTCAGCGAATTGATCAATGCCGTCACCGCTTACGCCAAGGCCGGCAAGGCGGCGGGCCACCTCGCCCATCCGACCGCCGGCTGATGGCCAAGTTCGTCGCGCTGACCGGCCGGCGCCGCGCAGAGTTCCTGAATCTGCGCAGGACTGACCTCGGCCAGGACGGTATTGTGGTGGGGTTCGCCAAGGCCAAGGCGGGCGACGCCCTCCGCCGCGGGCTGATCGAATGGACGCCGGCGCTGCGCCACCTGTTCGCCGAGCTTGCGAACCTGGACCGGAAAGCGCGGGACGGCAAGTCGGCCATCCCGGAATCGATGTTCGTGTTCACCAACCGGGAGGGGCAGCCGTACACCGAGCAGGGCTTTAAGGCGCTCTGGTCGAAGATCATGGCCGACAGGATCAAGGCGCCGGGGCGCGAGCGGTTCGCCTTTCACGACCTGCGCGCCTACTCTGCGCGCCTACTCTGCGCGCCTGCTCTGCGCGCCTACTATGTGACCGTCCTGGTGGGCCGGGATGAGAACCCGGAAACCCACGCCAACCCCGCCACCACCAGGCGGGTGTGCGACCGCTGGTGCGTCGTCAAGATCAAGGGCAGCGCCTGACGCATGCCACCATGGTCGGATCTTGCCACCATCGGAAAATGAAAAAAGGCACTCCGCTTTTCGCGCAAGTGCCTGATTTCATTTGAATTCTTTGGGGTGGCTGATGGGACTCGAACCCACGACAACCGGAATCACAATCCCCAAACCCGTCAATAGCTGAATAGAGAAAGCGCAGTCATATCAACGACTTGCAGCGATAGCCGCTCTTTCAACGGCTGCGCTTTCCCATCTTTTTTGACCTTTTTTTGCCTATTTGGGTCAAAGTTTGGTCAAGGCGATATACTGGATAAACGTACAGTAAATTCCGCCATGCCTTTCCGCACTCCCCTCACCACCGAGCAGCTGCGCGCCATGCGCGAGCGCCAGCCCAACAACCCCGATGTGATCGCCCTGCTCTGGGAGGTCAAGCGCCTGCGCTCGGTGCTGCTGCGCCTGCACCAAGTGTCCGGCGACCTGAAGCGGCCACCGAGCCTGATGGGCGAGATCTACGACGACCTGATGGCCGGCCTGGCCGACGAGCCCTGTGTGATCGAGCGCGACCAGGACGTGGCCGCGCTGCTGGGAGATCCCCGCAAGCTGCGCAAGGGCATGGGGCCGCGGTAGGTCGACCATGGACGACAACGGAATTCTGGAACAGGTGCCAGGCTCTTACGTGGCCCGGGCCGCCCTCACCCTGCCGCCAGCGGCCGCCGCCGAGGACCGCGACTACCCGGTCGAGATCGACGCCGGCCACGCCGGACTGGTGCGCATCACATTCCGGCGTCAGAAGGCCCGGCGCGCCAAGCATATGCATTGGTTCTGGCTGGCCCAGCGGGCGGACGCGGTCTAGGGCTTAGGCCAGGCCTCGACCACCGCCCGATGCCGCGCCGCACACTGGCCATACTGCACCGCCAGCGCCATGTAGCTGCGCGCGAAGTCATCCCAGCTATCACTGGTCACCTCGGGCACCGGCGGGCACGGCTGGGCCAGGTTGGCCGGCAGAATTGGCCAGGCGGCCGGCTTCGTTGATGTGCTGCAGCCGGCCAGCGTCAATACGACAGCCAGCAGGCAAAGGGCTTTGGACTTCGACACGGGTGTACCTCTCGATGACCTTGGGCTCGGCGGCGCGCAGCTCGGCCACGCTCGCCTCGAAGGTGGTGGCTATGCCGGCCAGACGGCCGGTCTGGGTCTTGAACTCGTTCAGCTCGGCCAGGGCGTGGTCAGCGTTGGCCTTCGCGATGCCGTCGTGGTAGCGGCTGGCCCCGTACAGCACCACGCCGGCGCCCAGCACCATCACCACCGCCGCGCCGCCGATCCAGGGCAGCGCCATGCGCAGGAAGGGGTTCATGGCCGCACCTGCGCGACGGCCTGGCGGTAGAGATCCGGCCAGGTCTGCGGGTGCGGCTTGCCCGGCCGCCACGTGCGCAGATACAGCGCCCAGCCGGCATCCGCATCGCCGACGGCCGGCAGCGCCTTGGGATCGGTCCACAGCAGCAGCCGCGCCACGCCGGCGGCCAGCACGTCGTCGTACTCCAGCGCCGCGTAGATCGCGTCCGGGTCGCAGTACACGCTGCGGGCCTTGCACAGTGCCGCCAGGCGGTCCTTGCTGGCCAGGTGCAGGTACACGCCCCAAACGCCGCCGCGGCTGGCGCGCGTTCCCTTCTCGAATTGCCAGAATCCGCGGGCGGGTCCGCCGATCTGGCGTCGGTGCACGAACCGGCTTTCCTGCAGGCCGATCGCCAGCAGCATGACGCGCGCGGCCGGCGTGTCCATGCCGGCCGGCAGCAGCGCCAGCGCCGGAGTGATAGCGGTATCGTTGATCGTCTTGAGGTCCATGAATGGCTCCAATGGAGATGAGCCATTCTGTGGCGCACGGGCTGCGCTGATGGATTTTCGTCAAGCCAGCAAACTGGCGGTAGAATCTGCGCAAAGAATGATCAAGGAACCGGTATGTTCAAGACGATAGTAATGGCCACCGCCCTGGTGCTGGGTGCGGCGGGATGCGCACAGACCCAACCCACGTCTGCCACCCCGTTAGCTACTCTGCCTGACAACCGCGAGGCGCGATTTAACCAAATTCGTGATGAACTGAAGGCCGATCGTGATGCCGGAAAAATTTCGGATGTGCAGTATTCCGAACGGCTGGTAGCGCTTTCCGAGTCTATCTACCCCGACGATTTGCGCTTCCAAAGCTTCCTGAAATACAGGCTATTCCTAGCGCATGAAGTCGCTGCGGGGCGTATGACGCAGCCCGAATTTGATTATCGCCTTGCCGAAAAGGCCGCCGAGCACGAAAACGCACTCAAAGCAGAGCGAGCGCAGGCCTCCCAACCTTCGTCGGTGCAAACGGCCGCGCCTGACATGAGTCCGTACCTCTTGCTCCAGGGCGTCGGGAACGCTTTCAACCGAGCGTACAGCCCCGCCGGCCAACGTCAGTGCTCAACCACCTCGGTCGGCGGGGTGTACACGACCAGCTGCTATTGACCGGAATCCCCTTTCGGGAATAGCGCCTGCAACCCGCCTGCAATTGCTTGCGGATTGGCCGTAGTCGAGCGCGAAAGAAACTCCGGCAACGCCCGGCTGACCAGCGGCCGGGCAACCAGGTTGGCTGCAACCGGGGCGCCCAGAATCGCCGCCAGCACGTCATACCTACCCGTGCCCAACGCAGTGAGTCCAGAGCCCAGTAGCCCGAATCGAGCCATCGCCGGCGCCGTGCCGCTGGGGTTCGCCAGGTAGCGAGACCCGTCGCGAATGTTCGACGACACCTTGGCCAAGTTCATCAATTCGTCCGTCAGCCCGGCTTCACCCAGGCGTCCGAACAGCGTGCTGCGCGCCTGGGGCGAAAGCTTGTTCCAGTTCGTCAGGAAGGTGTTGGTGCTGAAAGCGTCGCCCGCGTCGTTCTGATTCCCAGCCGTGGCGCGGCCCATGCGCTTCACCACCGCGGCGGCCAGATCACGACGGTTTGTCTTCGGCAACGCACTCACCACCCGCTGCAGGATCGTGTCACCGTCGACGGTGCCCATCATCGCCGCATTGAAGATTTTCTCAGGCGTGTCCTTGCCAGCGACAGCGGCCAGGTCGTCCAACCTGCCCAACTGGTCTCGGCTGAACTTGTTGGCCCACTTCCAAGCGCCGTAGGCGTCCGGGCCGGCCTTCTGCGCAGCGTCGCCCAAGTCGTCCGTCAGCGCAGAGTACAACGCTTTCCACTTGTCGCGCGGAACGTCGCTCACGAACGTAGCGTTGTCGATCTCGTTGCCGACCAGCGTGCGCAACTTCTTGATCGACTCGTACGGCAGCGTCGCCGTCTTGCGCGCCGCCTGCGCGCCATATGCCGTGGTGTTGGTGTTCAGGTCGGATGCCAGTGCGCGCTCCACGCCCTGGATCTTGCCATTCTTGAACATCGCGCTCAGGGCAGGCGCGCCGTCAATGTCGGCGTTCAGCGCCGCCAACGCGTCCTTTGTACGCGACACGGCGATAGGGGTCGACGGTGGTAGATAGTCGTCCAGCCGGTTGTACAGCTGCCCTTGCAGGTTCTTCACCCCAGCCTTGAAGCCTTCCAATCCGCTGCTGATCGATTCACCGGCTTCCACGGCCCCCGCCCGCGGGGCCAGGCGCCCAACGATCTTGTCCACTGTTCCGGCGAGCTCGTCTGCTTGAGACGTCGCCTTTTTTGCGAGAACGCCCGCCGCACCCGGTGTTTGCGACAGTCCGGTTTCGAGGCCCTGCCACACCCTGCGCTGGGTCGCCTGCCCCACAGTGGGCGTGGTGCCGGCAGCCTTGAATGCCTCCAGATTATTCGCGACGGTCTGCCGGCCCGCCTCGCCGCCGCGCATCGCGCCGCGTACCAGGCCGGCGCCACCCGCGGCCGCCAGCGCCGGCCCCATACCTCCCGCCAGGCCGGCGACCAGTTGACCGATCGGGCCCGCGCCGCCCTCGCGCGCCAAGCCCGCCGAACCGCCGCCGGTGGCGCCGCTCGCCACCTGGACGCCGGGCGAGCTCGCCAGCACTCCGGCGATGCGCTGGCCCAGGCTGTTCACCATCGGGTTGACCAGCGTCTGTGCGGCCTTCGCCACGCCGCCGGCGCCGGCCATGGCGCCTGCGGCATCTTGCGCCACGCGTTCGGTGGCGTTTTCCGGCTCGGGCAGGCCGATGGCGGACAGAGTGGCGTTCACGTCCGCCAGAGGGATCTCGGTGCCGAAAAGCGCGTTGATGCCCTTTATGGCCGAATTCGTGCCCAGCGTAGACAGCCCGGTCAGGCCGGTCACGCCAGCGCGCGCGGTCAGGCCCACCTGGCGGCCCAGCCGCGAGAGCATGCCGCGCTCTTCCGGGGGAGGCGGCGCAGCCTGTGCAGTCGGGTCCTCTTGAGCCATGCCCACGGTCATGACGCCGTCCGGCGCGATCTCCGTGCTGGTCTTTGGAGTTTGCGCTGGCGGGGCCACCGCCGGCGCATCATCCCAGACCACTTTGGCCGGATCGATGTCATCGTCCCACTTCACCTTAGCGGGGTCGATCTTGACCGGCGCCTGCGCGGCCTGGGCCGACGGGAAGATGGCGGCAGCGGCCTTGTCCAGCGCGTTGGCCATGAAGCCAGCCGACCGCTTGGGCTGCGCATAGGGACTGGACGGCAGGCTGGCCCACGTGGCGCCGGATTTCTTGATGGCCGTGTCGTAATCGCCAGCCAGCACCGCCGGCAGCGCGCCATTCCGGCGCAGCAGTTCGACGGCGCCGATATCCTGGCTCTCCGGGCCGAAGTCCGGAAGGTTCAGTGATTTGGCCAGATCGTCCCAGGTGCTCTGCAGGAACTGGTAGCGACCCGCCGCGCTTGTCTTGTTCGGCGCGCCATCCGTCTGCGTGAAGTCGTGCAACTGTCGTGGGTGATCGGCAAGCGATTCCAGCTTGCCTCCGCCGAATGCGGTGTTGTAGCCGTGCGTGTCGGTGCCCTCGGCGCTGCCGATGGCGTCGAGAAAGCGCCGCACGCGCTGGTCTTTCGTGTAGGCGGTCAGTTCGTCAATCGTCGCCATGCCCTACTCCACGTATTCGATGCTGCCATCGCTGTACTGAACAACGGGCCGGCCGTCGATCTTGCCGCGCCGCGCCACCGTGCGTTGCCTCGGCGCGGCGCCGCCAGCGGCCGGCGTCCCGCCTTGCCCCACTGCGGCCGGCAGCTTCAGGTACTGGCTGTAATCCATCGGCTCGTGACCGAAGTTCGCACGCATGCTGTCGTTGGCCAGGCCGCGCAACTCGGCGGCGCGCTGGTTGATGGCGAGGATTTCGCCGAGGCGCTGCTCGACCAGCTTGGGGTCGTTGACGTTTGCCAGAAGTTCGTTCCACGCGCGCTGTGCATCGCCTTCGGTCTGCACGCCCTTGTTGAGGCGCAGCGAATCGTTGCGCAACTTCTCCAGCGTGGACATGAAGCTGGCATAGGCGCGACTGTTTTCGCTGCTGATGCCGGCCCAGTTCCTGCCCTCGCTGATCTTGTTGGCCATCGGCCCAAGATCGAGCTTGCCTTCGCGGACTTGCTGCTGGATGGCCCCCAGGTCGGCGTTGATACTTCCCACCAACCCCATGGCCTCGAGCGCTTCCTGCTGCATTTTCAGCGCGGCGGACGGCAGCGGTTTGCGCGACGGGTCGTTCGCCGGCGGCAGGGGGCCACCACCAGGGACTTGCGCGGGCTGGAAGGTGCCAGACCCCGCATCAGCGAACCCACCGCGCGCACTGTCCCATTTCCGGCCGGCGTCGCGCGCCTGCGCAGCTTTCAGCGCCGCGTCGGCCGCGGCCTTCTGACCGTAGATAGCGGCGATACCGGGGCTCGCCATGATGCCCTCACCAGTCGCCTTGTTCAGCGCGTAGCCCGTGTCGCCCATGGCGGCGAAGGGTTCGTCCGCCTTGCCGAAAAGCACTGCGGTTCCCTGGTTGATTTTTTCCCGGTCGGTGCCGGGGTTGCCGATGTTCTGCAACACCTGCTGCTGCCAGCCGAGCTTTTGCAGGTCCAGCGCTCCGCTGGGGGCCTTGTTGACGTCATAGTCGGCCTTGAAAAACGTGCCCAGCCCTTTCTGGATCGCGTCCAGTTCGGCCAGGTAGGTCGGATCCTGACGCAGCTTGGCCAGGCGAGCGCCCTCCATCGCGTCCTGCCCCGCTTTCGCTGCCTGGGCGGACATGAGACCGGATTGCAGTTGTGCCTGTTCGCGCACGTTGCCGCCCAGAGCCAAAGCCTTGATGGCGCTGCTCAGGCCGGGCAATGCCGTCTGGGCGAAATTTCCGTCGATTTGTGCCATCGCTTACCTCACCGGCAACCAGTTACCCGACATACCATTCGTGTTGCCGGTCCATGCGCTACCGCCCGCCGCGCCGCCACCAGCGCCAGCCGCCGCTGCAGCCGTCCCGCCCGCCTGCAGTAGCCCCCCGGCGAGCATCATGCCGCCGTTGGGGTTGCCTGCGCGCGTGATGCCCACCTGCGCAGCGTTGCCGCTGCCTTGCGAAAAGCTCTTCAACCGATCGATAAGCTGTCCGGTCTCGGCCATACCCAACGCCTCGTTCTGACGCAGGCGGCCGGCGCCGGTGATCTTTCCCATGATGCTGGCCAGCGCGTTGGCGCTGCGCAGCTGTTCGGCCTGCGACTTGGCGCGGCCAGCCGTGTAATCGGCGGACACGTTGCCCTGCACCGCCGACTGGTCTTGCATGGCTGGCGCGGCCTGTTCCACCGGCTGGATCATCTGCTGGGTCGCTTCCTGCTCCAGCTGCTTCTGCTTGTCCTCGCGTACTTCCGGGGCGAACTCCTTGGCGCGATCCAGGGCGGCCTGCTCAGCTTCACGTTGGAAGCCTTGCTGGCGCATCAGATTCTCCTGGATCAGACGCTGCTGGCTGCGTCGGGCATCTGACGCCGCCTGCTGTTGCAGGGCCGCGCCGGCGATCGCCGCGATCAGGGCTGCAATTCCGAACATGGCTGCTCCTTACGTGCCCTGATAGCTGTTGCGGGGGTTGCCGTTCGTACCGGGCTGCCACTGCTGGTATGGCGCGGCGCCGGCCCGCGCGCCCTGCTGCTGCTGGCCGTACAAGTAGGCCTGCGCCAGATCGCCGAACAGGTTGCCGACCGTGGCGCCGCTGCGCGCGGAAGCGGCGTTCGCCGAGTTCGCATCGAGCTGCGACAGGGCCATCTGGGCGGCCTGGCCGGTGTCGATACCCGACTGCGCCATCGAAATCAGGTTCTGCCGGCTGCGCTCGTCGGCCGTCTGCAAGTCTGCCGCCGCTTGGTCGCCGATGCCCGCGGCCTTGATCAGGCCTTCGTTCGTGCGGCGCGTCAGCTCAGCGTTGCTGTCGATGTCGGCCGAGCCGCCCGACAGGCCAGCGCGGGCCAGGCCGAAGCGGTTTTGCCGCTCGGCGTCCAGGAACTGGCGGTCGACGTCGCGGCGGTTCAGGTCAGTGACGGCTGCCCGTTGCTGGTCGTAGAGTGCAGACCGACCGGCGCCCGGGACGTCCCGCGTGCCTGTGAAAAGCTGTCCACCACTCAGCATCCGGTCGACTGCATCCTGGTCGACGACCTGGCGTTTCTGCCATTGCCAGTCCGGCGACGCACTGTCGGACGTGGCCAAGCCGGTGGAAACGGCCTCCCGGACGGTCTTGGTCGGCGCCTTGTAGACCGACCCGTCCGCCAGGTAGTAGGTCCTGGACGGGTCGAAACCGGACGCTACGCCCGTGCCCTGCGTCTGCCCACCGTTGAAAATGCGGTTGATCGCCTCGACCGCCGACTGCACGCGCGCCTGGCGCTGGTCTTCCATTTTTTGGGCGCCACCGTCGCCACCGCCGCCACCTGACATGTCAATCTCCTAAATTCGCGCGCACGACGTTGTACGCCTTGCCAAACCCGTAACGCTGCAACATCCGGCTCATCCCCTCACCACACCGCGCCTCGACGATGTCGGCACCAGCGAGCCGGCAAAATTCCTTGAACTTGCCGAACAGATCGGCCGCAATCTCGTCGAGCCGTTCGCCAGCCAGCGCGATGATGTTGACGGCGAGGGCGCCCGGGTAGTTGATGAATTCGAAGGCCATCGCCCCAACCAGCGCCCCACCGTCGTCCTCGATGCGGCCGATATGCGCGGCACCGCGGCGCGCCAAGTCCAGCAGCTGAGCGGGACGGTAGTCCGGCACTTCCGGCAGCCGTTCGAAGATCGGCAGCAACTGGGGAAATTCTGCCTCCAGCGCCGCATCGCCTTGGATAAACGTCAACTTCATACGGCCCCCAGCGATTCGAAATAGAGGGTCACCGCGTCCAGTCGGAACGGCTTGCTGGACAGGTTGCGGAAGATCAGAGAAAACTCGGTGCCGCTGCACTCGACCGGGATGACGCCGTCGGGTCGCGTGTTGCCGCGCACGCGCACCGGCGGGGTATAGGCGTCAGGGTTGCGCACGTCGAACGCCACCGAGAAGGTGCATTCCCCCTCCATCACGATGTCCGCACCCAGGATGCGCTTCATCTGACCCGGCGCCTTGAGGTCCATATACGGCAGCTGCAGCAGCACCTCGAACGGCGTGCCCGCGTCGTCGTGAGCATCCGCAGTGAATCGATAGATGTCATCGCCGTTGCGGAAATACAACTCGCCATTGAGTTCGGCGAACGCGTCGACGCGGAAAGGGATGTAGTAGCGCGACCAGGCCGCGATCTTGGCTGTGCGCGACACCGAGTAGACATACAGAATGCTGCCGATCACGCAGATGTACTGGCCGGTGCCGTAGTGAAAAAAGGCCTTGGGCACGGCATTCGACTGGCGGATGTCGGGCACAACCAGGGAATCGATGGGGCTGCCGACGTCGACGTCGGCCAAGTTGTTGGTGTACTGCAACGTCGTGATCGACCGGAAGCCGAAGTCGGCCAGGAAATACAGGTCGCCGGAGACGTTGCGCACGGTCCGCGCGTAGCTGGTGCCGACGTTCTCCACGCGGTCCACCAGCTTCATCGTCGCCGGATCGACGTTCTGCACCTCCCAGATCTGCGCGCCGTCGCGCGCGAACACGGCCAGGTTCGCCTGGTACAGGCCCAGCGCATTGGCGTTTCGGTCGCCGCTAAATTGCAGGCCGGTGGGCAGAAAGCCGGCATCATTGGAGGCCGTCCAGTCCCGGGGCTTGTTCGCCGCGCAGTATCGAACCGTGGAGCCGTCGGCGCCGGCGGCGAAGATCCGCGATGCCGTCTTGATCACCGGTTTGCTGTGCGGGCAGTTCGCATCGGTAACTGCGGTGGTCGCCGTGCCGTCCAGGTAGTGGTGCTTGACCGAGCCGTCCTGATACTCCACCGAGGCGTAGATGAACGCGTTGAACACGTCAGCGAACCAGACATCCTTCAGCGGCCGCTCACCGCCGGGGTGTGCGACCTTGTTGGCCTTGAAGCGAGTGTCCGCATGCGTCACCGTGCCCTGGCCGTAGAAGGTGTTGAGCTTGCCGAGCGCCGCGAACAGCCCGACCGTTCCGGGCTCCAGTGTCGTGACCCTGACCAGGCCGGGCCGCTTCTGGGTGGCAAGACCCGTGGTCACATAGGCGTTCTTCATCTCCAGCAGGCGGTTAGCGTCCGAGACGCTGGCGCCCTTGCGCCGGTCGATGCCGAGGTCGAACTTGTCGAAGGTAATCGAGCGCGCGGCCATCTATCGCCCCAGGATGAAGCCGCCGTCGGCCGTGCGCACGACCTGCGGCGCGCACTCCTCCGGCGTGCCAGCGACATAGCGCCGGTTCTCATGCTGGTCCGACTTGAACTTCGCCAGCATCTGGTTGAAGGTCTGCCCGGCCACCTGCGCGTCGGGGTGCCGGTAGTGCGCCTTGGCGTTCGACAGCGCATACAGGAATACCAGGCGTCCCGGCACACTCGGGCGGTCCGCGTCCTGCTCGAACCGGCCCATGGACTGCGTGTATTCGACGATGACGTCGTACTGCCCGCCGGGGATGGGCCACAATTCCATCTGTCCGTTCAGGGTGTCATATCGCTCCGGCACATCCCGCATGTCCGTGAGCTCGCGCTGACGTTCAGTGATGCCCTGGATAAGCTGCTCGCGCCAAGAATCCCCCCGCACCACCCAGACCGACAACACGCGCGACGGGTCGATGTCTTCGTCTTCGTCGTCGTTGTGCCAGTCGTAGCGCCACGACCCGGCCGAGGTCTTGATCACGCACTTCTTGCGCATGACCGATACATCGACCTGGGACAGGATGAATTCGTGCGCCTCCAGTAGGAAATCGTTCAGGACATCCCGGTTGTTGTCTGCGGCCGGCCCCTGTACGGCAAAGCCCAGACGGGCGCGCAGGCGGCGGCGGAGTTCGCCCAGCGTGCGGTAGCGGTCGGAGATCGTGGTCATGACGTGCTCAAGGTGAGGACGACCTGGCTGCCAACCTGCGACAGCGTGGCCGTGAGAGTTGTCTTGCCGGTCAGCGTGACGGTCTTGGCGGTCGTGTCTACGGACGCCAGCTTGCCGGCGGCGGAGCCAGCCGGGTCGAACAGGGTGCCGATGTCGGCGCCGCTGGCCAGCTTGACGCCTGTGTTGGTCGCGCCCGTGCCATTGGTGACCACGGTGGCCAGCTGCAGCGACTGCAAGGTCGGTGTGTTCTGCCCATCGTCAAGACGCAGACGGGAGTTGTCCGGGATCAGACGAAACTGGTAGCCGGTGAAAACCACCTGCGGCGCGGCAATGCTCAGCGCGCCGGAAAACGACTGCGCCGACAGCGCGCCCTGCAGCGACTGGTCGGTCGTGACGTCGTTGCGGATGACCTTGGAGTAGTCGACCACTCCGGCATTGCCCTGAATCCCTTGAAGGCCTTGGATGCCCTGAATCCCCTGGATGCCACGCAGGCCTTGCAGCCCCCGGATGCCCTGTACACCCTGGATACCCTGGATGCCCTGCTCGCCCTTGCCGAACACGAAGCCGGCGGACCAGTCGCCAGGCGTCGCCGAGAGCTTGAACGACAACAGCCCGGTGTCTATGGCCAGGAACGAGAAGCCCTTGCCCTGCGCGTCGTAGAGCCCGCGGTTGGCAGCGATGTCCCGCGCGTCAGCGTTGAACGAGGCGCCGACCGGGCCTTGCGTGCCCTGCACGCCTTGCACCCCTTGGATACCCTGGACGCCTTGATCCCCCTGGGGCCCAGGCCGCGACAGGTTCGCCTGCGCATCGGGCGTCAGCTGCTCGACGCCCACCGTTGCGGCCTTCAGCGTGCCGTCATCGGCCTGCAATAGCGCCTGGTTGGCGCGCAACGCGTTGACGCTGACGGAAACGTCGTCGAATTCCCGGTTGAGCGCCCCGTGGTCCGTGCGGTCAGGGTTGTTGTCCAGGAAATTTTTGTGCCGGGTGTATTCCGGAGCTTGGCTCATGATTGCAGCCTCACGATGCGGGCAACGTTGCCGCGCGCGCGGTACACCAGAACCGCCAGCACGACGGCTACGCCGGCCTGCCAAAGAGTCACGGGCACCTGGTTAAACAGCACATCCAGGGCCTGGCCGCCAGTGCACATGATGAGCAGGTAGGCCAACACTGCCGCCCAGATGCGATACCGCGCGCCGTGGCGCTGGTAACCGAACAGACGAGCGGCGGTGGCCAGGTTAGCGAGGACCACGATGGCTGCGACGATCTGATCAGTCACGGTCATGGAATGGAAGACGATGAGCATGTCAGCCCCCTCCCCGGTTCCGGTTGAAAAATGCGTTGACATCGAAGGACCGGATCTTCTCTATGCCGATCTGCACCAACGCGACGATGGACGCAGATGCCAAAAAGGCCGCCGCACCGGTTTGCTGGATGGGGGTCAGGTTCACCACGTCCGGGGCCGCGAGGTATCCAGCGACGAACGAAACCAGGGCGTAGCAGAACTTCGCGGTGATCTTGGTTTCCTTGCTGCTCAGCGTCATGACGACCGCGCCCGCGAACGCGCCAATCAGCGCGTTGCCGTCCACCCCCGGTAGCGCGGTTGCCAGTCCGGTCGTAAGAAAGACGGTCGACACCGCCGCTGTCGTGCTTGTTGGTTCACCCATCATTCGTTCCAGTTGATTTCGGCAAGCCGCTGAGCGGCGTCGGGGCCATCAAGCACCGCAGATATCTCATCGCGCAGACGTTGTCGTGTGCCGACGAGTTGCTTGCTTAGTGCTGTGAACTGTTGAACCTGCTGATACGTCCTCTCCCTCATGTCAGCAGGCTCGATGCCCCGAACCTGCGCTAAACCATCAAGATAAGGGGTCGGAGTGCTGCTGTCCGCTGCCCACGCCACAGCCTCTTGGTGCTGGATCATCCAGGTAAGCCGCTCACCCTCGGGGTAATCAGCCATCAGCGCGCTTGCGCGTGCCGCGAAGACTGAATCCACTTCAGCGATCTTGGCGGCTACCAACTGGAGGAACGTCGGAGCGGGCCCGTCAGGGGGAACGAGTCGGCCGTCGACGAAAAGCCAGCCGATCTCACCTTCATCCGACACCAACAACTGGCGGCCGGGGCCAACCGGGAAGTCCGGCGAGGACACAACGATCGTGTTCTCAACGACAGGCGGATTTCGGCCCGTGTCCAAAATGTGCGCGCGCATAATTACCACTCCACGATGACAATTCCGGCCGCCCCGGCGCCACCTGCACGGCCGTTCCCTCCAGCCGAGCTGCCGCCGGAACCCCCGCCGCCCGCTCCGTAAGACGTGGCTGGCGCTGCACCGCCGCCCGCGTCTGCATCACCTCCAATTCCCCCGGGACCAAAAATCGAAGAAGCACCAGCGCCGCCGATTCCGGGCCTGAACGTCGAAGACGCACCCCCGTGTTGTCCGGAACCGGCACCGGAGCCAATGGCAGCGGCGCCGACTTGGGATACGGCGTCCCCTCCGCGAAGCCCGCCCGTTGATGTGAGGCCCGCGAACGAACTATTGCCGCCACCGCTAGATGAGCCCCCTCCCGCCCCTACAACCACGCTCATGGCCACGCCCGGCGTCGCCGTCACTACTCGATCAATCAAGGGCGTGGAGCATGCACCGCCTGCGCCCGATCCGCCGGAGACGCCCGCGGCTACGGCCGAACTGGTTCCACCACCGCCACCGCCGCCCAAGATCGTTACCCGCAGCGTCTTGGTATACGCGTCGGGTGTAAAGGTCCCGGACGCGGTGATGGTCTGGCGGTTGTTGAACAGCGGGATCCTGTAGTACTTGTTGTCCACGGCGTCCCACCGGCAGGGACCGATCGTATTGATCCAGATGTCCCCCGAGTTCGTCGTCGGCTGGTTGCCCGGGTTGTAACGAGGAAGGCCCGCGCCCGCCATTGCCTGTGCGGCATAGTATTTGGCTGAAAAATCGCTGCCAGACACTGGCGAGCCCATCTTCGAAGCCCAATCCTGCGCCAATGAAGCGCTGGACGCTGCCGCAGTCGAACTGGTGCCAGCCGCGGATGCGGCAGCTTGTGCGTCGTCCCTGGCAGTCACCGCTGTAGACGCGGCCGCCGTCGCCGTGGCGGCACTGCCGGACGCTGCCGACGCAGATGACGCTGCGCCGGCCGCAGCCGTGGTAGCGGTCGCAGCCGATCCTGAGGCGCTGCTCGCGCTCGCACTGGCGGCGGTAGCAGCACTCTGCGCGGAAGTTGCGGAGCTAGCCGCAGCAGTCTGGCTTGCGGACGCCGCAGCCGAGCTTGCCTGGGCGCCGGTAGCCGCAACCTGAGCCGAATCACGTGCTGCCGCAGCCGTGGCCGCGTCCGTGTTTGCGGCCGCCGCAGCATTAGTTGCTTCTACCGCGGCCTGCTGGGCCTCCAGCACGCTGTCGTTGATGTTTCCTGAGAACTCGGCATACAGCTCGTCCTTGAGGGACTGAGCCAGCGAATCCTTCGTCACGATGCCGTCGCGCAGCCCACCGTCGTCCCGCTGGATCTTCGCCAGATTGGCACGAATTCCGTTGACCGACGACGAAACCGCGTCCAGCTCCGTGTTGATGGCCTGGTTGTCGGTCTGGTCCGGGTAGTCCGCGCCGAAGTCCTTGACACGGTTGTAGGCGGGGGGCTGCGCCATGGCTGCTTACTCCTGCGGCTCGCCGGTCCCGGCCGCGTCGGCAGCCTTCTTGGCATCGCCCGCCGTCGAAGTACGACCGCGTCCACGGCCACGCCCGCGGGGCTCGCCGGTCCCGGCCGCGTCGGCGACCTTGGCGACGGCTTCGTCGAGGCGACCGGCGGCGGCGTCGAGGTTGCCCGCGGCGCGCTTGCCGTAGACCTGCTCGACGAGCAGACCTTCTTCGTTACCGCCGTACTTGGACGCCAGGCGGTTGAACTCGTCTTCCGACGCCGGCACCTCGCCGGCGACGTCGATGGGTTCCAGCGCTTTCAGGTCCAGGACTTGGCCGTCCACGGACTGCACGTTTTCCTCGCCGTGGATGGTCTGCAGGATGGCCACTTCGTGCGGGCGCACGGTGACCGGGGTGATGGTGTTCGCGTCGCGGCGGATCCGCGCATGGATGACATAAGGCATGGTTTCCTCTCTGGAAAGAGCCGCCCGGCAGCCGAAGCCGCCGGGCCGCCCGATTAGGCGATGGCCAGGACCGAATGCGCGTTCGAGCGCTTCAGGACCAGCGCCAGGCGCAGGTTGATCATCTGGAACAGCGACAGCACGTTGTGCGGCCGCACCGGGGTGACGATGTCCATGTCGTCGTCGCGCAGGTCGATGAACTTCGTGTTCAGGAAGTAGCAGCGCTTTTCCCACGGGATCGTGGGCGAATCGAGCGCATCCAGCGTTTCGAAGTTCGGGTCCCAGACGATCGGCACGCCTTTGAAGAACAGGCCGGTTTCGGTGCCGGTGCCGGTGGCGGCATCGATGCGCTTGGCCGTGCCGGATTCGGCGTTCTGGGTGATGGTGATCGTCTTGCGGTAGGCGTCAATGAACGCGGACCCGGCCAGGATGAAGTCGGGCGAGCCACCGTTTCGGATGCACTTGCGCCATTGCAGTTCCATGGCGTCGGTCAGGGCGCCCGCGGTGCCCGTCGCGATTGCCGTGGAGGCGTTGTTGCGCCAGTACGTGGCCGTGGCGCGGTCCAGACCGCCAACCACGCCGGTCGCCGGCGCCGTGGTGATCAGGCCGTCCAGGCCGGTGACGGCGTCGGTGGACGACGTGCCATCGCGGTGCAGTTCCAGGTCCAGTTTCTCGAAGAAGCCCAGGCGGAACGATTCCATCTGCTCGTCGAGCAGGTTGACCAGCTGCACCTTCTCGCTCTGCTCGAGCTTGTAGGCGCCGCGCTCACCCTCGCGCACCTTGATGCCGTTGCCGAAGAGCGTGTCGTAGGAGATGCGGAAGGCATCCACGGCACGGCGCCACGGGAAGGCGGCCTGGTCGGTCGTCTGGCGGGTGTTGAAGTTGACGGGGGTTTCACCGTAGGCCCACGCGAAGTTGCTGTCGTAGGACTTGCGGACGTTGACCACCACGTTCTGCTTGGCGCCCAGGAACAGCTTGCGCTTGCTCATGAGCTTTTTCAGCAGGGGATGCTCCACGCCGATCTGATCGACCGGGGTGTTGCGCATGTAGTCGTCCAGGGAAACCTTCCCCAGATAGGCGAGATCACCAGGAGAAATGGGCATTTGTCGCTCCAAGAATGAAAGTTGCAAAAAGCCAACTTCCACACCGGCCCAGAACGCCAAACTGGATGTGCTTGCCCCTTCTGCCGTGCGCGACTCCGGCTTTCTCCGTCTTCAGGAGGGACATGCGGCGCTACCGGACGCGACCCCGGCGATACAGCGACAAATTCGGTATGAGGGTGTTCGGAAAAGACGGGCCCGACTGGGCTGGCCGCGCTCTCAGCTATCGCGATTTCCAGCCGGGCCGTCTACCCCGTGCCACCCATGGCAATGCCAGTATGAGGGCGCGGGGCAAACGTCAAGCATTTTTGTCGATCACAGCCCCAGCTCGTCGATGCGCGACATGATGCGCTGGTCGGACGGCTGGTCCGCGCTTGGCGCCGGCCGGCCGAGTGCGCCGGTTCGGCCGCTGATAGGCGCTGGGGTCGGCCGGCGCGCCGCGGGTGCGACTTGGACGTTGTCGTAGAGCATACGGATTGCATTCGGCCACTGGCGCGGCTGATAGGTGCTCGCGAATTCCATCAGCTTGCGCGGATCTGCGAAGTACGTCTCCAAGGCCTTCATGCGCGCCGGGTGGTCGATCTCGTGGGCTCGGGTTTGGACATAGCTTTCCAGCGACTGTTGTGCCCGGGCCACATCCTGCTTGAATTGCGCCGTCTCCATCTCCACCTGCTGGACCTGCTGATGCCGCGCCTGCGCCGCCTGCTGGTCGCGGCGCATCTTCGCCACTTCCAGCGCGGTCTCGCGCGGCATCTGCATGTCCTGCACCATCTGGGCCAAGTCGGGAAAGTCCGACAGCGCGTCAACGCCCGGCGCGTCCTGGCCCAGCCGCCGATACAGCTCGGCCCGCGTCTGCTCCAGCATCTGGGCGGCCTGCTGCAGGTCGCGCGGATCGTTGGAGTTGGTCAGGCGCGAGAATTCGATGTGCTGGCTGAACGTCTCGGCCGTCATGCCGGCGGCCTGGACCAGCTCGCGCACCGCTGCGACCTCGCCCTGCGCGGTCTTGCGCTCTTCGATGATCTGGGCGACACGAGCGCGGCCGCGTTCGGACTTGATGCCCGCCAGCAGTTCGCTGTCTTCCTGTTCGGGCGATTTCGGCGCCGCCGGCGCGGCGGCGGGGTTGGCGCCCTGGGCCGGCGGTTGCCCGTGCTGCGGCGCGGCCGAGGTGTCCTGAGCAGGGTCGGCGGCCTTGAATCGTCCCTGGTCGTCGCGGGCGCGGCCAGCGGGCTCGCCGCTGGCATCTTCCTTGGCACCGCCTTCAGTGATCGAATCCAGGAACGCCGCGGCCTGCGAGCCGGCCGACGCCGGCGGCGCATCGCCAGCCGCATCGGGTTCATTCAGCACAGGCGCGCCGCCGTCCTGGCCTTGGCCAGCGCCGTCATCCAGCGGCAGATTGTCGAGATCGTCTTCCATGTGAAGCTCCTATTGGGTGAGTGCGGGGAGTGCGGGCGCCTGGGCGGGCGCCCCGGGGACTTGGCCGCCCTGCTGGACGGCCGCCATGGGATCTTGGGTGGGGGTGGGCTGCCCCATAGCCCCTTGTGGGGCTTGAGCGGCCGGCACTGCCCTGGGCGCGGCAGGAGCGGCCACTGGCGCCGGCGTCGGCAGGAACTGGTCGACGTCGATACGATCGTCGAAACGGTGCAGCGTTTCGCGCAGCAGCGCCTTCAGCGGCGAGTAGTCGCCGCCCTGGGCCGAGATCTGCATGATCTGGACCAGCAGTTGCTGCACCATGGGAAATATCTTCGCCCACGTTTCCTGCGCTTGCGTCTTGTCCGGCGCGCCGGTGGTACCGGCCACGATGTTGATCTCGACCATGTCGAAGATCTGGTCGCGTGAAAGCTGCGGCCAATCGTATGCGGGTTCCTCGATGACCTGAATCATGGCGCTGGGGTTCATCGGGTCCGGCGCGACGCCCATCTTGTGCTGGCCGGTGTAGCGCTCGACCTGCGCCGGAGACAGCTCCTGCAGCAGGATCTGCGCGGCGCACTCGTCCATTTCCTGCAGCAGATCCTCCAGCTTGTCGCGGAATTCAGCCGTGCGGCCGGACAGCGACTGCTGCATGATGCTGGCCTCAGTGGCCGTCTTGGGCTGCACTACGGTCGAGCGCGCGGCGTCTTGCAAGCCGGTGACCTGTTCCCAGTCCACGCGGATCGGGCCGGTGTCATAGTCGGCGGGGTTCACCGGGATCGATTGCTTAGGCCGGATGACCTGATCCAGCGGCTTGCCGTTGGCGTCCACCAGCGTGACCTCGCCGAGCACGCTATCCGTGAATCGCTGCACATTCTTCGAATCGACAGCCTCACGGTCACCGATCCAGCCCGGCTTGTTCAGATCCCGATGGTTGGCGAACTTGTCGCGCGTGTCGTTGTATTCGTTCTGCAGCTTCTCGGTCAGGTCGACCAGGCACGGGGCCACAAACTGACCCGGCAGCACCGCGTAAGGTAGGATGAAATAGGGATACCAGCGCTGGCCGGCCTTGTCCACCGGGTAGGGCTCACGGCAGAAGAAGTTGCAACCGTCGGCCATGGTGTAGACCAACTGGCTCGTGCGATCCCAGATTTCCAGAATGCAGATGATCTCTTCGTCGCCACCCGCCTGCTGCGTTTCACCCGACATGAGGCGATTGCCGCCGTCCATTCCCTGGCTGTCCTTGCCATTGCCCATCTGGAAGGCGGTCGCCTTATAGGCCTTGGCCTTGGACAGGTCCACCTTGTACAGGCCCTGCGCCCGACCGCGCGCCATTGGCACCTCCTGGATCATCCAGTCCGCGCTGGCGTAGTCGTCGAACTCCACGACAGCGTCGTCGATGATCAGGTGTTCCGGCAGTATCCGGTCCAGGACAAGCCCTTCGGACCGAACAACCTCGGTTTGAGCTTCCAGGCCGCGCAGTTGCTCTTCCAGTTCGCGCTTCTTCAGCTCGGCATCGCCGCGGCTTTCCGGATCCTCCGACTGCTGTATCAGGTTTTCCAACTGCACCAGGTTGTCCTGGGCGTCGCTGATCCGCTGCATGATAAGCGGATCCTGCTCGATGTCGCGCTGGTAGGTCATCTTCACGATGCCGAAATACTCGGTCATCGCCGCCAGCACCGACATTTTCATCCGGCTTTTGAGCTTGGCCATCCGCATTTGCTTGGACAGCACCGTCTCCAGCGTCTCGCAGAACAGCCTGACGTCCTTGTTGCGCCAGGTGCCCGTTACCGAAACATCCGGGTTTCGGGCGTAGATGTTCGGCAGCGTGGCCTGGGCGGTGGCGAAAATCAGGTTGGCGCGCGGGTCGACGAACTCCTGAGTGTCGGGGTCCTTGTCCCAGCAGAACCCCGCCACCTTCTTGCGGTTGTGGGCGATGCGCTTGCGCAGCTTCGCCCAGTGCTTTCGGCCGCGCGAAACCCGGCCGGCCCACTTCTTGGCCAGCGGATCGTCCGGCGGCGTGGGTAGCTCATTTTTCGGCGCCTCGTCGGCGGTCGGGGTCAACAGGTCGTCAGTCGCCATGGTCAAACCCGCATGCTGTAGTTTCCATGGGCGTCATGTTCACCGTCCGCGGCGTCGTCGTCGGATTTTTGTTGATTCTGGGTATCCGGCGCGCGGCGGATCGGGCCTGTCGCATACATGGTCTCGTCCCAGGCGTGATCTTCCATCGATGTGTCCACGTCCTCGAGCAGGCTCTGGTCGGGCATCAGAAGCGGCACGGTGCGGATCCAGTGCTTGCACGACTCGAACACCTTGAGCCGGTCGGCCATGAGCAGGTCGACGATGCGCTGGGCGCCGTTGATCCGCGAGCCGCGCCCCTTGGCCGACTCACGCCAGATCACCCCGCCCTGCTTGAATGCGCGGGCGATGCTCTCGGTGCCCTGCTCGCTGAAGATGGCCGAGTCGGCGATGTTCTGCCGATATTCGTAACCCATGCGCGCATCGTGCTTCTCGATTTCCTTGATGCGCCTGGCCACGGCGGCCGCTTCCTCGCGGCTGCCCACGTTGGCCTTGCCGCCGTAGCCGTACAGCTCGCGCCAGCGGTAGTAGACGCCGTCGTTGGACAGCGCCCACCAGCCCACGCTGTAGGGCTTGGCGAAGCCCCAGTCCATGGCCTTCCACACCTTCCAGGTGTGCGGGATGACGAAAGGCTTGATGACGTGGCGCTCGGGGTCGAAAACACCCTCCAGGAAGGACCCGGCCACCGCATCCCAGTCCCCTTTTTCGAACGCCCGCACCACGGCCGCCGAGCCCAGGCCGCGCAGGCGCGCGCGGTAGGTCGGATCGTCCTGAGCCATGGTCGGGTTGTCCTCCAGCAGCGCCGGCACATACTGCCGCAGCATCCCGCCCTCTTCATCCGGGGTGCGCCAGATCTCCATAGGCTCGTGGGCGCCGTCCTTGCCCAGGCCCCAGGCGGCTTTCACCCAGCCGTGTCCGACGTTGCCGGGGTTGGAGCCAGCCAGTATGCGGGGGAAGCAACCGCGGTGCTCCGCCGGCAGCTCAATGGACGTCATCCGCACACGCGAGCGCAGAAAGCGGTAGATCACATCCGTGAAGGTCGTGAGCTCGTCGATCAGGAGCACATGAATTTCCGCGCCCTGGTACTTGAATCGATCCTTCTCGTGCTGGCAGTGGCACAAGTAGATTTTCGAGCCGTTCCAGAAGCGAATCTCCGTTTCCAAGATCTGTACCAGGCCGCGCACAGCCCACGGCGCCAGCATGGCACGAAACCCGCGGCTCCCTTCCATGTGGTTTTTGATCAGGTCGTCCAGCACGCGACGGAAAAGGTAGACCTGCAGGCCGGGGATTGCCGCGCACCAGATGATCGCCAGCGCCCGCATCAGAAAAGACTTGCCACCGCCCGCCGCGCCACCGAACAGGATCTCGGTGGCGATGCTCGATAGGATTTCACCCTGGCGCGGGTGCAGGTTGATGTCCAGCGCGGTCATTTCTTGCCGATGGTCACGTTGATCGTCGCGGGGACCGTCAACGGCTTTCCGTCCTTGCCTGTGTGCTCGACGGCGGCCAGGCGCGGATGGATGTACGGCGCCGCGTCTTTCGCGACATCTGCGGCGGCCACCAGCAGGCCAATCCGGCTCACGGCCTTACCGTTCAGTTCGGCGGTCTGCTCCTTGTCCTTGGCGCCGCTCCCGGCGGCCAGCGCATCGGCCTGGTCGACGAGCGCGGTCATAGCGCGCAACATGACCTCCAGCGGCGTGATGCCTTCGGCGGCGGCCTTGTCGGCGATCTCGCGCGTCTTCTTGGTGGCGGCGCCCGGCTTGCGGCCTGCGCCTTTCCTGGCGCCACCGCGCTTCGAGCCGTTTGATTTAGTTTGATTGTTTTCCATCATTTCAAACCGCGATGCAGTGATGGCTCATTCTGTCGGCGCCGGCGACGGCCCCGGGCATTTGGTCAACAGGTGTGGCATCAGAACGACGGTTGAACGGTCGCGGCCTCCACCGTCGACGTAGCGCACGACACAGCGCTCGTGCGCATCGCGGCGGGACTCGGAACCCTTATGCGCTACCACAGTGCCCCTACGCCCGGTCGGCGTCTGCACCTCGGTTCCGATCGGGAACGAATCGACATCCAGGAGACGCATCATCGGTGCCCTCCGCAAGGCCGCTCCGCCTGCCCGAATCTCTCGGCCGCGGGCACCTGCATAAACTCGCAAAAATCTACGTATTCAGCATGGGACGGATGGGACGGATGGGACACCTCGTTGCTATCTTTACCTTTTTTCCCCCTATTCTTTCGCGCGATTAAGGTAAGAGATTTATATGTCCCATACGTCCCAACACCCCGCAAACCCTTGTGTTTATTGGCTTTTCCATGGGACGGATACTGGTCATTCCCATCCGTCCCGATACGTCCCATCCGTCCCAAGTGCGGCGCGCTCATCACACTAAATCCGCAAAATCTTGCGTACTCGCTGAATCTTGCGAATTCGCAATTTCGTACACCCAGGCGCGGCACCGTTTCCCGTTCACATATGGACGGCCAAGCGCATAGTTTTGCGACTTCAAAATCGCCGCAACGCGCCTCTCTTCTCCTTTCTTGATGTTTTTTGCGTCAAAGCCCAAGGCCCCTATCAGCACCTCGTGGGTCTGGACCACCGTGCGGCGGCCCGCCTCCGGGCCCGGCTCGCCACCCACGACATCGAAATCGCCAGCGGTGAGCCATTTTTCAACCACGGGCGCCCACGAATCGCTGATCTTGTGATCGCCATGCACGTCGCGCGCAAGCGTTTCAGCCTCGTACCAATCCACGCCGGCTGCCTGGAACATGGCGCAGCCTTCGGCCCAAAGCTGCAGCCGGTCCCGCTCGATCGCCTCCACATCCACCAAACCGTCGACCACCACCGGCAACCAGCGTCGCTCGCCCGTATCGTCGGACAGGAACTCACCCACGTTGGCCGTACCGATGAAGAGATTGCGCCGCGGGAAAATGGTGTTGAACTCCTTGTAGAGGGGCCGCCACTCTTCGTGGCGCCGCGTGATGAAGGCCTTGATGGCCTCGGCCTCGCGCGAGTACAGGCCCTTGAGCTCGGCCAGCTCGATCACCAGGCGCCCGCGCATGCGCCGGCTGGCCTCGGCGTCGCGGTCGGCCAGATCCATCTCGGCGAACAGCTCCGGCCAGGGCACCATGGCGGCCACGCCGGACGACTTGCGTGCGCCCTGCGGGCCGATCAGCACCGGCACCATGTCCGCCTTCGCGCCCGGCTCCATGGCCCGCGCGGCAAGCGCCGACCACGTGTAGCGCGACACGGCGCGCGCGTATGGCGTGGCTTTCACGCCACAGTAGCGTTCCAGGAACGTCTCGGCGCGCGGCACACCGTCCCATTTCAGACTGCGGGCCCACTCGATCGCCGAGTCGAAGCGGTTCTCGATCGCCACCAACCACACCGCGTCGCGCAATGCCTCCTTGGTGATCTTCTTGAACCCGCCGCGCTCCATGAATATCTGCATGCGGGTGTAGTCGGCGTCCTCGAACTGGCGCCAGGCGCCGGGCGCATCAGCGGGCGCGGCCATGATCTCGGCCCGGAAGTCGTCGTAGCGCAACACCACGTTGCAGCAGCGCGGATCGCGCGCGGCCATGGTGAGGTTGTCGATGGTGGCCAGGATGTTGCCGTGATCGTCCCGCTTGAAGGGCGGCAGCGGCGCGGCCGGCTGGCCGTCCGGCGCGCGCGGCGCCTGCACCACATCGAAGTCGCGCGCCACCAGCTCGGCCGGCTCCTGCCAACCGGCCTGCCGGGCCATGTGTAGCACCGTGCGCACGGTCACCGCGTCGGGCCTCGCGCTATCGATGTAGGGCCAGACGCGGTTGTCCAGAAAGTCGGGGTCGTATTTGCTGCTGCGCGCGCTGAACTGGTGGGCGAGCTCGAGACCGTAGTCGGCGCCGGCGGTCGCGTGGTGGATGGCGAAAATGACGTCGCGCCACTGGTCATAGTCAAGCGCCGCGCCATCCTCGTTCGCGATGGCCCCCAGGGCGCTTTGCAGCACCGCGGCGTCCGCGTCGCCGGCCGGCACCAGCACAGCGCCGCGTTCGGGCTTCTCCAGCACCGGCACGGGGTCCGACATCGGCCAGTTCATGCCGACCAGATAATCGCGCGGCAGGTCGTCCAGGTCGAACGGGTCCAGCGGCACGCTGGCGCCGGCCAGCGGAAGGATGAACATGTTGCCGAAGCGCTTTTTTTCCGTGCCCACGGCGTCCTGCTTGGGGAACACCTCGACTTGGCCGTCGGCGACACCCTTTGTGCCCGGCGCAAGGCCCGCGGCGGCCAGCGCCGCGCGCAACCACACACGCACGCTGTACGCGTCCTGGGGCGCGGCCCACAGGCAATAAAGATGGATGCCGTGACCACCAGAGGACCGGAACGCCACCGGCCGGCCGCCCTGCCGCCCAAGCGCCACCATGACACGCAGGGCCGTGGCCTGCATCTCCGGCCACGCCGTGTCGCCCTTGTGGCTGTCGAAGTCCAGGACGCCAAGCATCGTGGCGGACTCGCCCGGCCGGATGGGCGCCGCGCCATAAGCCGGGCCGCCGTTGACGTGCTGCGCCAGGCGCGCGTCGGTCAAGGCCTCGTCGACGCGGCGCGGCCCGTCGTCGGTTTTCTTCCAGCACACATCGCGGCGCACGCGATCGACAATAGGCCCGAGCGCTGTCACCAGTGCCTGTTTCTCGGCGTCGGTCATACGCCCGCCGGTGCGAGATCAAGCATTCCCACCGGCAGCTGCAGCTGGCGCTCGATGCGCCGCGCGGTGCGCTCGCTGATGTTGCGCTCGGGGTTCTTGCCGATGAGCTGGGATACGTAAGACTGGCCGACCCCCAGGCGCCGCGCCAGCGCATCCTGGCCGCCCTCTTTCTCGGCGATCTTGCGCAGGTGGGACAACCGCGCCGCGTACACCGCGGCCAACGGATCTTCTTTCATAGGTCGCTCCAATGGTCAGTTTGCTAACGTAGTTTAGCAATCAGCCATATTCGCGGGCAAGGCAACATTACGTATTGCTTATCTTTCGCACGGATGTTACTGTCCCGGCCTAGCGTTAACCCCACCCAACCGGCCCGAGGAACTTCCCATGAATCAAGAGTCCGCGCTCACGAAACAACGCCGCCAGAACCTGCGCACTGTCCTGGAAGAGCAAGGGGGCCCGGCGAGCTTTGCTAAAAAGCTGGGACAGTCGGGCCCGTCGTTCCTGTCGCAAATGGCCAACGGCCACCGAGCGATCACCGAGAAAACCAGCCGCCGCATTGAGCAGGCCGCCGGTAAACCCGAATACTGGATGGACCAGCCGCACTCGTCTGTAGGCGGCATCGCGCCCCAGGCGACCGTGCACACGGACCCGAGCTTCGTCGGCGGCGCTGTCAAAGCGGTTGCGGAGATACAACAGAGCCTGGGTGTGTCGCTTTCGC
The DNA here is from genome assembly GCF_046535435.1 of Achromobacter sp. SIMBA_011. Taxonomy (NCBI): domain Bacteria; kingdom Pseudomonadati; phylum Pseudomonadota; class Betaproteobacteria; order Burkholderiales; family Alcaligenaceae; genus Achromobacter; species Achromobacter sp. SIMBA_011. The sequence goes on along the minus strand of NZ_JAWRWN010000013.1, from coordinate 8,749 downwards.
CCGACAAGTTCGGCGAGGTCGTGAACCTGGTCTACGAGCACGCCCAGCGCGTCGGCACCATCGACCGTGAGTTCGCCGCTCGGTTGCTCAAGCTCACTATGTGAGTGCGACACGCCCACCTGCGCACCACTGCGCGTAGTGCAAAACTAGATCGGGGGATGCGCGCGCCAGCGTAGCGTGTACGTCCCCAAAAGAACCCGCCTCGGCGGGTTTTTTTATTTCCGCGCAGATTAGCAACTGCGAAATTGTGGTTGCCCGAAAGTGTACTGTTTGCTAATCTGCAATCGCAGTCACCGATTTCTATCAGGAGCACACAACATGAATTTTGGAATCACCGTCGAACGCGAGATTTCTCACGCCAAGGTCATCTTCACCGCCATGCTGGGCACGGCGGCCGAAGCCCTCGAGACCGCCACGCAGTTGGCCACCGGCACTGCGCCGGCGCCCGCCAAGGCCCAAGCGGAAAAAAAGCCCGAGACGGCGGCCACCACCGCCAAGCCTTCCACGGAAGCGCAGACCCCGGCTGCGTCGAACAGCTCGGGCAGTTCCTCGACCGCATCCGAGAGCGCCAGCACGCAAGGCGCGAAGGGTGACACGCCCGCCGAGCTGAACTACGACACCGACGTCAAGCCCTTGGTGCTGGCCATTGCCAAGGACAGCCGCGAGAAGGCCGAGGCGCTGCTGCAGCGCTTCGGCGTGCAGTCGGCCAAGGCGCTCAAGCCTGACCAGTTCGCCGATTTCAAGGCCAAGGCCGAGCAGGTGATCGCGGGCACCTACGACCCGATCGCGTCCGACGAAAAGGCGCTCGCATGAACGGCCGCAAAGCTCGTGCCCTGCGCCGGGCCGCGCGCCGCATGACGGCCGGCCTGCCCTCGCACAAGCTGGTCAGCGAGGGTGGGCGTCAAGTGGTCGTGCCCACCGGCGAGCTGGATGCCATGGGCCGACCGTTGACGGCCTTCGCCGAGGTGGTCGGCACGGCCCGCCACGCAGCGACCTGCACCCGTGCCGTGTACCAGAAGCTCAAGCGCGTGTACGGCCACGCCAACCTGGGGACCTTGAAATGACTGAACCCGCACACGCCACCCTATCGCCCTCCGGCGCCGAACGGTGGTCTACGTGCCCGGCAAGCGTCCAGCTGGAGGCCGGCTACCCGGACTCCAGCAGCGACTACGCCGACGAGGGCACGGCCGCCCACGCTGTCGCCGAAATGGCGCTGCGCGAAGGCCAGGAAGCCATGGCCTACAAGGGCCAACGCATTCCGATGCGCGGCGGCATCGCCGTCGAAGTCACGGCGGACATGGCGACCGAAGTCCAGAAGTATGTGGACTACGTGCGCGACGTCAGCGCCGGGCACGAGCTCATGCTCGAGCAGCGGCTGAATATCAGCGGCTGGGTGCCCGAGGCTTTCGGAACGTCCGACGCGGTCATCCTGCGCGAGGACGGAGAGCTGCACATCTGCGACCTGAAGTTCGGCCGCGGCGTGAAGGTCGACGCCGAGGAAAACAAGCAGATGATCTTGTACGCCCTGGGCGCGCTGGATCAGTTCGCCGTGCTGATGGACTTCGAACGCGTGCGCATGACCATCCATCAGCCGCGCCTGAACCACCTCAGCGAGTGGGCCATCACCGTCGACGAGCTGCGCGAGCGCGGCGCGCGTCTGAAGGAAGCCGCCGAGCGGGCGTACCTGTACGTCGACAGCGAAACGCCGCCCGCGCCGTCCGACTTCGGCCCGTCCGAGAAGGCGTGCCGCTTCTGCAAGGCGAAAGCGACCTGCCCCGCGCTGGCCCAACGCGTCCAGGAAGAGATCGGCGCCGATTTCGACAACCTGACCGCATGGGCGGTATCAGACGAGCAGAAAGCCATGACCCTGAAAGCGCTATCCCCCAGCACCCCCGAGGCCCTGGGTAAGGCGATGCAGGCGATCGACCTGATCGAAATCTGGTGCAAGGGTGTTCGTGGCGAGGTCGAGCGCCGCCTGCTGCTGGGCGAGCCGATCGAAGGCTGGAAGCTGGTCAAGGGCCGCGCCGGCCCGCGCAAGTGGACCAGCGAACAGGAGGCCGAGGACCTGTTCAAGTCGATGCGCCTGAAGGCGGACGAGATGTACGACAAGACGGTGATCAGCCCGACCACGGCCGAGAAGCTGCTGAAGGACACGCCGCGCCGTTGGGCCAAGGCCCAGGCGCTGATCACCAAGTCCGAGGGCTCACCGAGCGTCGCGCCGGAATCTGACAAGCGCCCCGCGCTGGTCATCAAGCCTGCGGCGGACGACTTCGACGACGTCACGGCCGGCGCTGGCGCGGCAGAAGGGGCAGATCTCGTATGAACACGACGCGCCAACCGCAGGCCAGCAGCGGATCGCCAACGGCAGCGTCCTGCGCCACCAGCGCCGCGGCCGCCGTCCTGCCGCTCGAATCTCGCCAGGCGCTGCAGGCGGCCGCCCGCGTCAAGAACCCTTTGCAGCGCGCCAAGGCGATCGCCAGTGCCGTGGATCGCGCCAAGCGCGCACACCCCGAGCTTTTTCGTTGAACCCCAGCAGCAAATAGACAGACCCATAAGGAACTGAACCATGAAAGTGAAATTGAATGTCGTCCGCGTCGCCTTCGCCCAGGCGCTGACCGAAGCCAAAGCCTTCGAACCTGGCCAGGAAGAGCGCTACGGCTGCACCTTCCTGATCCCCGAACAGGGCCACCCCGCCCGCAAGGCCGTCGAGGACAGCATGTACGCCGTCGCGGCGGAAAAGTGGGGCGCCAAGGGCAAGGCCATCGTCGACAACCTGCTGGAGACGGGCAACCCGAAGGAGGTCTGCTACTACCCCGGCAAGCGCAAGGCCTACGACGGCTTCGAGGGCAACATGGCGCTGGGCGCGGTGCGCCAAAAGAAGGACGGCATGCCCTTGCTGCTGGACGCCGACAAGTCGCCCATCATCGACGCGGCCAAGGGCACCGCCTACCCTGGCAAGGAAGGCCGCATTTACTCGGGCTGCTACGTGAATGCCACGGTCGACCTGTGGGCCCAGGACAACAAATACGGCAAGACCATCCGCTGCACGGTCAACGCTGTGCAGTTCGCCAAGGGCGGTGATTCGTTCGGCGGCACCAGCAAGGGCGACGCCAGCGACTTCGACGACTTGGGCGACGGCTCGACCGCCGGCGACGATCTGGCCTAACAAGGGGTATCACCATGCACAACATCGCTTCGCCACGCACCGACGACGTCAGCTTCGAGCAACAGATCCAGTCCAAGGGCAAGACCGCGCCGCGTGTCACGCCGGCGGACATCGAGGCCAACATCGCCGCGGAACTGTGCTTCACCGTGGGCAACGCCGCCGATGCCTTGGGTGTGCCCACCAGCGACAGCACGCGGTTGCTGACCATCTGCGTGTTGACGTTGCGCAACGGCTTCACCGTGTCCGGTGAAAGCGCGTGCGCCAGCCCGGAGAACTTCGACACTGAAATCGGCCGCAACATCGCCCGCCAGAACGCCGTGCAGAAGATCTGGCCGCTGATGGGCTACGCGTTGCGCACCGAGCTGTCTCGCCCCGTGCTGACCGAGGCAGACGCCGCGGCCGACCTGGCTGGGACCTCGCGGCCGCCGCGCTGAGTTCAAAACCGCGCAGCGCCGCCCCAAAACGGCGCTGCGCGATAGCGGGGGCTTCCCATCCTCCCCAGCCGTGCCCAGGACCACACGGCGCCCACGCTCCGGATCGCTACCCAGCTTCGCCCGCACTGCTGTTCACGGGGCTGGAGAGTCTGCGCAATCCGTTGGAAGCCGGCAATAGAAATGGCGGCAATCCGGGGCATGGTCCGTCCCAACAATTCGAGGTGAACCGTGGGTGAATACGCGGACGATTCCATAGACCGACTGTTGAGCGACCCGGGCACATATTGGGGTCTACCCCGCCGCTGGTCTCCGCGCCCTGGTTGGCACGAACGTCCAGTCGAATGCAACCGCTGCAGGGTTGACGGCCTTATCTGGACTGAAACACCCGGTGGCTGGCGCTTGTACGCCGGCGGTGTACTGCACCAATGCAGAGCCGCCGACCTGTTGGCTGACGCCGCCGACGATTTCGACGTGGTGGGGTAGCCGTGGCATCGCCGTACGCAAGCCTGGCCGAGCGCATCCTGGCCAACACCATGATCTCTGACGAGCTGTTCCACAACGGCACGCCCTGCTGGCTCTGGACCGGTGCGCGCAACGCGTCAGGCTACGGAAAGATGAGCATGCGGTTCAAGAAGGGCCCGCGCAAGGGCAAGGTGAAATCCGCGCTCGCGCACCGCGTCGCCCTGGTCGAGATGGGCGGCCGGCGCCTGAACAGCAAAAGCGTGGCGATGCACTTGTGCAACAACAAGCTGTGCTGCAACCCCGCTCACCTGCAGGGCGGCACGCAGCGCAAGAACATCCGGCAGTGCGTGGCCGAGGGCCGGCACTTTACCCCATTCAGGAAAGCAGCATGAACAAGATCAAAGTCCTGGGCGTGGATCCGCGCAGCCAAAGCAAGACCTCGCTCAAGCCGCCGGCGCCGCTACCCCATGTCTCGCGCCGCGCCCTGGCGCGAGTACGCGACCGCATCGAGCAGCCCACGTCGTGCCATTGCTGCGGCGGCCCGGTGAAGCTGACCAACAACCGTGACATCTACGGCGGCCAGTCCTTTGGCGCGTGGCCTTACGTCTACCGGTGCGCACAGTGCCAGGCCTACGTCGGCCTGCACCCGGACACCGATCTGCCGCTGGGCATCATGGCCGACCGCCACACGATCCAGGCACGCAAGGAAGCCAAGACTGTGTTTCAGCGCCTGGTGCTGGTGAAGCACAACCGGGATCGCAATGCCGGCTATGCGTGGCTGGCGGGCGAGCTGGATATCCCGGCATCCATCTGTCACTTCGGTATGTTCGATCGCTCCCTGGCCCTGGCCGCGCGCGACGCCTGCTGGTGCGCCCTGGAGGCACGCGAACAATGACCCCCACCGCCACCGCCTTCCACGACCTGGAAACGTTCAGCGAGCGCGACCTCAAGACCTACGGCACGCACGCTTACGCCGAAAAGGCCGAGATCCTGCTGTGGGCCTACGCCCTGGGCGACGATCCGGTGCGGGTCTGGGATGCCACGGCCGACCCCCGCCCGCCGGCCGCGCTGGTCGAGATCCTGCGGCGCCCCGACACGCGCCACGTCTGGCACAACGGGGGCATGTTCGACCGCACGATCATGAAGCACGCGCAGCCCGAGCTGCACGCCCTGATCCCCGAGGCGGCCTGGTGGGACACGATGGTGCAGGCCTACACCCACGCCCTGCCCGGTGCGCTGGACATCCTGTGCGACGTGATGAACGTGCCGCTGGACCAGCGCAAACTGAAGACCGGCAAGGCCTTCATTCAGCTTTTCTGTAAGCCCCGTCCCAAGAACCAGGCGCTGCGCCGCGCCACCCGCCACACGCACCCGGCCGAGTGGGCGCAGTTTGTCGAGTACGCCGGCCAGGACATCGAGGCCATGCGGGTCATCTACCGCAAGATGCCCACCTGGAACTACAGCGGCGAAGAGTTCGACCTGTGGCTGCTGGATCAGCGCATCAACCAGCGGGGCGTTCTGGTGGACAGGGAACTGGCCCAGACCGCCGTCACCGCAGTGGAGCGCGCCAAGAAATCCCTCGCCGCCCGGACGGTGGAACTCACCGACGGCGCGGTCGAGTCGGCCACCAAGCGCGACAAGCTGCTGGCGCACCTGCTGGCCGAGTATGGCGTCGAGCTGCCCGACCTGCAGGCGAGCACCCTGGAACGCCGCATCGAAGACCAGGCGCTGCCCTGGGCGCTGCGCGAGCTGCTGGCAATCCGCCTGCAGGCCAGCACGTCCAGCACCAGCAAGTACAAGCGGCTCATCAACGGCGCCAGCGCCGACGGCCGCCTGCGCGGGCTGCTGCAGTTCGCCGGCGCCGGCCGCACGCGGCGCTGGGCCGGCCGGCTCTGGCAGCCGCAAAACCTGCCGCGCCCCAAGATTGGTACGCTGCGCGATGAAGCCCTGCAGGACGAAATAGACTTCGGAATCGACGCCATCAAGGCGGGCGCGGCGGACCTGATCTACGAGAACGTGATGGAAGTGGCCAGCGCCGCGATCCGCGGCTGCATCGTGGCGCCGCGCGGCAAAAAGCTGGTGGTGGCCGACCTGGCCAACATCGAAGGGCGCGACGCGGCATGGCTGGCCGGCGAGTCCTGGAAGCTGCAGGCGTTTCGCGACTTCGACGCCGGCATCGGCGCCGACCTGTACAAGGTGGCATACGCGAAGGCGTTCGGCGTGCGGCCCGAGGACGTCGACAAGACCATGCGCCAGATCGGCAAGGTGATGGAGCTGATGCTGGCATATCAGGGCGGCGTGGGCGCATTCCTGACCGGGGCCCTGACCTACGGTTTCGACATCGAGCAGATGGCCGAGGACGCCTACCCAGGCCTGCCCGACGACATCCGCGACGAGGCCAAGGGCATGTACGACTGGACCGTCCGCAAGCGCCGCAGCACGTTCGGCCTATCCGAGCGCGCCTTCGTTGTGTGCGACAGCTTCAAGCGGGCGTGGCGCCGCGGCCACACTGCGATCGAGGCACTGTGGGGCGCGCTGGAGGAATCCGCGATCCGCGCGACACGCAACCCGGGCACGACCGTAGACTGCGGCCGGTTCCGGCTGCGCCGCGACGGCGCCTGGTTGCGCATCCGCATGCCGTCCGGCCGGTTCCTGTGCTACCCGTCCCCCCAGGTCGATGACAACGGCAAGTTCTCGTACATGGGCGTGAACCAGTACAGCCGCAAGTGGACGCGGCTGCACAGCTACGGCGGCAAGCTCTTCGAGAACGCCTGCCAGTCGTTCGCGCGCGACATTCTGGCCCACAACATGCCGGCGGTCGAGGCGGCGGGCTACCAGATCGTGCTCACTGTCCACGACGAAATCATCACCGAGGCGCCCGACAGCCCCGAGTTCAACGCCGCGCACCTGGCCAGCATCATGGCCACGCCGCCGGCCTGGGCGCCGGACATCCCTCTGGCGGCGGCCGGGTTCGAAGCGTTGCGATATCGCAAAGAATAAATTGTTGACTATTCGATTTAGCGTTTGCTAATATTTGCTCAACACCTCCCCACCCCGGGGAGAACGGGAGAAACAGCATGGCAACCACCCTCAAGCTCTGCCGCCGCATCTACCGCCTTGCCGAATCGCGCGGCCACGCCTTCAGCGCAAACGTCTACCTGTCGTTGCGGGCTGATGGTTGGAATGCCGAGGGCGCGCTGATGTACGCCCGCCGCGCTTACTGCGGCCAGGCCAAGGCCTACCGTCCTCGCCACCTGCGCCCGGACTGGGCCTGACCTTCCCCACCCGGGGCAAGGAGACAACCATGTCATGCCCGCGCTGCGGTAGCCCCAGGCTCTGGGACGACAACTTCTGGTGGGGCTGCGAGGACTGCGGCTTCGCCACCAACGGCACTGGCTCCGCCAGCGGCACCATGATTTTCGCGCAGGACAAGCCGGGCCTCCCGCGTAGCCTCGAAGAGGTGCGCAAGCTCGAAGAATGGCAGCGTAACAAACCAATCTTTTGACAACGGCCCAGTAGCTGGGCGACACGGAGGAAATGACGATGCGACTCACCAAAGAATTCCGCGAAGAACTTATCGGGCGCGCACTGCAGCATGCGTTCAAAGCGCGCGAGAAGGCGCACGAAGCCGCCACCACCGCGCTGGCGGACGCGCTGTACGACCACACGCATGGCGCCGCAGAGAAGATTGCCAAGAAACTGCCCCAGGGCTGGGTTTCCCATGATCGCGAAATCCACATCGATGCCGCCGGTTTTAGCTGGAACCCCAACCGTAGCGGCCTAAAGCACTACAGCCTGAAAATGTCGAAGGCGCGCCCCTTCCCCCGGCATGCCAACCAGGAAATAAAGGTGGGCGGCGCGCACCCGCTGAACGACCAGGCCCAGACCGTGGCCGCAGAATATGCCGCCATACGCGACGACAAGGAAGCCCTGCGCGTGAAGCTGCAAGCCCTGGTGTATTCCGTGACGACGCTGCCGCGCCTGCGCGAAGCCTGGCCCGAGTGCGAACAGTTCCTGCCCTCCACTGCGCCCAAGACCGTAAGCACCGCCGTTGTTCCCGTCGAGCTGGTCCCGCAAGTAAACGCCGCGCTGGGCATCAAGGCAAAGTCCCGGCGGTCTTCGCACGCCTAAATGTTTAGCAATCAGGCAATTTTCCAGTAGCAAACACCCTTATCCAAGGATCGCACCATGAGCAACGACACCCGCATCACCGCGTTCAAGGGCTTCGACAGCAAGCTAGTTTGCCGCGGCTACCAGTACGAGCTGGGCAAGACCTACACCCACGAAGGTAAGGTCGTGCGCTGCGCCGACGGCGGCTTCCATAGCTGCGAGTACCCGCTGGACGTTTTCAATTACTACGAGCCCGCCACCAGCCGGTATGCCGTGGTCGTAGCGCACGGCGCGATCGACAAGAAGGAAGACGGCGACACGAAGCTGGCTAGCGGCAAGATCACCATCGAGGCAGAACTCAACATCCCGCAGCTCATCACGCGGGCCGTCGACTGGATCATGGCGCGCGTGGATAAGGCGAACGGCGCCACGGCGAGCGAGGATCGTTCCCACGCCAGCAACACGGGCTACGGCTCGGCCGCCAGCAACACGGGCGACTACTCGGCCGCCAGCAACACGGGCAACCGCTCGGCCGCCAGCAACACGGGCGACTACTCGGCCGCCAGCAACACGGGCT
>NZ_JAWRWN010000012.1:0-170292 GCF_046535435.1 Achromobacter sp. SIMBA_011 | reverse complement strand
GCTCGGCCGCCAGCAACACGGGCAACCGCTCGGCCGCCAGCAACACGGGCAACCGCTCGGCCGCCAGCAACACGGGCGACTACTCGGCCGCCAGCAACACGGGCTACGGCTCGGCCGCCAGCAACACGGGAAGCTCGTCTAAGGTTTCTAACGAGGGGCATTTCGCAGTTGCGAGCAGCACCGGTGACGGCTCGACGGCCGACACTTCCGGCCACCACTCTGCGGCCACCGCCACCGGCTACGGATCCTCGGCCAGCGCGACCGGCGATCACTCACTCGCCGCCAACGCCGGCAACCGCTCGACCGCCAGCGTGACCGGCCAGGGCTCTGTCGCGGTGGCTACAGGCCACCGCAGCCGGGCCCGCGCCAGCGTAGGCGGTGCTTTTGTCCTGTGCTACCGCGACGAGGACGACGACCAGATCGTAGACATTCGCGCCGCCCTCGTCGGCCACGGCGGCATCAAGCCGGATACCTGGTACCGCCTGGGCGCCGACGGCACGTTCATCGAAGTTTCCGACGACCAGGAGTGACGCCATGCGCAACCGCACCCCCAAAACCGAAGACGAGTTCCCCTATCTGCCGCCGCTCGGGCGCCTGGATCTTGCCTGCCTCGCGCTTTGTGTGCTGGTGGTGCTGGGTTGCCTGGGTTACCTGGCATTCGACCTGTTCAGCATGGTTCTGTGCGATCGCTACGGGGTCTGCTATGCGTGAGTCCACGATCGAGCAGCACGCCGTCGCCATGTTCAAGGCGCTGGGCGACCTGCCCTACAAGTTCACGAGCCCCGGCCGGCGCAACGTGCCCGACCGCTTGCGGCTGTGCGAGATCCCGGCCGAACACCGCGAGATCGTCGCGCGCTACGTCCAATTCATCGAGTTCAAGGCCACCGGCGAGAAGCCCACCGCGGCGCAAGAGCGCGAGCATGCGCGCCTTCGCAAGCTGGGCTTTCGCGTCGAAGTCGTCGACAACATCGCTGGCGTGGACGCGCTGGTCCGGGAGACATGGAAATGAGCGACACGAAGCACGGCTGGGTCTCCCCACGCGCCGACGGCGCCCGTGCCCGCTGCGGCGGCCCGGGGATCTGCGCGACCTGCAACACTGAAGCGATGCACGAAAAGATGCTGACCGGCCTGTTTGGGGCGCCGGCGGCCACGCCTCACCGCGCGCCTGCCGAGCGCGAGGCGGTCGACACAGATTCTTTCGACGACCCCAGCGCGCTCGCGGCTGCGGCCGATGCGCTGTCGGGCGACACCAGCAACGATAACGCGCAGTTCGCCGCCGCGTATCTCTATCGACAAGCAAAGGCCCTCGCTACTTCAGCTGCTCCGCCCTGCCCGACCTGCAACGACCAGGGCGCCGTCGGCAACATCCTGACCGCCCAGCCGTGCCCCGACTGCGCCGCCCCTGCATCCCCCGTATCCACGGTGGAGGATGCCGGCGCACAGAAGGTCGTGATCGACTTCGACCAGGTCGGCAGCGCTGGCCCGTTCCATGTGATCGATGGGCGCGTCACTATTCCCGCCGTCACCGTCATGGATCTGGTCCGTATGGCCTCTCCCGCTGCTGGCGATGCGCAGGGCCTGACGCTGGCGCAGAAGTACGAAGACGCCTGCATCCTGGCCAACGCCAATGCCCGGGATGCAGCGCGATGGCGCGCCTACGCGGCACAGTTCCCCGAGATATCCGACGCATTCCTTGCGGTGCATGCTGTGGATGGCGGCAACCCACTGCCGACGATCAAGGGCGCGGCGATCACGGGCGGCTATGTCGTCGTGACGCCGGCCGGCTGGGATGCCGACAAGGCCACGAAGCTGCGTGACGCCATCCTGCGGCTATTCCACGTCAACCCCGCGCACACGCCGCGACCGAGCGACGAGCTTGCAGCCCAACGTAAGGGGGATGCGTGATGGATGCTTGTCGATTCTATCGGCCTGGGCAGCTATGCCGTGCGGGATTTCCTCTAGGGTACCCGAGCAGTAGCGCCTGCTCCGGGCGAACCTGCATGACCTGCGGCCGGCCCAACGAGGTGATACCCCCGTGCCAGGACGAAGATATAAACCCGCGCTGGCTCGACGACAGCGGTAAGCCACGCCACGCAGAGCAAGGGGTCAATCATGGCTTCCAGCAGAGCAGCCAGGGCGCGGGGAGGTGAGCATGACCATCACCATCCACTGGTGGACGCTCCCCACCATTCTGACCGTCCTGAGCGCCGTCTATGCCATCTGGCCGTCCCGTAGCGGCAACGCCTGGGATTCCCTGGCTGGCGGCTCCGTGGTCCTCATTCTTATCTGCGTGAACTTGGCCGCATGGCTGATAGGAGCATTTCTCAAATGACCCAACAAGACGACATCACCCAGCGCGTGCTGACGGACGACGAACTTATGGCCCTGCTACCTGGCGCTGTCCGCCTTCCTCCTGGCTGGAAAGACACCGCCCGCGCCATCGAATCCGTCGTGCTGTCCAAGCTGCGCGCCCCTGTAGCCGACGAGCGGGCGGCGTTTGAGGCGTGGGCAACCGCCATCGCAGAAAAATATGATGTGACGCGCAACGGCGACCACTACATGGAGCCGTACACCGAGTGGGTATGGGAGGCATGGCAAGCCAGCCGCGCCGCCCTGGCAAGCGCCCCTGTAGCCGACCGTCAGCGCCTTCGTGAACTAGTTGATGTGGTCTGGAACGAGGCGACCGAAAGTACCGCCGTGCCGGATACGCCGTGGGCTGATCGGCTGATCGACAAGGTATTCCCCTCGCTGGCGGCAAGCGCCCCTGTAGCCAGTCTGCCGGACGTTGAGCCGGAGCCGCGCACAGCCGAGGATTACGCAATCCCGGTGGTCGGCGTGGGGACAAGTGCCCCTGTAGCCATGTCCGAAACGGAGCGCAGCGCCATTACCGGCCTGATCGCCGTAGCGCGTGCCGCCTTCAACGTCGCAGACGACGCAGAGGACGACGGCGACCAGATCAAGGTGGACCGTGCGGACGCCGACGCCCTGAGCGCAGCTTTGGACGCGCTGGATGAACTGCCCGACGATCAACCAGGCTATTCGATGGGGCCGAGCAATAAGGCCGAGTGGGCGTTACGCCGTCTGCTGAACGCGGCGAGCGCCCCTGTAGCCGGGGAGGCGCGGCCGGTGGCCAGGATCGACAATTTCGGCAACGTGGTCATGCTGACGTCCGATGCGCCGCTCAATAGCTACCTCTATGCCGCGCCCCAGGCCAGCGCCGATGCGTTGGAAGTAGCGCGCGCGGCGCTGATGGAGATTGCCGACCTGGCGGACGTGGAGGCGGACCAGCGCGGCGTCATCGTCAATCAGGCGCTGACCAAGATTGCCAAGATTGCCAAGATGACCGCCGTGCCCCAGGCGGACAAGGATGGCGCGGTTGACGAATCGCGGAATCTGCAAGGAAATCCGGTTGACAGATCGGCGGAATTGCAAGGTGACAAGGACGGCGGCCAGCAGCGCGCCGAAGACGCCGAACGGTGGCGCTGGGCTACGGCCACCGATGAAAACGCCCAAATGCTCTACACCATCGTGCAGGCCTACGGCGGTGACCAGCAAAAGATCAACGAGCGCGCCGACTTCTACCGCGCCGCCCTTTCTGCCACCCAGGAGCCGCCCAAATGACCCGATACCGTGCGCTGCGCCTGATGGGCTGCGGCTGGTTCACTGCGGGATTTATCGCCGCCCTCAACGAAGCATTCGGCGTTCCGAAAAATGAGGCGAGATTCATGAATGTCGTCGTAGAGATTGATGACCCCACCCAGGCCGAACAAGGAGAGCGGGATGCCTAGCGCCACTACCCTCATCATCCTGACCATGCCGAAAGGGCATGTGCGGCCCGGCTCGAGCAAAGTGGATTGCCAGGCGCTGGCCGCCGCCTTCGACCCGACCACCGCGCCGCGCGACCAGCAGCTCAAGTACGCCGCATGCGTCCCGGTCTTGCACCCCAAGCCGGCCACACCCGCCAACCCGAACGACAACCCCGGGCTTCAAGCTGCCGCCGTGATGATCATCATCGGGTTCGCGGTGCTGCTGGCCGTCCTGGCCGTCCTGGCCCTGGAGAAATCGGGAGGCGCAAAGCCGTGACTGCCCGCCGCGCCTTCGCCGCGCGCCCCTATGGCGCGCTCATCACCAACCACATCCTGGACGTGGCGCGCTGCGGCGTGTGGGCCGGCATGGGCATGGGCAAGACCGTGTCCACGCTCAACGCCCTGGACCTGCTGGAGCTCGCCGAGCCGGGCCCGGCGCTGGTGTGCGCGCCGCTGCGCGTGGCGCAATCGACCTGGCCGGACGAGGCGGCCAAGTGGCGGCACCTGCGAAACGTCGCCGTCACGCCCATCGTCGGGGACGTGAAGGCCCGCGAGCGTGCCGCGCTGCGCGCCTTCGATTTCTCGGCCAGCATCTTCACGATCAACTACGAGAACCTGCCCTGGCTGGTGGACTTGCTGGAGCGCTGGAAACGGCCCTGGCCGTTCCGCAAGATCGTGGCCGACGAGTCCACCAAGCTCAAGGGCTTTCGGCTGCGGCAAGGCACGCAGCGCGCCCGCGCGTTGGGTCGCGTGGCGCACAAGCACGCCGCGCACTTCGTCGAGCTGACCGGCACTCCGTCGCCGAACGGGCTGCAGGATCTGTGGGGCCAGGCCTGGTACTTGGATCAGGGCCAGCGGCTGGGCCGAACGTTCGACGCGTTCCGCCAGCGCTGGTTTCGGCCGTCCTTCGATGGCTACGGCATCGAGCCGCTGCCCTTCGCCCAGGAGCAGATCGAGAATGCTATGCGCGATCTGTGCCTGTCCTTGGACGCGCGCGACTGGTTTGACTTGAAAGAACCGATCGTCAATATGATCCGCGTCGACCTGCCGCCCAAGGCCCGCGCGCTCTACGATGACATGGAAAAGGCCATGTTTGCCCAGATCGGCGAACACGAAGTCGAGGCGTTCAACGCGGCGGCCAAGACGATGAAGTGCCTGCAGTTGGCCAACGGTGCCGCCTACGTCGGCGAGGACGGCACGCAATGGGCCGTGGTGCACGACATCAAGCTGCAGGCACTGGACGAGATCATTGAGGAAGCGGCAGGCATGCCGGTGCTGGTGGCCTATCACTTCAAATCCGACCTGGTCCGGCTGCTCAAGGCGTTCCCAAAGGGACGCCAACTCGACAAGGACCCACAGACGCTGCGCGATTGGAACGCCGGCAAGATCCCGGTGCTGTTCGCCCACCCGGCCAGCGCCGGCCACGGCCTGAACCTGCAGGACGGCGGCAACATCCTGGTGTTCTTCAGCGTGAACTGGAACCTCGAAGAGCACCAGCAGATCATCGAACGCATCGGTCCCACGCGCCAGATGCAGGCCGGCCACGACCGGCCAGTCTTCATCCACTACATCCTGGCGCGCGACACGGTCGACGAGATCGTGCTGGCGCGCATCGAAACTAAGCGCGAGGTGCAAGACCTCCTGCTGGAAGCTCTGAAAAGGAGAGCATAACCATGGCTAAAAGGAAAATATTACTGCCGCCGCTTGTCGCGGAACAGCCGGCCGACGTGGTCAACCATCCCGCTCACTATACCGCCGGCGGCATCGAGTGCATCGAAGCGATCGCCGCTGCAACGACTGGCCTGGAAGGTATCGAGGCGGCCTGCACCGCCAACGCCATCAAGTACCTGTGGCGCTGGAAGCGTAAGAACGGCGTCGAGGATCTGCGCAAGGCCCGCTGGTACATCAACCACCTGCTGGGGGATAACTGATGGCTGACATCATCGACGAAGCTGGCGACCACATCGAGCGCGAGGCCGCCGCGCGCCAGGCGGCAGTCCGCGCACAGGCTGCGGCCATGCCCAAGGGCGAACCGGGCGATTGTGACCTGTGCGGCGAATGGACGGCCCGCCTCGTCGGCGGCGCCTGCGCGCCCTGCCGCGACCGGTACAAGCTGCCGTAGGAGGTCGCCATGGACGTCCCTGGCAACGAAACCGCGCTGACGCTGCAGGAAGCCGCGGCGCGCCTGAACCTTTCGTACAGCACCGTGTTTGCCCAGCGTGAGCGCATCGGCTTTCGCCTGCCCGGCTCCCGGGTATGGCGCGTCTGGCCATCCCGACTTGCTGAGCTGGGCCAAAAAAGTAACAATCTGACCCGGCTATCGCTGCGGGTCGGTGGAGATGATCAATGCCAATCCGCAAAGACAAAACAACCGGCGTCTACCAAGTTGACGTCCGCGCGCCAAGCGGCCAAAGAGTTAGATGCTCTGCTCGGACAACCGACAAAAAGGCAGCCCAGGAGTACCACGACCGGCTGAAAGCTGACCTTTGGCGCCAGTCCATGCTGGGTGAAGCGCCAGACCGTACCTTCGAAGAGGGGGCGGTGCGCTTTCTGCAAGAATGCGTGGGCCAGCGCGACTACGACACAAAGGTGCGTCACATCGCTTGGTGGCGCGGCCAGTTTGCCGGCCGCGCGCTTCGCTCTTTAACCTCTGTCGAAATCGTCGACGCCCTTCCGACCCACCGGCGGCATCGGTACGGCAAGGCCACGCCGTTGGCGCCTGCCACCCGCAACCGTTACATGGCGACCATCCGGGCGATGCTCAATTCATGCGCCAGCGCCGGCTGGCTCGACAAGCCGCCAAAGCTGACGCAGTTCACAGAGCCCAGGGTGCGTGTGCGGTGGGAGCCGCCCCACGTCATAGCGCGCATCATCCAAGGCATTACCCTGCCCTGGCTCAAGGATGCCGCGGTGGTGGCGGTGGCCACGGGAATGCGCGAGTCCGAGCTTTTCGGCCTCACACATTCCAGCATCAACATCGCCAACCGAACGGCGTGGGTTACCCACGATGAGGCGAAGTCGGCGCGGGCCCGGTCGGTCCCGCTCAACGGTGATTCGGTCTCGGTCATCGAGCGCCGGCTGAAGACGAGCAAGCGTCACGTGTTCACCCGGGACGGCGGCGACGGCCGGCGGATCCACAAGCACGACCGCCGGGCATTCCAGCGGGCCTGCAAGGCTGCTGGCGTCACCAATTTCAAATGGCATGACCTGCGGCATACCTGGGCGAGTTGGCACGCCCAGGCTGGCACGCCGTTGCTGGTGCTCAAGGAATTGGGCGGCTGGGAGCGAATTGAGATGGTGCAGAAGTACGCGCACCTGGCGCCCAGCCATTGGGCGGCCCATGCCGAGACGGTCAATTTTTGGTCAATCCCGGCCGACAAAGAAAAAACGCCGCTTGGCAGAGCGGCGTAACTTCTTGATCTGGAAAGAGTTTTTGGGGTGGCTGATGGGACTCGAACCCACGACAACCGGAATCACAATCCGGGACTCTACCAACTGAGCTACAGCCACCACTTGATCTGCTTCGCCGTTGACACGACAAGTTTCGTGCTCAACTGCAAAGAGGCCGAATTCTAGCACGTTTTTTTGAGGCGTGTAAAACGGGTGACACCTCGGCGGGCCAACGGGAACATTCCTCCCCTCGCCGCGTGACAAAACCGCGCGCGGCCCGCCGCGCTCGTGCGCGGGCCTTGCTATCCTTGGCGCTCGGATCATTCCCTGGAGGCCCGCGCTTCGCCGTTGCTATGGATCGCATACACCAACTACTGATCGATTACTGGCCCCACATGGTGTTCACCCTCAGCGTGGTGGCGGGCGCGGGCGCGGCGGTGCATGCGGCCATGACCAAGCAGGATGTGCGATCGGCCATCGGCTGGGTGGGGCTGGCGCTGTTTTCGCCGTTGTTCGGAGCGGCCGTCTATTTCGTGGCGGGGATCAATCGGATCCGCAAGACGCGGCTGTCGCAGCAGCGCGACGAGGCGATGCTGGTGGACGCGGCGCTGGTGGAGACCCCGAGCGTGGATGTGGCGCCGATCTCCGGGCCGCAGTTTGCGTCGCTGAAGGTGCTGGGGGACCGCGTCAGCCGGTTCCGGTTGCTGGGCGGCAATGCGGTGCAGCCGCTGGCCGGCGGCGACGAAGCCTATCCGGCGATGCTGCGGGCGATCCGCGAGGCGCGGCACGCGGTGGCGATGCAAAGCTACATCTTCGACAACGACGCGATCGGACGCGAGATGGCGCAGGCGCTGATCGAGGCGCGGGAGCGCGGGGTGCAGGTGCGGGTGCTGATCGACGCGATCGGCGCCAAGTATTCGCGGCCGCCGATCGTGCGGATGCTGGCGCGTGGCGGGGTGCCGGTGGCGCGGTTCATGACCAATCCGCTGGGCGTGCTGCGCATGCCGTACGCCAACCTGCGCAGCCACCGCAAGGTGCTGGTGGTCGACGGGCGCATCGGTTTCACCGGCGGCATGAATGTGCGGGCGGCGTTCGTGACGGCGCTGTCGGGCGCGGCGACCAACGTCGATACGCATTTCCGGGTGGAAGGGCCGATCGTGACGCAACTGATGTCGGTGTTCGCGCACGATTGGAATTTCACGACGCATGAGTCGCTGCCGGCGCAGCCATGGTTCGATCCGCAGGCGCAGCCGCCGCATGGCGCGGTGCCGATGCGCTGCGTGCCGTCGGGGCCGGACCGCGCCATGGGCAGCGCGCACAGCATCCTGCTGGGTGCGCTGGCGGTGGCGCAGCGGCATGTGCGGATCCAGTCTCCCTATTTCCTGCCCGATCAGCCGCTGATCGGCGCGCTGGCGACGGCGGCGCGGCGGGGGGTGGTGGTGGATATCGTGATTCCGGGCAAGAACAATCTGCGGCTGGTCGATTACGCCATGACGGCGCAACTGGACCAGGTGGTGCGCACGGGGTGCCGGGTATGGCGCTCGCGAGGAGCGTTCGACCACTCGAAGCTGATGACGGTGGACGACGGCTGGGCCTACGTGGGATCGTCGAATCTGGATCCGCGCAGCCTGCGGCTCAATTTCGAGCTGGATACCGAGATCTACGACGTGGACGTGGCGCGCTGGGTGAGCGCCCGGATCGACGCGCAGGTGGCCGCGGGGCGCCGCCAGACGTTGGAGGAGCTGCAGCAGGCGCCGTTCGCCAAGCGGCTGCGCAACAAGGTGATCTGGCTGGCGACGCCGTATCTGTAGGCCGGTGACAGCGCCGGCGGCTTGCCGCCGCCGATTCCGCGGCGTGGGGCGAAGCCACGGCGGCCCCATCGGCCCAAGGGCAAGCCGACCGTTCAGCCGTCCGAGGTGGGCACCGCCGCCTGGCGCACGGCGAAGACGGCGCTGGCCTTGAGCACCAGGCGTTCGTCCACTTTCAGGTGACAAGTGGCGTAGATCAGGCGCTTGCCGCGCTTGTCGATGGTGACGTGGGCTTCGAGCCAGTCGCCGGGCATGACGGCGTTGAGGTATTCGACCGACATCTGCGCGGTGACGACCGAGGCCTGGCACTGGTGAGCGATGACGAAGCCAAGCGCGCTGTCGGCCAGGGTGGCGAGCAGGCCGCCGTGGGCCATGCCATGCATGTTGCCGTGGGCCGTGCCGATGCGCATGGCCAGCACGTCATCAGCATCGCGCCGGTAGAAGCCGCCCAGGTCCGCCAGGTGGCGCATGAATTGGCTGCTGGGAAGCCAGGGTGCGAAGCCGGCGGGAATGGTGTCTGTCATGGCGAGGGAAAGGTGCGCTGCGCAATGCCCCACGGTAGCGCAAACCGCCGGGCGCGCGCCAGCGGCGGCGCCGGGCGACCGGTGAACGGACAATATCCGGCGCAACTGGCGCCGGCGTCGCGCCGGCGCTACAGTCTTCCCATGCAATTGCCCCTTTCTTCACCGCCCGCATGAACCGCATCAAGACCTACGGCATGGCCGAGCGCGCGGACTATTTCGATTTCGATATCCGCGCGCAGCAGGTGCGCGAACCGCTGGAGCAGCCGCACCGGCACGAGTATTTCCAGATCCAGGTAAACCTGGAGGGCGATACGCGCCAGACCATCAGCGGCACCACGCGGCCGTTCCCGCGCGGGGGGCTGAGTTTCGTGCTGCCGTACCGGGTGCACCTGGTGCCGCATCCGCCGGGCGCGCGCTACGTCATCATCAATTTCGCCCAGCGGTTCCTGTGGCCGGAGCTGGCGGTCGATCCGCTGGACCTGGAGGACGTGCCGATGGCGCAGGCGCCGGCGCTGGCGCCGTTCCTGTTCCAGGAGTACCTGGATTTCGCGCTGGACGCGGACGGGCTGGCCGAGGCCGAGACGCTGATCGGACGACTGACGGACCAGAACCGGCGCCGCGGGTTCGGGTCGACGACGGTCATCCGCGGCCTGATGCTGCAACTGATCGGGCTGGTGTGCGGCCGCTACGAGGCCGACCTGCTGCACCTGGCGCGGCACCATGCCGGCAGCAGCCGGCGCGAGAGCGTGCGGCGGGTGCTGGCGCACATCGGCGCGCACCTGGCCGAGAACCTGACGCTGAACGACGCGGCGGCGGCGGCATTCCTGTCGCCCAACTACCTGGCGCACCTGCTCAAGAAAGAGACCGGCAAGACCTTCACCGAGCTGGTGGCCGAGCGCCGCATGGCGCTGGCGCGCGACCTGCTGGCGCACACGGCGCGCACGGTGGCGCAGGTGGCGCATGCGGCGGGGTTCGCGGACGAGGCCTATTTCTCGCGCCGCTTCCGCCAACTGGAAGGGGTCAGCCCGACCGGCTACCGCGAGCGCCTGCGCGGCGGCGAGGCGGAGGCGCGGTGAAGCCTAGGCGCGGCAGGGCCGATGCCCAGTGAGGCGCGGTGAGGCCGCCGGCGGTAAGGTCGACCCGCTGCGAAGCCCCCACCCTGGGCGACTACCCGCCACAAGCCGCGCAAAAAGGACACGACAGGACGCGCGGCGAAATGCGTGGAATCGTCCACGGATTGCGTAATCGTCTCCAGGCCGGGCAGGCCAGGCCGACCTAAGCTGGCGGCAACCCTCGCAACCTTCAGGAGACCCGCGATGACCCAGGCCGTCCAAACCCCGTTTACCGTGGCGCAGACCACCGTGCCGATCGCCGGCAGCGCGCTGCGCTTTCCGGTGCGCCGCATCTACTGCATCGGCCGCAACTACGCCGCCCACGCCATCGAGATGGGTTCGGACCCGAGCCGCGAGCCGCCGTTCTTCTTCCAGAAGCCGACGGACGCGATCCAGGTGGTGTTGCCGGACACGGTGACCGACCATCCCTACCCGCCGCTGACGCAGAATTACCACTACGAGGTGGAGCTGGTGGCGGCGCTGTCCCAGGGCGGGCGCGACATTGCGCTGGACAAGGCGCTGGACTGCGTCTACGGCTACGCGCTGGGACTGGACATGACGCGGCGCGACCTGCAACGCGGCATGGGCGACCAGAAGAAGCCGTGGGAGATCGGCAAGAGCTTCGATCACGCGGCGCCGATCGGCCCGATCCATCCGGTGGCCCGGACCGGCCACTACAAGGAAGGCGACATCTGGCTGGCCGTCAACGGCGAGCGCAAGCAGCAGGCCACGCTGTCGCACATGATCTGGTCGGTGGCCGAGCAGATCTCGCGGCTGTCGCAGGCGTTCGAGCTGTTTCCCGGCGACCTGATCTATTCGGGCACGCCGGAGAACGTCGGCCCGGTGGTGCGCGGCGATGTGATCGTGGCGCACGTGGACGGCCTGCCGGAACTTAGCATCCGCATCGTGTGATGCGCGACGCCGGCTGGCCCTGCCGCCCTCCCCGGCGCCAGCCTGGTCTTGGCGCCTCGCCGCCCGGCATGCGGCGGGGCGCCGTAAGGCCGTCCGGCAAGGACCGCGGCGCCGTGCCCCACGGCGGTGCGGCGTCCGGATCCTCGCGGATCTGAGAGTAAGATTTATGCCATAACAAACAGCCCGTGTGGCAGGAGCAGTGGAAGATGGCAAAAATCGGTATGGTGGGCATCGGCCTGATGGGCCATGGCATCGCAAGCAATCTGGTCAAGCATGGTCACGCGCTGACGGTGCTGGAACATCCGGGCAACCAGCCGCTGGACGCGCTGAAGGCGGCGGGCGCCACCAGTTGCGCCGACGGCGCGACGCTGGCGGCGCAGTCCGACGTGATCATCCTGTGCGTCACGGGCAGCCCGCAGGTCGAGGCGGTGCTGCTGTCGCCGGGCGGCGTGCTGGAAGGCCTGCGGCCCGGCACGGTGATCATCGACTGCTCGACCGCCATTCCCTCCTCCACCGTCAAGGTGGCCGAGGCGGTCACCGAGAAGGGCGGCCGGTTCCTCGACGCCCCCATGACGCGCACGCCGAAGGAAGCCGCCGAAGGCCGCCTGAACCTGCTGGTGGGCGGCGACAAGTCCCTGTTCGAGGAATGCAAACCGATCCTGGCGTGCTTTGCCGAGAACATCGCGCATGCCGGCCCCGTGGGCGCCGGCCACCGCATGAAGCTGTTGCACAACTATGTGTCGCTGGGCGCGATCGCGCTGCTGTCGGAAGCGGCCGCCTGCGCGCTGCGCGCCGATATCGACCCGGCGGTGTTCGCCGAGGTGCTGACCAAGGGCGGCGGCGGCGGCGTGGCGCTGGAGCGCCTCAAGCCGTATCTGCTGGAACAGGACCCGTCGTCGCTGCGCTTTTTCATGTCGAACGCGCAGAAGGATCTTTCCTACTACAACACCATGGCGGCCGAGACCGGCGCGGTGCGCGAGATCGGCGCGGCCGTGCTGCACACCTATGACCAGGCGGTCAGCCAGGGCGGCGGCGAGCGCTACGTGCCCGAGCTGGTGTCGCTGCTGAAGGACCGCTGAGCCGGATGGCGGCGCGGACTCAGCGCCCGCCCGCCGCCATCGCCGGCACGGCGCGCAAGGCGCCGCGCCGCGGCAGTTGCAGGGAAATGGCCGCGGCCAGCAGCAGCAACGCGCCGGCCGCGCCGAATGCCACCCAGTGGGTCTGGAAGGCCTCGAAGGCCCAGCCGCCCAGCCATGAACTGATCATGCCGCCGACCTGGTGGCCCAGGTAGGTCAGCCCGTACAGGACGCCCACCAGGCGCACGCCGTAGACGTCGGCCAGGATGGCCGACGACAGCGCGATGCTGCCTGCCCAGACCACGCCGCCGATGGTGGCGGCGGCATACAGTTCCCAATGCGCGCCGACCATGACCAGCGCGAAGAACCCTAGCCCGCGCACCAGATAGATGACGGCCAGGATATTGCGCCGTTCGACCTGATCCGACATGCGGCCCAACACCAGCGTGCTGAAGATCGCCACCAGGCCGATCAGGCCGATGCCCAGCGAGCTGGTGGTGGCGTCAAAGCCATGGTCCATCAACATGGGCATGCCGTGCGTGCCCAGCAGGTTCATGCTGAAGCCACAGGCGAACAGGCCCAGCGCCACCTGCCAGAACGGCAGCGTGCGCACGGCGTCCTTGACGCGCGGCTCGGGCCCCTTGGCGGCGGGCCGCGACGCGGATTTTTTCTCGACGATCTGGTGCGGCAGCAGGTCGGTGTGCTCGGGCGCCTGGTCGCGCATCACGAACAAGGCCACCGGCACGGTCAACAACGCGAACAGGGTGGCAAAGGCCAGCAGGGTTTCGCGCCAGCCGACGGCGCCGATGGCAAAGGTGAGCGTGGGCGTCATCAGGGCGATGCCCGCCATGGACCCGGTGGACAGGAAGAACAGCGCCATGCCGCGCTGGCGCGTGAACCAGCGGCTGATGACCGGGGTCAGCGCCACCGGGCTGGTGAAGGCCAGGCCGACCGACAACGCCACGCCGAAGGACAGCAGGAATTCGATCGGGCCGCGCGCGAAGACGGTCCAGATGGACGAGGCCACCACGATGGCGGCGCCGGTCAGCAGCACGAAGCGGGTGCCGCGGGTGCTGACCAGGTAGCCGGCCAGCGGCATCGCCAGGCCATAGCACAGCATGCCGGCCGCGACGATGCCCGACAGCAGGCTGCGCGAAAAACCCAGGCCGTCCGCCATGGGCAGGAAAAACGGGCCGATGCCCATGCGCAGGCCCACCGTGAGCAGCGTCAGCACCGTTGCGGCGCCGACGATGTTCCAGCCGAAATACCAGCCGGCCGATTCTTGCTTCTCCACTTGCCTCTCTCCTTGTGTCTTCTTGTCGCGCTGGGGCGCTTCAGTACGGACACCGCGAGGGATGCGAGGAGACGGAAGCCGGCCGCCAGACGCGCCATATTACTCCCGGCTATATGTGGGCGGCGCGGCGGCGATGAAATCCTGTCCGGTGAGCGGTCAGGCGGCGCGCGGCTTGCGACGGCGCGGCCTGGGCGCGCCGTCAGCCGGCGCGGCGACCAGCGTCTCGACGTGGCGCAGCTTTTCGGCCGCGACGGCGCGCAGGTGCCGGATCAGCAGTTGCGCGGCCGGCGACGGCGGGCGCGCCTTGGGGTAGATCAGGCCATATTGCAGCGGCGTTTCCGGCTCGAAGCGGCGGATCTGCGCGCCCAGGTGGATCTGCGACAGGGCCGACAGCGGGTCGCTCAGGGCCGCGCCGCAACCGCGCACCGCCAACTGGCAGGCGATGAAGCCAAACGAGACATCGAACTGCGCATCGGGCTCGTAGCCGGCCTGGGCGAAGGCGCGCGCATAGCGGTGATGCAGGGCGCCGCGCTGCGGCAGGCCGATGAAGCGGCCCTGGCCCAGGATCCGCGGCGTGATGACGGCCTGCGCGGCGCGCGCGTCGGCGCCGCTGAGGACGGCGACGGCGCGCGATTCGGCCAGGATCTCGGTGGTCAGCAGCGGATGCTCGACCGGCAGTTGCGCCAGCGCCAGGTCGAACTGCTGCTGGCTGATCCAGGCATCGACATTGGGCGGCATGCGCGCATTGATGGTGACGCCGAAGGCATTGTCCTCCTGCACGGCGCGGGCCACGGCGTCGACCAGCAGGCCCTCGATCAGGTGCTGGGCCACCAGCACGTTGACATGGGTGCGGTTCTTGCGCCGGGCGCCGCGGGCGTATTCGCGCACGGCGTCGCCGGCCCGCAGCATCTCGTCGATGCGCTGGTAGAAGCCCTGCCCCTGTTCGGTCAGCGATAGCCGCCGCCCTTCCTTGAGCAGCAGCGGAAAGCCGGCCTCGTCCTCCAGCATGGCCAGCAGCCGGCTGACCTGCGACGGGCTGCGATGGATGCGCAGGGACGCTTCGGCGATGCTGCCGCCTTCGACGAAGGCGCGCAGCGCCTCCAGGGCCATGAAGTTCATGGCGGGCCTCCAAACAGTTGTGCGTTATGCAAGTATTACGCCGAATTTCGACATTGACGCATATTAGCCCGCCTGCCGACAATGGCCCTGCCGATGGCGCCCGACGCGGGCGCCCGGCCCAGAACAGCAAGGGGAAAATCCATGAACGCTATCCACCGCCTGGCCGTCGCCGCGACGCTGGGCCTGGCCCTGGCCGGCCCGGCCCAGGCGCAGGACGCCTATCCGTCCAAACCCATCAAGGTCATCGTGCACACGCTGCCGGGCGCGTCGTCCGACGTGCTGGCGCGCGCCGTCAGCAAGACGATGGGCGAGCAGCTCGGGCAGTCCTTCGTGGTCGAGAATCGCTCGGGCGCGGGCGGCGCCATCGGCGTGGACGCCGTGGCCAAGGCGGCGCCGGACGGCTATACGCTGCTGGCCGGCGCCTCCAGCGCCATGGTGATGCTGCCGATCGTGCTGAGCCGCAAGCTGCCGTATGACGAGAACAAGGACTTCGCGCCCATCGGCGTGATCTCGCGCTCGCCGTTCGTGCTGGTGGCCAGCAAGGCCTCGGGCATCCGCAGCGTGCAGGACCTGATCGCGCGCGCCAAGGCCGAGCCGGGCAAGCTGACCTACGGCAGCGCCGGCCCCGGCACCAACCCGCACCTGCTGGGCGAGCTGCTGAGCCAGTTGGCCGGCATCCAACTGTCGCACATTCCGTACAAGGGGCCGGCCGCCGCCGAGTCCGACCTGATCGGCGGCACCATCGACATCCTGTTCGATACGCCGTCCTCGGCGCTGCCGTACGTGAAGGCCGGCAAGACCGTGGCCATTGCCGCCACCAGCGACAAGCGCGTGGCCGACGCGCCCGAGGTGCCCACGGTGGCCGAGCTGGGCTATCCGAGCCTGACGCTGTACGGCTGGACCGCGCTGTACGCGCCGGCCGCCACGCCGCCCGCGGCGTTGGCCAAGCTGCGCGAAGCGCTGCGCCAGGCGCTCAGGACGCCCGCGCTGCGCGAGTTCATCCTGAACTCGGGCAACGACATCCTGGACCTGTACGGCGACGACCTGCTCAAGATGCAGGTCGGCATGCAGGACTTCTGGCGCGACGTCGTCAAGGCGCGCGGCATCCGCCTGGACTAGGCGCGGGCCGGCAATTCCCTTCCCTCCCCCCACCGCGGCCGTCCGGCCGCGAGGACACCATCCATGAGCATCAAGATCCGATTCGCCGTGCGCGACTGGGACTACATTGTCCCGCTCGCCCTCGGCGATGTGACCGCCCGCGGCATTGACCTGGAGATCCACCGGGTCGGCGCCCTGCCCGACGACCTGGCCAGCGACCCGCGCTTCGACGCCGGTGAAATGTCGATGAGCCGCTATTGCCTGGGCCGCGCCCGGGGCCGCGACGACATCGTCGGCGTGCCGCACTTCCTGATGCGCGGCTTTCGCCACCGCTGCATCATCACCACGCGCGGCAGCGGCATCACGCGGCTGGACCAACTGGCCGGCGCCCGCATCGGCATGACCGGATGGCAGGACTCCGGCAATACCTGGACCCGCGCGCTGTTGCGGCGCGAGGGCATCGGCGTGGAGGACGCGGTGTGGAAGGTGGGACGCCTGACCGGCGCGCACCCGATCACCGACCGGCTGGGCGGCTTCGGCCGGCCCGGCGTGATCGAGGCGGTGGCCGACGAGCGCCCGCTGGTGGACCTGCTGCGCGCCGGCGAACTGGAGGCGGTGTTCACGCCCTTCATGCCGGACGGCTTCTTCGACGCCGGGTCGGACCTGCGTCAACTGCTGCCCTCTTGCCGCGACAGCGAGGTCGACTACTTCCGTCAGGTCGGCTACGTGCCGGGCATCCACCTGCTGGGGCTCAAGCCGGCGCTGGCCAACGCCCATCCCTGGGTGGCGCAGGCGCTGAGCGAGGCGCTGGACGCATCAGCCGCGCTGTGGCTGGACAAGCGCCGCAAGTATGCCGACACCACGCCGTGGATCCTGGACGAACTGATCCAGACCTCGCGCGACCTGCCCGAGGCCTGGAACCGCAACGGCCTGGAACCGAACCTGAAGATGATCGGCGATTTCGCCGCCGAGCTGCACGCCCAGCAACTGGCCGACCGCGTCATGACGCCGGCCGAGCTGTTTCCGCACGCGCACTGAACACCGAGGAATCCATCATGAAA
Organism: Achromobacter sp. SIMBA_011; assembly: GCF_046535435.1. NCBI lineage: Bacteria > Pseudomonadati > Pseudomonadota > Betaproteobacteria > Burkholderiales > Alcaligenaceae > Achromobacter > Achromobacter sp. SIMBA_011. The sequence continues at coordinate 153,092 of NZ_JAWRWN010000012.1, read as the reverse complement.
ATCGCCATGGGGCAATTCGCCGTCCGCCCGGTCTGGGAAGACAACGCCCGCGTCTGCCTGGACCTGATGCGCCGCGCCGCCGAGGCCGGCGCCGACCTGCTGGTGCTGCCCGAGGGCATCCTGGCGCGCGACATCGCCGACCCCGACCTGGTGCGGCGCGCCGCCCAGCCGCTGGACGGCCCGTTCATGACGCAGTTGCAGGCGCTGTCGCGCGGGCTGGACCTGACGGTCATCATGACCGTGCACACGCCCGCGGCGGGCGAGCGCGTCTGGAACACGCAGGTGGCGCTGCGCCGCGGCGAGATCGTGGCGCAGTACCGCAAGCTGCACCTGTACGACGCGTTCTCGATGCAGGAGTCGGTCAACGTGGTGCCGGGTGACGAGGTGCCGCCGCTGGTGCCGGTGGCCGGCATGCGGGTCGGCATGATGACCTGCTACGACCTGCGCTTTCCCGAGCTGGCGCGCCGCCTGGCGCTGGATGGCGCCGACGTGCTGGTGGCGCCGTCGGCCTGGGTCAAGGGACCGCTCAAGGAAGCGCACTGGTCGGTGCTGAGCACGGCGCGGGCGCTGGAGAACACCTGCTATGTGGCGGCGGTGGGCGAATGCGGCCCGCGCAACATCGGCGCCAGCCTGGTGGTGGACCCGCTGGGCGTGGCGATCGCGCAGGCCGGCGAGCAGGAGGCGCTGGTGTTCGCCGACCTGGATCCGGCGCGCATCGCGCATGCGCGCGACGTGCTGCCGGTGCTGAAGAACCGCCGCTTCGCGCGGCCCGAGCTGGCCTGACCCGCCGGTTGACGTGCCACCGCCCGGCGGCGGGCTATCTCAACACATTGCGCACGAAGCGCAGCGGCGCGTCGGCGTCGTTGCGATAGGAATACGGCTGCGCGCTGCTGTAGATGGCGAAGTCGTTGGCCCGCACCTGCTGCACGGCGCCCGAAAGCTCCAGCAGCAGCGTGCCCTCGATGACGTAGATCATCTCGTGCCAGCCTTGCGGGTCGGGCTCGGCCACGTAGGTTTCGCCCGGTCCCAGCGACCAGATCCAGAGCTGCGCCTCGCAACTGGCGGGCGCGGCGCCCAGCAGCACGGCCTGGCTGCCGGGGCGCTTGCCGCGCCAGGCGCGGGCCTCGATGCGGCGCCGTTCGCGCGCCGGATCGCTGACCAGGTCGACAAACCCCACATCCAGCGCCTGCGCCAGCTTGTCCAGACTGGACAGGCTGATGTTGGCGTTGCCCGCTTCCAGGCCGGCGATCATGCGGCGGCTGATGCCGGAGGCGTCGGCCAGCGCCGACTGGCTCAGGCCGGCCAGCTTGCGCAGGCGTTTCAGATTGGCCCCCACGTGCGTGAGGACATCACTGTCGGAATTGGTAATGTGCAGTATATTGCTCAAATTAGTGACACCTGAAGTCCGCCGTGAAATCCGAATCGATGTTTGCCTTGTCGCGCCAGGAAATCGCCCTGGTGCTGGTCACCATGCTGTGGGGAAGCACTTTCCTCATTATCCATATCGCCATGCAGCATAGCGGACCGCTGTTCTTCGTGGGCGTGCGGTTCACCCTGGCGGGGGTGGGGTCGATGCTGCTGTTCCGCCGGCACATGGCGGGGCTGACGCGGCGCGAGACCGGGGCGGGGGTGGCGATCGGCTGCGCCCTGTTCCTGGGGTATTACCTGCAGACCTACGGCCTGCGCACCATCACCAGCAGCCAGTCGGCCTTCATCACCGCGCTGTATGTGCCGATCGTGCCGTTGCTGCAATGGGCGGTGCTCAAGCGCCCGCCGGGCCTGATGAGCTGGGTCGGCGTGGCGCTGGCGTTCACCGGGCTGGTGCTGTTGGCGGGGCCCGAGGCGGGCGCGCTGCATTTCAGTCCGGGCGAGGTCGCGACGCTGGCGGGCGCGGCGGCGATTGCCGCCGAGATCATCCTGATCGGCCATTTCGCCAGCTCGGTGGACAGCCGCCGTGTCACGGCGGTGCAGTTGCTGACGGCGGGGCTGGTGTCGTTCGCGCTGATGCCGCTGCTGGGCGAGCCCGTGCCGGCGTTCTCGTGGCGATGGGCCGGCGGGGCGATCGGGCTGGGCCTGGCCAGCGCGGTGATCCAGTTGACCATGAACTGGGCGCAAAAGTCGGTGTCGCCGACCCGCGCCACGGTGATCTATGCCGGCGAGCCGGTGTGGGGCGGCATCGTCGGCCGGCTGGCCGGGGAACGCCTGCCGGGCGTGGCGCTGGTGGGCGCGGCGCTGATCGTGGCCGGGGTCCTGGCCAGCGAGATCAAGTTCAAGCGCAAACCGAAGTCGCTGCCGCGCGAGGCCTGACCGCCGGACCTCAGTTTGCCCGTTCGAGGAAGGCCTGCAACGCCGGCACCGTGTTCAGCACGTGCTGGCGCATCGCCGCCTCGCAGCGGTCGGCGTCGCCGGTGAGCAGCGCGTCGATCAGTTCCTGGTGCGATTCGCGCACCCGCAGCACGCGTCCCGGCTGGGCGGCCCACAGGCGCATGTAGGGCTCGACCACCGAGTGCAGTTCGGAGATCTGCCGCAACAGGCGCGGCTGCTGGCAGAAACTGCAAAGGTATTCGTGGAAGTCGCGATGGGCGCTGGTCCAGTCCAGGTAATCGCCGGAGCCCTGTTCGAGCTGGTCCAGCATGTTGGCCAGGCGGCGGATGTGTTCGGCGCTCATGTGGCGCACGGCGTTGCGCACGGCCAGCCCTTCGAGCACCGAGCGCATTTCGAAGACTTCGCGCATTTCCTGCTGGTTCAGGCCGCGCACCACGGCGCCGCGATTGGCGCGGATCTCGACCAGGCCCTCGGAGGCGAGCCGGCGCAGCGCGCCGCGCACCGGCATGCGGCTGGTGCCGATCTCGCTGGCGATGACCTCGGGCACCAGGCGGTGGCCGGGCGGGTAGTTGCCCAGCCGGATTTCGCGCTGCAGGTGCTGGTAGGCCTCTTCTTCGGCGCTGACGGCTGTCTTCTGAAACTGCAGCATTCTCGTCCCCGGGGTTTTCAAAGCCGCCATGATAGATAAACGCAAAAATAACACAAATTGGATCCAGTGATCCATGGATGCAAATACCTATGTTCGGATCGCCGGCGCTCGCGTCAAATCCGTGACTGGCGCGCCGACCTTGCGCGTCCGCCGGGACCGCAACGGGCGATAGACCCGCCTGGCGCTCCATCGATACAACGCATTCAAGGGGAATCCATGCCTTTCCGTCTCATCCGCGCCCTGGCGGGCGCCGCCGCCGTGGCCTTCGCCGCGCAAGCCGGCGCCCAGGCCACCGATTGGCCGCAGCATCCGGTGCGCATCGTGGTGCCGTTCCAGGCTGGTTCGGCCACCGACCTGATTTCGCGCCAGCTTGGCGCGGCGCTGTCGACCGAACTGGGCCAGCCCTTCGTGGTGGAGGCCCGCCCGGGCGCCGCCGCCGCGATCGGCAGCGCCTCGGTGGCGCGCTCGGCGCCCGATGGCTACACACTGCTGATGGGCGGCCCGGCCGCCGTCGTCACCAACCGATTCCTGCAAAAGCGCCTGGCCTACGATCCGGACAAGTTCGAGCTGGTGTCGATGGTGGCGTATACGCCCAACATCCTGCTGGCCAATCCGCAGCAGCCGTTCAAGACCCTGCCCGAGATGATCGCGTACGCCCGCGCCAATCCCGGCAAGCTGACCTACGCCTCGTTCGGCACCGGCACCACCTCGCACATGGCGGGCGAAATGCTCAAGTCGGTGGCCGGCATCGACATCCTGCACGTGCCCTACAAGGGCGCCGGCGAAGCGATTCCGGCGCTGCTGAGCGGCCAGGTGTCGATGTACTTCGACACCATCATGACCGGCCTGCCGCAGGTCAAGAGCGGCGCGCTGCTGGCGCTGGGCATGTCCAATTCGCAGCGCTCGTCGCTGGCGCCCGACATCCCCACCATCGCCGAGCAGGGCTATGCCGGCTACGACATCGCCCCCTGGTACGGGCTGGTGGCGCCGGAAGGCACGCCCGCGCCGATCCTGGACAAGCTCAACCGCGCCGTCAACAAGGTGCTGGCCGATCCCGCCTTGCGCGGTAAGCTGGCCGAAGCCGGCGCCGAGCCGCGTGGCGGCAGCCGCGAGGAATTCGCCGCCTTCATCAAGGCCGAGATTCCGCGCACCAAGCAGTTGATCGACCAGGCCGGCATCACCCCGCAGTAATTTTCCACAGAGTCCCCACGCCACCATGTCTTCTTCCTTCGATTGGTCTTTTCCGTACGCTTCCCGAAAAATGCCGGTGCTGGCCGCCAATGCGGTCGCGACCAGCCAGCCGCTGGCGGCGCAGGCCGGGCTGCGCATGCTGCTGGCCGGCGGCAACGCCGTGGACAGCGCCATCGCCACCGCCATCGCGCTGACCGTGGTCGAGCCCGTGATGAACGGCATCGGCGGCGACATGTTCGCGCTGGTGTGGCACGAAGGAAGACTGCATGGCCTGAACTCCAGCGGCTGCTCGCCGGCGGCGTGGACGCCGGCGTACTTCGCCGGCCGCGAGGCGATGCCGGGCACCGGCTGGGGCACGGTCACCGTGCCCGGCCAGGTGGCGGGCTGGAAGGCGCTGTCCGACCGCTTCGGCAAGCTGCCGTTCGCGCAGTTGTTCGAGCCCGCCATCGCCTACGCCGAGAACGGCTTCGCGGTGAGCCCGACGATCGCGCGCCAATGGGCCAACCAGGCGTCCAAGCTGGCGCAGGAGCCGGGCTTCGCGCAGGCCTTCCTGCCGCAAGGCCGCGCGCCGCAGGCGGGTGAATGGTGGCGTTTTCCGGACCAGGCGCGCACCCTGCGCGAGATCGCCGAGAGCGGCGGCGACAGCTTCTACCGCGGCGCGCTGGCCAACAGGATCGCCGATTTCGCCGCCCGCACCGGCGGCGCGCTGAGCGCGGCCGACCTGGACCAGCATCGCCCCGAGTGGGTCGAGCCGATCTCGCAATCGTTCCGCGGCTACCAACTGCATGAAATCCCGCCCAGCGGCCAGGGCATCTCGGCGCTGATGGCGCTGGGCATGCTGGAACAATTCGACCTGGAATCGATGGGCCGCGACAGCGCCGATTACTACCACGTCAGCATCGAGGCCATGAAGCTGGCCTTCGCCGACCTGCATCACCACGTGGCCGACCCGCGCCACATGCGCACCGACGCCCGCGCCCTGCTCGACCCGGCCTACCTGGCCGAGCGCGCGCGGCTGATCTCGATGGATCGCGCCGCCGTGCCGGTGGCCGGCACGCCCGCGACCGGCGGCACGGTCTACCTGACCGCCGCCGACGCGGCCGGCACCATGGTGTCGTTCATCCAGTCCAACTACCACGGCTTCGGTTCGGGCGTGGTGGTGCCGGGCACCGGCATCAGCCTGCACAACCGCGGCCTGAACTTCGTGCTGACGCCCGGCCACGTCAATCAGGTGGCGCCGCGCAAGAAGCCGATGCACACCATCATCCCGGCCTTCGTCACCCGCGGCGGCGAGCCGGTGATGTCGTTCGGCGTGATGGGCGGCTCGATGCAGGCGCAGGGTCACCTGCAGATGATGACGCGGCTGGCGGCCTTCGGCCAGAATCCCCAGGCCATGAGCGACGCGCCGCGCTTCCGGGTGGAAAAGGGTCCGGTGGTGAACGTCGAATCGCACCTGCCCGCCGACGTGGTCGACACGCTGCGCCAGCGCGGCCACAACGTGGCGGTGGCGCCGGTCGACAGCCTGGAGTTCGGTTCGGCGCAATTGATCCGCCGGCTGCCGCAGGGCGGCTATGTGGCGGCGTCCGATTCTCGCCGCGACGGTCAGGCGGTCGGTTTCTAGGCGCGCCGGGCGCGGCGGCGGAACACGCCGCCGGAAAGGGGCTTGATCGGTCATATGGGCGACGCCGGTCGCGGCGATACTGCCGTGCAGACTCAGCAAGGCCCCCATGAACCGAATCCTGTCCGCCGCGGCCCTGGCCGCCTCCCTGGCAATCCCGTCCGCCCTGCCCTGCCGCGCGCTGGCCGCGCTGCCGATGGCCGTGGACGGCCAGCCGTTGCCCTCGCTGGCGCCGATGCTCGAACGCGTGACGCCGGCGGTGGTCAACATTTCCGCCCAGGGCGACGGCGGGCAGGCGCCCGCCTTCGGTCCGGCCCGCGCCGGCGGACGCCAGAGCATCGGCTCGGGCGTGATCGTCGACGCGGCCCAGGGCAACATCCTGACCAATCACCATGTGGTGCGCGGCGCCACCTCCATCCGCGTGTCGCTGCAGGACGGCCGCAGCTTCACCGCGACGGTGGTCGGCAGCGATCCGGACACCGACCTGGCGGTGCTGCGCATTCCGCCCGACAGGCTGCAGGCCCTGACCCTGTCCGATTCCAGCGACCTGCGGGTGGGCGATTTCGTGGTCGCCATCGGCGATCCCTACGGCCTGGGGCAGTCGGCCTCGTCGGGCATTGTGTCGGCGCTGGAGCGCTCAAGCCTGCGCGCGGCCGGCTACCAGAACTTCATCCAGACCGACGCTTCCATCAATCCGGGCAACTCGGGCGGCGCGCTGGTCAACCTGAATGGCGAGCTGGTCGGCATCAACACCATGATCTACACGCCCTCGGGCGGCAACGTCGGCATCGGTTTCGCGATTCCGTCGAACCTGGCGGGCGAGGTCATGCGCCAACTGCTGCAGCACGGCCAGGTGCAGCGCGGCGGCCTGGGGCTGGACACCATCGACGTCACGCCGCGCAACGCGCGCCAGTTGGGCATGGCGCCCAACGCCACGGGGGTGGTGGTGGCGCGCGTGGCGGACGGCTCGCCGGCGCAACAGGCGGGGGTGCAGGCGCGCGACCTGATCGTGGCGCTGGATGGCAAGCCGATCGGCAGCAGCGCGCAACTGCGCAACGCCGAGGGCCTGCTGCCGGTGGGCAAGCAGGTGCGGCTGACGCTGTCGCGCGGCGGCCAGCGCTCGGAGGTGACGCTGCGCATCGAACCCGAGAAGAACGAGCGGCTGCACGGCGGTTCGCTGGATGCGCGCCTGAACGGCGTGGAATTCGCCGAGATCGGCCGCGAGCAGCGCCTGAAGGGCAACGATGGCGTGGCGGTCAGCGCCACCTATCCCGAGCGCGGCGCGGTGGCGGCGCGGATGCAGCGCGGCGACGTCATCATCGGCGTCAACCAGCGCCCGGTCAGCCGGCTGGCCGACCTGCGTGGCCTGCTCGCCGGCGCCGCGCCGGGGCAGCCGCTGCTGCTGACGCTGGTGCGCGGCCGGGCGATGTATACCTTGCAGATCCAGTAGGCGCGCCGAACCGGCGATAATGCTTCCCGCCCTGGATTCTCGCCGTCGCCGCCCATGTCCTTTCCCGCACCCTCCCTCGCCCTCTGGGGCATTTCCGCCCTGGCGATCGTCGGCATCCTGCTGCGCCCCTGGAAGCTGCCCGAATACGTCTGGGCCGGCGGCGCCGCGCTGCTGCTGACGGCGACCGGGCTGATCCCGTGGCACGCGGCGCTGGGCGCGGTCGGCAAGGGGCTGGACGTGTACCTGTTCCTGATCGGCATGATGGTGCTGGCCGAGCTGGCGCGCCAGCAGGGGCTGTTCGACTGGCTGGCGATGGTGGCGGCGCGCCATGCGCGCGGGTCGGCGCGGCGGCTGTTCGACCTGGTGTTCCTGGTGGGTATCCTGGTCACCGTCTTCCTGTCGAACGACGCCACCGCCGTGGTGCTGACACCGGCGGTGTACGCCGCGGCGCGGGCCGCCGGCGCGCGGCCGCTGCCCTATTTGTTCATCTGCGCATTCATCGCCAACGCCGCCAGCTTCGTGCTGCCGATCTCCAACCCCGCCAACCTGGTGGTGTACGGCAGCCAGATGCCGCCGCTGCTGGACTGGCTGCAACGCTTCACCCTGCCGTCGCTGGCGGCCATCGGCCTGACCTATCTGGCCCTGCGCTTCAGCCAGCGCGAGGCGCTGCGCCAGCCGCTGCGCACCGACATCGTGCCGCAACCGCTGGCCGCGGGCGCGCGCCTGACCGGCATCGGCATCCTGCTGACGGCGGCGGTGCTGATGCTGGCCTCGGCGCTGCACGCCGACCTGGGCCTGCCGACCTTCATCGCCGGGCTGGCCACCGCCGGCCTGATCCACCTGAAGCAGCGGCTCAGCCCGCTGCCGGTGCTGCGCCACGTGGCCTGGGGCGTGCTGCCGATGGTGGCCGGCCTGTTCGTGCTGGTCGAGGGCCTGGCGCTCAGCGGCGCCATCGACGCGCTGGCGCGGGCACTGCTGCGGCTGGCAGGCGACTCGGCCGGCGGCGCGCTGTGGGGCGCGGGCATCGTGGCGGCATTGGCCAGCAATGTCATCAACAACCTGCCGGCCGGCCTGATCGCCGGCTCGGTCGGCCAGATCGCCGACCTGCCGGCACAGACCGCCGGCGCGCTGCTGATCGGCGTGGACCTGGGCCCCAACCTGTCGATCACCGGCTCGCTGGCGACGCTGCTGTGGCTGATCGCCGTGCGGCGCGAGGGCCAGCACGTCGGCGCGCTGCGCTTTCTCAAGCTGGGCGCGTGGGTGATGCCGCCAGCCCTGCTGGGCGCGCTGCTGATGCTGGCGCTGGCCGGCGGCTGACAGCCCGCGGCCGCGTCACGCGCCGCTCCCGCGTGCCGTCGCACGCCCTCTGGCGTACCCAGCGGCGGTCCGTCGCGATGGCGGCGCCGCGCGCAGGGGTCAAGACTGGGGCTGCGCCAGCAGCCGCTGGATCTCGGCCTCGGTCTCGGCATAGCGCCCCTCGCCGAAGTGGCGGTAGACGATGTTGCCGCCCTTGTCGATCAGGTAGAACGCGGGCCAGTACTGGTTGCGGTAGGCGTCCCAGGTCTTGTACTGGTTGTCCTGCGCCACCGGATATTCGATGCCGAAGCGCTTGATGGCGTCCGCCACGTTACGGGTGGTGCGCTCGAACGGGAATTCCGGCGTGTGCACGCCGACCACGACCAGGCCCTGGTCCTTGTACTTCTGGTTCCACTGCTTCACGTACGGCAGGGTGTTGATGCAATTGATGCAGGTGTAGGTCCAGAAATCGACCAGCACGACCTTGCCGCGCAGGCCGGCCAGGGTCAGCGGCTCGCTGTTGAGCCAGGTCTGGATGCCGGTGAATTCCGGCGCGGGAGCCGGCGCGGGCGCGGCGGCGTGCGCGGCGGCGCCGAGCAGCAGGCCGGCCAGGGCCAGTTTGGCGGAGATGAGGGCCCGGCGGGCCGGCAGGCGGATGGATGGCATGGTGCGCTCCTTCAGGTTGCGGATAAACGGCTCAGGAAAACAGGCGGCTGATCCAGGCATAGGCCAGCACGTCGTATTGGAAATGGATGGCGACGGCCGAAGCCACCAGCAGCACGCCGAAGGCGCGCTGCAGGCGCACGGCGTGGCGGGCGATGGCGCCGACCCGGCGCGCGGCAAAGCCGCCGCCGTAGGCGATGGCCAGCATCGGGATGCCCGCGCCCAGCCCGTAGACGAGCAGCAGCAGGCTGGAATGGGTCAGGTTGTCGGCGCGCGCGGCCAGGATCAGGATCGAGGCCAGCACCGGGCCGGCGCAGGGGGTCCAGACGGCGCCCAGCGACATGCCAAGCAGGAAGCCGCCGGCATTGCCCGAACCGCCTTTGTCGCCCAGGCCGATCACCCCTTGCAGCGGACCGCTCAAGCGCGCCGCGAGCCAGTCGTAGGGTCGCGGCCAGATGCGCGCCAGGCCGAACAGCGCCAGCGCCGCCACCGACACCGAACGCACCGCCTCGTGGGCCGACTCGACCGCGCCCGACAACAGGCTGAGCGCGATGCCCAGCCCGGAAAACGCCACCACGAAGCCCAGCACAATGAACAGGGGACGCAGCCGGCCGCCGCGCTCGACCGCGCTGCCCAGCAGGATGGGCAGCAGCGGCAGCACGCAGGGCGAGGCCACCGTCAGCATGCCGGCGGCCAGGGCAAGGGGGGTGTCGATGAAGGTGGTCATGGCGCGGCGGTCCGTTTGTGTCTCGATGACCGCATTGGACGCGCGCCGGGTATCCGTCCTGTGCCCGGAAAGCGGGTTTTTACCCGGCTTTTGTATCGTGTCCGGCCCCGCATACACTACGACACACTTGGCGGCGCGGGCGGCGCTATAACCTGCCGGACACCTGTTGCCGGAGCCCGCGCATGAACACCGTTCCCCTTCCCCGCCCCCGCCTTTCCTGGCGGCGCCTGCTGGCCGTGCTGGCGCTGCTGGCCGGCGGCCTGGGCGCCGAAGCCGTCCAGCCCGGCCCCTGCCAGTTGATCGTCAACAGCCAGGCGCGCCGCCGCACGCCGCCCGCTGAGTAGAATGCGCCATGGACAATCCAGACCACATCCTGATCGTCGACGACGACCGCGAGATCCGCGAACTGGCCGGCAACTTCCTCAAGAAGAACGGCCTGAACGTCACCCTGGCCGCCGACGGCCGGCAGATGCGCACGCTGCTCGAAACGCTGACCGTCGACCTGATCGTGCTGGACATCATGATGCCCGGCGACGACGGCCTGGTGCTGTGCCGCGAACTGCGCGCCGGCAAGCACCGGCGCACCCCGATCCTGCTGCTGACCGCGCGCGACGAGGACATGGACCGCGTGCTGGGACTGGAGATGGGCGCCGACGACTACCTGGTCAAGCCGTTCGTGGCGCGCGAACTGCTGGCGCGGATCAAGGCGATCCTGCGCCGCACCCGCATGCTGCCGCCCAACTTCCAGGTCACCGAACCGGGCCGCGCCGTGCGGTTCGGCGCCTGGACGCTGGACACCACCGCGCGCCACCTGGTCGACGCCGAAGGCACCATCGTGTCGCTCAGCGGCGCCGAGTACCGGCTGCTGCGGGTGTTCCTGGACCACCCGCAGCGGGTGCTGAACCGCGACCAGTTGCTCAACCTGACGCAGGGCCGCGACGCCGATTTCTTCGGCCGCTCGATCGACCTGCTGGTCAGCCGGCTGCGCCAGCGGCTGCGCGAGGACGCGCGCGAGCCGATGTACATCAAGACCGTGCGCAGCGAAGGCTATGTGTTCGCCGCGCAGGTCGACGTGTCCGAGGCGACGTAGATGGCCACGCTGGTTCCGGCGCTGCGCCGCTGGCCGCGCACCCTGGCGAGCCGGCTGTTCCTGATCTTCCTGGTGGGCCTGGTGCTGGCGCACGGGCTGTCGTTCGGGCTGCAGTTCTACGAACGCTACCAGTCCGCCAAGAGCGTCATGCTCGACAACCTGGAGCGCGACGTGGTGGTGGCGCTGGCGATCCTGAACCGCCTGCCGGCCGACGAACGCGCGGCCTGGCTGCCGCGCCTGAGCGGCAACAACCGTCAATACCTGCTCGGCCCCGGCGACATCGACCGCCCGCTGCAGACGCCCGCCGCCGAGGCGGTGCGCGACTCGATCCAGGCGGCGCTGGGCAACGCCTACCCGCTGGCGTTCGGCACCGTCGGCGACGATCCCAAGCACATCCAGGCGCGCGCCACGCTGGCCGATGGCCAGGCGGTCACGCTCGACATCCACATGACCGTGATGCCGCTGGCGATGTGGCTGCCGGTGGTGCTGCTGGCGCAACTGGCGCTGCTGATCCTGTGCGCCTGGCTGGCGGTGCGGCTGGCGATCCGCCCGCTGACGCGGTTGGCCGGCGCGGCCGACGCGATGAGCCCCGACCGCCGCAGCCCGCGCCTGGCCGAGGACGGGCCGGCCGAAGTGGCGCAGGCCTCGGCCGCCTTCAACGCCATGCAGGACCGCATCGCCGCGCACCTGGCCGAACGCATGCAGATCCTGGGCGCGATTTCGCACGACCTGCAGACGCCGATCACGCGCATGAAGCTGCGCTCGGAATTCATGGACGATTCGGCCGACCGCGACAAGCTGGCGCATGACCTGCAAGAAGTCGAACAATTGGTGCGCGACGGCCTGGCCTACGCGCGCAGCGCCGGCGCGGCCACCGAGCCGCCGGCGCGCATCGACCTGGACGCGTTCCTGGACAGCCTGGTGTGCGACTACACCGACATCGGCAAGCCGGTGACGCTGCAAGGACACTGCCCCGGCCCCTGGCAGACACGCCCGCGCGCGCTGCGGCGCATCCTCGGCAACCTGATCGACAACGCGCTGAAATTCGGCGGCGCCGCCGAGGTCGAGGTCGGCGCGGCCGACGATGGCCGCGGCGTGTCGATCCGCGTACTGGACCGCGGTCCCGGCATTCCCGAACAGGAATTGCAGGCGGTGCTGCAGCCGTTCTACCGGCTGGAAGGCTCGCGCAACCGCGACAGCGGCGGCACCGGCCTGGGGCTGGCGATCGCGCGGCAACTGGCCGATGTGATCGACGGCGAACTGCGCCTGCGCAACCGCGAGGGCGGCGGGCTGGAGGCGCAAGTGCTGTTGCGGCCCGGCGCCTGAGCCCAGGCGCCGGACGGCGCATCGACGCGCCCTGCTCCCGCCCGCCCCGGTTCCCGGCTGCACGAAAAACGCCCCGCGATGTGTCATCGCGGGGCGTTGCGCTTGGCGTCGGGGGGATTCAGACGATCGCCAGTTCCACGTCGATGTTGCCCCGGATCGCCCCCGAGTAGGGGCAGGTCTGGTGCGCGGTGTCGACCAGTTGGCGCCGCTGTTCGTCCGACAGTCCCGGCAGCGAAATGTTCAGCCTGACCGCCAGCGCGTAGCGCGCGCCGCCGTCGGTCTTGCCCAGCGACACCTCGGCATCGACCGCCACGTCGCGCGGCACGACGATGCCGAGCTTGGCGCCGGCCAGTTGCATGGCGCCGATGAAGCAGGCGGAATAGCCGATGCCGAACAGTTGCTCGGGGTTGGTGCCGGGCCGCCCCGAGCCCGGCGGGCTGAGCGGCAGCAACAGCGCGCCGTCGTCGCTGCGGCCGGCGCCGTCGCGGCCCCCGGTGGTGTGGGTGTGGGCGGTGTACAGCACGGTTTCCAGCGCTTGGGACATGATGGCTCCTGGTATCGGAATTGAGGAACCCGCATTGCACCAAGGCGCTGTATCCCGCCTGTGTCGCAAGACCGCCGCTTTTGCGTCGTACTGTATCCCGCGTCCGAGCCGGCGGCGGCGCGCGCCTCAGGCCGGCGCGGCAGGCGCGGCGGCGTCGTCCGGCGCCAGCAGCGTGAAGGCGTCCGGTCCCGCCCGCCGCGCCATCGCGTCGAGGATGCGCTGGACCAGTTCGGGCACCAGCGGGTGCGGCGGCTGGCCGGCCAGCGTGGCCATGCCCACGCAGTAGTCGATGCGCGGCCGGAACGGCCGGCAGGCGATGCCCATGTCCAGGCACAGGCGCGCGAACAGGCCGTTGACGATCGACACGCCGATGCCCTGCGCGGCCAGGCGGCAGGCCATTTCCACCGAATGCACCTCGGCCTTGATCTGCGGCATCATGCGGCCCTGGCGGAAGGCCTGGTCGATCTGCAGGCGCAGCGATCGCTGCCGGCCCAGCAGCACCAGGTCGACGCCGATCAGGTCGGCCGGGCCGATCTCGTCCAGCGCCTCCAACGGATGGCCGGGCGGCATGATGCAGACCGCCTCGGTGGCCAGCCGCCGCATCATGGACAGGCCCGAATTCATGGGCGGCGAACGCACCAGCGCCAGGTCGGCCTCGCGGCCCAGCACCGCCACTTCGCTGGTTTCATAGGTGCCCACCAGCACTTCCAGCGCGACGTCGGGATGGTCGGCCAGGAACGACTCGACCACGGCGGGCATGACCGACTGCGCCACCGTGCTGGGCAACTGCACGCGGATCAGCGTGCGCCGCTGTCCGCCCAGCCGCAACTGGTTGACGTGGCGCTGCAGCGACTCGGCGTCCGAGATCATGTTCTGCACGTCGGGCAGCAGCGATTCGGCCTCGGCGGTGGGATGCAGTCGCCCCTTGCGGCGCACGAACAGCGGCACGCCCAGGTAGGTCTCGAACTGGCTCAGCAGGCGGCTGACGGCCGGCTGCGACGAACCCAGCCGCTGCGCGGCCTCGATGGTCGAGCCGGTGGTCATGAAGGCGAGGAAAGCCTCTAGCTGCTTGAAGTTCATCCTGTCCCGCGGGGTTCTCGATGCCGGCCCCGCGCGGCGAATCGACGCGCGGGGCCTAGGGTTAACACCAAATTTCTCGTCATTCACATAGCCGTATGCCGCCTTCGCATACGGTTGCCAGCCTGGCGCGATGGATCGAACATTCCGCCCATCCGGATTCTCGCCATTCACGAATCCGCAATCAATACGCGATATCGCCGATATTGTCCGGCAAGGAGCCCCACCGATGCGCGCCGTTCCGTTTCCCGCTTCCTGTCGCCGCGAGGCGCCATGACCGCGTTCATTATCCGCCGGCTGTGCCAGAGCCTGGTGATCCTGGCGCTGACCTCGCTGATCGTGTTCGCCGGCGTCTACGCCATCGGCGACCCGATCGAGATCCTGGTGCCGGCCGACGCCACGCAGGCCGAGATCGCGCAGGCGGTGCGGTCGCTGGGCCTGGACCTGCCGCTGTACCAGCAGTACCTGAAGTTTGTCGGCAACGCGCTGCACGGCGACCTGGGCAACTCGTTCGTCTTCAACCAGCCCGCCATCCAGTTGATCCTGCAACGCCTGCCGGCCACGCTGGAGCTGGCCTGCGTGGCGCTGCTGCTGGCCCTGGCCATCGGCCTGCCGCTCGGCCTGGTGGCCGGCCTGAAGCCGGATTCGGCGCTGGATCGCGGCATCATGACCGGCTCGATCCTGGGTTTCAGCCTGCCCAACTTCTGGCAGGGCATCATGCTGGTGCTGATCTTCTCGGTGACGCTGGGCTGGCTGCCGTCCACCGGCCGCGGTCCCACCGGCGAGATCCTCGGCATCCACACCAGCCTGGCGTCGTGGGACGGCATCCGCCACCTGATCCTGCCGGCGCTGAACCTGGCGCTGTTCAAGATCGCGCTGATCGTGCGCCTGACCCGCAGCGGCGTGCGCGAGACCATGCCGCTGGACTACGTGAAATTCGCCCGCGCCAAGGGCCTGCGCGAATCGCGCGTGATCTATATGCACGTACTCAAGAACATCCTGATCCCCATCGTCACCGTGGTGGGCATGGAGTTCGGCTCGCTGATCGCGTTCGCCACCGTCACCGAAACCATCTTCGCCTGGCCCGGCGTGGGCAAGCTCATCATCGACAGCATCATGAAGCTGGACCGCCCGGTGGTGGTCGCCTACCTGTTGATCGTGGTCACCATGTTCATCGTGCTCAACCTGCTGGTGGACATCATCTATTCCGTGCTGGATCCCCGTGTCCGCGTGGGAGCCTCCGAATGACATTGCTTGCCAAAAAATGGCTGCCCGGCCGCGACACCACTTTCGGCCAGGCGCTGCACGGCGTGCTGGACAGCCGCCCCGCGACGCTGGCCGCGATCATCTTCCTGCTGCTGGTGCTGGCCGCGCTGCTGGCGCCGTGGATCGCGCCGCAGAACCCGTATGACCTGGCCGCCATCACCATCCTGGACGGCCGCATGCCGCCGGGCAGCCAGGGCATCTATGGCGACATCTACTGGGCCGGCACCGACGCCCAGGGCCGCGACATGCTGTCGGCCATGATGTATGGCCTGCGCACCAGCCTTTCCGTGGGCGTGCTGAGCGGCCTGTTCGCCATGGCCGTGGGCACGGTGCTGGGCCTGACGGCGGCGTATTTCGGCGGCCGCATCGATGCGCTGATCATGCGCCTGGTGGACCTGATGCTGGGTTTCCCGACCATCCTGGTGGCGCTGATGATGCTGGCCATCCTGGGCCAGGGCGTGGACAAGGTGATCCTGGCTCTGGTGGTGGTGCAGTGGGCCTACTTCGCCCGCGCGGTGCGCGCCACCGCCGTGGTCGAGCGGCGCAAGGAATACATGGAAGCGGCGCTGTGCCTGGGGCTGAGCCACCGGCGCGCGCTGTTCAGCCAGCTACTGCCGAACTGCATCCCGCCGGTCATCGTCATCGCCATGATCCAGACCGCCAACGCCATCGCCGCCGAGGCCACGCTCAGCTTCCTGGGCATCGGCCTGCCGGTCACCGAGCCGTCGCTGGGCCTCCTGATCGCCAACGGCTACCAGCAGATGCTGGCCGGCCTGTACTGGATCAGCGTGTTCCCCGGCGTGCTGCTGCTGACCGTGGTTTTCACCATGAACATCGTCGGCGACCGCGTCCGCGAGGCGCTCAATCCGCGCCTGCAGAAATAGGAAGCGCCATGCAATCGGCAACCCCCACTCTTTCCGTGCGCAACCTGCGCACCTGGTTCCACACCCGCGCCGGCCTGGTGCGGGCGGTGGACGACGTCAGCTTCGATGTCCATCCCGGCGAGATCCTCGGCCTGGTGGGCGAGTCCGGCTCGGGCAAGTCCATCACCGGCTTTTCCATCCTCGGCCTGATCGACCCGCCAGGGCGCATCGACGGCGGCCAGATCCTGTTCAAGGGCACCGACCTGGCGACGCTGTCGCGCGAGGAACTGCGTCAGTTGCGCGGCAACCGCATCGCCATGGTGTTCCAGGACCCGATGATGACGCTGAACCCGGTGTTCCGCATCGAGACCCAGATGGTCGAGACGGTGCTGAGCCACGAGCGCTGCAGCCGCAAGGCGGCCCGGGACCGGGCCCGCGACACGCTGGCCGCGGTCGGTATCCCCTCGCCGGCCGAGCGCCTGAAGGCCTACCCGCACCAACTGTCGGGCGGCATGCGCCAGCGCGTGGCGATCGCCATCGCCATGCTGCACAAGCCCGACCTGATCATCGCCGACGAACCGACCACCGCGCTGGACGTCACCATCCAGGCGCAGATCCTGGCCGAAATGCAGAAGCTGTGCGCCGAGACCGGCACCGCCATGGTGTGGGTCAGCCACGACCTGGCGGTGGTGGCGGGCCTGGCCGACCGCGTCTGTGTGATGTACGCCGGCCGCGTGGTCGAGTCCGGCAGCACCGACGACATTCTCGACCGTCCACGCCACCCGTACACCATCGGCCTGATCGGCTCGGTGCCGAGCAATGAGCACACCGGCGACCGCCTGTACCAGATCCCCGGCATGGCGCCGTCGCCGCTGGCGCTGCCGGCCGGCTGCGCCTTCAACCCGCGCTGCGGCCACGCCACCGAGCGCTGCCGCGCCGAGCAACCGCCGCTGGAGACCACGGGCGTCCGTGGCCTGCGCTGCTTCCATCCCCAGACTGGAGTGCTTTCGTGAGCCCGACGATCCTGATGCAGGCCAACCGGGTGTCGCGCCTGTTCGTGAAGCGGCCCGACTACGCCGAACGCCTGGCCGGCCTGCTGGGCGCCAAGGTGGCCTCTCACACCGTGCACGCGGTCGACCGCGTCGATCTGACCATCCACCAGGGCGAAGTGGTCGGCCTGGTGGGCGAATCCGGCTGCGGCAAGTCGACGCTGGGCCGGGTGCTGGCAGGCATCCTGCCGGCCACCTCGGGCAGCATCCAGACGCCCGCCGGCGAGCTGTCCACCCTGACCGGCCGCGCCGCGCACGCACAGCGCATGGCCACGCAGATGATCTTCCAGGACCCGATGTCCTCGCTCAATCCGCGCAAGCGGGTGCGCGACATCATCGGCGAGGCGCCGCTGGCCAACGGCATCATCGCGCGCCGCGACTACGACGACTACGTGGTGCAGGTGATGCGGCGCGTGGGGCTGGACCCCGACTACCGCAACCGCTTTCCGCACCAGTTCTCGGGCGACCAGCGCCAACGCGTGGGCATCGGGCGGGCGCTGGCGGTCAAGCCGGGCTTCCTGATCTGCGACGAGTCGATCGCGGCGCTGGACGTGTCGATCCAGGCGCAGATCCTGAACCTCTTCATGGACCTGCGTCAGGATCTGGGCCTGACCTATCTCTTCATCAGCCACGACCTGGGCGTGGTGCGGCGCATCAGCGACCGCACCGTCATCATGTACCTGGGCCGCGTGGTCGAATCGGGCCCCACCGCCGAGGTGTTCGCCGCGCCGCGCCACCCCTACACCCAGGCGCTGCTGGAGGAAGTGCCGCGGCTGTCGAACCGCAAGCGACGCTTCAACGCCATCAAGGGCGAGATCCCGTCGCCGCTGAACCCGCCGGCCGGCTGCCATTTCCATCCGCGCTGCCCGCAGGCCATGGCGCGCTGCAAGACCGAGCAGCCCTTGCTGCGCGTCACGGCCGACGGCCACCAGGCCGCCTGTCACCTGCTCGATGGCGCCGCGCCCCTTCAAGGAACCCCCGCCGCATGAACCGCTTTTCCACTCCGATCCGCCGCGGCGTCGCCGCGCTGGCCCTGCTGGCGCTGCTGGCCGGCGCCGCGCCCGCCCTGGCGCGGCCGCTGCTGACCATCGGCCATTCCAGCGAGCCATCGTCGATGGACCCGCTGTTCTCGCGCACCGGCAACAACCAGGCCGCCGCCGAGAACATCTTCGAGCGGCTGGTGTCGACCGACGAGAACATGCAGATGCGGCCGGGCCTGGCCCTGTCGTGGCGGGCACTGGCACCCGATACCTGGGAGATCAAGCTGCGGCCCGGCGTGCGCTTCCATGACGGCACGCCGTTCAGCGCCGACGACGTGGTCTTTTCACTGGCTCGCGCGCCCAAGGTGCCGAACAGCCCGGCGCCCTTCAGCGGCGCGGTGCGCTCGATCGCCGCGGTCGAGGTGGTCGATGCGCTGACGCTGCGCATCCGCACCAAGGAGCCCACGCCCGACTTCATGGAGCAGATCGGGCTAGTCTACATCCTGTCGCGCCACGCGGCGCAGGACAAGCGCTCGGAAGACTTCAACAGCGGCGTGGCGGCCATCGGCACCGGCCCCTACAAGTTCGTGCGCTGGCAGCCGGGCGACAGCCTGGAGCTGGCGCGCAACGACGCCTACTGGGGCGCGCGGCCGGACTTCGAGCGCGTGGTGATCCGCTACATCGCCAACGACGCGGCGCGCATCTCGGCGCTGCTGTCGGGCACGGTCGACCTGATCGACAGCGTGCCGCCGACCGACGCCAAGACGCTCACGGACAAGGCCGGCTATACGCTCTATCGCTCGCCGTCGGCGCGCCTGATCTACCTGGCGCTGGACTCGGCGCGCGATGTCAGCCCGTTCGTCACCGACGCGCAGGGCAAGCCGATGACGGTGAACCCGCTCAAGGACGTGCGGGTGCGCCAGGCGATCTCGAAGATGTTCATGCGCGGCCCGATCACCGAGCGCCTGCTCAGCGGCGCCGGCGTGCCGGCCGGCCAGATGGTGCCCGAGGGCCTGGGCGGCTACAGCCCCAACCTGCCGGCGCCCGCCTACGACCTGGCGGGCGCGCGCGCCCTGCTGGCCGAGGCCGGCTATCCGCACGGCTTCGGCCTGAGCCTGCATTCATCGAACGACCGCTTCGCCGGCGACAGCGACCTGGCCCAGGCGCTGGCGCAAATGATGGCGCGCGCCGGCCTGCGCATCAACGGCGTGGTGACCCAGCCCTACAACGTCTACGCCGGCGCCAGCGGCAAGCAGCAGTACAGCGCCTTCATCTTCTCGTACGGCAACAGCACCGGCGATTCGTCCAATGGCCTGACCAACGTGCTGGCCACCTACGACAACGCCGCCGGCACCGGCGCCTTCAACCGCGCGCGCTATTCCAATCCGGCCGTGGACCGCTTGCTGGCGCGGGCCGCGGTGGAGTTCGACCCGGCGCAGCGCGACGCCCTGCTGCGCCAGGCGGCGGAAACCGCCTTCAACGACGTCGGCATCGTGCCGCTGTATTTCCCGGTGGCCTTCTGGGCCGCGCGCGACGGCACCGTGATGCGCGCCAACAAGCTCGAACGCACCTCAATGCTGTACATACAGGAAGCAAAATGACCGCCCCCGAAGTTTCTCCCGCCGTGCTGCTGGCGGACCAGATGGTGCGCATGCGCGATGGCGTGCGCCTGGCCACCGACGTGCACCTGCCGCCCGGCTATCGCCCCGGCCAGGACGCGCCGCTGCCCGTGATCCTGGAGCGCACGCCCTACGGCAAGGCCGAGGTGTCGCGCTCGGAACAGATCGGCGGCCGGCTCGGCGTGCGGCGACCCGAGGTGGCGCGCTATTTCACCGCGCGCGGCTTTGCCGTGGTGTTCCAGGACTGCCGCGGCCGCTACGGCTCGGAAGGCCACTTCACCAAGTACCTGTCGGAAGGCCCCGACGGCTTCGACACGCTGGCCTGGATCCTGCAGCAGCCGTGGTGCAACGGCCGCATCGGCACCATGGGCCTGTCGTATGCCGCGCACACGCAGATGGCGCTGGCCTGCCTGAACCCGCCGGGCCTGGCCTGCATGGTGCTGGACTCGGGCGGCTTTTCCAACGGCTACCAGTGCGGCATCCGCCAGTCGGGCGCGTTCGAGCTGAAGCAGGCCACCTGGGCCTACAAGCAGGCCAAGCTGAGCCCGGCCGCGCAGCAGGACCCGCTGGTGCTGGCCGCGCTCGAGGCCGAGGACATCCGCCAGTGGTTCACGCGCATGCCGTGGCGTCCCGGCCATTCGCCGCTAGCCAGCGTGCCCGAGTACGAGGATTACCTGTTCGAGCAATGGCGCGCCGACACCTTCGACGAATCCTGGCGGCAACTGGGCATCTACGCCCAGGGCTACTACGACGCGATTCCCGACATCCCGGTGGCGCTGATGTCCAGTTGGTACGACGCCTACGTGCGCACCACCCTGGAGAACTACGCCGGCCTGACGCAGGGCCGGCGGTCGCCGGTGCGGCTCATCATGGGCCCGTGGCTGCATGGCGACCGCAACACCACCCACAGCGGCGACGCCGAGTTCGGTCCGCGCGCGGCCTTCGACGGCAACCTGGCGCGGCACTGGCTGGACTTCCGGCTGGCGTGGTTCCAGCGCTGGCTGCAGGACGCGCCGGCGGGCGCCGCGCCGGACCCGGTCGCGCGCCTGTTCCTGATGGGCGGCGGCAGCGGCGCGCGCGATGCGCAGGGCCGCTTCGACCACGGCGGCGCGTGGATCCAGGCCGACGCCTGGCCGGTGCCGCAGGCCCACGCCACCGTCTTCTACCTGCACGCCGACGGCCGCCTGGACCAACGCGCGTCGACGGGCGAGGCGGACCGGCTGCGCTACCAGTACGACCCGCGCAATCCCGTGCCGACGATCGGCGGCGCGCTGACCTCGGGCCAGCCGGTGTTCGAGGGCGGCGGCTTCGACCAGCGCGAGGACGCGCGCTTCTTCGGCGTGCGCCAGCCCGGCCTGCCGCTGGCCGCGCGCGACGACGTGCTGGTGTTCCAGACCGAGCCGCTGCCAGAGGACCTGGCGGTGGCCGGGCCGGTGACGGTCCGGCTGCACATTTCGTCAGACTGCCCCGACACCGACTTCACCGCCAAGCTGATCGACGTCTACCCGCCCAGCGCCGACTACCCGCAGGGCTATGCACTGAACCTGACCGACGGCATCTTCCGCTGCCGCTTCCACGAGACCTGGGACGAGGCGCGGCCGCTGGCGCCGGGCAAGGTCTACGAGATCACCATCGAGCCGTTCGCCACCTGCAACCTGTTCCAGCGCGGGCACCGCATCCGCCTGGACATCTCCAGCAGCAACTTTCCGAAGTACGACGTCAACCCGAACAGCGGCGAATCGGCCGCCGACGCCCGCGAAAAGCGCATTGCGCTGAACACAGTGCATCTGTCGGCCGCCCATCCGTCGAGCGTCACGCTGTGCGTGGCCGCGCCACGGGACCTGACGCCGCTGCCCGCGCACGGGGCCGTCACATGACCCGCTAGCGCCCGCGCCGACACCTCCGCTTGCTTCATCCTTTGCCGCCGGCGAGCCGGCGGCAGGGGCTTCTTTTGTCCAACGCCATACCAATCGAGGGGATCACACCATGAAAAGAATCATCCGCCACCGCAGCTCCCTGGGCGCCGCGCTGGCCCTGAGCTGCCTGAATCCGGCGCAGGCGGCCGAGACCAGCAGCGTGACGCTGTACGGGATCGTCGACCTGGGCACCACCTATGAACGCAAGGACGGCCAGTCCAGCCTGCGGCAAAAGAGCGGCAACCAGTCGGGCTCGCGCTGGGGCCTGCGTGGCTCGGAGGACCTGGGCAACGGCTACAAGGCCGTGTTCCGCCTGGAAAGCGGCTTCAACGCCAATAACGGCACGCAGGCGCAGGGCCGCCTGTTCGGCCGCTGGGCCTACGTCGGCCTGGCCGGCGGCTTCGGCGAAGTGCGGCTGGGACGGCAGTGGGTCTATGGCTTCGAGTGGGCCGGCGTCGGCTCGCCGTTCGGCACCGGCTGGGGCCAGTCGTCCAACAACGCCAGCCTGGGCTACAACGACGGCGACTTCGGCGCCGGCGGCCGCGTCAACAACGCCGTGTTCTACGCCACGCCGCGCCTGGGCGGCTGGCAGGCGGGCCTGGGCTACAGCTTCGAGGCCCACGACGGCGAGGCCTTCGCCACCAACGCCCATGACCGCGTGCTGACCGCCGGCCTGCGCTACAACGGCGGTCCGGTGGCGGCGGCGCTGACGTACGAACGGCTCAATCCGAATTCGCAACTGCCGAACAAGAAGACGGCGGGCAACCTGCAGTTGGCGGCCTCGTACGATTTCGACTGGATCAAACTGCACGGCACCTACGGCAACCTGCGCAACGCCAACACCGGCCCGTCGGCGGGCTATGGCCGGGTCAATTCGTACATCGCAGGTGTGACGCTGCCGACGAGCAAGGCCGGCTCGGTGATGGCCTCGTACCAGCGCGGCACCGGCTCGGACATCACCGGCTGGGCCCTGGGCTATCAGTACGACCTGTCCAGGCGCACCAACCTGTATGCCTACGTCAATCGCCTGGATATCCGCGAGTCGCACACGCTGCAAAGCTCGGTCGGCATCCGGCATCAGTTCTGACGCGCGGGACCATTTGATGTCAGATTGAACGCCATGGTCTGAATATCGGACTCATCTAATTTACCGCGCCCGGATCCCCCAATACGCTTGTCGGAGTTTTCAACATATCCGCCGACGATCGCGCCGGGGGATTCCGAGAGGCTGCATGCATTCCATTCGACTACCGCGCATCGGCGCCCCCATGCTGGGACTCGCCCTGCTGATGGGCACCAATGTGGCTCACCCCCAGTCCGTCGGCTCAATGGACGCGTCGCAGAAAGTGTCCTTGGGCACGGCGTCCATCCTGGCCTCGCCCGTCACAAGTGTTGGCGGCAGCGCCGACGGCGACGCCAGCCTCGGCGCTGCCGTCGCGATCACGGGCTCGTCGTTCGTCGTGGCCGGCATCGCCCAGCTTTCGGCCGACACCACCGAGATCATCCTGGAATCCGCGGGCAAGGCTGCCAAGATCTCGGTACAGGTCGCCTCATCCGTGGTGCGCGGCCTGGGCGTCTCGACCGGCGCCGCCGTGCAGGCCGTGGCGGCCTCGACCGGCACGGTGCTGGTGATCTCGGGCAAGGTTCTGGCGTTCATTCCAAACACGCTCGGCCAGGCCCTGCTGCATCACGAACGGGTGCCCGGATGAAGCGCTGCGCCACCTTCCGTCTGCGCCACGCCTTGTGCGCCGTGGCCACCTGGGGCGCGCTTTGCGGCGTGCCGACCCTGTCGGCCCACGCCGGCCAGGGTTGTTCCGACACGGCGGTCAGCGCCGCCACCCTGATCACCGCCATGGATACCGCGCAACGCGTATCCGACTTGCTGGATAAGCTGCCGGTGAATGTCGTCGTGTTGGGGCGAATGGGGCAGGACCTTTCCGAGTACCACCTTCGCTACAGCCACGCCGGCTTCGCCTACCGCGCCGAGGCGGGCGCACCTTGGCGCATCGCCCACCTGCTCAACGAATGCGGCACAGCCAAATCCGACCTCTGGTATGAAGGCCTGGGCAACTTCTTCCTGGACGACATGTTCAGGTTCGACACGCTGATGCTGATCCCGCCCAAGCCGATCGCCGACGGCCTGCTCGCGCGACTGCAGCAGCCGCAGGCCCTGCGGTCGCTGTTCGATCCCAGCTACAACATGATTGCGTTCCCCTTTTCCACGCGCCATCAGAATTCCAATGCCTGGGTGCTGGAGACCATCGCCAGCGTGCTGTCCAAGGATGCACGCCTGCGCAACCGTGAACAATCACAGGCATGGTTGAAGCTGGCGGGTTATCAGCCATCGGAACTGCGCATTGGCGCGTTGACGCGCCTGGGTGGGCGCATGTTCAAAGCGAACATCGCCTTCGATGACCATCCCGACAAGCTGCGTTACGCCGGCCGCATCATGACCGTCACCGTCGACTCGCTGCAAGATTTCCTGGTGCGTGACGAAGGGTGGACGGTCCGGGAGGTGCGCGCTTCCCATTGAAGCGAGCAGCCGCGCGGGCGGTCTTTGATCCACACCGCCGCGCGCTCACAGGAACGCGCGCGTGCCCCACCACCCGGGCAGCAGCAGCGCCGCCGCCCACAGGAATGCCGAGGCCCAATTGGCGACCTGGAACGCGGCGGCGCGCATGCCGCAGATGCCGGCGATCATCGGCACGGTGGCGCGCAGGGGGCCAAAGAAGCGGCACAGCACGATGCTCAGCACGCCCCACTTCTGGATGAACCGCGCGCTGCGATGCAGCAGTTCGGGACGTTTGCGCAGCGGCTTCGATTGCGTCAGGCTCGGCCCGAACCATACGCCGCAGGCATACTGCACCCAGTCGCCCAGCGCCGCGCCCACCGCGATCGCCAGCCATACCGGCACGAAGCCGCTATCGCCCAGCCCCAGGATGGCGCCGATCGACAGCAGCAGCGCGGTCCCGGGAATCACCAGCGCCACCAGCGGCAGCGACTTCAGGAACGCGAACGCGAAGCCCAGCGGCGCCAGCCAGTCGGCGTGGGTCCGGGCGAAATCGACCAGGGTCTCCTGCAGGGAATGGAACGTCTCGAACAGCATGCGGCGTCAGCACCAGACAGGCATCAGGTCCATAGTATGCGGCCCGCGCCTCAGACGACGAGGTCGCGCGGGTCGCGCGGCCGCCGCAGCACCAGGCCGGCCAGCCGCTCCAGCGCCAGCCCCAATGCCCCGCGCTCGGGAATGCTGCCGAGCGAAATACGGATGGCATTGGGCGTGCCGGGGCCCTGGTGGAAGGCTTCCGACGAGGTCACGCTCAAGCCCTCGTCGCGCGCCACCCGCTCCAGGTCGGCCGCGGTCCAACGATCGGGCAGCGGCTGCCACAGGTGGATGCCGGCCGCCGCGGCCGGAAAGGGCCCCGGCAACAGCCGGCGCGCCAGCCGCTGGCGCGCAAGGGACTCGGCGCGCACGCCGTCCAGGATCTGCTGCGCGGCGCCGCTGGTGATCCACTGCGTGGTCAACGCGCCCATCAGCGGCGCGGCCATCACCGCGAAGGACCGCATTGCCGCCAGCACGTTGCGGCGGCTGTCCTGGTCGGGACTCAGCACGAACGCGGTGCGCAGCCCCGGCGTCAGCGTCTTGGCCAGCGTGGCGATGTAGAACACCGAGGCCGGCGCCAGGCTGGCCAGCGCCGGCGGCGCGCCGTCCAGGAACAGCGAATAGGGATCGTCCTCGATGATGCGGGCGCCACAGGCCACGGCCGCGCGCACCAGGTCGCGGCGGCGCGCCGCGCTCATGGTGTGGGCGGTAGGGTTCTGCAACGTGGGATTCAGGTAGACCAGCCGGCCGCCCTCGCGGCAGGCGCGCTCCAGCCCGGCGGGGGTCATGCCGTCGGCATCGGTCTCGGCCACCAGCACGCGGCGGCCCAGTTGCCGCGCGGCGGTCAGGAGGCCCGGGTACACCAACGGCTCGGCGACGATGCCGTCGCCCGGCTGGCTGTAGGCCAGCATCACCGCGGCCAGCGCGGCCTGCGCGCCGGGACACACCAGCACGCGGTCCGGATCGACCCGCTCGACCGACTGCGACAGCCATTGCGCCCCGGCCTCGCGCTCGGCGGGACCGCCGCCGGCCTGGTGATAGGTCATCATCACCCCCACGTCGTGGCGTTCCATGGCCTTGGCCAGGCCACGCCGCAGCAGGTCCTGCAGGTCGCAGTCGAGCGGCAGCGGCGGCATGTTCATGCCCAGGTCCAGCATCTGCAAGAGCGGCTGCTCGGCCGGTCGCGCGATGAACGTGCCGAGCGGCCCGCGCGCCTCGAGCAGGCCGCGCTGCCCCGCCTCGGCGTAGGCGCGCGTCACGGTCGTCAGGTCCACCCCCAGGTGCCGCGCCAGGCCCCGCTGCGGCGGCAGGCGGTCGCCCGGCTGCATGCGGTTGGCGGCCACCGAGGTCTCGATGAAATCGGCGATCTGGCGGTAGCGGGGGCCGGCGCCGCGGACGAATTTCAGCGGCCAGGATGCATACATGTCGTCGTTATGCATTGGTTCTATTGCGCCAAAATGCCGCAACATATGGGGATACAAGGGCCAGACAGTATGGCGACAAACTCCGCTTGCGTCCATACATCGGGAAGCTTGTACGGCCTTTCCTGACCGTCGGGCAGAAGATGGGGTGAATCCGGCCGGCGGCACAGATATGTATTTCTATGAAGCCGCCCCCGTTAAATTTTCACATTCCTTAAATGTATCGAAGAAGGTTTGGCCGCCCGCTCCTTTAGATTGCGTAGCCATCACACACGGCTACCGAGGAGAGGCAAAGCGTGTCGGACATCGTCGTCTACGTCAGAAGCCAGCCCCAGTTGGGCGACCAGATCGTCGCCTTCGCGACGCTCTACCAGCTCAAGGCCTGGTGGCCCGCGCGGCAGGTCAAGGTCGTCGCGCGCGACGACGTCGGCCACATCTACCGCGGCCTGCCATGGGTCGATGAATTCGTGCGCGCCCGCAGCCTGCTGGATTACGCCCGCAGCCTGACCGCGCGGACCCAGGTGTCGGTCAGCCTGCACCACAGCAGCGAACGCTTCGGCCTCATCAACCTGCTGCGGCTGCCCGCCATCCGACTGGGCTTTCGCAATGCCCGCTTCAGCGACCTGGTGTGGACCCATTGCCATCGCAAGGACGAGGCCGAGTACATCGGCCTGGCCAACCTGCGCCTGCTGGCCGCGTACCGTCCGCTGAACGCCGAGGAGGCGGCTCGCCGCTGCTTCACCGAACTGGCCCGCGCGCACCGGCACACCCCGCTCGGCGCGGACGTGGTGTTCATTCCCGGCGGCGGCTCGGGTCCCTTCAAGCGCTGGAGCCTGGCGCACTACCTGCGGTTGGCCCACCGGCTCAAGCCGCTGCTGGGCGCCGACACCCGCTACACCTTCGTGCTGGGCCAGCAGGAAGCGCGCGAGCGCGCCGAGCTGGACGCCCTGCGGCGCGCCGACATCGAGGTGGCCTATTGCCGTCCGCTGTCCGAGCTGAGCGCGATCATGTTGCGCGCGCGCCTGGTGGTGGCCAACGACTGCGGCCCGTCCCACGTGGCGCAGGCTACCGGCGTGCCTTACGTCGGCATCTTCAACCACAGCAATCCCGAATGGTTCTGGCGCCGCCGCAGCGCCACCGACGTCGTGCCGCAGCATCCGCGCGACGGCATCAATTCGATCACGCCGGACCAGGTCGCGCACGCCTGCGCGCAGGTTCTGCCGCACGCCCCTCCGGCCCGCGCCTGACGCGACGGCCGCCTTCACAGCCCTGATCACACCATGCGGATCCTGCATACTCTCGGCGAAAAAAGCCTGGGCGGACTCGAATTCCGCACGCTCGACCAGGCCTGCTGGCTGGCGCGCCACGGCCACGACACGGCCATCGCCGCCCCCGCCGGCAGCGCCATCAACCTGGCGGCGCGGCAGCGCGGCATCGCCACCGTCGACATCAACTTCGACGCGCCCTATTCGCCGGTCACCGTGCTGCGGCTGCGGCGCGCCGTGCGGCGCCTGCACATCGACGTCATCGACAGCCACAGCCGCGCCGACGGCAAGACCGGCGCGCTGTGCCGCGACCTGTGCGCCGTGGTGCGCACACGCCATTTCGCCAAGCCCATGCGCAGCAGCGCACGCCGTCGCCTGGAATGGAAACTGGGCTGCGACCACGTGATCGCCACCAGCGCGGCCGGCCGCGACGCGCTGCTGGACGCCCGGCTGGCGCCGGCCGGCCGCATCAGCGTGGTGGGCGAGTGGGCCGGCGACGAATTCTTCCGCGCCACCGACAAGCAGGGCGTGCGCCGCCAGGTGCGGCGCGAGCTGGCAATGGGCCCGCACGATTACGTGGTCTCGACAATCGGCATGCTGCGCCCCGAGAAACGCCAGGCCGACCTGCTGCGCGTGGTGCTGCGGCTGCGCCGCAACGCCGTGCCGGCCACCGCGCTGGTGGTGGGCACGGCCACCGCCGACACCCAGGCGTACGCGAACGAACTGCGCATCCTGGCCGCGCGGCTCGGCATTGCCGAGCACGTGGTGTTCGCCGGCCACCGCGCCGACGTGGCCGACCTGATCCATGCCTCCGACGTGGTGCTGGTGCCGTCCGCCACCGAAGCCTGGTCGCGGGTGGTGCCGGAGTCGTTCGCGGTGCGCTGCCCGGTGGTGGCCAGCAATGTCGGCGGCCTGCCCGAGATCGTGCGGCCCGGCGACACCGGCTGGCTGGCCGAGCCGGGCGACATCGCCGGCTTCGCCGACCGCATCATGCAGATCCGCGCCGACCCCGCCGCCACCGCCGCCGCCGTCGCCCATGCGCGCGGCTACGCCGAATCGCACTTCCGCCTGGCCAGCCAGATGCAGCGCACGCTGGAGGCTTATGCGCGCGCCATGGCGCGCAGCCCGGGCGGCTGAGCCGCGCGCCTGCCGAGCGCCTCAGCCTCTCATGCTTTCGCAGGCCTGGGCACACGCGCGGCAAGTGTCGGCGCAGGCCCGCATCCCGTCGATGGCGTCACAACTGGCCGCGCAGTCCCGGCATACGGCGGCGCAGACCTTACACACCTGCGCATGATTTTCCGCGCCCAACAGCATCATGTGCGCCGATGTGCGGCACATTTCCGCGCAGGCCATCATGCTACGGAAATGGCCCGGCGCGACGTGTTGTCCTCCCGCCTCCAGGCAGTGCCCCATCGCCTCTTCCAGGCAGGTTCGGTAACAGTTCAGGCAGGCGTCGATGCATTCTTTCATGGCGTCATCCATGGCGTTTCTCCTGGTATCGCATCAATGAACGACACAAGGTCAGCAACCGCCATTCCCGCCTGCGCATCTGGCCCATCCCGGCCGCTACGGCCTGGCCGCAGCGGCGTCCGCCCCCTTGGCGCGGCGCGCTAGATGAAGCCGGCCGCCCGGAACATGCGTTCGTAGATCTCGCGGATGACCGCCTGCTTGCGCAGGTTGTAGTCGGCCACCCGGTCCACGCCCCGCACCGCGGCGTGCTTGGCCTGGGCATAGCGGTCACGGTCCTCGTCATGCGCGCGCAGCCAGTCGCGGAACATGCGATGGCGGATGTTCTCGGGGCAGTCCGGGGCGAACACATGCAGGTTGACGCGCGGCGCCGCCAATTGCAGGCAGCGATGCTGGTGCCAGGACGGCTCGCGGATCGTCAGCACGTAGCCCAGCGCCTCCAGCGCCGGCACGTACGCGGCCTCGTCGGCGGGGTCGGCCACCGCCACGTCGATATCCACCACCGGCTTGGCCGGCAACCCCGGCACCGCCGTCGAGCCCACATGATCGATGCGCAGCGCCGCCGGCCCCAGCGCCGCCGAGATCTCGGCGGCAAGGCGCGCATAGCGCGCGGGCCAGTCCGGGTCGTACGGCGCCACGGTCACCGCCTCCGGCGCCGGCTTGCCGCGCACCCATGGATCCTCGTCCGGATCCGAGTCGTAGTGCCGCATGATGTCTTCAGGCGTGGGCATTGCGAGTCCTTGAATAACGAACCGTTATTGTAGGAAGCCCGCGTCAGCGCGCGGGCAGGCCGTCCAGCCACGCCGCCATGTCATCGGCCACTTCGCCCATGCGGCTGACGCCGTCCGCGTCGCGCAGGCCATGGTCCAGCCGCGGATAGGCACGATAGGCGATATGGCGCTGCCCCGCGCGCCGCAGCTCCTCGACCATGCGTTCGACCGCCCCCGGCGACACCGAGGCGTCCCGTCCGCCCTGCACGATCAGCAACGGCGTGCGCACGCGCGCGAGCACCGCCTGTTGATCCAGCGCCAGCGCCTGCCGCCACCACGCATGGCCGTGGCTGCTGGCGACCAGGTCAGACGACGGCGTCTCGCGCAGGAACGCGGCGAACTCCCGGAACCCCGCCGCCGAGTCCGCCTTGGCCTCGGCGGGCGTATCGGCGGCCTCGATGGTGTGCAGCACGTCATCGAGGAACCAGCGCCCGCCGCCGTTGAAGGCGATGCTGGCGTCGACCGACCCGCCGCGCGCGGCCAGCAGGTTGGCCACCACCGCGCCTTCGCTGCCGCCCAGCGCCACCACGCGCCGGTACGCGCCATGGCGGCGGAGCAAAGCGATCACGGCCTCGTAGTCGCGCACGCGCTGGTCGAAGTCGTCATGCTGCAGGTACGCCCGCGGGCAATCGGCGCGGTTCTCGCCGTCGTCCTGCTGATACGGCAAGGCGGCATCGATGCCGTACTTGTCGACCGTCAACACATCGGCCGCCGGCAGCACCCGCCACAACTGCTCGCGGATCGCGCGGTTGTGGCGCACGCTGTTGCAGTCGGATCCCTGCATCACCACCAGCAGGCTGTCGGCGGTCCGCGCCGGATCTCGCTGCTGCAGGTAATAGGCGATCGACGAGCCGTCGGGGCGCGGCAAGCGGCCCTGCTCGAGCAATTGGGCGTGGACGGGCAGGCAGGCGGCCAGGGCGGCGGCGGCCGATAGCAGCGGGCGAATCCAACGCCGCCGCAAGCGCAGGCAAACCCGCGGCGTTTGCTTGATTTTTGTACCAGGCGTCATGCTGCGAAGGATACGCCACGTCCAGGCGTCCGAGTTTTCGCCCACGGCCGCCGCGTCAGGGCTGCGGTCGTCTGGACCGCGCCAACAATCCAGACGCATTGGCAAAACGCTGATCTTCACCCCGCCCATGAAGGCCAGCTTGCGGCGGTGGTGCGGGGTATCGCCGGCGCCTGACGATCTGGGCTACCAGGGAGGAAACATCAGGAACAGCCCGATCAGTAAAACGGCTGCCAATAGCCACATCAGGAACTTTCTGTTCTTCATGGCGAACTCCAAGAGTCGCTGGGCGGATCATAGCCCAGGCACCGGGCCCTCCCGCCGTGGCGGATTCGGGCACCGCGCCTGCGGCGTGCAGCAATGACGGCTCTGATCATTCCTCGCGTTGATCCGTCATCACGCTACCGTCGCCCAGTTCAGTACCCGTCACCGGGTCGGCAGCGGGATCCGACGCGGTACGGGCGACCATGGCCTGCAGCGCCATCGTTTCATCCTCGGTAAGACCTACCGATGCGAGCCCGTCTCCGTCGATTGCGCATTGCGCCTCGCGCTCAGACACGTAGGTGAAGTTCTCGTCGCTATTCCACGACCCACGCATATCGCCCTCGCCCTGCGACATATTGAAATAGACGTTCGCAAAGCTCGGATCGCCCGGCAGCTTGCCAGGAGGGAAGTTCGGCTCCATCGAGTACAGCGCCTTCTCGAACGAGCGCTGATGCGACACTTCACGCGTCATCAGAAAGCCCAGCGCCTCCTTGACGCCTGGATCGTCGGTCGCATTGATCAGCCGTTCGTAGATGATCTTGGCCCGCGCCTCGGCGGCAATGTTCGAACGCAGGTCTGCGGAAGGGTCGCCGATGGTATCGATATAGCCGGCGTTCCATAGCTGGCCGCCGGAGTTGACCAGGGCCGGGCCACCGCCGAACAAAAGCTGCGTCACGTGCGAATCGTTGCCCGGCCCGTTCAGGCGGCGATAGATCTCGGCTTCCGATTCGGTGGCCTCGGCCAGTACGCCCTTCGCGCCCTTGTTGAGCATGGCCACCATCGTACCGATAACTTCCAGATGGCTCAGTTCCTCGGTGGCGATATCAAGCAGCATGTCTTTTCGTCCCGGATCGTCCTCCGCCAGGGCCTGAGTGAAGTATCGACAGGCAGCCGCCAATTCCCCCTGCGGCCCCCCGAACTGCTCCAACAGCAAGTTGGCCAGCCCAGGATTCGTCTGCGCGACGCGCACGGTGTACTGCAAGCGTTTGTTGTGAGCAAACATGGTCATCTCCCGATTTCCCGTCCTCCATTGGCCGGGGCGGAACGGTGGAAGCAACTGCCATGCCGAAACCTGGGACTTTCCCAATTTTCTCAACGACATATATGGAGGCCGACCATGTTCGCTGCCCTTATCCGCTTCCTGGGAACGCTGTTCGACCATCAACCGTGACGGGCGCGGCCTTGGTGGCGCTACAACCGGCCGCTATAGGCCCGGATTTGTCGTTACCGCGTGCGATGGGCCACGCACGCCAACACGGCGGCAAGCCATCGACACAATGACAGGCGGGCGTCAGACGTGCTTACGCTACCGAGTAAGTGCTAACGTCGGCTCAATCATTCTAATAATTGCCATGTTAGCGACCCGCAGCCCGGCGTAAGCGCTTGATACTACGGATGATCCTGGCGCGGCAGGAGGGGCTCGAACCCCCGACCCCGGGCTTAGAAGGCCCGTGCTCTATCCAGCTGAGCTACTGCCGCGCGGTGTGTGACTGCCCGGAACCGGTCCGGGCGGCGCATTTTACCCTGTTGCGGACGGCCCGTGGCGCCGCCGGACCACGTGCTCCGGTTTATCAGTCGCGGGAACGGTTCATTCCTCGCCCAAATCGGCGTGGGTGGACACCCACAGCACCAGCGCGTCCTGCTTGCTCAGGCTGATCACCCGGTGGCCCATGCGGCTGTCGATATAGAAGCTTTCGCCCGCCTTCAGCCGAGCCGGTTCGTAGAACTCGGTGTACAGCTCGACCTCGCCCTCCAGCACGTAGACGAACTCCTCCCCGCCATGCCGGCTCCAGTCCTGGAATTCATCGAAGGAGCGCGCCTTGACGCGGGTATGGAACGGCATCATGCGCTTGTGCGACAGCGCGGTACAGAGCAGGCGGTGGTCGTAATACGGGGTTTCGTACTGGCGGCCCTCGCCCTGGCGGCTGAGGCTGCGGCGGCCGGTGCCCATGTGGGCGTCCGACGCGGTGAACAGTTCGGCCACGTCCAGCTCCAGGCCGGCGGCGATCTTGATCAGGTTGTCATAGGTGGGCGAGAGCAGGCCGTTCTCGATTTTCGAGAGCGTGGAGGTGGACACGCCGGTGGCCTGCGCCGCCTGCTTGAGCGTCCAATCGCGCGCCTGGCGCAGGGCTCGCAGCCGTTGTGCCAACACGCTCTGTTTGTTGCCTTGCATCTGTACACCCTGTCATGCCCGCGACTGCCGCTCCCGCCACCAATCGCGCGCCTGGTAAGACCAATATGTGAGTTGAACCGCCGCCGTGCCCAGCGCCCCGCCGTTCCACGCCAGTCCGAAGGGCTCGAACAGCCGGTAACGCTGGCTGTCACCGGAGATCCCTTCGGCCACGACACGGCCGCCGATGGCGGTGGTGTTCATGCCGTGCCCGCCAAAGGCCGTGCAATACCAGACGTCGGGCGCCAGCCTGCCGATCTGCGGCATCAGGTGCCGCGCGTAGGCCATGCGCCCGGACCACGCGGTCTCGACGCGCAACCCCTGCAACTGGGGATAGACGCTGAGCAATTCGCGGCGCAGGGACTCGGCCAGGTCGGGCGGATCGTCGACACGGGTGGTGATTCTACTGCCCCAGCCGATGCGTCCGCCTTCCAGTACCCGGTAGTAGTTGCCGGCGCGGCGGTCGTCGCCGATGGCGGCCTGGGTGCGGATGGCTTCGCGCACCCGTTCGCCCAGCGGCTCGGTCAGCATGATGTAGGTGGCGATCGGCAGCATGGCGCGCCGCAACGCCGGCACCACCCCATCGGTATAGCCGCCGGTGGCCAGCACCACGGTGCGCGCGTTGATCTCGCCAGCGGCGGTGCGCAATTGCTTGGCGGCCCCTTCCAGGCGGGCCTGGGTGACCGAGGAATCCTCGTGGATGCGCACCCCCAGCCGCGCGCACTCGCGCGCCAGGGCGCGGGCGTAGTTCAGCGGATGGAAGTGGAACGAGGACAGATCCTCGATGCCCTGGAAGTAGACGTCGGATACCAGCCGCTCGCGCACCTCGGCGCGGTTCAATAGCCGCACGTCGCGGCCGAAGTCGCGCCACTGGTCCTCGCAATAACGCCGCAGCGCGTCGCTGGCCTCGTAGCGCACCACCCGCAGGCGGCCGTCGACCTTGTGGGCGTCATCGATGCTCAGGTCGCGGATGTTGTCGCGGATGATCTCCACGCCCTCCATCGACAGCCGGTACAGTTGGCGGTAGTGATCCTCGTCGACGTGCTTGCGGATGGCGTCGGCGCCCGCCGAGAACGCCGGCGACACCGAGCCGCCGTTGCGGCCCGAGGCGCCCCAGGCGACACGGCGCCCCTCCAGCAGCGTCACGGCGCGGCCGCGGCGGGCCAGTTCCAGCGCGGTGGTCAGGCCGGCCAGCCCGCCGCCGACGACGCAGACGTCGGTCTCGGCCGCGCCCGCCAGCGGCGGGTAGCAGGTCTGCGCATCGCCCAGCGTGCGCTTGTAATAGGTGTCGATGTACTCGGTAGCCATGGTCGTGGGTCAGGGCCCGTGCGGGACTCTCGTCGGTGTGGGCGGGCCTAGTTCAGCCCGGCGCCCTGCAGCCCGCCGGTCAGGCGCTTCTCCAGCCAGGTGGCCAGGCGCAGCAGCGGGTAGCAGTACAGGAAATAGATGGCGGCGATCATGCCGTAGATGAACAGCGATTTCGCCGGGAAGGTGATGATGAAGACCTCGCCCTGCCGCGTCAGCTCGGTGATGCCGACCACCGACAGGATGGCGGTGCTCTTGATCAGCATGACGTAGACGCCGCTCATGGGCTGCACGATCAAACGCATGGCCTGCGGCAGGATCACCAGCCTCAGGATCTGCAAGGGCCGCAGGCCCAGCGTCATGGCGCCCTCGGTCTGGCCGCGCGGCACGGCGCGGATGGCGCCGGTGACGATCTCTGCCACATAGCAGGATGTGTAGACCGACAGCGACACGAACGCCGCCGTGCCCGAGTCCCAGTGCAGCAGCTCGATGCCGGTGCTGGGCAGCACGAAATAGAAGATATAGAGCTGCACCAGGAACGGCGTGCCGCGCAGCACGTGGATGTACAGCCCCAGCAGTTGATGCAGGCCACGGATGCGGTAGCTGCGGATCACGCCGATCACGAAGCCCAGCAGCGAGCCGGCAATGATCGCCAGGAACGAGATCTTGAGCGTCTCCCAGAAGCCCTTGAGCAGGAACGGCAGCACGACGCCGGCGGTGGACAGGTAGGAATCCAGCATGCTTACCTCGCGTTCCAGGCCGGACCGGCCAGCCACAGGCTCACGCCCCGCGACAGCATCAGCATCACGGCGTAGATCAGCAGGTAGCCGGCGGCGATGGTCAGGAAGCTCTCGGTAGGCACGATACGGTCGCTGTTCATCTGCACGCCCGCGGCCACCAGTTCGAACACCGTGATCAGCGACAGCAGCGAGGTGTCCTTGATCAACACCGCGGTCTGTCCCAGCAGCGGCGGCAGCGTGTTGGCGAAGGCCTGCGGCAGCACCACGTAGCGCAGGCGCTGGTGGTAGTTCATGCCGCAGGCCTTGGCGCCTTCGATCTGGCCGCGCGGCACCGACTCGATGCCGACGCGGATGATCTCGCTCATGTAGGCGGCGTGGTGCAGCGTCATCGCCAGGATGCCCAGCAGCATCTCGCTCCAGCCCTTGGCGCCGGGCACCAGCATCGGCACGGCGTAATACACCAGGTAGATCTGCACCAGCAGCGGGGTCGAGCGGATGAACTGCACGTAGCCCGCCACCGGCCGCCAGACCGCGGCGCGCGGCGACATGCGCGCCAGCGCCAGCGGCACGCCAGCCAGCACCGACAGCACCAGGCTGGCGCCGGCCGCGATCAGGGTATTGGCCAGGCCGGTGGCGAACTGGCCCGTGTACTGGCTGACGATGCGCCAGTTGTAGTAGTCGATCAGCCAGTCCATGCGGGTCCTGTCGGTCGGTGGTGGCGAAGGCGCGCGATCAGTGGTCTTTCTTCCATTCGGTCGAATACCAGTACTTGACCTGTTCCGGCAATGTGTTGTCGGCGGTCTTGAGCGTCTGCCAGTTGTCGAGCCAGAACTTCAGGCGGAAGGCATTGGGGCCGACGGCGAAGGCCAGCGGTTCGCGCACCATGATGCCGTCCAGCACCCGCAGGTTGCCGAAGTCCACCAGGAACTGGTTGGCGGTGGACAGCGACATGATGCCGGCGTCCAGGCGGCCGGAGGACAGCGCCTGGCCGACCGGCGCGCTGCCGCCGGAGAATTCCTTGAGGGTGGCCTTGGGCAGCATCTTCTTGCCGACCTCGGCGTAGGTGCTGGCGCCCAGCGCGCCGACGGTCACCCCGTCCTTGTCCAGTTCCGCATACGACTTGTAGGGCGAGTCCTTGGGCACCACGGCCACGGTGTCGGCGTAGAACATGGGCGCCGAGAACAGCACCTGGGCGGCGCGCTGCGGCGTCGGCGTCATGTCGGCGGCCACCATGTCGGCCTTGCCGGACAGCAGCGCCGGGATCAGGCCCTTCCACTCGTAGTCCTGCAGCACCAGCTTGACGCCCAGGTCGTCGGCCATGCGCTTGGCGACTTCGACCGCCAGGCCGGTGCGCTTGCCGCTCTTGTCCATGAAGCTCATCAGCGGGCCGGAGGTCTGCACCGCCACCCGCAGCTCGCCGCGCTTGATGATGTCCGACAGTTCGTCGGCGCGGGCAGGCTGCGCCATCGCGGTAACGGCCAGCGCGACGCCGGCGGCGCCCAGCCATTGTTTGATTTTCAGCATTTGCTTCCCCTTCAAGATGGATGACATGTGTCGTTCCGGGCGTACACCTGGTGCCGGCGGCGCCCGGTCAGGCCGGGCCGGCCCTGCTTGCTGCGTACTGCGATTGCTGCGTGATGCGGATGCGGCGTGCTGCGTGAAGCGAAGACTGCGTGATGCGCAAATACGAACGGCCATGCGGGCCGGCGCCGACGGCGCCGCCGGCCCGCTACAGGATCTTTTCCAGGAAAGCCCGGGTGCGCGCCTCTTTCGGCTGGCCGAAGACTTCAGCCGGCGTGCCGGACTCGACGACGCGGCCGGCGTCCATGAACAGGGCGCGGTCGCCCACGTCGCGGGCAAAGCCCATCTCGTGCGTCACCACCGCCATGGTCATGCCGTCGCGCGCCAGCGCGCGCATCAATTCCAGGATGCCGCCAACGGTTTCCGGGTCGAGCGCCGAGGTGGCCTCGTCGAACAGCATCAGTTTCGGGTCCATCGCCAGGGCGCGGGCGATCGCCACGCGCTGCTGCTGGCCGCCGGACAACTGGCTGGGATAGCGCGGGCCGAAGTCGGCCATGCCGACCCGGTCCAGCAGTTCCAGGGCGTAGAGCTCGGCCTGGGCGCGGTCGCGGCCGCGCACCACGCGTTGCGGCAGGGCCACATTGTCGAGCGCGGTGCGATGCTGGAACAGGTTGAAGTGCTGGAACACCATGCCGACCTCGGTGCGCCAGCGGTTGACGTCGGTGGCCGGGTCGGTCAGCGAGACGCCATCGACGCGGATGGTGCCGCTGTCGATGCGCTCCAGCCCGTTGAGGGTGCGCAGGAAGGTGCTCTTGCCCGAGCCCGACGGCCCCACCACCACCAGCACCTCGCCACGCTCCAGGCGGCAGTCGATGCCCGCCAGCGCCAGATGATCGGGCTGGCCTTCGCGCTGGTAGGTCTTGGTGACCGACTCGACTAGCAGCAGGGGTTCTGACACGCGCATCGCCTTCAAAAAAGGTTTCGCATTTCGCGCTGGAGTTTCGTATAGTAAATTTATTTCCAGAATCGCCACTTAGGC
Organism: Achromobacter sp. SIMBA_011; assembly: GCF_046535435.1. Lineage (NCBI taxonomy): Bacteria > Pseudomonadati > Pseudomonadota > Betaproteobacteria > Burkholderiales > Alcaligenaceae > Achromobacter > Achromobacter sp. SIMBA_011. The sequence continues at coordinate 115,372 of NZ_JAWRWN010000012.1, read as the reverse complement.
ATAACCCTTAAGCGAAGGCTCGCCCCTTCGCCGGCATCTCCAAGGAACCGGTATGGACACGCCCCAAGACATCCTGCGCGCACTCGGCCTCAACCCCGCGACCCTGACCGGCGGCACGCTCGTCGCCCGCAGCCCGATCGACGGCACCGAGCTGGCCCAGGTCCACGAGCACACGGTGGCGCAGGCCCACGCGGCCATCACCCGCGCCCGCCAGGCCAGCCTGGCCTGGCGCGACGTGCCGGCGCCGCGCCGCGGCGAGCTGCTGCGCCTGTTCGGCGAAGTGCTGCGCCAGCACAAGCGCGAACTGGGCCGCCTGGTCAGCCTGGAAGCCGGCAAGATCCTGGCCGAGGGCGAAGGCGAGGTCCAGGAAATGATCGACATCTGCGACTTCGCCGTGGGCCTGTCGCGCCAACTGTACGGCCTGACCATCGCCTCCGAGCGCCCCGGCCACCGCATGATGGAAACCTGGCATCCGCTGGGCGTGGTGGGCGTCATCAGCGCCTTCAACTTCCCGGTGGCGGTGTGGTCGTGGAACGCCGCGCTGGCGCTGGTGTGCGGCAACGCGGTGGTCTGGAAGCCGTCGGAAAAGACGCCGCTGACGGCGCTGGCCTGCCAGGCGCTGTTCGCGCAGGCGCTGCAGCGCTTTGGCGACGCGCCGGCCGGCCTGTCGGAAGTGCTGATCGGCGGCCGGGACATCGGCGAGGCGCTGGTGGATTCGCACACCGTGGCGCTGGTGTCGGCCACCGGCTCGACCCGCATGGGCCGCCAGGTGGGCCCGCGCGTGGCGCAACGCTTCGGCCGCGTGCTGCTGGAACTGGGCGGCAACAACGCCATCATCGTCGGCCCCACCGCCGACCTGGACATGGCCGCGCGCGGCATCGTCTTCGGCGCCATCGGCACCGCCGGCCAGCGCTGCACCACCACGCGCCGCCTGATCGTGCACGAAAGCGTGGCCGACGATCTGCTGCAACGCCTGCACAAGGCCTACGCCAGCGCGCCCATCGGCAACCCGCTGGACGGCAAGAACCTGGTCGGTCCGCTGATCGACCGCGCCTCGTTCGACGCCATGCAGGCCGCGCTCAAGGCCGCCGGCGAACAGGGCGGCAAGGTCACCGGCGGCGAACGCGTGCTGGCCGACCAGTACCCGGACGCCTGGTACGTGCGCCCCGCCATCGCCGAGATGCCGGGCCAGACCGACGTGGTCTGCCACGAGACCTTCGCGCCGATCCTGTACGTGATGCGCTACAGCGACTTCAACCAGGCGCTGGCGCTGCAGAACGGCGTGCCGCAGGGCCTGTCGTCGGCCATCTTCACCAACGACCTGCGCGAGGCCGAGACCTTCCTGTCGGCCGCGGGGTCCGACTGCGGCATCGCCAACGTCAACATCGGCACCTCGGGCGCCGAGATCGGCGGCGCCTTCGGCGGGGAAAAGGAAACCGGCGGCGGCCGCGAGTCGGGCTCGGACGCCTGGCGCAACTACATGCGCCGCGCCACCAACACCATCAACTACTCGCGCAACCTGCCGCTGGCGCAGGGCATCAAGTTCGGCGAATAGGCCGCAAGGCGGGTGACATGAGGCCCGCGCGTCGCCGGCGATGCGCGGGCCTCGCCCATGTTGCAAGTCCTACATCCGATTAGCCTGGCTTACAAAATGTAGGCCGGGCCGATGCTACATTGCATCGTCACAGATTCCACCCGCCTCCCATGACTTCGTCCCGACGCATCGCCCTTCCCCTGCGCACCCTGACCGCCGCCCTGGCGCTGGGCCTGGCCGGCACCGCCGCCGCCGGCGTATCCTACCGGCTCGACCGTCCTTCGGCCGCCCCCGGCGACACCGTCACCATCGAAGCGGTGTATTTCAACGAAGGCAATGCCCGCGCCACCTGGGAGGCCCCGCCAGAGCTGGTGCTGCAATGGCGCGGCCAGGACGGCCAGATCGTGCGCAGCCTGGCCAAGCTGCAGGGCGACAAGGCTAATTACAGCGTGCCGGTCAACAATTTCGCGCGGATGGCGTGGACGGCCGTCGTGCCCGCCACGGCGCGCGGCTTGCAGGCGATCGCCATCGAAGGCCAGCCGGCGATGATGGCGCTGGACGCCACCGGCCGCGACAGCGGCACGCTGGCCAGCACGCCCGCGCAAGGCCCCGTGGTCGATCCGCGCACCGGCCAGCCCGTGCCGCCGGCAGTGGTCACAGCGGCCGGCGCGTCGCCCGAGGGCGGACCGGCGCCGGACACCGTGGCCGTCTCGTCCTACCAGCAATCGGCCTTCGATCATTTCCGCAGCGCGATCTCGGAATACAAGCCGGTGTACTTCGACATCGGCACCCGCGGCCAGACCACCGCGCGCTTCCAGATCAGCGCCAAGTACCGCCTGTTCAGCCCGTCCGGCAACCGCCCGGCGACCTGGGGCGAGAATTTCTACCTGGGCTACACCCAGACCTCGCTGTGGGACCTGCAGGGCGATTCCATGCCCTTCATCGACACCACCTTCAACCCCAGCCTGTTCTGGCTGTCCGACAACATGTGGCAGTCGGCGAACCAGAATTGGCGTCTGGGCATGAACACCGGCGTCGAGCACAACTCCAACGGCAAGGCCGGCGACGACTCGCGCTCGGTCAACGACGCCTACATCCAGCCGCAGTTCAACTACCGCTTCGACGGCGGCAGCACGCTGACCTTCGCGCCCAAGGTCAAGGCCTACTTCGGCGTGGCCAGCGAGAACTCCGACTACGCCGACTATGCCGGCCGCGTCGACTGGAACCTGCGCTGGGCGCAGGACAACGGCGCGGTGGTCTCGGCCATGTACCGCCAGGGCGACCAGCGCCGCCGCACCACGCAGCTCGACTTCGCCTGGCCGCTGCAGCGCACCTGGCTGAACATGAACGGCTACCTGCACCTGCAGTACTTCAACGGCTACGGCGAAACGCTGCTGGGCTACAACCAGCGCAACGAATCGCAGTTCCGCATCGGCTTGTCGCTGGTGCCTTGACGCCCGCGCCCGTCCCCGGCCGGGCGCCTTAGCGCGCCCAGCGCAGCACCAGCGGATCCAGCCGCCGCGCCACGTCCAGCAGGCCCTGCCGCACTTCCGGCCGCATGGCCGGGAACGGATGGCGCGGCGCGTCGCAGGCGATCACGCCGCCGGCCTTCATCAGCGCCTTGGCGGTCAGGATGCCGCCCTGGCGGTTCTCGTAGTTGATGAGCGGCAGCCAGCGCTCATACAGGCGGTAGGCGTCGTCGGCGCGGCCTGCGCGATGCGCCTCGATGATCGGCCGGATGCCGTCGGCGAAACCGCCGCCCGTCATGGAGCCGGTGGCGCCGGCGTCCAGGTCCGGCAGCAGCGTGATGGCCTCTTCGCCATCCCACGGCCCTTCCACCGCCGCGCCGCCCAGCGCGATCAGGTCGCGCAGCTTGCTGGCCGCGCCGGCGGTCTCGATCTTGAAGTACGACACCTGCGGGATCTCGCGCGCCATGCGCGCCAGCAGCGCGGCGGGCAGCGGCGTGCCGGCGACCGGCGCGTCCTGGATCATGATGGGGATGTCGATGGCGTCCGACACCTGCTGGAAGAACCCGATCACCTGCTCCTCGGAAACGCGGATGGTGGCCCCGTGGTACGGCGGCATGATCATCACCATGGCCGCGCCCTGCGCCTGCGCCCGGCGGCTGCGCGCCGCGCACACCCGGGTGCCGTAGTGCGTGGTGGTGACGATCACCGGCACCCGGCCGGCCACGTGCTCCAGCAACGTGCGTGTCAGCACCTCGCGCTCGTCGTCCGACAGCGAGAACTGCTCGGAGAAGTTGGCCAGGATGCACAGGCCGTCCACGCCGCTGTCGATCATGAAATCGACGGCGCGCTTCTGGCCCGCCAGGTCCAGCTCGCCCGCTTCGGTGAAGATGGTGGGCACCACCGGAAAGATGCCGCGATAGCGCGGCGCCGGCACAGTCGTCGTGATCATGGCGCTCACTCGATGATGTTGAAGTCTTTCAGGTATTCGGTCTTCAGGCTCAGGCCCAGGCCCGGCTTGTTGTCGTCCAGGTCGATGAAGCCTTCCCTGGCCACCGGCTCGCCGTCGAAGATGTAGTAGAAGAGTTCATTGCCCACTTCCACGTCGAACATCGGGAAGTACTCGCTCATGGGCGAGGCCAGCGTGCTCATGGTCAGGTGGTAGTTGTGCATCTGGCCGGCGTGCGGGATGACCGGCACGCTGTAGGCTTCGCACAGGGCATTGATCTTGTGGGCGGCGGTGATGCCGCCGACGCGGTTGGTGTCGTACTGCACCACCGACACCGCCTTGCGGTCCAGCAGTTGCTTGAAGCCATACAGCGAGAACTCGTGCTCGCCGCCCGAGATCGGGATCGAGGTGAGCTGGTTCAGTTCGGCATAGCCGTCGATGTCGTCGGCGATGACCGGTTCCTCCAGCCAGCGCGGCTCGAACTTCTCCAGCTTGGGCAGCATGCGCTTGGCGTATTCCAGGTTCCAGCCCATGTAGCATTCGAGCATCAGGTCGGTGTCGTAGCCGATCACCTCGCGCACCGCCTCGACCGACTTCAGGTTCTCCGACACGCCGCGCTGCAGGTGCGCCGGGCCGTAGCCGAAGCGCATCTTGAAGGCGGTGAAGCCCTGGTCCAGGTAGGTCTGGGCCTCTTCCTGCATGGCCTTGAGATCAGTGCGGTAGAGCTTGGAGTAATAGACCGGAATCTTCTCCTTGGTGCGCCCGCCCAGCAGCTTGAAGACCGGCTTGCCGACCGACTTGCCCAGGATGTCCCAGATCGCCAGGTCCACGCCCGAGATCGCCGCCATGGTCACGCCCTTGCGGCCCCAGGCATGGGTGGCGCGGTACATGCGCTGCCACAGGTATTCGTAGTCCCACGGGTCCTGGCCGATCACCAGCGGCGCCAGGTACTGGTCGATGATGGCCTTGGCCACCCGCGGCGCCAGCGCCACGTTGCCCAGCCCGACGATGCCGTCGTCGGTCTCGACCTCGACCACGGTCCAGCCATGGAAGCGGAAGGTGCTCATGGTTTCCTGCGGCGAATACAGCAGGTCCATGGCGTTGGAGCAGAAGTTACCTTGCGGCGGCACGGTCTTGCCGGTCCATTCAAAGACGCGCGCGCGGACGGATTTGATCTTCATGGGGATTCCTGCAAAAAATGGATCGAACGATGCGATGAATCGGAAGGAAAGGCCGCCTCAGGCCGCCGCGCGCGCGGCGCGGTGCGACAGGCCCATGCGGCAGGCGATGCGGAAAGCCTGCCAGGTGGCGTCGACGCTGGCGCGTCCCTGGCCGGCGATGTCGTAGGCGGTGCCGTGGGCCGGCGTGGTGATCGGGATCGGCAGGCCGCCCTGCACCGTCACGCCGCGCGAGAAGCCCAGCAGCTTGATCGCGATCTGGCCCTGGTCGTGGTACATGGTGACGATGGCCTGGAACTCGCCCGCCTGCGCCTTCAGGAAGATGGTGTCGGCCGGGAACGGGCCCTGCACCGGCAGCCCTTCCTGGTTCAGTTGGCGCACGGCCGGGGCGATGATGTCGACCTCTTCGCGCCCGCAGGTGCCGCCATCGCCGCCATGCGGATTGAACGCCGCCACCGCCACCCGCGGCGCGGCCACGCCGTTGGCCTGCAGCGACTGGTAGATCAGCCGCGTGGCGGCCTTGATGCCGTCGATGCTGAGCGCGGCGGCGGCGTCCTTGAGCGGAATGTGCGAGGACACGCGCGAGGTCCACAGCTCGCCCAGCGTGTTGAACTCGCAGAAGTAGCCCGTCACGCCCAGGTACTGCGCGAAGTGGTGCAACTCGTCATCGTGGCGCAGGCCGCCCTGCTTCATCGCGTGCTTGTTCAGCGGCGCGAAGCAGATGGCGTCGATGTGGCCGGCCAGCGCCGCGTCCATGCAGGCGTTTAGCACCCGCAGCACCGAGGCGCCGCCGGGCGCCTGCGCCTGGCCCAGGTTGACGTCCTCGCGCCGCACGGTATCCATCGCCAGCCACGCCGGCACGCCGGTATCCGGCCGCGTCCGCACGGCGTCGAAGCCGGCCACGGCCCGCGTGGCCACCTGCACCCCGGCCACCCGCTGGCCTTCGCGCCACAACCATTCATCGCCCACCAGCACGATGTTGGCCAGTTGCGCCGCCTCGGGCCGCGCCAACAGGCGCGCGATCAGTTCGGGGCCGATGCCGGCGGGATCGCCCAGCGTGAGGGCGATGACGGGTTTGGCGGCGTTGCGGTCGTTGCTCATGCTGTGCTTCATTCCACGGAGATATGGTTCTTCTTGATGATGCCGGCGTAGCGCTGGTTCTCGGCCTGGTGAAACTGCGAGAATTGCGCCTGGCTCATCGGATTGATGTCGGCGCCGATCGCCTGCAGGCGCGTCTGGGTCTCGGGAATGGCCAATACCGCATTGACCGAGTCATGCACGCGCTGCTGCACCGCCGCCGGCGTGCCGCTGGGCATGTAGATGCCGTACCAGGCGCTCATCTCGACGCCGCTGACGCCGGCCTCGGCCATGGTCGGCACATCGGGCAACTGCGGATTGCGCTTGGCGCTCAGCACCGCCAGCGCGCGCACCTTGCCGCTCTTGATGTGCGGGATGACGGAGGACGCGGTCTCGAAGGCGATCTGCACCTGGCCGCCCATCAGGTCGACCATGGCCGGGCCGCTGCCGCGATAGGGAATGTGCGTCATCTGCACGCCGGTGGCGTCCTTGAACAGCTCGGCGGCGATGTGCTGGGTGCTGCCCGAGCCACTGCTGGCGAAGTTGTATTCGCCCGGCTTGCGCTTGAGCAGCGCGATCAGCTCCTGCACCGATTGCGCCGGCAACTGGTTGTTGACCACCAGGATGTTCGGCACCGCGCCCACGAACACTACCGGCGTCAGGTCGCGGTCGTTGTCGTAGCCCAGCTTGAGCAGGTGCGGCGCGATCGCATGCGCGGTGGACACGCCCATCACCATGGTATGGCCGTCGCCCGACTTGGCCGCCAGGTCCGCCGCCAGCGTGTTGGACGCGCCCGGCTTGTTCTCCACCACCACGGTCTGCTTGAGCATCGGCCCAAGCTTGTCGGCCACGGCGCGCGCCATCGCGTCGGTGCCGCCGCCGGGGGCCGAGCCCACCAGCAGGCGCAGCGGCCGGGTCGGCCAATCGGCGCTCTGCGCCGGGGCGGGTGCGGCGGCGGACAGGCACAGCACGCCCGCCGCCAATGCGGCATAAAGCCGAGTCTTCATGGTTGTCTCCTTGGGGGCTTATGGCCCGTAGCGGGCTTTGTTATGCCTGCATCTTAGAAACAACCGCTGTTTCCGTAAAATGAAACTTTTGCACCAACCGTTCACTACAGGCGATCAATCATGGAACGCGTCCCGAACGTCCCCGCGCTGCTGTCGCGCCTGCGCATGCGGCAGATCGTGCTGCTGCTGGCCATCGAGGAACGCGGCACCCTGCGCGCCGCCGCCGCCCAGCTCAACATGACCCAGTCCGCCGCCAGCAAGATGCTGCACGAACTGGAACTGGCCATCGGCCAGCCGCTGTTCGAACGGGTCGGCCGCGGCCTGGCGCTGACCGCCGCCGGGGAATGCGTGATGGGGTATTTCCGCGGCATGCGCGGCACGGTCTCGTCGCTGGCGCGCGAGCTGGAGGAATTGCGCCTGGGCAGCGCCGGCAAACTTTTCATCGGCAGCATCATGGCCGCCTCGCCGGGCCACCTGACCGACGCCCTGCTGCGCCTGAAACAGACCTATCCGCTACTGGCCGTGGAGATCTCCACCGGCACCAGCGACCTGCTGATCGAACGGCTGAACGAGGGCAAACTCGACGTCGTCATCGGCCGCATGCTGACCCTGTCCGAACGCCATTACGTCTTCCGCCCCATCGGCGACGAGGCCCTGTCCGTCATCGCCGCCGTCGACCATCCCCTGACCCGCCGCAAGCGCATCGGCTTCGACGCGCTGCAGGCCTACCCCTGGATCCTGCAACCCCACGGCAGCCCCATGCGCGACGTCCTGGAACAGGAATTCCGCGCCCACGACACCGCCCTGCCCAAGGGCCTGATCGAGTCCGCCTCGATCCTCACCACCACCAACCTGGCCATGAAGTCCGACATGCTCGGCGTCATCCCCGACTCCGTCGCCAGCCGCTACGCCCGCCACGGCCTGCTCGCCATCATCCCCTACCAACTCCAGCACACCCTGACCGCCTTCGGCAGCATCATCCCCAAGGACCGCCCGCTAAGCGCGCCGGCCAGGCACTTCGTGGACCTGCTGCACGACACGGAATAAAGACGCATCACACCCAGGACAAATACCACCAGCCGCCAACACCCCAACACCGCCCCGACGCAACACACCGCGTAAGCCCCAAAAGGCCGCCCGCGCGGCCGACCTGGGGCGGGCCCCGCAAACCTCTCCATGCCCCCGCCGATCTGACAACGCGACACTCCAAGACGCTCGCAGCCCCTCGCGGCGGGCGAGTCGGTGGCGGGCAACCTCGATGCGCCCGAGGGAATCCGAAGGAGTCGCCGAAGGCGAGGACGAGGATGACAACGGGGCAGTCCGGAGCGAACGCTCCGGACCGCAATCGTGGGCGCCCGCCACCGACTCGCCCGCCGCGAGGGGCGACCTACGAAGCGAATCCCCAACAACGCCCCCACGAAGCACCCCAAAAAACCCACCTAAAGATCCGGATCCTCCTCCACCTTAGGCATCAAATAAGCCGTCAACGCACTCGACGCCCCCGCCATCCCCCAAAGCAAAAAGAACGACACCGTATAAAACCCCACCCGCCCCGTCGGCACATACCCGAACACCGCCACGTCCAACGGATCGATCAGCGCAAAGACAATCGCGCTGCCCACGGCCGCCGCCAGGAACGACGGCCACAGTATCCACATCAGCGATCTCAACCCCATGCCGCGCCTCCGGGAATCGTCAACGAACGCCGATCGCGGGCGGCGGCGTCGGCACCGTGTCCGCCGGCTCGATCACCAGGCCGCGCTTGACCACGCCTTCCTGGATCGGCTGATTGGCGAACTGCGTATAGGCCAGGTAGATCGTGATGGCGCAACCGATCACCGCCAGGAACGGCCCCGCCATCAGGAACCAGGGCCAGAATTCGCGGTACCAGGGTTTCACCGGCATCGGCGCGGCTACATGGGCAGTATTCATCGTCGGCATCCTTTATTCGGAATCACTCGGGGACATAAAAACTCGCGGCTTCATCGGTCTCGACCGGCCGGTTCTCCTGATCGTGGGCGCGGGCCCGCAGCGTGATCGGGTGCGCGCCCGGCTCGGCGCCGGCCGGGGCGCGGATCACCATCGGCACCAGCTTGTTGGCCGCCGGCTCCACGTCCACCACGTCCGACTCGCTTTGCCCGGCGCGCACCGCCAGCCCAGGCATGCCGTCGGCCGACAGCCGCAGCCGCAGCCGCGAATCCGAGGTATTGATGATCTGCAGCCGGTACACGTTCTCGATCATGCCGCCCGCCACCTCTCGACCCAGCGCGCCGCGATCGCGGATCACGTCCACCCGCAGCGGGTTGCGCATCGCCAGCGAGGTCACGAACGCCACCGCCAGCACCAGGATCAGCGAGCCGTAGACCAGCACCCGCGGCCGCAACAGGTGCGAGCGCGCGCTTTGCGTCGACAGCCCGTCCAGCATGGCGCGCTCGGACGTGTAGCGGATCAGCCCGGACGGATACTGCATCTTGTCCATCACCTGCTCGCAGGCATCGATACAGGCGCCGCAGCCAATGCACATGTATTGCAGGCCCTCGCGGATGTCGATGCCGGTCGGACAGACCTGCACGCACAGGCTGCAATCGACACAGTCGCCCAGTCCCGCGGCCTTGTGGTCGACCTTGCGCGAACGGCCGCCGCGCGGATCGCCGCGGCGCTTGTCATAGGTCACGACGAAGGTATCGGGATCGACCATCACGCTCTGGAAGCGCGCGTACGGGCACATGTACTTGCAGACCGACTCGCGCATGAAGCCGGCATTGCCCCAGGTGGCGAAGCCGTAGAACACCATCCAGAACCACTGCCACGGCCCAAGCTGCAGCGTGAACAGCTCGTGGCCCAGCTCGCGGATCGGCGCGAAGTAGCCGATGAAGGTGGAGCCCGTCCACCAGGCCAGCGCGATCCACAGGAAGTGCTTGGTGACCTTCAGGCGCGCCTTGCGCCAGGTCCAGGGCGATTCATCCAGGCGGATGCGGGCGACGCGGTCGCCTTCGACCTTGCGCTCGATCCACATGAAGATCTCGGTGTAGACCGTCTGCGGACAGGCGTAGCCGCAGAACAGCCGCCCCGCCACCGCGGTGAACAGGAACAGCGCCAGCGCCGAGATCACCAGCAGCACCGCCAGGTAGACCACGTCCTGCGGCCACAGCACCAGGCCGAACAGGTAGAACTTGCGCGCGCCCAGGTCGAACAGCACCGCCTGGCGGCCGTTCCATTGCAGCCACGGCAGGCCGTAGAAGATCAGTTGGGTGAGGAAGACGAAGGCGATGCGCCAGCGCGCGAAAATGCCGCTGACCGAGCGCGGATAGATCTTGCCGCGCACGTCGGCCAGGGTCTGCTCCAGCGTTTCCTGGCCAGGACGCGGCGGCCGCACGTGCGGCCGCCAGGGCGGCGGGTCGCCGCCAGGCGGACTGCTGACGCTTGCGGTTGACCCATCATCCATGTGCTGCTCCGTGCGGTAAGTCCATGCGATATGGGGGCTGCCGTCGCGGCGCGCCCCCACCTATGTGGCGATGCCTAGTTGGCCGAGGCGGCGGCCGAGGCCGGTTGCGGTTGCGCGTCCGGCTTGTTCGACAGGCCCCAGACCCATGCCGTCAGGATCTTGATCTGTTCCGGGGTCAGGATGTCGCCGTGCGCCGGCATGCGGTTTTCGCGCCCATCCAGGATGGTCTTGACGATGGTGGCTTCCGAACTGCCATAGAGCCAGACGTCATCGGTAAGGTTGGGCGCGCCCAGCGCCTGGTTGCCCTTGCCGTCGACACCGTGACAGGCCACGCAGAAATTGGCGAACTCGCGCTTGCCGCGGAACACCCGGACCGGGTCGGCCGTCAGGCCCGACAGCGAACGCACGTACTGCGCGATGTCGCCGGCGGTCTTGGGGTCGATGGCGGCTTTCCAGGGCGGCATCACGCCGATGCGGCCATGGGTGATGGTCTGCATGATGGCCTCGGGCGAGCCGCCGTGCAGCCAGTCGCTGTCGGTCAGGTTGGGGAAGCTGGGGCCGCCCTTGGCGTCCGAACCATGGCACTGCGAGCAGGTGTTCAGGAACAGGCGCTGGCCGATTTCACGGGCGCCCGGATCCGCGGCGATCTGCGGCACCGTCATGGTCTCGAAACGCGCGTAGATCGGGCGCACGGCCTCGGCCATTTTGGCCTGTTGCTGCGCCACCTCGTTGGCGCTGCTGTAGCCCAATTGGCCCTTGTACGAACCCAGGCCCGGCATGAAGAACAGGTAGCCCAGCGCGAAGGCGCAGGCCAGCAGGTACATCCAGGTCCACCAGCCGGGCACCGGGTTGTTCAGTTCGGTGAGGTCGCCGTCCCAGACGTGGCCCGTGTCCTCGACCTGGCCGTTGGCCGGCTTGGTTTTGAGCCAGCGGCGCTGCGTGTACAGCAGCCACACACACCACACCACGCCGCCCACGGCGACGATCGAGATGAAATACCCCCAGAAGCCATTGACGAAATCGCTCATGACCGATCCGCTCCATCTTGTTGTGCCGGCCCGAACTCATCGGGCAGCGCGAACGGCAGCATGGCCGATTCGCTGTTGGCATGCTGGCGGCCGCGCGAGCAGGCCCACCAGACGATGCCGAAAAAGGTTGCCATCGAAATGGCGGTGACGATTGCGCTCAGCAAAGCCATGATCAGCCTCCCGACGCCGCGGGTTGCGCAGCGGCGGGCGCCGGCTGCGCGGCCTTGCGGGCTTCTTCGGCCTTCTTGGCTTCTTCCGCCTTTTTGGCCTGCTGCGCCTTGCGCACGCCCACGCCCAGCCCCTGCAGGTAGGCCACCAGCGCGTCCTCTTCGGTCTTGCCCTCGATGGCCTTGGGCGCCGCGGCGATCTCCTCGTCGGTGTAGGGCACGCCCAGGGCGCGCAGCGCGCGCATGCGCTGCTCGACGTTCTGGCCGGTGATCACGGTCTTTTCCAGCCACGGATAGGCCGGCATGTTGGATTCCGGCACCACCTGGCGCGGATTGCGCAGGTGGATGCGGTGCCAGTCGTCGGAATAACGCTCGCCCACGCGCGCCAGATCCGGGCCGGTGCGCTTGGAGCCCCACAGGAAGGGATGGTCGAACACCGACTCCGAGGCCAGCGAGTACGAGCCGTAGCGCTGCACTTCGGCGGCCAGCAGGCGCACCTGCTGCGAGTGGCAGCCGACACAGCCTTCGCGGATGTAGACGTCGCGCCCCATCAGGCGCAGCGGGCTGTAGGGTTCGACCCCCGCCACCGGCTGCGTGGTGCTGTGCTGGAAAAACAGCGGCACGATCTGCACCAGGCCGGCGAAGGACACCACCAGAATGCTGGCGATGATCATCCAGCCGATGTTCTTCTCGAGTGTCTGGTGAGAGAAAAAGCCTTGTTGCTTGTTGGCCATGATGTCCTCGTCAAACGGTGGCCGGCGCGGGCGCGGCGACAGCCGGCGCGCGGGCGGTGTGGGGATCGTCCTGCGGGATGGCGGGGTTGACCGCCTGCGCGCCGCGCACCGTCTTCCACACGTTCCAGGCCATGACCAGCACGCCCGACAGGAACAGCGCCCCGCCCAGCAGACGGATCAGGTAGTACGGCACCCGCGTCTTGAGTTCCTCGACGAAGCTGTAGACCAGCGTGCCGTCGGCGGCGGTGTCGCGCCACATCAGGCCCTGCTGCACCCCGGCGATCCACATCGCGGCGATGTACAGCACCACGCCGATGGTGGCGATCCAGAAGTGCAGCTCGATGGCCTTGACGCTGTACATCTTTTCGCGGCCATACAGGCGCGGGATCAGGTAGTAGAGCGAGCCGAACGAGATCATCGCGACCCAGCCCAGCGCGCCGGAGTGCACGTGGCCGATGGTCCAGTCGGTGTAGTGCGACAGGGCGTTCACGGTGCGGATCGACATCATCGAGCCTTCGAACGTGGCCATGCCGTAGAACGACAGCGCGGTCACCATGAACTTCAGGATCGGATCGGTGCGCAGCTTGTACCAGGCGCCCTGCAGCGTCATGATGCCGTTGATCATGCCGCCCCACGACGGCGCCAGCAGGATCAGCGAGAACGTCATGCCCAGCGACTGGGTCCAGTCGGGCAGCGAGGTGTACAGCAGGTGGTGCGGACCGGCCCACATGTAGGTGAAGGCCAGCGCCCAGAAGTGGACGATGGACAGGCGGTACGAATAGATCGGACGGCCGGCCTGCTTGGGCACGAAGTAATACATCATGCCCAGGAAGCTGGTGGTCAGGAAGAAGCCGACCGCGTTGTGGCCGTACCACCACTGCACCATGGCGTCCTGCACGCCGGCGTAGGCCGAGTAGGACTTCCACAGCGTCACCGGCATCTCGATGTTGTTGAAGATGTGCAGGATGGCGATGGTGAGGATGTACGAGCCGAAGAACCAGTTGGCCACGTAGATGTGCTTGGAGCGGCGCTTGATGATGGTGCCGAAGAACACGATGGCATAGGCCACCCAGACCAGCGTGATCAGGATGTCGATGGGCCATTCGAGTTCGGCGTATTCCTTGCTGCTGGTGTAGCCCAGCGGCAGGGTGATGGCGGCGGCCACGATGACCGCCTGCCAGCCCCAGAACGTGAACGCGGCCAGCTTGTCACAGAAAATGCGGGTCTGACAGGTGCGCTGGACCACGTAGTACGAGGTCGCGAACAGCGCGCTGCCGCCGAAGGCGAAGATCACGGCGTTGGTGTGCAGCGGACGCAGGCGGCCATAGCTCAGCCAGGCGGTGTCGAAATTCAACTGAGGCCAGATCAGCTGCGCGGCGAGAAAAACGCCCACAGCCATGCCGACGATGCCCCAGACCACGGTCATGAGCGCGAACTGCCTCACGATCCTGTAGTTGAAGGTGTCGGCCTTGCTTGCGATTGCGGCGCAATCGTTCATCACCCTTCCCCCAAAACAAAAAGAAACAAGTAGCTCCAGGTTTCAATGATGGGGGGTCGCGGGTAAACCGGGGTTGATGTGCGTCAAACCCCATTGCTCGCGCAGGGGAACCCGCGGCGCGGCGGCAACGTCGCTGGCGCGGACGCCGGCCAAGGCCGGGCGGGCGGCCAGCGAATGGCCGCCGCGAGACGCCTGGGGAGATCGCGCGATCCTAGCCGCGCGAGGCCGGCCCGCTATCGTCGTCGCGCAGGATGGCGGTGCCGGCGTTGTCAGTGTCGTCGTATTGGCCGTTGAACACGGCCCACCACAGCGACACGCCGATCGCCAGCACGAACAGCAGCGACAGGGGCAGCAACAGGTAGAGGATGGTCATGGCGCGGCTTCCAGCGCGCCGTCGGGCGCCGGGCTGCCGGACCAGTCGCGGCGCGACAGCCGCCACGAGTTGTAGGCCACCGCCAGCGACGACAGCAGCATGGTGATGGCCGCCAGCCAGGGCGTGACCCAGCCGACCAGCGCCAGCGGCGTCATCAACAGGTGCCAGGCCAGCGAGCCATGCAGGTTCTGGCGCGCCTTGCGTTGCGCCTCGGCCAGCAGCGCGTCCAGCGCCGCGTCGGGCATGGACGGATGCGCCGCCAGCGCCGCATGGGCCGACGCCATGGCGGTGGGCACCGCCATCGACATGGCACAGGGACAGCTCATCACCAGCAGCGCCACCATCACCGGGATACTGTGGGCCGGGTCGATCCAGGCCCAGACCGCCGCCGCGCCCAGCGCCAGCGCCACCTGCGCCATGACGAAGCGCGAGGCCAGCCGGTCGGCGCCGGCGCCCAGCAGTTGGCGTTGCGCCTCGACCCGGGCGTGGCGCTGGCCGCCGGCGCTGCCGCCGAACGACTGGCGCGCGCACAGTTCCAGGTAGCGCGCCGTCAGCAGGAAGGCCACGAACATGGTGACCGAATCGAAATAGACCTCGCCGTGGCCGGTGTAGGTGGCATGCACGCTGGGAATGAAGGCGGCGACGATGCCCAGCGCCACCGGCACGTCCATGCCGGCGCGGCCCTGGCGCAGGTTGGCGCCGGCGTGGCGCCAGATCGGCCAGGCCGAATACAGCACCACCGGCACCGTCAGGGCCAGGCTGGCCCAGTTCATCAGCACGATGGCCCAGTCGAGCGTGTCCAGGGCGTCCTTGGGTATGCCCTCGTGGCGCAGGTAGCCGGGCCAGGCGAACATCATCACCTGCATCATCGCCAGCCACGCCAGCGACAGGCGCACCAGCGCATGCCGGCGCTGCTGGCGCTCGGCGTCGGACAGGGATGGCGGGACGGCGAAGATGGATTTTGCTCGCATGCGCCGATGCTACCCAGCGCCGCCGGCGCTCGCCTTGACCTGGATCAAGGCGCGCGGGGCGATTTGCCCAGGCACGGCGCGCGGCGGCCTTGCAGACTTGCCGTCCCACAAGCGCAAGCGCGGCATTGCCAGAGGATCCGCGAAAGCTCCCCTGGCCCGCGGGGCCGCCCGCTGGCGCCGGCCTTCAGGGCCGTTGGGCGCGCAGCACGGCGATCACCGCCCGCATCAGGGTGTCCAGCTCGTCCGGGGCGATGGTCAGCGCCGGCGTCAGATACACCACGTTGCCGAACGGCCGCACCCAGACGCCGGCCTCGACCAGGCGGCGCTTCAGGGCCTCGCGGTCGTCGATGCGGTCCAGCTCGACCACGCCGATCGCGCCCAGCACCCGCACGTCGCGCACCCAGGCCAGCTCGCGACATGGCGCCAGCCCCGCCGCCAGGGCGGACGACAGCGCCCGCGCCTGCGCCAGGCGCGGCTCGCTCTCGAACAGATCGAGCGAGGCATTGGCGGCGGCGCAGGCCAGGGCGTTGCCCATGAAGGTGGGACCGTGCATCAGGGCGTGCGAGGGGTCGTCCGACCAGAAGGCGTCGAACACCCGGCCGCTGGCCACCGTGGCGGCCAGCGGCAGCGTGCCGCCGGTCAGCGCCTTGGACAGCGTGATGATGTCGGGGCGGATGCCGGCCTGCTCGAACGCGAACAGGGTGCCGGTGCGGCCGAAGCCGGTGAAGATCTCGTCGAAGATCAGCAGCAGGCCATGGCGGTCGGCCAGCCGGCGCAGCCGCCGCAGCACCTCGGGGTCGTGCAGCAGCATGCCGCCGGCGCCCTGCACCAGCGGTTCGACCAGGATGCCGGCCAGTTGCGGGCCGCGCGTCTCCAGGAAGGCGTCGAGCCGGGCCATGGCGGCGTCGTCGCGCGGCAGGTCGACGATGTCGTGCTCGGCCAGCATGCCGCGGAACAGGCTGTGCATGCCCTCGTCGGGGTCGCACACCGCCATGGTGCCGAAGGTGTCGCCGTGGTAGCCGCCGCGGAAGGCCAGGAAGCGGCTGCGGCCGCGCTCGCCCTGGTTGAGCCAGAACTGCACCGCCATCTTCATCGCGACTTCCACCGCCACCGAGCCGGAGTCCGTATAGAACACGCGGTCCAGCCCCGGTCCCAGCAGGGCCGCCAGGCGCCGCGCCAGGGTCAGCGCGGGTTCGTGCGTCAGGCCGCCGAACATGACGTGCGGCATGGCGTCCAACTGCGCCCGCACCGCCTGGGCGATATGCGGGTGGTTGTAGCCGTGGCAGGCGGTCCACCAGGACGCCACGCCGTCGATCAATTGGCGGCCGTCGGCCAGCTCCAGGCGGCTGCCGTGGCTGCGCACCACCGGCAACGGCGGCGTCGCGGTCTTCATCTGGGCGTAGGGCTGCCAGATATGCGGCTGGCCCCGGGCCATCCAGTCAGGCGTCTGCATGTTTCACCTCCACTACAATGGCTCGCATTCTACGGCCGGGGGCCTGACGGCGCTGTTAACGGCCGCGGCCCGATTGCGGGACGCCCCCGCCGACGGCCGCCGCAGGAAATCGTCATGTCCAAGCTGGATCCCCTCTTTTCTTCCGAACTGGCGCAAGCCGAATCGCGCCGCGTGCGGCGCCGGCTGCGCACCGCCGCCGCCGCGCCCGCCGGCCGCATCGCGCTGGGCGGCGTCCCGGCGCTGAACTTCTCCAGCAACGACTACCTGGGCCTGTCCAAGCACCCGCTGCTGATCGAGCGCTCGCGCGAATGGGCCGCCCGCCACGGCGCCGGCGCGCAGGCCTCGCGGCTGGTGTGCGGCAATCTCGACCTGCACGAGCAGGTCGAGGCCAAGCTGGCCCGCCTGAAGGGCACCGAGGCCGCGCTGCTGCTGGCCTCCGGCTGGCAGGCCAACGCCGCCGTGCTGCCCGCGCTGCTGCGCGCGGCCGCCGGCCAGGGCGAGGTGCAGGTCTACGCCGACAAGCTCAACCACGCCAGCCTGCACCACGGCTGCCAGGCGGCGGGCGTGCGGCAGATCCGCTTCCGCCACAATGACCTGGACCACCTGGAAGCCTTGCTGGCGGCGCGCGCCGACCCGTCAGCGCCGCCCGCCGCGCGCTTCATCGTCACCGAAAGCGTCTTCAGCATGGACGGCGACCGCACCGACGTGGCGCGGCTGGCGGCGCTGGCCGAGCGCTACCAGGCCTTT
This sequence comes from Achromobacter sp. SIMBA_011, assembly GCF_046535435.1. Taxonomy (NCBI): domain Bacteria; kingdom Pseudomonadati; phylum Pseudomonadota; class Betaproteobacteria; order Burkholderiales; family Alcaligenaceae; genus Achromobacter; species Achromobacter sp. SIMBA_011. The sequence continues at coordinate 97,745 of NZ_JAWRWN010000012.1, read as the reverse complement.
GTCTACCTGGACGAGGCCCACGCCACCGGCGTGCTGGGACCGGGCGGCATGGGGCTGGCCGGGCTGGCGCCGGGCGGCATCGACCTGGCCATGGGCACCTTCAGCAAGGCGCTGGGCGGCTTCGGCGCCTACGTGGCCGGCTCGCGCGCGCTCTGCGACTACCTGGTCAACGCCTGTTCGGGTTTCATCTACACCACCGCCCTGCCGCCTGCCGTGCTGGGCGCGATGGACGCCGCGCTCGACCTGGTGCCCACGCTGGACGCCGAACGCGCCCGGCTGGCCGCCTCGGGCGAACGCCTGCGGGCGGCGCTCCGCGGCCTGGGCGTGGACAGCGGCGACTCGTCCACGCAGATCGTGCCCGCCATCGTCGGCGACGAGGCCCGCGCCCTGGCGCTGGCGGCGGCGCTGGAACAACGCGGCCTGCTGGCCGTGGCGATTCGCCCGCCCACCGTGCCGGCCGGCACCAGCCGCCTGCGCATCGCCCTGAGCGCGGCGCACCGCGACGCCGATGTCGACCAACTGATCGACGGCCTGACGGCCGCGCTCGCCTGATGCTGGCCGCCGCTCCTGTCCGCCCCACCCTGCTGTTCGTGCATGGCTGGACCTTCGACGCCGCATTCTGGGGCCCGCTGGCCGCCGCGCTGGCCGACTGGCCGCAGGCCGTGGCCGACGCCGGCTATTTCGGGCCGGCCCATACGCCCGCGCCCGCCGGCCCGGTGCTGGCCATCGGCCACTCGCTGGGCGCCCTGCGGCTGCTGGGCGAACCGCCGCCCGGCTGCCTGGGCCTGGTGGCGATCAACGGCTTTGCCCGCTTCGGCGCGGCCGACGATTTCCCCGAAGGCGTGCCGGCGCGCATGCTGGACCGCATGTTGAACCGCCTGGCGGCGCAGCCGGAAACCGTGCTGCGCGATTTCCGCCAGCGCTGCGGCGACACCAGCGCCATCGGCGTCCCCCAGGTCGAACCGCTGGCGCGCGACCTGCGGTTCCTGCGCGACGCCGACCAGCGCGCCGCGCTGGCGGCGCTGCCGATGCCGCTGCTGGCGCTGGCGGGCGCGGCCGACCCGATCGCCACCGCGCCGATGACGACGGCGGGCTTCGGCGCCGCCATCGAGATCCATTGGCGCGAGCACGGCGGCCACCTGCTGCCGCTGACCGACACCGACTGGTGCGCGCGGCGCATCCGCGCCTTCCTGGCCCGCGTGGCGACCGCCGCATGAGCGCCCACCTGCGCAATGCCCGGGTCGGCGCGCGCTTCGGCGCCGCCGCCGCGCGCTACGACGACCATGCCCCCGCCCAGCGCATCACCGCCGGGCGGCTGGCCGACGCGATCGGCCGGCTGCCGCTGCCGCCGCGTCCGCGCATCCTGGAGATCGGCTGCGGCACCGGCCTGCTGACGCGGGCGCTGGCCGCACGGCTGGGGCCGGCGGACTGGACCGTGACCGACATCTCGCCCGCCATGCTGGCGCGGGCGCGACAAGGTCCGGCGCTGCCCGGCACCGCCCGCTACCAGGTGCTGGACGGCGAGCACCCCCGGGACCTGCCGGGCGGGTATGACCTGATCTGCTCCAGCCTGGCGGTGCAGTGGTTCGCCGACCTGAACGGCGGCCTGGGCCGCCTGGCCGGCCTGCTCGCGCCCGGCGGTCACCTGGCGGTGGCGACGCTGGCCGAAGGCACGTTCGAGGAATGGCGCGCCGCCCATGACGCCGTCGGCCTGGCCGCCGCCACGCCACGCTATCCGCCAAGCGGCGCCATCCATCCGGCCATGGCCGATCTGGCCGGTGGCGTGCACAGCGAACGGCTGATACAAGATCATCCTGACGGCCTGCATTTCCTCAAGGCGCTCAAGGGCATCGGCGCCACCACGCCCGCGCCCGGCACCGCGCCGCTGGGCCCGGCCGCATTGCGGAGGGTGCTGGCGCAGTTCGACAAACAAGGCGCCACGGTGACCTATCACCTGGCCTATGGAATCTGGAAGAAACATGACTGACTCCCGCGCCCACGGCGTATTCGTCACCGGCACCGACACCGGCATCGGCAAGACCCTGGTCTCGGCCATCCTGGCGCGCGCCTGGCAGGCCGACTACTGGAAGCCGGTGCAGACCGGCGTGGCCGAGGAACCGGGTGACACCGAGACTGTCGCGCGCCTGGCGCAACTGCCGCCCGAGCGCCTGCACCTGCCGGCCTACGTGCTGCAGGCGCCGCTGTCGCCGTGGGCCGCCGCGCCGCTGGAAGACGCGGTGATCGACGCCACCGCCATCGTGCCGCCCGCCACGACCGCGCCCCTGATTGTCGAAGGGGCCGGCGGCCTGTACGTGCCGATCGACGACAGCCACATGATGATCGACCTGATCGCGCGCCTGGGCATGCCGGTGGTGCTGGCCGCGCGCAGCGGCCTGGGCACCATCAACCACACCCTGCTCAGCCTGGAGGCGCTGCGCCGCCGCGCCATCCCGGTGCTGGGCGTGATCATGAGCGGCCCGCTGTCGGCCGGCAACCGCGAGGCGATCGAACGCTTCGGCAATGTGCGCGTGCTGGCCGAGATCCCGCCGCAGGACCGGGTCGACGCGGCCGCCGTCGAGGCGCTGGCGCGCGCCGTGCCGCCGCTGGCGGAATGCCTGGCGGCGATGCGCGCCGCCGGGTGACGGCAACGGGCTGACCGCAGCGCCGCGTGCGCCGCGCTCAGTCCCCGGCGGAGGTCCGCAGGAAGCGCTCGATGGCCGCCGCCAGCGCCAGCGGCGTTTCATTCATCGGATAGTGCCCGGCATTGGCCAGCACCTCGACTGTCGTGCGCGGATAGCGCCGCGCATAGGTCGCGGCCATCAGCGCCGGCGTGAACACCGGATCGTGCTCGCCCACCAGGGCCAGCACCGGATGGCGGCCGTCGATGCGGTCGCTGAAATCGGTGCCGACCCACGCGGGCAGGTACGCGGCGAACGCGGCCGCCGACGAATGCGCGGCGGAATAGTCGGCCTTCCACGCCACCCATGCCGCCGGCAGGCGCCCGCCGGTGCTGCGGTCGATGATGGCGCGGCGCGCGGCCAGGTCCGCGGCCGCGCCGTCGAACAGCGCGCGCGTGGCCGGCGCCATGGCCACGCCGCCGCACGGCACCGGGGCCACCGCCACCAGCGCGCGCACCCGCTCGGGCGCCAGCGCCGCGACCCGCTCGATCGCCATGCCGCCCATCGAATGGCCCACCAGGCTGAAGCGCTCGAACCCCAACGCGTCGGCCAGCGCCAGCGCGTCGGCGGCGATCTCGTCGATCGAATGTTCGCCGGCCGCCTCGCGCATGCCGCCATAGCCGCGGTAGTCCATGAAGACGTAGCTGAAGTCCGCGCCCGACAGCCAGGGTTCGATCGGCTCGAAGGCGTGCGCGTCGCCGAACCAGCCGTGCAGCACGATGACGGGATGCGGGCCGTGGCCCACGCGATGGAAAGTGTTGGCCATGTCGGCTCCTGGAGTGTGGCGATGCGCCGCCGCAGGGCAGCGAACGCGATGGACAATGGCGGCATCGTAGGCTTGGCGCCGGCGGCCCGCCTTCGATATCGGGTCATTCACTGTAGAATCCAGGCCATGCGCAATACCCTGGTCGATCCCTACGAGGACATTCCGCGCGACGTGGTGGTGACGGCATGCGACTACCCGGCCGGCCTGACCTTCCCGCTGCACGCCCACCGCCGCGGCCAGTTCGCCTACGCCGCGCGCGGCGCCATCAGCGTGGCCACGCCGACGGGCCGCTGGCTGGTGCCGCCGCAACGCGCCTGCTGGGTGCCGGCGGGCATGGATCACCAGATGACCATGAGCGGCGCGGTGACCATGCTCAACACCTTTCTCACCGCGCCCGCCGCGCAGGCCCTGGGCCTGCCCGCCGAATGCCGGGTCCACGCCGTCTCGCCGCTGCTGCGCCACCTGCTCGATGAAGCCATCGACCTGCCCGCGCTCTACGACCTGGACGGCCGCGCCGGCAAGCTGATGGCGCTGCTGGCGGCCGAAATCGCCGCCATGCCGGCGCTGTCGCTGCACGCGCCGCTGCCCGCCGACCCGCGCCTGGCGCGCGCCTGCCGCGCGCTATGGGCGGCGCCGTCGATCACGACGGACCTGGACACGATGGCGGCCGCGGCCGGCATGAGCCGGCGCACCTTCACCCGCCAGTTCCGCGCCGAAGCCGGCATCAGCTTCGGCGACTGGCGCCAGCAGGCCTGCCTGCTGGCCGCGATCGAGCGCCTGAGCCAGGGCCAGCCCGTGACCCGCGTCGCGCTGGACCTGGGCTACGCCAGCGCGAGCGCCTTCACCAGCGCGTTCCGGCGCGCGCTGGGCCAGGCGCCCAGTGCCTACCTGGCCTCGAACGGCCGCCCCGCCTGAGACAACCGGGGCCGTCCCGCTCAGGTCTCGTAGGCGATGCGGTAGCCGTCGCCCTGGCGCGCGATACGGGCAAAGCCGGGTTCGCCGAGATGCATGCCGGCAACCAGGAGCCCATCCGCGCTGACGATGTCCAGCAGCGCCGAGCGCGTGTTGGCGGCCAGGGTCGGATCCTGGTCGAAGGCGATCGACACATCGGGGCGCGCGATCTGGATCTGCGGAAAATGCACGATGTCCCCCCAGACCAGCACACTCCGTCCGTCGGACTCGATACGGAAGCCGGAATGCCCGGCGGTATGCCCCGGCAGGGGCACCGCGTCGATGCCGGGCAGGACGTCGCGGCCCGTGAACGTGCGCATCCTGGCTCGATACGCGCCGAACACCTTGCGGGCGAACTGGAAGTTGCCGCGTGCGCGCTCGCTGGCCCGCGCGAGATTGCCATCGTCTTGCCAGAACGCCACCTCCCGCGCATGTACAACCAGCTCGGCCCGCGCAAAGACTTCCCGCCCCGCGGCATCCAGCAATCCGCCAATGTGATCGGGATGCGCGTGGGTCAGCAGCACCGTATCGACGTCGCCGGGTTGCACGCCGGCCAGCGCCAGGTTGGCCAGGAGCTTGCCGCCCCATTGCTTGAATCCGCCCGCGCCCGCATCGATCAGCAGCGTGCGGCCCCTGCCCCGGACCAGATAGCCATTGATATGAATGGCGCCGGGGTCGGAGACGCCCGCGTCGCGCTGCAGCTTGGCGGCATCCTCCGGGTCGATGTTGGAGAGCGATTCAAGGGCGGCGGACAGGTATCCGTCACTGATGGCGGTGATCGAGAACTCACCGATCCGCAGGCTTGGCAAGGTCATGGGTTGCATGGCGATCCTCCAGAATGCTCAATGGCGCGCATGGATGGCTCCTGCCGCATGGCCGAAGCAGCGGATGCGCGCGGTCAGCCCCGTGATGCGCAGGATGGTCTCATCCAACCCCGCCATGAAGGCCTCCATCACGGCGGGTGGACGGAACGGTTCGAGCCGGAATTGGACTTCCGCGAATGCCGGAAGCCCGCGCCCGGGGTGAACCGCCAGGTTGATGATGTGCACGTTCTCCAGCGCCGCGCCGAGCACGTCAACGCACAGCCCTGTGCATGCCTCGGCCAACTCCGCCAGATCGCGGTCGGCCGGCATGCATGGCGCCGCGAAGAAAAATGTCACGTTGGGCATGGCGGCGCTACTTCGACGCATCGCGGCCGGCCCCGCGCGCATTCGCCAACTGCGCCGTCATCGGCGCATAGCGGTGCACGCCGGACGGCAGTGCGGGGGCTTGGCCATCCGCGCCGCGCGGGCACTTCGCCAGCCACCGGTGCCCGGGCGATTTGTCCAGCGCCACGGCGTGCATGGCGGCGGGCGTCAGGCCCAGCGCGACCAGCGGCTCAGGGCCGACGTCACTCACCAGCAGGGTTTCGTCCGCGGCAATGGCGGGGGCTCGCGCCAGGCCGGCATAGAGATTGCGGTGCCAGTCCGTGATGTGCGGCTGCCAGCGGGCGAAGTTGCCGCCGCCCTTCTGCCGATATTCCTCGCCGAGCAACACCTCGAGCCCGTCGATCGAATGCACGGCGAGGTAGGTCGGGCAACCCGCGCTCAGCGCCTGAAAGCGCTGCGAGGTCTGGAAACCGCTTACGGAAATGAGCGCGGGCAGCTTTTTCAGGCTGTAGAAATCATTCCAGGCCCCTTCGCTGGCGGGGTCCGAGAAACTGCATTCGACGGTGTAGATCATGGGTTCGGTCGCGGCCGGCCATATTTCGTGCCCGGCGCCTTGGTTGAGGTTTCATCATGGTATGGCCTGAAAAAGACGCCATAAAACGATTTTTCGGTATGCTTCATTGAGCAAACATCAAGGCAAACCGGAACTCGCCCCATGCGCCGCAGGATTCCCAGCAATACTTCCTTAATGGCCTTCGAGGCGGCCGCCCGCCATGGCAGCTTCGCCCGCGCGGCCGACGAACTGGCCGTCACCGAAGGCGCCATCAGCCGCCAGATCGGCCGGCTGGAAGCCTTTCTCGGCGTTCCATTGTTCGAGCGGATCGGTAACCGCGTCCGGCTGCTGCCCAATGGCGCGCGCTACGCCGACCAGGTGCGCGAACTGCTCGACCGGCTGGATCGGGACAGCCAGTACCTGATCGGGCAACGGCAGGACAGCGCCAACCTTGACATCGCCACGGTGCCCACCTTCGCCATGCGTTGGTTGATTCCCCGCCTGCCGCGATTCCAGCGGCGGCACCCGAACATCGCCGTGCATCTGGCCGAGCGACTGGAGCCGTTTGCCCTGGCCGGCAGCGGGTTCGACGCCGCCATCCATTTCGCGCATCCGGCCTGGACTGGAATGCATACGCAGCATTTGCTCGACGAAGTGCTGATCCCCGTGTGCCATCCCGCGCTGGTGGAAGGCGACGCCGGTCCGATGGCCCTGGACGCCCTGCCGCGACTGCACCGGCGGCAGAATCCGGACGCCTGGCAGCGGTATGCGCGGGAAACCGGCATCCCCCTGGCCAACGCCGCGCTGGGCGTGCGCTATGACCTGCATGCCATGCTGATCGAAGCAGCATTGGCCGGACTGGGCGTGGCGCTGGTGCCGCGGCTCTACGTGGAAACCGAAATCGCCATGGGCCGGCTGGTAGCGCCATGGCCCCAGGCAAAAACCGTCTCCAAGGCCTTCTGTCTGGTCCTCCCCGAACCGTTCACCCTGAGCCCGCCCCCTCTCCAGGCGTTCACCGAATGGCTAAGGCAAGAAGCGGGTAACGCGGCGGCAGCCGGGCCGTAGGACGCCGCTCCCATCGCGCGACGGCGCCCGCCCAAAAAAGAGGGTGCCCGAAGGCACCCTGAATCCACCCTACAACAGCACTACAACTGCAACTGCACAATCAATCCCGTCCGGCTCAGGCGGCCTTCTGCTCCTTGCCGTGCTCGAACTGCGCCTCTTCGGTCGAGCCGGTCAGCGCGGTGGTCGAGGACTGGCCGCCCTCGATGGTCTGGGTCACGGCGTCGAAGTAGCCGGTGCCCACTTCGCGCTGGTGCTTGACCGCGGTGAAGCCCAGGTCGGCGGCGGCGAATTCCTTCTGCTGCAATTCGACGAAGGCGCTCATCTGGCGGCGGGCGTAGCCGTGGGCCAATTCGAACATGCCGTAGTTCAGCGCGTGGAAGCCGGCCAGCGTGATGAACTGGAACTTGTAGCCCATGGCGCCCAGCTCGCGCTGGAACTTGGCGATGGTGGCGTCGTCCAGGTTCTTCTTCCAGTTGAACGACGGCGAGCAGTTGTACGCCAGCAGCTTGCCCGGGAACTGGCGATGGATCGCGTCGGCGAACTTGCGGGCGTACTCCAGGTTGGGCGTGGAGGTTTCGCACCAGATCAGGTCGGCGTACGGCGCGTAGGCCAGGCCGCGCGAGATCGCCTGGTCAATGCCGGCGCGGGTGCGGAAAAAGCCTTCCACCGTGCGCTCGCCGGTGATGAAAGGACGGTCGTTCTCGTCGACGTCGCTGGTCACCAGGTCGGCGGCATCGGCGTCGGTGCGGGCCAGCAGCACGGTGGGCGTGCCCATCACGTCGGCCGCCAGGCGCGCCGAGACCAGCTTGGCCACGGCTTCGCGGGTCGGCACCAGCACCTTGCCGCCCATGTGGCCGCACTTCTTCACGGACGCCAACTGGTCCTCGAAGTGCACGCCCGAGGCGCCGGCCTCGATCATGGCCTTCATCAGCTCGAAGGCGTTCAGCACGCCGCCGAAACCGGCTTCGGCATCGGCCACGATGGGCGCGAAGAAATCGATGTAGCCCTCGTCGCCCGGGTTCTTGCCTTCCATCCACTGGATCTGGTCGCAGCGGGTCAGCGAATTATTGATGCGGCGCACGACCTGCGGCACCGAGTTGGCGGGGTACAGCGACTGGTCGGGGTACATCTCGCCGGCCAGGTTGGCGTCGCCGGCCACCTGCCAGCCCGACAGGTAGATGGCCTTGAGGCCGGCCTTGACCTGCTGCATGGCCTGGTTGCCGGTCAGGGCGCCCAGCGAATTGACGAAAGGCTCGCTGTGCAGTTGCTCCCACAGACGGGTCGCGCCGCGGCGGGCCAGGGTGTGCTCGACGGCGATCGAGCCGCGCAGGCGGATGACATCCTCGGCGCTGTAGTCGCGCTTGATGCCCTGCCAGCGGCTGTTCTCGGCCCAGTCTTTCTGCAGATTGCGGATTTCGGTTTCGCGGTGGCTCATGGTCATGCTCCTTGGTCTATGGCTGAAAAGGCAAGAAAACTTCGGGGTTGCATTGCGTGAATCGTTGGAGAAAGTCTATGCCTGTGCTGCGGAGCAATGTGGCCGCGCCTCTTATATAAGAGGAAAAATATTATTCATATAAATCAATGTCTTATTTGGATCATTCCGCATTACGGAACGCAATTGTCATCCGTGAAATGGCCTCGCGCGGCGGCGCAGCACAGACTTTCACATGCCGGGAGCGGCGTTTCATGATGCGAAAAATAGGCCCTTCGCAACCGCCTACAATGCGGTCATCTCCACGTTTTCCGACGACCTTTCCATGACGCTGTCTCACGGCCCGCTGGGCCAGAGCGTGACCTACGTCTCGCAATACGACCCCTCGCTGCTGTTCCCCATCGCCCGCGCCCACAACCGCGAGGCGCTCAACCTGGCGAGCGGCCCGCTGCCGTTCACCGGGGTGGACCTGTGGAACGCCTATGAGTTGTCATGGCTCGACGCCAAGGGCAAGCCGCGGGTGGCGATGGCCACGTTCTCGGTGCCGGCCGACAGTCCCAACATCATCGAGTCCAAGTCGTTCAAGCTGTACCTGAACTCGTTCAACCAGACCCGGCTGGTCAACTCGGCCGCCCTGCGCGGCCGCCTGGAACGCGACCTGAGCGCCGCCGCCGGCGCGCCCGTGGGGCTGGACTTCATCCTGCCGCAGCGCTTTGGCGAACTGCGCATGGGGGAACTGGACGGTATCTATATAGACAAGCTCGACATCGAGATCGACACCTACGAGCCGGCGCCCGAGCTGCTGCGCACGCGCGCCGGCGACGTGGTCGAGGAAACCCTGTGCTCGCGCCTGCTCAAATCCAACTGCCCGGTGACCGGCCAGCCCGACTGGGCCAGCGTGCAGGTCCGCTACCGCGGCAAGCCGATCGACCGCGAGTCGCTGCTGCGCTACGTGATCTCGTTCCGCCAGCACGCCGAGTTCCACGAGCACTGCGTGGAACGCATCTTCACCGACATCATGCAGGCCTGCGCGCCCGAGCAACTGACGGTCTATGCGCGCTACACGCGGCGCGGCGGGCTGGACATCAACCCGTGGCGCAGCAACGTCGAGACGGCGCCGCCGGCCGACGTGCGCACGGTGCGCCAGTAAAAACGGTCGTCGTCCGCCCCGAGGCGAACGACGCCCTTCACAGGCGGCGCCCCCGACGGCGCCGCCCGCCTCCCTACTTCACGAACGGCGCCGGCCGCGGCGTGTCGTCCGCCGAAGGCGGCAGCAGCGGGTACTGGATCGCCGGCTGGTCGCCCGTCAGGGTCTTCAGGAACGCCACGATCTGCGCGTTCTCGTCCGGCGTGAAGGTGCGGCCCAATTGCAGGCGGCCCATCACGTCCACCGCCTGCGTCAGGGTGGCGGCCTCGCCGTCATGGAAATACGGATAGGTCAACGCCACGTTGCGCAGCGTCGGCACCTTGAAGTTGAAGCGGTCGGCGTCCTTGCCGGTGACGGCGGCGCGGCCCTCGGCCTTGTTGTCGGTCTGGTACGGCGCCACCAGCCCCATCTTCTGGAACGAGTTGCCGCCCACCGCCACGCCGTTGTGGCACGCCACGCAGCCGCTGTTCTTGAACAACGTGTAGCCGGCCAGTTCCTGGACGGTCAGCGCCTTGTCGTCGCCCTTGAGCCACTGGTCGAAGCGCGAGTTCGGCGTCACCAGCGTTTCCTCGAAGGCGGCCAGCGCGCCCGTCACCTCGTCAATGGTGATGCCGTCCTTGCCGAACACCTGCTTGAACTCGGCGCGGTAGCCCGGAATGGAATTGAGCACCTGCACCGCCAGTTCATGGGTCGAGGCCATTTCCATCGGATTGGCGATCGGGCCGCCGGCCTGCTCGCGCAGGTCCTTGGCGCGGCCGTCCCAGAACTGGGCGATGTTCAGGCTGGAATTGAGCACCGTGGGCGAGTTGATCGAACCCTGCTGCCACTTGTGGCCGATCGACGCCTTCAGGTTGTCCGCGCCGCCCATGCCCAGGTTGTGGCAGGAATTACAGGAGATCGCGCCCGAGCGCGACAGGCGCGGGTCGAAGAACAGCTTCTTGCCCAGTTCCACCTTGGCCGGGTCCTTGACCACCGCCGCCTCGATCGGCTGGATCGGTTCCTGGCGAGGCGCGCCCGACGCCTGGCCCGCCCACAGCGCAATGACGACACCCGCCGCGAGCATCGCGTGCTTCTTTCTCATGGCTTTCTCCTGTTGAATAACCTTATCCATACAAAGGTCATTACATCGGAGCCGGCCGGCGGGCGGCTTGCGATGCGTCAAGGGCGCCGGCGCGCCGGCGCGCCCCGCAACGGCGGCTTGACCTGACGCAATCCGAATTGACTGCCTCGATCCGCCAGGCCGGCGGGCCGCGCGACCCGATCGCGTCAGTCGTTGACGTCGAGCTGGCGCAGATGCGCCTCCAGGAAATCCACGCACACCCGCACCTTGGCCGAGGCGTTCAGCCGCGCCGGGTACACCGCCCAGATGTTGGCCTCCTGGCGGTACTGCGGCAGCACCGGCACCAGCTTGCCGGCGGCGATCAGCGGGCCCACGTCCCAGGCCGAGCGCAGGATGATGCCGCGGCCGTCCACCGCCCACTGCACCACCATCTCGCCATTGTTGGCCGACAGCGGTCCGCGCACCTTGACGGTGTGCTCGCGCTCGCCGCGCCGCATGCGCCAGACGCCGAAGGGATGGTCGCGCTCCTTGATCACCAGGCAGTCGTGCGCGGCCAGGTCGTCCAGCTTGCGCGGCGCGCCGCGTTCGGCCAGGTATGACGGCGCCGCGCAAAGCAGCCTGTGGTTGGCGGCGAGCTTGCGCGCGATCACGTGCGGCGCGATATCGTCGCCGACCCGCACGTCCAGGTCGTAGCCCTCGGCGGCCACGTCGACCAGGCGGTCGAACACCTCGAAGCGCACCTGCACGGCGGGATGGCGCGACACGAACGCCGACAGCGCCGGCGCCACCACCCGCCGCCCGAAGCCGAAACTGCTGCAGATGCGCAGCAGGCCGCGCGGTTCGCGGCGCGTGACGCCGACTTCTTCGACCAGGTGCTCGACGTCGTCAAGAATGCGCTGGGCCCAGTGGTAGACGCGCTCGCCCGCCTCGCTGACGACCACGCGCCGCGTGGTGCGATGGAACAGCGGCGTGCCGAGGCTGGCCTCGAGCAGCCGGATGCGCTTGGTGACGTAGGCGGCCGACATGCCCAGGTCTTCGGCGGCGCGCGAAAAGCTGGAGGCGCGCACCACCGCGTTGAATACGCGCAGGTCGGCGGGGAGCAGGTCATTATTCACGATTCGTGCAGGGTAATTTCACGCAGTGGCCCATTGTAGATGGACTGTGGGGACACCTACCATGGCTGCGATCCCCTGCGACGCGCCCGACGGCGCGGCGCGGGACGCCCTTCCCCTTTTCTTTTCAGGTTCCGCATGTCCCACGTCCACAAAATCGCAGCCATCGCCGGCGACGGCATCGGCAATGAAGTCCTGCCCGAAGGCCTGCGCGCCGTTCAGGCCGCCGCCCGCCGCTTCGGCCTGGCGCTGCAGATCGACACCTTCCCCTGGGCCAACTGCGAGTACTACGCGCAGCACGGCGAAATGATGCCGCCCGACTGGAAGGAACAATTGCAGGGCTACGACGCCATCTTCTTCGGCGCCGTCGGCTGGCCCGCCACGGTGCCGGACCACGTGTCGCTGTGGGGTTCGCTGCTGAAATTCCGACGCGAGTTCGACCAGTACATCAACCTGCGTCCGGTCCGATTGTTTGAAGGCGTGCCGTGCCCGCTGGCCGGCCAGCGCCCGGGCGACATCGATTTCTTCATCGTGCGCGAGAACACCGAAGGCGAATACACCAACCTGGGCGGCCGCCTGTTCCCCGGCACCGAGCGCGAGATCGTGATCCAGGAATCGGTCTTCACCCGCCACGGCACCGACCGCGTCATGCGCTACGCCTTCGAGCTGGCCAGCCAGCGCCAGCGCAAGCAGCTCACCATCGCCACCAAGAGCAACGGCATCGCCATCAGCATGCCGTGGTGGGACGAGCGCGCCGACGCCGTCGGCCAGCAGTTCCCCGACGTCAAGACCGACAAGCAGCACATCGACATCCTGGCCGCGCGCTTCGTGCTGCAGCCCCAGCGCTTCGACGTGGTGGTGGCCTCCAACCTGTTCGGCGACATCCTGTCGGACCTGGGTCCGGCCTGCACCGGCACCATCGGCATCGCTCCCTCGGCCAACCTGAACCCGGAGCGCGCCTTCCCGTCGCTGTTCGAGCCCGTGCACGGCTCGGCGCCGGACATCTACGGCAAGGGCATCGCCAACCCCATTGCCATGATCTGGTCGGGCGCGCTGATGCTGCAGTTCCTGGGCAGCCAGGACGCACACGACGCCATCCTGGCCGCCATCGAACACTGCCTGAAGAACGGCCCGCGCACGCCCGACCTGGGCGGCCAGGCCCGCACCGAGGACATCGGCCGCGCCATTGCCGCCCATATCGAGGCGCAAGGCTGATCCCGGGCGCGGCAAGCGCTCTCCTTCCTAAGACGGCGGCAAATCCGCCGGCCCCAAAGCAGAACGCCGCCCGAGGGCGGCGTTCTGCCTGCTGCGATGGCGGACGCGTCAGGAACGCGCCGGCACCGCGGCGGCGGGATCGGCCCGGCGCGCCTGCACCGCGATCCACTGCGCCAGCAGCGCGGCGGCGGCGAACGCCACGCCCGCGCCGATCCACGGTCCCTGGCGCAATCCCGCGTCCAGCAGCAGGCCGAAAGCCAGCGGCCCCAGCGCAGAACCGACGTCCATGCCGGAATACACCAGGCCGTAGACCGAGCCGGTCGAGCCCTTGGGCGTCACGCGCCGGATCAGCATGTCGCGCGACGGCGCGGCCACGCCCGAGCAGAAGCCGGCCAGCGCCACCACCGGCGCGGCGAACAGCGCCGGCACCAGGCCCAGCGCCAGCACCACCAGCGTCAGGCCGGCCAGGATCAGCGCCACCATCACCGTGCGCTCGGTGCGCGGGTTGGCCGACACCAGGAAGCCGCCGGCCGCCATGCCCACCGCCGACGCCACCATGTAGCCGGACAGCGCCGAGCTGGCCGCCACCTTGGACAGGTCATACAGTTGGCCCAGCAGCGGAATGGTGTAGTTCTGCACCGACGACAGCGCGATCGAGGTGCAGGCGAAGAACAGGAACGCGCCCCATAGCGCCGGCTTGGACAGCAGCGTGGCCAGGGTCGTCAGCACGCCTTCCTGCGGCTTGGGCGTGGCGCGCGCGCCGGCCTTGGCACCGTCGGCCTGGGCCGGCTCCGCGCCGCCCAGCAGGTTGCGGCCCAGCACGGTCAGCAGCAGCACGAAGGCCACCAGCGCCGCGGCGCTGTAGGCCGCCACGCGCCAGTTGGCCAGCAGCGTGATCGAGGTCATGAACACGGGCGTCAGGGCCCAGCCCAGATTGCCGGTCAGGCCATGGGTGGAAAAGGCATGGCCCAGGCGCGGCGCCGTGATGCGGTGGTTGATGATGGAATAGTCCGCCGGGTGGAACACCGAATTGCCGATGCCGCCGACCACCGCGGCCGCCATCAGCATGGGGTAGCCGGTGGCCGAGCCGATCAGCAGGCCGGACAGCACGAAACAGGCCAGGCCGAACCACAGCACCGGCCGCGCGCCGATGCGGTCCACCACGAACCCGGACGAGGCCTGGCCGATGCCCGAGACCACATAGAAGGTCGACACCAGCAGGCCGAGGCGGGCGAAGTCCAGTCCGAACTCGTTGCCGAGCGACACGTACAGCGACGGCAGGACCAATTGGAAGAAGTGCGACGAGGCATGCGCCACGCCGATCAAGAGGATGATCTGCCAGTCGCGGCGGCGGACGGCGGCGTCCGAGGCAAGGGGGGATGCAGCGGTAGTCATTGCGCAAGGCCGCGGGCAGCGGCGAAAGGCGGCCGCCCCGGGGCGGCTCGCGGGTTGTCTCCAGCAACGTCCGGCCAGGCCGGCGTTGTCCCAATGGCGAATGCGGCGCATGGCCGGGCCGGTCGCGGTCCTCGCCCCGCCGGCTTCGCTCTTGATCTGTCAGGACGGCCCCGGGCGCGAGCCGGGCCGCCGCGGGTTACTGCGCTTTCTCGCGGATCGCGGGCCAGGCGCGCTGCAGGTAATACAGCATCGACCAGACCGTCAGCACCGCGGCCACGATGATCAGCACGTCGCCCAGCATCTTGGTGGAGATGCCGTGGATCGGCTGGTTGTACAGCAGGCACGGAATCGCCACCATCTGCGCGGCGGTCTTGAACTTGCCCAGCCGGTGCACCGCCACGCTGGCGCTGGCGCCGATCTTGGCCATCCACTCGCGCAGCGCCGAAATGGTGATTTCGCGGCCGATGATGATGAGCGAAATGAAGGCATCGACGCGGCTCAGGTCCAGCAGCACGATCAGCGCGGCGCAGACCATCAGCTTGTCGGCCACCGGATCCAGGAACGCCCCGAACGCCGACGTCTGGTTCCAGCGGCGCGCCAGCCAGCCATCGAACCAGTCGGTCAGGGCGGCGATGATGAACGCCCAGGCGGCAAAGGTGTCGCGCACCGGCACGGACAACCAGCTTTCAGGCAGGTAGAACAGCCCTACCACCAGCGGAATCATGGCGATACGCAGCCACGTCAGAATTATGGGTACGTTAATTGGCATAGTGTCCGTATGCTACATCAGCCGGGTTGCACTGGCTGTCCCGGGGCCGCCGGGCGGCCGCCACCCGGCCGTCCGGAGCCTTATCCGCGCAGCGCCTCATAGATCCGTTCGGCCAGTTCCTCGGAAATGCCGTCCACCGACGCCAGGTCCTCGATGCTGGCCGAGGCCACCCCCGAAAAACCGCCGAAACGGGCCAGCAGGCGCTGGCGGCGGCGCGCCCCGACCCCTTCGATCTCCTCCAGCCGCGACACATTGCGGGTCTTGGCGCGGCGCGCGCGCATGCCGGTGATGGCGAAACGGTGGGCCTCGTCGCGCACCTGCGCGATCAGCATCAGGGCGGCCGATTCGCCGCCCAGCGCCACCGGCGGGCGGCCGTCGGCGAACACCAGGGTTTCCAGGCCGACCTTGCGCCCTTCCCCCTTGGCCACGCCCACCAGCGCCTGGATGTCCAGGCCCAGCTCGGCGAACACTTGGCGCGCCACCTCGACCTGGCCCTTGCCGCCGTCGATCAGCACCAATCCGGGCATCTGCGCCTCGCCGTCGGCCACCTTGGCGAAGCGCCGCGTCAGCACCTGGCGCATGGCGGCGTAGTCGTCGCCCGGGGTGATGCCCGCGATGTTGTAGCGGCGGTACAGCGACGGCTGCATGTCATGGTGCTCGAACACCACGCAGGAAGCCTGGGTGGCCTCGCCGGCGGTATGGCTGATGTCGAAGCACTCGATGCGCAGCGCGTCCAGCGCCGCCTCGTCGGTATCCAGGTCCAGGGTTTCGGCCAGCGCCAGGGTGCGGGCGGCGCGGGCGCCGGATTCGGTCAGGGCCCGTGCCAGCGCCATCTCGGCGTTCTTGACCGCCTGTTCCAGCCAGGCGCGGCGGGCGCCCTGGGGCCGCGTCAGCACGCGCGACGGGCGGCCGCCGGCCTGCTCCACCAGCAGGTCGATCAGGCCGGCGTCGGGCAAGGCGTGCGAACAGACCAGCACCGGCGGCAACGCATTGTCGGTGTAGTGCTGGGCCACGAAGGCTTCCAGCACCTGCGGCGCGGCCTCGCCCTCGGCGTGGGTCGGGAAGAACGGCTTGTCGCCCAGGTGGCGCCCGCCCCGCACCATGGCCAGGTTGACACAGACCTTGCCGCCGGCGATGGCCACCGCGACGATGTCGGTGTCCTCGCCGCTGACGTTTTCCATGGTCTGCTGGTGCAGCACCCGCGCCAGCGAGCCCATCTGGTCGCGCAGCGCGGCGGCTTCCTCGAAGCGCAGCGCCTCGGCGGCCTCCAGCATGCGGGCCTCGATCTCGCCCATCACGTCCTTGGCCTCGCCGTTCAAGAAGCGCACCGCGCGCTGCACGTCCGAAGCGTAGTCCTGCGCCTGGATGGCGCCCACACAGGGCGCCGAGCAGCGCCCGATCTGATGCAACAGACAGGGCCGCGAACGGTTGGCGAAGACGGTGTCCTCACAGGTGCGCAGGCGGAACACCTTCTGCAGGATCTGGATGGTCTCGCGCACCGCCCAGGCGTTGGGGAACGGGCCGAAGTATTGGCCGCGCTTGTTGGTGGCGCCGCGGTAATAGGCGATGCGCGGCCAGTCGTGGCCGGTGATCAGCAGGTACGGGTAGGACTTGTCGTCGCGGAACAGGATGTTGTAACGCGGCTTCAGGCTCTTGATGAGGTTGTTTTCCAGGATCAGCGCTTCGGCCTCGGAGCGCGTGACGGTGACCTCCAGCCGCGCCACCTTCGCCACCATCTGGGCGATACGCGGGCTGGACAGGTTCTTCTGGAAATACGACGAGACGCGCTTTTTCAGGTCGCGCGCCTTGCCGACATACATGACCTCGCCGGCCGCATCCAGGTGTCGGTAGACACCCGGCAGATGCGGCAGGTCAGCCAGGAACGATTTGAGATTGAAGTCGTCGGGCATTCTGGTAACGGCTTTCGGCCTGCAGGGAGTCCCAGTCGAGCGCGTCGAAACGCGGCATCAACCGGCGGATGCGGGCCACGGACTCGGGCGCGTGGTCGAATTCGAGCCGCGCCAGCAGCTCGTCGGCCAGGTCGGGCCGGTTGCACACCAGCACCATGTCGCAGCCGGCGCCCAGCGCGGCCTGGGCGCGCGCCAGGATGTCGCCGGCGACGGACGCGCCCTCCATGGTCAGGTCATCGGAGAAAACCACGCCATCGTAGCCCAGGCGGGTGCGCAGGATGTCCTGCACCCAGCGCCTGGAGAAACCGGCCGGGTGCTTGTCGACCTTGGGGTAGATCACGTGCGCCGGCATCACCGACGGCAGCACCGCGTCGCCCAGCCAGGCGTAGGGCGCGGCGTCGTCCTTCAGGATGCGCTCGAGCGGACGCGGATCGACCGGGATCTCGTGGTGCGAATCCGCGCCGACGAAGCCGTGTCCCGGGAAATGCTTGCCGCAGGCCGACATGCCGGCCAGCGCCAGGCCCTGGATCAGCGCGCGCGACAGCATCGTCACCACCCGCGCGTCATGATGGAAGGCGCGGTTGCCGATCACCTTGCTGACGCCGTAATCCAGGTCCAGCACCGGCGTGAAGCTCATGTCCACGCCGCAGGCGCGCAGCTCGGCGGCCAGCACGTAGCCGGCCTCGGTCGCCAGGCGCATGGCGGTCAGCGGATCGCGGTCCCACAGCGCGCCCAGGTCGCGCATCGCGGGCAGCGGCGTGAAGCCGTCTTCGCGGAAGCGCTGCACCCGGCCGCCCTCGTGGTCGACCAGGATCAGCAGGCGCTCCTTGCGCGCCTTGTGGATCTGGCGGGTCAGCTCGGTGAGCTGGCGACGGTTCTCGAAATTGCGCGCGAACAGGATCACGCCCCCCACCAGCGGGTGGCGCAGGCGCTTCTTTTCTTCCTTGGTCAGCATGGTGCCGGCCACATCGACCATTACGGGACCGGGCGGCAGCGCCCGGGATTTCTTCTTGGCCATCGGCGTGTCCTTCTGTGTTGCTAGCCGGCCCGCGGGCTCAAGGCTTGCGTTCGACCACCACGTAGGCGGCGGCCATGTCGGATTCATCGGTAATGGAAACGTGCGCGGCGCCAAAGCGCTGCACGTACCATTCCAGCAGTTCAGGGGCGATCACCAGCACGGGCCGCCCCCCGGGCGCGTTCAGGGTCTGCACCCGGCGCCAGGTCATGGGCATGCGCATGCCCAGCCCCACCGCCTTGGAAAAGGCTTCCTTGGCGGCAAAGCGCGTCGCCAGGAAGCGCACGCCGCGCACCGGGTCGCGGGCGCGGCGCGCATGGAACTTGGCCAGTTCCTCGGGCCCCAGGATCTTCTCGGCGAAACGGTCGCCGTGGCGCGCCAGCGCCCGCTCGATGCGATCGATGCGCAGCAGGTCCATGCCGATGCCGCCGATGGCGGCCGGCGGGGGGACGGCGAGAGGGGATTCGGGCTGGGACATCGCTATGGCGCCGTGGGAGGGGGTCGGGCCCGGGCTCAACGGCCGCGCAGCGCTTCCAGGCGAGCCTGCACCATCAGCGCCTTCATGTCGCGCACGGCCTTCTCCCAGCCATCGAACACCGCCTGCGCCACGATGGCGTGGCCGATGTTGAGCTCGGAAATGCCGTCCAGCGCCGCCACCGGCTTGACGTTGCCATAGTGCAGGCCATGGCCGGCGTTGACGCGCAGGCCATGGCGCAGCCCTTCGGCCACCGCCACGCGGATGCGTTCCAGCTCGGCCAGGGCGGCGTCGCCCTCGGCTTCGGCATAGGCGCCGGTGTGCAGCTCGATGACCGGCGCGCCCGCGCGGGCGGCGGCGGCGATCTGCGCCGGGTCGGGGTCGATGAACAGCGACACGCGGATGCCGGTCTCGGTCAGCAGGCCGACCGCGTCCGTCACCGCCGACAGCGCGCCGGCCACTTCGAGCCCGCCTTCGGTGGTCAGCTCGGTGCGTTTTTCCGGCACCAGGCAGACGTCATTGGGCTTGACCGCGCAGGCGATCTCCAGCATCTCGGGCGTGACCGCGCACTCCAGGTTCATGCGCGTGCGCAGTTGCGGCCGGATCGCGTAGACGTCGGCGTCCTGGATGTGGCGGCGGTCTTCGCGCAGATGCAGCGTGATCAGGTCGGCGCCGGCGTCCTCGGCGCGCAGCGCCGCGGCCACCGGGTCCGGATAGGTCGTGTGACGCTGCTGCCGCAGGGTCGCGACGTGATCGATGTTTACACCAAGTTCTATCATTGCACTTTCGTTGTTTCTTCCCAGCCGCCGCCCAACGCCTTGTAGAGTTCCACACGGTTGATCAGCGCGGCCAGGCCGGTTTGCACCAGCGCGAGCTGGGCATTGAAAAAGTCCACTTGCGCGGTCTGCACCTGCAGGTAGCTGTCGATGCCATTGGTATAACGCAGGTTCGACAGTTCCAGGGTGCGCGCCGACGAATCCTGCAACGCGCGCTGGGCGTCCAACTGCGCGCCATAGGTGGCTTCGCCCGCCAGCGCGTCCGAGACCTCGCGGAACGCCTGCTGGATGGTCTGCTCGTACTGCGCCACGGCGATATTGTCGCGCGCCTTGGCCAGGTTCAAGCCTTCGCGGATGCTGCCGCCGGCGAACAGCGGCGTGGTGATCGACGGCGAAAAGCTCCAGTAGCCCTGGCCGCCCTTGAACAGCGTATCCAGCGAGGGGCTGGCCACGCCGAACAGTCCGGTCAGCGAGATGGTCGGGAAGAACGCCGCGCGCGCCGCGCCGATGTTGGCGTTGGCCGACTTCAGGTTGTTCTCGGCGGCCAGGATGTCCGGACGGCGCTCCAGCAGGTCGGACGGCAACCCGGCCGGCACGCTCGCCAGCAACTGGTCGCGGCCGAACGGCGCCGGCGCCGGCAGATCATCGGGCAACGGCGTGCCCAGCAGCAGCACCAGCGCGTTGACGGCCTGGGCCTGGGCCCGGGCCAGTTGCGCCAGATCGGCCGATGCCGTGTCCAGCAGCGACTTGGACTGGTTCAGGTCGAGTTCGGACGCCACGCCACCGTCGAAGCGGCGCTTGACCAGGTTGTACGACTCCTGGCGCGAGGCCAGGGTGCGCTGGGTCAGTTCGAGTTGCACCTGGGCGGCGCGCAGGTTGAAGTACGACTGCGCCACCGCGCCGATCAGCGTGATGTGGGTGCTCTTTTGCGCCTGCTCGGTCGACAGGTACTGCTGGTACGCCGCTTCCGACAGGCTGCGCAGGCGGCCGAACAGGTCGATCTCGAACGTGGTCAGGCCGATGCCGGCCTGGTACGAACTGCTGATCGAACCGGCGCCCGGCTGGCGCATGTTCTCGGGCAAGCGCTGGCGTTGGCCCTGGATGCCGGCGCCGATGCTGGGCCACTGCGCGCCGCGCTGCACGCCGTACTGGGCGCGCGCCTCTTCGACGCGCTGCACCGCCACGCGCAGGTCGCGGTTGTTGACCAGCGCCAGCTCGATCAGGCGCTGCAGGCGCGGATCGTGGAAGAACTCGCGCCAGCCCAGGTCGGCCGCGGGCGTGCCCGCCTGCGGCGCCACCGCCGACGCGGGCTGCGTGCCCAGCGACATCGGATTGGCGTACGCGCCGTACTGCACCTTGGGCTGGTCCGGCCAGTTGCCGGAGACCGGCGCGTCAGGCCGCTTGTAGTCGGGCGCCAGCGAGCAGCCGGCCAACGCCACCGCCACGAAGGCGGACAAGGCGGTCTGTTTGAACATCCGGGCGCTCATTCCTTGCCCTCCTGGCCACCGTTGGGTTGTGCGGGAGCGTCCGGCGGGGTCTGCCCCGCCGCCGCCTTCTTGGCCGCCTGTTCTTCCTCGAAGGCGCGCAGCTCGGCGCCCAGCAGGCGCGGCTTGGTCTTGAACAGGCCCAGCACCACCACGAAGAAGGTCGGCACGAAAATCACCGCGAACGGCGTCGCGGCCAGCATGCCGCCCAGCACGCCCAGGCCCACCGCGCGCTGGCTGGCGGCGCCGGCGCCGGTGGCCATGGCCAGCGGCACCACGCCCAGGATGAACGCCAGCGAGGTCATCAGGATCGGCCGGAACCGCAGGCGCGCGGCTTCCACCGCCGCTTCATATAGCCCCATGCCGCGCGCGTACTGGTCCTTGGCGAATTCCACGATCAGGATGGCGTTCTTGGCCGCCAGCCCGATCACGGTCACCATGCCCACCTGGAAGTACACGTCGTTGGACATGCCCAGCGCGCTGACCAGCGCCACCGCGCCCAGCATGCCCAGCGGCACCACCAGCATCACGGAGATCGGGATGGCCCAGCTTTCATACAGCGCGGCCAGCACCAGGAACACCACCAGCAGCGACAGGCCCATCAGGATCGGGGCCTGGTTGCCGGCCTGGCGTTCCTGGTAGGACAGCCCGGTCCATTCGTAGCCGAAGCCCTGTGGCAACTGGGCCACCAGTTTTTCCATTTCCTCCATGGCCTGGCCGGTCGTGTAGCCGGCCGCGGCGCTGCCGCCGATGCGCATGGATTCGTAGCTGTTGTAGCGCACCACCTGCACCGGGCCCTGCGACCACTTGGCCGTCACGAACGACGACAGCGGCACCATGCCGCCCTGGGTGTTGCGGGCGTTCAGCTTGAGCACGTCCGACAACTGCATGCGGTACGGCGCGTCCGCCTGCACCCAGATGTTCTGCATCCGGCCCAGGTTGGGGAACTTGCTCAGGTAGGCGGAACCGACGGCGGTGGAGATCAGCGAGGCGGCCTCGTCGAAGTTCACCCCCAGCGCGGCGGCCTTGTCGCGGTCGATGTCCAGCGTCAGTTGCGTGCCGGCCGACAGGCCGGTGATGCGCACCTGCGACAGCACCGGGCTCTTCATGGCCATGCCCATCAGTTGCCCGGTGGCCGCGGCCAGCGCCTCGGTGCCGGCCGCGCCGCGGTCCTGCAGGCGCAGGTCGAAACCGGTGGCGTTGCCCAGCGACGAAATCGCGGGCGGCACGAGCGTGAACACCTGGGCGTCGTGGATGCCCATGAGCTGCTTCTGGAATGCATTGAACGCGATCGCGCCGGCCGAATCGCCCTTGCCCTTGCGGTCCTTGAAGTCCTTGAGCGTGGTGAAGGCGATGGCCGCGTTCAGGCCGTTGCCGTTGAAGCTGTAGCCCTGCACGGTGATGATGTTCTCGACTGCGGGGATCTCGCGGAAATAGGCCTCGACCTCCTCGATCACCTGCACCGTGCGGTTGGCGCTGGCGCCCGTGGGCAGCTCGATGTTGCTGATGACGTAGCCCTGGTCTTCTTCCGGCAGGAACGACGACGGCAGGCGCAGGTACAGCCAGCCCAGCAGGATCACCAGCATCAGGAACGCCAGCATCATGCGGCCGCCCTTGTGCAGGATGCGCGAGACCCAGTTCTGGTAGCCGTGCGTGGTGGCGTCGAACTTGCGGTTGAACCAGCCGAAGAAACCCTTCTTGTCGTTGTGGTGTCCCTTGGGCACCGGCTTGAGGATGGTCGCGCACAGCGCCGGCGTGAAGGTCAGCGCCAGCAGCGCCGAGAAGAAGATCGACACGGCCATCGCCACCGAGAACTGGCGGTAGATCACGCCCACCGACCCGCTCATGAAGGCCAGCGGCAGGAACACCGTCACCAGCACCAGCGTGATGCCGATGATGGCGCCGCTGATCTGCGGCATGGCCTTCTTGGTGGCCTCCTTGGGCGGCAGGCCTTCGGTCGCCATGATCCGCTCGACGTTCTCGACCACCACGATGGCGTCGTCCACCAGGATGCCGATGGCCAGCACCATGGCGAACATGGTCAGCACGTTGATCGAGAAGCCCAGCCCCAGCATGACCGCGAACGACCCCAGCATGGCCACCGGCACCACCAGCGCCGGGATCAGGGTATATCGCACGTTCTGCAGGAACAGGTACATCACCAGGAACACCAGCACCATGGCTTCGGCCAGGGTGTGCAGCACCTGCTCGATCGAGACCTTGACGTACGGCGCGGTGTCGTAGGGGATGGCGTAGGTGATGTTGCCGGGGAAGTACTTGGACAGTTGGTCCATCTGCTGGCGCACGCCCTGGGCGGTGGCCAGCGCGTTGGCGTCCGGCGACAGCACGATGGCGAAGGCCGCCGTCGGCTTGCCGTTCAGGCGGGCGCCGAACTGGTAGTTGTCGGCGCCGACCTCGATGCGGGCGACGTCGCGCAGCAGCACCTTGGAGCCATCGCTGTTGGCGCGCAGCACGATCTTGCCGAAACCATCGACGGTGCTGAGCTGGCCGTTGGCCACCACGGTGGCCGTGATGCGCTGCGAATCAGGGTTGGGCGGCGCGCCGATGCTGCCGCCCGACACCAGCACGTTCTGCGCGGCGATGGCCTGGTTGACCTCGGCCATGCTCAGGCTGAAGCCGACCAGCTTGGCCGGGTCGACCCAGATGCGCATGGCGCGCGGCGCCGCGAATAGCTGGAACTGGCCCACGCCCGACACCCGCGACACCGGGTTCTGGACGTTGCGGGTGATGTAGTCGGCCAGCGCCGTCTGGTCGAGCGAGCCGTCGGTGGACGACAGCGTCACGATCATCAGGAAGCCGGTGCTGGTCTGCTCGTACTTCAGGCCCTGTTGCTGCACCGCGGACGGCAGTTGCGCGATCACGTTGGACACGCGGTTCTGCACGTCCACCTGCGCGAGGTCGGGATCTCGCCCGGGCGCGAAGGTGGCGGTGATGGTCGAGGTGCCGTAGGAATCGCTGACCGACTCGTAGTAGATCAGGCCCTTGGCGCCGTTGAGCTTGTCCTCGATGATACTGGTGACCGACTCGGCCACTTCCTTGGCCGACGCGCCCGGATAGGTCGCGGTGATGGTGATGGCCGGGGGCGCCACGTCGGGATACTGCGATACCGGCATGTTGGGGATGGCCAGCACCCCCGCCAGCAGGATGAACAGGGCGACTACCCAGGCGAAAATTGGTCGATCAATAAAAAATTGCGGCATGTGGGCTGACTCTGAAAGCGATGCTCACCAAAGAGGAACGCAGCGCGTTGCGCTGCGAGCCGCTTACGATTTCTGGCCGGTGGCCGGGGCCTGCTGCGCCGGCTTGGCGGGGTCCGCGGGCTTGGCCGCGGGAGCGCCCGCCGCGGGATCCGCCGGCTTGGCGCCAGGCTGTGCCGGCGGCTGGCCGCCCGCGGCGGGCGCGCCGCCCCCCGCCTTGTCCTTGTTCCAGGGGCTGGCCTGCACCGGGGCGCCGGGACGGATCTTCTGGAAGCCTTCGACCACGACCACGTCGCCGGCCTTCAGGCCGCTGGTGACGATCCAGTTGTTCTTGATGGCGCCGCCGGTGGTGACGGGCAACTGTTCGATCTTGTTGTCCTTGACCAGCATCAGGCTCTGCGAACCGTCGGCCGTGCGCTGCAGCGCCTGCTGCGGCACCAGCAGGGCCTGGTCGTCCACGCCCTGCTCCAGGCGCACGCGCACGTACATGCCGGGCAACAGGATGCCGTCGGGGTTGGGCACCTCGGCGCGCAGGTTGACCTGGCCGGTGCTGGGATCGACCGTGATGCCGGTGAAGAGCAGCTTGCCCGGCTTGTCGTATTCGGACCCGTCTTCCAGCACCACGGTGGCGCGGGCGGCATCCTTGCCGACCTGCTGCAGCTTGCCGCTGGCGAAGGCGCGACGCAGCGCGGCCAGGTCGGCGGTGGACTGGGTGAAGTCAACGTAGATCGGGTCGAGCTGCTGCACGGTGGCCATCTGCGTGGCGGAGGTGGCCTCGACCAGCGCGCCCTCGGTCACCAGCGGCTTGCCGATGCGGCCCGTGATCGGCGAGGTGACATCGGTGTAGCCGAGGTTGATGGACGCGTTGTCCTGCGCCGCCTTGGCGGCGGCCACGGTGGCATCGGCCTGGCGGTAGGCCGCCACGGCATTGTCGTATTCCTGCTTGCTGACGGCGTTGGCCTTGACCAGCGGCGCGTAGCGGTCGGCCAGCAGCTTGGCGCTGAACAGGTTGGCCTGCGCCTGCTTGAGCTGCGCGGTCGCCTGATCGTAGGCGGCCTTGTAGGGCGCCGGATCGATCTTGAACAGCAACTGGTTTTCCTTGACGTCGCCCCCCTGCTCGAAGGCGATCTTCTGGACGATGCCGGTGACCCGCGAGCGGATCTGGGCGTCGCGCACCGCGTCGACGCGGCCGGGCAGTTCGGAGACGATGGGTGTGCGTTGCGGCTGCACCGTGATGACGCTGACCTGCGGCATGCCGGGGTTCATCTGCGGCTTTTCACCGCAACCCGCCAACAACAGCGCGAGGACGCCGCCGGAAAAAGCCAGACTTGATACACGTTTAGGCGAAAACCGCAT
Organism: Achromobacter sp. SIMBA_011; assembly: GCF_046535435.1. NCBI lineage: Bacteria > Pseudomonadati > Pseudomonadota > Betaproteobacteria > Burkholderiales > Alcaligenaceae > Achromobacter > Achromobacter sp. SIMBA_011. Next base: position 72,220 of record NZ_JAWRWN010000012.1, on the reverse strand, counting down.
TGAAACCCCCGCGAAGTTAACCGCGTCAAGCGACCGCAACAATGTAACGGCGTTAGCTGAGCGCCGTGTCCGGTTGCCGAAGGACGGCCGCGGGCTTGCGCGGCCGTGTCCGACCGCCGTATTTGACCGCAATATGTGATTGCGATCAAAACAAAATCCCGCGCTCCGCCACTGACACGTGAATAGCCCGTTAATGTAACTCAGTTATTGGGGAAATCACTGATTTTCACGACGGCGCGCGACATGGGAAGCGGCGAAAAACAAACGGATCCGGGGGGAATCCGCCCGCCGCGATCAGACGTCGGCAACCTCTTGCAGGTTGCCCAGGAAAACATAGCCCACGCCATGCACCGTATGCAACGGCAGGCGCCCGCCAGCCTCGCGCACCTTGCGCCGCAGGCGGCAGATCGCCACATTCAGGGCGCGCAGGTTGGTGCTCTGGCGCGGCAGCATCAATTCCTCGCGCAGCAAGGCGAGTTCCTCGCGCAACAGTTCCTTGCGCGGGTTGCGCAGCAGGCACTGGAAGCAGGCCCGCTCGACCTCGGTCAGGTCCAGCCGCGTGCCTTGCGGGGTCAGCAAGGTCCAGCCGTGGTACAGCAGGCTCCACCAGCCGTCGAGCCGCACCGGGAAGGGGCCGTCGGCCGGTTCGGCCGCGGCGGCCGGCGGCGGGGCCGGCGTGGCGGCGCCCGGAACCGCAGGCGCGGACTGCGGGCCGCGGACAGGGGGAACGGGGAAAGCGATAGTCATGTTGGCGTCTCCAGCGGGCGCGGGCGCGGCGCGGAAGACGGCGGCCCGGACCCGGAACAAGGTTTCAAGTCTTGCCGAAAGACTACCGTTGCTGACGCCGTTGTGCGGCGAAGTTTCCCTGGAATCAGACGGATCCCAGACCGCCGCGCGGAACCTCAGGAGGTGTGCTTGCCATTGCGGTGGATGTCGTGGGCCACGAAGCAACTGTCCTGCGTCGGGCGCGCCAGGATACCCGGCTTGGCCAGCGTCTGGCGGATGTCGGCCAGGCCCGACTCCCAGTGCTCGCGCATGGCCTCGGTGCCGAACTCATAGTCCTTGGAGAAGCGCTCGCGGTGCTTGGACTCGTAGATCAGGTTGATGATGTTGGTGGCCGGGGTCTTGGCCAGGCGGCGGATCTCGGCCAGCTCGGGCGCGCCCCGCTCTTTTTCGGGCAGGCGCTCCAGCAGTTGCTGCAGGCCATGGCGCAGCTTGAGCACGCGGCGTAGCTGGTCGGTGACCATGCGGGTCCGGCTGGAGTACTGGATGTCCTTCTGGCGCTCGGCCACTTCCTCGAGCGTGGTCGGCAGCCCGCCGCGCGCGGGCCACAGGTCGACCTGGAAGGCCAGCGTGTCGCGCATCGTGTCGCTGGTCAGGACCTGCGCCAGCGGCGTGTTGGACACCACGCCCCCGTCCCAGTAGTGCTCGCCGTCGATCTCCACTGACGGGAAGCCGGGCGGCAAGGCGCCGGAGGCCATGATGTGCTCGGGCCGCAGGGTGTCCTTGAGGCTGTCGAAATAGGCGAAATTGCCACTGCGCACATTGACCACGCCAAAGCTGGCGCGCACCGCGCCGGAATTGAGCAGATCGAAATCCACGTACTCGCGCAACGTCGCCGCCAGCGGCGTGGTGTCGTAGAAGCTGGTGGACGCCGCGCCCTTGCCGTGCACCCAGTAAGGCGGCGGAAAGCGCGGCTTGAAAAAGCCCGGCTGCCCCGAGAACAGCGCCTGGAAGGCCGACAACTGGCCATTCATGGCGGGCGAGCCGAAGCCGAATGGAATGCCCTCGAACATGCCGGCCAGCGTATCGCCCCAGGGGACCGAGGCGAACCCCGCCGGCCGGCAGATGCTTTCCCAGAACCCGCGCAGCCGTTCGATGCGCTCGTCCTCGCGCGAACCGGCAATGATCGCCGCGTTGATCGAACCGATCGAGATGCCGGAGATCCAGTTCGGGCGGATGCCGGCCTCGTGCAGGCCCTGGTACACCCCCGCCTGGTACGAGCCGAGGGCGCCGCCGCCCTGCAGCACCAGGGCGACGGTGTCATAGGACGGCGTGGCGCCGGTATCGGTAGACGAGGATTTGCGGCGGGTGCTCATGCGGGGTTCCTTTGGATGACGCTACGGTTTGCGCTTGTCCGGCCGCTGCGGCGCGGCGACGCCGGCGCGGAACGGATACTGGGCGAAGACCTGGGCCACGGCCTTCTCTATGCTCTGCGGCGAGGTCGCGGCCTCGGGATCGCGGACTTCGCCGACTGCGACGCCCTCCCACACCAACTGTTTGCGGCGCGGGTCGACCAGGTCGATGTTGAGGGTGCCCTCGGTGTATTGGTAGACGGTGTCGCCCCAGCCGTAGCCGGGCCAGCCGCCGTAGAAGCCGGCGCGATAGCCGTAGTACGGCCCCATCGGCGGAGGCGGCGGCGCCTGGGTCACCTCGGTCTTCTGCTGCAGTTTGCCGTTGAAATTGACCAGAAGGTCGGGATTGGCGGCGTCGTAGACATAACCGCGCATTTCCATCTGGCCACGGGTCGCGTCCTTGAGGCGTTCGGTCAGCAGGGTGCTGTAGCCGGCCTTGTCGGTGCCCAGCGGCGACATGTAGCCGAAGGTCCGGTAGCGCGAGAAATCCGCCTGATGGTCGTAATCGCTTTTGATGGTGGGGCCGGAAGCGCAGGCCGCCAGTAGTGTCACCATGGAACCCGATGCCAGCATTTTCAGCGCTTTCATGTCGATCTCCAAGAAGCGGGGCCGCGAGCCGGCCCCCGATGTCAACACACCTCAACACATCCTGAGCGCACTCATAGTGCCGCGAAGCGGATAAAGTTTCAACAGCATCTCATTCTCATCCGATCCCTCCCGAATGCCGGCGGCGTGGGCTCCATTACACTCGCGGTACTTTCATCACGCTGACCACACCCGATACCGATGTTGGAACTCGACGGCTCGATTTGGTTTCGTTCCGGCGCCCAGAACTGGGGCGGCAAGAACCGCATAGACCTGCTGGCGCAGATCGACGCCACCGGCTCGATCACGGCCGCCGCGCGCGCGGTCGGCATGAGCTACAAGGGCGCCTGGGACGCCATCGACGCCATGAACAACCTGGCGGGCGAACCGCTGGTGTTGCGGGCGGCCGGCGGCAAGGGCGGCGGCGGCACGCGCCTGACCGACCGGGCGCGCGGCCTGATCGCGACGTTCCGGGTGCTGGAAGCCGAGCACCGCAAATTCATGGAAAACCTGGCGCGCGCCGGCCTGGATGCCAGCGGCGACATCGACCTGATGAGACGCTTCATGCTGAAAACCAGCGCACGCAACAAACTCATGGGCACCGTGATGGAGGTCCGCACGGGCGCCGTCAACGACGAAGTCCTGCTGCGCATCGCCGGCGGCCAGGTCATCACGGCCACCATCACCCGCGAGAGCACCCAGGAACTCGAACTGGCGCCCGGCAAGGAAGCGCTGGCGCTGGTCAAGGCCTCGTCGGTGATCGTCGGCGCGCCCGGCGCCGGCCTGCGGCTGTCGGCCCGCAACCAATTGCCAGGCACCGTGACGGCGGTGCGCGCCGGCGCGGTCAACAGCGAGATCCTGATCGAACTGGAAGGCGGCGCCACGCTGGCGGCCATCGTCACCAACGAAAGCGCGCAGGACCTGGGACTGGGCGAAGGCGCGGGCGCGGTCGCCGTGTTCAAGGCCTCGAGCGTGATCCTGGGCGTGCTGGACTGACTTCGCTCCGTTGCGGCCAGGCGCTTGCCGCCACCGCGGTCGGCCCCGGGCGGCCGCGGCGCTTACAGGCAGCGGCATTCACGCTTTGAATGCCGCCCTGCCCGTCACACGCCCACGTCCTCGTCGCGGCGACGCACCTTGCCGTCGCGGACCTCGAAGACCTCGTCGGCCAGCGCCTCGACGTCGGCCGGATCGTGCGTGATCAGCAGCATCGGCACGTCCAACTGGCGTTGCAGCGCGCTCAGCTCCTGGCGCATCTTGCCGCGCAACTGCGAGTCCAGCGCCGAGAACGGCTCGTCCAGCAGCAGGATTTCCGGCTTGACCATCAGCGCGCGCGCCAGCGCCACGCGCTGCTTCTGTCCTCCCGAGATCTCGTGCGGATAGCTGCCCACGATGGCGCCCAGTTCAAAGGCGTCGACCCAGCGCCGCGCCTCGGCCGACACGGCCCGCCGCGGCGGATTGAGCCAGCCTCGGCGCGAGCCGAAGGCGATGTTCTGCGCCACCGTCAGATGCGGGAACAATGCGTAGTCCTGGAACAGATAGGCCACGCGGCGGGCCTGCGGCGCGACGCTCAGGCGCGCCTCGGAATCGAACAGCACCCGTCCGTTGATCTCGATGCGGCCGGCGTCCGGCCGCAGCAGGCCGGCCACCGCCCGCAGCGTCAGGCTCTTGCCGGCGCCCGACGGGCCGAACAGCGCGATGCGCCTGGACTTGGAGGAGAACGCCACGTCCAGGGAAAAGTGGCGGTCGCCCGACACCATGTCCTTGCGGATGCGCAGGTCGACGCTCATCGCCCGCCTCCGCGACGGCTGGAGCGGATCGGCACCAGCTTGCCGGCCGCCAGCAGCACGACCACGCAGGTGATGGAGGTCACCAGCACCAGGAAATTGGCGGTGGCGTCATCGCCCGCCTGCACCGCCTCGTAGATGGCGACTGACAGCGTCTGGGTGCGGCCGGGCAGGTTGCCGGCAATCATCAGGGTGGCGCCAAACTCGCCCAGCGCGCGGGCAAAGGCCAGCAGCACGCCGGCCACGATGCCGCGCGCCGCCAGCGGCAAGGTCACGCGAAAGAACACGCCGGCCTCGCGCACGCCCAGCACGCGGGCCGCGCTTTCCAGTTGAGGATCGACGTCTTCGAAGGCGGCGCGGGCCGACTTGAACACCAGCGGAAAGGCCACCACCGACGCGGCGATGACCGCGCCCTGCCAGGTGAACACCAGTTCAATGCCCAGCGCCGCCAGCTTCTCGCCCAGCACGCCGCGCCGTCCCAGTAGCACCAGCAGGTAATAACCCAGCACCGTGGGCGGCAGCACCAGCGGCAGGGTCAGGACGGCATCCAGCAGGTCGCGGCCCGGCCAGCGCCAGCGCGACAGGCCATAGGCGGCCGCGGTGCCAGCCACGGCGGCCAGCAGCGTTGCCCAACCCGCCACTTTCAGGGTAAGCAACAGGGGCACCCATACCGGATCACTCATCACAGACCGCGTTGGCTACCGCCCGCGCCCTCAAGGCTTCTGGAAGCCGTAGCGTGACAGGATTTCCTGCCCGGCGGGCGACATCACGTAGGCCACGAAGCGCTTGGCTTCATGGGCGGCGGCATCACGCGCCGTCACGGCGATGGGATAGGTGACCGGCGTCTGCGACGGCACGCGCACCGCCACCTTGACCTTGTCCGGCATGATTGCCGCGTCGGTGGCGAACACGAAGCCCGCGTCCACTTCGCCGCGCGACACGTAATCCAGGCTCTGGCGCACGTTCTGCGCCAGCACGCTCTTGGCCTGCACCGCGTCCCACAGGCCGGCGGCCTGCAGCGCGCCCTGCGTGTAGCGGCCCACCGGCACCGAGGCCGGGTTGCCGTAGGCGATGCGCTTGATGTCGTCGCGCGTCAGGTCCTTGAGCGCGGTGATGTTGGCCTTGCTGTCCGTCGGCACGATCAGCACGATCTGATTGGCGGCGAAATCCACCCGCGACTCGGGCTTGACGGCCTTTTCCTCGACCGCCTTGTCCATCGCCTTCTGGTCGGCGGACGCGAACACGTCGGCGGGCGCGCCCTTGACGATCTGCTGCAGCAGCACGTCGGAAGCGCCGAAGTTCAGGATGACCTTGGTGCCGGCATGCTCCTTCTCGTACGCATGCGCCACGTCCTTGAACGCGTTGGTCAGGCTGGCGGCGGCGGACACGACCAGGTCGCCAGCGTGGGCGCTGGGGCCCCAGGCGGCGGCCAGGACCAGCGACAGCGCCAGGACCGGGTGTTTGCGGAACATGCATCTCTCCTCGGACAAGATCAATCTCGGTATCGAAATATATATAGGTATATAACGCTCGTCAATTTGTGCCCGGGGCCGACTTGCGCCCGATCAACGAAGGGAGGAAATCGGCCTGGAGCCCGCTCAGCCGCGGTCGACCGTGGTGACGCGCACCGTGTCGGGGGCCAGCGCGGCCCGCAGCCGCTCGAGCGCCAGTTCGGGCCGGGCGGCCCCGCACATGAAGATGTCCAGCGCCGCGAACCGGTGCTCGGGCCAGGAATGCACGCTGATGTGCGATTCGCTCAGCATGACCACGCCCGTCACGCCCGCGCCTTCTCCAAAATGGTGGAAGTGCGCGCCCAGCACGCGCGCGCCGGCGGCCTCGGCGGCCCCCAGCAGCTCACGCTCGAGCGCCTGGGCGTCGGCCAGCAGGCCGGCGTCCACGCCACGGAAGTCGGCCAGGATGTGGCGGCCGGGCGTCGCGTGCGGCGTCACTTGTGCGATCCGCCCGACGACCAGCCCGAGCTGCCCGACGATCCGCCGCCCCAACTGCTGCTGCTGCCGCCGCTGCCACCGCTGGTGAAGCGGGCGCCGGGCGAGCTGGCGCCGGTGGCTGCGATGACCACGATCAGGGCGTAGATGGCGTAGAAGAACTTGCCCATGCCTCAGTCGTCCTTTGCCGACATCTTGTCCGCGAGGCTGGCCGGCAGCCACAGGAAGGCCAGGCCGATCAGGATCGGCAGGATGCGGCCGCTGAAGATGTTGCCCATGTTGAGGAATCCCATGGCGATGGTGGCGAACCAGGCCCATTTGCGATAACCGCCCGGCGAGGCCGAGCGCGGCATCGCCTTCTGCCTGGCCAGTTCGGGATTGTCGAACCACTGGGCCAGTTGCGCCGGCGCCACCGGCGCGGCGGCCGACCAGCCCACCTCGGCCGGCCCCTGTTCGCGGGTGAGCTTGAGGTTGCCGGCCTTGTAGTCGGTGATCTTGGTGCTGTCGCCGACCCTGACGCGCCAGTTGAAGGCGCCCAGCGCCAGGTCGACGCGCGAGGTGTAGTCGTACAGCTTCTGGTACAGCTTGGAGCGCCAGCGCACGCTGGTGGCGTTGTTGTAGCTGGGCCAGGTATCGCAGACCTGCACGCGCTCCCAGCCCTCGTCCGTCTCCACCAGCCAGATGAAGCCCTTGGCCGGGTTGAACAACAGGTATTCGATCCAGTCCGAGGGCTCCTCGGGGTCCGGGTCGGCGCATTTCATCAGGCCGATCAGGGTGTAGGCGACGCCATCGATCCTGGCGGTGGCGCCCAGCGCCAGCGTGGTCTTGATGGCCTTGACCTTGCGCGCCTTCTCGATGACTTCGGCGGTCTCGCCGGCGCAGTCGACCGTGGCCGCGCACGACGGGCACACCACCTGCGTCGCCATGGCGGCGACGAAGCTGATCGGCGCGCCGCAGTTGGGGCAGTCCAGCGCCTTGATCTGGCCGCGGAAGCGCCCGGCGGTTTCCTCGACCTGTTCGTTCGAACGCAGCGTCGCCGCCTGCATGCCCGCCAGGTCGAAGGCCTTGCCGATGTAGAGCTCGGGTTCGGGACCGTCGGAAAAGTCCAGCGTCAGGAACGCATCCAGGCTGCGGAAATCGGCCACCTTGGCTTCCCAGCCATCGCCCGGCACGAACGGCAGTTCCCCCTGCGCGCCGCCAGCGCGGCAGCGCCGCACGTCGGAAGCCGTGAAACGCTGGCCATCCAGTTTCATGTCGTCGCCGGGCGCGATGTCGGCGAAGGCAGGCAGGCCCTGCACGGTCTTGGCCTTGCGGCGGCGGGTAATGGCGTATTGGCCGGAGGCGTCCGACAGCCAGCCGTCCGAGCCGTCTTCGAACCACAGGTACCACTCGTTCCAGAAGCCGTCCTCGTAGCGCAACTGGATGCGGCCGATCAGGTCGAAGCGCTTGCCTTCGAACTGGCCGGCGGCGCCCAGGCACAGCGGCGAATAGTCTTCCAGGACATCGGCGGTCTCGCCGATGCGCTTGACCGACTCGGCGTCCTTGAGCAGCGTGCTGCGGCAGGCGCCGCAGACCGCCATGACCGATGCCGTGGAAGTGAACTTGACGGGTGCTCCGCACTGCGGACACAGGACCTGCTGCATGGGCGGGCGGCGTTCAGCTAGTGAGTTTCTTCAGGACCTCGGCCTTGGCCGCGTCGTAGTCGGCCGGCGTGATCAGGCCCTTGTCGAGCAGATCCTTGAGCTGCTGCAGGCGCTGCACCGGGTCGGCGCCCGAAGCGGCCGCCGCCTGGGCGCCCGCCGCCGGTTGCCCCGCGGCCACGCCCAGTCCGGCCGCCATGGTCTGGCCCAGCGCCGCGCCGGCCGCCAGGCCCGCGCCGATGCCGGCGATGCCGCCTTCGTTCTGCGCCGCCAGCGGGATCGAGGTGGCGGTCTGGTACTGGGTGAACTTGCCCAGGTCGCCCGCCATGCCCATCGAGATCCGCGTGTCCAGCGCCTTTTGCAGTTCTTCCGGCAGCGACACGTTCTCGACCGTGAAGTTGTCGAGCTTGACGCCATAGCGCTCGAACACCGGGCCGAGCTGCTCGCCGATGCTCTGCGACATCAGGCCCTGGTTGCCGGCGATGTCCAGGAACGGCACCTTGGAGCCGCCCAGCGCGGTGGTCATGGCCGCGACCACCATGTTGCGCAACTGCGCTTCCAGGTCATCGACGGTGTAGACGTCGCGCGTGCCGCTGATCTCGCGGTAGAACTTGGCCGGATCGGTGATCTGGTACGAATACACGCCGAAGGCGCGCAGCCGCACCATGCCGAATTCGCTGTCGCGCAGCGTCACCGGCTGCGCCGTGCCCCAGCGCCGGCCCAGTTGCAGGCGGGTGCTGAAGAAGATCACGTCCGACTTGAAGGGCGACTCGAACAGCTTGTCCCAGTTCTTCAGGTACGTCAGCACCGGCAGCGTCTGGGTGGTCAGCTTGTACATGCCGGGGCCGAACACGTCGGCCACCTTGCCTTCGTTGACGAACACCGCCATCTGCGACTCGCGCACGGTCAGGCTGGCGCCGTACTGGATTTCGAAATCCTGCATCGGATGACGCCAGGCCAGCACGCCGTCGCCGTCCTCGTTCCATTGCAGGATGTCGATGAACTGTTTGCGGATAAATGAACCGAGACTCATGGCTAGTTCTCCTGTGTCAGAGATGGGTCGACGCGCGCGGCCGCTCAGGTCAGGCAGGCGGCGTTGACCACGCCGGCGGCCAGCGAGATCGATCCGATCAGGCCGCCCATGGCAATGTTGTTTTCCTCGATGGCCTCGTGCAAGCCCTGGATGGCGCGCGACACGACGGCATAGACGACCAGTTGCACCACCATGGCGGCCACGCCCCAGACCAGGAACATGACGAAGCTCGCATGGATGGCGATGCTGGAGCAGAGCGTGAACGAAAAACCGACCAGCGCGCCGCTGTATGAGAGCACCGCGGCAATGTTGCCCTGGCGGATCAGTTCGAATTCCTTGTAGCGCGTCACCGTGGTGTAGACCGCGGTGAAAATGCCCAGCATGACCAGCGCCGAAACAATGTAGATCAGATAGGTCACCGCCGGATGCATCGCTTCTCCCATAATCGCCCCTCCAGGCCCTGATTGCGCGCAGTATATACGCCGCCTTCGATATACTGCGAACGCATTTTTCGAGTCGGAACCCTCATGCGCGACCGCGTCCTCATCCTGTCGGTATTGATCGTCGCTTCCTGCGGCCTGGGCTACGAGCTCATCAGCAGCGCGCTGGCCAGCTATTTGCTGGGCGATTCCATCCTCCAGTTCTCGTCCGTCATCGGCTGCTATCTGTTCGCGATGGGCATCGGATCGTGGTTGTCAAAATATGTAAGAGACGACGACGTTTTGAATCGATTCATCGACGTCGAACTGGCCGTCGCCTTGTTGGGCGGGGTTTCCGCCGCGGTGCTGTTCCTGGTGTTCGCCTGGCTGTCGGCGCCGTTTCGCGCGGCGCTGTACGCGGGCGTCTTCATCATCGGACTGATGGTCGGCATGGAGATCCCGCTCGTGATGCGCGTCTTCAACCAGCGCAAAGCCGAGTTCCGCGAGATCGTCAGCCGCGTGCTGACTTTCGATTATCTCGGCGCGCTGGCCGTGTCGCTGATCTTTCCGCTGCTGCTGGCGCCCAAGCTGGGCCTGCTGCGCACCAGTTTCCTGTTCGGCATGCTCAACGCCGGCGTGGCGCTGTGGACCACCTGGCTGTTCCGCGGCGAGATCCGGCGCCCTGCTGAACGCGCCATACGCGGCGGCGTGGTGCTGGGGCTGCTGGCGCTGGGCTTCCTGTTTTCCGGCCAGATGACGGCCTGGGCCGAGAAGGGCCTGTACGGCGACGACGTGGTGCACGCCGAGACCACGCCCTACCAGCGCCTGATCGTGACGCGCTGGCACGACGACCTGCGGCTGTACATCAACGGCAACCTGCAATTCTCGTCACGCGACGAACACCGCTACCACGAGTCGTTGGTGATCCCTGGCCTGCAGGCCCTGCCCTGGGCCCGCAACGTGCTGGTGCTGGGCGGCGGCGACGGTCTGGCGGTGCGCGAAATCCTCAAATTCAAGCACGTTGAGCACGTCACGCTGGTGGACCTGGACCCGGCCATGACCGGCCTGTTCTCGCGCTCCGAGCCGCTGACCAAGCTGAACCAGGGCTCGCTGACCGATCCGCGCGTCACCGTCATCAACGACGACGCCGGCCGCTGGCTCGAAAGCCACGCCGAGGTCTACGACTTCATCGTGGTGGACTTTCCGGATCCGTCCAACTTCGGCCTGGGCCGGCTGTACTCGGTGCCGGTCTACCACCTGATGGCGCGGCACCTGGCCGAGAACGGCTACATGGTGATCCAGTCGACCTCGCCCTACTTCGCGCCGCGCTCGTTCTGGAGCGTGGACGCCACGATCAAGGAAGCCGGCCTGAACACCTGGCCGTACCACGCCTACGTGCCGTCGTTCGGCGACTGGGGCTTCATCCTGGCCGGCAAGCGCCGCGACTATACGCCGCCGGACGCCGTCACCGTGCCCACCCGCTACCTCGACCCCGCCACCCTGCGCGAGCTGTTCCACTTTCCCGCCGACATGCCGGCGCTGGCCATGCCACCGAACCGCCTGAACGAACAATCGCTCGTGCGGTACTTCGACGAGGACTGGCGCAAGGTCATCCGCTGATGCGGCGCCGCACCTTCCTGCTGGGCGTCGCCACCGCCGCCGCCGCCGGCACGGCGGGCTACTACCGTTCGCGCGTGGTCGAGACCACGCCCGAGGTGCGCTACCCGGGCATGCAGGCCGGCCATGCGCTGCGCGATGGCGCGGCGCTGCCGCCATCGTCCGGCGCCCGGCGCTGCCAGGTGGCGATCCTGGGGTCCGGCGTGGCCGGCCTGTCGTGCGCCTGGAAGCTGGCGCGCGAAGGCTTCACCGATTTCGTCGTGGTCCAGGGCCCCGAGTACGGTGGCAATGCCGCCGCCGGCGCCCGCGACGGGCTCGACTACCCGCTCGGCGCGCACTACCTGCCGCTGCCGTCGATGCAGTCCACCCACGTGCGCGAGATGCTGGCCGATTTCGGCATCGCCGAGCGCGACGCCTTCGGCGAGCGGCCCTATTACGACGAGGCCATCCTGGCGCACTCGCCGCAGGAACGGCTGCTGCGCGACGGCCGCTGGGAAGACGGTCTCTTGCCGATGCACGGGCTGCCCGAGGCCGATATCGAACAGCACCGCAAGTTCCTGGCGCTGGTGGACCGGCTGCACGGCGCGATCGGCAACGACGGCCGCAAGGTCTTCTGTATTCCCATCGTGCTGTCCTCGCGCGACCCGGCCTGGCGGGCGCTGGACGCGCTCACATTCAAGCAGTGGCTGGACCGCGAAGGCTACACCTCCCCCGCCCTGCACTGGTACCTGAACTACTGCTGCCGCGACGACTACGGCGCGCCCTACGACCGGGTCTCGGCCTGGGCCGGGCTGCACTACTTCGCCAGCCGCGGCGGCCATGCCGCCAACGCCGCCGAGGGCGCGGTGCTGACCTGGCCCGGCGGCCTGGCGCCGCTGGTGCAACGGCTGCGCAACGCCATCAGCGCCCGTCTCGGCCATGAGGGCTGGCTGCTGCCCGGCACCGCCGCGCGGTTGCAGGAAAGCGCGGCCGGCCCGCGCATCGATTGCCTGGCGCCGGGGCCCGCCGCCCGCGTCTTTACGCTGCAAGCGCAACGCGCGGTCTGCGCCATGCCGCTGTTCGTGGCCCAGCGCCTGCTGCCCGACATCCGCGCCTACGGCTACGATCCGGCCACGCACGCGTCGCCGCACGCGCCCTGGCTGGTGTCGAACTTCGTCATGGACGGCTATCCGCGCGAAGCGCCGGGCGAGCCGCTGTCGTGGGACAACGTGGTCTACCAGGGCCAGGCCCTGGGCTACGTGGTCTCGACCCACCAATTGCTGCGCGTGGCGCGTTCGCCGCGCACGGTGTTCACTGCCTATCACGCCCTCAGCAACCGGACGCCGCAGGCCGCGCGGCAATGGCTCGCCGACGCCCGCCCCGAGGCGCTGCGCGACGAGGCCGCCGCCGATCTGGTCGCCGCCTATGGCGACGAGTTCTGGCGTCGCGCCCGGCAGTTGGAGATCACGGTGCGAGGCCATGCCATGGCCTCGCCCTACTGCGGCTATCTATCGAACGCCGGCCTGGCGGCGTTGCGCGAGGTGGACGGCCCGGTGCTGTTCGCCCATGCCGACCTGTCCGGCTATTCGGTGTTCGAAGAAGCCGCGTGGTGGGGCGTGGCGGCGGCCGGCCGCATCCTGGGGCAACGGCCGCCCGCCTGACCGGCGCCGGCACACCCGCCTGGCGGCCGCCCGGCGCGGCGTCACAATCATGGATTGCCCGCTCTCGCTGGCGCCCGCCCGCTGCCCTACAATCGGCCGCTCACCTCCCTTGGTTCCATACCGACTCAAGCAGCGACAGCGACGATGGGAAAGCAAGTCATAGTGCTCGGCGCCGGCATCGTCGGCGTCTGCTGCGCGCTGGAACTGCAGCGGCGCGGCATGCAGGTCACCCTGGTCGACCGCCAGGATCCCGGCCGGGAAACCTCATCCGGCAACGCCGGCGTCCTGGCCCGCAGCTCCCTCATGCCCTTCAACCATCCCGGCCTGTGGCGCCAGTTGCCCCGGCTGCTGCGCAACGACACCGTCCAATTCCGCTATCGCGCCGCGTACCTGGCCCGCAATCTGGGCTGGGCGGCGGGCTTCCTGGCGCGCGCCCGGCCGTCGGTGTTCGGCGAAACCACGGCGGCGCTCGACGGCCTGATCCGGCGCTCCGCCGCCGAACACCTGCGCCTGCTGGACGCGGCCGGCGCGCGCCACCGCCTGCGCGACAGCGGCTGGATCTTCCTGTTCCGCAGCGAACAGGCGTGGCAGGGCGGCGCCCTGGCGCGCCAGGCCTACGCCCGCCACCAGGTGCCGACCCAGGCGCTGGCCCCGGCCGAACTGGCGCAACTGGAGCCGGCCCTGGCGCCGATCTTCCCGCGCGCGCTGTGGATCCAGGGGTCCTATTCGGTGGACGATCCCAGCGCCGTGACCACGGCCTACGCCGACCTGTTCCAGCGCTCGGGCGGCGTCTTCCGCACACTGCAAGCCGCCGCCATCCGCCGCGATGGCGGACGCGGCTGGATCGTGCAAGGCGATGCCGGCACGGAAACGCTGACGGCGCCCGACCTGGTGGTGGCGCTGGGCCCGTGGTCCAAGGCCCTGCTCAAGACCACCGGCATCGACCTGCCGCTGGCGTTCGAGCGCGGCTATCACATGCATTACGGCACCGCCGGCGGCCCGGCGCTGGGCCGCCCCATCTACGACACCGGCGGCGGCTACGTGCTGTCGCCGATGGCGCGCGGCCTGCGGCTGACCACCGGCGTCGAGCTGGACGACTGCGACGCGCCTGCCCGTCCCATCCAGTTGGACCTGGCGGAAACCCGGGCGCGAGAGGCCATCGACCTGGGCGAGCGGCTGGACCCGCGGGCCTGGCTCGGCCGCCGCCCGACGCTGCCGGACAGCCGCCCGATGATCGGCCAGGCGCCGCGCCATCCGGGCCTGTGGCTGGCGCTGGGACACCAGCACATCGGTTTCAGCACGGCGCCCGGCACCGCGCAGATACTAGGGGAATTGATGACCGACGGCGACGCCACCGGCCGCCACGACGCCTTCCGTCCGGGACGATTCCTCTAGGGCGTATCGACATTCACGGGAGCCTCGCATGGCCACGAACGATGCAACCCTCCCGGCCGCGCCCGCGGCCCCCGGCGCCTTTCTCGGCCTGCTGATGCTGGACACGCGCTTTCCGCGCCCGCCCGGCGACGTCGGCAACCCCGAGACCTACGCCCGCGCCGGCATCCCGGCGCGCTTCGTCACGGTGCCGGGCGCCTCGCCGCGCAAGATCGTGCAGGAAGCCGACCCGGCCTTCCTGCGGCCGTTCATCGGTGCCGCCGTGGGTCTGGCGCGCGACGGCGCGGCGCTGATCTCCACCAGTTGCGGTTTCCTGGCGCGCTACCAGGACGCCTTGCAGGCCGCCGTGCCGGTGCCAGTCGTGTCGTCCAGCCTGCTGCAATGCCATGGCCTGGCGCGGGTGGGCATCGTCACCTTCGATGCGGCCTCGCTCGATCGCGCCTTGCTGGATGCGGCCGGCGTGCCCGCCAACGCCGTGGTCGAAGGCCTGGCGCCCGGTTGCGAGATGCAGGCGCGCATCCTGGAAAACGCGCCGGACATGGATCTGGCGCGGGTCGAACGCGACGTGGTCGAGGCGGCCGAACGGCTGGCGCGGCGCGCCCCGGACCTGACCGACATCGTGCTCGAATGCACCAACATGCCGCCCTACCGCGAGGCCGTGGCGCGCGCCACCGGCCTGCCAGTGCACGACATCGAGACGCTGCTGCTGCGCACCTGGCGCGCGCTGGCGGCCTGACCGCCGATCCGCGCGGGCGCCGCGCGCCGGCATGAAAAAACCCGGCGCGATCCCGAGGGATCCGCGCCGGGTCTTGCGCCTGGCGGCGCCCGGAGCGTCCGTTCAGCCCAGCAGCAAGGCGTCGTCCGACAGTTTCTCGCCGCGCACGCGCTCGAACATGGCCAGCAGGTCGGGCACGTCCATGCCGCGACGCTCGTCGCCGGATACGTCCAGCACCACCTGGCCCTGGTGCAGCATCACCGTGCGGTCGCCCACGTCCAACGCCTGGCGCATGCTGTGCGTGACCATCATGGTGGTCAGCTTGCTTTCGGCCACGATGCGCGCCGTCAGTTGCAGCACGAAGTCGGCGGTGCGCGGGTCGAGCGCGGCGGTGTGCTCGTCCAGCAGCAGGATGCGCGACGGCTGCAGCGCCGCCATCAGCAGGCTCACGGCCTGGCGCTGGCCGCCCGAGAGCAGGCCGATGCGGTCGGTCAGGCGGTTTTCCAGGCCCAGCCCGAGCGTGGCCAGGCGTTCGCGGAAACCTTCCTTCATCGAAGTCTTGACCGCGCGGCCATAGCCGCGGCGCGCGCCGCGCAACTGCGCCAGCGCCATGTTCTCTTCGATGGTCAGGTCTTCGCAGGTGCCGGCCATCGGATCCTGGAACACGCGCGCCACGCGCGAGGCGCGGGCCCAGACCGGCTGGCGCGTGACGTCGGCGCCGTCGATCTCGATGCGGCCGGAATCGACCGGCAGGTCGCCCGACACGGCATTCAGGAAGGTCGACTTGCCCGCGCCGTTGGAACCGATGACGGTGACGAACTGGCCCGACGGGATGTCCAGCGACAGCCCGCGCAGCGCCCGCGTCTCGATCGGCGTGCCGGCGTTGAAAGTGATCTTGAGGTCTTTTGCGGACAACATATCAGCGCCCCTTCTTGCCGACCAGCCGGCGCTTGAGCATGGGAATGACCAGGGCGATCGTGACCAGCACCGCGGTGACGAGGTTCAGGTCCTGCGCCTTCAGGCCGATGAAATCGCTGTTCAGCGCCAGCGCGATGAAGAAGCGGTAGACGATGGCGCCGATGATGACGGCCAGCGTGGCCAGCACCAGCTTGCGCGACGGCAGGATGCTTTCGCCGACGATCACGGCGGCCAGGCCGATGACGATGGTGCCGATGCCCATGGAGATGTCGGAACCGCCCTGGGTCTGCGCGAACAGCGCGCCGGCCATCGCGACCAGCGCGTTCGACAGCGCCATGCCGCCCAGGATCATGCGGCCGGTGTTCACGCCCTGCGCGCGGGCCATGCGGCCGTTCGAGCCGGTGGCGCGCACCGCCAGGCCGGTCTGGGTGGCGAAGAACCAGTCCAGCGCCAGCTTGGCCAGGATCACGATGACCACCAGGATCAGCGGCCTCGCCACGTAGTCCGACAGCCAGCCCGGCTGCAGAATGGTGAAGACGGTGGGTTCGGTGATGAGCGGCACGTTGGGCTTGCCCATGATGCGCAGGTTCACGGAATACAGCGCGATCATCATCAGGATGCTGGCCAGCAGATCCATGATCTTGAGCTTGACGTTGAGCCAGCCGGTGACCAGCCCCGCGGCGGCGCCGGCGAAAGTGGCGGCGATGGTGGCCACGAACGGGTCGGTGCCCGAGGCGATCAGCGTGGCACAGACGGCGCCGCCCAGCGGGAAACTGCCGTCAACGGTCAGGTCCGGAAAGCGCAGCAGGCGAAAGGAGATAAATACGCCCAAGGCCACCAGGCTGAAGATCAGGCCGATCTCCAGTGCGCCTAACAACGAGAACAATGACATGGGTCAAATCCAATCAGGTAGGGAACGAGCATATTAGAGATTAGGAACGTCCAACTTCTTGCGTTTCGGGGTCAGTTTTACCCGAGCTTTCGCAATAAACGTTTCCTGCCGTGCGATTTTCTCTCGATTCCTGCCAAGGCGTTGCCGGGCTTGGCGGCCAGGGCCGCAAGCGGGCTGCTTGAGGGACGCTCCGGGGAGCAAAACGCGGCATGCGGTCCGTGACCAACCTGCCGTTCAAGGCCAACGCCATCGCGCCGGGCCGCGCGCACCTTGTGGATGCTGCCGCCCTGTGGACCCCGCGTACCGGCGCGGGGCAAACACAAGAAAACAAGATAAAACAAAACCCCGCTCATGCCGGGTAGGCACGGGCGGGGCCGAACGACTTGCGCTTTACTTTACCACCACCGCGGCCGACTTGATGATCGCGTCGGACAGCGTCACGCCTTGCTTGGCGGCGGCGCCCGGGTTCACGTAGAGCTCCAGCTTGGAGATGGTTTCGGACGGAATCGCGCCGGGCTTCTCGCCCTTGAGGATGCGCACCACGACCTTGCCGGTCTGCACGCCCAGGTCACGGTAATTGATGCCCAGGGCGGCGATGCCGCCGCGCTTGACGCTGTCGGTGTCCGAGGCGATCAGCGGGATCTTGGCGTCGTTGCCGACCTTCACCAGCGACTCGTAGGCCGAGACCACGTTGTTGTCGGTGTTGGTGTAGATGACGTCGACCTTGCCGATCAGGCTGCGGGCGGCGGATGCCACGTCGACCGAACGCGGGGCGGCGGCTTCGACCAGGCTCATGCCCGACTTGGGCAGGATTTCCTGCAGTTTCTTGACCACCACGACCGAGTTGGCCTCGCCCGGGTTGTAGACCATGCCGACGCGCTTGGCGTTGGGCACGATCTTCTTGATCAGCTCGACCTGCTTGTCCAGCGCCAGCAGGTCCGACACGCCGGTGACGTTGGTGCCCGAGGCGTCCATGCTGGCGACCAGTTGGGCGGCGACCGGGTCGGTCACGGCGGAATACACCACCGGCACGTCCTTGGTGGCGGCCACGACGGCCTGGGCCGACGGGGTGGCGATGGCGACGATGGCGTCGGGCTTGTCGCCGACGAACTTGCGCGCGATCTGGGCGGCGGTGCCGGTGTTGCCCTGGGCGCTCTGGTACTGCCACTTCAGGTTCTTGCCCGGCTCGTAGCCGGCTTGCTTGAGGGCGTCCTGCACCCCGTCACGCACGGCGTCCAGCGCCGGGTGCTCGACGATGGCGGTGACCGCCACCGACTTCTGCTGCGCCGCCACCGGCGCGGCGATCGCCATCGCCAGCGCCATTGCGCCAACCGTCAGAAAATGTTTTTTTCCGATCAGCATAGGTAAGCTCCTTGAACCCTTGGTATTTGTTCATTATTACGGCTGTTCCGCGGGCTTCCCCACGGTCCGGACAGCCGTAAAGCCGTATAGTCTAACGTGTCGCAACCCAAATTCACTTGGGGGGAATCCCTGAAATGGTGCATGCGTGGCGCGGCTGCCCCATGCCGGGGCGGGCGGCGCCAATATACTAAAAGCGCCGCGCCCGCGCGACACGACATCCGCGACATCCAAAGGGCCACATCATGATCAAACGCGCATTGGGCCGCTCCGGCCTGCAGATCCCTCCCCTCACCTTCGGCGGCAACGTCTTCGGCTGGACCGTCGACGAGGCCGGCACGTTCTCGCTGCTGGACGCGCTGGTCGACGCCGGCCTGAATTTCATCGACACCGCCGACGTCTATTCGCGCTGGGTGCCCGGCAACCAGGGCGGTGAATCCGAAACCCTGATCGGCAAGTGGCTCAAGCGCTCGGGCAAGCGCGACCGCGTGCTGATCGCCACCAAGGTCGGCATGGAGATGGGTCCGGACGCCAAGGGCCTGGCGCCGGCCTACATCCGGCGCGCGCTGGAGGCGTCGCTGGCGCGGCTGCAGACCGACCACATCGACCTGTACCAGTCACACAAGGACGATCCCGACACGCCGCTGACCGACACGCTGGGCGAATACGCCAAGCTGATCGAGGCCGGCAAGGTGCGCGCCATCGGCGCCTCCAACTACACCGCGGTGCGGCTGTCCGAAGCGCTGATCGCCAGCGAACGCCACAACCTGCCGCGCTACGAGAGCATCCAGCCGGAATACAACCTGTACAGCCGGGAGCCGTTCGAGGCGCACCTGCAGGCGCTGGTCAAGGCGCAGGATCTGGGCACCATCAACTACTACGCGCTGGCCAGCGGCTTTCTCAGCGGCAAGTACCGCGGCCCGGCCGACGTCGGCAAGAGCGCGCGCGGCAAGAAGATCGTCGACACGTACCTGAACGACCGCGGCTACCGCATCCTCAAGGCGCTGGATGAAGTCGCCGAGGATGCCAACTGTACGCCCGCCCAGGCCGCGCTGGCCTGGCAGATCGCGCAGCCCGGCATCACCTCGCCGATCGTCAGCGCCACGTCGCTGGCGCAGTTGGACGAACTGGTCAAGGCCGCCAGCCTGACGCTGACGCGCGACCAACTGGCCAGGCTCAGCCTGGCCAGCGACTGGCGTTGACACGCGCCCGCGCCAACGCCACGGGCGTCAATCCAGCTTGACGCCCGAGTCCGACACCACCTTGGCCCAGCGCGACACCTCGCTGTCGACGAACTTGCCGAAGGCCGGCCCGGTCAGGGTCGGAATGGCGGTGCCGTTGCTCTCCCAGGTCTCCTTGATCTTCGGCGTGTTCAGGGCCTTGGTGATTTCCGCCGTCATGCGGTCCACCGCCTCCTGCGGCGTGCCCGCGGGCGCCCAGATCGCGTACCAGGTCGACACCACGTAGTTCGGCACCCCGGCCTCGGCCGCGGTCGGCACGTCCGGCAGCGACGGCGAGCGCTTGTCGGCGGCCACCGCCAGCGGCTTGATCGCGCCCGAGCGGATATGACCCGATGACGAGCCCAGGCCGTCGAACGCCAGGTCCACCTGCCCGCCGATCAGCGCGGTCAGCATCGGCCCCGCGCCCTGGTACGGCACGTCGACCAGCTTGATGCCGGTCTGCATGGCGAACAGTTCGCCGGCCAGGTGGTGGGTGCTGCCCTTGCCGGCCGTGCCGAAGTTGATGTCGCCGGGATGCTGCTTGGCGTAGGCAATGAATTCCTGCAGCGTCTTGACGGGCAGCTTGGTGGCATTGATGACCACCACCTGCGGCGGCTGCGCCACCAGCGCCACCGGCACGAAGTCCTTCTGGATGTTGTAGTTCAGGCTCTTGTACAGCGACGGCGCCAGCGCATGGTGCGCGCCCCCCATGAAGAAGGTGTAGCCGTCCGGCCGCGCCTTGGCGGCCACGCCCGCGCCGACGGTGCCGCCGGCGCCGCCCTTGTTGTCGATCACCACCGACTGGCCCAGTTGCATCGTCAACTGCTGGGCCAGCGGCCGGGCGAAGGTATCGGTGCCGCCCCCGGCGGGAAAGGGCACGATGAGCGTGATGGGCCGTTCCGGCCAGGACGCGGCGCTGGCGGTGCCAGCGAAACCGGCGGCCAGCGTGGCCAGCAGGGTCGCGGCGAACATGCGGTATTTCATATTGTCTCCTCTTGCTGCAGCGTGGGGACGGCGCGTTTCCCGCGTCTCGTCTCTTGTGTTCTTGGGTTGGGATGCTGCCTGGTTCGGGAATCGTTCTGGAAAGGGGGCGGGCTCCTTGGAAAAAAATGGCCGGTCTGCGTGGACCGGCCTGGCATGACGACGCTACAGCGCCTGATAGGTTTCGCGCAGCACGTTCTTCTGCACCTTGCCCATGGTGTTGCGCGGCAGTTGGTCAACGATGTGCACGCGCTTGGGCACCTTGAAGTTGGCGATGCGCGCCTTCAGCTCGGCCTGCATCGCGGCGGCGTCCAGCGTGGCGCCGTCCTTGGGCACCACCACCGCCACCACCGCTTCGCCGAAATCGGCATGCGGCACGCCGATGACGGCCGATTCGGCCACGCCCGGCATGTCGTCGATCAGCGTCTCGATCTCTTTCGGATAGACATTGAAGCCACCGGAGATGATCAGGTCCTTGCTGCGGCCGACGATCGACAGATAGTCGGCAGGCACGTCGCGGCCAGCGGATTCGCCGCCCCAGCGGCCCACGTCGCCGGTCTTGAACCAGCCATCCTGCGTGAATTCCTCGCGCGTCTTTTCCGGCATGCGCCAGTAGCCCGAGAACACGTTGGGCCCGCGCACCTGCACGTTGCCGATCTCGCCCGGCGCCAGCGCGATGCCGGCATCGTCCACCACCCGCACCTGCACGCCCGGCAACGCCCGGCCCACAGTGCCGGCCAGGCGTTCGCCATCGGCCGCGTCAT
Organism: Achromobacter sp. SIMBA_011; assembly: GCF_046535435.1. Lineage (NCBI taxonomy): Bacteria > Pseudomonadati > Pseudomonadota > Betaproteobacteria > Burkholderiales > Alcaligenaceae > Achromobacter > Achromobacter sp. SIMBA_011. The sequence continues at coordinate 51,180 of NZ_JAWRWN010000012.1, read as the reverse complement.
ACGGATTGGAGGTCAGCATGACGGTCTCGCTCATGCCGTAGCGTTCCAGGATGGCGTGGCCGCTGCGCTCGCGGAAATCGTTGAAGGTCTCGGACAGCAGCGGCGCCGAGCCCGAGATGAACAGGCGCATGTTGGCGCAGACCTCGCGGTTGAAGCGCTTGTCGGCCAGCAGCCGCACGTAATAGGTCGGCACGCCCATCATCACGGTGCTTTGCGGCAGGTAGCGCAGCGCCTGGTCGGCGTCCAGCTTGGGCAGCCAGATCATCTTCGCGCCGGCCAGCAGCGCGCCGTGCGAGGCGACGAACAAACCGTGCACGTGGAAGATCGGCAGCATGTGCAGCAGCACGTCGTCCGAGCGCCAGCCCCAGTACTTGTGCAGCACCTGCGCGTTGGACGCCAGGTTGCCATGCGACAGCATCGCGCCCTTGCTGCGGCCGGTGGTGCCGGACGTGTAGAGAATCGCGGCCAGGTCGTCCGGCGTGCGCTTGACGGTCTTGAAGGTCTGCGACAGGCCGCCAGCGGCCTCAAGCAGCGTGCCGGTGCGGTCTTCGTCGAGCGTGTAGACATGCGCGCAGCCGGCCTTGTCGGCGGCGCGCTGGACCCAGTCGCGGTTCTTGCCGGCGCAGACCACCACGGCCGGCTCGGCGTTGCCCAGGAAATACTCGATCTCGGCTTCGCGATAAGCGGTGTTCAGCGGCAGGTACACCAGGCCGGCGCGCAGCGTGGCCAGGTACAGCAACAGGGCTTCGGGCGATTTCTCGACCTGCACCGCGACCCGCGCGCCCTCGGGCAGCTTGAGCGAGGCCAGCAGATTGGCCAGGCAGGCCGTGGCGCGGTCGATGTCGTCCCAGGTGTAGGCCAGCTCGGGGGTTTCGAGCGCGACCTGTTTGCGATCGGCGGGGAATCCGCCCTCCAGCACAGCGTATAGATTGGCGTTGCTCACCGTTTTCAGTCTCCGGAGAAGTGGGGGTCTACGCCGGCCAGGAAAGCGCGCACGCCCTCCTTGTGGTCCCGGCTGTCGGCGTAGGAGAAATAATCCTGGTATTCGGCTTCGGTCAAGGCGCCGCCCTGCGCCAGGCGCGCCGACAGGCGCTTGTTGATGCGGGCGGCCAGCGGCGCGCCCTGGCAGATGCGTTCGGCGCTGCGCCGGGCCTGCGCGGCCACCTCGGCATCGGCCACGATGCGCGTCAGCAATCCCAGGTCGCGCGCCTCGGCGGCGCCGAACACGCGGCCTTCGAGCAGGATGGCCAGCGTCGCGGCGCGGCCGGCCAATGCCAGCAGGCCGCGCATCTCGTCGGGCGCCATGGGAAAGCCCAGCCGGTTGATCGGCACGCCAAAGCGCGCCGATTCGCCGGCGATGCGCAGGTCGCACTGGCAGGCGATCTCCAGCCCGCCGCCGACGCACACGCCTTCGATCTGCGCCACCACCGGCTGCGGGCATTGCGCCACGGCCATCAATGCGGGCGCCAGTATCTCGCGGTGGTAGCGCTGCACGCCCGCGGCGTCGGCGCGCTCGGCCGGAAACTCGCGGATGTCCGCGCCCGCGGCGAAATTGCCGCCCTCGCCGCGCACGATCACGCAGCGCAGCGCGTCGTCGGCGGCGATGCGCGTGAACACGTCGCGCAGTTCGCGCCACATGCGCACGGTGATGGCGTTCAGGCGCCCCGGGTGCGACAGTGTCACCCAGGCCAGTTGCCCGTCGCGTTGCAGCAGCACACGGCCTGCCGTGTTGTCCGTCATGTCCCCTCGCTGGTTATCGGTTTTTATGTGGCGACGCGCCGCCGCTCAGGCCGCGCGTAACACGCTGCGGCTCACTTGCGGCTTGCCTTCATGCAGGCGCGCCAGGTTGCCGTCCAGTTCATCCAGGTCGTACAGGTAATTGACCATCAGGCCGCAGGACTGCTTGAGTCCCTTGGCCGAGGTGTCCGCCGCCCAGTTCAGGCGCTCGATACGCGCGCCGTTGCCCAGGTGGAAGCGCGCCACCGCGTCCAGCGGCAGACCGTTCTTCATGGCCTGCAGATAGTGCGCGGCCAGGCGGAAGGCGGCGCGCTTGACCACGTCGGGCGTCGCCTTGCCCTGCGCGGCGCGCGCCAGCCGCGCTGCCCAGCGCTGGCCGTCCGGCACGCCGGCGCGCTGGCGCGTCTTGGCGCGCGACTTGTCCTCGCGCACGATGGCCTCGACCGCGTCGGCGTCGAGCTTGCCAAGCCAATCGGCGAACCCCGGAATCGGCGACAGGGTCGCGAACGACTTGAGCTGCGGCAGTTCTTCCAGCAATTGCTCGACCACGCGCTTGAGCAGGAAATTGCCGAAGCTGATGCCCTTGAGCCCCGCCTGCGTGTTCGAGATCGAATAGAAGATCGCCCAGCGCGCCTTGCCCAAATCCTGCCGCGGCGCGGCGCTGTCCAGCACCGCCTGCACGTTGTCGGCCATGCTGCCGGCGAACGCCACCTCGACGAAGATCAGCGGCACGTCCGGCATCTGCGGATGGAAATAGGCGTAGCAGCGGCGATCCGGCGCAACCCGGTGGCGCAGGTCGTCCCACGACTGGATCTCGTGCACCGCCTCGTAGATGATCAGCTTCTCCAGCAGCGAGGCCGGCGAGTCCCAGGTCAGCGGCCGCAGCTCCAGCAGGCCGACGTCGAACCAGGCCGACAGCAGGCCTTCCAGGTCTTTGTCGAGCGCCTGGACGCCGGCCACCTGCTTGCGCCAGCGCAGCATGTCGGCGCGCAGTTCCACCAGGAAGCGCAGGCCCGCGGGCTGCGCGTTCAGGCGCTTGAAGAAGCGCACGCCCTCGCCGCCATCGCCGGCGAAGGTGCCGCGCACCTGCGTCAGCGCGGCCAGCATCAGCCGACGGTCCTTGCCGTCGGCCGCCGCATAGAGCTCGCGCCAGCGCCGCGCCAGCTTGTTGGCGGCCACGTCGGTCAGGCGGGCCTCGAACAGCCGCCGCACTTCGGATTCGCTCGGCAGCCGGCCGCGTTCCCACAGGCGGCCCAGGCGCGTGATCAGGCTGTCGCCGACCTGCGCGGCGGCATCGCCCGACTCGACGTCGGTGTCAGGCGTGCGTGCGCCGCGCGCGGACTCGAGATGGACGGGTGCGTTCATGGACGGGCTCCTCTGCAACGGGAAGATCGGAAAGCGATGGCGCCTGGTCATCGGCCGCCAGGGCGCGCAGCACTTCGAGCTGGCGCATCAGGTGATGGCGCGCCAGCGCCTCGGCGCGTTCGGGATCGCGCGCCTTCAGCGCCTCGAAGATGGCCAGGTGCTCGGCGCAGGATTCCTCGATGCGGCCGGGCCAGGCCAGGCTGCGGTGGCGCGACAGGCTCAGCACCTTGCGCAGGTTGCCCACCATGTCGACCAGCCACTGGTTACCGGCGAGCGCCTGCACCGCTTCGTGGATCAGGTAATTGGTCTGGTAATACGCATCGATGCGGCCGGCGGCGGCATGGCCGGCCAGCGCCTCGTGCAAGGGCGCCAGCGCCTCGAGTTGCGCATCCGACGCCTTGCGGGCGGCCTCGTGGGCGCAGCGGCCTTCCAGCATGGCCATCAACGGAAAGATGTCTTCCAGGTCCTGCGCCGACAGTTCATTGACGAAGCAGCCGCGGCGCGGCTCCAGCCGCACCAGGCCCTCGGTGGCCAGTACTTTCAGCGCCTCGCGCAAGGGCGTGCGCGAGATGCCCAGCTCGCCCGCCAGGCGCAGCTCGTCGATCCATTCGCCGTTGCGCAGCGCGCGCGCATGGATCATGGCGCGAAGACGGTCCGCGACTTCCAGGTACAGGGCTTGCCGGACGATGGGTGAGGTCATGGGCAGACGGCCTGACAGCGCCGTAATTCATAATTATGAATAAGCCCATCATAGCGCTGTCCCAATGAATCAGACTAGTCGGATGTCGTAGGGACTTGCCCCAGGGTCCCCTTCGCGCCTCGGCTGCGTGCGAACGGGCATGCCGCCGCGGCCACGTGGCCGCGGGAAAACAGGGACGCCTAAAAATGCAGGATGCCGTCGACCGCGTGGCGGGTCAGCGAACGGGCCCAGCGGCGCGCCGGCAGTCCATACCGGGATTCGACCGCCTCGGCCCGCGCCAGCAGGTCGGCCGGCGTGACGGCAAGGCGCGGACCGGAAAACGCCAGCACGATCTGGTTGCCGGCGTCGATCTCGGGCAGCAGCACGATGCGGTCGTCAAAGGCCTTGGACAGATTGTCGATATTCTTGCCGAAGCTCTCATGGCGGCCGAACAGGTTCACCGCCACCACCCCGACCTCGCCCAGCACGCGGCGGCAGTCGCGGTAGAACTTGACGCTGTCGCGCACCGGCCCCTGCGCCGAGGCGTCGTACAGGTCGACCATCAGCACCGGGCAGCGCCCCGCGTTGAGCGGATCGGCGGCCCATTCGGCGGCGTCGGCGTGCTCGACGAGCAGCCGGTTCTCGCCGGGCAGGCGGAAGAACATGTGGCAGGCGGCGGTGACGCGCGGGTTCCATTCCACCGCCAGCAGCGGCGCGCGCGTCTGCTTGGCGCAGAACCGCGCCAGCGAACCGGCGCCCAGGCCGAACATGCCGATGGCCTCGTCCTTCGGCGGCTCCAGGAACAGCAGCCAGGCCATCATCTGGCTGGTGTATTCCAGTACCAGTTCCGCCGGGTTCTTGATGCGCATGGCGCCCTGGACCCATTCGGTGTTGAAGTGCAGATAGCGCACGCCGTCCACTTCCGACAGGGTCGGCTGGTCGAGTTCGGAGGGGAATTTGGATTTGTACATGGCGCGATTGTAGGGCCGCCGCGGGCGGACCCTTGCGGCCCGCCCGCGGGGCATCGATGCGCCGTCGACGGCGCGTCGATGACGGCGCCTCGATGAGGCGTCGCTCAGATGCGCTCGAAGATCGCCGCGATGCCCTGGCCGCCGCCGATGCACATGGTCACCAGCGCGTAGCGGCCCTGCACGCGCTGCAGTTCATGCAGCGCCTTGACCGTGATGATGGCGCCGGTGGCGCCGATCGGGTGGCCCAGGCCGATGCCGCTGCCGTTGGGGTTGACCTTGGCCGGGTCCAGCTTCAGTTCGCGGGTCACGGCGCACGCCTGCGCGGCGAAGGCCTCGTTGGCCTCGATCACGTCGAGTTGATCCACCGTCAGGCCGGCGCGCTTGAGCGCGGCCTGCGTGGCCGGCACGGGACCGATGCCCATGATGGTCGGATCAACGCCCGCATGGGCGTATGCCACCAGGCGCGCCAGCGGCTTGACGCCGCGCTTGGCCGCCACCGAGGCGTTCATCAGCACCAGCGCGCCGGCGCCGTCGTTCAGCCCCGAGGCATTGCCGGCGGTGACGGTGCCGTTTTCCTTCTGGAATACCGGCTTGAGCGCGGCCAGGCTGTCGGCCGTGACATCGCGGCGCACGTGCTCGTCGGTGTCGAACACCACTTCGCCCTTGCGGGTCTTCTGCACGATCGGCACGATCTGGTCGCGGAAATAGCCGGCCTCGATGGCGTTGGCGGCGCGACGGTGCGATTCGGCGGCCAGCGCGTCCTGGTCCTGGCGGCTGACGCCGAACCGGGCCGCGACGTTCTCGGCGGTCACGCCCATGTGCATGCGGCCGAACGGATCCGACAACGCGCCGGTCATCATGTCCTGCATCACGCTGTCGCCCATGCGCGCGCCCCAGCGCTGCGCCGGCGCGATGTAGGGCGCGCGGCTCATGCTCTCGGCGCCCGCGCCGATGGCGATCTCGGCGTCGCCCAGCAGGATGGTCTGCGCCGCCGAGACGATGGCCTGCAGGCCCGAACCGCACAGGCGGTTGACGTTGAAGGCCGGCGTCTCCTTGGCAATGCCCGCGTTCATGGCGGCCACGCGCGACAGGTACATGTCGCGCGGTTCCGTATTGATGACGTGGCCCACGGCGACGTGGCCGACCTCGTCGCCCTTGACGCCCGCGCGCTCCAACGCCGCCTTGATGACCGTGGCGCCCAGATCGCAGGGCGGCACGTCTTTCAGCGCGCCGCCAAAGTCGCCGATGGCGGTACGGACGGCGGACGCGACGATGACTTCATTCATGATGTTTCCTCCTGGTTATCTGTCCATCATACTCGCGCGCCCGGCGCCTCCCGCCGCCTCTCGGCGCGCCCTTCTCGCCAGGCGAAAGTCGCCTTGCCGGCGCCGTGGAAAAACCCCGCGCTCCCCGGGCAATCCCTAATCCCGACCACAATTGACAGCGCTGTCATTTTTGCAGACACTAGCTTCGCCGGTATCTGCCGGTCAACGAAAAACAAGCCGCGACGGCCCTCGGCACGGGCGGCATCAGGAGACAAAGTCATGGCAATACCTCCCTGCCTCGCGGCAGCGGCAGGGACCGGCGTGCACCTGCGGCCCCTGCGTTTCCCGTCCCACCCCGCGCGATCCAACCGCTGGCTGCCCTGGCTGCTGATGGCCGGCCTGCTGTCGGCCGCCGGCGCGGCCCGGGCCTACGACCTGCAGACCAGCCCCTACCTGCTGGGCGACTGGGGCGGCCTGCGCACCCGCCTGGCCGAAAGCGGCGTGACGCTGAATCTGGGCTACACCGGCGAGGCCGCCCACAACTTCAGCGGCGGCCAGGACAAACTGACGCGCTACACCGACCAGTGGGTCATCGGCGCCACGATGGATCTGGACAAGCTGCTCGGCTGGCATGGCGGCACGTTCCAGATGACCATCACCGACCGCAACGGCCGCAACCTGGGCGCCGACGCGGGCATCGGCAACAACATGCTGATCCAGGAGGTCTACGGCCGCGGCCAGACCTGGCACATGACGCAGTTCTGGTTGAACCAGGCCTTCCTGGACAACCGGGTGCAGTGGAAGATCGGCCGCCTCACCGTGGGCGAGGACTTCGCCAGCTTTTCCTGCGACTTCCAGAACCTGACCTTCTGCGGCTCGCAGCCCGGCAACCTGGTGGGCAGCTACTGGGTCAACTGGCCGACCAGCCAGTGGGCCACGCGCCTGAAGGTCAACACGTCCGAGCAGACCTACGTGCAGGCAGGCGTCTACCAGGTCAATCCGAACTACGTGGACGACGGCTATGCGCGCCGCCACGGCCTGTCGCTGGACAATCCCGACGGCACCACCGGCGCCCTGATCCCGCTCGAAGTCGGCTGGCTGCCGGCCTGGAACGGCCTGCCCGGTTCGTACAAGTTCGGCGCCTGGTACAACACCTCCGATGGCAAGGATCTGTACCAGGACATCAACCACGCGCCGCGCGGCCAGACCGGGCTGGCGCCGCGCGAACGCAACGGCCAGTACGGCTTCTACATCAACTTCGAGCAGCAGGTCAGCGGCGCCGCCGGCGGCCGCGGCGCCTCGGTGTTCCTGAACGTGTCGCAGGCCGACCGCGCCACCGCCGCGCAGGATCACCAGATCGCGCTCGGGCTGCAGTACAAAGGACCGTTCGGCCTGGCGCGCGACGTCATCGGCGTGGCGATCGGCGCGACCCACAACAACGGCCGCTATGCCGACTACGCGCGCCAGCAGGACCAGCGCCTGGGCACCAGCACCAAGGTGGGCGACGGCTACGAGTACGTGGCCGAGGCCTACTACAGTTGGTCGCCGATCCCGTCCGTTTACCTGCGCCCCAATCTGCAGTACATCAGGCATCCTGGCGGCACCAGCGCCAACCACGACGCCTTCATCGCAGGCTTGAAGACCGGCATCACATTCTGAGCGCGACGCGCCACTAGGAGACCGACATGACCCCATTCTTTCGCCGCCTGGCCTGCGCGCTGGCCCTGCCCGCGGCGCTGCTCGCCAGCCCCGCCGTCCACGCCAGCAAGGACGCGCCGGTGATCGGCTTTTCCATCGACGACTTGCGGGTCGAACGCTGGACCCGCGACCGCAACTATTTCGTCGAGGCCGCCACCGCGCTGGGCGCCAAGGTCAACGTGCAATCGGCCAACGCCAGCGAATCGCGCCAGATCGCCCAGGTCGAGAACCTGATCGCCGAGGGCGTGGACGCGCTGGTCATCGTGCCGTTCAATTCCAAGGTGCTGGGCAGCGCCATCGCCAAGGCGCACCGCAACGGCATCAAGGTGATCGCCTACGACCGCCTGATCCTTGGCGCGCCGCTGGACGGCTACGTATCGTTCGACAACATCAAGGTGGGCGAAATGCAGGCCCAGGGCATGGTCGACGCCGTGCCCAAGGGCCGCTACTACCTGCTGGGCGGCGCCTCGACCGACAACAACTCGCGCATGTTCCGCGAGGGCCAGATGAACGTGCTCAAGCCGCTGGTCGCCAAGGGCGACATCACCATCGTCGGCGAGCAATGGACGCCCGAATGGGATCCGTCCAAGGCCCAGACCATCATCGAGAACGCCCTGAACGCCAACGACAACGACATCCAGGCCATCGTCGCCTCCAACGACGGCACCGCCGGCGGCGCGATCCAGGCGCTGACGAGCCAGAAGCTGGCGGGCAAGGTCGCGGTATCCGGCCAGGACGCCGACCTGGCCGGCGTGCGCCGGGTGGCGGCGGGCACGCAGACCATGACGGTCTACAAGCCGATCAAGGCCATCGCCGAGGCGGCCGCGCAGATGGCGGTCAACCTGGTGCAGGGCAAGACGCCCGCTTTCAACGCCAAGCTCGACAACGGCAAGGGCGAGGTCAACGCCCTCCTCATCAAGCCCACGCTGGTCACGCGAGACAATCTGGATATCCTGGTCAAGGACGGGTTCTATACGGCAGACCAGATCGCGGGCAAGTAGCCGGGAGGCGCACCATGGACCAACAGCAACCGCTGTTCGAAATGCGCGGCATCGTCAAGGAATTCGCCGGCGTGCGCGCGCTCTCGGGCGTCAGCCTGAGCGTGCGGCCCGGCGAATGCCTCGGACTGTGCGGCGAAAACGGCGCCGGCAAATCGACCCTGATGAAGGTGCTGTCGGGGGTCTACCCCCACGGCAGCTACCAGGGCCAGATCCTGTGGCAAGGGCGCGAGCTGCGCGCACGCTCGACCCGGGACAGCGAGGAAGCCGGCATTGTCATCCTGCACCAGGAACTGATGCTGGTGCAGCAACTGAGCGTCACCGAGAACATCTTCCTGGGCAACGAAATGCGCCTGCCGGGCGGGCGCATGGACTACCCGTCCATGCACCGCCGCGCCGCCGAGCTGCTGGCCCGGCTCAAGCTCACCGATGTCAACGTGGCCGCGCCCGTCATGAACTACGGCAACGGCCACCAGCAGTTGTTCGAGATCGCCAAGGCGCTGGCCAAGGAAGCGCGCCTGCTGATCTTCGACGAGCCGACCTCCTCGCTCAGCGCCAGGGAGATCGAGGTGCTGCTGGCCATCATCGAAGACCTCAAGCGCGCCGGCGTGGCCTGCATCTACATCTCGCACAAGCTCGACGAGGTCAAACGCCTCTGTGACACCATCACCGTGATCCGCGACGGCCAGCACATCGCCACCCAGCCGGCGGACGCGCTCGACGAAGACAGCATCATCGGCCTGATGGTGGGACGCGCGCTCGAATCGCGCTTTCCGCGCACCGAACGCCAACCGGGCACGGTGGTGCTGCAGGCGCGCGGCGTGACCTGCTGGGACGTCACCAATCCGCGGCGCAAGCGGGTCGACGACGTCGCGCTGCAGGTGCGCGCCGGCGAGATCCTCGGCATCGCCGGCCTGGTGGGCGCGGGCCGCACCGAACTGGTCTCGGCCATCTACGGCGCCTACGCCGGCCGCTACCAGGCGCGGGTGCAGGTGGCCGGCCGCCCGGTGCGCATCACATCCCCGGCCGACGCCATCGCGCACGGCCTGTGCCTGGTGCCCGAGGACCGCAAGCGCCACGGCATCGTGCCGCTGATGAGCGTGGCCGAGAACATCACGCTGGCCAGCCTGGCCGATCATGCCCGCGCCACGCGGGTGGATGGCGATTCGGAACTGGCCACGGTCGAGCGCGAAATCGCGCGCCTGCGCATCAAGACGGCCAGCCCCGGCCTGCCGGTCGCCAGCCTGTCAGGCGGCAACCAGCAGAAAGTGGTGCTGGCGAAGATGGCTCTCAGGCAACCCAAAGTCCTGATCCTGGACGAACCGACGCGCGGCGTCGACATCGGCGCCAAGTACGACATCTACAAGATGATCTTCGATCTCGCCGACCGCGGCGTGGCCATCATCATGGTGTCGTCGGAACTGCCGGAGATCCTCGGCATGAGCGATCGCGTGCTGGTCATGAATGCCGGCCGCATCGCGGCAGACTTTCCCATCCAGGGCCTGACGCCGGAACGCGTGCTCGCCGCCGCCCTCAACACCGACCCGCTGCGGCACGCCGCCTGAACGCCATGACCCAGATACTCGCCTCCTCCTCTTCAGAACCGCGCCGGCGCGGCGGACATCCGCCGCTGCGGCAACTGTTCGCGCGCCACAAGCTGCTGGCCATGCTGCTGGCACTCGCCCTGATCTGGCTGTTCTTCTGGCACCAGACCCATGGCAGCTTCCTGCGGCCCAACAGCATCTCCAACCTGCTGCTGCAGATGTCGGTGACCGGCATGCTGGCCTGCGGCATGGTGCTGGTCATCATCGCCGGAGAGATCGACCTGTCGGTCGGCTCGCTGCTCGGGCTGCTCGGCGGCCTGGTCGCCATCCTGACGGTCAACCTGGGCTGGAACACCTGGTTGTCGGTCGCCGTGGTGCTGGCGGCCGGCGCCGCGCTCGGCCTGGTCAATGGCTATCTCACGACCCGGCTGCGGGTGCCGTCGTTCATCGTCGGCCTGGGCGGCATGCTGGCCTACCGCGGCCTGCTGCAGTTGAGCACCGACAGCGTCACCATCGCGCCCGTGCCCGACGACCTGGGCGCCATCGCCCAGGCGTTCGTGCCGCCCGCCCTGTCCTGGCTGTTCGCCGCGTTGATCGTCGCGCTGACCTGCGGCCTGACGCTGGCGCGCCGGCGGCGCCATCGCCGCCTGGGCCTGGCCGTGGCGCCGCGCTGGATCGACGCGCTGCGCATCGGCGCCATCACCGCCACCGCCGTCGGCTTCGTCCTGGTGCTGAACCAGGCCCACGGCGTGCCGCTGCCGGTGCTGATCCTGCTGGCCCTGCTGGGCGCGTTCTCGTGGATCGCCACGCAGACCGTGTTCGGCCGCCACGTCTACGCGGTTGGCGGCAACGTCGAGGCCAGCCGCCTGTCCGGCGTCAACGTCCAGCGCGTCAAGCTGATGGTGTTCATGCTGATGGGGTTGATGTGCGCGTTCGCCGGCATTGTCACCACCGCGCGTTCGGCGGCCGGCTCGCCTTCGGCCGGCGTGGGCGGCGAACTCGACGCGATCGCCGCCTGCTTCATCGGCGGCACCTCGATGCGCGGCGGCTCCGGCACGGTGTACGGCGCGCTGATCGGCGCGCTGGTCATGGCCAGCCTGGACAACGGCATGCAGCAGATGAACGTCGACACCTCCTGGCAGATGATCGTCAAGGGCGCCGTGCTGGTGCTGGCGGTGTGGATCGACGTGGCGACGAGGTCCGAACGTGCATAACGACATCCTTTCCCGCGTACCCGGCGCCTGCGTGCTCGCCGTCGGCACCTATACCGAAATCCTGCCCCACGTGCAGGGCCGCGGCCAGGGCATCCACCTGCTCGCGTTCGATGGCGCGACGGCATCGTTCCGGCAACGCCAGGTGCTGTCCGGCCCGGTCAACCCCTCCTATTTATGCGCGACGGCCGGCCGCCTCTACAGCGTCAGCGAACAGGAGCAGGACGCGGCGCTGGAGGTTTTCGCGATCGAGGACGGCGCCGCGGCCCTGCGCCCCATCGGGCGCGTCGCCATACCCGGCGCCGCGCCCTGCCACGTCAGCATCAACCGGGCGGCGCGGCAACTGTACGTGTCGAACTACGGCTCCGGCGAACTGCTGTGCTACGCCCTCGACGCCGACGGCCTGCCAAGCGCCGCGCCCCAGGTCATCACGCGAAGCGGCTCCGGGCCGCGCGCCGACCGCCAGGAAGGTCCGCACGTGCATTACGCGGCCCCCGGCGCCGACGGCACGCGGGTCTACCTCTGCGATCTGGGCACCGACACGATTGCCTGCCACCGCGTCCTGCCCGACGGCCTGGAGGCCATGCCGATACGCCAATGGCGCACGCCGCCCGGCGCCGGACCGCGCCATCTCGTGCTGGCGGCCGGCGACACGCTGGCGGTGGTGGTGGAAGAACTGTCCAACACCCTGGCGCTGTACGCGCTGGACGGCGCCGGCAACGCGCTGGCCCGCGCCAGCACGCTGCCGCCCGATTGGCGCGGCGCCAACACCACGTCGGCGCTGCGCCTGCATCCGCGCGGCGACCTGCTGTATGCCGCCAACCGGGGCCACGACAGCATCGCGGTCTTCCGGCTGCGCCGCGCGGCGCCGTGGCTCGAACCGCTCGGTTTCATCGCCGTCGGTGGCCGCACGCCGCGCGACATCGCCTTCACGCCCGATGGCGAATTCCTGCTGCTGGCCGCCCAGGACGATCACCTCCTTCGCGCCGTGCGCATCGATCCGGCCACCGGCCTGGCGCAGTCGCACGGCGCCCCCTACCCGCTGCGCTCTCCCGCCTGCCTGTGCCCTCTGCATTGAACCGGAAACATCCACCGTGACCTCTACCCTGCCCCCCGCCCGCATCATCGTCACCGGCGCCACCGGCCAGCTCGGCCGCAAGGCCCTGGCCATCCTGGCGCGCCAGCCTTGGTGCGAGCACCTGACCGGCATCGACCTGCAGGCGGACGCCAGCGTCTTCAGCCCGGAGCTGCGCGACCGCCTGACCCTGGTGGCCGCCGACCTGCAACGGCCCGATCCCGGCTGGACCCGCCACTTCGCCGGCGCCGACGCGGTATTGCACCTGGCGGCACGCCACTCGACGCCCGACGCCAGTTGGGAAGAGGCGCTGGGCTCTTACGACATGACGCTGAACGTCCTGACGGCCGCCGCCACGCAGGGCGTGCGCCGGCTGCTATTCTCGTCATCGAATCACGCCATGGGCGGCTACAAGGACCTGCCGCTGGCCGCCACGATCGGGCCGGGCAAGCTCACCGCGCGCACGGAGCCCGCGCCCGGCACCCGCTGGTTCGACGGCGAGCGCGAGGTGCATTCGCTGGCCTACGGCACCTCGAAGGTGATGGGCGAGCGGCTGTGCCGCGCCTTTTCCGCCGTCACGCACGGCAAGCTGTCCACCGTGATCGCGCGCATCGGCTGGATTCTGCCGGACGACAACGATCCGCGCGACATGACCTATTCCGGCGTGGCGCATCGGCGCGCGCCGGCGCCCCCCGCGCGGGACGAGCCGGCCCGCCGCGCGCTGGCGTGGTTCCACGATATGTGGCTATCCAATGGGGATTTCGAACGGCTGTTGCTTGCCGCGCTGACCGCGGATGCGTCGAACTGGCCGGACGGCAGCGTGACCGTCAACGGCGTGTCGGCCAACCAGGGCAGCGCCTGGGACGTGGCCGAGGCCCGCGACAGCATTGGTTACGCGCCGCAGGATGACGTGCAGAAGCGCCTGCGCTGAGCGCCCGCGCGCCGGGCTCAGCCGGGCGAGCGGGTCGAATCGCGCACCACCAGCTCATAGCCGAGCGTGCGCACCCGCGCCTGCGGTTCGCGCGAGGCCAACTGCTCGACCGCCGCGTAGGCCATCTCGCGGATGGGCTGGCGCAGCGTGGTCAGCTTGGGCCAGGTCTGGCGTGACAGCGGCGTATCGTCGTAGCCCGCGACCGACAACTCTTGCGGCACCTTGAGGCCGCGCGCGTGCGCCGTGTAGAGCACGCCGGCCGCCATGTCGTCATTGGCCGCGAAGATCGCGGTCGGGCGCTGCGCGCGGTCCAGCAGACGCTGGCCGCACTGCATCCCCGAATCGAACGAATGCAGGCCCTGCTCCACCAGCGCCGGATCGTAGGCCACACCCAGCTCCGCCAGCGCATCGCGGTAGCCATGCAGGCGCTCGCCCACCGCGCCGTGGTCGGGATGCCCGGCCACGAAGCCGATCCGGCGATGGCCCAGGCCGAGCAGGTAACGGGTCATGTCGCGCGCCGCGGCGCGATCGTCGGTGCTGACTTCCAGCCCCCGGGCGCTGGGCGAACCCGGCGCCAGCCGCACGTAGGGCACGTCGCCATGGTCCAACGCCTCGATCAGCGCGCGCACGTCGGACAACGGCGGCGTCAGCACCAGCCCGGCGCAGGCGTGCTGCCGCGCCGCCTGCACGATCTGCGCCGCCAGGTCGGGCGCGCGATAGTCGCAGGGATGCAGCAGCAGGCTGTAGAAATAGCGCTTGCAGGCGTCGAGCGCGCCGTGCTGGATGTTGATCAGGTAGTTGTCGCTGGGGTTGTCGTAGACCAGCATGATCAGATCCGAGCGCTTGCTGGCCAGCCGGCGGGCCGAGGGATTGGGCTGGTACTTCAGCAACTCGATCGCGGCCATGACCTTGGCGCGCGTCTTCTCGCTGGTGTTCGGCTCGTTGTTCAGCACCCGCGAGACGGTCTTGATCGACACGCCCGCTTGGGCCGCCACGTCATCGACGGTGACGGATCCCCTGTCCTTGCCGGTCGCCATGCCGGGGCCCCGCTCAGCGGCCCGCGGCCTTGGCGCTCAGGCCGTTGGCCACGCCCATGTCGGTCTTGGGCACGTCGCGGATCAGCACCCGCACGTCTTCGCCCGAAATGCCGATGCTGTCGCAGACGGCCTGGTTCAGCGCCGCGATCAGCGCCGACTTCTTGGCTTCGTCACGGCCCTCGATCAGCGCCGCGTCGACGCGCGCCATGGCCTTGCCGATTTCGCCCGCCACGATGACGTGTTCGGCGGGGATTTCCTGCAGCACGATGCGCACGCTGGACAGCGGCGCGGCAATGCTTTCCACGACCGCCTGCGAGGCCGCCTTCAGCAACGTGGTCTTCTGGGCGGCCGAATGGCCCTGCATGATCTGGACATTCAAGATTGGCATGACGGATTCCGATATTCCGAATAGTGGCACGCCGGCAGTCGGCGCCGGCCAGCCATCATATCCGGACTGGCCCGAGGCGCAAGCCTGGCCGCGCCGGAATCGGCTCGTCATGACGAGCGGCACCCGCCGCCCGCCTTGCCTGACGGCAAGCGGGGCCTCAGGCCGCCTCGCCTCGCGGCGCCGGTTGCGGCTGGCCCTGCAATTCGGCCTGCGCCGCCTGGCCGTCCTCCGCAGGCGTCTCGGCGGACGGGTCCGTCGGCGCCGTCTCGGCCAGCACCGGCGTAACCAGTTCGACCACCTTCTTGCGCGACAGCATGCCGATGAACTCGTCGTTCTCGCCCGTCACCGCCACCGGCTGGTCGCTGTGCACCAGTTGCGCCAGCACCTCGCCCAGGCCCGCCGTGGCCGGCACCGAGGCCAGATCCTCGACGAAGCGCGACACGTCGCGCCCGCCCTCGCGCACGGCCTGCTCGGCCGCGACCAGCGTCAGCACGCCGGCCAGCCGCTTGCCGTCCAGCACCGGCGCGTATTCGTAGTTGAGCGCGCGCATGCGGTCCACCGCGTGGGCCGGACGCGACCGCATGGTCAGCGTCAGGCGCGCCGGGTTCACCGCATGGGTCGCGTTCAGCACCTTGGTGCGGTTCACGTCCTGCAGGAACGACTGCACGTAATCGTTGGCCGGGTTCAACAGGATGTCTTCCGGCGTGCCTTCCTGCACCAGCTCGCCGTCCTTCAGGATGGCGATGCGGTTGCCCAGGCGCAGCGCCTCGTCCAGGTCATGGGTGATGAAGACGATGGTCTTGTTGAGCTTGGATTGCAGTTGCAGCAACTGGTCCTGCATTTCGCGACGGATCAGCGGATCGAGCGCCGAGAAGGCCTCGTCCATCAGCAGGATCTCCGCGTCGGTGGCGAGCGCGCGCGCCAGGCCGACGCGCTGCTGCATGCCGCCCGACAACTGGTGCGGATACTGCTGTTCGAAGCCCGACAGGCCGACCTGCTCCAGCCATTCGCGGGCGCGCTGCTCGCGCTCGGCGCGGCCCACGCCCTGCACGGCCAGACCGTAGGCGGCGTTGTCCAGCACGGTGCGGTGCGGGAACAGGCCGAAGCGCTGGAACACCATGCTCATCTTCTTCTGGCGGAAGGTCTCCAGGTCGCGCTTGTTCAGGCTGACCACGTCGACGCCGTCGACCAGGATGTGGCCCGCGCTGGGCTCGATCAGGCGGTTGAAGTGGCGGATCAGCGTCGACTTGCCGGAACCCGACAGGCCCATGATGACGTAGATGCTGCCCTCTTCGATCGACAGGCTGATGTCGCGCAGGCCCAGCGTGTGGCCGCTTTCGGCCAGCAGCGCTTCCTTGCTCATGCCGCCCTGGGCGGCTTCCAGCCATTTCTTCGGATGCGGCCCGAAAATCTTGTAGATGTTCTTGACTTCGATCTTGCTCATCGCTGGCCTCCCATGCGCATGCGCTGTCCATACGATTGCGTGATCCGGTCGAACAGCACGGCCAGCACCACGATGCCCAGGCCCGCCAGTAGGCCGCGGCCCACTTCCAGGCGATTGATCCCGAGCAGCACTTCATAGCCCAGGCCGCGCGCGCCGATCATGGAGGCGATCACCACCATCGACAGCGCCATCATCGTGGTCTGGTTGATGCCGGCCATGATGTTGGGCAGGGCCAGCGGCAGTTGCACGCCGAACAGTTGCTGGCGCGGATTGGCGCCGAAGGCGCGCGACGCTTCCAGCACCTCGCGGTCGACCAGGCGGATGCCCAGGTCGGTCAGCCGGATCAGCGGCGGCACGGCGTAGATCACGGTGGCGATGATGGCCGGGATCTTGCCCAGGCCGAACAACATCACGACCGGGATCAGGTACACGAAGCTGGGCATGGTCTGCATCACGTCCAGCACCGGCAGCATGATCGAGCGCAGCCAGTTGACGCGCGCCATCAGCACGCCCAGCGGAATGCCGATGATCACCGACAGTCCGGCCGCCATGATCATCAGCGCCAGCGTCTGCATGCCGGCGTCCCACAGGCCGAGCACGCCAATGACGCACAGCAGCGCGCCCATGGCCAGGCTCAGGCCGATGCGGCGGCTGACCAGCCAGGCGATGGCGATGGTCACGCCGACCACCGCCCACCACGGCGAGCTGCGCAGCACCTGCTCCAGCCACACCAGGGCGTGCAGCACGGGCTGGGACAGCGTCTCCAGGGTGTCGGCGTAATTGGTGACCAGATGATCGACGAATCCGTCGATGGCCCCGCGCACCTGACGCGCGGGAATGATTTCAGGAAACATGTTTTTGACTCCATTTCAGCGCGTTCGCCACGCGCCGCGCCGTGCGCCAGCACGGCATCCGGCACGGAGACCGGCGGCGGCGCCCTCGCGGGGAGCGGCCGTCGGCAAGGGCGAAACACGCTTACAGTCCGGCGCGGGAGCAATACCTCCCGCGCATTGCCCGCATGGCGGGCAGTCCGCCTGCCGGAGGGCTTTTTCCCCTTGGGGTCATCCCAAGGGGAAAAAGTCCAACCCGGCGGGCCGTCCCGGCAAGCCGGAGCGGCCCGCCGCCGGAAAGGCGGCGCGGGTTACAGCGCGCTTTGCACGCGCCCGGCGACGTCGGCGGGGACCCACTTGGTCCAGACGTCGGGCTTGTTCTTCAGGAACCACTTGGCCACGGCGCCGGACTCGTCGCCGGTTTCCTCCATGTGGGCCAGGGTCTCGTTCATCACGGGCAGCGGCACCGAGACCTTCGACAGGAACTCGGTCAGCACCGGCGCTTCCTGCGAGAACTTGGTGTTCACCGCGGTGAAGACGGGATTGTCGGGATAGGCGCTGGCCTCGGGCTTGGCGCACTTGGGCGACGTCAGGCACTTGTGCTTGTCGGCATCGTAGGGCGGCATTTCCAGCTTGACCAGGTCCATGGCGCCCACCAGCGGCGTGGGCGACCAGTAGTAGAAGACCACGTTCTGCTTGCGCTTGTAGGCCGACATCAGGGCCGCCTTCTGCGCCGCGCCGGTGCCCGGCGAGTACAGCGTGTAGGTGTCGTCCAGCTTGAGGGCGTGGAACAGGTTGGTGCTGGTGACTTCGCAACCCCAGCCCGCCGGGCAGCCGTAGAAACGGCCCTTGCCGGGCTCCTCGGGGTCCTTGAACTTGTCCTTGAACTTCGGCAGGTCGGCCGCGGACTTCAGCTCGGGCAGGCGCTCGGCGGTGTAGCGCGGGATGTACCAGGCCTCGCCGCCCATGTAGAGATCGCCGATCCGTTTGACGCGGCCGGTCTTTTCGGCGCGTTCCCAGGGGTCGGCGACGCTGTTCAGCCAGATCTCGGTGTTGATGTCCAGGTCACCGCGCTCGAGCGCGGCCAGGGCCGGCAGGGTCTCGGTAGGCAGGGTTTCGGTCTTGCAACCGTAGCCCTTTTCCATGATGAAACGTTCGACATCGACCAGGACCAGATTGGATTCCCAGTTCATGGCGCCGAAGTTGATCGGACGCTTGAGTTCGCATTGCGGCGCATCGGCGGCTTGGGCCGAACCGGCGAAGGCGAACAAGACGGCCGCGGCGGCCAGGGTCTTGACGGGGGTGAAACGCATTGGCTTTTGCCTCCATAGGTTCAGGGACACGGCGGCGCTGGTCCGGCCGTGCCATGGAGCTAAGGGGGTTGTGCGGAAGACGGGCAGAACCGCCAATACAAACCGACACTAGCAACAAGAGGATCCGCAGGGTGCGGGGTCTTGCAAGACAGGAGCCTCGAAAAACGGAGTTTTCGAGAACCCACAGATAGTGAACAAACTGAAAGAAGAAGCCAGCATCTTAACCGAAATTAATGCATAGCCCAAGCCCGCACCTGAACGAATCAGATACATTCACGCCGAAAAGCGTTCGGAAAAACCCTTATTCCCAAGAGGCGATTCCCCGTTTTCCCCTGGGGAATCGCCCCTCGAAAACATGGATACATTTAGTTAATATTTTGTTCTTATAAATACATTTGACGCTTCCAAAACCCGGTTTCAGGGTCTTGGATCGGCGTCCCGGTACATGTAGTCGCGCCGCCACGGGTAGGCCAGGTCGGGCGGATTGTCGAGCTCGTCCGGACGCCCCGTGGCCGGGTATTGGCCCACGATCTGGTGCAACGCGATCCAGCCGTGCTCGAAGCCCATGGCGCAACCCGCCAGGTAGAGACGATAGGCGCGCAGCGAACGCTCGCCCTGCTCGCCGCCCAGGATCCGGGCGGCCTCGGCCAGGTTGGCCTCGAGCGCGTCGCTCCACGCCCACAGGGTTCGGGCATAGTGCGGCCGCAGATTCTCCACGTCCACCTCTTCCAGGCCGCCGTTGGTCATGGCCTCCATGACAACGCTGATGTGGGTCAGCTCGCCGCCAGGGAAGATGTACTTCTCGATGAATTCGCCCATGCCGCTGCCCAGTTCGGCGTTGTAGACGCCGGCCGCGGTGATGCCATGGTTCATGATCAGCCCGCCCGGCTTGAGCAGCCGGCGCAGCTTGGCGAAGTAGCCTTCCAACTGGGCCCGGCCGACGTGCTCGAACATGCCGACCGAGGCGATCTTGTCATAGGGCGTGGCCTCGTCGAGCTTGCGATAGTCCAGCAGCTCCACCCGCACGCGGTCGCCCAGGCCCTTTTCCTGGATCAGCCGGGTGACGTGCGCGTGCTGGTTGCGCGACAACGTGATGCCGGTGGCGTCCACGCCGTAGTGCTCGGCGGCCCACAGCAGCAGCCCACCCCAGCCCGCGCCCACATCGAGGAATCGCTCGCCCGGCCGCAGCCGCAGCTTGCGGCAGATGTGGTCGAGCTTGGCTTCCTGGGCCTGGGCCAGGTTCATGCCCGGCTCGCGGTAGTAGGCGCAGGAATAGACCCGGCGCGGATCGAGCCACAAGGCGTAGAAATCGTCGGACAGGTCGTAATGGAATTCGATCTGGCGGGCATCGCGCTCCATCGAGTGGCGCCACACCGACATCACCTTGCGCACCAGCTCGGTCAGCCAGCCGCCGCGCGCCGCGTCCACCGGCGAACCCGGCAACAGCGCCGCGGCCGCGGCCATCACGTCGCGCATCGAACCTTCGATATCGATGCGGCCCTCGACGTAGTCCTGCCCCAGCACGCCCACGGCGCCCTCGGCCAGGTGAGCCAGCGCGGTCTTGTCATGCGTCACGAACCGCACGCGGGGATCCGGCGGCCCGACCACGGTGCCATCGGGCAGCACCAACTGGACAGTGACGGGCAAAGCCTGGAGCTTGCGTTCCACAACAGACAGCAAAGGACTCACAGCATCTCCTCTGGAATACGTACGGACACGGACAGACTGTATCGGAAATCACTTGCAATTTGCGTGTAAGGCGACGCGTGATACAGTCATTGGCTTGGTGCAAAACGCGCAATGCCGCGCGACGCACCCTGTCAATTGCGCGACCCCGTCGCGATCCACATGCCCCCTACCCATTCTTCCCGCGGCGCGCTGCCGGGCTGGCTCATCCTCATGGGCGCGCTGACGGCGATCGGTCCTTTCGCCATCGACATGTACCTGCCGGCGTTCCCGACGATCGCCGCCAACCTCGGCGTGCCGCGCGGCGATGTCGAGCGCACGCTGGCCGCCTACCTGATCGGCCTGGCGCTGGCGCAGGTGTTCTATGGTCCGATGGCCGACCGCTTCGGCCGCAAGCCGCCGCTGCTGGTGGGCCTGGCGCTATTCATGATCGCGTCGCTGGGTTGCGCCCTGGCCGGCTCCGTCGAGGCGCTGACCGGCTGGCGCGTGGTGCAGGCGATGGGCGGCGCGGCCGGCATCGTGATCCCGCGCGCCGTCATCCGCGACCATTACGAAACCCACGAAGCGGCGCGCGCCATGTCGCTGCTGATGCTGATCATGGGTCTCGCGCCGATCCTCGCCCCGCTGGCCGGCGGGCAATTGCTGGGCATCGCCAGCTGGCGCAGCCTGTTCTGGGTGATGCTGACCGGCGGCGCCATGCTGATGACGGCCGTCGTGCTCATCATGAAGGAATCGCTGGCGCCCGAACGGGTGGTGCCGCTGCGCTGGCACACCATCTTGCAGAACTATCGCGCGCTGTTCGCGCACCGCGGGTTCATGGCGCACAGCCTGGCCGGCGGCTTCGGCCAGGCCGGCATGTTCGCCTACATCATCGGCTCGCCGCGGGTGTTCATCGAACTATACGGCGTTGACCCCAAGTATTACGGCCTGCTGTTCGGCACCAACGCGCTGTCGCTCATCGTCTGCTCGCAGATCAGCGCCCGCCTGCTGCGCACCTATACCCCGCGCCAACTGCAGCGCCGCGCCCTGACCGCGCTGGCCTGCGCCAGCCTGGCGGCGGTGGCGCTGACGCTGGGGGGCTGGATGACGCTGCCGCTGTTGATGGCCTGCCTGATCTGCTACATGGGCAGCCAGGGCTTCGTCAATCCCAACTCGGCGGCCCTGGCGCTGTCGGATCAGGGCAAGCGCCTGGGCGCGGCGTCGGCGCTATTGGGGACGCTTCAACTGTCGTGCGGCGCGCTGGCCGGTTTCGCCGTCAGCGCCTGGCAGACCGACAGCGCCCTGCCCCTGACGACCACGCTGGCGACCTGCGCCTGCCTGTCCTGGCTGTCGGGACGCGTGGCGCAATCGCACCCGGCCTGAGCGCAGGGACATAACGCCGCCGGCACGGGGACGGAAGCCGGCCCGCGCCGCGCAGCGGAATATGCCTGCCGAAATCGAGCCCGACGGGCGCCGCGAGCGGCGCCCGTCGCGGCTAGCGCGCCACGCTTTTCCATGTGTCGCCGCCTCGACACTTGATTTTCCTGGATTTTTCGTATTAGAATCTACGTCTTCACATGAAGTTTCCCGTGCTGGACTACTATGCTTTGTAGTTCAACACTCTGACCCCCAAGCGCATTTTTTTGCGGATGGCAGGCAGCGGGTATAAGCACTGGGCGGGATTCCAAAGATTCCCCCCTCATCCACTAAGACTGGGTGGCCGGCAAGATGGCAAGACCTCGTGGCAAGACCACGACGATCCCAGCCTCTGATATTTCTTAGCCCGGCGGCTGAAACCCTGTCTCCCCCCGGCGATGCGCAAGAATAAATGAGGTGCATCCATGGCACGCGTATGCCAAGTGACCGGCAAAGGCCCGATGGTGGGCAACAACGTTTCGCACGCGAACAACAAGACCAAGCGTCGCTTCCTGCCCAACCTGCAATCGCGCCGGTTCTGGGTTGAAAGCGAAAACCGCTGGGTGCGTCTGCGCGTCTCGGCCAAGGCCATCCGCACGATCGACAAGAACGGCATCGACGCCGTGCTGGCCGACCTGCGTGCCCGCGGCGAACTGGCCTAATCGGCCCCCCGCCAATCTGACATACTAGGAGCACGACATGGCCAAAGGTATCCGCGAAAAGATCAAGCTCGAGTCGACTGCCGGCACGGGTCATTTCTACACGACCACCAAGAACAAGCGCAACATGCCCGAGAAGATGCTGATCAAGAAGTTTGATCCGGTCGCTCGCAAGCACGTTGACTACAAGGAAACCAAGCTGAAGTAATTCAGCCGGTCTCCGGAAAGTCGAAAAGGCCCTGCTTTCGCGGGGCTTTTTTCATTGATGGGCCCTGCGTGACGGGGCCTTTTTCATTGGCGCGCCGGCCAGACGCACCGGACGCAAACCATTGGGGTCCGCCTGCAGGCCCGCGGCGGGCCATTTTTCCTGGCGCCAGGCAGGCGAGCATGCTTCAATTGGGCCGAACCGAACCCGTGTCCGACACGGCCCGGCCTGCCCGGGCCCTTTCCCGCCTGCGATATCCGCCATGCTCCGTCCCTGCCTGACCCTGCTGCGCCGCGCGCTCGCCCCCGCGCTCCTGGCCCTGGCGCTGACCCCCGTCGCGTCCGCCAAAGACACCAAAGACAAGGAACCGCCGATCCGCATCGGCGAGATCAACAGCTACAAGGCGATTCCCGCCTTCCTGGGCCCGTACAAGAAGGGCTGGCAACTGGCGCTGGAAGAAGTCAACGCGTCCGGCGGCGTGCTGGGCCGCAAGCTCGAGGTGATTTCGCGCGACGACAACGGCAACCCAGGCGATTCGGTCCGCGCCGCCCAGGAACTGCTGGCCCGCGAAAAGGTGGATCTGCTGTTCGGCGGCTTCCTGTCCAACACCGGCCTGGCGCTGACCGATTTCGCCAAGCAGCAGCAGGTGTTCTTCCTGGCGGCCGAGCCGCTGACCGACAAGATCACCTGGCAGGAAGGCAACCGCTATACCTGGCGCCTGCGGCCTTCGACCTGGATGCACGTAGCCGCGCTGGCGCCCAAGGCGCTGGCGCTGCGCAAGAAGCGCTGGGCCATCGTCTACCCCAATTACGAGTACGGCCAATCGGCCGTGGCCACCTTCAAGGCCATGATGAAGTCGTTCCAGTCCGACGTCGAATTCGTCGCCGAGCAGGCCGTGCCGCTGGGCAAGGTCGACGCCGGCGCGGTGGTCCAGGCCCTGGCCGACGCCAAGCCGGACGCCATCTTCAACGTGCTGTTCGCCGCCGACCTGACGCGCTTCGTGCGCGAGGGCAACACCCGCGGCCTGTTCGAGAACCGCGCCGTGGTCTCGGTGCTGTCCGGCGAACCGGAGTACCTGGAGCCGCTGGGCGCCGACACGCCGTCGGGCTGGATCGTCACCGGCTACCCCTGGTACGCCATCGACACCCCGGCCAACAAAGCCTTCGTCGAGGCCTACCGCAAGCGCTACAACGAGACGCCCAAGGTCGGCTCGGTGGTCGGCTACGCGTCGCTCATGTCGATCGCCCAGGGCCTGAAGGCGGCCGGCGAGGTCGACACCGAAAAACTCGTCGACGCCTTCGCCGGGCTGAAAGTGGACACGCCCTACGGCCCGATCCAGTACCGCAAGATCGACCACCAGTCGACCATGGGCGTCTACATCGGCGTCACCGCGGTCGAGGACGGCAAGGGCATCATGAAGGACTTCGCCTACATCGACGGCGCGCGCCTGCAACCGCCGGACGAACAAGTTCGCAAGATGCGCCCGCACTGATGAGCCTGTCCGGGCTGCTGTCGCAGTTGCTCAACGGCCTGGCGGATGCCAGCGCGCTGTTCCTGGTGGCCGCCGGCCTGTCGCTGATCTTCGGCGTCACGCGGGTCGTCAATTTCGCGCACGGCTCCTTCTACATGCTGGGGATATACCTCGCCTGGAGCTTCACCCGGTATTTCGGTGACGGCCCGGGCTACTGGGCCGGGCTGCTGCTGGCGGCGCTGGCCACCGGCCTGATCGGCGCCGCGGCTGAACTGCTGGTGCTCAAGCGGCTATACCGCGCGCCGGAACTGTTCCAGTTGCTGGCGACCTTCGCGCTGGTGCTGATCATCGGCGACGCCGCTCTGGCGATCTGGGGCCCGGAAGACCTGTTCGCGGCCCGCGCGCCCGGCCTCTCCGGCGCGGTCGAAATCCTGGGCAGGCGCTTTCCCCAATATGACCTGCTGCTAATCGTGGCCGGCCCGGTGGTGCTGGGCCTGCTGTGGCTGCTGCTGATGCGCACCCGCTGGGGCCGGCTGCTGCGCGCCGCCGCCGAGAACCGCGACATGCTGGCCGCGCTCGGCGTCAACCAGGCCTGGCTGTTCACCTCGGCCTTCACGCTGGGCGCGTTCCTGGCCGGGCTCGGCGGCGCGCTGGCCGCGCCGCGCGTGCCCGCCACGCTCGGGCTCGATCTGGAGATCATCGCCAGCGCCTTCGTAGTCGTTGTCGTCGGCGGCCTGGGCTCGATTCCCGGCGCCTTCCTGGCGGCGGTGCTGATCTGCTGCGTCAAGGCCGTCTTCGTCTTCCTGGGGCAAGTGCAGATCGGCCCCTGGCTGTTCAACCTGTCCAAGCTCACCCTGCTGGCCGAATTCGCCGTGATGGCCGTCGTGCTGGTGGCGCGTCCCTGGGGCCTGCTGGGCCAGCCGCCGGCGCCCTCCTCGCATGCGCTGGCGGCCGAGGCGCCCATCGCCCCCGCCGGCCGCCGTCTGCGGCTGGCCTACGGCGCGTTGCTGGCATTGCTGGTCCTGGCGCCCCTGGCGACCGCGCAGTGGCCGTATCTGGGCATCCTGCTGACCGAAGTGCTGATCGCCGCCCTGTTCGCCGCGAGCCTGCATTTCCTGACCGGCCTGGCCGGCATGACCACATTCGGCCACGCCGCCTGGTTCGGCCTGGGCGCCTACGGCGCGGCGCTGCTGCTGAAACTGGCGGCCCTGCCGATGGAAGCCGCGTTGCTGCTGGGCCCGCTGGCCGCCGGGCTTGGCGCGGCGCTGTTCGGCTGGTTCTGCGTGCGCCTGTCCGGCGTGTACCTGGCGATGCTGACCCTGGCCGTGGCGCAGATCCTGTGGGCGCTGGCCTATCAATGGGATGCGATGACCGGCGGCAGCAACGGCCTGACCGGCCTGTGGCCGTCGCGCTGGCTGACGCAGGGCCCCTGGTTCTACTACCTGACGCTGGCGCTTTGCGCGCTCGGCATCGCCTGGCTGCGGCGCCTGGCGTTCTCGCCGCTGGGCTACGCACTGCGCGGCGCGCGCGATTCGGCCTTGCGGGCCGAAGCGCAGGGCATGGACATCCGCCGCATCCAGTGGGCCGGCTTCGTGGCGGCGTCGCTGGCCGCGGGCATGGCCGGGGCGCTGTACGCGTTCTCCAAGGGCAGCATCGCTCCCGACGTGCTCGGCGTGAGCCGGTCGGTGGATGGGCTGGTGATGGTGCTGCTGGGCGGTCTGCAGACGCTGGCCGGCCCGCTGGTCGGCGCGGCCGCCTACACCTGGCTGCAGGATGTCGCGGCACGCAGCACGGACTACTGGCACGCGGTGCTGGGGCTCGCCATCCTGGCGCTGGTGATGGCGTTCCCGTCGGGCCTGGCGGGCGCCGCCGCGCGCTGGACGCGGAGGCGCGCATGACCGCCAACGCCTTGCTGACGGTCGAGGGACTGCGCAAATCATTCGGCGGCATCGACGCGCTGGCGGATGTCTCGTTCCAGCTCGAGGCCGGCCAGATGCTGGCGTTGATCGGCCCGAACGGCGCCGGCAAGTCCACCTGCTTCAACGTGCTGGGCGGCCAGTTGCGACCCGATACCGGATCGGTGCGGCTGGACGGCCGCGAGCTGGTGGGCCTGACGGCGGGCAAGATCTGCCGCCTGGGCGTTGGGCGCACCTTCCAGACCGCCGCCACCTTCCGCTCGATGACGGTGCTTGAAAACGTGCAGACGGCCCTGCTGTCGCGCGACCGCCTGTTGTTCCGTCCCTGGCGCCGCGCCGCATTGCACCGCGCCGACGAGGCCATGGCGCTGCTGGAACAGGTGCGGATGGCCGCCCAGGCCGGCGCGCACTGCGGCGCCCTGGCCTACGGCGACGTCAAGCGGGTCGAGCTGGCCATGGCGTTGGCGCACCGGCCGAAGCTGCTGCTGATGGACGAACCCACCGCCGGCATGGCCACCAACGAACGCCACGCGCTCATGCGCCTGACGCGTGAACTGGCCGACACGCAGCGCATGGCCGTACTGTTCACCGAGCACAGCCTGGACGTGGTCTTCAAACATGCCGACCGCATCGCCGTGCTGGTGCGCGGCCGCCTGCTGGCCGAGGGCCCGCCAGACCGGATCGCGGCCGACGCACGCGTCCAGGCCGCCTATCTCGGCACCGACGCGCCGCCCCCCTGAGACCGGATCAGTGGCCGGCCTGCGGGCTATCCGGCTGGCATTCCCAGAACACCCGGGCCTGGCAGCCCGCGCAGATGCCCCGGTCCAGCCTGGCGTAGATGGCGTGCAGCGCGGTCGCCTTGTCAGGAAACACGTGGTCCGCGCCCAGCCGCTCCAGGAAGCCGGTGCGGCGCCACATCGCCAGCACCTCGGGACGCGGCCGGTGGAAATAAAGGTCGCCTCCCATGGCGCGGCGCGCCACCAGTTCGTCCTCCCAGACCTGGGCGCCGGCCAGGTCGATGAAGTTCATGCTCTTGGCCATCACCAGCAAATGGCGCGGCGCATCCGCACCCGCGCGCAGTTCCTGCAGGCGCTGCGCCACGTGCGCGGCTGCGCCGAAATACACCGACCCTTCCATGCGCAGCAGCTTGAGCTGGGGGCATTCCGGCAAAGCCTCGGGCTGCTGCGCCAGCACCACGAAGCGGCGGTCCAGGCCGCGCGAATCGAACCCCATGGTGCGCATCGCCGGCCGCGAGGTGCGATGCAGGTACGCCATCAGCGACAGCACGGTGCCCAGCAGGATCGCCACCTCCATGCGGATGGTGACGGTGGCCGCCAGCGTGGCCGCGGCGATCGCGCTTTCGCCCGGCTGGGTGCGGATCAACTGGCGCCAGCGGGGCACGTCCAGCAGGGTCCAGGCCACCAGCAGCAACAGGCCCGCGATGGCCGCTTGCGGAATCCGCGCCAGCAGGGGGCCGCTCAGCGCCACCAGCGCCATCAGCAGCAGCGCCGAGAACACCGCCGCCAGCGGCGTCTTTGCGCCCGCCTCGTAGTTGGGGATGGAACGGTTGAGCGAGCCGCAGGACAGATAACAGGAAAAGAAACCGCCCACGACGTTGGAGAGCCCCTGCCCGACGAATTCACGATTGGCGTCGATGCGCTGTCCCGAACGCGTCGCCACCGCCTTGGCGATGGAAATCGATTGCGCCAGCGCCACGATGGTCAATGCGAACGCCAGGCTGAGCAGATCGGGCAAGGCGCGCCAGTCGATGCTGGGCACGTGGAAGGGCGGCCACGGCTGCGCCAGATCTCCCAGGAGCGGCACCGGCGCGGCGCCAAGGCGCGCCGCCAGCGCATTGAACACCGCCGCGGCCAGCGCCCCCGCCACCAATCCGGCCAGCATGTAGGGCCTGCGCCTGTCCAGCCGCCTGAGCAACAGGGCCGCGGCGATCGTCACGGCAGTCACCAGCAGCGCGCCCGCCAGCGACTGGTCCCAATGGCCGGCCAGGCTGGCCAGCAACGCGCCGGCGCCATGCGAATCCGGCGCAGGCAGGCCCAGCGCATCCTTGAGCGCATGCACCGCGATCAGCAGGGCCGCGCCGCTAGTGAAGCCGAACAGCGCCGATGGTGAAATGAAGTGCGCCAGCGAACCCAGCCTCAGGGCGCCCACCAGCCATTGCATCAGGCCGACCAGCACCGTCACCGCCAGGGCCAGTTCGATGTAGCCCGGACTGCCCGCCACCGCCAGCGGCGTCAGCACCGCGAACAGCGCCAGCGAATTGGCATTGGTGGGGCCGGACATGACATGGCGGCTGGAGCCGAACAGCGCCGCCACGATACAGGGCACGATGGCCGAATACAGGCCATATTGCGCCGGCAGCCCGGCCAGCGTGGCGAAGGCCACGCCCTGCGGCAGCACCAGCAGCGCGCCGAGCAGCCCGGCCGTCAGGTCCGCGCGCAGGGTCGCGGGCCCGACTTCCGGCACCCAATCGCCCAACACCCGCGCCAACCGCGCTTTCCATCCCGCCGCCATCGCTCCCCTGCCCCGTCTTCTGCATTCCCGCGCGCTCAGCGCAGGAACCTGCGTTCCAGCTCGCGCATGTCCGCGTCGCCCTGGAGACCGATGATATCGCGCACGGTCGGCAGGCCGGCATCGACGGCATGGATGCCGCCGTCCTCGCGGATGCGGGCGAAGACCTCGCGCATCGCGCCTACGGCTGCTCGGATCGCGTGGTTGCCGTAGATCACCAGCCCCACCTTGCCCAGCGCCTGGATGTCGCGCTCGCGCAGTTGCGGGTACGCGGTGGGCACCAGCACCAGCGGCACGCCGCCGGACCAGGCCGCGACGAAGGCCAGCACCTCGTCGGGGGTGGCCTGCCTGGAATGGATCAGGATGGCGTCGGCGCCGGCCGCCTCATAGGCCGCGGCGCGCGCCAGGGCCTCGGCCTGTCCAAGTCCCGCGATCAGCGCTTCGGTCCGCGCGATGACGCAGAAATCGGGATCGCGACGGGCGGCACAGGCCGCTTCGATCTTGCCCTGGAATTCCTCCACGCGCACCAGTTCCTGGCGGCCATCGGTCCGCAGGCTGGTGTCCTTGGGAAAGGTCTTGTCTTCCATCACGACCGCCGACACGCCCGCGGCCTCGTATTGCGGCACGACGTAGGAAACGTTGATGGCGTTGCCGAACCCGGTGTCGATATCGGCGATGACCGGCACGTCGACCGTGGCGGCCATGGCGCGCATCATGTCAAGGTGCACCCCGGCCGACAGGATATTGGCGTCCGGCACGGCGTAGCTGGCCGACAATTCAAAGCCACTGCCCCAGATCGCGTCGAACCCGGCCTCCATCGCCAGCCGGGCGGCCAGCGGATTGTGCGCCGACATGGCGTGCATCAGGGCGGGATCCTGCAGTTTCCGGCGAAAGCGTGCGTTGCGGTGCATGGCGTGGCGATCCGAGATCCGGCGCGGATTGCCCCGGCTGCGACCATTTAACACTAAAAGAAGCGCCGGGCGGCCGCCTGGCGCGCGACGAGGTTCAGCCAGCCTCGCCGCCGCGCCGCGCCTTCATCGCCCGGCTGAGCGCGGCCAGGGCGTCATCGCCGATCAGGCGCGCGGCCAGCGGCAGCAGTTCATCCTCTTCGCGCTGGATATGCGCCGCATAGGCCGCCGCGAACGCCTCAACCTGCGCCGGCGGCAGCGCCGCCGGGCGGCCCGCCGCGATCTCGCCCAGGATTTGCCGCAACGGCGCCCACAGCGCTGCCAGCCGCGCATGATCGGCAATCAATCCATCGACCAGCGCGCGCAGGCAGACGGCGTCGGAACCCGCCATGGACTCGATCAGAGCCGGGAACAGGTCCTCTTCCTCGTCTTCGTGGTGGTGGATCGCGGCCGTCTGGAAATAACGCGCGACGCCCGCCGCCGCGACCCGGGCCGCGTCATCGCTGCCATGCGCAGGCAGATGCGCGGCCAGGCGCCGCAAGGTTGCGCATTGCCGCGCAATGCGTCCATGACAGGCGGACAGCAGCCCAAGAGGATCATCGGTGGTCGGCGCCGCGGCCGGCCCACCCGGAAAACTCACCGCCATGTCCCCTCCCGTCGGATCAGGAATGCCCGCGCCACCACAAGCGGATGGAATCCCAGGCGCGGCCGGCGAATCCGGCCTCGGCCACCGGCTCCAGCGCCACCACCGGAAACTGCATGGCGGGCTTGCCGTCGACCATCACGCGCAGCGAGCCGACCGTGGCCTGGGCCGCGATCGGCGCCACCAGCGGATCCTGCGGGGTCCAGACCGGCTCGACCTTGGCGCCGGCCGGCACCGTGACGTAGGCGTCGCGCGCGAAACCGGCCTTGAGCGTGTCGGTCTGGCCCTTCCAGACCTCGGGCGTGGCCACCGCCTGGCCCTTCGCATATAACTTGATGGTATTGAACCCCTGGAAGCCCCATTCCAGCAACTCGCGGCTCTCCTGGGTGCGCAGTTTGTCCGAGGCCGTGCCGACCACCACCGTGATCAGGCGACGCTGGTCGCGACCGTTGGGCCGGTGCGCGGTCGCCACGATGCAGTAACCGGCCGCGTCGGTATGGCCCGTCTTCAGGCCGTCGACGCTGGGATCGAGCCACAGCAGCCGGTTGCGGTTGGGTTGCGTGATGTTGTTATAGGTGAAGGTCTTGGCCGAATCGTAGGCCTTGTACAGCTCGGGGTAATCGCGGATGAAGCGCGTGGCAAGGATCGACAGGTCGCTGACCGTGGAATACGTGCCCGGATCCGGCAGCCCGTGGGGACTGGCGAAGTGCGTGCCATGCAGGCCGAGTTGCACGGCGGTGTCATTCATGCGCGCCACGAACGCCTCGACGCTGCCCGACAGCGCTTCGGCGAGCGCGATCGCCGCGTCATTGCCGGACTGGATCATCAGGCCGCGCAGCAACTGGTCCACGGACACCTTGGAGCCCGGCTCCAGGAACATCTTGGAACTGCCGGGCGGCACTTTCCAGGCGCGCGTCGAGATGGTCACCTTCTGGTCCGGCGACAGCTCCTTGTTGTGGATAGCGCCGAACACCACGTACGCCGTCATGATCTTGGTGAGCGAGGCCGGCTCGATCCGGGCGGTGGCCGCGTGCGACGCGATCACCTGGCCGCTGGTCTCGTCCAGCAGCAACCAGGCCTTGGCCGACAGGTCTGGCTGGGGCATCGATTGCGCCAGGGCGCCTGACATACACGCGGTCGCAACGAGCAGGCTCGCCGCCAACTTCTTCATCAACATAGGGTGCTTCACTTCCATGCGGGGTAAGGATGGCACGCGGGCCAGCGCCGGCAGGCGGCCACACCGCCACCCGCCCGCGCCCGCCGACGCGCGGCGCGAAGCATTGGAACACGCTTGGCCCGGATGGTTCAAAACGGCCCGGCGCGCGCAACGTCTGCTGCCGCGCAATGGCTTGGCGCGCGCGTTCCGATGCCGCGCGTGCCACTGAAAAAATCGCAGCGATTGTCACTGCATTTTGCAGAACCCCTTGTAGAAGGGGTTTTTCTGCCTGGAAAACAACAAAGATTGCGCGAAAGGCCTTGCGAAAGCGGCTACAACCGCCACTCTTCCGCTATCATCGGGCGCGTAGCGTTAAACGCCGATACCCGGCGCGCGCGCTGCCCCATGTCCTCAACATACGGATTTTGACCATGGCCACGAAAGCTAAAGCTCCTGCCAAGAAAGTCACCAAGCCCGCCGCCAAGGCGCCCGCAAAGAAGGCTACCGCCGCCAAACCCGCTGTGAAGCCGGCAGCCAAGAAGGCCGTCGCCGCCAAGAAGGTCGCTGCCGCCCCCAAGGCTATCAAGGCTGCTCTGAACAAGACCCAGCTGATCGCCTACATCGTCGAGCAGTCCGGCGTTGAAGCCAAGGCGGTCAAGGCCGTCCTGGCCAGCCTGGAAACCTCGGTGCTGAGCTCCGTGGACAAGAAGGGCGCTGGCGAATTCACGCTGCCCGGCCTGTTCAAGGTTGCCGTGCAGAAGGTCCCCGCCAAGGCCAAGCGCTTCGGCAAGGATCCGTTCACCGGCGAAGAGCGCTGGTTCCCCGCCAAGCCGGCTTCGGTCAAGGTGAAGGTTCGCCCGCTCAAGAAGCTGAAGGACGCCGCGCAGTAATTCCGCACGGTTATCCGGTCAAGCCGGAAAGGGCCTGCCCCGCAAGGGGCGGGCCCTTTCTTTTTTGCGCGCCCGCGCTTTCCGGCGCGGTCCGCGCCCGCCGGCGGGCGCGCCTTGCATGATCCCGGGACGGCCTGCTAGAATTTATCTTTATATAAAGATACTTCATATAAAAACATCATGAATGATCTGGTCGACCTGGTGCTGTCGCAGTGGGAGCAGGAATGTCCCAACCTGGATATCTCGCCGATGAGCGTCCTCAGCCGCGTGTTCCGCTTCCACGCCTTCGCCGCGCGTGACGTGGGCCAGGCGTTCAAGCGCCACCACCTGCACCAGGGCGAATTCGACGTGCTCGCGACGCTGTACCGCACCGGCGCGCCATACGCCATGAATCCGCAGAAGCTGGTCGCGGCGCTGCTGCTGACCTCGGGCGCCATGACCAACCGGCTGGACCGCCTGGAACAGGCCGGCCTGCTGGCGCGCACGCCCAACCCCGACGACCGTCGCGGCGTCATCGTGGCGCTGACCGCCGAAGGCCTGCGCGTCATCAAGCAGGTGCTCAAGGATTACCTGCGCGAACTGGAATCGCTGCTCGCCCCCTTGAACGCCACCGAACGCCGCCAGATGGCCGGCCTGCTGAAGAAACTGCTGATTCCGCACGACCGGGAAACGCCCGGCGGCATCGCCGCCTGAGTCTTCCTTTCGCCACACTTCCACGCCCCGCCTCACATGAACGCCGCACCTGCCCAACCCGCTCCGCTGACCGCGCCCGTCATCCTGCTGATGTCCGTCGCCACCGGCCTGGCGGTCGCCAGCAACTATTACGCGCAGCCGCTGCTGCACACCATCAGCCAGCAATTCACGCTGTCCAATGCCACCGCCGGCAGCATCGTCATGATCGCGCAGTTGAGCTACGCGCTCGGCCTGATCCTGCTGGTGCCGCTGGGCGATCTGTTCGAACGCCGCGGCCTGATCGTGCTGATGACCCTGTTGTCGTCCGGCGGCCTGCTGGTGTCGGCCTTCGCCCGCAACATCCAGATGCTGATGCTGGGCACCGCGGTGACCGGCATGCTGTCGGTGGTGGCACAGGTGCTGGTGCCGTTCGCGGCCACCCTGGCGGCGCCGCACGAGCGCGGCAAGGCGGTCGGCACCGTCATGAGCGGCCTGCTGCTGGGCATCCTGCTGGCCCGCACCGCGGCCGGCGTGCTGGCCGACCTGGGCAGTTGGCGCACCGTCTACTGGGTCGCCGCGATCCTGATGCTCTGCATGTCGTGCGCGCTCTGGCGGGTGCTGCCGCGCCACAAGAGCCAGGCCGCGATGAGCTATCCGCGTCTGCTCGGCTCGATCTTCCGCCTGTTCGCCGAGGAACCGTTGCTGCGCGGCCGCTCGCTGCTGGGCGGCCTGCTGTTCGCCGCCTTCAGCATGCTGTGGACGCCGCTGACCTTCCTGCTGTCGGGCCCGGACTACGGTTTCAACAACACCACCATCGGCCTGTTCGGGCTGGCCGGCGCGGCCGGCGCCTACGCCGCCAACCGGTTCGGCAGGCTGGCCGACCGCGGCCTGGGCAACCAGGCCACCCGCATCGGCCTGCTGCTGCTGCTGGCGTCGTGGGGCCTGATGGCCTTCGGCCAGGCCTCGGTCATCGCGCTGCTGGCCGGCATCCTGATCCAGGACCTGGCGATCCAGGGCGTCCACGTCACCAATACCAGCTCGCTGTACCGCACCCGTCCCGAGGCCCGCAGCCGCCTGACGGCCGGTTACATGACCAGCTACTTCATCGGCGGGGCCACCGGATCACTGGTATCGTCCTGGCTGTACTCCCATTACGGCTGGCCCGGCGTGGTCACCGCGGGCGCGGTTCTGGCGGCCATAACCCTGGCCTACGGCATGCTCGGGGCCAGCGCCCGCATCCCGGAAACCGCCCCGCCCCCTATCCGCGCCTAGCACCTCCTATAATCAGGGGTTTTGACCGCCCCCGCGCCTGGCGCGCGGGGGCGGTTCACCCATTTTTCGCCATCGCGCACGAGCCCATGCAGGAACGTTACCTCCCCACTACCGTCGAAGCGGCCGCCCACCAAGACTGGCAGGCACGCGACGCCTATCTGGTCCATGAACACGCGAAGAACCCGGACGGCTCCGAGAAGCCGAAGTTCTACGCCTGCTCGATGCTGCCCTATCCCAGCGGCAAGCTGCACATGGGCCACGTGCGCAACTACACCATCAACGACATGATGGCGCGCCAGTTGCGCATGCGGGGCTACAACGTGCTGATGCCGATGGGCTGGGATGCCTTCGGCATGCCGGCCGAGAACGCCGCCATCAAGTCCAAGGTGCCGCCCGCCAAGTGGACCTACGACAACATCGCCTACATGAAGAAGCAGATGAAGGCGATGGGCCTGGCGATCGACTGGTCGCGCGAAATGTGCGCCTGCGATCCCGAGTACTACAAGTGGAACCAGTGGCTGTTCCTGAAAATGCTCGAAAAGGGCGTCGCCTACCGCAAGACCCAGGTCGTGAACTGGGACCCGGTCGACCAGACCGTGCTGGCCAACGAACAGGTCATCGACGGCCGCGGCTGGCGCTCGGGCGCCCCGGTCGAAAAGCGCGAGATCCCCGGCTACTACCTGCGCATCACCGATTACGCCGACGAACTGCTGGGCGCGGTGCAGAACGACCTGCCCGGCTGGCCCGAGCGCGTGCGCCTGATGCAGGAAAACTGGATCGGCAAGTCCGAGGGCCTGCGCTTCGCCTTCCCGCACCAGATCGCCGGCCAGGACGGCCAGTTGATCCAGGACGGCAAGCTGTACGTCTTCACCACCCGCGCCGACACCATCATGGGCGTGACCTTCTGCGCCGTGGCGCCGGAACATCCCCTGGCCACCCACGCCGCGCAGTCGAACCCGGCCCTGGCCGCCTTCATCGAACAGTGCAAGCTGGGCGGCACCACCGAGGCCGAACTGGCCACGCGTGAAAAGGAAGGCCTGCCCACCGGCCTGTTCGTGACGCACCCGATCACCGGCGACCAGGTCGAAGTCTGGGTCGGCAACTACGTGCTCATGACCTACGGCGACGGCGCCGTGATGGGCGTGCCAGCGCACGACGAACGCGACTTCGCCTTCGCCAAGAAGTATGAGCTGCCGATCCGCCAGGTCGTGGACGTGGCCGGCAAGGCCTACTCCACCGACGCCTGGCAGGAATGGTACGGCGACAAGCAGAGCGGCCGCACCATCAACTCGGGCAAGTACGACGGCCTGTCGCACAAGGAAGCCGTGGACGCCATCGCCGCCGACCTCGGGGCGCGAGGCCTGGGCGAAAAGCAGACCACCTGGCGCCTGCGCGACTGGGGCATCTCGCGCCAGCGCTACTGGGGCACCCCGATCCCCATCATCCACTGCGCGGATTGCGGCCCGGTGCCGGTCCCCGAAAAGGACCTGCCGGTGGTGCTGCCGGACGACCTGATCCCGGACGGCAGCGGCAACCCGCTGGCCAAGAACGAAGCCTTCCTGTCGTGCGCCTGCCCCAGTTGCGGCAAGCCGGCGCGCCGCGAGACGGACACGATGGACACCTTCGTGGACTCGTCCTGGTACTTCATGCGCTACACCTCGCCGGGCAACAACACTGCCATGGTCGACGCGCGCAATGACTACTGGATGCCGATGGACCAGTACATCGGCGGCATCGAGCACGCGGTCCTGCACCTGCTGTACGCGCGCTTCTGGACCAAGGTCATGCGCGACATGGGCCTGCTCAACTTCGACGAGCCCTTCACCAAGCTGCTGTGCCAGGGCATGGTGCTGAACCACATCTACTCGCGCAAGAACGCCCAGGGCGGCATCGAGTATTTCTGGCCCGAGGAAGTCGAGAACGTCTACGACGCGCGCGGCGCCATCATCGGGGCCAAGCTCAAGTCCGACGGCTCGGACGTGACCTACGGCGGCGTGGGCACGATGTCCAAGTCCAAGAACAACGGCGTCGATCCGCAATCGCTGATCGACACGCTGGGCGCCGACACCGCGCGCCTGTTCGTGATGTTCGCCAGCCCGCCCGAGCAGACCCTCGAATGGTCCGATTCCGGCGTCGAAGGCTCGAACCGCTTCCTGCGCCGCCTGTGGTCGATCAGCTACGCGCAGCGCGACACCGTCGCCCGCGGCCTGGCCGCCGGCGCCGACTGGACCGACGCGCCCGCCGCCGTCAAGGATCTGCGCCGCGAGGTCTACAACCTGCTCAAGCAGGCCGACTACGACTACCAGCGCATCCAGTACAACACCGTCGTGTCGGCGTGCATGAAGATGCTCAACGCCATCGACGACGCCAAGCTGCCCGAAGGCAAGCACGCCGACGCCGCCTACGCCGAAACGCTGGGCGTGCTGCTGCGCGTGCTGTACCCGGTGGTGCCGCACATCACCTGGCACCTGTGGCGCGACCTCGGCTACGCGCACGAGCTGGGCGACCTGCTCGACGCGCCGTGGCCGCACGTCGACGAAGCCGCGCTGGTGGCGGACGAAATCGAACTGATGCTGCAGGTCAACGGCAAGCTGCGCGGCTCGATCCGCGTCGCCGCCAAGGCCGCCAAGGAAGACATCGAGAAACTCGCCGCCGCCCAGGATGAAGTCGCCCGCTACCTGGAAGGCCGCCCGCCCAAGCGGGTCATCGTGGTTCCGGGCAAACTGGTCAACGTCGTAGGCTGATGAGGTCGAGCATGTACTTCGCCGGGCAACACACGCAATCCCCCCGCCAATCCTGGCTGCTGCGCGGCGCCTGCCTGGCGCTGTTCATGCTGATCTCGGCTTGCGGCTTCACGCTGCGCGGGGTCACCCCGCTGCCGTTCGAAACGTTGTATGTCGGCATTGCCGACAACACCCAATTCGGCGCCGACGTGCGCCGCGCGCTGCGCGCGGCCTCGCCCGACACCAAGCTGGTCACCTCGCCCAAGGACGCGCAGGCGATCCTGCAGGAGGTCTCCAACACGCGCGCCCTGCGCGAGGTGTCGCTGAACGCCCAGGGCCGTGTCGAGGAATACGAACTGGGCATCAACTACACCTTCCGCCTGATCGATGCGAAGGGCCGCGCGCTGATCCCGGACACGACCCTGTCGATCTACCGCGAAATGCCGTACGACGACCAGATCGTCCAGGCCAAGCAAGGGCAGATCGAAACACTGTACCTCGCCATGCAGCGTGATCTGGTTTCGCGCTTGCTCCGCCGCATGACGGCTCCGGAAGTGCGAAAGGCCTTCGAAAACCGCGAACAGCGGGCGGAAGACGGCGAGACGCCGCTATACGATCCCACCGCACCGCAGCCTCGCCGCACGCCGACCCCGTGGCAGACGCCGTCCACCACCGACCCTGCCTACACGCGCTGACCGATGGCACAAGTCCTGGACGCGGATCGCCTGGCCGATCACCTGCAGCGGGCCGGCAGCCGCCTGGCCCCGCTGTATACGGTGTCCGGTGACGAGCCCCTCCTGGTGACCGAGGCCGTGGATGCGCTGCGCGCCGCCGGGCGCGGCGCCGGTTATACCGAACGCCTGTCGATGGTGATGGACGCGCGCAGCGACTGGAGCGCGGTCATCGCCGCGACCCAGAGCGTGTCGCTGTTCGGCGACCGCCGCATCCTCGAACTCAAGATTCCCACCGGCAAGCCCGGCAAGTCCGGCGCCGATACCTTGGCGCGCCTGGCCGAACAAGCCGAAAAGCAGGCAGACAACCCGGATACCCTCATCCTGGTGGCGCTGCCGCGCCTGGACAAGGCCACCCGCGAAAGCCGCTGGATGCAGGCCCTGGGCCGTGCCGGCACGACGGTCGACATCCCCAGCATCGAACGCGGCCGTCTCCCCGCCTGGATCGGCCAGCGCCTGGCGCGCCAGAACCAGCGCACCGACAACGCCACCCTGCAATGGATGGCCGACAAGGTCGAAGGCAACCTGCTGGCCGCGCACCAGGAAATCCAGAAACTGGGCCTGCTCTATCCCGAGGGCCAGTTGGCGCCGGAAGACGTCGAGCGCGCCGTGCTCAACGTCGCCCGCTACGATGTATTCGGCCTGCGCGACGCGATGCTGGCCGGCGACATCGCCCGCACCATCCGCATGATCGACGGCCTGCGCGCCGAGGGCGAAGCCCTGCCGCTGGTGCTATGGGCGGTGGGCGAGGAAATCCGCCTGCTGGCGCGCGTGGCCGAAGCCCGCAGCCTGGGCCAGGACGCCAACGGCCTGATGCGCCGCCTGCGCATTTTCGGCGCGCACGAACGCCTCGCGCTGCAGGCGCTGGGCCGGGTCCGCCCCGACGTCTGGCCCGCCGCGGTGCAACACGCGCACGAAGTGGACCGCCTCATCAAGGGGCTGTCCGTCCCGGGTCGGCTGTCCGACCCCTGGGAAGAAATGACCCGCCTGGCCCTGCGCGTCGCCGCTGCCGGCAACCGACCGTGAAGGCGGCCCCGGCCGCCTCCTGATCCTCCCGGCCCCTGGCCGGATAAACTATCCCAATCGCACGCGGCGCCCTGGCCGCCCCCTCACCATGATCGACGCCGCCATGTCCTCGTCCTCCATCGAACAAGCCATGCTGACCCTTGGCGACAATGCGCGCCGGGCTTCGCGCGCCATGATGCGCGCCAACAGCGCCGCCAAGAACCAGGCCCTGCTGGCCATGGCCGATGCGCTCGCCGCCAACCAGGCCGAACTGCTCGCCGCCAATGCCAAGGATGTCGCCGCCGCGCGCACCAACGGCCTGGAGCCGGCCCTGCTCGACCGCCTGACCCTCTCGGAAAAGACGCTGGCGCACATGGCCGAGGGCCTGCGCCAGATCGCCGCCCTGCCCGACCCGATCGGCAGCGTCACCGCCACCAGCGTGCGCCCCAACGGCATGCGCGTGGCGCAGATGCGCGTGCCGCTCGGCGTCATCGGCATCATTTACGAATCGCGCCCCAACGTCACCATCGACGCCGCGGCGCTTTGCCTGAAGTCCGGCAACGCCGCCATCCTGCGCGGCGGCAGCGAGGCCCTGCATTCCAACGTGGCGCTGGGCCGCATCGTCCAGCAGGGACTGGCGGCCGCCGGCCTGCCGCAAGACGCCGTGCAGGTCGTCGCCACGGCCGATCGCGCCGCGGTCGGCAAGCTCATCACCATGACCGAGCACATCGACGTCATCGTGCCGCGCGGCGGCAAGGGACTGATCGCGCGCCTGGCGCAGGAAGCCCGCGTGCCGCTCATCAAGCATCTGGACGGCAACTGCCACATCTACATCGACGCCGCCGCCGATCCCGAGAAGGCCCACGCCATCGCCCTCAACGCCAAGACCTACCGCTACGGCATCTGCGGCGCCATGGAAACGCTGCTGGTCGACGCCGTCGCGGCCGTCTCGATCCTGCCGCGCCTGGCGGCCGCGCTGACCGAACACGGCGTCGAACTGCGCGGCTGCCCGCGCACGCTGGCGCTGCTGCCGCACGCCAAGCCGGCCACCGAGGAAGACTGGGGCACCGAATACCTCGGGCCGATCCTGGCGATCCGGATCGTCGACTCGCTCGACGACGCCATCGAGCATATTGCCCGCTGGGGCTCCGGCCACACCGACGCGATCGTCACCGAAGACCTGTCATCGGCCCAGCGCTTCCAGCGCGAAGTCGACTCCAGCTCGGTCTACGTCAACCTGCCGACCTGCTTCGCGGACGGCTTCGAATACGGCCTGGGCGCTGAAATCGGCATCTCCACCAACCGCCTGCACGCCCGCGGCCCGGTCGGCCTGGAAGGCCTGACCACGCTCAAATGGGTGCTGACCGGCGAAGGCCAGACCCGCGGCTGACCGCCTTTTCCTACAACCTTCTATTCGCGACCACACCGCGCGTTACCGGGATTTCCCATGCATTCACCCGCCATGGCCATGGCCTTCAGCCTTTTCGTGCTGTGCTTCATCACCTGTTCGCTGAGCGGCCTGGTGCTGTTCTTCTTCAAGAGCAGGCAGATCAACGCCGCGCTCAAGCACCCCTATCTGCAGCATCGTCCCTTCGAGCGCTATCCGCTGGCGATCAAGGCCGCCATCATGCTGGATTATTTCTTCCGCCTGATGTTCCCCGGCACCCGTTTCTGGCTCATCGGCAACGCCAATGACCTGCTGGGCCACGTCGATCCCAAGAAGACGCCGCTGGCCCTCAAATGGCCGATCGTCGGTTTCTGGGGCTCGTGCTGGCTCGGCCTTATCGCCATGATCGTGCTGTGGACCCTGCTGTTCCTGGGAGCCTGACGCGCATGCAGATTCGGATCGAAGACTATCCCGGCTGCGTCGACGCGGCCCGCACGCTGATCGCGGCCCGTGATTCCGGCGTGGCCGGACCGCGTCTGCCCGCGGCCAGCCGCCCGCAGACGCTGGGACAGGCGTTCGCCGTCCAGCAATGCACCGCTCGGCTGCTGCGCGAGACGCGCCGCGACGGTATCGGCGCCTGGAAGAGCGCGCTGCCGTCGCCCGAAAAGACCGTGGTCGCGCCCATCTATGCCTCGACCGTGGCGCCGGCCGGCACGCTGCCGACGGCCACGCCCGTGGTCCGCATCGAACCCGAGATCGCCTTCGAGCTGGCGCATGACCTGCCCGCGCGCGACGAGCCCTACACCCACGCCGAGATCGACGCCGCCATCGGCGGCGCGCGGCTGGCGCTGGAAGTGCTGGGTTGCCGTTACGCCGCGCCCGAGCACGCCAGCCTGCCCGAGCTGCTGGCCGACCACATGTTCAATGCCGGCCTGGTGCTCGGACCGCGCATCGCTTCGCCGGACGCCGCCCCCGCCAGCATGGCTATCACGCTGTCGGTCGACGCCGCCGAGGTCGAACAACATGCCGGCATCCATCCCAACGGCCACGCCAAGGCCGGTCTTTACTGGCTCGCCAATTTCCTGCGCGAGCAGGGCATGGGCCTGACCGCGGGCCAGCATGTCATCACCGGCTCGTACGCCGGATTCCTGGACGTACCGGCCGATCGCGACCTCGAACTCGCCTATGGCGATCTCGGCGTCCTCAAAGTGCGCTTCAGCCACAGCGCAAAGGCGCCTTGAAACGCCGCAGCCGCGCCGGTTAAGCTGGGGGCCGTTCACTGCCGCGGCCCTTTCCATGCTCACCCTGCGCCCCTTCTCGACCCCGGACTATCCGCTGCTCGCCAGCTGGTTCAACAGCCTGCCCGAGGTCGTGCAATGGGGCGGTTCACATGTGTCGTATCCGCTGACCGCGGCCGACATGGACGCCATGCTGCGCGAGGGCCTGTCGCAACCGCCCTCGCGGCGCTGCTGGATGGCCTGCCGCGACGGCGCGCCAGTGGGCCACGCCCAACTGGCCTACGAATGGCGCGACGGCAACGCCCGCCTGGGCCGTGTCGCCATCGCACCCGACGCGCGCGGTCAGGGCCTGGCGCGGCCGATGGTGGCGCTGATGATCGACGAGGCCTTCCGCACGCCCGGCATCGAGCGCCTGGAGCTGAACGTCTACATGTTCAATACGCCCGCGATCCGCACCTACGAGGCGCTCGGCTTCACGCTCGAAGGCGTGCGCCGGTCGTCCACCCGTGCCGGCGAGGCGCGCTGGGATACCGGCATGATGGGACTGCTGCGGGCCGAATGGCGGCCGAACGCGGGATGACTCGCCGCTGCCCGGCCCGGACCGTGATTCCGTTCACGATCCGGCCCTTCAGCCAGCCGGGCATCGGACCGCGCCGCGCCTAGCGCGCGACCGGCTCCGCGATCTCGACCGCGGGCCCTGCCGCTTCGATCACCTCGCCGGCCGCCAGGCAGAGGTCTTCACGATAACGTCCGGCCACGACCTGCACGCCGACGGGGCTGCCGCCCGCGCTGCCCATTGCCACCGTCAGCCCCGGCAGGCCCATGAAGGGCAGCCCGATCTGGGTCATCTGCGCGCGCCACACGCGGCGGTAGGCGGCCTCGCCCTGCAAGTCCAGGTTGTCCTCGAACGGCAGTTCCGCCGACACCGGCAGCAGCAGCACCGGATAGTCGGCCAGGAACAGCTCCCACAGGCGCGTCAGCGTGGCGCGGCGCGTCAGCACCGCCGAGAATTTCGCCAGGTCCATGCCGGCGACGTGCTCGCGCTGGCCTTCCAGCGCCGCCAGCGCGCCGCGGTCGCCCTCTTTACGCGCGGCCTCGACCATGCCCTCGTAGCCGTCGGCCATCCACATGCGGATCTGCAGGTCGGCGGCTTCGCGCAATGGCGGCAGGGTGTCGACCGTATCCACCGACCAGCCGGCCTCGCTCAGGCGTCGGGCGGCATCCTGCAGGGCCTTGACCACCGCGGGCTCGGTCTGCATGCCATCCGGGTTCAGGCACAGCGCCGCGCGGCGCGGCGCGGCCGGACCTTCCAATGGCGCCGGCACCCACCAAGGATCGCGCGGATCGGGCGCGGCCATCGCCGCCAGGCCCAGCCGCAAGTCGGCGATGCTGCGGCCCAGCGGCCCCGACACCGCCGTGATCTGCCCGCCGATGGTGCGCTCGGGCAGGGACGCGTTGTAGGCCGGCACACGGCCCAGCGACGGCCGCAGACCGTGCACGCCGCAAGCATAGGCGGGATAGCGGATGGAACCGGCGATGTCGGTGCCGTGCGCCAGATGGCCAATGCCGGCCGCCACGGCCGACGCCGCGCCGCCGGAGGATCCACCGGGCGTCAACGCCGGATTGCGCGGGTTCAACGTATCGCCGTGCAGCAGATTGCCGGTGAACCAACGCAACGAAAACGCAGGCGTGTTGGTGCGCCCGACGATCACCGCGCCGGCCTTGCGCAGGTTGGCCACCACCGGATTGTCGACGGCGGCTATCACGTCCTTCTGCAGCGTCACGCCGTTGGTGGTGGCAAAGCCCGCCTGGTCCACATTGACCTTGACCGTCACCGGCACGCCCGCCAGCGCGCCGGGATCCTCGCCGCGCGCCAGCGCCGCGTCGACGCGGGCGGCCTGCGCCAGCGCGTCTTCGGCGCGATGGTCGACCACGGCGTTGATGCGGGGATTCACCGCATCCAGGCGCGCCAGCGCGCTTTGCGCGGCCTCGACCGCGGATACCTCGCGCCGGCGGACACGCGCGGCAAGTTCAACTGCGGACAAACGCCAAAGATCGGACACGCGGAACTCCTCGTTCAGGTCATGGAACAGAGCCGGCGCGCCAGCGCCGCCGGACGGTCAACCTTAGCGCCGCCGGCCCGCCGCTACAAGCTGCGGTTTGCGCCAAGGCCCGCGTCTCAGTCCTCTTCAAACACCTCGACGATGGCGTCCGCCACCGCCCGCACCCGCGCCGTGCGGTTCAGGTCGCCGTGCATCACCAGCCACAGGTCATAGGGTTCGCTGCGATGCGGCCATATGCGCACCAGGTCGGGATATTTCGACGCCATGTGGACCGGCAATTCGCCGATGCCCAGTCCCGCCGCCACCGCCTCGATGATCATCAGCCCCGAATTCACTTCCATCGCGATATGGCCATTGCCCGTCGGCTCGCCGCAAAAGGTATCCGACCATCCCGGCAGCACCGCTTGCTGATAGGTGACCAGCGTGTGGCCGGCAAACGCCGTGCCCTGCCGTGGCTCGCCGCGCGCGGCGATATACGACTTCGATGCAAACAAGCCGACATCCCTGCGGGCCAGGTGACGGAGGATCAGATCGGGGTTGTCCGGCTTGACGTTGCGGATCGCCAGGTCGGCCTCGCGCCGCGTCAGGTTGCTGATTTGAATTGAAGTCGACAGCGCGATGCGGATATCGGGATGCTGCCGATGCAGGCGGCGTACCGCCTCCATGATGAAATAGCTGGCGACGGTCTCCGACGTCGCCACCCGCACCACGCCCGACAACCGGTGATCCAGCCCCTGCATCTGCCGCTGCAGTTGGTCGGCGGCCTGCTCCATGCGCTCGGCGGCGGCGAAGGCCTGCTCGCCTGCGGCGGTCGGCACGTAGCCCGACGGGGTGCGCAGGAACAGCCGGGCATCCAGCGAGGTTTCCAACGCCGCCAGCCGGCGGCCGGCCGTGGCCTGGTCAATCTGCAACAGCGCGGCGGCGCCGCGCAGGGTGCCGTTGCGGTAGATCGCCAGGAAAATGCGCGCGTTGTCCCAATCCATGGCCGCGAATGCCCTCAGGAAACCATCAGAGCGTAGCTCGTCGATGCGATGCAATTTTGCATCACTATAGAGCAGTTTCTCCTATTTTTTGCATCACGGAAACCTCCTAAGCTGTGCGCCTCGGATAGTCCCCGGAAGTCCCCGCCATGCGCACCGCCTGCCCCACCGCTCCCCTCCCGCCCGCCCCGGCGGATCCCGTCCCGCGTCCCGCCGTCACCGGCCTGCTGCCCCTCGTCACGCTGGCCATTGGCTTCGTCATGGCGATGCTGGACGTCACCGTCGTCAACGTCGCCCTGCCCAGCATCGCGCAGCAATTCACCGTGCCGCTCACCGATCTGGTCTGGATCGTCGACGGCTACACGCTGACTTTCGCCGCGCTGCTGCTGGTGGCTGGAGCCTTGGCCGACCGCTATGGCGCCAAGACCATCTACCTGGCCGGGCTGGGCGTCTTCACGCTGGCCTCGCTGCTTTGCGGCATCGCGCCCGGCGGCGACCTGCTGATCGCCGCCCGCATGCTGCAGGGATTGGGCGCGGCGCTGTTCATGCCAAGCTCGCTCAGCCTGCTGGCCCACGCCTACGAAGACGAGCAGGTGCGCAACCGCATGCTCGCCGCATGGTCGGCCATCGTGGCGGTGGCCGGCGCCGCGGGCCCCCTGCTGGGGGGCGTGCTGATCCACCAATTCGGCTGGCGCGGCATCTTCCTGATCAACCTGCCGCTGGGCCTGGCCGGCCTGTGGCTGGCGCGGCGCCG
This sequence comes from Achromobacter sp. SIMBA_011, assembly GCF_046535435.1. Classification (NCBI taxonomy): domain Bacteria; kingdom Pseudomonadati; phylum Pseudomonadota; class Betaproteobacteria; order Burkholderiales; family Alcaligenaceae; genus Achromobacter; species Achromobacter sp. SIMBA_011. Next base: position 6,411 of record NZ_JAWRWN010000012.1, on the reverse strand, counting down.
TATCCAGGCCGCGCCGCGCCGGCCGCGCGCGCTCAACCCGTTGAGCCACGCGCTCGGCGTGGTGGCGCTGTCCGCGCTGTGTTTCGCGCTGATACAGGGCAACGCCTACGGCTGGTCGTCGGCGCCCATCCTGGGCGCGATCGCCTTGTGTGTGGCGGCCACGCTGGCGCTGGTGCGGCGCGAGCGGCGCCATGCCGAGCCGATCCTGCCGCGTCCGCTGTTCCAGACCCCGCAATTCGCGGCCGCCAACGGCGTGGGCTTCCTGATCAACCTCGCGGCCTACGGCCAGCTATTCCTGCTCAGCCTGTTCCTGCAGCATGCGCGCGGCGCAGACGCGCTGCAGACCGGCATCCAGTTGGTGCCGATGCTGGCCGTGTTTTCGATCGGCAATCTGCTGTCGAGCCGCTTGTCGGCGCGCTGGAACGTCTCGGCCGCGTTGCTGGGCGGCATCTGCCTGGCCACCGCAATGAGCGCGGTCGGCCTGTTCAGCTTCGCGCCCGACATGCGCTATTGGCCATTCGCGGTGATCGTGGCGCTGGCCAACCTCGGCGTCGGCATCGCGGTGCCCGCCATGACCAGCGTGGTGATGCAGGTCTCGGGCAAGCACCACGCCAACAGCGCCGCCGCCGCGCTGAACGCCAACCGCCAATCGGGCGCGCTGGTCGGCGTGGCGTTGATGGGCACCGTCCTGCACCTGCTGCCCGACTGGCACGCCAGCCTGCCCGCCGCCTACGCCATCATCGCGGCGGGCTACCTCGGCGCCGCGGCGCTGGTGTGGCGCTATCTGCGCCGCGCGCGCAACGCCTGAGCCCCGGGGCCCCTCAGGCCGCTCGCAGGATCGCAACGCCACGCCCGGCGAACGCGCGATCGAACGCCGCCATCGGCACACAAGCATCGGCCTGCGCGCCAGGCTCGCCGGAAGGATTGTGGAAGGTCACATGCTCCGGCGTGGCCCGCGTCACCAGCACCAGGTGCCCGCCCTTGGCCGGCGGCTCCCGGTCCGGCCAGCGGATCCACGGATGCACCGACGCCATGAAATAAGCCGCGTCGCCCAGCAGCGCCGGCAATTCGTCCGCGCGCAGGTCCACCCGCACTTGCGCCCGCAGCCCGAATTGCTCGCCCACGAAGCGCACGAACGGCGCATAGATCATTCCCTTGATGTGCCCCTCGGAATTCTCTGTATAGGCGCCATAAGGCAGGCTGCGGCGCGCCAGTTCCAGCGTCGGATGGACCTGCCCGGTCTCGGCGGCCAGCACCATCTTCAGGCAGGCCATGCCACAGACATGGCTGGCCCAGCGCGCATATTCCTCAACGTCACGCGCGCCCGATGCGCGCCACGCCGGGTCATCCTCGAGGCGCAGTTCCTTGCGGATGATCTCACCCGCCCGATGCGCCGATTCCCATTGGCAGAAGTACGGCACCGCTCGCCGTTCGCCGGATCGGGACGACTCCATGAAGCTCTCCAATCAGCAGTGAGGATACGCGCGGCCAGCCCGCGCCGAGCCGCGATGCGGAAAAACAGGCCGCGCAGCGGCCTCGATGACGCAAGGCCTCGCTATCTTGCCCGCCGACCCCGCGCGTGGCAACCCCGCCCGCTTTGCTTCACAATGGGCCCTCCCATCGACATCCTCCGGAGCGCCGCATGACCGACTCGTCCCCCCATCCAGCCATCCGCCGCGTTGCGATTGTCGGCGCTGGCACCATCGGCGCTAGCTGGGCCGCGTTGTTCCTCGCGCATGGGCTCGACGTCGTGGTCTGCGATCCCGCCGCCGACGCCGAATCGCTGACGCGCGCGCGCGTCGCCGCTGCCTGGCCGGTGCTCGCGGAACTCGGACGCGTCGCCGCCGGCGCCACGCCCGATGCCCTGCGCTTCGAGCCCGATCTGGCCGCCGCGCTGCAAGACGTCGATTTCGTCCAGGAAAACGCGCCCGAACGCGAGGACTTCAAGACCGACCTGTTCGCGCGCATGGATGCGCTGCTCGCGCCCCACGCCATCGTCGCCTCCAGCTCGTCCGGACTCATCATGACCCGGCTGCAATCGCGTTGCCAGCATGCATCGCGCTTCGTCATCGGCCACCCGTTCAATCCGCCGCACCTGATCCCGCTGGTGGAAGTGGTCGGCGGCAAGCAGACCTCGGCGGCCACCATCGAATGCTGTATCGCCTTCTACCGCCAGTTGGGCAAATACCCGATCCGCCTGAACAAAGAGGTCCCCGGCCACATCGCCAACCGCCTGCAGGCCGCTCTCTGGCGCGAAGCGATCCACCTGGCCGCCGACAACGTCGCCAGCGTGGCCGACATCGACGCCGCCGTATCGCAAGGCCCCGGCCTGCGCTGGGCCCTGTTCGGGCCCCACATGACCTTCAACCTGGGCGGTGGCGCCGGCGGCCTGGCCCATTTCATGGACCACCTGCTGGGCCCGGTGCAGACCTGGTGGGACGACCTCGGCTCGCCCGAGGTCACGCCCGAACTGCAACGCCGCCTGATCGACGGCGTCAACGCCGAGGCGGGCGCGCGCGGCATCGCCGACCTGGTCGAGACACGCGACGCGCAACTGACGGCGCTGCTGAAGATCCTGCAGCGCTGACCAGAAGCGCCTGCCGCCACTGGTATCCTATGTCGATAGCCTGCCGCGCAGGCTCTCCCCACTCATTCACGCAGGAATGCCCCCATGGTTTCCGTCATCCACGATACCGAGCACTCGCGCTACACCGCCACCGTCGACGGCGTGCTGTGCGTGCTCGACTACCATCTGCGCGACGGCGTGATGACCATTACGCACACCGGCGTGCCGGGTCAGGTCGGCGGCCGCGGCATCGCCGCCGAACTGACCCGCGTCGCGCTGGAGACGGCCCGCGCGCAGGGCTGGAAGGTGCGCCCGCAGTGCTCCTACGCCGATGTCTACATGCGCCGCCATCCCGAATACAACGACCTGCTCGCCTGATTGCCATCGTGACCACGCCAGACCCGATTGCCTGTCCCTGCGGCACGGCCAAGCCCTACGCCACCTGTTGCGGCCGCTGGCACCAGGGCTCGCAAGCCTTGCAGGCCCCTACCGCGCAAGACCTGATGCGCTCGCGCTACAGCGCGTTCGTGCTCGACAGGCTCGCCTACCTGCTCGACACCTGGCATCCCAGCACCCGGCCGGCTTCGCTCGACCCCAATCCGCCCGGGCTGAAATGGCTGGGGCTGACGGTCAAGCAGGCGCGCTTACAGGATGCCGATCACGCCACGGTCGAATTCGTCGCGCGCAGCCGCCTGGCCGGACGCGCCAGCCGCATGCATGAGGTCAGCCGTTTCGTGCGCGAAGGCGGACGCTGGTACTACCTGGACGGCGACCTAAGCTGACGCCAGCCGGCGGCGCGGCGTATCGCCGTCCTCGCCGACGGCCCGCTTGAGCACCGCGACCAGACTTGCCACGGCCTCGCGGGCCGCGCCTCGCGCATCCCCCACGATCGCCAGCTCCGTGGCCGGCGCCGGCGCCAGGCCTTGCGCCTGTCCCAGCAGGCCATGCCCCGGCAGACAGGCAAACGCCGGCAGCAGCGAGATGCCCAGCCCCGCCGACACGGCCGCCTGCACGCCTGCCAGACTCTGGCTGTGATACGCCGCGCGCCAGGGCCGCCCGGCGCTTTCCAGCGCGTAGATCATCCGCTTGCGATAGATGCAGCCTTGCGGAAACAGCACCAGCGGAACCGGCTCCGAGCCCTTCAGTAGCGCCCGGTCTCCCACCCACGCCAGGCGTTCGGGCCATGACGCCAGGCAGGGCCCGTCGCCCGGTTCGCGCTTGATCAGCGCCAAGTCCAATTCCCCCGCGGCCAGCCCCGCTTTGAGATCCGTGCTCATGCCGCTGCCGGTCTCCAGGCGGATATCCGGATGGCTGGCGGCGAAGCCGGCCAACAGCGTCGTCAGGCGCGCCACGTCAAAATCCTCCGGAATGCCCAGGCGGATCACCTGCACCCGACGCGGCGCCGACAATACCAACTCGGCTTCGTCCGCCATTGCCAGCAGCTTGCGCGCATAGGCCAGCATCAGCTCCCCCTCTTCGGTGGCCTGCACCTGGTTGCCGGCCCGGTCGCGCAGCAAGAGCGTCTTGCCGACCGTCTGCTCCAGCTTGCGCACCTGCTGGCTCACCGTTGACTGGGTCCGATGCACCCGTCCGGCAGCGCGCGTGAAGCTGCCCTCGTCAACCACGCAGACGAGAGTCTTCAACAGTTCGAGATCAAGCATGGCGTGTCCTGGGTTGTGTGACTGCGTGGTATGAACGTGGATATTTATTATTCCACTGAGTGGAGTTTAATTATTAATTTTACGACTCAGGCGGCTCAGCCCTAAGCTGGCTTCATCTCCCTCGACTTCCGACAAGGAATCCCATGCCCCTGGACCACCTCCCACGCCCGCAATGGCTCACTTTCGACTGCTACGGCACGCTGATCCAATGGGACGAAGGCCTGCAAGCCGCGGTCGCCCGGATCCTGGCAGGAGACGAAGCGCGTCAGCATATGCCGACACCCGCACAATTCCTGCGCGTCTACGACGAGCATGAACACCGGCTGGAACGCACGCCGCCCCATATGCGCTTTGTCGACGTCACCCGCGAGTCGTTGCGGCTTACCATGCGCGACCTCGACTTGGACTACCGGCCGCAGGACGCCGAGCTGCTGACCGGCAGTATTTCGGCGATGCCGCCATTTCCGGAAGTGGTCGATACCCTGGCCGCCCTCAAGCGCGCCGGATTCCGCCTTTGCATCATCTCCAACACCGACGACGCCATCATCGCGGGCAACGTGGCGCAGTTGGGCGGCCACATCGACCGCGTCATCACGGCCGAGCAGGCCGGCGCCTACAAGCCGTCACGGCGCATCTTCGCCCACGCCCACGACAGCTTGGGCGTCACGCCCGACGAGGTCGTGCACATCTGCGCCAGTCCGCATCTGGACCACGCCGCCGCCCGCGACATCGGTTTCCGTTGCGTCTGGATCGACCGCGGCACCGGCCGCCAGCCCTTGCCGGACTATCGCCCCGACGCTACTGTATCGAGTTTGGACAAAGTCCCCGGCCTGTTCCAGCAGGCTGGCTGGATCTGAACGCTGACCTCTGACCTCGGGTTGCCCATGAACAAAGATCCCCACTTCGCGGATGCGCTCTTCCACGCCGATCGTGTTGCCGCCCTGCGCGCCGACCTGGCCCTGGCCCTGCGCGCGGCCGCCGCGCACGGCCTCGGCGAAGGCGTCTGCAACCACTTCAGCGTGGCGCTGCCCGGCGACAGCGATCATTTCCTGCTGAATCCCCGCGGCCTGATGTGGAACGAGGTCCAGGCAGACGACATCGTGCTGGTCGACGCCCAGGGCCAGAAGCTCGCCGGACGCCATGAAGTCGAGCCGACGGCCATGTTCATTCACGCCGCGATCCACCGCATCGCCGGCAAGGCCTGTGTGCTGCACACCCACATGCCATACGCCACGGCCCTGACGCTGACGGTCGATCGGACGCTGGATACCACGCTGTCACAGAATGCCATGCGCTTTCACGGCCGCATCGCCGTCGATGCGGAATACAACGGGCTGGCCCTGGATGCCAGCGAAGGCGAACGCATCGCTCACGCCATGCAAGGCGCCGACATCGCATTTCTCGGCAATCACGGCGTGGTGGTCTGCGGCGAGCGCCTCGACTACGCCTACGATGACCTGTTCTTCCTCGAGCGCGCCTGTACCGCCCAGGTGCTGGCGCAATCCACTGGCCGACCAATGGCACCGGTGGATCCAAAAATCGCCGCCAAGGTCGCTGAGCAGATCCAGAGCGAACGCCTGCAGTCGGAATTGTTCTTCGCCGCACTGCGGCGCCAACTGCCCGATACCGCACAACGCCAGGCCAGTTGATGTCTGCATGCGCCGCCAGCGGCCTGACGCAGATGCTCCACCCGCGATGACGTCGCTGCCAAGATCTGCATCCACGCGTTGCACCAAGGCGCTGTAACCCCGGATAAAACAAAAAACCCCGCAGGCGCTAGCCTGCGGGGTTTTCTTTTCGAATAACTGCCTGATACTGACCTACTTTCACAGACGTCCGTCCACTATCATCGGCGCGAAGGCGTTTCACTGTCCTGTTCGGGATGGGAAGGAGTGGTACCACCTTGCTATGGGTATCAGGCTTGACCTGCCGAGCATTCCGCTACGAGGGCGAACGCTCCAATCCTGTGCACTGCATGGACCGCACGGCCTGGCCACGATCAGAGCCAGGCTCAACGATCGTGCCACGCGCAAAAGCGGGCCTTTCATACAAAGACAAAACCCCACAGGCGTTAGCCTGCGGGGTTTTGAGCAATAAAAGCCTGACGATGACCTACTTTCACAGACGTCCGTCCACTATCATCGGCGCAAAGGCGTTTCACTGTCCTGTTCGGGATGGGAAGGA
>NZ_JAWRWN010000011.1:0-179025 GCF_046535435.1 Achromobacter sp. SIMBA_011 | reverse complement strand
CGCGCCGATGGCGCAGGCGGCCAGCAGCACGGCGCGCACCGCGCGCGGCGGCAGCCGCGAGCGCAGCCGGCCGGAAACCGCGAAGCCGGCCAGCAGGAACGGCGCCAGGCTGAGCGCCAGCGCGGCGTGGTAACCGGTGTAGCGGTCGGCCAGCGCCAGCATCGCCAGCGAGAAGATCGACCCCAGGAACAGCACCATGCCCAGCGTGGCGCGCAGCCGCGGCGGCTCGGCGTGCTGCAACACCAGGGCAATCGGCGGGGCGCCCACCGAGGTCATGGTGCCCATGATGCCCGAGGCCACGCCGGCGCCCGAGACCCGGCCGGGGGTGGCGGCAAAGCGCAGGCCGGCGGCGCTGAGTCCGACGGCGGCCAGGATCATGGCGGCGAACAGCAGGCCCAGCGCCTGCGGCGCGAAGCGCGCCATGGCGTAGATGGCGATCAGGGTGCCGGCGGCGCGCCCGGTCAGGGCATAGCCGACCGCCGGCCAGTCGATCGCGCCGCGTTCGCGCAGCGCGGTCAGCAGCGAGATGAAGCCGCCCAGCGTCAGCAGCGGGCCGGGCGCCAACTGCGGAAAGCACAGCGCCGCCACCGGCGCGGCGAACATGGCAAAGCCGATGCCGCCCACGCCCTGCGCCAGCGCGGCGCCGAAGACGACCGCGGCCATGGCGGCGAAATGCCAGAGATCGGGAACGGCGATGGGCATGTAGCAGTCTCTTTTTTGTATATCGTAGTCTGAATCAAAACCGCCCATGCACCAAGATTGGGCTTATGCGCCAACTTAATGCACTGATTTTCCTCGAATATTCATCGAAATTTCAGAATTATCGGTTTCCCTAGGCGATGCATATTTCGGTTGGTATGACGCATAACGAAATATAGTATACCGAAGTGGCGATTCAACAGCCACGTCACAAGGGGAATAGCGCATGCAATCGGACGTCGTCCTCAACGCCGCTCACTGGATGTACCTGGTCAGCGTCGCCGCCATCATCCTGACGATGATCCTGCGGGCCAATGTGGTGGTGCCGTCGGTCATCGGCACCTTTCTGGTGGTGCTGGCCATCACCGGCAACCCGATCAGCGCGCTGATCGGCATCTTCTCGGCCAGCTTCGTGGCCGCCAAAGAGCTTTTCAACATCTTCCTGGTCATCACCTTCATGACCGCCCTGCTCAATGCGCTCAAGACGCTGCAGGCGGACGTGCGCATGGTGCAGCCGTTCCGGCGGGTGATGCGCGGCGGCCATTCGTCGTTCCTCATCATCGCCCTCTGTACCTATGTGATCTCACTGTTCTTCTGGCCGACGCCGGCGGTGCCCCTGGTCTCGGCGATCCTGCTGCCGGCGGCCATCGCGGCCGGGCTGCCGCCGCTGGCGGGGGCCATGGCGATCGCCATCGCCGGCCAGGGCATGGCGCTGTCGTCCGACTACGTGATTGGCGTGGCGCCCGGCATCAGCGCCAAGGCCGCGGGCGCCGCGGTCAGCGCCGCGGTGGTGGCGGACCGCGCGCTGGTGCTGTCGCTGATCACCGGCGCGGTGGCGTTGACCGTCGCCTACCTGCTGGTGCGCAAGCACATCGTGCCGGCCGACCCGGGCCTGTTGTCGGCCTGGCAGGCGCGCGCCCAGGACGGCAGCCTGGCCGAGATCGAGCACTCAGGATCGTTCGACAAGGCCGAACTCGCGCGCGGCACCATGGGTGCGAACCCGGCGCTGCCGCGCGGCCCGGGGCTGAACGATGAGGAACGGCGCCGGGTGCGCTGGTCGCGCGTGTTCGCGGTGGTGACGCCGCTGGCCTTCCTGGGCGTGATCGCGGTGATGGTGCTGCCGCGGCTGTTCCCGTCGCTGCCCGCGCTGCGCGGCGGCGACGCGGCGGCGCTGGTGGGCGGCGTGGCGTTCGTGGTGATGATGCTGGTGACGCTGGCGGCCGAGGGGCCGCGCAAGATGCTGGACGTCTGCCCCGAGCACGTCACCGACGGCTTCGTGTTCGCCTTCAAGGCGATGGGCTCGGTGCTGCCGATCGCCGGCTTCTTCTTCGTCGGCGCCAACGAGACGGCCGCGCAGATCCTGGGCATGCCGCAGGCCCAGGCTCCCGGGCTGTTGTTCGAAGTGATCTCGGCGGGCCAGCACCTGATCCCGGAGAACCATTTCCTGGTGGCGTTCGGCGTGCTGCTGGTGGGGATGATCACCGGCATCGACGGTTCGGGTTTCGCCGGCCTGCCGTTGACCGGCACGCTGTCGGGCGCGCTGGGGCCGGTGGTCGGGGTGGATCCGGCGACGCTGGCGGCGGTGGGCCAGATGGGCGCGGTGTGGACCGGGGGCGGCACCCTGATCGCCTGGTCGTCGCTGATCGCGGTGGCGGGGTTCGCGCGGGTCCACGTGCTGTCGCTGGTGCGGGCGCTGCTGCTGCCCGTGCTGCTGGCGCTGTTCGTGTCCACGATCTGCGCCGTGCTGATCTGGCATTGACGCCGGTTCGGGTTTACGTGGATCGAACCATTTAGATTAAAGTATACAATGTTCAGAAATTACCTCAGACGGCCAATTTCCGGGCATCCCGGCCAGCCCGGCAAAGGAAGGACTTCCGTGGACGAGCTTTCGCAGCAGGCATTTCTGAATCACATCGGGGGCGAATGGGTCGCCTGCGCCTCGGGCGCGACAGTGCCGAACCTGAACCCGGCCGACAGCGCCGACGTGGTGGGACGGTTCCAGCAATCGGACGCGGCCGATGGCACCCGCGCCGTGGCGGCGGCCGCCGCCGCCTTTCCCGCCTGGCGCGACACGCCGATCTCCAAGCGCGCCGCCATCCTGTTCCGCGCCGCGCAACTGCTGGAGGACCGCGCCGACAGCGTGGCGCGCGAACTGACCCGCGAGGAAGGCAAGGGGCTGGCGCTGGCGCGCGACGAAGTGCTGCGCTCGGCCCAGACCCTGCGTTTCTACGCGGTGGAAGGGCAGTCGTTCACCGGCGAGACCTTCGTCAACGACGATCCGGACATGGTGGTCTACAGCCAGCGCGAGCCGCTGGGGGTGGTGACGGTGATCTCGCCGTGGAACTTCCCGATCTCGATTCCGGCGCGCAAGATCGCGCCCGCGCTGATCACCGGCAACACCGTGGTGTTCAAGCCGTCGTCGGACGCGCCGCTGTCCGGCTACCGGCTGGCGCAGGCGCTGGTCGAGGCGGGCCTGCCGCCGGGCGTGCTGAATTTCGTGACGGGACCGGCCTCGAAGGTGGGCCAGGCCATCACCACGGCGCCGGCGGTGCGCGCCATTTCCTTCACCGGCTCGACCGCCGCTGGCGAGCAGATCCACCGCGGCGCCGGCCTGACCACGCGCACGCAGATGGAGCTGGGCGGCAAGAACCCGCTGATCGTGCTGGCCGACGCCGACCTGGATCGCGCGGTGGACCTGGCGGTCAAGGGCGGGTTCTCGCTCAGCGGCCAGGCCTGCACCGGCACCAGCCGGCTGCTGGTCGACCGCAAGGTGCTGGCGGCGTTCACCGAGAAGCTGCTGGCGCGCATGGCCAAGCTGACCATCGGCAATGGCCTGGATGGCAATTTCGACCTGGGTCCGCTGGCCACCCGTAAACAACTCGACACGGTGCTGAGCTACATCGCGCTGGGCAAGCAGGAAGCCACCCATCTGATCGGCGGCGAGCGCCTGGACGGTCCCGGCTTCGAGCGCGGCTATTACGTGACGCCGGCCCTGTTCACCGACGTGACGCAGCAGATGCGGATCGCGCGCGAGGAGATTTTCGGACCGGTGCTGGCGCTGATCGCGGTGGACGGCTACGACGAGGCCATCGCCTGCGCCAACGACACCGAATACGGCTTGTCCGCCGCCATCGCCACCAGCGACGCGCGCTACGCCCATCGCTTCGCCCGCGACATCCAGGCCGGCACCGTCAAGATCAACCGCACCACCACCGGCAATCTCATCAACGCGCCGTTCGGCGGCCTGAAAAGTTCCAGCACCTCGACCTTCCGTGAATCGGGCCGGGTCGGGCTGGAGTTCTACACGCAGATCAAGACCGTCTACCGCGCAGGCTGACGGCCCTACCTGGAGTCAAGCAACATGAAGCAGATCTATCGCCTGGAACTCGAAGAAGCGCGCCTCATGGTGCGCGCCGCCATCGCTCGCTCGGAACAGATCGGCGTGCTGGAATCGGTGTGCATCGTTGATGACGGCGGCTATCCGATCGCGCTGGAGCGCATGGACGGCGCCCGCATCACCGGCCCGCAGATCGCCTGGAACAAGGCCTTCACCGCATCCGGCCACAAGCGCTCGACGCACCTGTTCACCACCCCCCCCAACGGGCCGGCGCTGCCCGGCAACGAAGCCTTCGGCATCCAATGGAGCTTCGAAGGCAGGTTCGCCGCGTTCGTGGGCGGCTTTCCCATCGTGGTCAACGACGAGGTCGTCGGCGGCGTGGGCCTGAGCGGCGGCAACGGCGAGCAGGACACCCAGGCCGGCCTGGCCGCGTTGGGGGCGCTGGCCGAAATGCTGGAGCCGCGCGGCCTGAAGGTGCTGGTGCAGGCGGACATCAAGAAATAGGCGCTGTCGTCATGGCATACCGTGTCCAGATCCTCGAGACCGGGCAGGCCTTCATGGTCTCGCCGGATGAATCCGTGTTGCAGGCGGCCGAGCGCGCCTCGGTGCGGCTGCCGCACGAATGCACCTTCGGAGGCTGCGGCACCTGCCGTATCAAGCTGGCCGAAGGGGCGGTCGACTACGAAGAATTCCCGATGGCGCTGACGCCGGAAGAGGCGGCCCAGGGCTATGCGCTGGCCTGCCAGGCGCGGCCGCGCAGCGATCTGTGCATCAGCGTCGCCAACCCGCGCCAATTCGCCGAGCCGCGGCGCCTGGACGCCACCGTGCACCGCATCGCCGCGCTGTGCGACGACGTCATCCACCTGACGCTGGCGCTGCCGCCGGACACGCCGCTCGATTACGCGCCGGGCCAGTACATGAACGTGGTGTTGCCCGACGGCGCCACCCGCAGCTTCTCGATGGCCTCGGCGCCCGCCGGCAACCTGGTGGATTTCCACGTGCGCCGCATTCCGGGCGGCCGCTACACCGACCAGTGGCTGGGGCAGGCGCGGCCGGGCGCGGCGCTCGAGATCGAGGCGCCGCTGGGCGTGTTCAGCTATCACGAGGAAGATTGGCGGCCGATGATCATGATGGCCACCGGCACCGGCATCGCGCCGATCAAGGCGATCCTGGAATCGTTGCTGGACAACGACGACTGCCCGCCGGTGACGCTCTACTGGGGCATGCGGACCGAGGCCGACCTGTACCTGCGCGACCAGATCGCGGGCTGGGCCGGGCGCCTCTACGAGTTCAATTTCGTGCCGGTGCTGTCGCGCGCCCGCGCCGATTGGCAGGGCCGGCGCGGCCATGTGCAACAGGCAGTGCTGGCGGACCACGGCGACCTGTCCGAACACGCCTTCTACCTGTGCGGCGCGCCGGCGATGATCAGCGAGGCGACCACGCTGCTGGCGGGGCGCGGCGCCAGCCTCGACCACGTGTACGCCGACAGCTTCACCTTCCAGCATGCGCCGGCCACGGCGGCGATGCCATAGCGCGGGCTCGCGCGGCGATCCCTAGCGGAACACCAGCACCGGCAGCTTGGTGCGCGCCAGCACACGCTGGGTCTCGCTGCCGAGCAGGAAGCCGGTCATGCCGTGGCGGCCGTGCGACCCCATCACGATCAGGTCGCAGCCCCGTTGCTGCGCCGTGTCGACGATGGCTTCGTGCGGGTGGTCGTTGACCACCACGGCGGTCTCGCAAGGCACCAGGGCGTGGCGCGCCTCGGCCTCCAGGCCTTCCAGGTAGCCGGTGGCGTTCTTGCGTGCCTGGTCGGTATGCTGCGGCTGGTGGGCGCCCAGCATTTCCGCCTGGTAGACGGTCAGGTGATCCTCCGGGATGGCGCGCAGCAGGGTGATGGTGGCGTTCATTTCCTTGGCGAAAACGAGCGCCTTCTTGAAGGCCGACTCGGACAGCAGGGAGCCGTCCACGGCGATGAGCAGATGCCTGTACATGTTGCGTCTCCTTTGAGAAAAGGAACGTCCAGCAAGGGCGAATCCAGTATAGGCCCGCCCCTGCCCGCAATCCAGTACCGCATTCGGATGAGCGCGGCGCGCCGCCCCGTCAGGCGCGACGACGCAGGGTTTCCCCTTCCCCCTCCAGGCCGCGCGGCAGCGCCTCGATCAGGCTGCGCGTGTAGGGGTGGCGGGCCTCGCGCCACAGGGTGGCGTTGGGGCCTTCCTCGACGATGCGGCCGCCGTGCATCACCAGCACCCGGTCGGCCAGGTAGTGCACCACCGACAGGTCGTGCGAGATGAACAGGTACGACAGGTTGAACTCGGCCTTCAGGTCGACCAGCAGGTTCAGGATCTGCGCCTGCACCGACACGTCCAGCGCCGACACCGGTTCATCGCAGATCACCAGCGACGGCCGCAGCACCAGGGCGCGCGCGATGCCGATGCGCTGGCGCTGGCCGCCCGAGAATTCGCTGGGGTAGCGCGCCAGGGCGCCGCTGGGCAGGCCGACCGCGTCCAGCATGTGGGCGATGCGGCGGCGCCGTTCCGGGCGTTCGGCCACGCGGTGGATGCGCAGCGCCGATTCCAGGATGTCGCCGACGGTGTGGCGCGGGTTGAGCGAGGCGTAAGGGTCCTGGAAGATCATCTGCACGCTCTGGCGATAGGCTGCCAACCCGCGCCGGTCCAGGCGGGCGGTGTCCTGTCCGCGCAGCAGGATCTGCCCGCCGGCGGGCGCCAGCAACCGCACCAGGGTGCGCGACAGGGTCGATTTTCCGCAGCCGGATTCCCCCACCAGGCCCAGCGTTTCGCCATGGGCGATCTGGAACGACACACCGTCCACCGCGTGCTTGGCGCCCTGGGGCGTGGCGTAGTCGACACGCAGGTCGCGCACCTGCATCAAGGGCAGGGGATGAGGATCGCCGGCGGTCGCGTCATTGGCCGCGGCCACGCGCGGGGGCGTCACCAGGCCAAATATGGGCCGGCCCGAGGCCGGATCGAGCCGCGAGCGGATTTCCGGCAGGCGTCGCTGGCGATAGTGGGTGGCGTCATCCAGCCGCAGCGAAGCGCCCAGCAGACCCTGGGTATAGGGGTGGCGCGGCCGCGACAGCAGCGTGGCGGCGGCGCCTTCCTCGACTTTCTCGCCGCCCACCATCACCGCCACGCGGTCGGCCCAGTCGCCCACCACCGCCAGGTCGTGAGTAATCAGCAGCAGGCCCATGCCGAGTTCCGATCGCAGGTCGTCCAGCAGCCGCAATATCTGCGCCTGCACCGTCACGTCGAGCGCGGTGGTGGGCTCGTCGGCCACCAGCAGCGCGGGCTCGCAGGCGATGGCGGCGGCGATCATGGCGCGTTGACGCTGGCCGCCCGACAGCAGGTGGGGGTAGTCGTCGACGCGCCGCTGCGGCTCGGGCACGCGCACCAGGTCCAGCAGTTCTATCGCGCGTTGGCGCGCGGCCCGGGCCGAGGCGCCGCGATGCAGGCGCAGGGCCTCGCCGATCTGCTGGCCCAGCGTCAGCACCGGGTTCAGGCTGGTCATGGGTTCCTGGAAGATCATGGCGATGCGGTCGCCGCGCAGGGCGCAGCGTTGACGCTCGGATAGCGCCAGCAGGTCGCGGCCCTCGAACAGGATGCGGCCGCTGGCGCGGGCGTGGCGCGGCAGCAGGCCCAGCAGCGCCAACGCGGTGGTGGACTTGCCGCAACCGGATTCGCCCACCAGCGCCAGGGTCTCGCCGGCGGCGATGCGCAGGTCCAGTCCGTTGACGGCCTGATGGCCGGGGAAGGCCACGTTCAGCCCTTGGATGTCGATCAGTGTGCTCATGGGGAGGCAGTCGGTAGCGGGGCGGCGGGCGCCACGGCGGCGCGCCGCCGCAGCTTGGGATTGAGCGCGTCGTTGACGGCGTCGCTCAGCAGGTTCAGGGCCAGCACGGCCGCCATGATGGTCAGGCCCGGCAGGGCGGTCATGTACCAGGCGGTGCGCAGCGCCTCGCGCCCTGCGCCCACCATGCTGCCCCAACTGACTACGTTGGGGTCGCCCAGGCCGAGGAACGACAGGCCGGCTTCGGACAGGATGGCGTTGGCCACCAGAACGGCGGTGGTCACGATGATGGGCGGCAGGGCGTTGGGCAGGATCTCGCGGAAGATGATGCGGGCGTGGCTGGCGCCGAGCGCCTGCGCGGCGCGCACGAATTCGCGTTGGCGCAGGGAGATGAACTCGCCGCGCGTCAGGCGCGCGATGCCGGTCCAGGAAGTCACGCCCAGCGCGAAGATGATGGTCGACAGCGAAGGCCCGAGGATCGCCACCAGCACGATCGCCAGCAGGAACGAGGGCACCGTCTGGAACAGCTCGGTCAGGCGCATCAGCACCGCGTCCACGCGCGGCCCGGCGTAGCCGGCGATGGCGCCCACCAGCAGCCCCAGCGCCAGCGCGATGGCGGCGGAGGCGCCGCCCACCAGCAGCGAGACTCGGGCGCCGTGGAACAGGCCGGCCAGGATGTCGCGGCCCATCAGGTCGGTGCCGGCCGGAAATTCCGCGTCGGTGCCGGGCCAGGTGAAGGGCGCGCCCACCATTTCCAGCGGGTCGCCCGGATACAGCCAGCCGGCCGTGGCGGCGGCGGCCACCAGCAACACCAGTACAGCCGCGCCGATGGCGGCGGAAGGCGCCCGCAACAGGCGCGCCAGGAACGTCAAGGCGTGCTTCATGCTTTCCTCACGCGCGGGTCGAGCAGGCCGTAGCAGGCATCCACGGCGATGTTCATCACCGCCACCAGCGCCGCGCTCATCAGCAGGATGCCCAGCAGCAGGTTGACGTCGCGGCTGGCGATGGCCTCGAACGAAAGCTGGCCCAGGCCGGGCCAGGCAAACACGGTCTCGACCACGATGCTGCCGCCCAGCAGCGCGCTGCTCTGCAGGCCGAGCATGGTGACCACCGGCAGGATGGCGTTGCGCAGCGCGTGGCGCCAGATCACCCGGCCCTCCCCATTGCCGCGGGCGCGGGCGGTGCGGATGTAGTCTTCCTGCAGCGTCTCGATCATGGACGCGCGCGACAGCCGCGCGTAGATGGCGACGTAGTAGATCGCCACCGTGGCCACCGGCAGCACCAGGTGCCGCGCGTAGTCCAGCCACAGCGCGCCGCCGGTATGGGCGGCGCCGACGTCGCGGATGCCGCCGACCGGCAGCCAGTCCAGGTGCACGCCAAAGCCGACGATCAGCATCAACGCCGTCCAGAACATCGGCGCCGAATAACCCGCCGTGGCCAGGCCGGACAGCAGCGTGTCCAGCAGCCCGTGCGGCCGCCGCGCCGCCAGCACGCCCAGCAGCACCCCCAATGCCACCGACAAGGCCAGGCCGGTGCCGATCAGCGCCAGGGTGGCCGGCAGGCGGCCGAAGATCAGGTCTGCCACCGGTTCGCCATAGCGGAACGAATAGCCCAGGTCCAGCGAAGCCAGGCTCTTGAGGTAGTAGCCGAGCTGCGCCAGCAGGCCCCGGTCCAGGCCGTAGGCCTGGCGCAGCTCGGCCACGTGGGCAGGAGTGATGCCGCTGTTCTCGGCGGCGATCACGTCCACCAGGTCGCCCGGCACCAGCTTGAGCAGGAAGAAATTGGCGACCCCCGTGGCGGCCACCACGAACAGGATCTGCAGCAGGTAGCGGACGGGACGGGGCAGGCGCGCAAGCATATCGCCGGCCCCTCAGGCCTTGCCGAGCCAGACGTGGGCGAAGTTGTTGCGCGAGTGCGACGACGCGTCGGTCACGTTGCGCAACTGCTTGTCCCACACGCCGAACCAGCGGAACTCGAACAGGCCGATCAGCGGCAGGTCGCGCTGCGCCAGCCGTTGCAGCTCGTTGTAGTGTTCGATGCGCTTCTGTGGATCGGTCTCGACCTGGGCCGCCTCGATGACGCGGTCCATGTCGGGATTCTTGTAGCCGGACACGTTGTACCAGGGGGTGCCGCGCGCCTCCGCCTTGCTCCAGTAGCGCGTCTCCACGCCCAGTTGCGGGTCGATCAATACCGTGCCCCACGAACTGATGAGCTGGAAGTTGTAGTCGGTGAAGACGTTGCGCGTCCAGGTGGCCAGGTCCAGGCCGCGCAGCGTCACGTCGATGCCGATCTTGCGCAGCGCCTGCCGCACGAATTCGCCGGTGCGGCGATAGTCGTCGCCGAACGGGATGTAGTCGTGCGTCAGCGCGAAGCGCCAGCCGCCGGCGCCGCGCGGGTAGCCGGCCTCGTCCAGCAGTTTCTCGGCCAGCGCCGGGTCGTAGGGATACTGCTGCACGTTGGGGTTGTGATAAGGCTTGACCAGCGACGGCACCGGGCTGACGAAGGGCTCGGCATAGCCGTTCCACACGGTCTTGACCAGCGCCTGCTTGTTGACGGCGTGCGCAATGGCCTGGCGCACCTTGAGGTTCGACAGGATCGGGTCGCGCAGGTTGGTTTCCAGCCATAGCCAGGCCGCGAAGCCGTTGTAGCCGGCGGTGTCCACCGCCAGCTTGGGCAGTTTGGCGAGCCGGGTGGCGTCGGTGAAGGCGACCGGATTGCGCTCGCCATACGAGACCGCGCCGGTCTCCAGCGCCGTTGCGCGGCCGGAGACGTCGGGCACGATCTTCCAGACGATGCGGTCCAGGAACGGGCGCTCCGGCTGCCAATAGCGCTCGTTGCGCTCGAGCACGATGTAGTTGCCGCGATTCCATTCCTTGAAGACGAACGGCCCGGTGCCCACCGGTTTGTTGTTGTACGGATTGTTCTGGATGTCGGTGCCTTCGAACAGGTGGCGCGGCAGGATCGGCGCGCCCAGCGAGTCGACGGCATTGAGCGCCACCGGGGTGGGCTGCGACAGGTGCAGCACCACGGTGTGGTCGTCGGGCGTCTCGATCCGCTGCAGGTACTGGAACACGCGGCGCGCGCTGGGCGCGTGCTTGAGCCAGACCTCTTCGGCCGACCATTTCACGTCGGCGGCAGTGAACGGCTTGCCGTCGTGCCACAGCACGCCCTGCCGCAGCTTGAAGGTGAGGGTCTTGCCGTCTTCCGATACGCTCCAGCTTTCCGCCAGGACCGGACGCGGCTTCAGGTCGGGGCCGTATTCCACCAGGCCGTCGAAGATCTTGCTCGCGACCGCGCCGGTAGGGGTGGATGAGTTCAGGTAGAAAGCCAGCGTGGGCGGCTCGGGGTGCACCACCGCGTTCAGCACGCCGCCCTTGACCGCGCCGTCCAGCGTGTTCGGCAGGCTCTGCGTGTCGGCATGGGCGGGCGCCATGATCACGTTGGGAAAGAGGGCGCCGACGCCCATCAGCGCGCCGGCGCCCATCAGCCAGCGGCGCAAGGGGTTGACGGTATCCTGCGGCGCGTCGGTCTCGTGCGCCGGGGGCAAGGGCTGGGTCATGCGGATTCCTTCGGTCGTAAGGGGAGCGGCCGCGTCAGGCGGCCAGGCTGGTCAGGGAAGGCAGGTCGTCGGGCGCCACGCGCAGCAGGGTGGCGAGCAGTTCGCGCCGCCAGGCGTCGTACAGCGCCACGTGGTTGCGCGTGTCCAGGCCGGTGGCGCGCAGGTTCAGTTGCCAGGAGTCGCGCAGGTAGGGGCCGAGCAGGCGCTGTACGTCCTCGTCGGCCTGGACCAGGCCTTCGGTCCAGTCGTGGCGCTCGCTGTCGCTGGCGCCGGCCAGCTTGCGCAGCCACCATTGCGTGATGCGGATGCGGTGGGCTTCCTCGTCGGGCAGGATGCGGTTTTCGCCGAATTCGCGGTGGCCGAAGTCCAGCACCTTCGCGGTGCGGCGATTCACGAACAGCCGCGCCAGGATGTAGTGCTCGTAGTGGAACTGCCAGGCCAGGAAGTTCTGCCAGTTGCGCAGGGCGAAGCCGCCAACCAGGTCCCAGGCGTCGCGCACGCCCTGCTCGACCTCGGGCCTGGCATCGCGCTCCAGCAGCAGGCTGGCGCGTGCCAGCGAGAATTCGGCGTGGGCCGCGTCATCGCCAAGTTGGCGCGCCAGCGCGAACTGGAACTCCGTGTCGTCGCGGAACAGGCCGGCGATGGCGTGCGCCGCGACCTGCGTGATGAACAGGTCGTGCACGGTGTTCCAGACGGCGTACTCGCCGGCCGCGCGCCGTTCCTCGGCGCTGGCCAGGTCGCGCGGCGGGTCGTTGCGCGCGGCGGGAATGTTGGAGGCCACCGCCAGGCGGATGTCGTCGAACAGGCGCGCTTCCAGGGCGCCGTCGTAGTCCAGGGCAATGGGCAGATCCAGTTCGGGCATGGGGTGGCGCGGCGTTCGAGGAAAAGCTCGACTCTAAGCAAGCGCCGAAGCGCGCCGCAAACACTCTTTCGTGATTTGGATATGCCGGCTCGCGGATCGCTAATAGAGGCGCTTGGCGCGATCGCGGCGCATATACCGATTCCAAATATCCGCATGAGAAATCCGTCCTTCCGTGCGTCGCGGCGTGTCGATAGGCTGTTCTTTTCCCCTCCGTGCGCACCCTTCCATGCCGCAAGCCGCGAGTTCTTCCCAGCCCATCGATGATGACGACGCGCCGCGCGTCGTGCCCGCCGCCCGCATTCGCGATGACGCCGAAGCCATCGACGCCGCGCGCATCCTCGCCGCCGATTTCGCCCAGGGCGCGGCGCACCGCGACCAGACCCGCAGCCTGCCTTGGCGCGAGATCGAGCGCTATTCGGCCAGCGGCCTGGGGGGCATCACCGTGCCGCGCGAGTACGGCGGCGCCCAGGTGTCGCACGTGACGCTGGCGGACGTGTTCCGCATCCTCAGCGCGGCCGATCCGTCGCTGGGCCAGATTCCGCAGAACCATTTCGGTTCGCTCAACCTGCTGCGGCAGGTCGGCACGCCGGGGCAGAAGCGGCGCTACTACGAGGGTGTGCTGGCCGGCCGCAGGCTGGGCAACGCCGGGCCCGAGCGCCACACCCGCCATGCGCGTGACGTGCAGGCGCGGCTGGTGGCCGATGGCGACGGCTATCGCCTGTCCGGGCGCAAGTTCTATTCCACTGGCGCGCTGTATGCGCACTGGATTCCCACCAAGGCGCTGGACACCGAAGGCCGCCTGGTGACGGTGTTGCTGGAACGGGACGCCGCCGGCCTGACGGTGGTGGACGACTGGTCCAGCTTTGGCCAGCGCACCACCGCCAGCGGCACGGTGCTGCTGGACAACGTGCGGGTCGAGGCGGACAGCGTGCTGCCCGCCTGGCGAGTGCAGGAAGCGCCAGCCTTGCAGGGCCCGTTCGCGCAACTGATGCAGGCCGCCATCGACGCCGGCATCGCCGAAGCTGCCCTGAACGACACCGTCAAGTTCCTGCGCGAGCGCGCCCGGCCCTGGGCCGAGGCCGGCGTCGAACGCGCTACGCAGGATCCCTACGTGATCGGCGACGTCGGCCGGCTGTTCATCGACCTGCACGCGGCGCAGGCGGTGCTGGCCGAAGCCGCGGCGCACCTGGATGAAGCCACGCCGCGCGCGCTGGATGCCGACGACGTGGCCGCCGCGTCGATCGCGGTGGCGCGGGCCAAGGCGTTGACCACGGAAATCGCTCTGGCGGCCAGCGAGACGCTGTTCGAACTGTCCGGCGCCCGAGCCTCGCTGGCGGAGTTCAACCTGGACCGTCATTGGCGCAACGCCCGTACCCATACCTTGCACGATCCGGTGCGCTGGAAATACCACGCGGTCGGCAATTACCTGTTGAACGGGCATCGCCCCAACCGCCATTCCTGGATCTGATGCCATGACCGAACTCGCCATCTCGACCCTGGCGCCGCGGCGCGCCGCGATCATCGACAGCGACGCGCAAGCGATCGCGGTCGCGCGTGAACTGGCCGCGGACTTCGCCCGCGACGCCGCCGTGCGCGACCGCGAGCGGCGCCTGCCGCTGCCCGAACTGGAGCGCTATTCGCAGTCCGGCCTGTGGGGCATCACGGTGCCGCGCGAGCACGGCGGCGCCGGCGTGTCGCGGGTGACGCTGGCCGAGGTCACCGCGATCATCTCGGGCGCCGACGGCTCGCTCGGGCAGATCCCGCAGAACCATTACTACGCGCTGGAGGTGCTGCGGGTCAACGGCAATGCCGACCAGCAGCGCCGCTTCTACGCCCGCGCCCTGGCGGGCGAACGCTTTGGCAACGCGCTGGCCGAGATCGGCACGAGCACCGCCGCCGAGCGCCGCACGCGGCTGTCGGCCGATGGCCAGGGCGGCTGGCGCATCAACGGCAGCAAGTTCTATTGCACCGGCGCGCTCTACGCGCAATGGATTCCCACCGCGACCGTGGGCGAGGACGGCCTGCAGCGGCTCGCCTTCGTGCGCCGCGACAGCCCCGGTGTGGAGGTGATCGACGACTGGTCGGGCTTCGGCCAACGCGTGACCGGCAGCGGCACGGTGCTGTTCCAGGACGTGGCGGTGCCGGACGAGGACGTGATGGTGCTGGTCGACCCTTCCGCGCCGCCCAACACCATCAAGCCGCTGGCGCAGATCATCCATGCGGCCATTGACCTGGGCATCGGCCTGGCCGCCCTGGCCGATGCGCTCGATTTCGTGCGGGAGCGTTCGCGGCCATGGATCGACGCGGGCGTCGAGCGCGCCGCCGATGATCCATTGACCATCAGCGAGTTCGGCCGCCTGTCGATCCGCCTGGACGCCGCCCGCGCGTTGGTAGCGCGCGCCGGCCGCATCCTCGACGTCGCCACCGCCGATCCGCAGCCGCATCTGGTGGCGGCCGCCGCCATCGCCGTGGCCGAGGCCCGCGCCCTGACCACGGAATCGGCCCTGGCCGCGGGTACCAAGCTGTTCGAGCTGGCGGGCACGCAAGCCACGCTCGATCAACTCAATCTTGACCGCCACTGGCGCAATGCCCGCACCCACACGCTGCACGATCCGGTGCGCTGGAAGCGCCACGCGGTCGGCAACTACTACCTGAACGACGCCGCGCCCGGCCGCGTCGGCACCACTTGATTTCCTCGGAACGGCACGCCATGGCGAAAAAGCAGATCCTCCTGAACGCGTTCAACATGAACTGCGTCGGCCATATCAACCACGGCCTGTGGACCCACCCGCGCGATACCTCGACGCAGTACAAGACGCTGGACTACTGGACCGACCTGGCGCGCCTGCTGGAGCGCGGCCTGTTCGACGGCCTGTTCCTGGCCGATATCGTTGGCGTCTACGACGTGTACCAGGACTCGGCCGACCTGACGCTGCGCGAGTCGATCCAACTGCCGGTCAACGACCCGCTGCTGACCGTCTCCGCCATGGCCGCCGCGACCCGCCACCTGGGCTTCGGCGTGACGGTGAACCTGACCTACGAGGCGCCGTACCTGCTGGCGCGCCGCTTCTCGACGCTGGACCACCTGACCGATGGCCGCATCGGCTGGAACATCGTCACCGGCTACCTGGAAAGCGCGGCGCGCGCCATGGGCCTGTCCGAACAGATCGCGCACGACGAGCGCTACGACCGCGCCGACGAGTTCCTGGAAGTGGCTTACAAGCTGTGGGAGGGAAGCTGGGACGACGACGCGGTGCGCGCCGACCGGCGCGCGCGTGTCTACGCGGACCCGGCCGCCGTGCGGCGCATCGATCACGAAGGCAAGTACTACAAGGTCCAGGGCTACCATCTTTCGGAGCCGTCGCGCCAGCGCACGCCGGTGCTGTACCAGGCGGGCTCCTCGGGCCGCGGCCAGGCCTTCGCGGCCCGCCACGCCGAATGCGTATTCGTGTCGAGCCAGACCAAGGAAGGCCTGCGCAAGCTGGTGGCGGGCGTGCGCGAGTCGGTGGCGCGCGAGGGCCGGGATCCGCGCGACATCAAGTTCTTCATGGGCGTGACGGCGGTGGTGGGCCGCACCGAGGCCGAGGCGCGCGAGAAGCACGCGGAATACCTGCGCTATGCCAATCCGGAAGCCGGCCTGGCCCACTACGCCAGCTCCACCGGCATCGATTTTTCACGCTATGCGGCGGACGAGCCGATCCGTTATGTGAAGAACAACGCGATCGAGTCGGCGGTGAAAAACCTGACGGTGGCGCGCACCGACCGCACGGTGCGGGATCTGTTGGCCGACATGGCGCTGGGCGGACGCTATCCGGCGCTGGTGGGCAGCGCGTCGCAGGTGGCCGATGAGCTGGCATCGTGGGTCGAAGAGACGGACATCGATGGCTTCAACCTGGCGCGGACGGTGACGCCGGAGTGCTACGCGGATTTCGTCGATCTGGTGGTGCCGGAGTTGCAGGAGCGAGGCGTGTACAAGACGGCTTATGCGGAGGGGACTTTGCGGGAGAAGTTGTTTGGGGCGGGGCGGGCGTTGCTGGCGGGGGGGCATGCTGCTGGGGAGTATCGGAGGGTGGTGGCTTAGGTTTTTTTTGGCGGGTGAGT
The DNA here is from genome assembly GCF_046535435.1 of Achromobacter sp. SIMBA_011. NCBI lineage: Bacteria > Pseudomonadati > Pseudomonadota > Betaproteobacteria > Burkholderiales > Alcaligenaceae > Achromobacter > Achromobacter sp. SIMBA_011. The sequence continues at coordinate 162,660 of NZ_JAWRWN010000011.1, read as the reverse complement.
TTGTGCTTCGTAGGTCGCCCCTCGGGCGGGCGGACCCGATGGCGGGCGCCCACGATTGCGGTCCGGAGCGTTCGCTCCGGACTGCCCCATCCTCATCCTCGTCCTCGCCTTCGGCGACTCCTTCGGATTCCGTCGGGCGCATCGAGGTTGCCCGCCATCGGGTCCGCCCGCCCGAGGGGCTGCGTGCGTCTGGGCTTGCCGCGCTGCTGGACCTGTGTGCAGGGAATGGAATCTGCGGGGCTGCCAGTTGCGGCCGCCCGGGCGGCCACAACTGGCGTCTGTTCATTTGAACGTGTTGCGGGTGCGCTGCGCGCTGGCGGTGGGCGGTTTTCTAATGGTTCCGCACGTCAGGGGGGGGCGGTGGTGGTCGGCGCGGCATCAGACATGTTGCGCGTGACGACCTCTCGCGCCGACCACAAACAGGCGTGGTGCGGGCGGTGTTTCATTGGCGCATGATTGCGATGTGCCCATGCCGCCAGGCTGCTCGTGCTGACTCGGCGGCATGTTACGCATGACGCGCCCTCCCGCCGACCACAAGCCGTCGGGATGCCAACAGACTATCAATAGCAAACGATTCCGCCGTCCCCACACGCGAGAGCGCCATCATCCCGACGCAAGACATCGCGTAAGCCGCAAAAGGCCGCCCGCGCGGCCGGCTTGCGGCGGGCCCCGCAAGACCCTCTCCCCGCATCATGACGGTCACCAGCATGCCAAGCACACAACCCGTCCCAGCGCCCGAGGCTAAGTCTCATCGCGAGCGCGTGGTGGGGTCGGTGGGGGATGGCGGGGCGTGTAGATGCGCCCGAGGGAAACCGTAGGGAGCCGAAGGCGGACGAGGTTGACGACGGGGAAGTCCGGAGCGAACGCTCCGGACCGCAATCGTAGCCCCGCCATCCCCCACCGACCCCGCCACGCGCGCCTTAAGAACTCAAACCTCCCGGCCCCCAAAAAAACAAAACCCCCAGCAATAACGTCATATTTCCAAAACGACAAAACAACCCCAACCACCAACCCACAACACATATCCTCATACCCACTAAGTATTTTTCCCAAGGATTTCGCAATGACAGAATCCAGTCATCCCATTCGAATCCCGTCGGAAAAAACACGATGTCCTTCACCCGCCACCTGCTCACCGCCGCCACCCTCGCCCTGGCCCTGACCAGTACGGCCCACGCCGACGCGCAAGAGAAAAAGACCATCACCGTCGGCATCTCCGTCGGCACCACCGAAAAGATCTTCGACGTCGTCAAGCAGGTCGCCGCCCGTGAAGGCCTGGAGATCAAGCTGGTCAAGTTCAACGACTACCAACTTCCGAATGCCGCCCTCAACGCCGGCGACCTCGACGCCAACGCCTTCCAGCACAAGCCCTTTCTCGACAACCAGATCAAGGCGCGCGGCTTCGACATCGTGCCCGTCGGCCTGACTGTCACCGCGCCGCTGGGCTTCTACTCGCGCAAGATCAAGTCGCTCAACGACCTGCCCGAAGGCGCGTCGGTGGGCATCCAGAACGATCCGTCCAACGGCAACCGCGCCCTGCGCCTGCTGGCCGCCTACAAGCTCATCACCCTCAAGCCGGAGGCCGAGCAGAAGAACAACGCCACTCCGCTGGACGTGGTGTCCAACCCGCGCAAGCTCAAGCTGGTGGCGCTGGACGCGGCGCAGCTACCGCGCTCGCTCGACGACCTGACGGCGGCGTCGATCAACAACGATTACGCCACCCAGGCCGGCCTGGTGCCGGCGCGCGACGCCATCGGCCGCGAGGCCGCCGACGGCCCTTATGCCAACGTGATCGCGGTGCGCACCAAGGACCGCGACCAGCCCTGGGTCAAGAAGCTGGTGGCCGCCTACCAGTCGCCCGAAGTCCGCACCTTCATCGAAACCGAATTCAAGGGCTCGCTGATTCCCGCCTTCTGAGCCGGCCTGCGCCGCGCACGATCCTCCAACGCAACACCGGCATCCAACATGAGCATTCTTACCCTGGCGGGCAGCCCGTCGCAGCGTTCCCGTTCCTCCGCACTGCTGCGCCATGCCGCGCAATTGCTGCGCGCGCGTGGGTTGGGCATCAGCGAGCTGGGCCTGCGCGACGTGCCCGCCGAAGACCTGGTCGAAGGTCATTACGCCGGGCCGGCGGCCCATGCGCTGCGCGCCCGCGTGGCGGCGGCCGACGCCGTGCTGATCTCGACGCCGGTCTACAAGGCCTCGTTTTCCGGCGGCCTGAAGGCCGTGCTGGATCTGTTGGACGAGAAGGCGCTGGCCGGCAAAGTGGTGCTGCCGATCGCCACCGGCGGCAGTCCGGCGCATTTGCTGGCGCTGGAATACGGACTCAAGCCGGTGCTGTCGGCGCTGGGCGCGCGCCACATCCTTGCCGGGGTCTACGCCACCGACAAGCAGGTGCGCGTCGATGATGATGGCGTCAGCCATATCGATGACGACGTGCGCACGCGGCTGGAGGATTCGGTGGAGCGCCTGGCCGAGCAACTGCGCCCGCGCGGGGTGGTCGTCAATGAAGCCTTCGATCTCGGCCGGCTCGCGCTCGCGGGCGGCTTCAGCGTCTGAACCAAAAAGGGGTTTCCATGCGCAGCATGATCTGGATCTCGCGTCTTTCCGTCTTCCGCTGGCTGGCGGCGCTGCTGTGCGCGGCGTTGCTGTGGCCCGCCGCGCAGGCGCAGGACGCCAAGACGTTGCGCATCGGCTTCCAGAAGTACGGCACGCTGACCATCGTGCGCGCCCTGGGCGACCTGGACAAGCGACTGGCGGCGCAGGGCATCACGGTGAAGTGGACCGAGTTTCCCGCCGGCCCGCAGTTGCTGGAAGGACTGAACGTCGGCTCGATCGACTTCGGCACGGTGGGCGAGGCGCCGCCGGTGTTCGCGCAGGCCGCCGGCGCGGCGCTGGTGTACGTCGGCAACGAACCGCCGTCGCCCACCAGCGAGGCAATCCTGGTGCCCAAGGATTCGCCGATCAAGAGCGTCGCCGACCTGAAGGGCAAGAAAGTCGCGCTGAACAAGGGCTCCAACGTGCACTACCTGCTGCTCAAGCAGCTCGAGCGCGCCGGCGTGCCCTATGCCGACGTGAACGTGGCCTACCTGACGCCGGCCGACGCCCGCGCGGCGTTCGAGCGCGGATCGGTCGACGCCTGGGTGATCTGGGATCCGTTCCAGGCCGCGGCCGAGAAGCAATTGGGCGCGCGGGTGCTGGCCGATGGCACCGGCGTGGTCAAGAACTACCAGTTCTTCCTGGCCGCGCGACCGTACCAGCAGGCGCATCCCGAAGTGATCCAGACCGTGCTGGAGGAAATCCGCAAGGGCGACCTGTGGGCCCGCGATCATCGCGCCGAGGCCGTGGCGCTGCTGCAGCCGGTGCTGGGACTGGACAAGGCGGTGGTCGAACTGGCCGCCGAGCGGCTGGCCTACGGCGTGCAGCCGATCACCCGGGAAGTGCTGCTGGAACAGCAGCAGGTGGCCGATGCGTTCCACGCGCTCAAGTTGATTCCCAAACCCCTCAACGTGTTCGACGCCGCGCCGTCGGGCCTGAAATAGACAAGGGCAGGCATTCCATGGACGTCTTCTGGTTCATTCCCACCCACGGCGATTCGCGCTATCTCGGCACCAGCCGCGGCGCGCGCGCGGCCGGCTACGACTACTTCCGCCAGGTGGCGGTGGCCGCCGACACGCTGGGCTACGACGGCGTGCTGCTGCCCACCGGCCGCTCCTGCGAGGATGCGTGGGTGGTGGCGTCCAGCCTGATCGGCGCCACGCGCCGCTTGAAGTTCCTGGTGGCGATCCGCCCCGGCGTCAGCTCGCCGCAGTTCTCGGCGCGCATGGCCGCCACTTTCGACCGCCTGTCCGAAGGGCGGCTGCTGGTCAATGTGGTGACCGGCGGCGACCCCGGCGAGCTGGAGGGCGACGGGGTCTTCGTCAGCCATGACGAGCGCTACGCCATCACCGCCGACTACCTGCGCATCTGGCGCGGCATCCTGGAGAACAGCCACGAGGCCGAGGGGTACAGCTTCGAAGGCGAACAACTGGTGTCCAAGGGCGGCAAGGTGATCTACCCGCCGGTGCAGAAGCCGTATCCGCCGCTGTATTTCGGCGGCTCATCGGAGGCCGCGCACGAACTGGCCGCCGAGCAGCTCGACGTGTACCTGACCTGGGGCGAGCCGCCCGAGGCCGTGGCGAAAAAGATCGCCGACATCAAGGCGCGCGCCGCGCGGCATGGGCGCACGGTGCGCTTCGGCATCCGCCTGCACGTGATCGTGCGCGAGACCGAGGCGGCCGCCTGGGCCGCCGCCGACGCCCTCATCAGCCACCTGAGCGAGGACGCCGTGCGCGCCGCGCAGACGGCATTCTCGAAAATGGATTCCGAAGGCCAGCGCCGCATGGCGGCGCTGCACGGCGGCAAGCTCAACGACGAGCATGGCGGCCGCAAGCACCTGGAGATCTCGCCCAACCTGTGGGCCGGCGTCGGCCTGGTGCGCGGCGGCGCGGGCACCGCCCTGGTGGGCGATCCCGAGACCGTGGCCGCGCGCATCCAGGAATACGCCGACCTGGGCATCGAGACCTTCATCTTCTCCGGCTATCCACACCTGGAAGAGTCGTACCGCTTTGCCGAGCTGGTGTTCCCGCTGCTGCCCGGCAAGGGCGGCAAGCAGGTCGGCAACACGGTGCTCACGGGGCCGTTCGGCGAGGTCATGGCCACCGAACTGGTGCCCAAGGAAGCGGCCAGTTGATGGCCGACGCCCGCAAGCCCGGCGGCTGGCGCGCGGCGCTGGCGCCCTGGCTGGTCCCCGCCCTGATCCTGGGCCTGTGGCAACTGGCCGCGCAGGCCGGCTGGCTGTCGTCGCGCATCCTGCCGGCCCCGTCGGCGGTGGCGGCCGCGGCCTGGTCGCTGGCGGCGTCGGGCGAGCTCTGGCAGCACGTGCGCATCAGCGCGCTGCGGGCGCTGTGGGGCCTGCTGCTGGGCGGCGGGCTTGGCCTGGCGCTGGGCTTGCTGAACGGTTCCTCGCGCACCGCCGAGACCTTGCTGGACACCACCTTGCAGATGATCCGCAACATTCCGGTGCTGGCGCTGATTCCGCTGATCATCCTGTGGTTCGGCATCGAAGAGACCGCCAAGCTGGCGCTGCTGTCGCTGGGCGTGTTCTTCCCGGTCTACCTGAATACCTTCCACGGCATCCGTTCGGTCGATCCGGCGCTGATCGAAATGGGGCGCTCCTACGGCCTGACGGGATGGCGCCTGTACCGCGACGTGATCCTGCCGGGCGCGTTGCCGTCGATCCTGGTCGGCCTGCGCTTCGCGCTGGGGCTGGTGTGGGTGATCCTGATCGTGACCGAGACCATCTCGGCGCAATCGGGCATCGGCTACATGACGATGAACGCGCGCGAATTCCTGCAGACCGACGTGGTGCTGCTGGGCATCCTGCTCTACGCGCTGCTGGGCAAGGTGGCCGACACCCTGGCGCGGTTGCTGGAGCGCCGCCTGCTGCGCTGGAACCCGGCCTACCGGCCGGCCTGACCCGCCTTACCGACGAAGAGATTCCATGGCCAAGATCCAGACCGACCCCGATACCGCACGCGCGCCTGCCGCCGGCGCCGCGCCGGCGCGCGCGGCCGACGACATCCCGCGCGCCGTCCAGGCCCTGGCCGATCAACTGGCCGCCACCGCCGTCGAGCGCGACCGCCAGGGCGGCCACGCCGCGGCCGAGCGCGAACAGATCCGCGCCAGCGGCCTGCTGCGCCTGTCGGTGCCGACCCAATATGGCGGCGCGGGCGCGAACTGGTCGACCGTGCTGGCGGCGGTGCGCACGCTGGCCGAGGCCGACAGCGCGCTGGCGCACGTGTTCGGCTTCCATCATCTGCAAGTGGCGGGTGTGCTGCTCTATGGCACGCCTGAACAGCACGCGTATTTCCTGAAACCCACGGTCGAACGCAATCTGTTCTGGGGCAACGCGCTCAATCCGCTGGACCGGCGGGTGGTGGCGCGGCCGGAACTGGACGGCTACCGCATCGACGGCGTCAAGAACTTCAGCTCCGGTTCCGTCGGCTCCGACCTGCTGACATTCTCCGCCTGGCACAAGGCCTCGGATACGGCGTTGATCGCCGCGCTGCCGACCCGCGCCGAGGGCATCACCGTCAATCCCGACTGGGACGCCTTCGGCCAGCGCCAGACCGACAGCGGCACCGTGCGCTTCGACCACGTGCGCCTGGAGCCTGTGCAGGTGCTGCAGGCGCCTGGTGTCGCGCCCACGCCGCGCGCCACGCTGCGCTCGCAGGTGGCCCAACTGATCATGACCAACCTGTACCTGGGCATCGCCCGCGGCGCCTTCCGCGAAGCGCGCCGCTATGTGCGCGACGACGCCCGGCCCTGGTTCGCGTCGGGCGTGCAGCGCCATGCCGACGACCCCTACGTGCAGGAGCGCTTCGGCGAATTCTGGCTGCGGGTGCAGGCGGCGCAGGCGCTGGCCGACGTGGCCGGCCTCAGGCTCGACGCCGCGCTGGCGCGCGGGCCGTCGCTGACGGCGGACGAGCGCGGCGAGGTGGCGGTGGCCGGCGCTCAGGCCAAGGTGCTGGCGCATCGCGCCGCGCTGGAGGTGGGCAACGGCCTGTTCGACGTCACCGGCGCCTCGTCCACCGCGGCGCGCTATGGCTACGACCGCTACTGGCGCAACGCGCGCGTGCACACCCTGCACGACCCCGTGGCCTACAAGATCCGTGACCTGGGCCGCTACGCGCTGCTGGACCAGATCCCCGAACCCACCGCGTATTCCTGATGCGCATGACTCTCACCCTGATTCGCCGATGACCGATCTTTCTTCCCTTCCCGACCTGGCCTCGCTGCCGCAGCCGCTGATCCGGCTGGACGCGGTGAGCAAGTCGTTCGCCACCCGCGCCGGCCGCTTCGATGCGGTGCGCGACGTGTCGCTGTCGATCCGCGCCGGCGACACCTTCGGCATCATCGGCAAGAGCGGCGCCGGCAAGTCGACGCTGCTGCGCCTGATCAACCTGCTCGAACGCCCCGACCAGGGCACGGTGCGGGTCGGCGGCACCGAGCTGACCGCGCTTGGCAAGCCGGCGTTGCGCGCCGCGCGCCAGAACATCGGCATGATCTTCCAGCAGTTCAACCTGCTGCAGAACGAGACCGTGTTCGAGAACGTGGCCTTCCCGTTGCGGGTGCACGGCGGCCGCGGCCGCGAACAGATCGCGGCGCGGGTGCGCGAGTGCCTGGAGATTGTCGGCCTGACGGACAAGACCGCCAGCTATCCCGCGCAGCTTTCCGGCGGCCAGAAGCAGCGCGTGGCGATCGCGCGCGCGCTGGCCAGCGAGCCGGCGGTGCTGCTGTGCGACGAGCCGACCTCGGCGCTCGATCCCGAAACCACGCGGTCGGTGCTGAGCGTGCTGCGCGACATCAACAAACGCCTGGGCGTGACCATCGTCATCGTCACGCACGAATTGGCGGTGGTGCGGGCGCTGTGCCGCCACGTCGCCGTGATGGAGAACGGCCAGGTGCTGGAGCAGGCCGAGATCTCCGGCGCCGGCGTGCACTTGACCTCGGCGCTCGGCCGCGAGCTGATCCGCGAAGCCAGCCATCCCTATGAAGAGGTCGCCTGATGCTGGACACCTTTGTGCAATTGCTGCCCGAACTGGGCGTGGCGGTCGGCCAGACCTTCCTGATGCTGGGCATCGCGCTGGCCGCGTCGATCCTGCTGGGCGGACCGCTCGGCGTGCTGGTGTTCCTGACCGGTCCGGGCCAGTCGCTGGACCGTCCGCTGGCGCACCGGCTGCTGAGCTGGACGGTCAATACCGTGCGCTCATTCCCCTTCATCATCCTGCTGGTGGCGCTGGTGCCGTTCACCCGCGTCATTGTCGGCACCTCGATCGGCCCCGTGGCGGCGGCGGTGCCGCTGTCGTTCGCGGCGATTCCGTACTTCGCCCGGCTGGTCGAGCAGTGCCTGCGCGAAGTGCCGCGCGGCGTCATCGAGGCCGCGCACGCCGCCGGCGCATCCGAACTGCAGATCGTGCGCCGGGTGCTGCTGGTGGAAGCGCGGTCCGGGCTGGTGCTGGCCCTGACCGTGCTGGCGGTGAGCTTCCTGTCGTATTCCGCGGTGGCCGGCGTGGTGGGCGGCGGCGGCATCGGCGACCTGGCCATCCGCTATGGCTATTACCGCTTCCAGACCGACGTGATGGTGCTGACCGTGGCGCTGCTCGTGGTGCTGGTGCAGATCATCCAGTTCGCCGGCAATACCGTCGCGCGACGCATCGACAAACGCTGATCCCGAGAGGAATCCCATGTCCGTCAAACGCAATCTCCTGAGCCTGGCGCTGGCCGCCGCCGTCCTGTCGCTGTCCGGCGCCGCGCTGGCCGCCGATCCCGCCAAAAAGGAAATCGTCTTCGGCGCCACCGCCGGCCCCTACAGCGACCAGATCAAGCTCGGCATCAAGCCGATCCTGGAGAAGCAGGGCTATACCGTGCGCATCGTCGAGTTCAACGACTACGTGCAGCCGAACTTCGCCCTGGCGCAAGGCGCGCTGGACGCCAATGCGTTCCAGCACATCGTGTACCTGCAGAACTTCGCCGCCAAGAACAAGCTGGAGCTGTCGGAACTGGTCAAGGTGCCGACCGCGCCCATCGCCATCTACAGCCGCAAGTACAAGAGCGTGGACGCCGCGCCCGAGGGCGTGAGCGTGGCGGTGCCCAACGATCCGACCAACCAGGCGCGCGCGCTGGTGGTGCTGCAGGAGCTGGGCTGGATCAAGCTGCGCGAAGGCTACGACCCGTTGCGGGTATCGGAGAAGGACGTGGCCGTGAACGTGAAGAAGATCAAGCTTATCCCGCTGGAGGCGGCGCAGTTGCCGCGCTCGCTGGAGGACACCGACTACTCGTTCGTGAACGGCAACTTCGCGCTGGCCTCGGGCCTGAAGCTGACCGAGGCGCTGGCGCTGGAAAAGACCACGCCCACCTACCAGAACCTGGTGGCGGTGCGCACGGCCGACCTGGACAAGCCTTTCGTCAAGGACATCGCCGCCGCCTACGCCTCGCCCGAGTTCCTGGCGGTGACCGAGAAATCGTTCGCCGGCTTCGTCAAGACCGACTATCAGCAGAAGCTGGCGGCGTCCCGCTGAGGACGCGGCGCCCGGAGGCCACGCCATGTTCGTCAACCCCAACGAGTTCGAGCTGCTGCAGCACCTGGACGTGCCCGGGCGCGCCGATCGCGAACCGGCCGCCGACGAGGTGGTGCCGGCCCGGGCCGCGCTGCGCGTGACCCTGCGCCAGCTGTCCAAGCGCTATGGCGAGCGCCTGGTGCTCAAGGGGCTGGACCTGGATATCGCGCCGGGCGAGTTCGTGGCGGTGGTGGGACAGAGCGGCTGCGGCAAGAGCACCCTGCTGCGCCTGCTGGCCGGGCTGGAGACGCCCAGCGCGGCGCAGGGCGGCGTGCCGTCGCGCTCGCCGGTGCTGTTCGACAACTTTCCGCAATGGTCGGCCGACAGCCGGGTGCGGATGATGTTCCAGGACGCGCGCCTGCTGCCTTGGAAAAGCGTGGCGCAGAACGTGGCGCTGGGCCTGCCCGGCCAGGCACGAGCCCAGGCGGCCGAAGTGCTGCGGCAGGTGGGCCTGGGCGACCGCGGCGGCGACTGGCCGGCGCAACTGTCCGGCGGCCAGCGCCAGCGCGTGGCGCTGGCCCGCGCGCTGGTGCACCGGCCGGGCCTGCTGCTGCTGGATGAGCCGCTGGGCGCCCTGGACGCGCTGACCCGTATCGGCATGCAGCAATTGATCGAGGACATCTGGCGCCGCGACGGCTTCACCGCGGTGCTGGTGACGCACGACGTGGGCGAGGCGGTTGCGCTGGCCGACCGCATCCTGGTGATCGACGAGGGCCGCGTGGTGCTGGACGAGCGCGTCGAGCTGGCGCGGCCGCGTTCGCGGGGATCGGCCGCCTTCGCGGCGCTGGAGGCGCGGGTGCTGCGGGTGGTGATGAAGCAGGAAGCGCCGGCGGCGGGGGACAGGCCCCTGGCGCCGGTCATACAGATACGGCACCTGCGGCTCGCGGTTTAGTCCACGGCCGCGGGGGCGGTTTTCCTGGCAAGCGCCGCCCGGGCGCGAGCGGGACCCAACGGAAATCCTTCCATTTTTTCAGGAGCAGGACCATGAGCATTCAATCTATCAACGCCCGCAACCAGTTCCGCGGCAAGATCAAGGAAATCATCCTGGGTCCGGTGGTCTCGGAGGTCGACGTGGACACGCCCGCCGGCATCGTCACGTCGGTCATCACCACCCGCTCGGTCAAGGAGCTGGACCTGCAGGTGGGCACCGAGGTGCTGGCCTTCGTCAAGGCCACCGAGGTTTCGGTCGCCAAGCTGTAGGCGTCCGCCACCTGAAACCGGCGCTTGTCCGGCGCCGGTTTCGGTATATATTGTCTGCGCGGTATCCGGCGGTTCACTCCAGGTTTGTGGCTTTTGTGTTGCGATCACGGAGAACGGGAAATGCGTCGACTGCAAGCGTGGTTCCTCGGCTGTCTGTGCCTCGGGTTGGCGATCTGCCTGCCCGCCACGGCGCAGACCAAGCTGGACAAGGGGCAGCTGGACCAGCTGCTGGCGCCGGTGGCGCTCTACCCCGACTCCCTTCTGTCACAGGTCCTCATGGGAGCCACCTATCCCGACGACATTGCCGCCGCGGCGCAATGGTCGGCCGCGCATGCCGGCCAGTCGGGCGACGCCGCCGTCAAGGCCGTCGAGAGCGAATCCTGGGATCCCAGCGTCAAGTCACTGGTGGCGTTTCCCTCGGTCATGGACATGATGGGGCGCCAGCCCGCCTGGGTGAAATCGGTGGGCGACGCCTTCCTGGCGCAGCCTGACGCCGTCATGGACTCGGTGCAGCGGCTGCGGGCTCAGGCCAAGCAGGCCGGCAACCTCAAGAGCACGCCGCAGCAGAAGGTCACCTCGACCGATACCGGCGGCAAGACCGTGGTGGTGATCGAGCCGGCCGATCCGCAGGTGATCTACGTGCCCAGCTACAACCCCACCGTGGTCTATGGCGCCTGGCCGTATCCGGCCTATCCTCCCGCCTATTACCCGCCGCCGCCGGGCTCGGTGTTCGCCACCTCGCTGGTGGCCGGCATCGGCTTTGGGCTGGGCGTGGCCGCGGTCGATTCCCTGTGGGGCGGTTTCGACTGGGGCCACAACGACGTGGACATCAACGTCAACCGCTACAACAACATCAACGTCAACCAGCGCATCAACGCCGCCAACATCAATGGCAACCACGTCGCCTGGCAGCACAACGCCGCCAACCGCGGCAACGCGCCCTACGCGGATGCGGCCACTCGCCAGAAGTTCGACGGCCAGCGCCAGGCCGGGCTGCGGAACCGGGCGCAGGGACGGCCCACGCCTGCGCCGGGCTCGCGCGACGCGGCCCGCGAGCGCGCCGCGCAATCGTTCCAGGGGCGCACTGGCCAGCCCATCGAAGGCCATGGCGGACCGCGCGGCGGCAACCTGGGGCAGGGCGGCGCGGGCACGCGGGCGCAGGGCCCGAGCCACCTCCCGGCGCAGGACCGGCAGGCGGCGGCGCAGCGGCAGCGCGCCGACGCGGCCGCCGCGCGCGACCGCGCCCGCGTCAACAACGGCGGCAGCGCCCTGCGCGACGCCGGCAATGGCGATCGCATGCGGCAGCAGGTGCAGCGCGGCGGCGAGTCCCGGGTCGCGCCACGCGGCGGGGGCGGAGGCTGGCATGGCGGAGGCGGCGGTCATATCGGCGGCGGTGGCGGACATTTCGGCGGACGGAGGTAGTCACCATGATCAGCGGAGTTTCGATGATGAATGCGCTCGTCCGTGCCCCCGGCCGGTGGTCGCGCCGGGCCGCCAGCGTCGCTTGGCTGGCGCTGGCGCTGCTGGCCACGCCCGTCGCGGCGCAAAGCGTCTATCCCACGCCCGAGGCCGCGGCCGATGCCTTTGGCGAGGCGCTGGCCACCAGCGACCCCGTGGCCCTGGCCAAGGTGCTGGGGCCGGACCATCGCCAGATCGTGCCGGGCGGGGTCGGGCAGGACGATGTCTATCGTTTCCTGGCGGCCTGGTCCCGCAAGCACGAGGTGGTGGCCGACGGCGAACGCCGCGCCTGGCTGAGCGTGGGCGATTCCGGCTGGACCATGCCGGTGCCGATCGTGCGCGTGTCGCAGGGCTGGCGGTTCGACCCGGCCGCCGGCAAGGCGGAGATCGCGCGCCGCGCCATCGGACGCAACGAGCTCAACACCATCGACACCCTGCGCGAACTGCACGCGGCCCAGATCCGGTACCGCGACGGGGTGGGCCAGGGCCGCTACGCCGACCGGCTGGTGAGCCGGCCCGGCGCGCTGGACGGACTGTACTGGCCCCAACTGCCCGGTTATCCGGCGCAGGCCTATGGTCCGGACGCGCTGGCAATGGGGCCGGAGGTGCCGGTGGCGGATGCCTATTACGGCTACCGTTACAAGGTGCTGCCGGCGCGCGGCGGCGACGGCTATTGGATCCTGGCCTGGCCGGCCCGCTACGGCCATACCGGCATCGGCAGCTTTGTCATCGACGCGCGTGGCGAGCTGCGCGAGGCTGACCTGGGCCCGGCCACGGCGCGCCGCGCGGCCACGCTCCAGGGCACCGATGTGTCGTTCGGAACCTGGAACAACATCACGCCGCAACCCATTGGCGCCAAATGATTTTTTACGATTGTTGCAGGTGTGGCGGCGCGAGCGTTGTAGCCGTGCCGCAACCTGGCTGTCGCATGGCCCGGACGGTCGGATTTACGGTTTTTTGACAGGCGGCTATGCCAAAATGGCGAGCGCTGGGATCGGTGCCCGATCCCCTTTTGTCGGACCTGGAAATTGAATCCCTTGCATTTTGTCCGCTGCGCCATCCTGGGCGCAGGGATGGCGCTCAGCGCCGCCGCGGCGTCGGCCCCGATCTTCGTCCTGAACTCCCTGGACGCCAACGTCAGCATCGTCGATCCCGCCACGTACACGGAATTGCGGCGCGTCCCCACGGGCAAGGAACCGCACCACCTGTATCTCACGCCTGATAAGAAGTCGCTGATGGTGGCCAACGCCACCGGCGACTCGATCACGCTGATGGATCCCAAGACCGGCGAGGTGCAGCGCACCCTGACCGGCATCGTCGATCCCTACCAGTTGCAGTTCTCGCCGGACATGAAGTGGTTCGTCACGGCCGCCAACCGCCTGGACCACATCGACATCTACGCCTGGAAGCCGCTGGAAAAGGGCTTCGACCTGAAACTGGTCAAGCGCATCCCGGCCGGCAAGACGCCCAGCCACATCATGATCGACGCCAAGAGCACCACGGCGTACGTCACGCTGCAGGACAGCGACCAGCTCATCGCCATCGACCTGGCCACGCAGACGCCCAAGTGGACCGTTTCCGTGGGCAAGACGCCAGCCGACGTGTTCCTCACGCCCGACCAGAAAACGCTGCTGGTGGCGCTGACCGGCGATTCCTACGTCGAGGCCTATGACCTCAGCAAAGGCCCCGCCAAGCTGATCTCGCGCATCAAGACCGCCGCCGGCGCGCACGCCTTCCGCGCCCAGGGCGACCAGCGCCACCTGTTCGTCAGCAACCGCACCGCCAACTCCATCAGCCGCATCGACCTGCAGACGCTGGCCGTGGTCGACACCTTCCCGGTGCCGGGCGGCCCCGATTGCATGGACGTGCTGGCCGACGGCAAGACCCTGCTGGTCACGTCGCGCTGGGCCCGCAAGCTCACCGTGGTCGACCTGGAGCAGAAGAAGGTCGTCAAGCAGGTCAACGTCGGCAAGTCGCCGCACGGCGTCTGGACGCTGAACCATGCGCCGACCCGCTAAACGGCAACTGGCCGCCGCCGTCTGCCTGGCGCTGGCGGCGCAGGCCGCCACGGCGGCCCCCGCGTCCTGTGACAAGCCGGTCTACCTGACCTTCGACACCGGCCACATGGGCGTGGCGCCGCTGATCGCCGACGTGCTGGCGCGCCACCACGTCAAGGTCACGTTCTTCCTGGCCAACGAGCGCACCCTGACCGACGGCAGCAGCCTGGACGACCAGTGGGCGCCGTGGTGGAAGGCGCGCGCGGCCGAGGGCCACGTGTTCGGTTCGCACACCTACGACCACGTCTACTGGCAGGGCGACCTGCCGGACGGCAAGTTCCGCGTCAAGCCCAGCGCCGGCCCCGACACGGGCAAGCGCGAGACCTGGACCGCCGAGCAGTACTGCGCCGAGATCAAGCGCTCCGCCACCCGCTTCACGCAGATGACCGGCAAACAGATGCTGCCGCTGTACCGCGCGCCGGGCGGCAAGACCTCGCCGGCCCTGTTGCGCGCGGCCAAGGCCTGCGGCTTCGAGCACGTGGGCTGGGCGCCGGCTGGCTTCCTGGGCGACGAACTGCCCAGCGACAAGTACTCCAACGCCAAGCTGCTGGACCAGGCGCTGCGCACCATCAAGCCCGGCGACATCCTGCTGGCCCACCTGGGCATCTGGTCGCGCCAGGACCCCTGGGCGCCCGCCGTGCTGGAGCCGCTGATTGAAGGCCTGCAGCGCAAGGGCTATTGTTTTGCCACTTTGGATACGCATCCCGCCTACCGCGACTGGATCGCCACGCATCACTGATCATGGATACGCTTAGTCAATGGTTCGGGAACTGCCAGCAATGGCTGTTCGAAACCCTGGTGCAGCCGGCGCTGTTCCACCTGGGCCTGAGCAATTTCATCGAGGACGGCTACGACGCCACCATGTGGCTGCTGGTCGGCCTGCTGCAGGTGGCCGTGCTGCTGCTGGTGTTCGGCCCGCTGCAGCGCCTGCGCCCGGTCGAGCCGGTCACCGACCGCCGCCAGATCGGCATCGACGTGCTCTACACGCTGATTCATCGCCTGGGCGTGTTCCGCCTGGCGCTGTTCTTCACCATCGATCCGTTCTGGGACAGCATCTTCGGGCAGTTGCACATCTGGGGCTTCGCGCCGTTCCAGCTCGACCAGTACTGGCCCGGCGTGACCGACCAGGCCTGGGTCAGCCTGATCATCTACCTGCTGCTGTTCGACCTGGTGGACTACCTGTACCACCGCGCCCAGCACCGTTTCGCCTGGCTCTGGGCGCTGCACGCGGTGCACCACAGCCAGCGCCAGATGACCATGTGGAGCGACGACCGCAACCACCTGCTGGACGACATGCTGCGCGACGTCGTGGTGGTGTTCGTGTCGCAACTGGTGGGCGTGCCGCCCGCGCAGTTCGTGGCGATCGTGGCCATCACGCAGCTTGCGCAGAGCTTCTCGCACGCCAACCTGCGCATGCACTTCGGCGCCATCGGCGAACGCCTGCTGGTCAGCCCGCGTTTCCACCGCCATCACCATTCCATCGCCTATGACGCCTCGACGCCGGGCCCGGCCGGCGGCTACAACTTCGCCGCGCTGTTCCCGGTCTGGGACGTACTGTTCCGCTCGGCCCGCTTCGGCGTCGGCTATGGCCCCACCGGCATCCATGACCAGCAGCCGGAACTGGGCGGCCGCGACTACGGCCAGGGCTTCTGGTCGCAACAGTGGCTGGGCCTCAAGCGCATGGTCGGCCGCGACCGCGAACCGGCCGTGACGACGCCGCCATCGCGCCCGCCGGGCGCGGCCGAAGGCGCGTGACGCGCCGCGTTGCGCCGTCGCCAAAAAAAACCGGGCCTCAAGGCCCGGTTTTCATGTCCGCTCACCTGCGACCTGGACGCCGCTCATCGCAAGAATAGCCGCCCGCCCGCCGGGCCGCCCCAAGGGCGGGCAGCCCCCGCGGGGGGCAGCTAGCGCGCGAAGCGCGCGCGGCGTGGGGGCCCTTTCCTTCCGCCCGCCGGGCCGCCCCAAGGGCGGGCAGCCCCCTTGGGGGGCAGCTAGCGCGCGAAGCGCGCGCGGCGTGGGGGCATTCACCCCTCATGGGTGGTTTCGCGCTTGATTTCGTCGTGGCGCCGTTCCATTTCCTGGCGCAGCTCGCGGCGCAGGCGGGCGGCTTCGAAGCGCTGCCTTTCCTCGAGGTTGCGCGGCGCCAGCGGCGGCACCGCGGTGGGGGCGCCGTTGTCGTCCACCGCCACCATCGTGAAGTAACAGCTATTGGTGTGGCGCACCAGCTTCCTGCGGATGTCCTCGGTGACCACCTTGATGCCGATTTCCATGGAGGTGCGGCCGGTGTAGTTCACCGCCGCCAGGAAGGTCACCAGCTCGCCGACGTGGATCGGCTCGCGGAACACGACCTGGTCGACGGACAGCGTCACCACATACTGGCCGGCGTAGCGGCTCGCACAGGCGTAGGCGACCTGGTCCAGGTACTTGAGGATGGTTCCGCCGTGCACATTGCCTGAAAAGTTCGCCATATCGGGCGTCATCAGGATGGTCATCGACAGTTGGTGGCTAAAGGCTTCGTCCATGGCGGGCGTTCTACTCGGCGACAAAACGCCTATGGTAGTGGCGAAACCCTGTCATATCGCCGTCCCCAGCAGGTTTGTCAGGGTTTCTTCGCGGGCGCGGGCGTCGGAGGCTGGGCGGCTGGCGCCGGCTCCGGTTGCGCCTCGGGTTCGGGCGCCGGCTCGTCGCGCACCGCGGGCGGCGGCGTCCACAGCCCGTCCAACAGCGCCGGGCCAGCGCCGTAGGCGCGCAGCAGCACGTAGACCGGGCCGCTGGCCGCCAGCGGCAGCCAGTTGGCCTGGGCGCCGGGCTCCGGCGCGGCGCGGCTGAGCACCAGGTCGAGCGAACCGTCGGCGTTGTATTGCAGCGGATCGCGGCTCCCCAGCGAGTAGCGGTCCACCGGATTGGCCATGGGCAGGCCCTGGCCGTCATAGGCTGCCAGCGACCACAGGCCGCTGGCCGGCGGCAACTGGCCGCTGTCGAAATGCAGCACATAGCGATGCGCGCCATCCAGCGGTCGGCCCAGGCTGTCGGCCGCCAGCAGCAATGCGGTCAGGTCCTCGGGCAGGCCCGAGCCCGGCTGGGCCTGGGCGGCCAGCGCGCGGCGCAGGTAGGCATTGCCGTAGACGCCCAGGCTGGCCGTCTCCAGTTGCCAGCCGTTGACGCTCTTGAGGGTGGCGCCAGCGGCGGCTTCCATGCGTTCGCGCGCCTCGCGCAGGCCACGGCGCAGGCCCTGCTTGACCGGGTTGTCGAGCTTGTCGAAATCGAACGGCCGGCCGGGGATCAGCCCGACCCGGCGCAGCTTGGCCAGCACCGGCTGGTCGGTGGCGTGCGGCGGGTTGCGGCGCAGCAGCTCGGCGGCGCGGACGAAAAAGGCGTCGGTCGGCATGGCATCGACCTGCTCGCGCACCGGGGTCTTCAGATCCAGGGAGGGGTCGGCCTTGATCCGCTGCGATTGCGGCGGCAGGTTCCATTGCGCCAGCGGAGTCAGCGTGAAGCCGTCCTGCAGCGCGTTGACCGCGGCGTACTCGGCCGGGCCGTCGGCCTGGATCAGGACGCGGGCCCAGACGTAGGCGGTGGGCGCGTCGATGCGCGGCATGCCGGAGGGCAGCGTGCCGCTCCACCCCGGCGGCACGATCGCCGTGTTGCCGCGCGCCGTGCCGGTGCTGCGCTTGCCCAGCGTGGCGAAGGCGTCGTTCCACATGTCCAGCAGGGTCAGGGTGTAAAGGCGGCCATGGCTGTCAGGCGTCGACAGCACCACGGGACCCGCCGTCAGGTCGAGCCAGGCGGCGCTGCGCAGCATGTCGGGGTTGGCCCAGGGCGCGGCTGCGCCGGGGCGGGGCAGGGTGCGCGTGTGCTGGAAGGTGTTGGCGGGCGCGCCGTCGGCGCCTTGCGCGGGGTGCGTGAACTGGCGCCGGGTCAGGTCGAGGGTCAGCAGCGGATAGAAGTACAGATAGCCTTCCATCGCCGCTTCGCGGGCGGACTCGGTGGCGGCGGCGGCGGGGCTCAGCGCCGGCGTGGCGGTCGCGGGGACGGGCGCCAGGCTGGGGGCGGCCAGCGACAGGGACAGGGCCAGGGGGGCAAGACGGCGCATCGGCGCTCCAACGGGAATGCGGGACGGGCGGAAAAGCGGGCCGGAACCCGCCGCCGGCAATGGTAGCAGTCTCGCGATCATCCAAAATCCGCGAAAAACGCCGATCCTGGGCGTAAATCGTTCTCATTGACCGATTTTGCGTTCCGGGGACGCAAGGCATGGCAACTCGCCCGCGCTGCGCCTATACTTGCTTGCAAATCCTTGGAAATCGTAGGGCTTTTCCCCGGACCGGCCCGCGCTTTCCCCTTATTCACCCGGAGAGGAGTGCTTCATGGTCAACATGAACCGCCGCCAGTTCTTCAAGGTGACCGGTACCACGCTGGCTGGCTCGAGCCTGGCATTGCTGGGGGTAGCCCCCGGCACGGCCATGGCCGAGGTGCGCCAGTACAAGCTTGCGCGCATGACGGAAACGCGCAACACCTGTCCCTACTGTTCGGTCGCCTGTGGTCTGCTGATGTATGGCCTGGGCGATGGCGCCAAGAATGCCCGCGCCAGCATCATGCACATCGAGGGCGACCCCGACCACCCCGTCAACCGCGGCACGCTCTGTCCCAAGGGCGCGGCCCTGATCGACTTCATCCACAGCCCCAACCGCCTGAAGTACCCGGAATACCGGGCGCCCGGTTCGGACAAGTGGGAACGGATCTCCTGGGACGACGCGCTCACCCGCATCACCAAGCTCATGAAGGCCGACCGTGATGCCAACTTCGTCGAAAAGACCGACGACGGCAAGACGGTCAACCGGTGGCTGACCACCGGCATGCTGGCCGCCTCGGCAAGCAGCAACGAGGTCGGCTACATCACGCACAAGACCGTGCGCAGCATGGGGATGCTGGCGTTCGACAACCAAGCCCGTGTCTGACATGGCCCGACGGTGGCAGGTCTTGCCCCGACGTTTGGCCGTGGAGCGATGACGAACCATTGGGTCGACATCAAGAACGCGGACGTAGTACTGATCATGGGCGGCAATGCCGCCGAGGCCCACCCGTGCGGGTTCAAATGGGTCACGGAAGCGAAAGCCCATAACAAGGCGAAGCTGATCGTCGTGGATCCGCGCTTCACGCGCTCGGCATCCGTGGCGGACTTCTACGCGCCCATACGCACCGGCACCGACATCATCTTCCTGGGTGGCGTCATCAAGTACCTGTTGGATCACGACAAGATCCAGCACGAGTACGTGCGCAACTACACCGACTTTTCCTACATCGTGCGCGAGGACTTCGCGTTCGACGCGGGCCTGTACTCCGGCTACAACGCCGAGAAGCGGACCTACGACAAGGCCAGTTGGGACTACGAGCGCGGCGACGACGGCTACGTCAAGACCGATCCGACGCTGGAGCATCCGCGTTCGGTCTACCAACTGCTCAAGAAGCACTACTCGCGCTATACCGAAGAGATGGTCGAACGCGTCTGCGGCACGCCGCGCGACAAGTTCCTGAAGGTCTGCGAGATGCTGGCGTCCACCGCCACCACCGACCGGGCCGCCACCATCCTGTACGCGCTGGGTTGGACGCAGCACTCGATCGGTTCGCAGATCATCCGCACCGGCGCCATGGTGCAACTGCTGCTGGGCAATATCGGCATCGCCGGCGGCGGCATGAATGCGCTGCGCGGGCACTCGAACATCCAGGGCCTGACCGACCTGGGCCTGATGTCGAACCTGCTGCCCGGCTACATGACGCTGCCCAACGAGCCCGAGCAGGACTACGGCAAGTACATCGCCGCGCGCGCGCTCAAGCCGCTGCGGCCGAACCAGCTCAGCTACTGGCAGAACTACGGCAAGTTCCACGTGAGCCTGATGAAGGCCTGGTGGGGCAAGGCCGCGACCGCCGAGAACAACTGGGCGTTCGACTACCTGCCCAAGCTCGACAAGCTCTACGACATGCTGCAGGTCTACGAGCTGATGAACCAGGGCAAGATGAACGGCTATCTGGCGCAGGGCTTCAACCCGCTGGCGGCCGCGCCCAACAAGGCCAAGCTGAACGCCGGTTTCGCCAAGCTCAAGTTCCTGGTCATCATGGACCCGCTGGTCACCGAGACCTCGGAATTCTGGCGCAACGCCGGCGAGGCCAACGACGTCGATCCCAGGCAGATCCAGACCGAGGTGTTCCGCCTGCCCACCACCTGTTTCGCCGAGGAAGACGGCGCGCTGGTGAACTCCGGGCGCTGGCTGCAATGGCACTGGAAGGGCGCCGAGCCTCCGGGCGAGGCCAAGAGCGACATCGAGATCATGTCGCTGATCTTCACGCGCCTGCGCAAGATGTACCAGGAAGAGGGCGGCAAGTACCCCGACCCCATCGTCAACCTGTCCTGGCCGTACTCCAACCCGCAGAGCCCGACCGCGGAAGAGCTGGCCAAGGAATACTCGGGCAAGGCGCTGGTGGACCTGGTCGACCCCAAGGACCCGACCAAGGTCACGCGCAAGGGCGGCGAGCAGTTGGCCGGCTTTGCCGAGCTGCGCGACGACGGTTCCACCGCCAGCGGCTGCTGGATCTTCGCCGGCGCCTGGGGGCCCGGCGGCAACCTGATGGCGCGCCGCGACAACAGCGACCCGACCGGCATCGGCCAGACCCTGAACTGGGCCTGGGCCTGGCCGGCCAACCGCCGCATCCTGTACAACCGCGCCTCCTGTGACGTCGCGGGCAAGCCGTTCAATCCGCGCCGCAGCCTGATCTCGTGGAACGGCAAGGCCTGGGTCGGCGCCGACATCCCCGACTTCAAGGGGGATGAAAACCCCGACGGCGGCATGGGCCCGTTCATCATGAACCCCGAGGGCGTGGCGCGCTTCTTCGCGCGCGCCGGCATGGCCGAAGGGCCGTTCCCGGAACACTACGAGCCGTTCGAGACGCCGCTGGGCTACAACCCGCTGTATCCGAAGGCCAAGGGCGTCACCAGCAACCCGGCGGCGCGCGTGTTCAAGGACGACCTGGCGGCGATGGGCACGGTGGACAAGTTCCCCTACGTGGCCACCACCTACCGCCTCACCGAGCACTTCCACTACTGGACCAAGAACGTTCGCATCAACGCGATCCTGCAACCCGAGCAGTTCGTCGAGATCAGCGAGGTCATGGCCAAGGAACTGGGCATCGCCAACGGTTCGCGCGTGAAGGTGTCGTCCAACCGCGGCTACATCAAGGCGGTGGCGCTGGTCACCAAGCGCCTGCGCCCGCTGACCATCGAGGGCAAGACCGTCTACCACGTCGGCATCCCGATCCACTGGGGCTTTGTCGGCATTGCCAAACCGGGCTTCCTGACCAACACCCTGACCCCGTTCGTGGGCGACGGCAATTCGCAGACACCGGAATTCAAGTCGTTCCTGGTGCAGGTCGAGAAGATCTAGGAGAGCGCTCATGTCTATGCAATCCCTCGACATCAAACGGCGCTCGGCCACCACCACGCCGCCGCCCGGCATCCGCGAACCCATCACCGGGTCCGTGGCCAAGCTGATCGACGTCTCCAAGTGCATCGGCTGCAAGGCCTGCCAGAGCGCGTGCATGGAGTGGAACGACCTGCGCGACGAGATCGGCACCAACGTCGGCGTCTACGACAACCCGGCCGACCTGACCGAGCATTCCTGGACCGTCATGCGCTTCTCGGAATACGAGAACCCGCAGGGCGACCTGGAGTGGCTGATCCGCAAGGACGGCTGCATGCACTGCGAAGACCCGGGCTGCCTGAAGGCCTGTCCGTCCCCGGGCGCGATCATCCAGTACAACAACGGCATCGTCGACTTCCACGAAGAGAACTGCATCGGTTGCGGCTACTGCATCACCGGCTGCCCGTTCAACGTGCCGCGCATCAGCAAGAAGGACCACAAGGCGTACAAGTGCACCCTGTGTTCCGACCGCGTGGCCGTCGGCCAGGAGCCCGCCTGCGTCAAGTCCTGCCCCACCGGCGCCATCGTGTTCGGCACCAAGGACGACATGAAGCAGCACGCCGCCGAGCGCATCGAGGACCTGAAATCGCGCGGTTTCGAGCAGGCGGGCCTGTATGACCCGCAGGGCGTGGGCGGCACGCACGTGATGTACGTGCTGCATCACGCCGACCAGCCCGGGCTGTACCACGGGCTGCCGAAGGACCCGCAGATCAGCCCGATGGTCTCGCTGTGGAAGGGCATCGCCAAGCCGCTGGGCGTGGCCGCCATGGCGTTGACGGCGCTGGCCGGCTTCTTCCACTACGCCCGCGTCGGCCGCAACGAGGTCGACGAGGAAGACGAACGTCGCGCCGAACAGGAGATCCGCCATGAGTGACGACCGCCATCACCGCCGGATCAAGCGCTATTCCCCCGGCGAGCGCACCAACCACTGGATCATCGCCCTCACGTTCATCCTGTTGGCGCTGTCCGGGCTGGCGCTGTTCCATCCATCGATGTTCTGGCTCACCAACCTGTTCGGCGGCGGTCCCTGGACCCGCATCCTGCATCCGTTCATCGGGCTGGTGATGTTCTTCTGCTTCGTGGTGTTCGCCGGTCATATGTGGCGCCACAATCTGATGACCAAGGCCGACCGCCAGTGGCTCAGCCAGCTCAACGACGTGGTCGAGAACCGCGAGGACAAGCTGCCGGAAGTCGGCAAGTACAACGCCGGCCAGAAGCTGCTGTTCTATGTGCTGATCCTGTGCATGCTGGGACTGTTCGTCAGCGGCATCGTGATCTGGCGCGAGTTCTTCGCCTTCTATTTCCCGATCTGGGTGGTGCGCGCCGCCTCGGTGCTGCATGCCGTTTGTGCATTGGTGCTGATTTGCGCGATCATTGTGCATATTTATGCGGCGATCTGGGTCAAGGGCTCGCTCACGGCGATGCTGCGTGGCTACGTGACCGCGGGCTGGGCATGGAAGCACCACCGCGCCTGGTTCCGGGAACAAATCGGCAAGCAGTCCACGACGAAGTAAGCGGGCCTCGCGCGGCGGGCGCCACCTGGCGGTGGCGGCGCCGCCGGGAGGATCCCGCCCGATCCCACCGCACGGCTGCCTCCCCCTGTCGGGGCGGCAGCCGTGTTCGTTTATCTGGAGACGCAATTGCAGCGAATTCTTCCGCGCGGCGAGATCGAAGCGCTAGACCACAACACCATCCCCCGCATCCAGTTGCCGGCGCGCGATTCGGTTTTCGCGACGCGCGCGGCGCGCCTGCGGCAACTGGCCGTGGATAGCCCGGTGGCCGACTATCTGCTGCTGATGGCGCGGCTGGTCGACGCCCAGCACAATGCCCTGCGCGGCTGCAACGCGCCGCCGGCCTCGGAAGACCGCATCGCCCTGGCGCAGGCCCATGGCATGCCGCCGCTGCAGGCGGTGGGCTGGCCGCGCGACCCGCTGTGGCGCGACATCCTGCGCCAACTGGTCGACGAGGTCGCCGGCGGCCAGGACGTGCCGGCCGAGGCGCTGGACGTCTGCGCGGCGTTGCGCCGCGCGCTCGATGAAGACACCGAATCGCTCGAAGACCTGGCCGAGGCGGTGTTGTCGGAACAGCATCGCGGCGTCGACGGCGCCGCCGCGCCGTTCGTCATGGCCGCCCTGCAGGTGTACTGGACCGACCTGGCCAGCCGCTTCGACGAAAAGCAATTGCCGGTGGCCTCGCCCTTCGGCGTCTGCCCGGTCTGCGCCAGCCTGCCGGTGGCCAGCGTGGTGCGGGTGGGCGGGCAGTTCGAGGGCTACCGCTACCTGTGCTGCAGCCTGTGCGCGACCCAGTGGCACATGGTGCGGGTCAAGTGTTCGCACTGCGAGGACGTCGAATCCGTGGCCTACCAGGCCATCGAGGGCCGCGCGCCCGCCATCAAGGCCGAGACCTGCGACCGCTGCCATACCTACCGCAAGATCTTCTACCAGGACAAGGACCTGCACGTGGAGCCGGTGGCCGACGACCTCGCCAGCCTGATGCTGGACGTGCTGGTGGGCGAGGCCGGCTATTCGCGCGCCAGCGGCAATCCGCTGCTGTGGCACGGCGCCGAGGAGGAATAGCCATGACCGGGTTCGCCGCCGCCGCCGACATCCCCGCGCTCGACCGGCTGCTGAACGCGCCGGCGCTGGCCACGACGCTGGACACGCATGGCCGCACGCAGGTGGTGGCGGCCCTGCGCCAGCACCTGGACGCCCTGCGGCAGCGCGCCCTGGCCGGCGAGCTGCCGCGCGCGGACCTGGCGGAAGCCGCCGTCGCCGCCGCCGTCGACGGCGCCCTGGCGCGTGCCGCCGCCCCGCGTCTGCGCGCCGTCTACAACCTGACCGGCACCGTGCTGCACACGAACCTGGGCCGCGCGCTGCTGCCCGACGAGGCGGTGGCCTCGGTGCTGCGCGCGCTGACCACGCCCGCCAACCTGGAGTTCGACCTGGACAGCGGCGGCCGCGGCGACCGCGACGATTTGATCGACGACCTGCTGTGCGAACTGACCGGGGCCGAGGCCGCGACGGTGGTCAACAATAACGCCGCCGCCGTGCTGCTGATGCTGAACGCGCTGGCCGACCGCCGCGAGGTGGTGGTGTCGCGCGGCGAGCTGGTCGAGATCGGCGGCGCCTTCCGCATCCCCGACATCATGAAGCGCGCAGGCGCCAGGCTGGTCGAGGTGGGCACCACCAACCGCACCCATGCCGCCGACTACGAGAACGCCATCGGCCCGCGCACCGCGATGCTGATGAAGGTCCATTGCAGCAACTACGCCGTCACCGGCTTCACCAAGAGCGTCAGCGTGGCCGAGGTGGCGGCGCTGGCGCATGCGCGCGGCCTGCCGGCCACGGTGGACCTGGGCAGCGGCACGCTGGTGGACCTGACCCAGTTCGGCCTGCCGCGCGAGGACACGGTGCGCGAGACCATCGCCGCCGGCGCCGACCTGGTCACCTTCAGCGGCGACAAATTGCTGGGCGGCCCCCAGGCCGGCCTGCTGGTGGGGCGCGCCGACCTGATCCGCAAGATCAAGAAGAACCCGCTCAAGCGCGCCCTACGCGTGGGCAAGCTGACGCTGGCCGCGCTCGAACCGGTATTGCAGCTATACCGCGCGCCGGAATTCCTGGCGCAGCGCCTGACCACGCTGCGCCTGCTGACGCGGCCGCAGCGCGAGATCCAGCCGTTGGCCGAACGACTGCGCGGCCCGCTGGCGCATGCGGCGGGCGCGGACTACGAGGTCGAGGCGGTGCCGATGTTCAGCCAGATCGGCAGCGGCGCATTGCCGGTGGACCAGTTGCCCAGCTACGGGCTGGCGGTGCGCTATCGCGGCAAGGGCCGCCCCGGCCGCCATCTGGACCGCCTGGAGACGCGCTTGCGCAACCTGCCTGTGCCGGTGATCGGCCGCATCGCCGATGATGCGCTGTGGCTCGACCTGCGCTGCCTGGAGGCGCGCGACGAGGCCGCCTTCACCGCACAACTCGCCGGAAGACTCGCTGAACCCTCCGCCGCGCCAGCGGCGCCGCAATCCGCGGAGCCGCGCGCATGATCGTCGGCACCGCCGGCCATATCGACCATGGCAAGACCACGCTGGTGCGGGCGCTGACGGGGGTCGACACCGACCGTCTCAAGGAAGAGAAGGCGCGCGGCATTTCAATCGAACTGGGCTACGCCTACACGCCCCTGCCCAACGGCGACGTGCTGGGCTTCATCGACGTGCCGGGCCACGAGAAGCTGGTGCACACCATGGCGGCGGGCGCCAGCGGCATCGACTTCGGTCTGCTGGTGGTGGCGGCCGATGACGGCGTCATGCCGCAGACCCGCGAACACCTGGCGATCCTGTCGCTGCTGGGCGTGGCGCGCGGCGCGGTGGCCTTGACCAAGGCCGACCGCGCCGACCCGGCCCGGCTGGCGGCGGTGCGCGGCGAGATCGCGGCGCTGGCGGCCGACACCTTCCTGCGGGATGCGCCCGTGTTCGAGGTGTGCGCGGCGCGCGTCGGCGACGATGGCGTGGCGCGCCTCAAACAGCATCTGGATGACGCGGCGCAGGCGCTGGGCGCGCGCGACGGCGCGGGCCTGTTCCGGCTGGCGGTGGACCGCGTCTTCACGCTGGCCGGCCACGGCACCGTGGTCACCGGCACCGCGCACGGCGGCCGCGCCCGCGTCGGCGACGACGACGCCGACCTGCGCCTGATGCCGGCGGGCACGCGGGTGCGGGTGCGCGGCATCCACGCGCAGAACCAGCCGAGCGAGACTGGCGCGGCTGGCCAGCGCTGCGCGCTGAACCTGGCGGGCATCGACAAGAGCGCCATCACGCGCGGCGACTGGATTGCCGATGCGCGCTGCTTTCTGCCGTCGCGCCACGTCGATGTGGCCTTGACGCTGCTGCCCTCGGCCGACGCGCCGCTGCGGGCCTGGACGCCGCTGCACGTGCACATCGGCGCGGCGCGCCACGTGGCGCACGTGGTGCCGCTGTCGGCCGATGCCTTGGCGCCGGGCCAGTCGGGCCGGGTGCAACTGGTATTCGACGAATTGGTGTGCGCGATGCCCGGCGACCGCTACATCGTGCGCAATGCGCAGGCCACGCGCACGGTCGGCGGCGGCCGCGTGCTCGATCCGAACGCGCCGGACCGCAAGCGCCGCGCGCCGGCGCGAATGCAATGGCTGCAAGGCGTGGCGGACATGCTGGACGGTGGCGGGCTGCAACCGCTGCTGGCGCAGGCTGCGCTGGGCCTGGACGAGACGGCGCTGCAACGCCTGACCGGCAGGGCGGTGCGCGACCTGGCCGCGCCCGAGGGTGCGATCTGGATCGAGCCGCGCACGCCGCAGGGCGCGCGCACGTTGATCCTGGCCGCGCACTGGGAAGCGCTGCGGGCGCGGGTGGAGCAGGCGCTGGCGACCTTTCACCAGGGCGCGCCGGACGAACCCGGGCCGGACGGCTCGCGCCTGCGCCGCATGGCGCTGCCGGCTGCGCCGGAGGCATTGTGGCAGGGGCTGCTGGACGATCTGCAGCAGCAGGGCCGGGTGTTGCGCAACGGGCCGTGGCTGCATCTGCCGGGCCACACCGCGGCGCTGGCCGAGGCCGAGGCGCAACTGGCGCAACGCCTGTTGCCGCTGCTGGCCGCGGGCGCCTACGACCCTCCCTGGGTGCGCGATCTGGCGCGCGCGCAGGGCGAGCCCGAGGAGCGCGTGCGGCAGGTGCTGCGCAAGCTGCTGCGGCGTGGCGAGGTGGCGCAGGTGGTGAAGGATCTGTTCTATCACCGCGAGCGGGTAGTGGAGCTGGCGGCGCTGGCGGTCGCGCTTGCCGGCAAACCCGAAGGGTTGAACGCGGCGGCCTTCCGGGATGCCACCGGCCTGGGGCGCAAACGCGCGATCCAGATCCTGGAATTCTTCGATCGGACGGGGCTGACACGGCGGGTGCGTGACACGCACGTGCTGCGCACGGACAGCGCGTATCTGGGGGCCGGGCAGGCGGTATCATAGGCGGGTTTTCGAGGAAGGCATCCGTGTCCGGTGGCACGGCCGGGCTTCAAACCCGGTTGGGGGCGTCAGACGTTCCCAGGTAGGTTCGACTCCTGCTGCCTTCCGCCATTCTTTTCCGCGATGGTCGTCCGGCCAGAAACAGGCGGACCGGTCTTGTATTGATGAGTCTGGTCCCTCTGGCCTCGTGATACGGCGTAGTGTACCGATCCACCCGCGCCTGTTGGACGATGGATCGAATATCGAAGACCAATGGCAAGACCCGGTTCAGGGCGCGAGGATTCACGCGCCTACGCATCACCGGATATGAACCACGTCGACCCCATTGCGCCACAGATCAGCCTGATCGTCCCCGTCTACAACTGCGAGCGGTATCTTGCCCACCAACTGGATGCGCTGTTGGGCGATGCCGCGATGGACGTGGAGGTGATCGCGGTCGATGATGGTTCCGCCGATGGCGGCATGGCGATCCTGCAGGCCTATGCCGCCAAGGATGCGCGCCTGCGCATCATCAGGCAGGCCCATCTCGGGCAGGGCGCCGCAAGGAATGCGGGCTTGCAGGCGGCGCGTGGCACCTGGATCGCGTTCGCCGACGCCGACGACGTACTGCCCGTGGCGGGGCTCGCGGCGTGGCACGAACAGGCCGTCTCACAGGAGCTGGACGTGTTGGTCGGTAACGCATATCGGTTCACGGACGCGCCGCCTCCCGCGCCCCGGCCCGCGGTCCTGACACGGCAACCGGTGGGCCGGACGATGGCCGGCACGGACTGGATCGTCCACTGCGTAGGCGTCGGCGAATGGCCGCACTACGTCTGCCTGCAACTCATCAGGCGTGACCTCATCCGCCGGCACGGGCTGGCGTTCGATCCCACGATATTCCACGAAGACATTCTCTGGACCGTTGACCTCGCCCTCGCGGCCAGGCGGATCGGCTTCGCGCCCGAGCCCGTGTACGGCTATCGCCGCAACCCCGATTCGACCACGCTCTCGCCGTCGCCCCAGGTCCGCCAGTGGCGCGGCGTCAGCTACATCCATATCATCGGCACGCTGCTTGTCCGGTCCTTGCGGCGAGAACTCGACCGCGGCACCCGGATTTCGATTGTCCGCCATGCGCAGCATGAACTGCTGTGCTTCGTGGATCTGCTTCGCAAGGGCGTGGACAGTCCCCAGATGCGCGCCCACCTCGCGCGGGCCATGCTCGATCTTCGCGCCTGGCCGCGCCTGGTTCGCCACGCGCGTGGTTTCACCGATCTGCGGCGCCTGCTCAAGGCGTATTGGCGCCTGCGACGGATGGCCCGGGCCGCAGGCCCCGTCGCCGCGGACGTGGCCGCCAGCCGGTAGCCCGGCCCTACGCGCGCAACATCCGGGTGACGACGCCGCTGACGTTCTCCGCCTTCCAGTCCAGGGCGCCCAGGTGCCAGTGGCGGATGCTGCCGCCGCGGTCGACCAGGTAGTTGGCGGGCAGGCCGATGGCGTCCCATTTCTTGGAAACGGTGCTGTTGCGGTCGTGCAGCACCGCGCCGGCGACGGGCCATTTGGCCAGGAAGGTGGTGATCTTGCCGAGGGCCTCGCCGACGTTGACGGCGACCAGGCGCAGGCCTTCCTCGCGGTGGCGCCTGGCCATGGCCGACATCAGGGGGATTTCGTCGCGGCACGGGTCGCACCATGTCGCCCAGAAGCTGACGATAACGACATTGCCGCGCCAGTTGCCGAGTTTCTGTTCGCGGCCGGCGAGGTCGGGCAGCACCAGGGGCGGGGTGGCGGCGGTCCAGGGCGCCCAGTCGGGACCGGTGGCGAGCTTCAGGGCGCTGTCGCTGGCGGCGCCCGCCCAGGCGGGCAGGGCCGCCAGCGACAGGGCGGATTGCAGCAGTTGGCGGCGACTGAGCATGGCGTGACCTGCTCAGGCGGACAGGGGTCGCGCGGTCAGGGTGTAGCGGAAGCGGTCGGGGTCGAGGCTGTCCAGCCGGCCGTCGACGGTTTCGCCGTTGGGATACATCAGGAACGGCACCGGGCCGTGGGCGGAGCCCGGCAGGGCGACGTCGTGGCCGTGGTTGTAGGCGACCCAGTTCATTTCCCAGGCGCCGAACAGCATGACGCGGGCGCTGCGCACGCGCGGGTCGGTGGCGGGCAGGTCGCCAGGCGGCTCTTCCAGCATGACCTTGCGCACGTCGGCCGGGTCGACCGGAATCCAGCCATAGCCGTCGGCGTAGAACTCGGCGCGGCAGTGCTGCGCGCGGGTGACGTCGCCGGCCTTGCCCAGGCTCCTGAAGCCGAGCTGCGAGTCGGCCACGCGCAGGCCGTAGGCATCGCGGGCGGGAATGCCCGCGGCGCGCGCCAGGGCGACGAACAACGCGTTGATGTCGGCGCATTTGCCGTTCAGATCGTTGGCGGTGAGCATGTAGCGCACGTCGCCGGTGCCGCAGCCGCGGGTGGAGGCGGTGCGGCAGGTGTTGTCGACCACCCAGTCATAGATCGCGCGGGCTCGCGCCAGCGCGCCCTGGTGGCCGCGAGTGATGCGGTCCGCAGTGGCCTTGACGATGCCGTCCGTGGGCAGCAGCGCAGTGGGCTGAATGAATTCGCGCAGGGTGGCGACGCTTTCGCGCGGGGCCCCTGACGGCGGCCGGGTCAGGTCGATGCGGCGGTTGCGGGTCTGGAAGCGGCTGGTCACCGTGACTTCCCGTGGCGCCTGGGCGTCGGGCCATTGCACCGCCAGCATGCGCACGTCGTAGCCTGGCGCCTGCGCCAGTTGCGCGCTGCCGCCGCCGCTGACCAGCCAGGCGCTTTGCGCGCCGCGCTGGTAGGACGTGTCGGTGGCGTAGGGCAGGGGGATCCAGAGGCGCGGATGGGCGCCGGGGTCCAGCACCTGGATGTGGGTGGTCAGTTCGAAGCTGCGCCAGTCGGCGCTGACGGGCGTCTGTTCGGCGCGCGCGGCCAGGGGCAAGGCCGCCTGGGCGGCGCACAGGGCGCCTGAGAAACGGAGGAAGAGTCGGCGATCCATATAGCCCTCACGCACGGTGAAGTTTGGCTGTCGGTGCGCCCGGTGGCGGGCGGCCGTCCGTTGCTGCCTGCTGCCGGATCATCATAGGGCCATTCGGGGGCGCGATGCTATCCTTTTCCCATCACTTACGGAGAGACTGACATGACCCAGGATGCAGCGTCCGCGGCGGTGCCGCGCTTGACTTCGCTCTCGCACGGCGGCGGCTGCGGTTGCAAGATCGCGCCCGGCGTGCTGTCGCAATTGCTGGCCCGTTTCGGGCCGGCCGCCAGCTATCCCAACCTGCTGGTGGGCACCGAGACGGCCGACGATGCGGCGGTCTACCGCCTCAACGACGAGCAGGCCCTGATCGCGACCACCGACTTCTTCATGCCGATCGTCGACGATCCCTACGATTTCGGCCGCATCGCGGCCACCAACGCGCTGTCCGACGTGTATGCGATGGGCGGCACGCCGATCATGGCGCTGGCGATCGTCGGCATGCCCATCAACGTGCTGCCGCACGACGTCATCGCCGACATCCTGCGCGGCGGGGAGTCGGTTTGCAAGGACGCCGGCATTCCGGTGGCCGGCGGCCACAGTATCGATTCGGTCGAGCCGATCTACGGCCTGGCGGCCATGGGGCTGGTGCATCCGGGCCGCATCAAGCGCAACGCCGACGCGCGCGCCGGCGACGTGCTGGTGCTGGGCAAGGGCCTGGGCGTGGGCATCCTGTCGGCGGCGCTCAAGAAAAACCGGCTGGACGCGGATGGCTACCGCGTAATGATCGAGATGACCACGCGCCTGAACCGACCAGGCGCGGCGCTCGCGGCGCTGGACGGCGTGCACGCCATCACCGACGTCACCGGCTTCGGCCTGCTTGGCCACGCGCTGGAAATGGCGCGCGGCGCGGGGCTGACCGCGGCCCTGCGGCGCGAGGCCCTGCCGTGGCTGCCGGGCGTGCAGGCTTTGGCCGCCGACGGCGTGATCACCGGCGCCTCCGGACGCAACTGGGCCTCGTACGGCGAATCGGTACGGCTGGGGGCGGGCGTGACCGACGTCGAACGGGCATTGCTGACCGATCCGCAGACCTCCGGGGGCCTGCTGGTGGCGTGCGCGCCGCAAGCGGCGCAAGCGGTGCTGGACCTGTTCCGCGAGCAGGGCTTCGCCGACGCCGCGGTAATCGGCGAGATGACGGCGGGAGACGCGCTGGTGCGCGTGGACTAGCGGGTCTTGCGGCAACGCTGCCCGGCTTGCCGGCGGCCGGATTGCGATCGGCGCGCGGCGACGCGGCTCAAGGCCGCTCCGGGCGCGATGGCAGTTGGTGCTGCACCTGGTAGTTGATCTGCCATTGCAGCAGCGGGCCGTAGGCGTCGAGCCGGGCCAGTTCGGCGGCCTGCTCCGGCGTGGCGTCGCGCTCGTCCGCCAGCGCCAGGCCGGTGCCGTCCGCCCACGGCCGGATGCGGCCGGGACGGTCGCGCTGGTAAGCGCCCTCGCGCGTGATCAGCAGGCGCGGATTGTTGAAGCCGAAGCACCACTGCGGGTCTGGCCGCGCGGCCAGCAGGTCGCAGCCGCTGCGGAAATAGGGCGTGTCCGGCAGGCTCAGGTGATAGAGCGTCGGCAGGATGTCCTTGTGGCTGCCGGGACGCGACGGGTCATAGGTCGATTGCCCCCGATAGGCGGGTGGGACATACAGGTAGAACGGCACCGCGTGTGCCAGCACGGCGTCGCTGTCGAGCGCATAGTCGACGCCCAGGATGTTGTGGTCGCCGGTGACGGCGACAATGGTGCGGGCACCGCTCGGCGAGGCCTTCAGACCGGTCAGGAAGCGGCCCAATTGATCATTCGCGTAGCGCAACGTGTCGAAGGCTTCGTCCAGGCCGGTCCAGTTGGCGTAGTAGGGCAGCCGTTCGATCTCGCCCAGGTCGAGGCCGCCGCGTTGGCCGCCCTCGGGCACCAGGAAGGGCGGATGGTGGGTGGTGGACAGGGCCATGATGAGCAGGCGCTCGCCGTCGCGGTCGGCCCGCGCCAGTCGTTCGCCGATATAGCGGAACATGTATTCGTCCGGCACGCCCCAGACGCCGGGCTGCGCTTCGGGGTAGTGCTGCCGCAACCCCAACTGGTCGACGAACTCCTGCGCGCCCAGATGGCTGGCGAAGCGGCCCAGGTTGCGCCAGGTGGCCGTGCCCGAGGTGACGAACACCACGCGGTAGCCACGCGCCAGGAACGGCGCGAAGGCGTTGCTGGCGAAGGTGGCGCTGGCCGCCGACGACTGGCTCGTGGCAGGTATCGGGCTGCGCACCAGCAGGCGGCTGAGGCTGTCGATGGTGCCGTTGCCCTCTGACAGGAAGCGGTCGAAGCGCCAGTCCTCGCGCCAGTGCGGCCGCAGCGCGCCCAGCAGGTCGCGGCCGGGGCGGTCGTACATGTTCATGTGGTGGCCCATGCTTTCCATGACCTGCAGCACGATGTGCGGCGGCCGTTCGCGCGCCCGCGGGTTGGCGCCGGTCGTGGCCATGAAGGGCCTCAGGCCGTGGTCCGGCCGACCCAGGAAGCGCAGGTAGAGCCGCGCGCCCTCCTCGTCGGTGACGTTCGTGAAGCGCTTGTCGTTGTCGCGCTCGGACAGCGCCCAGAAAAAAGCCGAAATGCCGTTGGGCGCGATGTCGTTGAGCAGCCGCAGCGAGGAAATGCCCGTGTCGTCCTTGTTGAGCGGGAAGGTGCCGAGCGAGCCGCGGCAGGCCAGCACGGTCACGCCCAGGATCAGCAGCATCCGCAAGGCGCTGGGCGCCAGCGGCCGCCGCGCCAGGCGCGCGCGCAGCACCCGGGCGCGCCAGCGGCACGCCAGCCAACTGGTCGCGGCCAGCACCGCCGCCAGCAGCGCCAGCGTGCGCAGCACCGGATAGCCGTGCCACAACGTCGCCACGATGGCGCGGGTGTCGTCATCGATCAGGCCGAACACGAAGATGTCGATCGAGCGCGAGAAGGTGGCGAAGTAGCACACGCTCACCACCGTGCTGGCGGCGAACAGCGTCGCCATCACGGCGCCCAGGTAGGGCAGGCAACGCAGCCACAGCGCCTGCGCCGCCGGCCGCGCGGCCAGCAGCAGGGCGGCCAGCAGCGGCGCGGAGAACGCGATGGCCGCGACCTTGATGTCGAACAGCAGGCCGATCGCCAGGGTGCGGTTGATGTCCTGCGGCAAAGCGGCGTAGGCGCCCGGCGGCGCATAGGTCGCCAGCAGGTAGACGCGGCCGGCGCCTTGCGCCAGCACCGAGACCAGCCACGGCGCCAGCAGGATCAGGAAGGAACGCTGGAAGTTGATGAACCAGGCTTGCCAGGCGTCCGCGGAACGGAAGCGCTTCATCTGCGTCATGAAAGAAATGCGGGGCGTTGCCGCGAAACGGCGGCAACAGGCCGCGCCCGCCGTCGGGACGGTGGGTACGGGGTTCATTCGCAGGGGAGCTCGGAGCCGTGCGGGGATGCAGGCCGCAATCTACAGGAGGGGCAACGCGAATCTATGAAGGTTTGTATAGAACTTGTAGCGGGCTGCCCAGACCATCGGCCGGTGCGTTGGTCTGAAAAGGCCGGCATGTCCGCGGGCGAACCGCATTTGTCAGTCTTGTTCAGGGGTCAACAGGCGCGCGGTGGCCGCGGCCTGCTGCATCAGCCAGCGCGTCACGATCTCGGCGTCGGGGGTGCTGCGGCGCGCATTGCGCACCAACCAGTAGGCGTGTTCGGTGGCATCGGCGGGCTGGCCGCCGATCGTGGCCAGACGCCGGTCCGCCAGCATCGGCGCGATCAGCGCCAGCCGCCCCAGCGCGATGCCATGGCCGGCCAGCGCCGCATGCACGATCTGGTCGTACTGGTTGAAGCGCAGCATGCCCTTTGGCCGCACGCGGCCCAGGCCGCGCGCGTTGAGCCATTCCGACCATTGCAGCCAGGGGCGGGTGGGGTCGTCGAATTCCAGCAGCACGTGCCGCTGCAGCTCGCGCGCGTCCAGGGCGCGGGCCTTGAGCGAAGGATGCGCCACCGGCACCACCGACTCGCCGAACAGCCAGACGGCGCCGTCCGGCACCGTGTCGCGCAGGCTGTAGCGAATGGCGATGTCGACGCTCTCGCGATCGATGTCGATGACGCGGTTGTCGGCCGCGACGCGCACGTCGATATTGGGATAGGCGGCCTGGAAGTCGCCCAGCCGCGGCAGCAGCCAGAGCGAGGCCACGCCGATGGTGGTGGTGACGGTGACCGGGGTGCGGCGCTCCGGCGCGCGCAACTGCTCGGTCAGGTCGCCGAGCTGGCTCAGCCATCCGTCCGCCATGCGGAACAACTGTGCGCCCTCGGACGTGAACGAGACGCTGCGAAAGCCCCGCAACAGCAGCGGCACGCCCAGGTGCGCTTCCAGCGCGCGGATCTGCCGGCTGACGGCCGATTGCGTCACGTGCAGGTCCTGTGCCGCCAGCGTGATGCTCATGCGCCGGCCCACGGCGACGAAGCCTCGCACCAGATCAAGCGGGGGAAGTTTGGCTAGCGGGTATGACATGCGTAAAACTCATGCGTAGGCGGCGGAAATGTCGCTTGTGCAATATAACGCCTGCGGCGTCCAATATGACTCAGACGACGGGCGAAGCGGCAACACGCCAACCGCGCCCGGCACGCTGGACGCCGTTGCGGCGGAGGATGCGCCATGATCCGGTTATGTTGCACTGCGGGAATGTCATTTCATTTGACCCGGGGTTCGACTATGCTGCTCAAGCGTGCCTCGGGCCTGCGTATCGAGTGTCATGCCGGCACGGTCTGGTTGTCCGAATACCGTTGCCCGGACGACAGCGTGCTGCGGGCCGGCGAGTCCATCACGGTGGACAGCGATCGAGACGTCGTCCTCAGCGGCCTGCCGGATGCGCGGGTCGCCCTGGTTTCCCAGCCGTTGGAGCTTGTGCCATGAATGCGCCCCTGTCCACCACGCCCCGCCTCGAGATGTGGTTCGATTTCGCCAGCCCCTACAGCTATCTGGCGATCGAGCGCATCGCCGGCCTGGCGGCGCAGGCGGACGTGCGCGTCGACCTGCGACCGTTCCTGTTGGGTCCGATCTTCCAGGCCCAGGGTTGGAATGACACGCCGTTCCGCCTGTTTCCCGGCAAGGGCGCCTACATGATGCGCGATATCGCGCGTCTGGCCGAAAAGTACGGCGTGCCCTACAACCGGCCGCGCCTGTTCCCGCGCATGAGCGTGCTGCCGGCGCGCATCGCGCTGCTGGGCGAGGACCAACCCTGGGGCCGTGATTTCTGCCTGGCGGTGTTCCGCGCCAATTTCCAGCGCGACGAGGACATCCAGGCCGAGGACGTGGTGCACGCGTTGCTGACCGAGCTGTCGCTGGACGCCGACGGGCTGATCGCGCGCGCCAAGTCGGAAGCCGCCAAGGAAGCGCTGCGCCGCCGGGTCGATGAGGCTCGTCACCTGGGCCTGTTCGGAGCGCCGACGTTCCTGGTGGATGGCGAAATGTTCTGGGGCAACGACCGCCTCGAGGACGCGCTCGAATGGACCCGCCGCGCGCCCGTCAGCGCCTGGGCCCCCGCGGCCGGCTGAGGCCGCCAGGTCCGCTTTTCCTCCTGGCCGCGGCCACGCGGCAATCTTGCAGAATTTCTCCGCCAACGCTTTTCCCACAATGAAAAACAGCAGCAGTCCGCTACGTGGCGCACCCATGCCGGGTGGCCGTTCGTTCACGCAATTCCGCGCCGCGCGCATCCGCCGCGTGTCGTTCCAGTGGCAACAGCAGGTGACCTGTGGCGCCGAGCTGGCACGCAAGGGCGGCGGACCGCGGCGTTCCTGACGCGCCATGCCCGCCGGGCGGCTCCGCAGGCCGGTTTCAGCCGCGCGTGACCGGGGCCACGTGGGCCCACTCGTCGTCGGAGTACAGCCGCGACCGCAGCAGGAAGCGTTGTCCTTCGGCGCTGTCGAGCGAAAACGCGCCGCCGCGTCCAGGCACGGCGTCGATGATGAGCTGGGTGTGCTCCCAGTAGGCGAACTGGTCCTCGCCCATGTAGAACGGGCAGCCTTCCAGTTCGCCCAGCAGCACGTCCGAGCCGCCGACGAGGAATTCGCCCTGCGCGTAGCACATGGGCGAACTGCCGTCGCAGCAGCCGCCCGACTGGTGGAACATCAGCGGGCCGTGCTTGGCGCGCAAGGTTTCGATCAGTGCGCGCGCCGCGTCGGTGCCGACCACGCGCGGAGTGGGTCCTGGCATGATGCAACTCCCGCGACGCCGCGCCGACGCGGCGCGGGACGACCTGGCATGGGTCGATCCGCGACGCACCGGCGGGCATCGCCCGTGGGTCAGAAGAAACCCAGTTTCTTGGGCGAGTAGCTCACCAGCAGGTTCTTGGTCTGCTGGTAGTGGTTGAGCATCATCTTGTGGTTCTCGCGGCCGATCCCGGACTGCTTGTAGCCGCCGAACGCGGCGTGCGCCGGATAGGCGTGGTAGCAGTTGGTCCAGACCCGCCCGGCCTTGATGGCGCGGCCCATGCGATAGCACGTGTTGGCGTCGCGCGACCAGACCCCCGCGCCCAGGCCGTAGAGCGTGTCGTTGGCCAGCGCCAGCGCGTCGTCGGCGTCCTTGAACGTGGTCACCGCCACCACCGGCCCGAAGATCTCTTCCTGGAACACGCGCATCTTGTTGTGCCCCTTGAAGACGGTGGGCTGCACGTAGTAGCCGCCTTCGAGCGCGCCCGGCAACTGGGCGCGCGCGCCGCCGGCCAGCACCGCCGCGCCCTCCTGCTTGCCGATGTCCAGGTACGACAGGATCTTCTCCAACTGCTCGGTGGAGGCCTGCGCGCCCAGCATGGTGTCGGCGTCCAGCGGGTTGCCCTGCTTGATCTCGGCAACGCGCTTGAGCGCGCGCTCCATGAACCTGTCGTAGAGCGATTCCTGGATCAGCGCGCGGCTGGGGCAGGTGCAGACCTCGCCCTGGTTCAGCGCGAACATGACGAAGCCCTCGACCGCCTTGTCGAGGAAGTCGTCGTCCTGCGCCGCCACGTCGGCAAAGAAGATGTTGGGCGACTTGCCGCCCAGCTCCAGCGTCACGGGGATGATGTTCTGCGACGCGTACTGCATGATCAGGCGGCCCGTGGTGGTCTCGCCGGTGAAGGCGATCTTGGCGATGCGCTTGCTGGAGGCCAGCGGCTTGCCCGCTTCCAGGCCGAAGCCGGTGACCACGTTGACCACGCCCGGGGGCAGCAGGTCGCCGATCAGTTCCATCAGCAGCAGGATGCCCAGCGGCGTCTGCTCGGCCGGCTTGAGCACCACGCAGTTGCCCGCCGCAAGCGCCGGCGCCAGCTTCCACGCGGCCATAAGGATGGGGAAGTTCCACGGGATGATCTGGCCGACCACGCCCAGCGGCTCGTTGAAGTGGTAGGCGACGGTGTCGTGGTCGATCTCGGACAGCCCGCCTTCCTGGCTGCGGATGCATGAGGCGAAGTAGCGGAAGTGGTCGATCGCCAGCGGGATATCGGCGGCGCGGGCCTCGCGGATCGGCTTGCCGTTGTCCCAGGTCTCGGCGGTGGCCAGGCGTTCCAGGTTGGCCTCCATCACGTCGGCGATACGCATCAGGATCTGCGCGCGCTCGGCGGCCGGGGTCGCACCCCATTTGGGCGCGGCGCGATGCGCCGCATCCAGCGCCAGCTCGATGTCGCGCTCTTTCGAGCGGGCGTTGCGGCTCAGCACCTGGCCGGTGACCGGCGTGACGTTGTCGAAGTACTCGCCGTCAGCGGGCTTCTGCCATTTGCCGTCGATGAAGTTGTCGTACTGCGTCCTGAGGTCCAGGCGCGTGCCATAGGATTCGGGGGTGACGCGGGTCGCGATGTCCATGCTTGTCTCCGTATAGTCGGTGTAACGGCAGTCGGGTGCCTGCTTCGTATCAAGCAAACCGCGTGCCATGTCCGGGGACGCGGCTGGACAAGCGCGCATGCCGCGTGCGAAAGTAGATTGCCACGCGCCGGCAGGGGCGTGGGCGGCGTTTCGCCGCTACCGTGTGTCGCGTTTCGCGACACTGTCGCGGAACAGGTGTCGCAGAACACCGTCCAAGGAGACATGCATGGCCACTCAATCCGGTCGGCACCCGCTGACGCAAGCGCGCCAGCTGTTCAACCAGCAGGGCGTGGTGCCCGGCGGCCTGGTCGCCGAACCCATCCTGCGATCCTGGCGCCGCTGCGCCGACCTGGGTTTCGACATGCGCGGCAAGCGCCGCGCCGAGCCCATGACCGCCGCCGAATTGCGCGAGGCACGCCAGCGCAACGAGGCCTTGCGGCGGCTGTCCGAACCCGCCATGTCGCTGCTGCGCCGCGAAGGCGGCAGCGACGGCCTGGTGATCCTGTCGGACGCCCAGGGCCTGGTGCTGGACAGCGACGGCGACATCGATTTCGCGCAACGCGCCTCGCGCGTCGCGCTGATGCCCGGGGCGGCCTGGGACGAGGCCGCCGCGGGCACCAACGCCATCGGCACCGCGCTGGTGGAAGGCCGTTCACTGGTGGTGCACGGCGCCGAACACTATTTCGAACCCAACCGCATCCTGACCTGCGCCGCGGTGCCGATCACCGACAGCGAAGGGCGCATGCTGGGCGTGCTGGATCTTTCCAGTCCCGCGCGCGAGGTGCGCCCCGACGTGCTGGCGCTGGTGCGGGCCGCCGTCGACCTGATCGAGCACCGGCTGTTCGACAGCGCGCACGAACCCTGCGCGGTGCTGCGCCTGCATGCCGACCGTTCCGCGCTGGGCACGCCGGGCGAGGCCCTGCTGGCCTTCGAGGGCGACCTGCTGGTGGGCGCCAACCGCCGCGCCATGCAGGTGCTGGGCCTGGCGTCCACGGCGCTGGGCGTCTATCGCTACGCGGACCTGTTCGAGGGCGTCATGGAACAGGCGCCCGACGCGGCCGGGCGGGTGCAGGCGCGCGGCGGCGCGGTCTACCACGCGCGCCTGCGCCTGCCCCGGTCGCGGCCGCCGGTCGCCCCGCAACCGGCGCTGCGCCTGCCGGCCACGCCCGCGCTGCCGGCGCCCCTGGCCCAGCGCGATGCCGCCAGCTTCGACGCGGCCACGCTGGGCGCGCTGGCGCGCGCGGTGCATCTGTCGGACGCGGGCGTATCGATCCTGCTGCAGGGCGAGACCGGCGCGGGCAAGGAGGTCTTCGCGCGCCAGTTGCATGCGCGCAGCCGGCGCGCGGCCGGCCCGTTCGTGGCGGTCAATTGCGCCGCGCTGCCCGAAAGCCTGATCGAGTCGGAGCTGTTCGGCTATGAAGACGGCGCGTTCACCGGCGCGCGCCGCCAGGGCAGCAAGGGCCTGCTGCGGCAGGCACACGGGGGCGTGCTGTTCCTGGACGAGATCGGCGACATGCCGCTGGCGCTGCAGGCGCGCCTGTTGCGCGTGCTGCAGTCGCGGGAGGTGTCGCCGCTGGGCGCGGCGCGGCCGGTGGCGGTCGACTTCGCGCTGGTGTGCGCGACCCATCGCGCGCTGGCGCACGATGGCCCGGACGCGCCGGTGCGCCCCGACCTGTACTTCCGGATCGCCGAATACACCGTGACGCTCGCGCCGCTGCGCGCCCGCCCCGACCTGCGCGAATTACTGCGCACGCTGTGGGCCGCGCAGGGCAGCGGGCCGGCGCTGCCGGGGGGCATCGAGGACGCGCTGGCGCAATACGCCTGGCCCGGCAACTATCGCCAGATGGCGGCGGTGCTGCGCACGCTGCACGTGCTGGCGGGCGCGTCCGGCAGGGTCGATGAAGAAATGCTGCCGGCGGACATCCGCGGCATGCCGGCGGCGCAGGCGGCCGCGGGCGCGGCCAGCCTGCAGGCCATGGCCGACGACGCGATCCGCGCGGCGCTGGCCGCGCACGCCGGCAACGTCAGCGCCGCGGCGCGCGCGCTGGGCGTGCACCGCAGCACCTTGTACCGACGCGCGGCGGCGCTGGGGCTGGCACGGCCAGGTTGAACGACGCTGCGTGAACGCGCATGCAAGAGCACGCATGCATCAACACGCAGGCATGAACATGCAAGGACGCCCTGGCGGGCCGCGCCCCGTATCGCGCGTGGCGCGGGACCGGCGGCGGCTCAGCCGACCACGCGCGCCAGCTCGGCGCCCGGGTCCGCGGCGCGCATGAAGGCCTCGCCCACCAGGAAGGCGTCGACCTTGTGCGCGCGCATCAGCTTCACGTCTTCCGGCTTGAGGATGCCGCTTTCCGTCACCACGCGCTTGCCGGCGGGAATGCGCGGCAGCAGATCCAGCGTGTTTTGCAGGCTGGTCTCGAAGGTGCGCAGGTTGCGGTTGTTGACACCCAGCAGCGGCGTCTTCAGCGTCAGCGCGATGTCCAGTTCCTGGGCGTCGTGCACTTCCACCAGCACGTCCATGCCCAGTTCCATGGCCAGCGTTTCCATCTCGCGCAGTTGCGTGGGCGTGAGCGCGGCGACGATCAGCAGCACGCAGTCGGCGCCCATCGCGCGCGCGGCGATGATCTGGTAGGGATCGATCACGAAGTCCTTGCGCAGCACCGGCAGCGAGCAGGCCGCGCGCGCCTGGCGCAGGTGGTCGTGCGAGCCCTGGAAGAACTGCACGTCGGTCAGCACCGACAGGCAGGCGGCGCCGTGCACGGCATAGGAGGCCGCGATTTCAGCCGGCTGAAAGGTGTCGCGCAGCACGCCCTTGGAGGGCGAGGCCTTCTTGATTTCGGCGATGACGCCGGCCTTGCCCTGCGAGATCTTGTCTTCGATGGCCTGGGCGAAGCCGCGCACGTCCTGGCGCGCCTGCGCTTCGCGCAGGACTTCGGCTTCGCTGCGCATCTGGCGGGCGGCGGCGACTTCCTCGACCTTGACGGCGAGGATCTTCGCGAGAATATCGTTCATTTCTGGAATTTCCGGGTATATGCGCAGAAATCTTCCAGCTTGGCTCGCGCCGCGCCGGTGGAAATCAGTTCAAATGCTAGCGCTAACGCTGCGGGAATGGAATCGGCTTTATTGCCTGCGTAAATGGCGAGACCCGCATTCAGCGCGACGATGTCGCGGGCGGTGCCCTCGACATTGTCCAGCGCCTCTATGACAAGCTCGCGCGATTGCTCGCGATTGGACACCTTGATGCTGCGGTTGGACATCATGGATAGCCCGTAGTCCTCGGGGTGGATCTCGTACTCGCTGACCTTGCCGTCCTTGAGTTCGCCCACCATGGTGGCGCCGCCCAGCGAGGCCTCGTCCATGCCGTCCTTGCCATGCACCACCAGCACGTGGCGCGAGCCCAGTCGTTCCAGCACGCGCACCTGGATGCCGACCAGGTCGGGGTGGAACACGCCCATCAACTGGTTGGCGGCGCCGGCCGGGTTGGTCAGCGGGCCGAGGATGTTGAAGATGGTGCGCACCGCCAGTTCCTTGCGCACCGCGGCCACGTTCTTCATGGCGCCGTGATGGGCGGGCGCGAACATGAAGCCGATGCCGGTGGCCTGGATGCACTCGGCCACCTGCTCGGGCGTCAGCACCAGGTTGGCGCCCAGCGCTTCCAGCACGTCGGCGCTGCCGCTCGACGAGGACGCGCTACGGTTGCCGTGCTTGGCGATCGGCACGCCGGCCGCCGCCGCCACGAACATGGCGGTGGTGGAGATGTTGAAGGTGTGGCTGCCGTCGCCGCCGGTGCCGCACATGTCGAGCAGGTCTTCGGGGTTGGGCGTGACCACCGGCGTGGCGAACTCGCGCATGACCTGTGCGGCCGCGGTGATTTCACCCACCGTTTCCTTTTTCACGCGCAGGCCCATCAGCAGGGCGCTTGCGATCTGCGGCGACATCTCGCCGCGCATCAGCATGCGCATCAGATGCAGCATTTCGTCGTGGAAAATTTCGCGGTGTTCGATACAGCGCGTCAGCGCTTCGGAGGGGGAGATCGTCACGGTGCGTCCTTCTTAGGCGAGGTTCAGGAAATTGCGCAGCAGGGCGTGGCCGTGTTCGCTGAGCACGGATTCGGGGTGGAACTGTACTCCGTACAGGGGCAGCGTCTTGTGGCGCACGCCCATGATGTCGCCGTCCGGCGCCGTGGCGGTCACGGCCAGGCACTCGGGCAGCGTCGCCGGGTCGATGGTCAGCGAGTTGTAGCGGATGACAGTGTACGGCGTCGGCAGGTCGGTGAAGATGTCCGTCCCGGTATGCGAGATGCGCACGGTCTTGCCGTGCATGATCTGCTGGGCGCGGACGATGTTGCCGCCGTAGGCGGCGCCGATGGCCTGGTGGCCCAGGCATACGCCCAGGATCGGCTTTTTGCCGGCGAAGGCCTGGATGACGGGCACCGAGATGCCGGCCTCGGCCGGCGAGCACGGGCCGGGCGACACGCAGATGCGGTCGGGGTTGAGCGCGGCGATCTCTTCCAGGGTGATCTGGTCGTTGCGCGCCACGCGCACGTCCTCGCCCAGTTCACCGAAGTACTGGACCAGGTTGTAGGTAAACGAGTCGTAGTTGTCGATCATCAGCAGCATTTTTTTCTCCAGGCGGGCCGATTCGCGGCCCGGGGCGGTCATTGGGGCGGCGGGCGTCTCAGATGGGCTCGTCCAGGCCGTGCTGGACCTGCTCGGCGGCGCGCAGCACGGCGCGGGCCTTGGCCTCGGTCTCGGCCCATTCGGCTTCGGGGTTGGAGTCGGCGACGATGCCGGCGGCGGCCTGCACGTACAGCGTGCCGTCCTTGATGACGCCGGTGCGGATGGCGATGGCCACGTCCATTTCGCCGCCGTAGCTGAGGTAGCCGGCCGCGCCGCCGTAGATGCCGCGGCGCACGGGCTCGAGCTCGTCGATGATCTTCATGGCCTCGACCTTGGGCGCGCCGGTCAGGGTGCCGGCAGGGAACGAGGCGCGCAGCACGTCCATGCTGCTCATGCCCGGGTTCAGGTTGCCGGTGACGTTGGACACCAGGTGCATCACGTGCGAATAGCGCTCGATCACCATGGTGTCGCTGACCTTGACCGAACCCACCTCGGCGACGCGGCCGACG
Organism: Achromobacter sp. SIMBA_011; assembly: GCF_046535435.1. Classification (NCBI taxonomy): domain Bacteria; kingdom Pseudomonadati; phylum Pseudomonadota; class Betaproteobacteria; order Burkholderiales; family Alcaligenaceae; genus Achromobacter; species Achromobacter sp. SIMBA_011. The sequence goes on along the minus strand of NZ_JAWRWN010000011.1, from coordinate 119,383 downwards.
TCGTTGCGGGCCAGGTCGATCAGCATCACGTGCTCGGCCACTTCCTTGGGGTCGGCCTTGAGCTCGGCGGCCAGGGCGGCGTCTTCCTCGGGCGTGGCGCCGCGCTTGCGGGTGCCGGCCAGCGGGCGGATGGTGACCTGCGACTTGGGCGCGCCGTTCACCACCACGCGCTCCTGGCGCACCAGGATTTCGGGCGAGGCGCCCACCACCTGGAAATCACCGAAGTTCCAGAAGTACATGTAGGGGGAGGGATTGAGCGACCGCAGGGCGCGGTACAGCGAGAGGGGGGAGTCGCGGAACGGCTTGGCGATGACCTGGCCGATCTGCACCTGCATCAGGTCGCCGGCGGCGATGTGTTCCTTGGCGCGGTGCACGGCCGCCAGGTAGTCTTCCTTCTTGAAGTCGCGCCGCTCCTCGGTCTGCATGCTGGCGTGGCTGTAGGGAATTTCCACCGGGCGTCGCAGGCGCGCGCGCAGGTCGTGCAGGCGCTGCTGGGCGCGGCTGTAGCTTTCGGGCTGGCCCGGGTCGGCGTAGACCATCAGGTAGATGCGGCCGGCCAGGTTGTCGACGATGACCAGTTCGTCCACGTGCATCAGCATCAGGTCGGGCGTGCCGCCTTCCATGCCGGCCGGGAACGGCTTCACGGCGGGACCCAGGCACGGTTCGATGTGGCGCACGGTGTCGTAGCCGAAGTAGCCGGCCAGGCCGCCGCAGAAGCGCGGCATGCCGGGGCGCAGGGCCACCTTGAAGCGGGCCTGGTACTGCTCGATGAAGGCCAGCGGGTCGCCGTCATGGGTTTCCACGACCTTGCCGTCGTGCAGCACTTCGGTGCGGGTGCCGCTGGCGCGGATCACCGTGCGGGCCGGCAGGCCGATGAACGAGTAGCGGCCGAAGCGCTCGCCGCCCACCACCGACTCCATCAGGCAGGTCATGCGGCCGGCCTGCGGGCCGGCATGGGCCAGCTTCAGGTAGATGCCCAGCGGGGTGTCCAGGTCGGCGTAGGTCTCGGCCACCAGCGGGATGCGGTTGTAGCCTTGGGCGGCGAGGGCTTTGAATTCGATTTCGGTCATGGCGGGTCTCGTGGGCGATGGGTATCTGCTTGGGACCGGGCGCACAACAAAAAGCCCGGTCCAGGTTACTGGTTCCGGGCTTGGCTCTGTGTTCTACACAGTATCGGCGCTGGGAGGCGGGGACGCGTCCAGGGCCGGGAAGGGAATCATCGCCACCCGGAAGACAAACGCCACCAGCGCCACGAGGCGCCGAGCATTTGGTTCTGGATGGAAACGTTCATCAGGAGGATATCGGTTCGATAGTCAGGTATGCCGTCAAGGGCGCGGACCCCGGCTTCAGGCCTGGGCTTTCGCGGCGTTCTGGTTCTGATTCCAGAGCTCCACCCACTGGGCGGCGTTGACGAGCGTGTCCACTATACCATCGACATCGAGCTCGCGCACGTCACGGCCTTCGTTGTAACCATACGGCACCACCAGCACCTGGGTGCCGGCGCTGCGGCCGGCCTGGGCGTCGTTGATGGAATCGCCGATGGTGACGGCCTCGGCCACCGTCACGCCCAGCAGCTCGCAGGCGTGCAGCACCTGGTCGGGGTCGGGCTTGCGGCGGGCGCAGGTGTCGCCGCACACCACCGCGTCGAAGAACCCGGCCAGGCCGGTGCGTTGCAGCAGCGGCAGGGTGAATTCGGTGGGCTTGTTGGTGACCACGGCCAGTTTCAGGCCCTGGTCGCGCATGTGCTTGAGCCCTTCCATGACGCCCGGGTAGACCTGGGCGCGTTCGCCGTTGACCAGGTGATAGTGGCGGTAGAAGGCCTCGCGCGCCCGGGCGAAGTCCTCGGGCGAGGGGTCGGCGGCGTCCAGGCTGCCGGCCAGGCTGCGGCGCACCAGATTGTCCACCCCCTTGCCGACGAAGGTGGCCACGACATCCTCGCGCAGCGCGATCATGCCGAGTTCCACGCGCATGGCGTTGGCCGCGAAGGCCAGGTCGGGGATGGAGTCGAGCAGGGTGCCGTCCAGGTCCAGCAGCGCGGCGCGGAAGGGAGTCATGGCGGGGTTCCTCAGACGGCGGTGGTTTCGCCGATGGCGATCTGCTCGCGCATGGACTTGATGATGCCGGGGTAGTCGGGCTTGCCGAAGATGGCCGAGCCGGCCACGAAGGTGTCGGCGCCGGCGCGGCGGATTTCGGCGATGTTGTCGATCTTCACGCCGCCGTCCACCTGCAGCACGATTTCGTGGCCGCCAGCCTGGGTCCAGGCGTCGATGCGGGCGCGGGCCTCGCGCAGCTTGGTCAGCGCGCCGGGGATGAAGCTCTGGCCGCCGAAGCCGGGGTTGACCGACATGATCAGCACCAGGTCGACCTTGTCCATGACGTGGTCCAGGTACGACAGGGGCGTGGCGGGGTTGAACACCAGGCCGGCCTTACAGCCGTTCTCGCGGATCAGCGACAGGGTGCGGTCGACGTGGCGGCTGGCTTCCGGGTGGAAGCTGATGTAGTTGGCGCCGGCCTTGGCGAACATCGGCACCAGGGCGTCCACCGGCTCGACCATGAGGTGCACGTCGATCGGCACGGAAACATGGGGACGGATCGCCGCGCAGACCATCGGGCCGATGGTCAGGTTGGGCACGTAGTGATTGTCCATCACATCGAAATGGATCCAGTCGGCGCCGGCGGCGACCACGTCACGCACTTCCTCGCCCAGGCGGGCGAAGTCGGCGGACAGGATGCTGGGGGTGATGCGGGTGGTGGTAGACATGGTGTTCGGGGTGGGTGAAGGCATAATGTGCCATTATTGCAGCTTGCTCGTGCCACACAGGAAAGGACTGTGAAACCCTACGACCTGAGCGTCTCTGTCACTCCGCGCTTCGTGCCTGAACAGTCCGATCCCGGCGAGCAGCAATTCGTGTTCGCCTATACCGTGCGCATCACCAACACCGGGGAACATCCGGCCCAGGTGATCAGCCGCCACTGGATTATCACCGATGGCAACCAGCGCGTGCAGGAAGTGCGCGGGCTGGGCGTCGTGGGCCAGCAGCCCCTGCTGGCGCCCGGCGAGACCTTCGAGTACACCAGCGGCTGTCCCCTGCCCACGCCGGTCGGGACGATGCGCGGCACCTACCATTGCGTCGGCGAGAACGGCATTCCGTTCGAAGTGCCGATATCCGAATTCGTCCTGGCCATGCCGCGCACGCTGCACTGACGGGGCGCGGTCATACGTTGTACGGTTTTCCATCTGCTCATGAAGCGCATTCTTAGCCTGTCCGTGCTGTCGGTCCTGCTGGCGGCATGTACCACCCCTTCCGAGATTCCGCCCGAATCCGGCGAACCCGGCGCGTCCGGCGCCCGCCCGGCCTCCGTCGACGGCCCGCTGGTGGTGCCGGCGCTGTCGTCCCTTCCCGATACGCCGCCGCGCGCCCTGGCCGGCAAGTACAAGGCCGGCACCTGGGCCGAGATGCCGGGCTGGACCAATGACGATCTGGCACAGATCTGGCCCCTGTTTCTGCGCAATTGCAAGGGGCTGATGCGCCCGACCAGCGGCAACCTGGCCGCGCCGGCGCGCGCCACACCGCGCGCCTGGCAGCCGGTGTGCGCCGCGGCGGCTGATCCTTCGCGGGCGCCGGCCGCCAACGACCCCGAGGGCGTGCGCCGCTTCCTGCAGACCTACCTGCAACCCTGGCGCCTGAACGCGGCCGACGGCAAGCCGGCCACCAACACCGTCACCGGCTATTACGAGCCGCTGGTGCGCGGTTCGCGCCGCCAGGGCGGCAACTACCAATGGCCCCTGTACGCGGTGCCGGCCGACCTGCTGACCATCGACCTGGGGTCGGTCTATCCGGAACTGGCCGGCAAGCGCGTGCGCGGCAAGCTCGACGGCAAGCGCGTGGTGCCCTATGACACCCGCGCGGCCATCGAGTCGACCGGCCGCCGCCCGCCGGTGGTGGTGTGGGTCGACGACCCGGTCGACAACTTCTTCCTGCAGGTGCAGGGCTCGGGCCGCGTGCTGCTGACCGACGGCCCCGACAGCGGCAAGACCATCCGCGTGGCCTACGCCGACCATAACGGCCAGCCCTACGTGTCCATCGGCCGCTGGCTGGCGGACCGCGGCGAGCTGTCGGCCGACCAGGCCTCGATGCAGAACATCCGCGCGTGGGCGCAGCGCAATCCCAAGCGCGTGCCCGAGATGCTCAACGCCAACCCGGCGGTGGTGTTCTTCCGCGAAGAGCCGGTGATCGACCCCGAACTCGGCCCCAAGGGCGCCTATGGCGTCAACCTGGCGCCGAAACGCGCGATCGCGGTGGACGCCGGCTTCGTGCCGCTGGGCACGCCGGTGTTCCTGGCCACCACCTTCCCGGCCTCCGACCGGCCGTTGCAGCGCCTGGTGTTCGCGCAGGACACCGGCACCGCCATCCGCGGCGCGGCGCGCGCCGACTTCTACTGGGGCTACGGCGACGAGGCCGGCCAGCAGGCCGGGCGCATGAAGCAGCGCGGCCAGATGTGGCTGCTGTGGCCGAAACAGGCCGGGGAGCCGAGCGCAAGATGACACACCAGATCGTGGTTTGCGGGGCCGGCATCGTCGGCCTGTCCTCGGCCCTGGCGCTGGCCCGCCGCGGCCAGCGCGTGGCCCTGCTGGCGCCGCGCATGAGCGTGCCGCCGGCCGATCCCAACCATTACCACGCGCGCGTCTACGCCATTTCGCCCGCCAGCCAGCGTTTCCTGGCCGAGCTGGGCGTGTGGGACGCGCTGCCGTCGGCCCGCCTGACGCCGGTGCAGGCCATGGAGATCCATGGCGACGCCGATGGCCTGGTACACCTGAACGCCTGGCAGGCGGCCCTGCCGCAACTGGCCTGGATCGTCGAGTCCGGCGAGATCGAGCGGGTGCTGATCCAGGCCGTGCGCATGTTCGGCATCCCCTGGCTGGAAGACCGCTGCACCGGCTACCAGGCTGGCACGGTGGAAACCGAGAGCGGCGCCCGCATCCAGGCCGAATTGTTCGTCGGCGCCGATGGCGCCGCTTCGCCGCTGCGCACCGCCGCCGGCCTCAAGCACGAGGCCGTGTCCTACCACGACACCGGGCTGGTGGTGAACCTGGACGCCGAGCGCGCCCACCAGGGCACCGCCTTCCAGTGGTTCCGCGACGACGGCGTGCTGGCGCTGCTGCCGCTGCCGGACACGGCCGACGGCCCGCAGGTGTCGATGGTCTGGTCGATGCGCGACGCGCAGGCCCGGGAATTGCTGGCGCTGCCGGCCGAGGAGCAGGCCGCGCGGCTCGAATCGATGCTGGAACACGCGGCGCAGGGCCGCCTGGGCCGCCTGAAGGTGCGCAGCACGCTGCACGGTTTCCCGCTGACGCTGGAGCGCGCCCAGATGGTGGCGCCCGGCATCGCGCTGGCCGGCGACGCGGCGCATCGCCTGCACCCGCTGGCCGGGCAGGGCCTGAACCTGGGCCTGGGCGACGTCGAGGCGCTGGCCCGCACCGTGGCCGGACGCGAACCCTACCGCCAGGCCGGCGACCTGCGCGTGCTGCACCGTTACCAGCGCGCCCGCGCCGAGCCGGTGCTGGCGTTGCGGCTGGCCACCGACGGCTTGCACAAGCTGTTCGGCTCGCGCGCCACGCCGCTGGTGTGGCTGCGCAATGCCGGCATGCACTGGGTCGAGCGCGCGCCGCTGGTCAAGCGGCGCCTGATCGCCGGCGCATCGACGAATTAGGGACCGGTCCCCGGGGGGCGGAACCCGCCCGCGGCGGGCGTGTCTGATTCCCTGAAGGCCGGCCCGGGCCGGGCGCCGGATCGGTTACGCTTTCGGCCATCGAAGGCGAGACGTCACAAATACAGGAGTCCCCATGAATTTCCGTTTTCCCGCCGTGCTGGCGGCCTGCTTCATGGCCGCCGGGCTGGGCCTGTCGGCCGGCGCCCAGGCGCAGGCCAGCGGCGACAAGTCCGTCTCCACCAATTCGGTCGGCAAGGCGGACAAGGGCGGCAAGAGCTATTCCACCACCCAGGTGGCGCCGGCGGACCCCGTGGCGGACGCGGTCAAGGAACGTTTCAAGCAGCGCTTCACCGGCATGGACGTGACCGCCGTGCGCCGCACGCCCTACGGCCTGTTCGAGGTGCAGTTGGGCATGGATCTGCTGTACACCGATGAAAAGGTGACCTGGGTCATGGAAGGGCCGTTGATCGACGCCATGACGCGCCGCGACGTCACCCGCGAGGCGCAGGAAAAGCTCGGCTCCATCCCGTTCGACCAATTGCCGCTGGACCTGGCCATCAAGCAGGTCAAGGGCGACGGCTCGCGCAAGGTCGCCATTTTCGAAGACCCCAACTGCGGCTACTGCAAGCAGTTGCGCAAGACGCTCGAGGACGTCGACAACCTCACCGTCTATACCTTCCTGTACCCGATCCTGTCGCCGGACTCGAACACCAAGGTGCGCGATGTCTGGTGCGCGCCGGACCCGGGCAAGGCCTGGGACGACTGGATGCTGCGCGGCCAGAAGCCGGCCACCGCCAATTGCAGCGTGCCCGAGGACAAGCTGCTGGCGCTGGGCAAGCAACTGATGGTGCGCGGCACCCCCACCTTGTTCTTCGCCGACGGCACGCGCATCAGCGGCGCGCTGCCGCTGGACCAGCTCAAGGCACGACTGAACTGACCGGCGCGGGTCGCGTCGGCCGGGCGGCTGGCGCGGCGAGCGCCACGCCACCCGGAGACAGACTTGAAAATCGCAATACTCGACGATTACCACGACGTTGCCAAACGCTACGCGGACTGGGGTTCCCTGGGCGGCGACGCCGAAGTGCGGATCTTCAACAACTTCATCCCCGACGAGCAGGTCGAGGCCACGCTCGAACCCTTCGACGTGATCGTGGCCATGCGCGAGCGCACGCCGTTCCCGGCCGACCGCATCCGCGCGCTGCCCAACCTGCGCCTGCTGGTCACCACCGGCATGCGCAACAACGCCATCGACATGCCGGCCTGCGCCGCGCAGGGCATCGTGGTCAGTGGCGCGCCTGGCAGCGCCGACGCCAACACCGCCACCGCCGAACTGGCGTGGGCCCACATCCTGGGCCTGTTCAAGCACCTGCCCGCCGAAGACGCCGCCATGCGCCGCGGCATGTGGCAGACCGGCATGCCCGAGCCGCTGGCCGGCAAGCGCCTGGGCGTGCTGGGACTGGGCAAGTTGGGCGCGGCGGTGGCCAAGGTGGGCCTTGCGTTCGGCATGGACGTGGTGGCCTGGAGCCCCAACCTGACCGACGAGCGCGCCGCCGAGGCGGGCGTCACGCGGGTGGACAAGCACGAACTGTTCGCCACCTCCGACGTGGTCAGCCTGCACCTGATCCTGTCCGACCGCAGCCGCCACATCGTCGACGCCGCGGCGCTGGCCGCGATGAAGCCGACGGCCTACCTGGTGAACACCTCGCGCGCCGGGCTGGTGGACCAGGAAGCCCTGATGGACGCGCTGGTGAAGTTCCGCATCGCCGGCGCCGGCCTGGACGTGTATCCGGAAGAGCCGCTATCGCCCACCGACAGCGTGCGCGACCTGGACAACGTCATCCTGACGCCGCACCTGGGCTACGTCAGCCGCGAGAACTTCGAGGCCTTCTACCGCAATGCGCTGGAGGCCGTGAAGGCCTGGCGCGCCGGCCAGCCGGTGAGGGTGCTGAACGCCTGAGCGCCACTATGGAAAAGGCCCCGGTATTTCGCCCCTCGTGGGTCGGAACATCGGGGCCTTTTGCTATCCACGCCGCGCGCGGACAGGGCGGCGTTCAGCCGCGCGTGAAGGTCACTTTCTTTTCGACGATGCCAGCGGCGTCGGGCGTGGCGGGCGTATCGCCACAGGCTTCGTCCGCCTCATCCGACGGATCGACCGTGTCGAACGCGGTGTCGCCGTTGGCGTCCGGCACGCCGGTCGGCTTGAGGCCGACGAAGTCGAACAGGTCGCGGTCCATCAGGTGCGACGGCACCACGCGTGACAGCGCGTTGAAGACGTTCCACGAGCGGCCCGGGTGCTCCTTGTCCCATTGCTTGATCATGCGGCCGACTTCCTTGCGCTTCAGGTTTTCCTGGGAGCCGCACAGGTTGCAGGGGATGATCGGGAACTGCTTGAGTTCGGCGTAGGCGATCAGGTCGGTTTCCGGCACGTAGGCGAGCGGGCGGATGACGGTGTGGCGACCGTCGTCGGACACCAGCTTGGGCGGCATGCCCTTGGCCTTGCCGCCGTAGAACAGGTTCAGGAAGAACGTGCCCAGGATGTCGTCGCGGTGGTGGCCGAGCGCGATCTTGGTGGCGCCCAGTTCCGAGGCCACGCGGTACAGGATGCCGCGGCGCAGGCGCGAACAGAGCGAGCACATCGTCTTGCCTTCTTCGAGCACGCGCGTGACGATGGAATAGGTATCCTGCGTCTCGATGTGGAACGGCACGCCCAGTTCGGTCAGGTAGCGCGGCAGGATGTCGGCCGGAAAGCCGGGTTGCTTCTGGTCCAGGTTGACCGCGATCAGTTCGAACCGGAACGGCGCGCGCTTTTGCAACTGGAGCAGGATGTCCAGCATGGCGTAGGAGTCCTTGCCGCCCGACAGGCACACCATGACGCGGTCGCCCGCCTCGATCATGTTGTAGTCGGAGAGGGCGCGGGTGGTCTCGCGCGCCAGGCGCTTGGTGAGCTTGTTGCCTTCGTGGCGGGCCTTCTTGTCGTCGGGGCCGGCCACGGAGACGGCGCGGGTCGGCGCCGCCGCGTCAGGAGAGTCCGCCACGGCGCGGATGTCGGGGGAGGCGATATCGTTCATGGTCAACGCGAGATCTGGATTTCCACGCCCACCGCCGCACAGTCGGAGAAGGCCATGGGCTTGCTGATGCGCAGGCGCAGCGAGCGGATTTCATGGAAGTCGGCCAACAGGCGCGCGGCGACTTGTTCCACCAGGGTTTCGATCAGGTTCACGTGCGCCTGGGTGCACTCCTCGACGATGGCCTCGCGCAGGCGGCGATAGTCCAGCACGCTGTGGATATCGTGGTCGTCGACCGCGCGCTGGATGTCGACGTCGAACTCGGCATCGACGTGCAGCGGCTGGGTGGCGCGGCGTTCATGTTCGAGGATGCCGATGCGGGCGTCGAGCGCGAGCCCGGATAGGATGATGCGGCGAGTGGGCATGATGAAAACCTGGGTGGAATCCCGGAATTGTAAGGCGGCGGCGGACCGGGCCGGCGCGCTGGCTACAATTCGGCCATGGCCGGACGCCCGCGTGGGGGCGGCGACGGCAAACAAGGGATGAAATGCAACAGATGCACGATGCGGTCATTGTAGGCGGCGGCCCGGCCGGCGCCTCCTGCGCCCTCTGGCTGGCCCGGCTGGGCCTGGCGCCGTTGCTGGTCGAGGCAAGCGGCCGCCTGGGCGGCCTGGCCGTGGACAACCCCTTCGCCGACGACTGGATCGCGGTGCTGCCCGGCATGACCGGCCAGCAGGTGGCCGCCAATATCGATACCAGCGTGCGCGCCGCTGGCGTTCCGCTGCGCCTGGACACCCGGGTGACGGCGGTGCGGCCCTGCAAGGGCGGCATCGAGGCGACCCTTTCCGACGCCAATGGGGACGTATCGCTGGCGCGCGGCCGCACCCTGGTGATCGCCTCGGGCGTGCGCGCCAAGGGCTTTCCGGAACATCCGCCGGGCTCGCAGTGGCCGGGGGTGCTGATCGGGCCGGGTTCGCCGATCGTGGCGCAGGATTACTCCGGCCTGTCGGTGGCGGTGCTGGGGGGCGGCGACAACGCCTTCGAGAATTACGTCTATGTGCGCAACCGCGGCGCACGCGCCGTGCACCTGTACGCCCGCAGCGTGCGCGCCCAGCAGCAGTGGGTGCTGCGCGCCGGCAAGGAAGGCGTGCGCATCGGTCCGTACCAGGTCGATCCGGCCACCCGCAGCGTCGACGGCCAGCGCTACGACCTGATCCTGGTGTTCTACGGCTGGGAGCCGCAGGCCGCGTTCGCCGACGGCCTGCAACTGGCGCGCGACGAGCGTGGCTACATCCGCACCGATTTCGCCACCGCCGAGACCAGCGTGCCGGACATCTACGCCATCGGCGAGGTGGCTCACCGCATGCATCCCTGCGTGGTCACGTCGATGGCGGACGGCGTGGTGGCGGCCAAGGCGATCCAGCGGCGCTGGGAACGCGCCGGGGAATAACGCCGGGGCCGTTGTGCGGCGCCGCTGACATCACGCCCGTCGACGCCGCCATCGCGTCGCCGAATGTCCGACCCTGCAAACGGCCGGCATCGGGCGACGCGCCCGGGCCTCAGCGCGCCAGCAGGAATCCCAGCACCGCGTCGCGGAATTCATCCGGCCGCTCGATGTTGGACAGGTGCACCGCCTCCAACAGCAGCCACTGCGCGCCCGGCACGGTCGCGGCGATCTGTTCGCCATGGCTGGCGGCCGTGACGGTGTCGTCGCGGCCCGCGATCACCAGCGTCGGCCGCGGAATCAGCGCGATGGTGCGGCGCAGGTCGGCGTCGCGCACCGCGGCGAACGCGCCCGCCAGGCCTTGCGGATCGGTGTTCAGCAGCATGTCGCGGAAGGTGTCGATGACCGGCCCGCCGGCGCGCAGCATCGACGCCGGGAACCAGTTCGCCAGGAACGTCTCGGCGGCCTGTGTCATGTCCGGCGCCCGCAGCGTGGTGGCGATGCGTTCATCCCACTGCGGCGCGGGGCCGAGATAGGGCGAGGTGTTGGCCAGGATCAGGCGGTCGATGCGCTCGGGCGCATGCACGCCCAGCCATTGCCCGATGATGCCGCCCAGCGACAGGCCGAGGAAGTGGGCGCGCGTCACGTCCAGCGCATCGAACAGCTCCAGCACGTCGCGGCCGAGCCGGTCCAGCGAGTAGGCGCCGGCAGGCACGCTGGAATTGCCATGCCCGCGGGTATCGAAGCGGAGCACGCGGAAATGCCGCGCCAGCGCCGGCACCAGGTCGTCCCACATGTGCAGCGTGGTGCCGATGGAGTTGGACAAGGCCAGCAGCGGCAGGCCGGCATCGCCGTCCCAGCGGTAGGCGATGCGGGCGCCGTCGCCCGTGGTGATGAAAGTCGTGTCGGCAGGCATGATGAGCGTCCTGTTCATGAAGGAGATGCGAGGCCTGGAGCGGATGTCGCGCTCATCTGCCGGGCCGGGCAACGGGGTAGTCGTTGAAGACATCGTAGTTGCCGCCCGGCCTGAAAGAAATTACAAAGACCGCACAGTCACTGTAGGAAAACCTGACATGAGCGAGTTCACCCTGCACGACCTGCAGTGCTTTGACGCGGTGGTGCGGGCCGGCGGCTTCCAGGCCGCCGCCGAGACCCTGCACCGCTCGCACCCGGCGGTATTCGCCGCCGTGGCCAAGCTGGAGCGCCAATTGGACCTGGCGCTGCTGGACCGCAGCGGCTACCGGGTGCGGCCCACCGCCGCGGGGCATTCGTTCCATCTGCGCGCGCAGGGCCTGCTGCGCGAACTGGCCGGCCTGCGCGCCCACGCCGAACAACTGGCGATGGGCCAGGAAAGCGAGTTGAACGTGGTGATTGGCGACTTCTGTCCACGCCCGCTGCTGCTGGGACTGTTGGGCCAGTTCTTCGCGCAGTGGCCGGCCACGCGCCTGAACCTGCACTTCGAGGCCGTGACCGGGCCGTGGGAACGGCTGCTGGACGGCGATGCCGACCTGATCCTGCACCGCGTGGAGCCGGGCGAGGCGCGCGTCGAATGCCTGGAACTGGGCAGCGTGCCATTCGTGCCGGTGGCCGCACCCGGCTATCTGCCGTCGGCCCCGCGCGCGTTGCGGCCCGAGCACCTGCGCGACTACACCCAATGCGTCATGCGCGACACCGCCCGCCACACGCCGGCGCGCGATTACTTCATGGTGGAGGGGGCGCGTCAGTGCACCGTGGCCGACCAACTGATGAAGAAGGAGATCATCCTGCAGGGCCTGGGCTGGGGCCACATGCCGCGCTTCCTGGTGGAAGACGAGTTGCGCGATGGCCGCCTGTGGTCGCTGGCCAATCGTCACCTGCCGGGCAGCACCGAGACGTTGGCGGCCGCGCGCCGCGCCGACCGGCCGCAGGGGCCGGTCATGACGCGCTTGTGGGACACGTTGCGCGCGCACGCGCCCGCCATTCGACAGGCTGTGTCGCCGGTAAAAAAGCGCTAGCCCTGATCCCGCATCCGAAAGCCGCTTGCCCTGCCTTTCGCGCAGGTGGCGGCCACGCCGCTCAGTACTTGCCGGTCAGCAGTTCGCCGGCGTCGGGCACGCGCGTTTCCAGGTCCAGCACCTTGAGCATGCGATAGACCGTGGCCGCGGCGGCCGTCACCACCGGCAGGCCCAGGCGGTCCTGCACCGGCTGGATCGACGCCAGCGACGGCATCTGCACGCAGGCCGACAGCACCACCGCGTCGACGCCGCGCGTATCCAGGCGTTCGACATGGCTGGCGGGCGCCAGCGGGTCCTGCGCGCCCACCTTCAGGTTGTCGGCGATCTCCAGCGACAGGCTGTCGTGCACCTCGATGCCTTCGTGTTCGATGTAGTCCACCACCAGCTTGGTCAGCGGCTTCATGTAGGGCGTCAGGATGGCGACCTTGCGCGCGCCGATGGCGTGCAGGCCCTCGACCAGCGCGCCGGCGCTGGAGACGATGGGCGCGGGCGCGCCGTTGTCCACGGTGGCCTGGTGCAGCCGTTCCTGCGAGGCGCGGTGGTAGCCCAGGCCCTGCGCCATGATGGCCACCAGGCAGGCGTAGCCCAGCACGTCGACGCGCGCGTCCGACAGTTCCTGCGCGCAGCGGTCGGACTCGCGGTCCATCGAGGCCAGCTCGGCCGCCGTCACTTGCTTCATGCGCATGCGGCTGGAATGGAAGGTGAAGCGTTCGGGCGCGATGGTCTCGCGCCGGCGCAGCATGGCGGGGATCTCCGTTTCCATGGTGGTGTTGGAACTGGGAACGATCTGGCCGATGCGCAGGACGCGGGGCGACTGGGTCATGGCGGGTCTCCGGTAAGCGTTGTCAGCGCCCGGGAGGGCGCGAGAAGCCGATTCTGCTCGCCGCGAACGATAGTTTCCAATATAGTTTTTGTCTGGTTTCATATATTTCGCAAATCATTGGCCGCCATGGAAATCCGCCAACTCCGTTATTTCGCCGTGCTGGCCGAAGAACTCAACTTCACCCGCGCCGCCGCCCGGCTGCACATTTCGCAGCCGCCGCTGAGCCTGCAGATCGCCCAGCTCGAGCGCGAGCTGGAGGTCAGGCTGTTCGACCGCACCAACCGGCGGGTGACGCTGACCGAGGCCGGCGCCGCGTTCCTGAACGACGTGCGCGCCACGCTCGCCGGCCTCAAGGACGCCACGGTGCGGGCGCGCGCCGTCGACCAGGGCAGGGCGGGGCGGGTCGAGATCGGCCTGTCCGGCTCGCACTTCCTGGGGGCGGTGCCGGCGCTGATCGCGCGTCATGCGCAGACCCACCCGCAGGTGTCGGTGCTGCTCAATGAAATGAATCCCGCCGCGCAGTTGGACGCGGTGCGCGGCCACCGGATCGACGTCAGCATCTCGCGCACCGCCGTGGACGACGACGAACTGCAATCGCTGGCGCTGTGGCCCGATCCCGTGGTGGCGGCCCTGCCGCCCGGGCACCGCCTGGCCGGGCGCAAGCGCCTGGCGTTGGCCGACCTCAGGCAGGACGCTTTCGTGATGCTGCGCACCGAGACCTCGGCCTTCGCCCGCGAGCTGGCCGATACCTGCGCCCGCGCCGGCCTGGCGCAGTCGGTGGCGCAGCGCGTGGCCGAAGTGCCGGCGCAACTGGCGCTGGTGGCGGCCGGGCTGGGCGTGGCCCTGGTGCCGGGCTCTGCGTGCGGCCATTTCGGCGCGCGCATCGCGGTGTGCGCGCTGCCGGCCGCGGTCGGCAGCGGCACGGTCTACGCAGTCACGCGGCGCGACGACGGCAACCGCGCGCTGCAGGCGTTCCTGCGCACGGCGGGACAGATCGCGGCGCGCCCGCCGCGCTGAGACGCGCGCTCTTTTGCGCAGGCGAAGCCGCTCCTCCAGATTCCGGAATAGGCATTTCGCGGCATCGCGGCCACACTCTCCCGCACAAGTTGATTCGCACCAGGATCACGCAGGGAGACAAGCATGCTGCACCCGCAACGCTGGCTGGCCGCCAGCGCGCTGTCGCTCGCCATGGCGGGTCCCGCCCTGGCGGCGTGGCCCGAACGGCCCATCACCCTTATCGTGCCGGCTTCGCCCGGCGGCACCACCGACATCGCGGCGCGCCTGATCGCCGACAAGCTGGCCACGAAGCTGGGCCAGCAGGTTATCGTGGAGAACCGCGCCGGCGCCGCCGGCATCATCGGCGCGCAGACCCTGGCGCGCGCCAAGCCTGACGGCTACACGGTGCTGATGGGCAACATCGGCCCCAACGCCATCAACTACGCGCTCTACAAGACGCTGCCCTACAAGCCGGCCGACTTCGCGCCGGTGACGCTGGTGATTTCCGTGCCCAACGTGCTGGTGGTCAACGAGGCCTCGCCCGCGCACAGCGTGGCCGACCTGCTGGCGCTGGCTCGCAAGGACCCGGGCAAGGTGTCGTTCGGCAGTTCGGGCAGCGGCCAGTCGCCGCACCTGTCGGCCGAGCTGTTCAAGCAGCGCGCCGGCATCGGTGGCACGCACGTGCCCTACAAGGGCGCGGGCCCCGCGGTGGCGGCGCTGCTGGGCCAGCAGTTCACCTTCATGATCGACAACCTGCCCAGCTCCATGCCCTACATCCAGTCGGGCAAGCTGCGCGCGCTGGCCGTCACCAGCGCGCGGCGCCTGGCGGAATTGCCCGACGTGCCGACGATGGCCGAGGCCGGCGTGTCCGACATGGTGGTCACCGCCTGGTTCGGCCTGGTGGCGCCGGTCGGCACGCCCGCCACCGTCATCGACACGCTTTATGCCGCCACCCGCGACGTGGTGCGCAGCCCCGACATCGCCGAGCGCTTTCGTGCCATGGGCGGGCAGGCCGGCGGCAACACGCCAGCCGAGTTCGCCGCCTTCATCGACCAGGAACGCACGCGCTGGAAACAGATCGTGGACGCCGCGGGCATCGCGCAGGAGCAATAAGTGATCGACAAGATTCAGGCTTGCATGAGGGATGCCGTGGCCGTCATTCCCGACGGCGCCAGCGTGCTGGTGGGGGGCTTCGGCGAGGCCGGCGTGCCGTACGAATTGCTGCACTGCCTGGCCGAGCTGGGCCGGCGCGACCTGACCCTCATCGCGAACAACGCCGGCACCCACGACCGCGGCATCGCCGCGCTGCTCAATCGCCGCCAGGTGCGCAAGATCATCTGCTCGCATCCGCGCCCGCCCAATTCAGAAGCGTTCGCCCGCGCCTTCCGCGCCGGCGAGGTGGAGCTGGAATGCGTGCCGCAGGGCACCCTGGCCGAACGCCTGCGCGCGGCCGGCGCGGGCCTGGGGCCGTTCTACACGCCCACCGGCTACGGCACCGAGCTGGCGCAAGGCCGCCGCCAGGAGGTGATCGACGGCGTCGGCTACGTGCTGGAGCAGCCGCTGCGCGGCGACTACGCACTGATCCGCGCGCACCAGGGCGACCGCTGGGGCAACCTGATGTACCGCCACGCCGCGCGCAATTTCAATCCCGTGATGTGCATGGCCGCCGGCCACGCCATCGCCCAGGTCGACGAGGTCGTGCCGCTGGGCGCCTTCGCGCCCGAGCACATCATGACGCCCGGCCTGTTCGTGAAAACCGTGGTGCGGGTGGAGACCTGACATGCCGACGATCACCCCCATGACCCGCCAGCAGGTCGCGCAACTGCTGGCCGGCGATATCCCCGACGGCTCGGTCGTCAACCTCGGCATCGGCATGCCGACCCTGGTGGGCGACTACCTGCCGCCCGACAAGGACATCCTCTTGCACAGCGAGAACGGCATCACCGGCATGGGGCCGGCCGCGGCTGGAGACGCCATCGATCCGGACCTCATCAACGCCAGCCGCCAGCCCATCACGCTGCTGCCGGGCGCCTCCATCACCGAACACACCGTGTCGTTCGCCATGATGCGCGGCGGCCATCTCGACTACGCCGTGCTCGGCGCCTTCCAGGTCTCGGAACGCGGCGACCTGGCCAACTGGAAGACCGACGCCGCCGACGCCATTCCGGCCGTCGGCGGCGCCATGGACCTGGCGGTCGGCGCGCGCCAGGTGCTGGCCATGATGGAACACCGCGGCCGCGACGGCGCGCCCAAGATTCTGCGCCAATGCCGCTACCCACTGACCGGCGCGCGCGTCGTCACACGTATCTACACCGACCTGGCCGTGATCGACGTTACGCCCGACGGCCTGCGCGTGCACGCCATGCTGCGGGGCGTCAGCGCCGACGATCTGCAGGCCGCCACCGAAGCGCCCTTGCGGTTTACCGACACGCCATCGGTCATCGCGCTCGATGCCGCCGGCGCGCCGCGCTACGTCAGGGGCTGAGGCAACCCGCCCTGTCCGAGCCATCCCGGAGTCCGCCATGCACCGTCCCGTCCTAGCCGTCCTGGCAACCGCCAGCCTGTTGTTTGCCGCGGCGACCACCGTCCGCGCACAGCCCGCGGCGGCAGCACCCGCCGGCGCCTATCCCGACAAGCCGATTACGCTGCTGATCCCGTATCCGCCCGGCGGCAGCGCCGACATGCTGGCCCGCCCGCTCGGCGCGGCCTTGCAGAAGAAGTGGAACCAGCCCGTGGTGCTGGAGTACAAGCCGGGCGCCGGCGGCGCCATCGCCTCTTCGCAACTGGCGCGTGCCAAACCGGACGGCTACACCCTGCTGATGGTCCTGGCCGCCCACGCCATCAATCCCAGCCTCTACCCCTCGCTGCCCTACGACACCCGGCGCGACTTCGCCCCGGTCTCGCTGGTCGCGACCCTGCCCATGCTGGTCTCGGCCCCGCTGTCCACGCCAGCGAACAACATCCCTGAACTCATCGCCTACGCCAGGCAGCATCCCGGCAAGCTCAGCTTCGCCTCCGCCGGCAACGGCAACACCAGCCACCTGGCCGCCGAGATCTTCAAGCACCGCACCGGCGCCGACATGCTGCACGTCCCCTACAAAGGCAGCGGCCCCGCCGTCGTCGCCCTGTTGGGCGGCGAGGTCTCCCTGATGTTCGACAGCATCTCCACCTCGCTGCCCCAGGTCCAGTCCGGCAAGCTCAAGGCCCTGGCCGTCACCGGCGAACACCGCTCCCCCTTGCTGCCCAACGTCCCCACCGTCGCCGAAGCCGTCCCCGGCTTCGTCGTCAACGGCTGGTACGGCATCCTGGCCCCCGCCAACACGCCACCCGCCATCCTCGACACCCTCAGCAGCGCCATCGCCGCCGCCATCAACACCCCCGACCTGAAGGCCCAGCTAAACAGCTACGGCTACGAAACCGTAGGCTCAACCCCCGCCGCCTTCGCCGACCACATCAACAAGGAACTCGACACCTGGAAACAAGCCGTCGAAGTCTCCGGCGCGAAGTTGAACTGAAGCACACGCGAGAGCGTCATCACAAATCGCAAGACACAACGTAAGCCGCAAAAGGCCGCCCGCGCGGCCGCTTTGCGGCGGGCCCCGCAAGACCCTCCCACCCCACACCTAGACGGCAAAAACGCCAAGCAAACAGCCCACCCCAGCAACGGCCGTTAAGTCTCAACGCGAGCGTGTGGCGGGGCAGGCGGGGGAGGGCGGGGCGTGTAGATGCGCCCAAGGGAAACCGAAGGGAGCCGAAGGCGTACGAGGTTGACGCAGGGGCAGTCCGGAGCGAAGGCTCCGGACCGCAATCGTAGCCCCGTCCTCCCCCGCCTGCCCCGCCACACGCGCCTAAAGAACCCCACCGCCCCAATGCAAAAAGAGCCTTCCAATAAAGAAGGCCCTCAAAAAAATACTCACCCAACCGACAACACACAATCCAGCGCCTCAGGCCCATTCAAACGAACCTGAAACACCCTCAACTCATCCCGCCTGAACACATGCACGCTCACGCGATCCCCCACCCGATACTGCCCCAGCAACACTTCGACGCCCGCGGCCCCTTCGACCTTCAAGCCATCGATCGCCACCAGCACATCCCCGGCAGACAACCCGCCCTTATGTCCCGCGCCGCCCTCCAGCACCGTCGCCAGCACCAGTGAATCCCCCTGCTTGCGCGTGCGCACATCCAGCGAAGGAATATTGACCGAGGCTTTCCATTGCAGCTTGACGCCTTGAGCGGCCAGCAGCTCCGCCAGCGGCACATCCGCCGTCCCGTAGGCATGCCGCGCGATGAAGCGCCGCGCATCCACCCCGGTCGCCTCCTTGATCAGCGCCGGCAGGCCATCCTCCGCCAACCCCTGCGCCTTGCCGCGATAGAAATCGCGCCCATACCGCTGCCACAACAGCCGCATCACATCGTCCAGCGAATGCGCGCCCGCAGACTCCTGGCGGATCAGCAGATCCAGCCCCAGCGCCACCAGCGCGCCCTTGGTGTAATAACTCACCAGCGCATTGGGCGAATTCTCGTCCTGCTTGTAATAGCGCGTCCACGCGTCGAACGAACTTTCCGCCACCGACTGCTTGTGCCGCCCCGGCGTGCGCGCCACGCTGGTGATGGTCTTGGCCAGCAGGCGCAGGTAATCGTTCTGCGTGATGACGTTGGAGCGCAGCAGCAGCAGATCGTCGTAGTAGGACGTGAACCCCTCGAACACCCACAACAGCCGCGTCAGGTCCGGCTGCGCCAGGTCGTACGGCACGAACGCCTGCGGCTTGATGCGCTTGACGTTCCAGGTATGGAAATACTCGTGGCTGACCAGCCCCAGGAAGCCGCGATAGCCTTCGCCCTGGCCCTGCTGGCCCAGCACCGGCAGGTCCTTGCGCGCCGTCATCAACGCCGTGCTGGCGCGGTGTTCCAGGCCGCCGTAGCCGTCGCCCGTCACCATCGTCATGAAGACATAGCGGTCGCTGCTGTCCAGGAAGGGCGCGCGCTTGCCGCGCGGTTCGAAAAAGGCGATCTGGGTTTCGCAGATCCTGCGTACGTCGTCGGTGATGCGGGCCAGGTCCAGGTTGGGCGCCACGCCTGTGAACACCAGTTCGTGCTCGGCGCCATGCGCCGTGAAGCTCGCCACCTGCGGCGTGCCCATTTCAACGGGATGATCGATCAGCGCGTCGTAGTCCGGCGCCAGGTACAGGCCGAAGCCATGGCGGCGCGCCGCGCCCGTGTGGCCGCGGGCCTCGGGCAGGCTGGTGTAGACCTTCCAGCCGTCGATGCCGCGCGGCGGCGCCAGGTCCACCAGGCAGGGCAGGTGGTCCTGTCCATGCACGCGCAGGAACACGCTGGTGCCGTTGAAGAAACCGTGGGTTTCGTCCAGGTGCGCGCCGCGCACCGACAGGTCCCAGGCGTAAACCGTGTACTCGACCCGCAGCGGGCCGTCGCAGGGCGCGGCCTGCCAGGTGTGATTGTCTATTTTGTCGACAGCCACGCGGCGATTGCCGCAATGGGCCGTCAGCGACTCGATCTGGCGCGAAAAATCGCGGATCAGGTAGCTGCCCGGAATCCAGGCCGGCAGCGACAGGCGCTGGCCGTCCGGCGAGGGCGCCTGGATGGTTAGGGTTATCCGGTAGCGGTGCCCCGCGGGGTCGTGGGGCGCGAGGCGGTAAAGTATGGGGAAAGCATCGGTTTTTTCCATGCGTATATCTTATTTCATCCCATCCTCTGGAGACAGGTAATGAGCGAGTCGTTTGTGCTGGTCGAAACCCGCGGCCGCGTCGGTCTGCTGACGCTGAACCGCCCCAAGGCGCTCAACGCGCTCAACGATCAACTGATGAACGAGCTCGGGGCGGCGCTGCTGGCTTTCGAGGCGGATGCGGACATCGGCGCGGTCGTCATCACCGGCAGCGAAAAGGCCTTTGCCGCGGGCGCCGACATCGGCGCCATGAAAGACTGGTCGTACATGGATGTGTACGGCAGCGAATACATCACCCGCAACTGGGAAACCCTCAAGCGCATCCGCAAGCCCGTGATCGCCGCGGTCGCCGGCTACGCGCTCGGCGGCGGCTGCGAACTGGCCATGATGTGCGACATCATCATCGCCGCCGACACGGCCAAGTTCGGCCAGCCCGAGATCAAGCTGGGCGTCATTCCCGGCGCCGGCGGCACCCAGCGCCTGCCGCGTGCGGTGGGCAAGGCCAAGGCCATGGACATGGCCCTGACCGCCCGCATGATGGGCGCCGAGGAAGCCGAGCGCGCCGGCTTGGTGTCGCGCGTGGTGCCGGCCGACAAGCTGATGGACGAAGCCCTGGAGGCCGCCACCGTGATCGCCTCGATGTCGCTGCCCTCGGTCATGATGGCCAAGGAATGCGTCAACCGCGCCTTCGAAGGTTCGCTCAACGAAGGCTTGCTGTTCGAGCGCCGCGTCTTCCATTCGCTGTT
The DNA here is from genome assembly GCF_046535435.1 of Achromobacter sp. SIMBA_011. Taxonomy (NCBI): domain Bacteria; kingdom Pseudomonadati; phylum Pseudomonadota; class Betaproteobacteria; order Burkholderiales; family Alcaligenaceae; genus Achromobacter; species Achromobacter sp. SIMBA_011. The sequence continues at coordinate 98,977 of NZ_JAWRWN010000011.1, read as the reverse complement.
CGCGACCGAGGACCAGAAGGAAGGCATGGCCGCCTTCACCGAAAAGCGCAAACCGGACTTCAAACACCGTTAAGCCTTGTTACGCCGGCCCGGCTGCGCCGGGGCCGGGTATCCCGGGCGCGTGGCCCCGACGTCCGGCCCTGTTTTCCCGTGCGCGCCCTTTCCGGGCGCGTTTTTCATGCCTGCGCGGTCGGGTTGGTGCGTTGCGCCTTGAAACTTTTGGACAGCACCTTGTTGCAGTGATCGGCCCTATCCTGAAAACGCGTCACTCTGAAAACGAGATGTCGCGCCAGAGAGGCTTGCCCGAACTGGTAAGCCCCAAGCGCGGCGGCTCGTCTGCAAACAATAGCAACAAGGAGCCTTGCATGCGTACTTCCCCCTTCAACCGCCGGTGGTCAGCCGCCGTGCTCGCGGGCGCCCTCAGCGCCTGCTTCATGACCGCTACGCAAGCGCAATCGCCGCAGCCGACGCTGCGGCTGGTATCGGAAACGCCGTATCCCGCCGCCAACGCGCCCGCGCCGCAGATGAGCGCGCAGGAACTGCGCGACATCGCGATCGACGCCTATGTCTACGCCTATCCGATGGTGGTGATGGAGCTGGCGCGCCGCAAGGCCACCGCGGTGCAGTCGCCGCTCGAAGGCAAGGCGCCCGTCAACCAGTTCGGCCACAAGGCCGCCTTCCCCGATCCGCGCGCCGCCGACACGCCCTGGCCCAGCGCCGACGCGCTGTATTCGAGCCTGTGGTTCGATGTCTCGCGCGCACCGCTGATCGTGCGCCTGCCCGACACCGGCAACCGCTACACCGTGCTCTCGGCGCTGGATATGTGGAGCGACGTGTTCGCCTCGCGCGGCACGCGCACCAATGGCCAGGGCGCGCAATCGTTCGCCATCGTCGGTCCCCATTGGGACGGTGTGCCGCCGCCGGGCGTGGACGTGATCCGCAGCCCCACCTCGACCGGCTGGCTGATCGGCTGGACCCAGACCGGCGGTCCGCAGGACTACGCCGCGGTCAACCAGATCCAGGCCAACATGTCGGCCAGCCCCATGGTGACGCCGGTGGCGCCGGCGCCCGGCCGCCATCGCGGTCCTGGCAGCGCCACGCCGTATCCGCAGACAGGTCCGGGCGTAGGCACGGCCCCGATCGGCAGCGACGTGCCGATGCCAATGTCCACCCCGGTGACGGTGGGCGAGGGCACGCCGGCCGAGCAGGCCGCGGGCCTGGATGCGGCGTCGTTCTTCACGCTGTTCTTCGACGTCATGCGCAACAATCCGCCGCATGCCAACGACACGCCGATTCTGGACCGCATGCGCCGCATCGGTCTGGACGCCCGCCAACCGTTCTCGTATGGCCGCTTGAGTCCTGCGGTGCAACAGGCGCTGACCGAGGCGCAGCCGCTGGCCGGCCGCCGCATCGCCGATGGCGTGTCGCGCCTGGCCACGCCGATGAACGGCTGGAACACCGTGCTCACCGGCATCGGCACCTATGGCACCGACTACACGCGCCGCGCCGCCATCGCCTATGCCGGCCTGGGCGCGCCGACCGCCGAGGACGTGCTTTATCCGGTCACGGTGGCCGACAGCAAGGGTCGCCCGCTCAACTCGAACGAGGACTACGTGCTGCATTTCGAGAAGGGCCAGTTGCCGCCGGCCAACGCCTTCTGGTCGCTGCATGTCTATAACGACAAGCACGGCTTCGCCGACAACCCGGCCAACCGCTATGCGCTGCGCAGCACCGACGGCCTGAAGTACAACGCCGATGGCTCCCTGGACATCTACATCCAGCGCCGCGATCCGGGCGAGCGCAAGCGCGCCAACTGGTTGGCGACGCCCGCCGCCGACGGCCAGTTCCTGCTGAGCATGCGCCTGTACTGGCCGCAGGATGTCGCGCTCGACGGGCAGTGGGCGCCGCCGCCGGTCAAGCGCGACTGACCGATCCGACGCGGCGCGGCTTTCGCCGCCGAGACGCGAACAACGGCCCCGCGAGGGGCCGTTTTTATTTGCCCGCCCGAGGTCCGCGCGACCCTTGGCGCATGCAAGGGCGCTCCGATTTCGCGTCCCCAATTTTTCACGCCGCGGGCGGCTCGGCGGATGCTGTTGCCGCCTTACAAACCGCCGAAAGTTCATTTGCTCGGGTAAAAAGAATCACGCTATACTCTGCGGGTTTGACGCTTGCGGGATAAGAACACATGGCAGGGATTTCGCCAGGGTTCTGACAGGGGCAAGGCTTGCGGTATGAGGCTTTAAGCGGGGAAGTTTGATGCAGCAGAACACAGTGCGGCACGAACCTGCGCGCGGTTGGGATGAGAAAACCCGGGATGCATCCTGTGGGTTGAATCAGCCCCTTGCGCAACAGGGCGAGGCACGCCAGGTTCTGGCGGATCAGGATCCGGTGGACCGGGTGCTGGTTCTCAGCGACGCGGACCGCGCGGCGCTGAATGCGCAGGCTGGCCGCGGACTCTTGTTGGCACTGGCGGCGCAAGGCGCCATGGGGCTCGCAGCAGCAGTAATAGCGGGGTTTGTCGGAGGGGCGGCGGCAGGTTGGTCGGCGCTGGCGGGGGCAGGAGCGTATTTCATACCCAATGCGTTGTTCGCATTGCGCCTGGCTGTCAGTGTTCGGGCCGGTAAGGCCAGTCCCTTTACCTTTCTCTCTGGTGAGTTGATCAAGTTGTTCGCAACGGCGTTGCTGTTGTGGCTGCTTTCGCGTGTGGCGCAGGACAGTCTCGTCTGGCCCGCCGCGCTGCTGGGCTTGATACTCACGCTGAAGGGATATCTCCTGCTTTTGATGTTCCGCAAGTTGTCATAGCGCGCCGGGTAGGTAACGGCAAACGGAATCGTGGAATCGTCCGGCTCGCAAGGGCTCGGGCATACAGCAAATAGGGTAGGATTCAAATGGCTGCTGCCAGCGACGTGTCGCCTCAGTCCGCTTATATTCAGCACCACCTGGTGCACCTGAACAATACGGGCGAAAAACAGACTGCAATTGCTCAGTTTGACATCATCAACTACGACTCGTTGTTCTGGTCCGGCCTGACGGGCCTGATCGTCATCTTCTTCCTGTGGCGCGCCGCCCGCCGTGCGACCGCCGGCGTTCCGGGCCGCTTCCAGGCCTTCGTGGAAATGATCGTCGACATGGTCGACGACCAGGCCAAGGGCATCGTCCACAATGCCAAGAGCCGCCTCTTCATCGCTCCGCTCGCCCTCACCGTGTTCCTCTGGATCATCCTGATGAACGCGCTGGACCTGCTGCCCGTCGACCTGATGCCGTCGATCTGGCGCCTGACCGGCCTGGGCGCGCACCACGGCGACCCCCTCTACTACCACCGCGTGCTGCCGACGGCCGACCTGAACGTGCCGATGGGCATGTCGCTGGGCGTGCTGCTGCTGATGTTCTACTACGGCATCAAGATCAAGCACCCGGGCGGCTTCGTCAAGGAACTGTTCACCGCGCCGTTCCATGCGCATGGCCTGGGCGCGCTCGTCCTGGCGCCGTTCAACCTGCTGCTGAACCTGATCGAATACGCCGCCAAGTCCGTGTCGCTGGGCATGCGGTTGTTCGGCAACATGTTCGCCGGCGAATTGATTTTCATGCTGATCGCCCTCTTGGGCGGTGCCTGGACCGGTTTCAACGGCGCCAGCATCGGCTTGGGAATCGGCCACGTGCTGGCCGGCTCGATCTGGGCCATCTTCCACATCCTGATCGTGTTGCTCCAGGCCTTCATCTTCATGATGCTGACCCTGGTGTACCTCGGCCAGGCGCACGAAGGCCACTGATCCCCCGAATTTCCGGCGTCGGCCTCCGGGCCGGCGCTGGATAGCAAGATCCTCTTGCATTGAGCAGTACCCCAATCTTTTATTTTTTTGACTTCAGATTTCTAACCAAGGAGTTGTCATGACCAACGTCGCTTTCGTTGCTCTCGCTTGCGGTCTTATCATCGGTCTGGGCGCTATCGGCGCTTGCATCGGCATCGCACTGATGGGCGGCAAATACCTGGAAGCTTCGGCTCGTCAGCCTGAACTGATGAATGCTCTGCAAACCAAGATGTTCCTGCTGGCTGGCCTGATCGACGCGGCATTCCTGATCGGCGTGGGTATCGCCATGCTGTTCGCCTTCGCCAACCCGTTCGTCGGCTAAGGCACGCCCGCCGGCGAAAAGGCGGGTCATGACGCTGGCGGCGATGCGGGCCTGAGCCCCGTCGCCGACCGGCAAAGTATCGAGTGCTCCGCGTTGCCCGCCCCGGGTGTCGTCGGAGCCGCAAGGTGTTAAAGGAACGACCGTGAATCTGAACGCGACGATCATTTTCCAGATGCTCGTGTTCTTCGTTCTGGGCTGGTTCACGATGAAATTCGTGTGGCCTCCTCTGACGAAGGCGATGGACGAGCGCCGCCAAAAAATCGCCGACGGCCTTGCCGCCGCGGAGAAGGGCAAGGCCGATCTGGCCCAGGCCCAGGCGCGTGTCAGTCTGATCGAGGCTTCTGCCAAGTCCGAAAACCACGCCCGCATCATCGAGGCCGAGAAGCAAGCCGCCTCCCTGATCGAGCAGGCCCGCCGTGAAGCGGAAGCCGAGCGTGCCCGCATCGTGGCGCAAGCTGCACAGGATGCCGCGCAGGAAGTCCAGCGCGCCCGTGATTCGCTGCGCGACGACGTCGCCGCGCTGGCCGTCAAGGGTGCTGAACAGATCCTCAAGCGCGAGGTTGACGCCCGCGCCCACGCCGAGCTGCTGAACCAGCTCCGCGCGCAGCTTTAATCCGGGACCGTCATGGCTGAACTTTCCACTGTTGCCAGGCCCTACGCCGAAGCCTTGTTCGCCGCCGCGCGCGACGACAAGGCCGGCCTGCAGGCTTGGGCCGACCTGGTCAGCGAGCTGTCGCAGGTCGCCTCCAACCCCGACGTGCGCGAGGCCATGGCCGATCCGCGTCTGGGCGACAAGCAGCGCGTCGAGCTGTTTACCGGCCTGGTGAAGGCCGAACTGCCCCAGGCCGCCCGCAATTTCATCGAGCTGCTGGTCGAAAACGACCGGTTGCTGCTGCTGCCCGAGATCGCCACGCAATTCGTGGTGCTGCGGAACCGTCACGACGGCACGGCGCAGGCGGAAATCACCAGCGCGTTCGAGCTGAGCGACGCCCAGGTCCAAGAACTGGTCGTTGCCCTCGAGAAGAAATTCGGCCTGAAGCTCAAGCCCGTCGTCACCGTCGACCAGTCGTTGATCGGCGGCGTGCGCGTGGCCGTCGGGGACCAGGTGCTCGATACTTCCGTACAAGCCCAATTGGCCCGCATGCGCGATACGCTCGCCGCTTAAAGGCAGCACTAACAGGATTCCAGGAGTCAATATGCAACTCAATCCCTCCGAGATCAGCGAACTGCTCAAGAGCCGCATCGAGGGCCTGGGCGCTTCGGCTGATGTCCGTACTCAGGGCACCGTCGTGTCCGTGACCGACGGTATTACCCGCATCCACGGCCTGTCCGACGTGATGCAGGGCGAAATGCTCGAATTCCCCAACAACGTCTTCGGTCTGGCGCTCAACCTCGAGCGTGATTCCGTCGGCGCCGTTATTCTCGGTGACTACACCGGCGTGTCCGAAGGCGACGCGGTCAAGACGACCGGCCGCATTCTGGAAGTGCCGGTCGGCCCCGAGCTGAAAGGCCGCGTGGTCAACACGCTGGGCGAGCCGATCGACGGCAAGGGCCCCGTGAACGCCAAGGCCACCGACATCATCGAAAAAGTGGCCCCCGGCGTTATCGCCCGCCGCTCGGTGTCGCAGCCGCTGCAAACCGGCATCAAGGCTATCGACTCGATGGTTCCCATCGGCCGCGGCCAGCGCGAACTGATCATTGGCGACCGCCAGACCGGCAAGACCGCCGTGGCCGTCGACACCATCATCAGCCAGAAGGGCAAGGGCGTCACCTGCGTGTACGTCGCCATCGGCCAGAAGGCTTCGACGATCAACAACGTGGTGCGCAAGCTGGAAGAGCACGGCGCGATGGAATACACCATCGTCGTGGCCGCCTCGGCTTCGGACTCCGCCGCCATGCAGTACCTGGCCGCCTACGCCGGCTGCACGATGGGCGAATACTTCCGAGATCGCGGCGAAGACGCCCTGATCGTCTATGACGACCTGACCAAGCAAGCCTGGGCCTACCGCCAGGTCTCGCTGCTGCTGCGCCGTCCGCCGGGCCGCGAAGCCTACCCGGGCGACGTGTTCTACCTGCACTCGCGCCTGCTCGAGCGTGCCGCTCGCGTGAACGAAGACTACGTCGAGAAGTTCACCGGTGGCGCCGTCAAGGGCAAGACCGGCTCGCTGACCGCGCTGCCGATCATCGAAACCCAGGCGGGCGACGTGTCGGCCTTCGTTCCGACCAACGTGATCTCGATCACCGACGGCCAGATCTTCCTGGAAACCGACCTGTTCAACGCCGGTGTGCGTCCCGCCATCAACGCCGGTATCTCGGTGTCGCGCGTGGGCGGTGCCGCCCAGACCAAGGTCGTCAAGAAGCTGTCCGGCGGTATCCGTACCGACCTGGCGCAGTACCGTGAACTGGCCGCCTTCGCGCAGTTCGCCTCGGACCTGGACGACGCCACCCGTCGCCAGCTCGAGCGCGGCAAGCGCGTGGTCGAACTGCTCAAGCAGCCGCAATACCAGCCGCTGCAAGTGTGGGAACTGGCCGTCACGCTGTACACGGTCAACAACGGCTACCTGGATGACGTGGACGTGGCCCAGGTGCTGTCGTTCGAGAAGGCGCTGAAGGACCAGCTCAAGGCCAAGCACGCGGCCCTGATCCAGCGCGTCGAAGACACCAAGGAACTGTCCAAGGATGACGAAAGCGAACTCGCCGCCGCCATCCAGGAATTCAAGAAGCACGGTGCTTTTTAAGAAAGTGATGGGTTAGGCGCGCTAGCGCCTCACCCATCCTTATCGGATGGTTGAGGCGCAAGCGACAACCCATCGGCCAGTCTTCACAGGAAAGCGCAATGCCCGGAATTAAGGAAATCCGAACCAAGATCAAGAGCGTGCAAAACACGCGCAAGATCACCAAGGCGATGGAAATGGTCGCCGCATCCAAGATGCGCAAGGCGCAGGAGCGGATGCGCGCGGGCCGTCCGTACGCCACCAAGGTGCGCGAGATCGCCGCGCACCTGATGCAGGCCAATCCCGAGTACAGCCACCCGTACCTGGTCGAGCGCGAAATCAAGGCGGTCGGCGTGGTCATGGTGACGACGGACAAGGGTCTGTGCGGCGGCTTGAACACCAACATCACCCGCGTGGTGTTGACGAAGCTGAAAGAGTTCGAGAAGAACGGCATCGCCGTTCAGGCGACCGCTTTCGGCAACAAGGGCGTGGGCGTGCTGTCCCGTATCGGCGCCAAGCTGGTTTCCCAGGAAGTGCAACTGGGCGACAAGCCGCAACTGGATCGCCTGCTGGGCGCGATCAAGGTGCAGCTCGACGCCTACCTGGAAGGCCGCATCGACGCGCTGTACGTGGCTTCGACCCGCTTCGTCAACACGATGAAGCAGGAGCCGCTGTTCCTGCGTCTGCTGCCCCTGGCCAGCGGTTTGGAAGATCCGTACCAGACGGGCGCCGAAAGCCTGGCCAAGACTTCGGAAGTGAAATCGGATTACAGCTGGGATTACATCTACGAACCCGACGCTCGTAGCGTGATCGACGACCTGCTGCAGCGTTACGTGGAAGGCCTGCTGTACCAAGCCGTGGCCGAGAACATGGCTTCGGAGCAGTCGGCCCGGATGGTCGCCATGAAGGCGGCGTCGGACAACGCCAAGAAGGTCATCGGCGATCTGCAACTGGTCTACAACAAGACCCGCCAGGCCGCGATCACCAAGGAAATTTCGGAAATCGTAGGGGGCGCTGCCGCCGTCTGAGGCAGGCAGCATCCCGTCAAAAGCTATCAAGCAAGGAATCGACATGAGCAACGGAACCATCGTTCAGTGCATCGGCGCCGTGGTGGATATTCAGTTCCCCCGCGATCACATGCCCAAGATCTACGAAGCGCTTACTCTGGTCGACGAGGGTTCCTCGTTCGCCGAAAAGGGTCTGACGCTGGAAGTGCAGCAACAGCTGGGTGACGGCGTGGTGCGTACCATCGCCCTGGGCTCCAGCGACGGCCTGCGCCGCGGCATGAAGGTCGCCGGCACCGGCGCCCCGATCTCGGTGCCGGTCGGCACCGGCACGCTCGGCCGCATCATGGACGTGCTGGGCCGCCCGATCGACGAAGCTGGCGAAATCCAGCACGACGAAAAGCGTGGCATCCACCAACCGGCTCCCCGTTTCGACGAGCTGTCGCCGTCGGTGGAACTGCTGGAAACCGGCATCAAGGTTATTGACCTGGTGTGCCCGTTCGCCAAGGGCGGCAAGGTCGGCCTGTTCGGCGGCGCCGGCGTGGGCAAGACCGTCAACATGATGGAACTGATCAACAACATCGCCAAGCAGCACAGCGGCTTGTCGGTGTTCGCCGGCGTGGGTGAGCGTACCCGTGAAGGCAACGACTTCTACCACGAAATGGAAGAGTCGAACGTTCTGGACAAGGTCGCCATGGTGTTCGGTCAAATGAACGAACCCCCGGGCAACCGTCTGCGCGTGGCGCTGACCGGCCTGACGATGGCCGAGAAGTTCCGCGACGAAGGCCGCGACATCCTGTTCTTCGTGGACAACATCTACCGCTACACCCTGGCCGGTACCGAAGTGTCGGCACTGCTGGGCCGTATGCCGTCGGCGGTGGGCTACCAGCCCACGCTGGCCGAAGAAATGGGCAAGCTGCAAGAGCGCATCACGTCCACCAAGACCGGCTCGATCACCTCGATCCAGGCCGTGTACGTGCCCGCTGACGACTTGACCGACCCGTCGCCCGCTACCACCTTCCAGCACTTGGACTCGACCGTCGTGCTGTCGCGTGACATCGCCGCCCTGGGTATCTACCCGGCCGTGGATCCGCTGGATTCGTCCAGCCGCCAGCTCGACCCGCAAGTCGTCGGCGAAGAGCACTACGCCGTGGCCCGTGGCGTGCAGCAGACGCTGCAGCGCTACAAGGAACTGCGCGACATCATCGCGATTCTGGGCATGGACGAACTGTCGCCGGAAGACAAGCAGGCCGTGGCCCGCGCCCGTAAGATCCAGCGTTTCCTGTCGCAGCCGTTCCACGTGGCCGAAGTGTTCACCGGTTCGCCCGGCAAGTACGTGCCGCTGGCCGAAACCATCCGTGGTTTCAAGATGATCGTGAACGGCGAGTGCGATGCGCTGCCGGAACAGGCCTTCTACATGGTCGGCTCGATCGACGAGGCCTTCGAGAAGGCCAAGAAACTGCAATAAGGAACCGATATGGCTACCCTGCATGTGGATGTCGTCAGCGCAGAGGAAGCGATCTTCTCCGGTGAGGCGAAGTTCGTGGTGCTGCCTGGCGAGGCGGGTGAGCTGGGCATCCTGCCCGGTCACACCCCGCTGATTTCGCGCATACGCCCCGGGACGGTCAAGATCGTTCGTGCCGACCAAGGCGAGGAAAACATCTTCGTCGCCGGGGGCATCCTGGAAGTGCAGCCGGGCAGCGTGACGGTCCTGGCCGACACGGCCATCCGTGCCGCCGACCTGGACGAGGCCCGTGCCCTGGAAGCGCGCAAGCGCGCCGAAGAGGCCCTGGCCAACGCCAAGGACAAGGCCGACATCGCGGTTGTCGAAGCCGAGCTGGCGATGCTGGCGGCGCAAGCCGTCGCCGCGCGCAAGCTGCGTCAAGGCGGTCGCTCGCACTGAGCGCACGACCTGCCGGGGTTCGCCCCGGATCCGGAAAAAGCGGCCCTGGGCCGCTTTTTTCATGCCCGCCTTTCGTGCTCGTTCGGCGGCGGCTTCCCTCGGTCGACCGCAGTCCCGCTTGCGCTCACTACGAATGGCCGGGCGTGTTCTGCAACGGTAGCCTGCAATCTTTGGAACACAAGCCAGGAGGGATTGCATGCGAGAAGCCATGGATTGCGGGGTGCTGCTCGCCCCGGGCCACGAAATCACCATGGGCCACTGGGTCGCGCGCGACCAGCCCCGGCTGGCGCGGGTGCGCCTGCACCTGGTGCCATTGCGCACGTCCGGTGGCGCGTCGGGCGGCCCCGACATCCATGCGCTGGCGGGGCTGGCCGTCGGCCTGCGGCGCTACGATCACTGCATCCTGCCGGTCGCGCCGGCATCGCTGGCCTGGACCCGCATGTCGCTGCAGCAGGCCGCCGGCGCGCTGGCCACGCCCATCCTGCTGTTCGTGCACGACATGACCGCGCCCGCCATCGAGGATCTGCTGCGGCTGGGCGCATCGGATTTCCTGGCCGCGCCATATTGCCTCGAAAGCCTGCGCGTGCGGTTGGGGCGGCTGGCCCGGCGCTCGCCCCTGTTGGCCGAGGGCTTGCGGGAACCCGAGGCGGCGTATGCCGCGGGCGGTGCGCTGTCGGCCGGCAAGCCATGCACCCGGCCGCCAGTGCCGCGGCAGGTGTTGCAGCAGGGGCTGGCGGGGTTGCGTTACCAACCCCGCCGCGACACCCAGGAGGCCTTCCGGCAGGCCAAGGCGCGGGTGGTTGATGGGTTCGAGTCCGACTACATCCGCCTGGCGCTGTCGCGTCATCATGGCAACGTGGCGCGCGCCGCGCGCGCTTCCAGCAAGCATCGGCGGGCGTTCTGGGCGCTGATGCGCAAGCACGGCATCGATGCCGCGCCGTATCGGCGCCAGGCCGCGATGCAGGCCGAAGGGGTTGGCGACGCCGGCTGAATTTGCCCGGTTTGCGCGCCGGCAAATGCCGTCCGCGCCGCCGCCATGCCCTGTCAGCTTGGGGCAGTAAAATCACGGCTTCCTATCATCGAGGATAGTCGTGTCTGCTTCCGTCTTGAAGAACGATGTGTTCTTGCGCGCGCTGTTGCGCGAGCCCGTGCCCTACACCCCGATCTGGCTGATGCGCCAGGCGGGCCGCTACCTGCCCGAATACCGCCAGACGCGGGCCCGGGCCGGTTCCTTCATGGGCCTGGCTCAGAACCCGGACTACGCCTCGGAAGTCACGCTGCAGCCGCTGGAGCGTTTCGATCTGGACGCGGCCATCCTGTTCTCGGACATCCTGACCGTGCCACACGCCATGGGCCTGGGCCTGGACTTTGCCGAAGGCGAGGGCCCGCGCTTCGCCCGGCCGGTGCGCACCGAGGAAGACGTGGCGCGCCTGGCCGTGCCCGACATGGACAGGCTGCGCTATGTGTTCGATGCCGTCACTACGATCCGCCGCGACCTGGGCGGCAAGGTGCCACTGATCGGCTTTGCGGGCAGCCCCTGGACCATCGCCTGCTACATGGTCGAAGGGCAGGGCAGCGATGACTATCGCCTGATCAAGACCATGCTGTATGCGCGGCCCGACCTGCTGCATCGAATCCTGGAAATCAACGCCGAGGCGACGCTTCAGTACCTGAACGCACAGATCGCCGCGGGCGCGCAGGCCGTGATGTTGTTCGACAGTTGGGGCGGCGTGCTGGCCGACGGCCTGTTCCAGCAATTTTCGCTGGCCTACACCCGCAAGGTCGTGGCCGGCCTGACCCGTGAACACGAAGGCCGCCGCGTGCCCGCCATCGTTTTCACCAAGGGCGGCGGCCAGTGGCTCGAGGACATCGCCGCTTGCGGCTGCGACGCCGTCGGCCTGGACTGGACGGTGGACCTGGCCGCGGCGCGGCGCCGCACCGGCGATTCGGTCGCGTTCCAGGGCAACCTCGATCCCATGGCGCTGTTTGGCGGCGCCGAGGCCATCCGCGCCGAAGCGCGCCGCGTGCTCGACGCCTTCGGCCCGGTGGGCAAGGGCGGCCATGTCTTCAATCTCGGCCATGGCATTTCGCGCTTCACGCCGCCCGAAGCGGTAGCCGAATTGGTCGACGAAGTCCACCGTCACAGCCGTTCGCTCAGAGGGTAAGTGAGTGAACGCTTCGGCCCGCAGGGCCGGACATCGAGGCCCCCGAGCGCAGTTGTGCACAGCAAGATCAGACTCGGGGAAAACCCTTTGGAAGCTATTTTACAATCTTGGAAGTTTGCTTAAGTCGATGTTTTTAATGGAATAAAATGGGTTTTCAACAGGGTTGCAAGAGTTGATGCAATCTTGCCTTATTCCAATTTCTGACGTTGCTCTCGCCTTTTCCCCAAAGTTATCCACAGGCGGGGCTGGAATCCCGGCAGGGATTGCGGCGACAATCCTCTCTGGTCCGGGCGCCGGCCCGGTCCGCTCTTCCAGCCACCGTCATCGCGCCTTTCGGGCCAGTTCCGTTCATGTTCCGTTCCCTTCTCCATGTCTGAAGACTTCGCGCTGGTCGAATCCATGCCGGCCGCGCCTGCGGTGGTCTGCTGGGTGCGCGTTGCGCTCGACGTGCCGCTGCCCGGCCCGTTCGACTACCGGCACCACGAACCCGTGGGGGCGGGCCTGCGGGTGATCGTGCCGTTCGGGCGCCGCAAGTTGATCGGCGTGGTGGTGGACAACCCGGCAGAGCCGTCCTATGAGCCGAAGCAGATCAAGCCGATCGAGGAAGTGCTGCGCGACCTGCCGCCCTTCGACGAGGCCTGGCTGCGCCTGGCGCGTTTCGCCGCCGAGTATTACCAGCGGCCGCTGGGCGAGGTGATGCTGCCGACGTTGCCGCCGCCGCTGCGCAAGCCGACCGCCTATCAGGGCAAGCGCTCGGCCGGTGGTCCGGTGGCGCGGCTGGACGGACGCAAGCGCAAGGCGGTCCGCAACCCGGCCGAGGCCGACCAGCCACCCGAACTGAACGATGCGCAACGCGAGGCCGTGGACACCATCGCCGGACTCACCAAGTTCAAGCCGGTGCTGCTGTACGGCGTGACCGGTAGCGGCAAGACCGAGGTCTACCTGCGCGCCGCCGAGAAAGTGCTGGCCGCCGGCCGCCAGGTGCTGCTGCTGGTGCCGGAAATCAACCTGACGCCGCAACTGGAGGGCGCGTTGCGCGCCCGCCTGGAAGGCCTGGTCGGGCCGGACGGCCTGGCGGTGCTGCACAGCGGCCTGTCCGATGGCGAGCGCTTGCAGGCCTGGGCACGGGCGCAGCGTGGCCAGGCGCGCATGCTGCTGGGCACGCGCATGGCGATCTTCGCGCCCATGAGCGAGCTGGGCCTCATCGTGGTGGACGAAGAACACGACGCCTCGTACAAGCAGCAGGACGGCCTGCGCTATTCCGCGCGCGATCTGGCGGTGTGGCGCGCGCACGACCTGGACATCCCGGTGGTGCTGGGCTCGGCCACGCCGTCGCTGGAGACCTGGCAGCATGCCGAGCGTGGCCGCTACCTGCGGCTGGCGCTGCCGGCGCGCGCCCGCGCCAGTTCGCTGCCGGCCATGAAGCTGGTGGACACGCGCCGCCTGCAGATGAAGCACGGCATGTCGCCACAGTTGCTGGAGGCCCTTGGCGAACGGCTGGCACGCAAGGAACAGTCGCTGATCTTCCTGAACCGCCGCGGCTACGCGCCGGTGCTGCATTGCCAGTCCTGCGGCTGGGTCAGCAACTGCCCGCGCTGCACCGCGTTCACGGTGCTGCACCGCGCCGCCGGCCGCGGCCATCGCCTGCAATGCCACCACTGCGGCTACCAGGCGCCGGTGCCGCACGCGTGCCCGGAGTGCGGCGACCAGGACCTGGCGCCGATGGGCCGTGGCACGCAGCGGGTCGAGGAACACCTGGCCGAACTGTTCCCCGAGGCGCGCATCCTGCGCATCGACGCCGACAGCACCCGCAAGAAGGGCAGCGCCGAGGCCCTGTTCGCGTCGGTGCACGCGGGCGAGGTCGACATCCTGGTCGGCACGCAGATGGTGTCCAAGGGCCACGACTTCGCGCGGCTCGGACTGGTCGGCGTGCTCAATCCCGATTCCGCCTTGTTCGCGCATGACTTCCGCGCGCCCGAACGGCTGTTCGCCCAATTGATGCAGGTGGCCGGCCGCGCCGGCCGCCACCAGGGCAACGGCCAGGTCATCATCCAGACCGGCTACCCCGAGCAGCCGGTGTACCAGGCGCTGCTGCGCCATGACTACGCGGGCTTCGCGCGCCATGCGCTGCAGGAACGCGAAAGCACCGGCCTGCCGCCGTTCGCCTACCAGGCGCTGTTGACGGCCGAGGCGCGCGAGCTGGCGGTGGCGCAGGCGTTCCTGCAACAGGCGCGCGCGCTGCCCGAAGGCGAGTGGGCCGCCGACTTCCCGGGGCTGGACGCGATCATGCTGTACGACCCGGTGCCGCTGCGCGTGGTGCGGGTGGCCAACATCGAGCGCGCCCAGTTGCTGGTGGAAAGCACCAGCCGTCCGGCGTTGCAGGCTTTCCTGGCGTCGTGGTCGCACCACCTGCCGTACCTGGCCAACGAGGCCCGGGTGCGCTGGCAGCTGGAGGTTGACCCGCTGGAAATCTGACAGGCGCCGCGCATTCGTCCGTTTACTCTATGTCGTTCCCCTTTCCCCGACTCCCATGTCCGCACACGAACCCATCGGCCACGGCCTGAACCCCGCGCAGAAAGAGGCGGTGCTGTACCTGGACGGCCCCTGCCTGGTGCTGGCCGGCGCCGGCAGCGGCAAGACGCGCGTCATCACGCAGAAGATCGCCTACCTGCTGCGCGAATGCGGCTACATGGGCCGCAATGTGGTGGCACTGACCTTCACCAACAAGGCCGCGCGCGAGATGGATGAGCGCGTCAAGACGCTGGTGGACCGCAAGCTGGGCAAGGGCCTGACCATCAGCACCTTCCACTCGCTGGGCGTGAAGCTCTTGCGCGAAGAGGCGCGCAACGCGGGTCTCAAGCCGACCTTCTCGATCCTGGACGCCGATGACGCCATGGCGATCATCCAGGAGCTGCTGGCCACCACCGACAAGGGCCGCTTGCGCCACGTGCAGGGCATCATCTCGCTGTGGAAGAACGCGCTGATGGAACCCGACGACGCCGCGCGCGAAGCCATCACGCCGGGCGACGTCGAGGCCGCCAACGTCTATCGCAGCTACGCCGCCACGCTGGCCGCCTACCAGGCCGTGGATTTCGACGACCTGATCCGCATCCCGGCCATCCTGCTGGCCAACAACGAAGAGGTGCGCACGCGCTGGCAGAACCGCGTGCGCTACCTGCTAGTCGATGAATACCAGGACACCAACGTCTGCCAGTACCGCCTGGTGCAGTTGCTGACCGGCCCGCGCGCCATGTTCACGGCGGTGGGCGACGACGATCAGGCCATCTACGCCTGGCGCGGCGCCACCATCGAGAACCTGGCCAAGCTGACCACCGACTATCCCAATCTCAAGCTCATCAAGCTGGAGCAGAACTACCGCTCGGTGCAGCGCATCCTGGCGGCGGCCAACCAGGTGATCGAGAAGAACCCCAAGCTGTTCGAAAAGAAGCTGTGGTCGGACCTGGGCGTGGGCGAGCCGATCGTCGTTTCGGCGATGGACGGCGAGGAGCACGAGGCCGAGTCCATCGCCATGAAGATCTCGGCCTCGCGCTTCGAGCGCCAGGCGCAGTGGAAGGATTTCGCCATCCTGTATCGCGGCAATCACCAGTCGCGCATCCTGGAGCAGGCGCTGCGCAACCTGAAGATCCCGTACACGATCGCGGGCGGGCAGAGTTTCTTCGACAAGGCCGAGGTGCGCGACATCCTGGCCTACCTGCGGCTGCTGGCCAACGACGAGGACGATCCGGCCTTTATCCGCGCCGCCACCACGCCCAAGCGCGGCATCGGCCAGGCCACTTTGCAGACGCTGGGCCAGTATGCCGCCACTCGCGAGCTGTCGCTGCTGGCGGCGGTCGATGAGACCGGGCTGGAAAGCCTGCTGGCGCCGCGCCAGCTCGAACCGCTGCGCACCTTCACCGAATTCATCCGCCGCATGCAGTGGCGCGCCGGCCGTGGCGCCACCGCCGGCACCGATGGCGCGCCCGCCGAACCCGCCGGCGTGATCCTGGACGACCTGGTGCAGGCGATCCAGTACGAACGCCATCTGTTCGAGCTGTTCGACGAACGCCCGGCGCAGACCCGCTGGCAGAACGTGCTGGAGCTGACCGGCTGGCTCAAGCGCAAGGCCGAAGAGGACAACATGTCGCTGTTCGAACTGGTGCAGCACGTTGCGCTGGTGACCATGCTCGAACGGGGCGAGGAAGAGGAGCCGGACGCGGTCAAGATGTCGACCCTGCATGCCTCCAAGGGCCTGGAGTATCCGCACGTGTACCTGGCGGGCGTCGAAGAAGGCCTGCTGCCGCACCTGGGCAAGGACGACGAGGTGGGCGATCCGGCGCGCGCCGCGGAGAACCTGGCCACCCGTATCCAGGAAGAGCGGCGGCTGATGTACGTGGGCATCACGCGAGCCCAGCGCAGCCTCAACCTGAGCTGGTGCAAGCGCCGGCGCCGGGCGCGCGAGGACCTGGTGCGCGAACCGTCGCGCTTCATCGAGGAAATGGGCCTGGATGCGCCGGGCATCCAGGAAGACGAGACCACCGCCGCCATGAATCCCAAGGAACGCATGGCCATGCTCAAGGCCTTGCTGAAGAAATAGCCCCGCAATAAATTACATGACGGGGGAGCGTCCAGGATCTATACCTGCCGCTTTGCATCATGGCGCTGACGATGAAGGATGACGTGCGTTACCAACCGGTGCCCGGCACGCCGGGCCTGGTGCTGGGCGTGGCGCGGCTGGTCGACTTCCAGTTCGACCGGCACTACCACGTCGATTACCACATCGGCCTGGTGACCCAGGGCGTGCAGCGCCAGACCTTCCGTGGCCGCAGCACGCTGCTGGGGCCCGGGGGCATCGCCCTGATGCCGCCCGGCGAGGTCCATGACGGCGCCGGCGTGGCCGACTATGGCCAGTCCTACACCCTGAAGACCTTCCGTCTGTCGCCCGACCTGATGCGCGATTTCATCGCCGAAGTCTCGGGCGGCGCATCCGACGAGCGGTTCCTGGGCACCTTGATCGAGGAACCCGCGCTGGCGGCCCGCTTCAAGGCGTTGCACGCTTCCTGGATGGCGGATGCGGCCGCCGGGCCGCTGGCGCACGAGTCCGCCTCGCTGGCCCTGATGGGGACGCTGTTCGCGCGCACGGGGGCGGTGACGCCCCAGGCGGTGCGCGGCGGCCTGTCGCTCGCGCACCAGCGGGTCGTGCGGGATTATTGCCAGGCCCACCTGGGCGACAAGATCGGTCTGGAAGACCTGGCGCGGCTCTGCGGCCTGAGCCGCTACCAGTTCCTGCGCCGCTTCGCGCTGTCGGTGGGGCTGACGCCGCACGCCTGGCTGACGCGGCTGCGCCTGGAGCGGGCCTGCGCCGCGTTGGCGCGAGCGCGCGCTCCGATCGCGCAGGTGGCGGCCGATGTCGGCTTTTACGACCAGAGCCATTTCAACCGCGCGTTCCGCACGGCCTATGGGGTGCCGCCCTCGGCCTACCGGCGCGCGGCCTGAGCGCGCCGATTCCCGCGTCGTCCTGGCGCTGGCGCGCGGCGCGCCGGAGGAACGGCGCGGGTCGTTATCGCACCAGCGCGCGCAACGCCGCCAGGAAGTGATCGACGTCCTGCTCGTGCGTGGTGAACGACGTCACCAGCCGCGCCACGCCCGGGCCCCAGCGGTCGTGGTAGAAGCGAAAGCCCTGCGCCAGCAAGCCGTCAATGGCGGCGATCGGCAGCCGGCAGAACAGGATGTTGGCTTCGACCGGCCCCTGGAGTTCAACGCCCGGCAGGTTCGCCATGCCCGCCGCCAGCCGCGCCGCCATGGCGTTGGCCTGGCGCGCGTTGCGCAGCCACAGGTCGTCCGCCAGATAGGCTTCCATCTGCGCCGACAGCAGCCGCATCTTCGAAAACAGGTGGCCGCCGCGCTTGCGCCGGTAGGCCAGCTCGGTGGCGCGGCCGGGTTCGAACAGCACGATGGCCTCGGTGCCGAGCACGCCGTTCTTGGTGGCGCCGAACGACAGTGCCGCGACGCCGGCCTTCCAGGTCATTTCCGCGGGCGTGCAGCCCAGGCTGACCAGGGCGTTGGCGAAACGCGCGCCGTCCATGTGCAGGGGCAATCCGGCCTCGCGGCAGACGTCGCCGATGGCCGTGATCTCGTCGCGCGTGTAGACGCTGCCGGTTTCAGTGGCCTGGGTAATGCTGACGCAGGCAGGCGGCATCGAGTGCACGTCGCCGGCCTTGCGGCGCGCTTCCACGGCGAGGCGGGCAGGGTCGAGCTTGGAGGCCGCGCCCTCCAGCAGCGCCAGGCGCGCGCCGCCGCTGTAGAACTGCGGCGCGCCGCATTCGTCGTTGGCGATGTGGCTGTGCGCATGGCACAGCACGCTGCCCCAGGGCGGCGTCAGCGCCGCCAGCGCCAGCGAATTGGCGGCGGTGCCGGTGGGCACCAGCAGCACGTCGACCTCGCGTTCGAAGATCTCGGCCAGGCGCCGTTCGACGCGCACGGTGATGTCGTCGGCGCCATAGGCGGGGGCCTGTCCCTCATTGGCGCGCAGCAGCGCGGCCAGGATCTGGGGGCTGGCGCCGGCGGTGTTGTCGCTGGCGAAACCCTGTTGGGGCGAGGCGGCGGGGGTGTCCAATACGGGGCTCCGGTGAAGACAGACAGGTCCTCACTATGCCCGCCGGCGCCGGGCCGGGCTTGTAGAAAATTGCGCCTCGCTCCTACACTGGGGCGGACCCGGCGAGCCCGCGCCGGGCCGGTTTTCAAGGAGCGCATCATGTGCCGCTGGCTGGCTTACACCGGGAGTCCCCTGCAAATGGAGAGCGTGCTGTTCAAGGCCACGCACTCGCTGATCGACCAGAGCCTGCATGCGCGCATGGGCGCCACCACCACCAATGGCGACGGCTTCGGCCTGGGCTGGTACGGCCGACCGCCCGAGCCGCCGTTCCGCTACCGCAGCGTGCATCCTGCCTGGAACGACCGCAACCTGCGCGAGGCCGCGCGCGCCATCCATTCGCCGCTGTTCGTGGCGCACATCCGCGCCGCCACCGACACGCCGGCCCAGGAAACCAACTGCCATCCGTTCCGCCATGGCAACTGGCTGTTCGTGCACAACGGCGTGATCCGCGACTATCCGCTGCTGCGGCGCGACCTGATGCTGATGATCGCGCCGGCCTACTTCGGTTCACTGGAAGGGTCGACCGATTCCGAGGTGATGTTCCTGCTGGCGCTGACTTTCGGCCTGGAGGAAGACGCGCTGCAGGCGCTGGCGCGCATGGTCGGCGCGGTCGAGGAGACCGGCCGGCGCCACGGGGTGGCCCGGCCCATCAACATGACCGTGTGCGCGCTGGATGGCGAGCGCCTGATCGCGGTGCGCTATTCCAGCGAGCGCGATTCGCGCACGCTGTTCCACAACACCTGCGTGCGGCATCTGCGCGAGCTTTATCCCGACGACCCGAAGGTCGCGGCGCTGGACGATGACGCATTCCTGTTGCTGTCCGAGCCGCTGAGCGAGATGCCGGGCGCCTGGGAAGAGGTGCCCGAATCCACCGCCATCATCGCGGGCCGGGGCCGCGTCGAGCACTATCCGTTCGTGCCGGTGCCGCCGGGCGCCTGAATGCCATAGCGCGCCGCCGGCGTATTGCGCGACAGTTCCGGCCCCAGGGCCTGGCGCGCCGCTTCCAGGCGTTCCAGCAGCGCCGGGTCGGTCAGCGACGGGATGGTGACGAACTCGCCCTGGTCCAGGCCCGCCAGCGCGCTGCGCACCATGTCGTCCGCGCTCATCACGATGGCGGACGGCAGCTCGCTGGCCGGCTTGCCGGCCAGGTCCCAGAACTCGGTGCCGGTGGCGCCGGGCAGCACCGCCTGGACGCGCAGGCCCTTGTCCGCCAGTTCGTGGCGCAGCGACTGCGAGTAGGCCAGCACATAGGCCTTGCTGGCGCCGTAGACGCCGTTGAGCAGCTCGGGGTGCAGGCCGACGATCGACGCGATATTGATGATGGTGCCGCCGCCGCGCGCCACGAAGGCGGGCGCGGCCGCCATGGTCAGGTGGGTGAGGGCGCTGATGTTCAGGTCGATCATGGCCTGCATCTGGGCGGCATCGGATTGCAGCAGCGGCGCCACCGCGCCGATGCCGGCGTTGTTCACCAGCAGGGTCAGCGAGTCGTCCTCGCGCAGCGCTTGCGCCACGCGTTGCACACCGTCGGTCCGCGACAGGTCGGCTGGCAGCACGCGCACGTCACGGCCGATCTCGGCGCGCAGTCGCGCGGCCAGGGTTTCCAGGCGTTCGACATTGCGCGCCACCAGCGTCAGGTCGTGGCCGCGATGGGCCAGGTGGTGGGCGTAGCGCGCGCCGATGCCGGACGAGGCGCCGGTGACCAGGGCGCGGCCGGGGGATTTGCCAGACGGGGTGTTGCTCATGAAAGACTCCGAAATGGGGACGGCGGGTAGTGCCGGTACCCTTGCAGAGTAGAACCGGGATGGAATATCCTCAATGACATAGAAACGTCTTTTCAGGACATACGATGAAAGCAGACGGTCCAGCCATGAAAACCATCGCGATCCTGTTGCACCCGGGCTTCCAGCTCATGAGCCTGGCGGCCAGCGCGGTCTTCGAGATGGCCAACCGCCAGAGCGGCGAACCGGCCTATCGCGTCGTCCTGGTGTCCGAGCACGGCGGCCCGGTGGCCAGTTCGCTGGGGTTTGCGCAGGACACGCAGAAGCTGGGGCGGCGCGCGTTCGACACTTTGATCGTCGCCGGCGACAACACCGGCGAGGGCGCGTCCGAGAGCCTGTTGCGCGCGCTGCGCGGCGCCAGCGAACGGGTGCGCCGTTGCGCCTCGATGTGCACCGGCGCGTTCGTGCTGGCGCAGGCCGGCCTGCTCGACGGCCGCCGCGCCACCACCCACTGGTTCTATGCGCGGCGCCTGCAGCGCGAGTATCCGCGGGTCAAGGTGGACGAGGACCGCATCTTCGTGGCTGACGGCCCGATCTGGACCTCGGCGGGCATGAGCGCCGGCATTGATCTGGCGCTGGCCATGGTGGAGGCGGACCTGGGGGCGGACATGGCGCGCGCGGTCGCG
Source organism: Achromobacter sp. SIMBA_011 (assembly GCF_046535435.1). Lineage (NCBI taxonomy): Bacteria > Pseudomonadati > Pseudomonadota > Betaproteobacteria > Burkholderiales > Alcaligenaceae > Achromobacter > Achromobacter sp. SIMBA_011. The sequence goes on along the minus strand of NZ_JAWRWN010000011.1, from coordinate 78,004 downwards.
CGCAAGCTGGTGCTGACACAACGCCGGGCGGGCGGACAGTCGCAGTATTCGGCGTTGCTGGAGCTGGATGCGAAGTCCGATCGGGTGCAGACGGCGCTGGCCTACGCCAAGGCCAACCTGAAGGCCGAATTGTCGGTGGACGAGCTGGCGCGCGCCGCGCACTTGAGCCCGCGCCAGTTCAGCCGCGTGTTCCGCCAGGAAACGGGCCAGTCTCCGGCCAAGGCGGTGGAGCATCTGCGGTTGGAGGCGGCGCAGGACATGATGCAGTCCGGCCGTCATGCGGCCGAGGTGGTGGCGCGCGAAACCGGCTTTGGCGATCGCGACCGCATGCGCAAGGCGTTCCTGCGCGCGTTCGGCCAGTCGCCGCAGGCGATGCGGCGGTTGCTGCACGCTTGACGACGGCGTCGCGCGGACGGCCCGTGACGGGCCGCCCGATCAGTGCCCGGTGTGCAGCGCCGGGTTCAAGGTGCCCCAGGCGGCCGTGCGCACCAGCGTTTCGACCGCGCCGGTCTGCGAGTTGCGGCGGAACAGCAGTCCGTGCTGGCCGGCCAGCTCCACCGCCTTGACCACCGCGCCTTCCGGCGTCAGCACGCGGGTGCCGGCGGTGACGTAGCAGCCCGCTTCGACCACGCAGTCGTCGCCCAGCGAGATGCCGATGCCGGAGTTGGCGCCAAGCAGGCAGCGCTTGCCAATCGCCACGACCTGTTTGCCGCCGCCCGACATGGTGCCCATGATGGAAGCGCCGCCGCCGATGTCGGTGCCGTCATCGACGATGACGCCGGCGCTGATGCGGCCTTCGACCATGGAGGCGCCGAGGGTGCCGGCGTTGAAGTTGCAGAAGCCTTCGTGCAGCACGGTGGTGCCGGCGGCCAGGTGCGCGCCGAGCCGCACGCGGGCGGTGTCGGCGATGCGCACGCCGGCGGGCACGACGTAGTCGGTCATGCGCGGGATCTTGTCGACGCCGCGGATTTCAAGGATCTGCCCGGTGGCGCGCAGTTGCCAGCGCAGCGCGTCGACCTGGTCGACGGCGCAGGGGCCGGCGGAGGTCCAGGCCACATTTGCGAGCACGTTGAACAACCCGTCGAGGTTGGCGCCATGCGGCCGGATGAGTCGGTGGCTGAGCAGGTGCAGGCGCAGGTAGGCGTCGTGCGCGTCGGCGGGCGGCTGGTCGAGCGAGGCGATGGCGGTGCGCACGGCGACGATGTCGACTTTGCGCCGGGTGTCGCGCCCCAGCGAGGTGGGCACGTGCTCGCCGAGCGCGGCACGCGCTTCTTCAGGCGTGAGGTGCCGGGTGCCGCCCGCGGGCGTCTTGTCGGTCAGGGACGGGCGCGGATACCAGGTATCGAGGACGGTGCCGTCGGCGGCGATCGTGGCCAGGCCGTAGGCGATGGCGCTGTTTTGGGGGTGTTCTTGCATGGGCTCTTTTTGGGATTTTCTTGGGAATATTCTAGGCGATGGGGGCGGGGCTTTCTATTCGGGGGCGGCGGGGCGCTTCGTAGGCCGCCCCTCGGGCAGGCGGCCGCAAGGGGCGTCTGCGCATTTGAAGGCGAGACGGGTGCGCTGTGCGCTGGTGTTGAGGGGTTTTCTATTTGGGCCGCGCATCAGGGGGAGGGGCGGTGGTGGGCGGCGCGATGGATGTCATGTTGCGCGTCACGAGTCTGCCGCGCCGCCCACAAACAAGTGTGGTGCGCGCAATCTCTCAGTCGTGCTCGACAGCGCCGCATCCACGCGCGCCAGCATCAACGCGACGACGCAAGACGCCGCGTAAGCCTCAAAAGGCCGCCCGCGCGGCCGGCTTGAGGCGGGCCCCGCAAGATCCTCTCCCCACCCCTGATGGGCAATAGCATGCCAAGCACCCCATTCGCCCCAGAGCCCGTCACTAAGTCTCATCGTGAGCGGGTGTCGGGGCAGGCGGAGGATGGCGGGGCGTGTAGATGCGCCCGAGGGAATCCGAAGGAGTCGCCGAAGGCGAGGACGAGGATGACGACGGGGCAGGCCGGAGCGAAGGCTCCGGACCGCAATCGTAGCCCCGCCATCCTCCGCCTGCCCCGACACCCGCGGCTAAAGAACCCAACCCGCCGCAAAAAGAACTCTAAGCAAGTTCCTTCAACAACAACTCCCAGAACTTCAACCGCTGCTCCAACGTAGAAACCAAGATGTACTCATTCAGCGTATGCGCCCCGTCCCCATCCGCCCCAAGACCATCCAGCGTCGGAATCCCCATGGCCGAGGTGAAGTTGGCGTCGCTGCCGCCGCCGGTCATCGGCGCGTCTTCCAGCAGGAAGCCGGCGCGTTCCGCGTAGCCTTGCACCAGCGCCAGCAGCGCGGCGGCTTCCTCGGTCTTCACCATCGGCGGGCGGTTCAGTTCCACGTCGATGTCCAGTTCCACGTCCGGGCCCACCGCGCACAGCTCGCGCATGCGGCGCAGCACGTCTTCGGCCGCGCCCATGTCGGGCACGCGGAAGTCCACCACGCAGCGGCACAGCGCCGGCACGGTGTTGGTGACGGTGCCGCCGGCGATCGTGCCCACGCTCACGGTGATGCCGCGCTCGTAGTCCGTCATCGCTTCCAGCGCCAGCACCTGGTGCGCCATTTCGCGGATCGCGCTGCGGCCTTTCTCGTGCTGCATGCCGGCGTGGGCGGGGCGGCCCTTGACGTTCAGGTTCAGCATGCCGGTGCCCTTGCGCGCCGTCACGCACTTGCCGCCGTTGGGGCGGGCCGGTTCGCACACCAGGGCGTACTTGGCATTGGCGGCGAAGCGTTCGATGTGCGCGCGCGAGGCATGGCTGCCGGTTTCCTCGTCGGGCACCACCAGGAAATCCACCGGCAGTTGCGTCGCGCCCGGGCGGGCCACGCTGGCCAGCGCCGTCAGCGCCAGGTAGATGCCGGCCTTCATGTCGTAGCTGCCGGGGCCGTAGAGGCGGTCGCCGTCGATGCGCACCGGGTTCTCCAGCAGCGTGCCGACCGGGTGCACCGTGTCCATGTGCGCCAGGATCAGGATGCCGGGGCGGGTGTCGCCAGCGGCGCGGTTGGTGGCGTACAGCAGCGGGCCGGTGGCGGGGCCGAGCGACGACAGTTCCACCGTCAGGCCGGCCGCGGCGGCGTAGTCGGCGATGATGCGGGCCATCGCGGCGATGCCGTCGGGGAAGTTCGAAGGCGATTCGCATTGCAGCCAGCTCTGGATGCCGGCGACGAGTTGTTCAGTGCGGGAAGTGGAGGACATGGCGATTCTGCTAGCGGGAATGAAAGGGAACGTTCAGGCGACCTGCTGGCCGGCCAGGCGGGCCAGTTCGGCGTCGCTCGGCATGCCGCCCTCGAACCACAGGCTGGCGCAGACCGCGGACATGGCGCGGCCGTCGTGGCCGATGCCGGGCACTACCTGCAGCGTCCAGTTGAACGGCACGCCGCGGCGCTCGGCTTCCTTGCGGCCGGCCTCGAAGTAGTTGTGGGCGCGGGCGAAGCGGTGCGGCCCCTGGCGCATGGCGGCCGGTTCCGACGGCAGGTTGGGGTCGTCGGTGGCGATGTCCTGGTCGCCGGCCAGGATCGTCATCGGGTACGCCAGCAGCTTGACCAGGTGGTCCTCGGTCAGGCCGACGCCGTCCATGCCTTCGGGGAAGGGGTAGTCGAAGGTCGGCAGGGTGTACCAGCCGGGGTTGCCGGCCGCCACGGCCTTGAACGGCGCGTGCGACTGGCTGCTCATCAGGCGGTGCACGAACTGGCCGCCGGCCGAGTGGCCGAACAGGTAGACATTCTGGCCATCGGTGATCTCGGCGTCGATCATGTCGCGGATCACGTTGCCGACCAGCGCGTAGGTCCAGCCGTCGATGTGGCGCGGATTGCCGCCGGCCGAGAACACGCGGCCATTGTTGTAGCTTTCCACGCCCGGCCAGATCTCGTTGGAGAAGGTCAGCGCCACGATCAGCAGCTTGTGCTTGTCGGCGGCCTCGACCCAGAAGTCGCGGTATTCGTCGCCGTTGCGCAGCACGCCGTGCTGCACGATCACCACCGGGCGGTCCGGGGTGTAGCCGTAGGGGCGGTAGGTCTGCAGCTTGAACGGGCGATCGGAATTGCGATCCTCGTCGATATAGGTGATGGCGTTGCGGCCGGCATGGCCCATTTCGATGGCGATGCGGTCCACGTTGGACATGTCAGAGGGTTTCATGGCGTTCAGGCGGTGGCTTCGTTCAGGTGGCAGGCCGACCAGTGGCCCGGAGAGATTTCCTTCAGCGTCGGCGCCTGCTCGCGGCAGCGCGGCATGGCGTGCGGGCAGCGCGGGTTGAAGGTACAGCCCGACGGCGGATTCAGCGGCGACGGGATCTCGCCCTTGATCGGCGTGAACTTGCGGCCGCGGCGCGCCACGTCCGGCACCTCGGCCATCAGGGCCTGGGTGTACGGATGGTTGGCGCGCGCGAAGATCTCGGCCGAGGTCGAGATCTCGACGATCTTGCCCAGGTACATGATAGCCACGCGATCCGAGATGTGGCGCACCACGCCCAGGTCGTGGCTGATGAAGAGGTACGTGAAACCGTGCTGCTCGCGCAGGTCCATGAACAGGTTGATCACCTGCGCCTGGATCGAAACATCCAGCGCCGCCACCGGTTCGTCGCACACCAGGAACTTGGGCGCCACCATCAGCGCGCGGGCGATGCCGATGCGCTGGCGCTGGCCGCCCGAAATCTGGTGCGGAAAGCGGTCGCGGTACTCGGTGTCCAGGCCCACTTCCTTCAGGGCCTGGTCGATGCGCGCGGGAATCTCGGCCGGCGGCGCCAGCTTGTGCACCTTGAGCGATTCGCCCAGGATCTGGCGCAGGCGCTGGCGCGGGTTGAGCGAGGCCTGCGGATCCTGGAAGATCATCTGCACGCCCAGCGTGTAGGCCAGCTTGTCGGCGCCGCGCAGTCGACGCGCATCCTGGCCCTGGTAGAGCAGGTCGCCTTCGGTCTGGCGGTGCAGGCCGGCAACGACGCGGCCCAGGGTGGACTTGCCGCAGCCGGACTCGCCCACCAGGCCGACGACTTCGCCGCGGCCGATGCGCAGGTCAACGCCGTTGACGGCGTACACGGTGCGGCGGTCGATCGGGCGGCCACCCAGGGCCAGGATGCGCTGGGCCAGGTCGGGACGCTGTTCGAAGCGCTTGTGGACGTTCCTGAGCTCGATGACGGGGGTATCGGCTTGACTCATGCTTGCTCGGCCTCGCGGGCGATCGGGACGTAACAGCGATAGCTGCGCGGACCTTCGGTGGTAACGGTGGGGGCTTGCTCGGTGCAGCGCGTGACCGCGTGGGTGCAGCGCGGCCGGAAGGCACAGCCCGACGGGCGGCCGGCCAGGCTGGGCGCCATGCCGTTGATCTGGTGCAGGCGCGCGCCCGGCGTGGTGGCGCCGGGCATCGAGTCCAGCAGGCCACGGGTGTAGGGATGGCGCGGCGCGTCCAGCACCTGTTCGACCGGGCCGCTCTCGACGATGCGGCCGGCGTACATGACCGCGACGCGGTCGGCCAGCTCGGCCACCACGCCCAGGTCGTGGGTGATCCAGATCAGCGCCGTGTTGTGCTCGCGGCAGATCTCCTGCATGCGGTACAGGATCTGGCCCTGGATGGTCACGTCCAGCGCCGTGGTCGGCTCGTCGCAGATGATCAGGTCGGGCTTGTTGATCATGGCGATGGCGATCGCCACGCGCTGGCGCATGCCACCCGAGAACTCGTGCGGGTAGCTCTTCAGGCGCTTCTCCGGCGACGGGATGCCGACCATGGCCAGTGCCTCGCGGCAGCGCTCCAGCGCTTCGGCGCGCGGCACGTCCTCGTGCGTCAGGATGGCCTCCATCATCTGCTCGCCGATGCGCAGCACCGGGTTGAGCGTCATCAGCGGGTCCTGGAAGATCATGGCGATGCGGTTGCCGCGCAACTGGCGCATTTGCTCTTCGGAGAGCTTGCGCAGGTCGTTGCCCTTGAACTTCACTTCGCCGTCGACGACTTCCCCGGGCGGATCGATCAGCCCCAGCAGCGAGAAGCCGGTGACCGACTTGCCGGAGCCGGACTCGCCGACCAGGCCCACGATCTCGCCGCGGCGCACGGTCAGGTCGACGCCGTCGACCGCCAGCCAGGCGCCGGCCTCGGTATGGAATGCGGTGCGCAGGCCGCGCACTTCTAGAAGCGTGTCATTCATATCATTTGTCCATTGCGCCAGCCGCCAAGCATGCGGAGGCCTTGCCCAATCGGGATGCCGCGGAGCCGGCTCCGCCGGTCCGCTGGCATGCCCCCTTGAGGGGGAAGCGCGCAGCGCTTCGGGGGTGGGTCATTTCCTCGGGTCCAGGCTTTCGCGCAGGCGGTCGCCCACGATGTTGATGGAGAGAATCAGCAACAGCAGCGCAATGCCCGGGAACAGGCTGATCCAATAGTCACCCGACAGCAGGTACTGGAAGCCGTTGGAGATCAGCAGGCCCAGCGAGGGTTCGGTGATCGGCACGCCGACGCCCAGGAACGACAGCGTCGCTTCCAGCGCGATGGCGGTGGCGATCTGGATGGTCGCGAACACCATGACGGGGCCCAGGCAGTTGGGCAGCAGGTGGAACACCATGATGCGCCAGGCCGGGAAGCCCAGGTTGGCGGCGGCCTCGACGTATTCCTTGCGCCGTTCCTGCAGCGCGCGGCTGCGCATGATGCGGGCATAGTGGCCCCACTGCACCAGCACCAGCGCCAGGATCACCTTGTCGACCCCGCGCCCCAGCACCACCAGCAGCACCAGCGCCACCAGGATGGTCGGGAAACCCAGGATGAAGTCGACGATGCGCATCAGCACGGTATCGACCAGGCCGCCGACGTAGGCGGCCACCAGGCCGACCGCGCCGCCCACGGCGGTGGCCAGCACCACCGCCGACAGGCCCACCATCAGGCTGATGCGCAGGCCGTACAGGATGGCGCTGAGCATGTCGCGGCCCTGGTCGTCGGTGCCGAGCCAGGCGATGCTGCCGTCCATCAGCGCCTGGCGCGGCGCCAGGCGGCCGTCCATCAGCGACAGGTTGGCCAGGTCATAGGGGTTCTGCGGCGCGAAGTAGGGCGCGAACACCACCAGCAGCACCAGGATGGCCAGCGCGATGACCGAGCCGCGCACGGTCGGGCGGGCCCGCAGTTTCTTCAGGATCGAGGCGCGCTTGGGCGTATCGGCCAGGGGCTGGACGGTACGGGTGCGGCCGGTATTGGGAGATTGAGCCATGGCGATTATTGAGCGGGGGTCACGAGCTGCACGCGCGGGTCGAGCGCGGCGTACAGGATGTCCACAACCAGGTTGATGACCACGAAGATCAGGGTGACCAGCATCACGTACGCGACCACCACGGGCCGGTCGAGCTGGTAGACGCTGTCGATGAGCAGCTTGCCCATGCCGGGCCACGCGAACACGGTCTCGGTGATGGTGGAATAGGCGATCAGGCTGCCGAATTCCATGCCGATGACGGTGACCACCGGGATCAGGATGTTGCGCAGGATGTGGCGGCGCACGATGCGGCCGGGCTTGATGCCCTTGGCGCGCGCGAACTTCACGTAGTCCTGGCTGCGGGCCTCGACCACGCCGGAGGCGGTCAGGCGCAGCACCAGCGCGATGTTGGCCAGCGCCAGGTTGATGGCCGGCATGATCAGGTGCGACCAGCCGTCGGCCGTCAGGATCGACAGGCGCACGCCCAGCACCGTCACGGTGTCGCCGCGGCCGGTGGCGGGCAGCCAGCCGAGCCACACCGCGAACAGCAGGATCAGCATCATGCCCTGCCAGAAGTTGGGCAGCGAGAAGCCCAGCACCGACGACGCCATGATGCCGCGGCCCAGGGGTTCATCGCGGTACAGGCCGGCCACCAGGCCCAGCGGAATGCCAATCACACAGGTCAGGCCGATGGCCACGATCACCAGTTCGAAGGTGGCGGGGATGCGCTGCACGATCAGCTCGATGGCCGGGATGCCGTGCACGAACGAGGTGCCCAGGTCGCCGTGCAGCGCGCGCCACAGGAACCCTGTGTATTGCTGCCACACGGGCAGGTCCAGGCCGAGGCGGGCGATCATCGCCTCGCGCGCCGCCTGGCTGGCTTCGGGGCTGACCAGCAGTTCGATCGGGTCGCCCACGGCATACACCGCGAAGAAGACCACGACCGAGACGGCCAGCAGCACGAACAGACTCTGGATCAGTCTGCGTAGGATGAAAAGGGCCACGTGATATTTCCTTGGTGGGCTCGGGGTTGCAGGCGCCGGAAACGGCGATCTTAATTGGCGGGCTTGGCCGACATGGCCAGGGTGTATTGGTCGGCGCGGCCTTCGTACGTCAGGCCCTTGCGGAACGCCCAGATGCTGCTTTCGAAATGCAGCGGAATGCTGGGCAGGTCGGCCAGCGCCAGGGTCAGGGACTCCTGCAGCAGCTTCTCACGCACCGCCGGATCGACGGTGGTCAGGGCGCGCTTGAAGACCTTGTCGAAGGCCGGATTGTCATAGCCGCCGTAGTTGCTGGTGCCCAGGCCGTGTTCCTTGTCGAAGGCGCTGACCCAGTACTGCAGGAACGACGAGGCTTCGCCGGTTTCCGACGACCAGCCGCCCATGGCGAAGCTGAACTCGCGCTTGGCGCGCTTGGGAAAGTAGACCGAGCGCGTCATCGCGTCCACGGTCGTCTTGATGCCCACGCGCGACAGATATTGGGCCACGGCCTGCGAGATCTGCGCGTCGTTGATGTAGCGGTCGTTGGTCGACGAGATGGTCAGCTCGAAGCCGTCCGGGTAGCCGGCCTCGGCCAGCAGCTTCTTGGCGGCGGCCGGATCGTACTTCAGTTCTGGCGGCGGCTGCAGCGTGCCGAACATGCCGTCGGGCAGGAACTGGTTGGCCGGGGTGGCGGCGCCGTCCATGATGCGGGCGGTAATGGCCTTGCGGTCGATCGCCATCGAGATGGCGCGGCGCACGCGCACGTCCTGCAGAGGGTTCTTGCCGTCGGCTGCGCGCACCATCGGGCTGGGGCTGCGCGCCACGTCGAACTGGAAGTACACCACCCGCACGGACGGCGTGATGACGTAGCCGAAGCCCGGCGTTTCCGAGATGCGCTTGACGTCGCGCGCGGCGGGATTCTCGATCAGGTCGAAGTCGCCGGCCAGGAGGCCGGTCAGGCGCGGGCCGGCGGCCGGCACCGGAATCAGGCGCACGTTCGGCCAGGCCGGCTTGTCGCCCCAGTAGGCGTCGTTGCGCGCCAGCTCGATGGCGCTGCCCTTGACGTACGACTTGAGCGTGTACGGGCCGGTGCCGATGGCGGACTTGCCGCTGTTGAAGTCGCTGATGGTGGGCCAGGGGCCGGTCACGCCGCAACCATTCTTGGGATCGAAGCGGATCGGGCCATGCTCGACGATGCCGCTCCACAGCATGGCGTTGCGGGTCAGGTCGTTGGGCAGCAGCGGGTAGGGCAGGTGGGTCTTGATGACCAGCACGTTGCCGTCGCGCACGTCGATGCTGGCCAGCTTCTGCACCACGCTCAGGTACGAGCCGCCGATCGACTGCTCGTTGTGGAACGCGCGGCACAGCGTGAAGATCACGTCCTGGGGCGTGAACGGCTGGCCATTGGAGAACTTCACGCCGTCGCGCAGCGTGAATTCCCAGGTGGTGTCGTCCACCGCCTTCCAGGCGGTCGCCAGCCGCGGCACCAGATTCATCTTGGCGTCCTGGCCGACGAGCGTCTCGAAGATGTGCGAGGTCATCGCATCATTGGGCGTGACCTGGTGGTAGTGCGGGTCCATCGCCGTGGGTTCGGACGACAGGCCGATCCGCAGCGTCTGCGGGGCCGGCTGGGCCTGGGCCATGGCGCCAGCGGCCAGGGCGGCCGCCAGCGTACAGGTCGATAACGCGCTGCGGATGAAAACGTTTGCGGACATGCTGCTTCCCTTGGTGGTTTTTTTATATGAGGCGGCGCGCCATCGAGGGCGCGTCGCGCGATGCATCAGACGATCGGTTGCGCCAGCCGCACCACCGTCACCCCGGCCCGCAGGTTGGCGGTCGACGGCATGATCAGGACGCAGTTGTCGTACGGCGTGGTCACGGCCTCGCCCTCGGACCAGCCGATGACGGTGCCGGCGCGCGCCAGCGTCTCCAGGCCCTTCCAGGGCTCGGCGAAACGGAAGTCGGCGCTCTTGGCGGCGATCGCGTGGGTCACGCGCAGCGCGCGCTGGGCGCTGGCCTGGGGGGCGAACCAGGCGGCGGGCAGGTCGGCCTCGTCCACGGTGCCGGCCGCCACCAGGAAGCGCGCCATCTGATCGACCGCCACGCCGCGCGCCTCGGGCGCGCCATGGAAGCCGCATTCGATCAGCAGCGAGCGGGTGCCGTTGTCGCCGGCCTCGCCGAAACGGCCGTAGTCGCGCATGCGCACGCCGGCGGCATGGCCGGCGTCGGCGATGATCGTGGCGGGGTTGCCCAGCGACAGGGCCAGGTCGATGTTGCGCTGTTCCATGCCGGTCAGCTGCAGCGGCACGTCGGAATTGCTCATCGAGTGGAAGTCCAGCAGCCAGTCGGCCTGCGCCACCCACGGGCGCAGGGCGGCGGCGCGGCGGCGTTCCTGGCTGATGGGCTGGGCCAGCTTGTCGTCGCTCCAGACGCGGTTCATGTCTTCGTCGACGAAGCGCGCCGGCGCGTAGTTGGCCGGATCGAAGCGGTCGAACGCGGCCAGGTTGCAGAACGCCAGCGTCAGCGAACCGCGGCGCGGGCGCAGGCCGGCCGCCAGCGCGTCCTTCAGGGCCCAGGCGCCGCACAGCTCGTTGCCGTGGACCAGGGCGCTGAGCATCACGCGCTTGCCCGGCGCGCCGGAGTCGAAATGCCAGACGCCGGGGGTATCCGTGTTGCCCACGCGCTCGGCCGCCAGATCCGGACAGGCGAGCAAAAAGGGACGCGGACGGGACGCGGTAGGGGACGAGGACATGGGAACTCCGATCAAGCGAGGGGGATTGTATAAGGGATGACGCCCGAAGGCGGTCAGGTGGCGGTCAGGCGCTCGCGTTGCGCGGCCACGGCCGCGCCCTGTTCGCCCAGGTCCCAGAACAGGCCGGCCATCACCGCCGCGCCTTCGCGCGCCACCGAGGCGAGCAGGTGTTCGTCGGGGCCATGCTGGCAACAGGCGGGATAGGAATGCGGCACCCAGATGGTGGGCAGCCCCAACACTTCCGAGAAAGCGTCGTTGGGCACGGTGCCGCCCAGGTTCGGCAGCAGCGCGGGCGTCTTGCCGGTGGTGGCGGCCAGCGAGGCCACGGCCCAGCGCGCCCACGGATCGTCCGGGTCCAGCCGGGTGGCCGGCGTGCCGCGCCGCACGCGGACCTGGACCTGCCGCAGGCCCCGCGCGTCCAGGTGCCGGCGCAGGATGCCCTCGGCCTGGCGCCAGTCGGTGCCGACCACGAAACGCAGGTTGCAGGTGGCGCTGGCGCGCGGCGGAATCGCGCCTACCGGGTTGTCGGGATTGCCGGTCTTGTAGGCCAGCACTTCCAGCGTGTTCCAGCCAAACAGGCGCTCCGCCAGCGACAGGCCGGGCTCGCCCCAGTCCGGGTCGATCTCGGGTGCGTCGTCGTCCTGGCCGACCTGGATGTCCGCCAGCGCCTGGCGCACTGCGGGCGGAATCGCCGGCGGACGCAGGCCGTCGACCAGCAATCGGCCGCGCGCATCCACCAGGCTGGCCAGCGCGTTTGCCAGGATGATGCCGGGATTGGGCAGCACGCCGCCCCAGTTGCCCGAGTGGTGGGCGTGGCCGCGCAGGTCCACCGTCAGGTCGAACAGCAGCGTGCCGCGCGAGCCCAGGAACAGCGTCGGCAGGTCGGCCGCCAGCCGCGGCCCGTCGGAGGCGATGAAGACGTCCGCCGCCAGCGACTCGCGCCACGCGGCGCAGGCCTGGTGCAGGCCGGGCGAGCCGACTTCCTCGCCGCATTCCACCAGCATGCGCAGGTTGAAGCCCAGGCGCCCGCCGCGTTCGGCCCGCACCTGTTCCAGCGCGGTCATGTTGACGCAGTACTGTCCCTTGTTGTCGGCGGCGCCGCGGCCGTACCAGCGATCGCCCTCGGCCGTCAGGCGCCACGGCGCCAGGCCGGCGCGCCATTGCTCGTCATAGCCGCGCACCACGTCGCCGTGGGCGTACATCAGCACGGTGGGCAGGGCCGGGTCCTCGATGCGCTCGGCCAGCAGGAACGGCGGACCGCCGGCCACGGGGTTGTCCTGCACGCGCCAGGAACAGCCCAGCGCTTCCAGGCGCGGCGCGACCGCCGTGCGCAGGTAGTCGTGGAGCGCGGCGCGCTGGTCCGGGTTCTGGCTTTCGGTGCGGTGCGCGACCAGCTCCGCCAGATCGCGTTGCAAGGCGCCGCTATCGGCATATGCGACCGCGCGGCCGATGGCGGCGGCGCGGCTGGCGCTCGTGACTGCTGCTGGCACGGACTTCCCCTTGTCTGGCAGGGCGCGTCATTGCGCACCCTGCTGAATCGTTGCGCAAATTCTAGGATCAGGGAAGCTTTCTCTACAATTAGAATATTTATCGGAAGCTTTGCAAAAAAGGCAAAGCTATTTTTCATCGGCGTCAGGCCCCAGCGAGGGGGAAACATGCACGGCATCGCCCTGCGTTACTTTGTCGAGGTCGCCCAGGCGGGCAGCCTGAGCGGGGCGTCCGAACGCCTGCACGTGGCGGTGTCCGCCATCAGCCGCCAGATCGCCAAGCTGGAGGAAGAAGCGGGCGCGCCGCTGTTCGAGCGCGCCGCGCGCGGCATGGTGCTGAGCGAGGCGGGCCGGCTGCTGCTGGCCCACGCGCGGCGCACGCTGCTGGAATCGGATTCGGTGCTGCAGGAGATCGCCGCGCTCAAGGGCATGGCGCGCAACGAGATCCGCATGGCGGCGGTCGAGGGCGTGGCGCGCATCTTCCTGCCGTCGGCCATGGCGCGCTTTCGCCGCGACTGGCCCGAGGCGCGCTTCGACCTGCATGTGGGCACGCCGGCCGATGTCGCCCGCCGCGTCGCCGAAGGCAGCGTCGAACTGGGCATGACCTTCAACGTCGAACGGCTCAGCGGCGTCAGCGTGCGCTATTCGCGGCGCGCGCCGGTGCACGCCGTCATGGCCGCGGGCCACCCGCTGGCCGGCCGCAAGAGCGTCAGCCTGCAGGACCTGGGCCGCTACCCGCTGGCGCTGACCGGCCCTGGCACCACCACCCGCCATCTGTTCGAGATGGGCTGCCTGCTGGAATCGGTGCAGCTCGAACCGACCTTTACCTGCAATGATTCCTCGCCGCTGCATGGCTTCGTGTTCGGTTCCGACGCCATCATGCTCAGCGGCTACATCTCGGTGGCCTGGAGCCTCAAGCGCGACGAGCTGGTGGCGGTGCCGATCTCCAACGCCCAGTTGCAGTCGCGCACCTTGCAACTGCACGTCATGCAGGGGCGCCAATTGCCGCCCAAGACGGAAGCCTTCATCGACCTGTTGTCGCGCGAGCTGGACGTGCTGCTGGCGCAAGGGCCGGGCGCCTGAGACCGCCACGGCCGTCCGGTGAGGACACGACGCGCATCCAAAGAAAAACGGCTGCCCGAAGGCAGCCGTTTTCATGTCGCGCGCGCCGGATTACTTGGCGTCGGGCTTGACCGAGGTGGCCAGCGTGAACTGGTCGCGGCGGCCTTCATAGGAGATGCCCTTGCGGAAGGCCCAGATGCTGCTTTCGAAGTGCAGCGGAATCAGCGGCACGTTGTCCAGCGCGATCTGGGTGGCTTCCTGCAGCAGCTTCTCGCGCTTGGGCGCGTCGACGGTGACGATGGCCTGCTTGTAGACCTTGTCGAAGTCGGCGTTGGTGAAGCCGCCGTAGTTGCTGGTGCCCAGGCTGTTGGGCGAGTCGAGCGAGGCGACCCACAGCTGGAACAGCGCCGAGGCTTCGCCCGTTTCCGCCGGCCAGCCGCCCATCGAGAAGCTGAACTCGCGCTTGGCGCGCTTGGGGAAGTAGATCGAGGCGGTCATGGCGTCGACGTTGGTCTTGATGCCGACGCGGGCCAGGTACTGGGCCACGGCCTGCGCCACCTGGCCGTCATTGACGTAGCGGTCGTTGGTCGACGACAGCGTCAGCTCGAAGCCGTTGGGGTAGCCGGCTTCGGCCAGCAGCTTCTTGGCGCCTTCCGGGTCGTACTTGATTTCCGGGGCCTTGGGCAGCGCGCCGAACATGCCGTCGGGCATGTACTGGTAGGCCGGGGTGGCCATGCCGTCCATGATGCGGGCGGTGATGGTCTTGCGGTCGATGGCCATCGAAATCGCGCGGCGCACGCGCAGGTCCTGCAGCGGGTTCTTGCCGTCGGCGCTCTTGACGAACGGGCTCGGGTTGCGCGCCACGTCGGGCTGGAAGAACACCAGGCGGGTCGAGGGCGTGGCCACGAAACCGAACTTGGGGTTGTCCTTCAGACGCTGCAGGTCACGCGCGGCGGGGTTCTCGATCATGTCGAAGTCGCCCGACAGCAGGCCGGTCAGGCGCGGGCCGGCGGCCGGCACCGGCACGAACTTCACTTCCTTCCAGTAGGGCTTCGGACCCCAGTAGTTCTCGTTGCGCACCAGTTCGATGCCGGTGCCCTTGACGTACGACTTCAGGGTGTACGGGCCGGTGCCGATGGCGTCCTTGCCGTTATTGAAGTCGGCCACCGTCGGCCAGGCGCCGGTCACGCCGCAACCCTTCTTCGGGTCGAACGTCAGCTTGCCGTGCTCGACGATGCCGTTCCAGATGATCGGCAGTGAGCGCGCCATTTCGGCGGGCATCAGCGGGAAGGGGGCGCCGGTCTTGATGATGACGGTGTGCGCATCCGGCGTCTGCACGTCGGTGATCAGCTTGGTCGTGTCCATGTAGGACTGCGACACGTTGGTCTCGTTGTTCAGCGTGCGGCAGATCGTGAACAGCACGTCTTCGGACGTGAACGGCTTGCCGTTGGAGAACTTGACGTCGTCGCGCAGCTTGAATTCCCAGGTCAGATCGTCCAGGTTCTTCCAGGACGTGGCCAGCGCGGGCACCAGCTTCATGTCGGCACTGCGGCCCACCAGCGAACTGTAGACGTGCGCGGAGAACGCGTCGTTCTGCGTCATCTTGTGGTAGTGGGGGTCGGCCGAGGTGGGTTCGGCGGACAGGCCGATCTTCAGCGTCTGGGCCTGGGCAGCGGCCAAGGGAATGGCGGCGGCCACAAGGGCCAGGGTGGTGCGCAACTTCATGGTGACAACTCCGGATGGGGAACGAACCGGATCGTGCTGGCGGGGGGAAACAGCGGCGGGGCCAACCGGGGGAACGCAACGTCGGCCGGGGGGCTTGCGGTGTTTTTGGCGCCAGGCACGACGGCAAGGGGCCGATTATCGGTAGGGGCTTCGCGCGCTGTCAATGCGCGCCGGGCCGGCGTCAGGGTAAACGCCGAGAGGGGGAATAGCGGGCGAAGCCGCGCGAAAAATGCCGATCGCCCCAGTTCGAGGCGGTCCCGCTTCGGGACGGCTTCGCACTGGGGCGATCGGGAATGGCATCGTGGAGGGCGTCGCGGGGGCCCCGCAAGGGGGGCCGGCGCGGCGCGATGGCGCCCGGTAATGAAGACCCGGGCGCCGGGTCCGATGCAACGGGCGCCGCATCGGCGGCGGGCGTCGCACCGGCAGCGCGCCAGGCTGAATCGCGGGAGATCGGTCGCGACTCAGGCCGGCACGGCTGGTTTTACCACTGCGAACCGGAGAAGCGCGAGCTGGCGGCGCGGGCCTTGTTCATCGACTCGTTGACTTCGTCGATGAAGGCGAACACGCCAGCGACAGCGGCGGCGATCGCCTTGCCAGCCTTCTTCAGGTTGGTCAGCGGGTGGGAATTCGGTTGGTTCTCGAGGGCGCCGCGGAGCAGGTCGCGCTCCAGCGCGTCGGTCAGGCGGGCAGTGTGGTTCAGGGTCAGTTCGCTCATGGTTTTCTCCAGTCCGTTTCGTCTTGGGGTAAACCATTATAGGGATAACCCTAAATCAAAAGCAACGCGTTTTTAGGGGAAAACCCTAGTATGTTGTAAAAATGTTTTTGCCCCCAGGGACTTAGGCGGTCGGCCCGCCGTTGCGCAGTCGCCGGGCGGCGTCCGCCAGTTCGCCCGCGGTCAGCCCGATCGGCCCGATGCCCCGGGCCACCAGGGCGTCGGCGGCCGCGCCATGCAGCCAGACCGCGCCGGCCACGGCCTGCTCGAGGGGCAGGCGCTGGGCCAATAACGAGCCCAGCATGCCGGCCAATACGTCCCCGGTTCCGGCCGTGGCCAGCCCCGGGTTGCCGCTGGTGTTGCGGCGCCAGGTGCCGTCGGGGGCGCAGACCAGCGTGCCGGCCCCCTTCAGGACCACCCAGGCGCCGAAGCGCCGCGCCAGCGCCTGGGCGGCGACCGGGCGGTCGGCCTGGATGCGGGCGGTGTCCAGGCCGAGCAGTCGGCCCGCCTCGGCCGGATGCGGGGTCAGCACCACCGGTCCGTCGCCCCAGTTGGGCCGGATGCCGCCGTTGGCCAGCAGGTTCAGGCCGTCGGCATCCAGCACCAGCGGCGCGCCATGGCGCAGAACGAACAGCTCGGACAGGGCGTTGGCCGCGCTCGGGCCGGCGCTGATGCCGCACCCGGCGACCCAGGCGGTCACGCCCCAGTCCGTGTCGAGCAGCGAGCGCGCGTCGCGCAGCATCAGTTCCGGTTGCAGCGGGTCGCAGGGCAGCGGCGCCGCCTCCTGGGCGAAGCCCACCAGCACCTTGCCGGCGCCGGTCTTGAGCGCGGCGCGCGCGGCCAGCAGCGCCGCGCCTTCCATGCCGCGCCCGCCGCCCACGACGCCAACGGTGCCGAAACTGCCTTTGTGCGTGTCTGGGCCGCGCGCGGCGAACAGGGCGGGCAGATCGTCGCGGCGGATCTCGCCGACAAAGGAGGAGTCGGGGGTGTTCATGGGCTGAGGCTCCGGGATCGTCGGGGCAGGGGCTATCCACTATAGTGCCCCAAAACGCGCGGCCTTCCGCCCGCGCCACCGGAGACGACGATGACCGATATCACGCTGGAACACTATTCCGCCTACGAGTCCCTCAAGCTGCGCCGCCATCCCAATGGCGTGCTGGAGCTGATCATGGGGTCCAAGGACGGCAAGCCGGGCAAGCTGTCCACCGCCGACGACCGCATGCACCGCGAGCTGGCCGACATCTGGCGCGATATCGACACCGACCCCGATACCCGCGTGGTGGTGATCCGCGGCGAGGGCAAGGGTTTCTCGGGCGGCGGCGACCTGGACCTGGTGCAGCAGATGGCGGACGACTTCGACGTGCGCACCCGCGTCTGGCGCGAGGCGCGCGACCTGGTCTACAACATCATCAATTGCAGCAAGCCGATCGTCTCGGCGATGCACGGCGCCGCCGTGGGCGCGGGGCTGGTGGCCGGCCTGCTGGCCGACATCTCGATCGCCGCGCGCGACGCCCGCATCATCGACGGCCACACCCGCCTGGGCGTCACCGCCGGCGACCATGCCGCCATCGTCTGGCCGCTGCTGTGCGGCATGGCGCGCGCCAAGTACTACCTGATGCTGTGCGAAACCGTGAGCGGCGAAGAGGCCGAGCGCATCGGTTTGGTGTCGCTGTGCGTGGACGAGGCCGAGTTGATCGGCCGCGCCTTCGAGGTCGCCAACCGCCTGGCGGCCGGCTCGCAGACCGCGATCCGCTGGACCAAGTATTCGCTGAACAACTGGCTGCGCATGGCCGGCCCGACCTTCGATACGTCGCTGGCGCTGGAGTTCATGGGGTTCGGCGGCCCGGACGTGCGCGAAGGCGTGCAGTCGTTGCGGGAACGGCGCGCGCCGAACTTCAGGCCCGATTCGCCGTTCTGACAAGGACGGTTGCCGGCCGCGTCCGGCCTCGCGCCGGGCGGGATCTGGCCAAGCGAGCCGGCCCAGGCGTCGCATACGGCGGCGCGGGCGCGCAAGGCGCCCGGCCGTGCCGGATTCACTTCTTGAAGAACGCCGCGAAGGCGGCCTGCGCCTCTTCCGTTTGCAAACGGGCGCGGAACTGCTGCGCCTCGTAATCGAGCGTGTCCTGGATCGCCTGCCGGTCCGGGCGCTTGAGCATGGCCTTGGTCAGCCGCAGCGCGGTCGGCGGTTGTTTCGCCAGGCTGGCGGCGGTGGCCTGCGCGGCCGCCAGGGCGCCGCCCTTGGCGGTGACCGCGGTGGCCAGGCCGGCCTCGCACGCTTCCCGCGCCGAGAACGCCTTGCCCTGCAACAGCCATTCGGCGGCCCGGCGGGCGCCGGCCAGGCGCGGCATCAGCAGGCTGGACGCGCCCTCGGGGCACAGGCCCAGCGCCACGAACGGCATGCGCAGCGTGGCGCCCTCGCCGATGTAGACGAAGTCGCAATGCTGCAGCAGCGTCACGCCGATGCCGATGGCGTAGCCCTCGACGGCGGCGATGACCGGCACGTCGGCCTGCGTCAAAGCGCGCAGGAAGGTCAGCCCGGCGCTGTCGCCGGCGCCGCGCTCGGCCTGGAAGTCACGCAGGTCGTTGCCGGCGGTGAAGTGTTCGCCGGCCCCGGCCAGGATCACCGCCGACACGCCGGTGTCGGCGCTGGCCAGCGCGAGCTGTTCGGTCAGCGCCGTGTAGGTGGCTGTGTCGAGGGCGTTGCGGCGGTCCTGACGGTCGATCACCAGCGTCAGCACCGCGCCGTCGCGCGTGACCCGCAGCCCGGCGCTCATGCGAAGGTCCTGGCGGCCAGTTGCGTCTTGGCCTCGGCGTACTCGCGGCGTAGTGTCTCGACGATCTGGCGGGTCGGTTGCACGCTGCCGATGTTGCCCACGCCCTGGCCCGCGCCCCAGATGTCCTTCCACGGCTTGACGCGGCTGGAGCCGAAATTGGAGGCGCCGCTGTCCGGCTGCGGCAGGTTGGCCGGATCGAGGCCGGCGGCGCTGATGCTGGCCTTCAGGTAGTTGCCGGGGATGCCGGTGAAGAACGGGGTGTAGAGGATGTCGGCCGCGCTGGCCTCGACGATGGCGGACTTGTAGCCCTCGCTGGCGTTGGCTTCCTCGCTGGCGATGAAGCGCGTGCCCATGTAGGCGAAGTCCACGCCCATGGCGAGCGCGGCCAGCACCTGGGCGCCGGAGGTGATGGCGCCCGACAGGATCAGCGGGCCGTCATAGAAGCGGCGCACTTCGGACACCAGCGCGAACGGGCTGAGCGTGCCGGCATGGCCGCCCGCGCCCGCGCACACCAGGATCAGCCCGTCTACGCCCGCTTCCAGCGCCTTTTCGGCGTGGCGGATGGTGGTGACGTCGTGGAACACCTTGCCACCCCAGTCGTGGATGCCTTTGACCAGGTCGCCGGGCGCGCGCAGACTGGTGATGATCAGCGGCACGCGGTGGCTGGCGCACACCGCCAGGTCCTGTTCGAGCCGGTCGTTGGACTGGTGGATGATCTGGTTGACGGCGTAGGGCGCGACCGCGGCGCCCGGATTGGCCTCGCGGTACGAGGCCAGGCCGGCCTGGATCTCGTCCAGCCAGTCGGTCAGCAGGCTCTGCGGACGCGCGTTCAGCGCCGGAAACGAACCGACGATGCCGCTCGTGCATTGCGCGACGACCAGCTTCGGGTTGGACACGATGAACATGGGGGCGCTGATGACCGGCAAGGACATCTGGCCATACAGATCTGTCACGAGGGAGTGGGGCATAACGGCGTCACGTGTGGTTTCGGGTTGAGCGCCCAAGCCGCGCTTGCGTGGCGGAAAGGGATGTGTCTACAATTACCTACCGACCGTCCGGTAATTAATTAATCTTTATTTAACGGCAAGCGCCGAACCGCTGTCAATGGAACGGAACCGCCCGCGGTCCGGCATTGCCTGCCTCGACGCCGCCTCACCAGGTTCCCTCATGGCGACTTCCGCAGCCCCCGCCACCAAACGCGCCCGCGCCGGCCGCCCGCCAACGCTGGCGGCGCCGCGCGAACGCATCCTGGCCGAAGCCGCCAAGCTGTTCGCGCGCAGCGGCTACGACGGCAGTTCGGTGTCGGACCTGGCCGCCGCCATTGGCGTGTCCAAGGCCGCCATCTATCACTACTTCACCACCAAGCAGGACATCTACGACGCCATCATCCTGGCGGTGCTCAATGGCCTGAACCAGAGCGTCGGCCAGGACGTGGCGCGCGCCGAGGGCGGCGCCGCCCGCCTGCGCGCCTTCATGGTCGGCCACGCCCGCTACTTCGAGCAGCACCACGCCGAGTTCGTCACCATGCTGATCGGCTATTCCGGCATGGCGCTGCCCGAGCGCGAGGACGCCGCCCGGCTGCGCGACGGCTACGAGAAGCGCCTGCGCGACCTGATCGCGCAGGGCGTGGCCGAAGGCGCGTTCCGGCCGCTGGACGTGCCCGCCACCGGCCGCGCCGTGCTGTCGATGCTGAACTGGATGGTGCGCTGGTACAAGCCAGGCCAGGGCGACAGCGCCGAGACCATCGCCGCCGGCTATTTCGATTTACTGGTTGGCGGCATGCGCCCCTGAGCGCCGGCCGTCCCGCACTCCCGAGAGACTCAGATCATGGCCCTGGATACCGAAACCCTGACCCTGTTGCTGGACGCCGTGCGCCGCTTCGTGCACGAACGCCTGATTCCCGCCGAGGATGAACTGGCCGCCAGCGGCCAGGTGCCGCCGGACATCGTCGCCGAAATGCGCGAGCTGGGCCTGTTCGGCCTGTCGATCTCGCCCGACCACGGCGGCCTGGGCCTGACGATGGAAGAAGAAGTGAAGGTGGTGTTCGAACTGGGCCAGACCTCGCCCGCGTTCCGTTCGCTGGCCGGCACCAACATCGGCATCGGCTCGCAGGCCATCGTGCTGGCAGGCACCGACGAACAGCGCGCCCGCTATCTGCCGCGCCTGGCCAGTGGCGAACTGATCGGTTCGTTCGCGCTGACCGAACCCGACGCCGGCTCCGACGCCATGGCGCTGCGGCTGTCGGCCGAACGCGACGGCGACCACTACGTGCTCAACGGCACCAAGCGCTACATCACCAACGCGCCCATCGCCGGCCTGTTCTCGGTGATGGCGCGCACCGCGCCCGAACGCCGCGCCAATTCCATTTCGTGCTTCCTGGTCGAAGCCGGCACGCCCGGCCTCATCATCGGCAAGCCCGACAAGAAAATGGGCCAGGCCGGCGCGCTCACCAGCGACGTGGTGTTCGACAACTGCCGCGTCCCCGCCTCGGCCCTGCTGGGCGGCGAGGAAGGCAACGGTTTCCGCACCTCGATGCGCGTGCTCGACAAGGGCCGCCTGCACATCTCGGCCCTGTGCGTCGGCATCGCCGACCGCCTGCTGCGCGACGCTGTCAAATACGCCACCGAACGCAAGCAGTTCGGCCAGCCCATCGCCGAGTTCCAGTTGATCCAGGCCATGATCGCCGACAGCCAGGCCGAACTCTACGCCGCCCGCTGCATGGTCCTGGACGCCGCCCGCCTGCGCGATCGCGGCGAGAACACCACCATGCAGGCCGCCTGCTGCAAACTCTACGCCACCGAAATGGTCGGCCGCGTCGCCGACCGCGCCGTCCAGATCCACGGCGGCGCCGGCTACATGTCCGAATACGCCGTCGAACGCTTCTACCGCGACGTGCGCCTCTTCCGCATCTTCGAAGGCACCTCGCAAATCCAGCAACTGGTCATCGCCCGCGAGGTCATCAAGGCCAACAGCTAAGCCGTGCGAAGGCGTGGCGGGCATCCACCCGCCACGCCCGATGGTCGTCACCAGAATGCCAAGCACACCGTCCGTCCCAGCGCCCGTCATGAGCCCTAAATGCAGCCCTTTGCGGTGTGGCGTGGGGAATGGGGGGGCGTGTAGATGCGCCCGACGGAATCCGAAGGAGTCGCCGCAGGCGAGGACGAGGATGAGTAAGGGGCAGTCCGGAGCGAACGCTCCGGACCGCAATCGTAGCCCCCCATTCCCCACGCCACACCGCAAAGGGCGTCTAAAGAACCCACCCGCGTCCCCCCAAAACGACCACCCCAACACACCCAAGCCCCCACCGGCTAATATCCCCACTGACCTAATACTCTTTGGCGAAAAGATAAAAGATGTCGCAACGTCCCGCTCCCCTGACAGGCATCCGCGTCCTGGACCTGACCCGCGTTCTCGCCGGCCCCTGGTGCACCCAGAACCTGGCCGACCTCGGCGCCGAAGTCATCAAGATCGAGCGCCCCGGCGCCGGTGACGACACCCGCGCCTGGGGCCCTCCGTACCTGAAGGACGCGGCCGGCAACGACACCACCGAAGCCGCCTACTACCTCTCTGCCAACCGCAACAAGTTCTCCGTCGCCCTCGACATCGCCTCGCCGCGCGGCGCCGAGCTGGTGCGCGAACTGGCCCTGCAGAGCGACATCCTGGTCGAGAACTTCAAGGTCGGCGGCCTGGCCAAGTACGGCCTGGACTACGCCAGCCTCAAGGAAGTGAACCCGCGCCTGATCTACTGCTCGATCACCGGCTTCGGCCAGACCGGTCCGTACGCCAGCCGCCCGGGTTATGACTTCATGATCCAGGGCATGGGCGGCCTGATGAGCATCACCGGCGAGCGCGACGACCTGCCCGGCGGCGGTCCGCAGAAGGCGGGCGTGGCCGTGGCCGACCTGATGACCGGCATGTACTCCACCGTCGGCATCCTGGCCGCGCTGCACGAGCGCTCGGTCAGCGGCCTGGGCCAGCACATCGACATGGCGCTGCTGGATTGCCAGGTCGCCATGCTGGCGAACCAGAACCTGAACTTCATGACCTCCGGCAACGCGCCGCGCCGGGCCGGCAACGCGCACCAGAACCTGGTGCCGTACCAGGTATTCGCCGCCAGCGACGGTCACCTGATCGTCGCCGTGGGCAACGACAGCCAGTTCCGCAACTACTGCGGCGCCATCGGCCTGCCCGAACTCTCGGCCGACCCGCGTTTTTCCACCAACCCGCAGCGCGTCAAGAACCGCGAGGCGCTGGTGCCGCTGCTGGCCGAACGCATGGCCACCGGCGCGCGCGATCACTGGCTCGCCTCGCTCGAGGCCGTGGGCGTGCCGGCCGGCCCGATCAATACGCTCGACCAGGTCTACGAAGACCCGCAGGTGCTGGCGCGCGGCATGAAGCGCGAATTGCCGCATCCGACCGCGGGCACCGTGCCCATGGCCGCCAGTCCGCTGAAGTTCTCGGGCAGCCCGGTCGAATACCGCCGCGCGCCGCCCATGCTGGGCGAACACACCGCGCAGGTGCTGGCCGAAAAGCTCGGGCTGTCGGCCGCGGAAATCCAGGCGCTGGCGCAAAGCCCGTCCTGATCCGCCCGCGCCATCCCGTCGCCGCGCTGGGCGCGGCGCACACACCATTCCAATGACAGGCAGGAGAAGTTGATGACGGAGATTCAAACCATCGGCGTCGTGGGCGCCGGGGCCATGGGGCGGGGCATCGCCCAGATCGCGGCACAGGCCGGCCTGCGCGTGCGCCTGTACGACACCAGCGCCGACGCCGTGGCCGCCGCGCGCGAGTCGCTGCGCCAGACCTGGGACAAGCTGGCCGAGAAGGGCAAGCTGACCGCCGCCGACGCGCAGGCCGCGCTGGCGCGCGTCGAGTCCGCCACGGCGCTGACCGACATGTCGCAATGCCAGTTGGTGGTCGAAGCCATTGTCGAGCGCCTGGACGTCAAGCGCGACCTGTTCGCCGCCCTGGAGGGCGTGGTGGCCGACGACTGCATCCTGGCCTCGAACACCTCGTCGCTGTCGATCACCGCCATCGCCGCGGCTTGCAAGCTGCCGCAGCGCGTCGCGGGCTATCACTTCTTCAACCCGGTGGCGCTGATGAAGGTGGTCGAGGTCATCGACGGCCTGCGCAGCGCGCCCGAGACCGGCGACGCGCTGGCCGAACTGGCGCGCCGCATGGGCCACACGCCGGTGCGCGCCAAGGACATGCCCGGCTTCATCGTCAACCACGCCGGTCGCGGCATGAACACCGAAGGCCTGCGCGTGGCGCAGGAATCGGTGGCGAGCTTCGCGCAGGTGGATGCCATCATGCGCGAGCAGGCCGGTTTCCGCATGGGCCCGTTCGAGCTGCTGGACCTGACCGCGCTGGACGTCTCGCATCCGGTGATGGAATCCATCTACCGCCAGTTCTTCGACGAACCGCGCTTCCGTCCGTCGCCCATCACCACCGTGCGCCTGGCCGGCGGCCTGATCGGCCGCAAGGCCGGCGAGGGCTTCTACAAGTATGTGGATGGACAGAAGCAGGTGCCGGCCGAGCCGCCCGTGCCAGCGCTGCCGCAGGGCCTGAAGGTCTGGGTCAGTCCGCGCCATCCGGAAGGCTACGCACGCGCCACCGCGCTGCTGGAAAAGCTGGGCGCGCCGCTGGTGTCCGGCTCCACGCCGGCGGCCGATGCGCTCATCATCGTCACGCCGTTCGGTGAAGACGTATCCACCACGGTGTCGGCGCAAGGGCTGGATCCTGCGCGCTGCGTCGGCCTCGATACGCTGCACGCGTTCGACAAGGCCAAGCGCCGCACCCTGATGGTGTCGCCGGGAACCGACGCCAAATGGCGCGATGCCGCGCACGCGGTGCTGGCCGGCGACGGCGTGCCGGTGTCGGTGGTCGAGGATTCTCCGGGCTTCGTCGCGCAGCGCATCGTGGCCATGATCGTCAACATCGCCGCCGATATCGCGCAACAGCAGATCGCCACCCCCGAGGACATCGACCGCGCCGTGACGCTGGGGCTGGGTTATCCGGTGGGGCCGTTGGCCCTGGGCGACGCGCTGGGCGCGGAGCGCATCCTGGAGATCCTGAAGAACATCCAGCGCGTCACCGGCGATCCGCGCTATCGTCCCAGCCTGTGGCTGCAACGCCGCGTGCAGTTGGGCATGTCGCTGCTCAAGACCTCGGCCGCCGACTGACGGCGCGGCCCGAAACAAAAAGCCCCTCGAATGCATCGAGGGGCTTTTTTTCGACTGGCGCGGCGTCGCGTCCGGGTTATGTGCGGCTTACTTGGCCGCGTCCACCATGTATTGCACGGCCGCGCGGATGTCGTCTTCCGAGGCGTTGGCCGCGCCGCCCTTGGGCGGCATCGGCGGCTTGCCCTGCATCGCGACCTTGACCATGGCGTCCATGCCGGTCTTGATGTACGGCTCCCAGGCGGCCTTGTCGCCGAACTTGGGAGCGTTGGCCACGCCGGTGGCGTGGCAGGCGAAACAGACGCTCTTGTAGAGCTTCTCGCCAGCGGGGTTGACCGCGGCGGCCTGTTGCGGCGCGGGCGCGGCGGCGGGAGCCGGCGCAGCGGCAGCGGGCGCGGCAGCAGCAGGAGCCGCGGCAGCCGGTGCGGCAGCCGCGGGCGCGGCCGGCGCGGCGTCGGCTTCCTTCTTGGCGCCTTCTTCAGCGGGGGCGGCCGGCTCCGGCAGCGAGCCGCCGGATTTGTTGGCCATGTACACCACGGCGCGCGCAACCTCGAAATCGGACAGAGTCGGGTTGCCGCCCTTGGCGGGCATGCCGCCCTTGCCATGCAGGGCGACGTTCATCATCGCGTCGAAGCCGGACTTGATGAAGGGGGCCCAAGCGGCGTTGTCACCGACCTTGGGCGCGCCCGCCACGCCGGCGGTATGACAGGCCGTACAGACGGCCTGGAAGACCTGTTCGCCAGTCTTGAAGACCTTGGGCGCGTTGGCGTCGACCAGTTCGAATCCCGCGACGGGGGCGATGCGTTTCGTGACGGCTTCCGTGGACAGGGTATCGGAGCCGGCGCCGACCTTGGCGCCCGAGGCGACCATGTTCACCAGTAGGATGATGATGGCGATAGGCACCACGAAGGCCAGTATGACCGTGACGATCAGTTGCTTCGGGGTCTTGATGGGGGAGGAGTGCTCTTCTATGTGTTCCTGCTCGTTGCTCATGACCAAATCCTGCTAACGGGTACCGGGGCGCCTGGCGGCGGCAACAGAAAATCAGTACTGCACAAAGGGCGGCAAAAAGCAGACCGCCTTGCAAGCAAACGCTGGATTATATAACGGTGTCAGGGACGCGCGTCCAACGGACGGACGGGGTTTTCACGCAGTTTGCCCGGCGAATCGATCCACTTCATGCAGATTGCGCAAAACTAGGTACAATACCGCCTCCTTGCGCTGCGCCCGTAGTTCAATGGATAGAATGAGAGTTTCCGAAGCTCTTGATACAGGTTCGATTCCTGTCGGGCGCGCCATTAGCAACGTTGCGGCGCTTTGCGCCCACGCCCATGCCGCATCGGCGGGCCGCCAGAAAATGCCAGCGCCATCATGCTGACTGGCCGGCGCCGAACTCCCCTCTTTCCTCGTATCCACACCATCGCCTGGCCGCGTCCCGCTTTCCTGCCATGCGGGCGTCTCGTTGCCCGGTCTTTCCCGATTGACGCGGCGCCAGCGCGTTCCTTATCCTGCCCGCACCACCGGCTCCGCCGCATTTGTCCGCGGTCGCCTGCTTCATCCACACGAGGCGAAACGTCGCAAGCATGGATTCCAGAGCAGAGAGCATCCGCAGCGCGGCATTGGATGCCGTGATCGAAGACATTTACGCAGCGGGACTGGGCGGGCACGGCTGGGACGTGCCGTTGCAGCGGATCCGGCAACTGGTGGACCGGCGTCTGGTGGTACTGATGGCGCTGGATTCCTCCTCGTTGCGGCCTTCGGTCAACGTCGCGGCCGGAGACGATGAGGCCTGGACGGCCACCTTCCAGCAAGCCTATGACGCCGCGTTCTTCAAAGACGACCCGGTCGTGCCGGTGGCGTCCACCTGGCAGGCCGGATGCTGGTTCGAGGACACGCGGGCCTTTTCACAACGTGAGCGCCTGTCCCATCCTTATTACCAGGATTTCCTGCGGCCGCACGGCCTGGGCAGCCTGTCGGGGTTATTCCTGCACCGGGGCGCGTTCGATAGCGCCTATCTGAGCCTGAGCGGCGCCGCGGATTCGCGCGGCTTGTCCGACGGCCAGCGCGACGCCGTCAATATCCTCTATCCGCACGTCAGCCGGGCCCTGCGCTTGCAGGCGCGTGTCGGGGTTCTGGAAGCCCGGCTCGCCATCGCCGAATCCATGCTCGACGGGATCGATACGCCGCTTTTCATCCTGGACGAACAACGTCGGCTGATCCGCGCGAATCGGGCAGCCGAGGCGCTGATGGCGAGCGAACCCGCGGTGCGTTTCGTTGACGGCCGCTTCGTGAGCGCGCATGGCGCCAGCGAGGCCGAGTGGCGAGCCGCCTGCGCGGCCGGCGGCATCCAGTTGCGCAAGCGCTCCGGTGCGCCGTTGCCGCTGGCGTTGACGCCGGTTCCCGAGCGGTCGCGCCTTGCACGGGCGGCGCAAGGCCGCCTGACGCTGATGAGCGGCGTGGCCTTGGCCGCGCCAAAGGCCAAGACGGAACGCCTGCGCTTGTTCCATGGATTGACCCGGGCCGAGGCCGAACTGGCGATGCTGCTTTGCTGCGATGGCTTGTCGCCGCGGGAGTGTGCCGAGGTGCGCGGCGTATCGCTGGGAACCGTGCGATTCCAACTGAAAGCCATCTATGCCAAAACGGGAATCAGGCGGTCCGCGCAGTTGAGCGCGTTGGTGTTGCAGGCGTAGGGATGGCAGCCCCGCCGTATCCCCAATCCTGGAGATGCGGGGGCGGCCGGATTGGGAATATCGTCCCAATCCGCTTACTGCGCTTGGAGGGCTTTATGCGCGCGCTTTCCTTCCGTATTGGTATTGTGGTTCGTCCGCTTTTCTTCCTGTTCGGAATGCTGGCCGCGCACGCCGCCGTGGCCGCGTCCGCCTATTGCGAGGCGGGGATCCTGTTGTCACGCGTTGGCGAGGGCATCGGCGCCGACCAGTTTTATCGAACGGAGATATTCCAGGTTGAAAGGGCCGATGAGGCAACATGGAAAGCGCTCAGGGTCCAATGGATCGATTATCTCAAGGGGATAGGCAAGTACCGCGAGGATAACGGCGAACGCTACGGCAGCCCCCATTACTATCACTGCGCCATCGCGGGCCTGGGCGAGGACAAGGACGACAATGCATTGCGTTCGGAATATGAGTATCGCCTTGGCAATCTGAGGAAAAACGGTTTTCCGCCGCAGATCGTCCCGTGGGCGCCGAAGTCGCTGCGGGCAGCGTCCGGCAATCCGCCGCCGGCCTCCCCTGCAAAACCCGTCTGCGAGGCGGAGATACGGCAAATCTATGGACCGAATAATGCCGCGGGCGCTGCGAGCGCGATAAATCGGCACAACAAGCAATTGAATGGCGCGACGCTGGCCGAGGCGCAGGAGGCGCTGCGCAAGTATGAGGCGCTGCAGGCTGGCCGGCAGGGAGCGGAGGCGCCCATGGTGGGCTGTTTGAAAACGGCCTGGGCGCAGAAGGTGGCGCAGTTGAGCAGGTCGTCGGCGCGCCAGGCCGACCGCAGGACCCCAACGCAGGGCGCGGATGCAAGCGCGGCCAAGTCAGGTCAAGGCACCCAGGCGCTCGCATACGGTCCCAATCGCAGTGATTGCCTGAAGCGCGGGCAGACATCCGATGGCTACATCACCTACACCAATATCTGCAAGGTGCCCGTGGCGGTCGGCTATTGCAACGTCTATGCCGCCAATGGGCAGCGCGATGGCACGGTCTGCCAATCGCGCGGCAGCGAGTTCTCGCGCACGAAGCGCACATACGTCACGCAAGGCCTCGGCCTTGAGCCGGGCGCCACGCATCGGCTGGCGTACCGCTACGCGACGCAGTCCACGTTCATCGTGGCCTGCATCGATGGGCAGCCGTTGATCGAATCGTTCGATTCGAGCCAGATCTCCGCGGGTAGCAAGGCGCAGACCGCCTGCTGGCGCTTTGCATCCCGCGGCAGGTAATTGCCTTGTTACCGCACTTGTGTGACACGCATAGGCGCGTGCCG
Organism: Achromobacter sp. SIMBA_011; assembly: GCF_046535435.1. Classification (NCBI taxonomy): domain Bacteria; kingdom Pseudomonadati; phylum Pseudomonadota; class Betaproteobacteria; order Burkholderiales; family Alcaligenaceae; genus Achromobacter; species Achromobacter sp. SIMBA_011. Next base: position 49,156 of record NZ_JAWRWN010000011.1, on the reverse strand, counting down.
TGGATAACGTCGTGTGTCGTGGTTGCACGACAGATCGATGCGGATTTGGCACCGATTGTGTTCGAGTTGTGGCTGCGTCCCAAAAACTGACATACAGCGTTTTTAGACTTCGTCCCGTCATGCGCGGTGTCGTGGCTCGCACTGCTTGCCGACCCGCTCCGCATGTCTGTTCAATCAACGGGAATCTGTAATGAAAAAGACTCTGTTCGTCACCGCTCTGTTCGCCGCGCTGTCCGGTGTTGCACATGCTGAGACCTCGGTGACGCTGTACGGCCTGATCGATACCGGCATCGGTTTCCAGCGCATCAAGGGCAACGACGGCTACAAGGAATCGAAGGTTGGCATGTCCAACGGCCTGTCCAGCGGTTCGCGCTGGGGCCTGCGTGGCGCCGAAGACCTGGGCGACGGCCTGAGCGCCGTGTTCACGCTGGAAAGTGGCTTCAACTCGGCCAACGGTCTGTCGGGCCAGAGCAGCCGCCTGTTCGGCCGCCAAGCCACCGTCGGCCTGAAGGCTGATTCGTGGGGCCTGCTGGAATTCGGCCGCCAGACCAACATCGCGTCGAAGTACATTGCCGCGATCGATCCCTTCGGCGCCAGCTACGGCCAGGCCAACGTCGGCGCGGCTTTCGGCGCCGCCAACACGGTCCGCCATGACAACATGGTCATGTACCAGACCCCGTCGTTCAGCGGCTTCCAATTCGGCTTGGGCTACTCGTTCAACGTGGCCGACACGACCGCCGCGCAGACCGGGTTCAAGACCGCCGACAACACCCGCGCTATCACCACCGGTATTCGCTACGCCAACGGTCCGTTGAACGTGGCCCTGACGTTCGACCAACTGAATATGGCCAACCAGCTCGGTTCCGACGAGAAGCCGAAGCAGTGGATCATCGGCGGTTCGTACGACTTCGAAGTGGTCAAGCTGGCGCTGGCCTACGGCCAGACGCGTGACGGCTGGTTCACCGGCCAGTCGCTCAACAACTTCGGCAGCGCCGCCAACCCGTCGGGCAAGAGCTTCGGCTCCAACGTCGTGGCCAAGGACTTCAAGTCGAATTCGTACCTGGTCGGCCTGTCGGCTCCCGTCGGTGGCGCGGGCAGCATCATGGCCTCGTGGCAGCGTGCTGACGCCAACAACACCACGTTGACCGGCGACGATGCGACCATGAACATCTACAGCCTGGGCTACACCTACAACCTGTCCAAGCGTACCAACCTGTACGCGCTGGGTTCGTACGCCACGAACTTCGCGTTCGTCGACGGCCTGAAGAGCACCGTCGGCATGGTGGGCGTGCGTCACCGCTTCTAAGCGGCGGCCAGCGATCCGGCGGCGTGCGCGGGTTGCGCGTCGCCGGACGCCGCGGTTGCATTGAGCGGACTGGGCGTCTTACCCGGCCACAGACGCGAAAAAAGCGGCCACCTCCCTAGCTCCACTCTCAGTCCGCTCACCCCAACCCTGTGTGGGATGAGCTCCCCGAAGCGGCATGCGCGCCGCCGGCATGCAGATGCCGGCGGCGTTTTGTTTGTTGCGCGTCGGCCGTTTTCCTTGGTCGGTCGGGCGGCCAGCAACGGCGTCGCCGTTCCAGGCATATTGCGATGGCTGGCCGTGTCGCGAGGACGATGTCCAGGCGGTTGTCGGTTCCCTGACTCGGACACGTCTGATTTCGGTCAAGCGCCGAGTCGATGCTGATAGCGCTCAAAATGGCTGAGTTGCAGCGTTCCTAGAATCGTTCCAGTCATGCGCGGAAATTGCCGCCTGGTGGCGTGTCGATCCGCATACGCATGCCTTGTCAACCCACGGGAATCTGCAATGAAAAAAGCTCTGCTCCTCACCGCTCTCTGCGTCGCGTTTTCCGGCGTGGCGCAGGCGGGAACCTCGGTGACGCTATACGGCCTGATCGACACCGGCGTGGGCTTCCAGCGCATCAAGGGCAACGACGGCTACAAGGAATCGAAGGTTGGCATGGCCAACGGCGTGTCCAGCGGTTCGCGCTGGGGCCTGCGTGGCGCCGAAGACCTGGGCGACGGGCTGAGCGCCGTGTTCACGCTGGAAAGCGGCTTCAACTCGGCCAACGGCCGGTCGGGCCAGAGCGGCCGCCTGTTCGGCCGCCAAGCCACTGTCGGTCTGAAGGGGGATTCTTTGGGCCTGTTGGAATTCGGGCGCCAGACCAACATCGCTTCGAAGTACTTTGCCTCGATCAATCCGTTCGGCACCAGCTACGGCCAGGCCAGCGTCGGCACCGCCTTCAGTGCCGCCAACACAGTCCGCCACGACAACATGGTCATGTACCAGACCCCATCGTTCAGCGGCTTCCAGGTTGGCTTGGGTTATTCGTTCAGCGTCGACGATACCAAAGACGGCGCAGCCCGGTTCAATGCCGATGGCACGCGCAAGAGCAACCCGTCGCAGACCGGGTTCCGTACCGCAGACAACACCCGTGCCATCACGGCAGGCCTGCGCTACGTCAACGGCCCAATGATCCTGGCACTGACGTATGACCAACTGAACAGGGCCAACCAGCTCGGCACCGACGAGAAGCCGAAGCAGTGGATCATCGGCGGGTCGTACAACTTCGAAGTGATCAAGCTGGCGGTGGCCTATGGACAGACGCGCGACGGCTGGTTCTCCGGGCGGTCGCTCAATGCCTTCGGCGGCGGCAGCCCGGCAGCCAAGAGTTTCGGCAGCAACGTCGTTGCCAAGGACTTCAAGTCGAACTCGTACCTGCTCGGCCTGTCGGCCACCGTTGGTGGCGCTGGCAGCATCCTGGCCTCGTGGCAGCGTGCCGACGCCAACAACCCCAAGCTGACCGGCGACGACGCGACCATGAACATCTACAGCCTGGGCTACACCTACAACCTGTCCAAGCGCACCAACCTGTACGCGCTGGGTTCGTACGCCACGAACTTCGCGTTCATCGATGGCGTGAAGAGCACCGTCGGCATGGTGGGCGTGCGTCACCGCTTCTAAGCGGCGGTCACCTCCCTAGCTCCACTCTCAGTCCGCTCACCCCAACTTCGGCGGGATGGGCACATGCTCAGCGGTTCATGCGCCGCCGGCACCGCGATGCGGCGCTGGCGGCGTTTGCATTGGCGCGGCAGTTGCGGCCAGGTCAGTCGTCCAACGACGGCACGGTGCCGATCTGCGCCAGGATGCGCGGCGATTCCATGTCGCCGGTTTCCTTGTCGATCATGACCTCGTAGGCGGCGACGCCGGCGAACTTGCCGGCCATGGAGTTGGCGATGCGGATGGCGCCGAACTCGCTGCTGGCGGGCCGGATTTCGCCGGGGGCCACGCCATTGGCGGCGGCACGGTAGGGAACGACGATGTATTGGACGACGTGGGTCTGGGCGATTTGAGCGGCTTCGGACACAGGAGTCTCCTGGAAGACGTTTTTCGGGCGAGCGCAATGTAGCACGTCGAACTGTGTTTTTGTACAGTATTTTCGGATTCGTCGCTGGTTTTTTTCCAGGCGGATGACGGGCCCCAGGAAAACCCCTAGCGCGCAATCATTGCCCGATCCGGCCGCCACCTCTAATATTTTCGAAAATCTTTTGATTTTTATAAAAAAGAGGCAAGGGATGGAAGCGAACAGGTACGACGCCTATCGGGAAGACACCGCCGGTCGCGCCAATGTGGCGGATTCACCGGAGCGCATCGCCTATTACCAGGATCTGGCCCGGCTCGAGACGGGCGCGCTCTGGACGGTGGCCAACAAGATCGAGCCCTGGGCGCCGCGTTCGGCGTCGGTGCCGGTGGTCTGGCGCTACCAGGAACTGCGCGGCCATGTGTTGCGTTCGGCCGAGCTGGTGTCGCCCGAGGAAGCGGGCCGCCGCGTGATCTACCTGAACAACCCGGGCCGGCGCGACGTCGCCGCCGCGGTCGGCTGGCTGTATTCGGGCCTGCAGGTGATGCGGCCGGGCGAGCTGGCGTCGGCGCACAAGCATTCGCATTCGGCGCTGCGCTTCATCATGGAAGGCAAGGGCGCGTTCACGGTGGTGGACGGCCACAAGATGACGCTGGGCGCGAACGACTTCGTGCTCACGCCCAACGGCACCTGGCACGAGCACGGCGTGGCCGAGGATGGCACCACCTGCATCTGGCAGGACGGCCTGGACATTCCGCTGGTCAACGCCTTCGAGGCCGGCTTCTACGCCGTGCATCCCGACCTGAACCAGACCGTGACGCACCCGGTGGACGACACCAGCGCGCTGTGGGGCAGCGCGGCGCTGCGGCCGCAGACGACGGGCTGGACCAAGCCGTATTCGCCGCTGTTCAAGTACGAATGGGAGCCCACCTACGAGGCGCTGCGCCGCCACGCGCGGGTGTCGGCGGGCAGCCCCTATGACGGCATCCTGATGGAGTACGTCAACCCGGCCACCGGCGGCCCGGTCATGCCGACCATCGGCGCCAGCATGCAGTTGCTGCGCCCGGGCGAGCACACCAGGGCCCATCGCCACACCGGCAGCTTCCTTTACCAGGTGGCCAAGGGCAGCGGCTTTTCGGTCATCGACGGCAAACGCTACGACTGGACCGAGCGCGACATCTTCTGTGTGCCGTCGTGGGCCGTGCACGAGCACGCCAACCTGTCGTCCAGCGACGACGCCTGCCTGTTCTGCTTCAACGACTTGCCGGTGATGCGATCGCTGGCGCTCTACCGCGAGGAAGCGGTCAAGGACAACGACGGTCACCAGAAACTGATCTAGCGGCCGGCGCCAATCCCATCGAATTTTCATCCGCCGCCCGGCGCAGGCCGGGCGCCTGTCTCAACTCGTCTTGAATTTCCTGGAGTTCCTATGCGCTTGGTAACTTTTCGCGCCCATCCCACCGCCGCCGCCCGCCTGGGCGCGCTGGCCGAAGGCTATGTGATCGACCTGGCCCTGCTGGGGCAGGCCGGCGGCGTCGCGCTGCCGGACGACATGCTGGCCTTCATCGACCTAGGCCCGGTGGCGGTGGCGCAGGCCTCGAAGCTGATGGAGTCGTACCGCGGCGCCTGGCCCGTGGGCACCGCGCTGCCGCAGGAGAACGTCAAGCTGCTGGCGCCGATTCCGCGTCCGCGCAAGAACATCTTCGGCATCGGCCTGAACTACGTCGAGCACGTGGCCGAGTCGAGCCGCACGCTCGATACCTCGGCCGACCTGCCCAAGCAGCCGGTGATCTTCTCCAAGCCGCCCACCACCGTGATCGGCCCGGGCGACGCCATCGAGCACAACGCCAAGATCACGCAGCAACTGGACTGGGAAGTCGAACTGGCGGTGATCATGGGCCGCCGCGCCACGCGCGTGGCCGAGGCCGACGCGCTGTCGTACGTGTTCGGCTACAGCGTGATGCTGGACATGAGCGCGCGCGACTGCCGCCGCGCCGGCCAGTGGATCTATTCCAAGGGCCAGGATACCTACGCGCCGTTCGGCCCCTGCATCGTCACGGCCGACGAGATTCCCGATCCGCAGGTGCTGGACCTGTGGCTGACGGTCAACGGCGAGAAGAAGCAGGGCTCGAACACGCGCCACATGCTGTTCAAGGTGCCGTTCCTGATCTCGGACATCAGCGCCGGCATCACGCTGGAGCCGGGCGACATCATTGCCACCGGCACGCCCGAGGGCGTGGGCGCGGGCCGCAAGCCGCAGGAGTGGCTGTGGCCGGGCGACGTGGTGGTGGCGTGCGTCGAAGGCATCGGCACGCTGCGGCATCCGGTGGTGGCGGTCTAGGCGAAATTCCAGCGCCCGCCACGAAACGGCGGGCGCGGCGGTCTCCAAGGGGAAAACAATGATCAAGCAAACCATGTTGGCGGCGGGCCTGGCCTGGACGCTGGGGGGCATCGCGCACGCCGCGGAGCCAGTCAAGATCGGCTTCATCGCCACGCTGTCGACGCCGGCCGGCTACATCGGCGAGGACGAGCGCGACGCCTTCAATCTGGCGATCAAGCAGGGCGGCGGCAAGCTGGGCGGCGTGCCGGTGCAGCTGGTGATCGAGGACGATGGCCTCAAGCCCGCCAACGCCAAGCAGGCGGCCGACCGCATGCTGCAGTCGGGCATCAAGCTGTTCACGGGCGTGAACTTTTCGAATGTGCTGGCGGCGGTGGCGCCGGGCGTGGTCAAGTCGGGCGCGTTCTACGTCAGCCTGAACCCCGGCCCGTCGAGCTTCGCCGGCGAGAAGTGCGACCCGAACTATTTCGTGGCCTCGTACCAGAACGATGCCTTCCACACCGCGGGCGGCGTGGCCGCCAACGAGCTGGGCTACAAGCGCGTGGCGCTGCTGGCGCCGAACTACCAGGCCGGGCGCGACGCCATCGAGGGTTTCAAGCGCACCTACAAGGGCGAGGTGGTGGCCGAGATCTACACCAAGCTGGATCAGTCGGACTTCTCGGTCGAGCTGGCGCGGGTGCGGTCGCTGGCGCCCGATGCCGTCTACCAGTTCCATCCGGGCGGCACCGGCATCAACTTCGTCAAGCAATATGCCGCGGCCGGCCTGAACAAGACCGTGCCGATGCTGATGCCGAGCTTCTCCATGGATGCGCGCATGATCAAGGCCACCGGCGACGCGGCGCAGGGCGCCTACATCACCGGCATCTGGTCGCAGGACTTCGACAATCCGCAGTCCAAAGCCTTCGTGCAGGCGTTCAAGGAAGCCTATGGCCGCGTGCCCACCGATTACGCGATGCAGGCCTATGACACGGCGCAGCTGATCGGCGTCGGCCTGAAGGCCACCGGCGGCGACCTGTCGCGCCAGGCCGAGTTCCGCGCCGCGCTGCGCAAGCCCGAGTTCGCCTCGCTGCGCGGCAAGTTCAGCATGAACACCAACCAGCATCCGGTGCAGGACCTGTACCTGATGCGCATCGAGAAGGACGCCGACGGCGGCCTGTCGCCGCGCCTGGTGCGCAAGCTGGTGTCCGATGACAAGGACGCCTACGCCCAATTCTGCAAGATGCCGTCATGACATTGCTCTTCGAACAGTTGCTCAACGGGCTGCAGTTCGGCGCGATGCTGTTCCTGCTCGCCGCCGGGCTGACCCTGATCTTCGGGATCATGGGCGTGGTGAACCTGACCCACGGCTCCTTCTACATGGTGGGCGCGTATTGCGCGGCCTATGCCATCGGCACCACCGGCTCGTTCCTGGCGGGCGTGCTGGCGGCGCTGCTGGGGGCGGGGCTGTACGGCCTGTCGGTGGAGGTGCTGGTGATCCGCAAGCTGTACAAGCGCGACCACCTCTACCAGGTGCTGGCCACCTTCGGCCTGCTGCTGTTCTCGAACGAGGCGGTCAGCCTGATCTTCGGCCGGCGGCCGCCGCTGGTCGGCATCCCGTCGTTTCTGGAAGGCGCGGTGACGCTGGCCCCGGGGTTCCAGTATCCGCTGATCCGGCTGTCGTTCATCGCGGTCGGCGCGCTGGTGGCGGTGGGGCTGTGGTGGCTGGTGAACCGCACCCGCATCGGCATGCTGATCCGCGCCGGCGCCGACGACCGTGAAATGGTCGATGCGCTGGGCGTGGATATCAAGAAGCTCTACACCCTGGTGTTCGGCCTGGGCACGCTGCTGTGCGGGCTGGCGGGCGTGATGGCGGCGCCGCTGCTGGCCGTCGAGATCGGCATGGGCGAGCGCATCCTGATCACCACCTTCGTGGTCATCGTGATCGGCGGCGTGGGCTCGGTGCGCGGCGCGCTGGCGGGGGCGCTGCTGGTCGGCATGGTCGACAGCATGGGGCGGGCTTTCCTGCCGCAGCTGCTGGGCGCGGTGTTCTCGCCGGCCACGGCGGATCCGCTGGCGGCGGGCCTGGCTTCGGCCAGTATCTATGTGTTGATGGCGATCGTGCTGATCGCCAAGCCGGGCGGGCTGTTCCCGGCGCGAGGATGATGATGGCAAAGACACTTTCGAATCGCGCGCGCTGGGGGCTGGCCGGGCTGATCCTGCTGCTGGCGCTGCCGGGCGCGGCGGCGGCCACCGACACGCCGTTCCTGATCGGCGTGGTGACGCGCTTCCTGATCTACGGCCTGGCCGCGGTCAGCCTGGACCTGGTGATCGGCTACGGCGCCATGGTCAGCTTCGGCCACGCGATGTTCTTCGGGCTGGGCGGCTATGCGGTGGGCATCATCGCCTTCCACACCACCGAAGCCGGGCCGCTGTTCGGCTGGGCCGGCAGCAACGCCGCGTTGGTGGTGTGGCCGATCGCGCTGGCGGTTTGCGCGCTGGCAGGCTGGCTGTTCGGCTACCTGGCGCTGCGCACGCGCGGTGTGCAGTTCATCATGATCACACTGGCGTTCGGGCAGATGGTGTACTTCATCCTGGTGTCGCTGCAGTTCTATGGCGGCGACGACGGGCTGATGATCTCGCAGCGCAACGTGCTGCCGGGCCTGAACCTGGAGAACCCGCTGACGTTCTACTACGTCTGCCTGGCGCTGCTGACCCTCTGGACGCTGCTGTGCATCCGAGTTACCAACTCGCGCTTCGGCATGGTGCTGCAGGCGCTGCGCCAGAGCGAGCGGCGCGCCATCAACCTGGGCGTGGCGCCCACGCCGTACCGCCTGAGCGCCTTCGTGCTGTCGGCGATGGGCACCGGGCTGGCCGGCGTGCTGTGGGCCAACTATGCCGGGCTGGTGACGCCGGACATGGCGGCCTGGACCAAGTCTGGCGAGCTGATGGCCATCGTCATCCTCGGCGGCGTCGGCACGCTGCTGGGCCCGATCGCGGGGGCGGCGGTGTTCCTGGGGCTGGAGCAGATGTTGTCGTCGCTGACCGAGCATTGGCTGCTGTACATGGGGCCGGTGCTGGTGCTGGTGGTGCTGTGGGGACAGAAGGGCCTGTTCGGCCGCCTCCTGGAGACGCGCCATGCGGATTGAGACCACCCCCGGAGCGCTGCGCGCTTCCCCCTCTGGCGGGCCCCCCTCAAGGGGGCATGCCGGCGGACCGGCGGAGCCGGATCCGCGGCATTCCGATGAGGCATCGACAGTGGGGACGACTGATATGCAGACGCTGTTGCGTTTATCCGGGCTGCGCAAGGCCTTCGACGCGGTGGTGGCCACCAACGGCGTCGACCTGGACGTGCGCGCCGGCGAGATCCACGCCATCATCGGCCCGAATGGCGCCGGCAAGTCGACGCTGATCGCGCAGATCTGCGGCGAGATCCGGCCCGACTCGGGCACCATCGAACTGGACGGACGCGACGTGACGGCGCTGCGCGCCTTCGAGCGGGCCCGCCTGGGACTGGGCCGCTCGTTCCAGATCACCGAGCTGTGCCAGGAATACACCGCGCTGGAAAACGTCATCCTGTCCAGCATGCTCAAGGGCGGCCGCGCCTTTGGCGCCTGGTCCGATCCGCGCCGCGACGCCGGCCTGAAGGCGCAGGCGATGCAATGGCTGACCCATGTCGGCCTGGCGGACCGGCGCCACGTGCGCACTGCCGATCTGGCGCACGGCGAGAAGCGCCAACTGGAACTGGCGGTGGCCCTGGCGCGCTCGCCGCGCCTGTTGCTGCTGGACGAGCCCATGGCCGGCATGGGGCCGGAGGAATCCGCGCGCATGACGCGCCTGCTGCTGGGCATGAAGGGCGACTACGGCATCCTGCTGGTGGAGCACGACATGGACGCCGTGTTCGCGCTGGCCGACCGCATCAGCGTGCTGGTCTACGGCAAGGTGGTGTTCAGCGGCGCGCCCGACGAGGTGCGGCGCCATCCGGAAGTGCGCGCCGCCTACCTGGGAGAAGAACATGTTGAAGGTTGAGGGCCTGACCGGCGGCTACGGATCGAGCAAGGTGCTGTTCGGCATGGCCTTCGAGGCCGCCGAGGGCGAGGTGATCTCGTTGATCGGCCGCAACGGCATGGGCAAGACCACCACCATCAAGACGCTGATGGGCATGCTGCCGGCCACCGGCGGACAGGTCCAGTTCCGCGGCCAGACGCTGGCGCGGCCCGCGCCGAGCGCGGTGGCGCGGCTGGGCGTGGGGCTGGTGCCGGAAGGGCGGCGCGTGTTCGGCTCGCTGTCGGTGGAAGAGAACCTGGTGGCGACCTCGCGCGCCGCGCCTGGTGGCTGGGACCTGGCGCGGGTCTACGCGCTGTTCCCGCGCCTGAAGGAGCGCCGCGCGCAGTCGTCGCGCACGCTGTCGGGCGGCGAGCAGCAGATGCTGGTGGTCGGCCGCGCGCTCATGACCAATCCCAAGCTGCTGATCCTGGACGAGGCCACCGAAGGGCTTGCCCCGCTGATCCGCCAGGAAATCTGGCGTTGCCTGCGGGCGCTGAAGGCCGAGGGCCAGACCATCCTGGTGATCGACAAGAACCTGCCCGAGATGGCGACGCTGGTGGACCGTCACTACATCGTCGACAAGGGCCGCGTGGCCTGGTCGGGCGCGCCAGCGGAACTGTCCGCGCAGCCCGACCTGGCGCAACGTTATCTCGGCATCTGACCGCAATAGGAGCACACGCATGTTGAACCTGCCCGTTTTCAAGGCCGCCGCCGTCCAGGCCGCCCCGGTGTTCCTGGACACCGACGCCACCGTCGACAAGACCTGCGCGCTGATCGCCGAGGCCGCCGGCAACGGCGCCAGCCTGGTGGCCTTTCCCGAAGTGTTCGTCTCGGCCTATCCCTACTGGAGCTGGGTGATGAACCCGGTGCAGGGCAGCCCGTGGTTCGAAAAGCTCTGCAAGAGCGCCATCGAGCTGCCGGGGCCGGAGATCCGCCGCATCGCCCAGGCCGCGCGCCAGCACCGCGTCAACGTGGTGGTGGGGGTGAACGAGCGCAGCCGGCATGGCGTCGGCACGATCTACAACACCATGGTCTTCATCAACGAAGAGGGCCGCGTCCTGGGCCGCCACCGCAAGCTGGTGCCGACCTGGGCCGAGAAGCTGACCTGGGCCCACGGCGACGGCGAGTCGCTGCGCGTGTATGACACGTCCGTCGGCAAGCTCGGCGGCCTGGCCTGCGGCGAGAACACCAACACGCTGGCGCGCTTCTCGCTGCTGGCGCAGGGCGAGATGGTGCACGTCGCCAGCTATATCTCGCTGCCGGTGGCGCCGCCCGACTACGACATGGCCGAGGCCATCCGCCTGCGGGCGGCGGCGCATTCATTCGAGGGCAAGGTGTTCACGGTGGTGTCGTGCTCGACCATTTCCACCGAGATCCAGGACGCCATCAGCGCCAGCCATCCGGAAGCGCGCGAGATTCTGGCGCGCCGCAACAGCGCGTTTTCGGGAATATTGGGGCCGGACGGCCGCGTCATCGGCGAACCGCTGATCGACGACGAAGGCATCGTCTACGCCGAGATCGACCTGTCGCGCTGCATCCAGCCGCGCCAGATGCACGACATCGTCGGCCACTACAACCGCTTCGACGTGTTCGACCTGCGCGTGAACCGGCGGCCGCTGCAGGCGGCGCGCTATGACGACCTGGCCGAATCGGGCGCCGCCGACCTGGACGGAGACTTCGAGCCGTTGCCCGAGGCGCGCGGCTAGGGGCGACCGGGCCGCGGGTAGAATGGGCCGCCTGAGCGCCCGCCGGCCCCGGCCTCAAGGCCGCTGACATCTGGAGAGCACGTTGAAGCCAAGAATCAAAGCTTCCCGCCAGGACGAGCCCGGCGCCGACGGGAACGCCGAGGTAGAGGAAATCACGCTGTCCGAGCAGGTCTACCGCCTGCTCCGGCGCGACATCATGAGCGGGGCGTTCGCGCCTGGCCAGTCGCTGCGCCTGGAATTGCTCAAGCAACGCTACGGCAGCAGCTTTTCCCCGATCCGCGAAGCCCTGAACCGGCTGCGCAGCGAACGCATGGTGATCACCACCACCTCGCGCGGTTTTCGCATCGCGCCGCTGTCGGTCGAGGAAATGTGGGACGCCTGCGAGACCCGCATCCTGATCGATTGCGACGCTCTGCGGCGCTCGCTGGCCAACGCCGATGACGCCTGGGAGGCGCGGCTGGTCGGCGCCTACCACGCGCTGACGCTGGCCGCGCAGCGCGCCGGCGAGGCCGTGCCGCCCAGCCAGGAGCTGGAGGAATCGCTCGAGGCGCGCCACCTGGACTTCCACCACGCGCTGATCGGCGCCTGCCGCTCGCACTGGCTGCTGGACCTGTCCACACAACTGTATGCGCAGACCGAACGCTACCGGCGCCCGGCGCGCGCCGGCGCCACCGCCTACGGCCCCGAACGCAATGTCGACGACGAGCATCGCCAGTTGCTCGATGCCGCGCTCTCGCGCGACGTCGAAGGCTCGGTGGCGATGCTGGCGGCGCATTACCGCAAGACGGCGCAATTCATCGAACACATCATTTCCCAGGACGACAGGCAGGCCATTCATGCGTGACGCGGACATCGATCTCTTTTTCCCCACCATCGCCGAGCGCGAGGTGCAATACAACGCCCGCGAGTCGGTGGCGGACTTCGACGCCTGCGTGCGCCGTTACGCCGAGTCGGCCGCCGCGGTGAAATCGCGCCGCCCCGGCCTGCTGAACCTGCGTTACGGCATGGGTCAGGACGAGCGGCTGGACCTGTTCCTGCCGGCGGCGAACCGCGGCCCGGCGCCGCTGTTCGTGTTCATCCACGGCGGCTACTGGCGCGCGCAGCGCAAGGAAGACGCGCCTGTGATGGCAGAGGCCTTCAACGCGGCCGGCGCGGCGGTGGCGGTGCCGGAATACACCCTGGCGCCCGAAGCGACGCTGCCGGAAATCGTGCGCGAGATGCGCTCGGCGCTGGCCTGGCTGTACCACAACGCGGCGACGTACGGCGTCGATCCCGAGCGTATCTACGTCGGCGGCAGTTCGGCCGGGGGGCATCTGGCGGCGATGCTGGCCGCGCCCGCCTGGCCGGCGCGCTACGGCGTGCCGGATGACGTGGTCAAGGGCACGCTGGCGCTCAGCGGCCTGTTCGACTTGCGACCGCTGTGCGACGTGCTGCCCAATACCTGGTTGCAGTTGACGCCGGAGCAGGCCGCGCGCCACAGCCCGATCTTCAACCTGCCCGAACGCGCCGGCCCCATGTTGCTGGCCGTCGGCGGCCTGGAGACGCAAGGGTTCAAGAACCAGACCGAAGCCTTCGAGCGCGCCTGGACCGGCGCCGGCCTGCAGGCCACGCGCATCCCGACGCCGCATTGCAACCACTTCGACCTGGTGAACGAACTGGAGGACCCGGCCAGCGATCTGACCCGCGCCACCCTGGCGATGATGGGCCTGGCGCAAGCCTGAGCGCGTTCACGGACACGGGCGCGCCATGGCCGACCTGAAACTGCTCGAAGACCTGATTGCGCTGGCGCAGAGCGGCAGCTTCGTGCGCGCCGCCGAGGCGCGGCACGTCACGCATCCGGCCTTCGGGCGCCGGATCCGCGCGCTGGAGGCCTGGGCCGGCGCGCCGCTGGTGGAGCGCCAGCGCGTGCCGGTGACGCTGACCGCCGAGGGCGAGGCGCTGCTCAAGACCGCCACCCAGGTGGTCGAGCAGATGGGCCTGGTGCGCCATCGCATCCGCAGTTCCGGCGCGGGCGGCGAGGCGGTGCTGCGCATCGCCACCGGCCGCAGCCTGTCGCGTACCGTGGTGGGCGACTGGATCGCGCGGCTGCGCCATCGCGCGCCCAAGGTGCTGACCGAAGGCACGCAACTGGAGATTTCCACCGGCAAGATGGAAGACATGGCGATGCGTCTGGAGCAGGGCAAGGTCGACCTGCTGTGCTGCTACGAGCATCCAGCCCTGTCCATGCAGCTCAACCCGGTGCGCTATCGCTACATGACGCTGGGCACCGACAAGCTGGTGCCGGTCAGCCAGGCCGATGGCCGCGGCCGCGCCCGCTATGTGCTGAGCGAGGGCGGTCAGCCGGCGCCGCTGATTACCTACGCCGGCGGCCTGTCGATGGAGCGCATCCTGGGCGACAGGCTCGAATCCACGCCCTATGCGCTGACGCCGTTCGTGCGCATCGATTCGCTCGATGCCGCGCATGGCGCGGCGCTCAAGGGATTGGGCGTGGCCTGGCTGCCCTGGTCGATGGTGGCGGCCGACTGTCGCCGCGGCGTCCTGGTGTCGCTGGGCGGCCGCAGCGACGAGATCGCCTTCGAGGTGCGGCTGTACCGCTCGCGGGCGCGCCTGGCCGACCTCGCCGAGGCGGCTTGGGAAGCCACCGCCAATCGCAAGGCCTGAAGCGGCGCGTCATTGCTCGCAGGGGCAGGCCGGCGGCAATCTGAATTAGCACGGAAATGTGCCGACTTGGCACATCATGCCGCCGGCCCACGCGCAGAATGTCTCCCGAAACTCGAACGAGACGGCGCCGCCGTCCACCTCAGCACCCCAGGGAGAAATTCATGAAATTCGTTCCGCACGCCTTGCGCGGCGCGTCGGTCACGCTCTGTGCCGCCGTTTCGTTGATCGCCTCGCCGGCCATCGCCGCCGGTTACCCCGACCACCCGGTCTCGTTGATCGTCGGCTATCCGGCAGGCGGCAGCGTCGACCTGACCGCGCGTCTGTTCGGCGAGGAGCTGGCCAAGCGCATCGGCCAGAGCGTGGTGGTCGAGAACGCCGGCGGGGCCGGCGGCACCATCGGCGCGCAGCGCGTGGCCCGCGCCACGCCGGACGGCTACACGCTGTTGCTGGGCTCGACCAATGAAATGGTGGTCGCCCGCATGATCAACAGCGCCGTCAAGTACGACGGCGCCAAGGACTTCACCGCCCTGGGCGTGATCGCCACGCAGCCCATGATGCTGGCGGCCAGCAAGAATTCCGGCGTGAAGACCGCCGCCGAATACCTGCAGAAGCTGCGCGCCGCCGCGCCGGGCAGCTTCAACTACGGCTCGTCCGGCGTCGGCACCACGCTGCACCTGGCCGGCGAGATGATCAACCAGGAAACCAATACGCGCGCTGAACATGTTCCTTACCGGGGCGTGTCGCCGCTGGTGACCGACCTGATGAGCGGCCAACTGGATTTCGGCGTGCTGGTGCTGTCCTCGGGCCTGCCGCAAGTGCGTGCCGACAAGATCGTGGCGCTGGGCGTGACGCAGCCCAAGCGTTCGGCGGTGGCGCCTGACATTCCGGCGCTGGCCGAGACCCCGGGGTTCGAGGCGGTCGACCTCAGCATCACGTTCTCGCTGTACGGCCCGGCCGGCCTGCCCGAGCCGGTGGCCGCCAAGCTGCGCGAGGCCCTGGCCGATACGCTCAAGTCGGAACAATTCCGCGCCAAGATGCTGGAGGCCGGCGGCGTGCTGGCGCAGCCGGATCTGGATCCGGTGGCCTCGCAGGCCGCCGAGGCGCGCAAATACGGGGCGCTGGTCAAGGCGGCCAAGATCGAGGCGCAGTAATCATGGATTTCACGCTGCCCGTTCCCGATCTCGCCGCCGAGCGGCTGGGCAATACCGATACGCCGGGCGTCTGGCACTTCGACTCGGGCCTGCCCGGCCGCGCGCTGATGCTGTCCGCGCTGGTGCACGGCAACGAGCTGTGCGGCGCCTGGGCGCTGAAGGACCTGCTGGCCGCGGGCCTGCGGCCGCGCCGCGGCCGCCTGACGCTGGCGTTCTGCAACCTGCCAGCCTTCGACCGTTTCGATCTGGCGCGCCATGACGCCTCGCGTTTCGTCGACGAGGACATGAACCGGGTCTGGAGCGCCGAGCGCCTGGACAACCCCACGACCCGCGACCGCCAGCGAGCGGCGCAATTGCAGCCGTGGGTCGAGCGCGCCGATTGGCTGCTGGACCTGCATTCCATGCACGAGCCGGGCGCGCCGCTCTTGTTGACGGGCGTCCTGCCGCGCAATATCGCGCTGGCGCGGCGCCTGAAGGCGCCGCGGCACGTCATCGTGGACGCCGGCCACAAGGACGGCGTGCGCATGCGCGACTTCGCGCAGTTCGGGGATCCGGCGCGCGGCGACGCCTGCGCGCTGTTGATCGAATGCGGCTTTCACGGCGATCCGGCGGCCCGCGACGTGGCGCGCGACATGGTGGCGCGCATGCTGGTCGCGGCGGATGTGGTGGATGCCGCCGACATCCCGGCCGGCTGGCGGCAGCCCGACGCCGCGCAGCGGGTGCTGGAAGTGACCGACGCGGTGGTGGCGCCGTCGATGGACGTGAGCTTCGCGCAGCCCTGGCAGGGCCTGGAGACGCTGGAAAAGGCGGGATCGGTGATCGGCTGGGCCGACGGCCGGGCGATCGTTTCGCCTTATGACCGCTGCACGCTGGTGATGCCGTCGCTGCGTCAGCTCAAGCCGGGCGTGACGGTGGTGCGATTGGCGCGCGACTACGCGGGCTGACCACGCGAGCGGTGGGCGCGGTCTGAACGCCGCGCGTATCGCGCGGTCGCGGACCGCGTGGCCGGGCCCTGGCCGTATCGCCGCCGGGCCGGCCGCGCACTACTTCTGCGGCGTGTAGCGCAATTCGTCGAGCTGGTAGCCCTGCGCGGTGGCGGCGGCCAGTGCGCGATCCAGGTCTTCCTTGGGCAGTTGCGGCGAGCGCGACAGGATCCACAGGTATTTGCGGTCGGGCGTGCCGACCACTGCCCAGCGGTAGTCCGGGTCCAGCCCGATGACCCAATAGTCGCCCTTGAACGGCTTGAAGAACGAGACTTCGAGCTTGGCGTTGTTACTGCCTTCGACCACCGTGGCGGTGCCCGTGGCCGAGTCGATGTCGCCGTCCTTGGTGCGGCAGCGGTTGTTGACTCCCACGGTGCCGTCCGGATGCAGCGTGTATTCCGCGGTGGTGTCGCCCACGCAGTTGCGCTGGAAGAACATCGGGAAGTTGGCGATCTCGTACCACATGCCGGCATAGCGCTTCAGGTCGACCGACTCCACGGTCTGCATGGGCGGCGGCGCGGCGTGGGCGATTCCGGCCGCGCTGGCGGCGACGGCCAACAGTAATGTTGCAATGCGGCGCATGGGAAAGCCTCCTGATCCAAAACCCTAACGATACGCCTTATTTGCGCGGCGCCTTGAGCGCGGCGTGATAGCGCGCCACGTAGGTGTCGAAATCGACGTCGTCGGCTTGCTCGATGCGCCGCTGTTCGGCGCTGGAGTCGAGCGCGGCCTGGCGGTATTCGGCCGCCACGTCCGCCGGCAGCGGCTGGGCGCGCAGCGCCTGCGCATGCGCGCGGCTCTGGCGCAGCGAATAGTCGTGGAACGATTCGCCGCTGTCGGTCAGCGCGGCCAGCAGGCGCGCGGACGGCGTGGCGTCGGGCTGGCCCAGCTTGGCGCGCTGCGCGGCCAGGCTGTCGGCATAGGCGCTGCCGCCCAGGGCCGAGTCGTACAGGGCCGCGTACGGCGCGATCTGGTCCAGCAGTTCCTGGCCCCATTGCGCCAGGCCGATGGCCTTGCCGTCGCGGTCCAGTTGCAGGCCGGGCTTGCGGCCTTCCTTGACCACGGTGGCGAAGTTGTCGGCGCTGCGCTGACAGTAGCCGTTGGCGGGGAAGAACGGGCTGTCGGAGGCGGCGCAGAACAGCAGGAAGGCATCCACGAAGCGGCTGGTGTCGGCGTCGATGCCCACCGGCGATTCGGGGTTGATGTCCAGGCAGCGCACTTCCACGTACTGCACGCCGCGTTCGGCCAGCGCGGTGATGGGGCGCTCGCAGCGGCCGGTGGCGCGCTTGGGGCGGATGCTGGAGTAGTACTCGTTTTCGATCTGCAGCACATTGGTGTTGAGCTGGATCCATTCGCCGTTGCGATGCGTGCCGAGCTTCTGGTAGTCGGGCCAGGGCTGGGTGACCGCGTCGTACAGGCGGCCCAGGAAGGTATCGAGATCGTTGTAGCAGAGCTTGAGCTGCGACTGCGCCTTGTTCTGGTAGCCCAGGTCGCTCATGCGCAGGCTGGTGGCGTAGGGCAGGTACAGGGTGTGGTCGCCCAGGCGCTGCAGGCCGTGTTCGCCATCGCGCAGGAAATCACGCGCCAGCGCCGGCGCCGCGCCGAACAGGTACATCAGCAGCCAGGAGTAGCGCGTGAAATTGCGGATCAGGCCGATGTAGCCGCGCGAGCGACGGTCCTGGTCGGTGCCGGGCTGCGTGTCCAGCACGGACCACAGCGTTTCGGGCAGCGAGAAGTTGTAGTGGACGCCGGCGATGCATTGCATGGTCTTGCCGTAGCGCTCGGCCAGGCCGCGGCGGTAGACGTGCTTGAGCATGCCGGTGTTGGACGTGCCATACCAGGCGATGGGAATGTCGGCCTCGGCCGGCAGGGTGGCCGGCATCGACTGGTTCCAGATCAGCTCGTGGTCGAGCACGCTGTAGACGTGACGATGCGTGGCGGTCAGCTCGGCCAGCAGGGCGTCGACGTTGTCGTGGGTGCCGGTGATCAGTTCGAGCAGCGATTCCGAATAGTCGGTGGTGACGTGTTCGTTGGTCAGCGCGGAACCGAGCCCGGCCGGGTGCGGCGTGCGGGCCAGGATGCCTTGCTCGTCGACGCGCAGGCCTTCTTTCTCGATGCCCCTCAGGGTCTGGGTCAGGAGCGAGCGGTTGGCCTCCAGGCGGGAGAGGCGTTGGGCGGCGGTATCAGTCACGGAATCTTCTCGATGGGGTCTGTCGCCGGATTTTACGGGGTGCTGGCCTCCTCTGCCGAGGGAGCCAGTACTGGGGACAGGGACAATTGCGCGGCGGTGCGCGCCAGCCACTCGTCCAGGTCGGCGTAGACCGGGTCGGCAATAGGGGCGGTTTCGTTGAAAATCTCGTGCCAGGCGGTGTCGTACCAGCGCAATGTCAGCAATTCGGCGGGCGCGCGCTGGGCGAACTGGCGGCTGCCCTCGGCCGCCACGATGGAGTCGTCGCCGGCCACCATCAGCAGGGTGCGGCAGGCCAGCAGGTGGGCTTCCCGCAGGGAATCGCGGCCGCCGTCATCGACGAAGCGGGCCAGCCGGCCGGTCATGCTGCGCCGCACCAGCGGATCGGACCGGTAGGCCTTGACCACCGCCCGGTCGTGCGAAATCCGGGCGGGCGCCAGGCCGTGGGGCACGCGCAGGTCGGGCGCGTGCAGGGACATCCAGGTCAGGGTGCGGCGCACCCACAGCGGCACGTTGACCACGAACGGCGGCGAACTGAGCACCAGGGCGTCGATCGGCGCCAGCCGCTGCAGCGCGATCCGGACCGCCACCAGGGCGCCCAGGCTGTGGCCCAGGAGGATCGGCGGGCGACCGTGGGCGGCGGTCCAGTCGGCCAGGCGTGCGACGGCGTCGGTCACCAGGTCCTCCTGGCGCGCCAGCGTGGCGGGCCGGCCGCCGGAGCGGCCATGGCCGCGATGGTCATGGGCGCCCACGGTCCAGCCGCGGGCGGCCAGCCAGCGCGCCAGCCGGTCATAGCGCCCGGCATGCTCGCTCAGGCCATGCAGCAGGTAGATGCCGGGCGTGCCCGCGCCGATCACGGGCGAGGGCACATTCGGGGCGGCGGACCACTCGTAATTGGCCAGGGGCGTGCCGTCGGGCGCTGGGGTCATCGAAATCGGCGACAATTTGGGGCTGTCCTCGAAATGAAAAGACCGTGGGGTCTTTACGGTAATGACGATTTCATCGCTGTTTCGTTTCATGTTCAAGAAAGCCGGGCCGATTGTTGTGTTGGCCCTGCTGGTCAGCGCCTGCTCGCCCCGTTACAACTGGCGCGAAGTGGACGTGGCGGACGGCCGGGTGCGGGCGGCGTTCCCGAACCGGGTGCAGACCGAGACCCGCCAGTTGCGGCTGGACACTCATACGCTGTCATTCACGCTGGCCACGGCCACCGTTGGCGAGGCGGTGTTCGCGATCGGATCGGCGCCCCTGCCGCCGGAGATCGCGGCGGATCCCGTGGCCAGGCAGGCGCTGGGCATGGCCCTGATGCGTTCGCTGTACGTCAACATGCAGGCGCCGCCGCCCACCGAGTGGCCGCCCTACGGGCAGGACATCGACGTGCAGGGCAAGGCCATGGGCAAGCCCGGCTGGCTGCGGGCGCGGGTGTGGGTGACCGACACCATGCTGATCGAGGCGGTGGCGGCGGGCACCGAGGCCAGCCTGCCGCAGGAGCGGGCGCGTGAATTCCTGAGGTCGGTCGTGGTCAAGCCGTGACGGCTCACACCAATCCCCGCCGGATCGCCGCCGCCACCGCGGCGCGGCGGCCGCGCACCTGCAGCTTGCGGCAGGCGTTGCGCAAATGGAAATTGACGGTGCTTTCGCTGATGTCCAGGATGCGGGCGGTTTCCCAACTGGTCTTGCCGGCGGCGCTCCAGAGCAGCGAAGCCGATTCGCGCGGCGACAGCCGGACGCTGAGCGGTGCAAGCGGGGCGACGAGAATGGGGTCGGCGGACATGGCGGCGGGGACGCGGGTTCCTGGCAAAAGACAACCCATGTTCCGGCTGGCCATCGGCCGTGGACAAGCGATGATGCCATTGCGTATCGCCCTTTGAATCTCTGACGGAATAAACGGATGCTGGCCATCGCGCAGTTCTATTTGTCGGCCATCGTGCTGATGTTGCCGCTCCTGTCGTGCGTCGGCATCGGCGTCTTCTGGGGCAAGCGCGACCTGCCGTTCGGCGGCGCTTTCATCACCACGCTGGTCACGTCCGTCACCACGCCGGCGCTGGTGTTCCACACCTTCGTCACGACCCACCTGGACGACCGCGCGCTGGCCGACGTGGCGGCCGCCACGCTGCTGGCGCTGCTGCTGTGCGCGCTGGTTTGCTCCCTGCTCCTCAAGCTGGGCCGCCTGCCGGTGCGCACCCTGTTGCCGACGGCGTTCCTGCCCAATGCCGGCAACCTGGGCCTGCCGATCTCGCAACTGGCGTTCGGCGATGCCGGCCTGTCGGTGGCGGTGGCGTTCTTCGCCGTCAATTCCTTCGTCATGCACACCATCGCGGTGCGGCTGCTGCCTGGCGTCAACACCAAGGGCAGTTGGAAAAGTCCGATCCTGCTGGCCTCGGTGGTGGCTGTCGCCATGCGCATGCTGCACATCCCGGTGCCGGCCTGGCTGATCGAGACCGCCCGCATGCTGGGCGCGGTGACGGTGCCGCTGATGCTGCTGAGCCTGGGCCACGCGCTGGCGCTGATCCCCGCCAACGGCGTGCGCGACGGCGCCAAGGTGGCGGCGATGCGGCTGGTGACCGGGTTGGGCGCGGGCCTGGCGATCGTGTGGATCCTCGATCTGGAGCCGGTGCTGGCCGGCGCGCTGACGCTGCAGATGGCCATGCCGTGCGCGGTGGTCAGCTACATGTACGCCAAGCGCTACACGGACATGGGCGACACCGCCGCCGGCGCGGTGCTGGTGTCCACTGTGGTGTTCCTGCTGTTGGCGCCGCTGATGCTCTGGTTCAGCCGCGCCGCCGGAATGTGACCCCTGGTGTCATTTTCCGGCGCTGATTTTCGCCCTTTGACGATTGCGCATTCTGGCCGTCCGATTCTAGAGGGCGCGCGCTTCTTTCGCCGCAGGCATTCGGATATTTTGCTAGTCCAATTGACCGTGATGGTCGATTCACTCAATTAATTTTGTGTGTCGGCCGCGCGGTCATTTCGCCCCTTCCAGATACCTAGAATCAACGCATTCCTCGTGATTCAGGTTCCGGCGACATCGCCACGGCCGATGTTGGAAATATCAAGATGCCTCAGTCCGTTTCCTTGCGGAAGCCCATCGCCCCTCGGGCGCCCCATCCCAATACGGAATCGTCTCCTCGCAAGATCTCCGTCGACTGTGGCGGGCTTCGGTCCCGCCACTACGTGCGGGTCCTCTTGGCGTTGGCCGCGGCCTTCGCCTTGACCACGCCTGCCGCGGCGGGCGGGTTGCCCGACCTGCCGGCGCCGCAAGCCGGCGACAAGCGCGAACTCGAACGGGCCTTCGCGTCGTTCCTGCAGGAATCCGCGCGGGCCGAGCAGGCGCGGCGCGATGCCCGGGGCAATCCCATGATGGCCGCGGCGACCGGCACGCGCATGGGCGCGTCGAATCCAAACCTGACCGTGCCCGTGGGCGACGGCACCGTGTCGCTGGGGCGGGATTCCTTCGCGCTGTCCACGCCCGATTCGCGGTTCCGGGTCGGCGGCGGCGCCATGGACAACGCGCCGATCGGCCGCATCGAATACGCCCGGCTCATCACCGATCGTTTCGCCCTCGGTGCGAGCATGCAGCTCGGTGAATACCAGCGCGAACTGATTGGCCGCGGCATTTTCGTCGACGCCAGCAAGCAATACGAATTCGACGCCGCGGTGTCGCTGATGAAAGGCCGGCCGTCGTTCGATTTCGATTCCGGCAGCGCGCGCGTGCCGGTCACGCAACTGGCGGGCGTGCTGTCGGCGCGCCGCCTGTTCACGCCCGAGTCTGGCCTTGGCCTGCATGCGTTGGGCGCGTCCGCTTGGGGCGCGCGGGCGCACAGCCGGAACGACCTGTCGAGCCGCACGGTGCTCGAGGACTACGCCAACTACACCCGCGTGCTCTACGACCCGCGCCGCATCTCCACCGGCCGGCTGTACGGCGCCAGCGTGGACCTGCAATACGCGCCGTCCTCCTCGCTGGTGCTCAGCTCGTCGCTCGGCCTGGAACACGAACGCTACCCGATGGGCGACGGCTCGGTCGAGAGCCGCCATCGTCCCTATCTTTCCGGCGGCGTGAAGTTCGCTCTCTACAAGGACTACCTGTTCGACATGCGCGTATCCACCGGCGTGTCGCGCGATCTGATCGCCAGCTTGTCGGGCGACAAGGCGCGCCTGTCGTTCGGCATGTCGCGCGGCCGCGATGGCGCGCTCAACAGCAAGACGGTCATGGTTTACGTCGACCTGATGAAACTGATTTCGCCGTCACGCCATACGGCCGACGATACCTCGCTGGCGCTGCGCGAGTCGATGCAGCAATACACCGGCGCCCGTTTGCTCGACAAGGCCATCACGCGTCCGGACCGCATTCCACAGACCTTCCTGGCCAAGGTCGACCGTACCGGGGTGCGGGAAGTCTTCGTCGAAAAGGCCGGCTTGCCGCCCGGCGCCGAGGTCAGCGCCGATGGCCAACGACTCACCATCGCCGTCGGCAGCGGCGCGCTGGTCCTGGCGTCGGTGCAGAAGAACGGCGCCGACATCGGCATTTCGCCGCAGTTTTCGGTGGCGCCCGAGCAGCTCGTGGTGGACCTGCCCAGGCTGCCGGTTCCCACGGCAACGGATGAATACCTGGTGCGCGTTACCGACGCCACCACGTCCGCCTACAACGTCAAGATCACGGTGGGCCGGAAATGACAAGCCGCAAGAAGATCGTCCAATTTCTCAAGACGCCGTTCTACCTGGCGCTCTACACCCTGACGGGGGCCTGCCTGGTCCTCGCCCTGGCCTGGGTCGACCTCGCCGTCGCGCAGTCGCGGTTGAGCGTGATCAGCGTGGTCGTGCAAAAGGTCTCCGTCACGCCGCGGCTGGGCTTCGCGCAGGCGTCCGTCACGCTGACGGTCGGGGATGCCGTCGGCAACCCGGCACTCAGCGACCAGCCGGCCAGCAAAGGCGCCATCACCTATCGTTCGAGCGACGACGCCATCGCGCGCGTTGCCGCCGATGGCACGGTCACCGCGGTGGCGGCGGGCTCCGCCACCATCTCCGCCACGCAGGCGGCCGACCTGCCCGGGTTCGAGGCAGGCGCCGGCAGCTATCAGGTGACGGTGGCCGGGCCGCTGTCGGCCAGCGCCAATTTCACGTCGCGAAGCTGGCTGGTCGGCGTAGCGGTCGGCGCCGATGTGGTTCCGGTGAGCGGCGGCGGAGGTATTGGCAAGTTGCACTACGCCGTCACTCCCGCCTTGCCCGCGGGGTTGGAATTTTCCGTGGAAACCGGCGCCGTGACGGGTAGCGCCCTCGTCCCGTCGCCACTGACCGACTATACGGTGACAGTGACCGACAGCGGCACGCCGCCGGGGGCCGCCACGGCCCGGTTCAGCCTGGCGATCGGGGCAGCCTTGCTCTCCACCGTCAATCGTGCCACCTGGGTGGCGCAGGCGGGTGATCCGCTCAATGACACGCCGGTGTCGGCCGTGGGGGGAATCGGTACGCTCGGGTATGCGGTCGCCCCGGCGCTGCCGGCCGGATTGACAATGGATGCGTCGACCGGCGCCATCACGGGATCCGCCGCGATGGCATCGCCCCGGACCGAGTACACCGTGACGGTCACTGACGGGGCCTCGCCCTCGCATGAGGTCAGCGCCAATTTCACGCTGGAGATCAGGGGCTTGCTGACAGCGGTCGCCACTCCCTCGGGGACGACGGACGCCGTCGTCGGCCGCGAGCTCAGCTATCAGCCGGTGACCGCCGCGGGCGGCGTGGGAGCGCTTCATTATTCCGTTTCCCCCGCATTGCCGGCAGGGCTGGCGCTGGACGAGGCGACTGGCATGCTGACGGGGTCCGCCGTCGCGGTAGCGCCTCTGACTACGTACGCGGTCACGGTCACCGATAGCGATTCGCCGGCGCATACGGTCACGGCCTCTTTCATGATGGAGGTTGGTGAGACGATCTCGGTGACGAGCCGGGTCGATGCGATCTCCGTGACGGCGGGGGACCCCGTGACGGTCGCGGCTCCCGTCGAGGCCTCCGGGGGTGTCGGCGCGCGCCATTTCGAGATTTCACCTGCCTTGCCGGCAGGCTTGGCCCTGGATGCAAGCGACGGCGGCATCTCGGGTTCCGCCGTGGGCGAGTCTGCCGAGACCGTCTACACCGTCACTGTCAGCGACAGCGTTGGGCAGAGGGCCAGCTCGGCCTTCTCGCTCCGGGTTTTTCCGATCCTCCAGACCAATGTACCCAACGCCGGCGAAGTACATCGGGTACATGACACGGTTTCCTATACGCCGGCCCTCACCTGGGGCGGCGTGCCTCCGTATCGCTACAGCGTGACGCCGGCACTGCCGGCGGGCCTGGCCCTGAACGCGGGAACCGGCGCGATCACCGGGGTCACGACCACGCCGTCTTTGCTCGCCACATATACCTACACCGTGACGGACAGCGCCATGCCGGAGCATTCGGCGAAGGGCACCTTTTCCCTGCTGGTCGTACCGGCGCTGACGGCGGCCACGGTGAAGCCGGCCGTTTCCATCATGGTCGACGCCGAAATCGTCGACGAGGCCCCGGTCAATGCCGTGGGCGGCCTGGGCCTGCTCCACTTCAGCGTGCAGCCCCCTTTGCCGGACGGGCTGCAAATGGAGGAGCGGAACGGCAAGATCAAGAATGTCCCCGGAACGCCGATCGCGGTGTCGCCTGCCACGGAATACACGGTCACGGTGACCGACAGCGCCGATCCCTTGCAGACCGTCACCGCCACCTTCACGCTCGCGGTGCATGGCAACCTGGCGGCCGCGCTCAACCAGCCGTACACCACGCAGGCCTTGAACGAACCGCTGACGGCCTATGCGCCCGTGACGGCGTCGGGCGGCGTCGGGCCGCTATCGTACGACGTGGCGCCGCCCCTGCCGGATGGCTTGACGATGGATCGCGCGACCGGCGTCATTTCGGGCACCCCGACGGTCGAGCAGTTGGACACCAACATTGCGCGCTACACCGTCACTATCAGCGATACCGCCTCGCCGGCGCACACGGTGCAGGAGCGCTTCGGCCTGCTGGCGTTCGAGCGGCCCACCGCGAACGTGCGGGTGCCTGTCAAGGCTTACATGATTGGCGACGCCGTCAGCTATAGCCCTGTGCAGGGAGGGGGCGCGGGCGGACGGAAGCTTGAGTACCGCATGCTCCATGGCGGCTTGCCGGCCGGCTTGACGATGGATTCCACGACCGGCGAGATAACCGGTACGGCGCTCGAAGTGTCGCCCTCCAATACCTTTGCCGTCGCGATCTCGGACCCCTTGGTGGAGGCGGTGCCGACCTCGGCCTTCTTCAACCTGGAGATCGCGCCGGCGCTGGCCGTGCAACTCACCTCGGACGCCCTGGCTGGACCTGCCGTGGGAGAGCCCGACGTGACGCTCGATTCTTTCGTGACGGTATCTGGCGGGGTCGGCGATGTCGCCATGACGGCAGCATTGGGCGTTGCCGACCTGCTGGAATTCACGAAAGCCGGAACGGACAGCCGCGCTCCGCGGAACCTGCGGGTCCGACCCGGCGCTGCGCCGGGCATGTCGTCGGCGATAAAAGTGACCGTGACCGATGCGGCCGGGCATGCGGTGAACAAGAGTTTCACGGTCACCTGGCCTTGAGCGGTTGACTCCGTAGAGGTAGGGCCATTCGCCCCGGGAGTTCGGCCGGCGGCCGGGTGCGGCAGGCTACAGCAGGCCGTCGCGCAGTTGTTCCCGGATACGGAGCCACCAACCGCCGCGGGCCAGGGCGGTGGCGTCACAGTCGCGCCAGGCCTGCTCGAGCCGGCGCAGCGCGGCAGGGCGGTCAAGGGCCGGCGTGGCGGGTGCTCGTGAGGCGGGCGGGCTCGCGCGCCGGCCCTGGCCCTGGCGCAACGCGTCGAGTCGGGCCTGCATCTCGGCCTGGGTGTACACGCGGGGCCCCGCATCGTCACGGCTGGCCGCGCGTTGGAAGCGTTGGAACGCGGCCAGGAAATGCAGGAAATGCGTGATGCGGCTGTTGATGAGGATCGGTGGCCCGTCCGCGCCTGCCGTCACCACGCGGCCATCCGCCGCGATTCCTATCCACAGCGCGTCGGCCCACGGTTCGCGCGCGATCAAGAGGACGGCGGCGTTGCCGCCGGCGTGCATGCGGGGCGGCACGAACTCCAGCAGGGGGATGGCGGGCTCGGGCCGCAACGGCAGGCCGTGGTCGGCGAGCCAGGCGCGGCTGGAGGGATCGAGGCCCGCTGTCGCCAGCGTGGCCGCGTCCAGGTGGGTGGCGCCGCCGGCATATAGGCCGGCCAGATCGTCATCGGTCATAGCGAAGGGCGAGCAGGTCGAAGTGCGTCGGGTCGGCAGTGGGCGGGGCCCGTCCGGCCGCCGGGCAAGCCACCGCCGGGGAATATTCAGGCCACGCCCGACATGGCGCGCAACTGTGCCATCAGCGCTTCGGGGATTTCCACGCCATGCTTGAGCGCCTCGTCGCGCAGCTTGCGGCGGCGGTCGCCGGGCAGGCGCACGCCGTCGTCTTCCAGCATGGCTGCCACCAGCGTCTCGACGCGTTCGAGGTAGGCCTCGTTGCCCGCCAGCGCGCCCGGGTCGATGGCCATGAAGGCCTGCCCAAGCCGCGCGGGGCCGCCCGCGTCGACGAAGAACGACTCGGTCTCGAAACCGAAGTGCGAGCCGGTCAGGGCGCAGGCCAGCAGCTCGATGATCAGCGCCAGCATCGCGCCCTTGACGCCGCCGGCGGGCAGCATGCTGCCCGCCAGGCCGGCCTTGGGATCGGTGGTGGGCTGGCCGTCGGCGTCCAGCGCCCAGCCCAGCGGGATCGGCTGGTTGTCGCGCGCGGCGATCATGAGCTTGCCGCGCGCCACCTGCGACAAGGACAGGTCGATGACGATGCGGCCGCCGCCGCGACGCGGAAAGACGGCGGCGATGGGGTTGGTGCCAAATAGCGGACGCTTTCCGCCCCAGGCCGGCATGGCGGCGGGCGAGTTGCTCAGCGCCAGCGCCACCAGGCCGGCATCGGCCAGCGCTTCCAGGTGATAGCCGGCCTCGCCGAAATGGTGGCTGTTGGCCACGCCGATGAAGGCCACGCCGTGTTCGCGCGCGCGGCGGCCGGCTTCGGCCACCGCCAGCGCGCATGCCGGGAACGCCAGGCCCGAGCCGGCGTCGATCAGCGCCGCGCCGCCGCGCTCGTGCACGATGCGCGGCACGGCGTTGCCGATGGCGCGGCCGGTGCGCAGGTGGCCGGCGTAGAACGGCACGCGCGACAGGCCGTGGGAACTGAGCCCCTGGCTTTCGGCGAAGACCAGCGCGCGGGCGGTGCTGTCGGCCATGGCCGGGTTGGCGCCCGCGGCGGCCAGGCTGGCCGCGGCCAGGTGTTGAAGTTCGTCCAGATAGATGTGAGCCATATCCTTCCTGTCAGCGAGGCGCGCCGCGTTTCATTGGGCGCCGCCGGTAAGCGCTATTGTCACACCGGCGGCCACCATGTCGGAAACGCGGGTGTTGGCTTCCTGCGTCAAGCCGGCAATATGCGGGGTCAGGATCAGCTTGGGCGCTCCGGCCAGCGGGCCGCCGGCCGGCAGCGGCTCCTGTTCGAACACGTCCAGGGCCGCGCCGCCCAGGCGGCCGCCGCGCAAGGCCGCCGCCAGCGCGGCCTCGTCGACGATGCCGCCGCGCGACGTGTTGATCAGCACCGCGCCCGGCCGCATGCGAGCGATGCGGGCCGCGTCCAGCAGATGGCGGGTGCCTGCGGTCAGGGGCACGTGCAGGGTGACGGCGTCGGCCTGGGCCAGCAGGTCGTCCAGTTCCAGCCGCGTGGCGCAGGTTTCGGCCCAGGCGGGATGGGTCGCCGGCAGGGCGGCGTCGCAGGCGACGACGCGCATGCCCAGGCCGGCCGCCAGCCGCGCGGTCAACTGGCCGATGCCGCCGAAACCCACCACGCCCAGGGTGCGCCCGTGCGCCTCCAGCCCCTGCGACAGGGCGGCGCGGGGCCATTGGCCGTCGGCCACGGCGGCGCTGGCGCCGTAGGCGCCGCGCAGCAGCGCCAGCAACGTGCCGATGACGTACTCGGCCACCGCGCGCGCGTTGGCGCCGGTGGCCGGCACCACCTGGATGCCGCGCGCCGCGCAGCCGGGCAGGTCGATGTTGTCCAGCCCCACGCCCAGCCGGCCGACTGCCCGCAGCCGCGGCGCGGCCGCCAACAAGGCCGCGTCCACCTGGCTGCGGTTGCGCACGATGAGGGCGTCGGCCTGGCCGGCGGCGCGCAGCAGGGCGTCGCGCTGGTCCACCAGGTCGGGGGCGTAGCGCACGTCGAAGCGCTGGCGCAGCGCGTCGACCGCGGGCGCGTCCATGAATTCCGAGATAAGCACGTGCATGGCGGCTCCGGCGTCAGGCGATCTGGATGTTGGCGTCGCGGATGATCCTGGCCCAGCGGTCGACCTCGGACCGCAGGTAGCTGCCGAACTCGGCCGGTCCGCGCGGCTGCGGCACGAATCCCAACTGCAGCAGCGCCTGCTGCATCGCGGGCTGCGACACCTGCTTGACGATGGCTTCGCCGATGCGCTGCACCAGCTCCGGCGGCGTGCTGGCCGGCGCCATCACGCCGGTGAAGTTCTCCACGATCAAGTCCGGCAGTCCGGCCTGCGCCACCGTGGGCACGTCGGGCAGGTCGGCGCTGCGCGCGCGGGTGGTGATGGCCAGGGCGCGCAGCGAGCCGTTCTTCACATGCGCGAGCGATTCGGGGTAATTGGAAAACACCACGTCCAGGTGGCCGCCGATGAGGTCGGTCAGCGACGGCGCGCCGCCCTTGTAGGGCACGTGCATCAGCGGCGCGCCGGTCAGCTTCTGGTACAGCGCCAGCGTCAGGTGCGGCGGCGTGCCATTGCCGCTGGAGCCGGCGGCCAGCGGCTTGGCGGCAGCCGCGCGGGCCAGGTCGTCCATGGTTTTGATCGGGCTCTTGGCGTTGACCACCACCATGATGGGCGACGAAGCCAGGCCGGCCACCGGCGCCAGGTCGCGGGTCAGGTCGTAGCCGGCCTTGCCGGCGAACAGCGTGGCGTTGGCGGCGTGCGACAGGGTGATGGCCAGCCAGGTGTAGCCGTCGGGCGCGGCGTGCGAGACGTGGGCAGCGCCAATGTTGGCGCTGCCGCCCGGGCGGTTCTCGACCACGATGTTCCAGCGTTCGGCATCGTTCAGCGCCTTGCCGACCTGGCGCGCTGCCACGTCGGTCAGGCCTCCCGGGGGAAACGGCACGACGTAATTGATGGGCCGTTCCGGCCAGGCGCCTTTCTGCGCCAGGGCCTGGCGCCAAGGGGCCAGCGCACAGAGGCCGGCCGCGCCCAGGGCGGCCAGCGCGCGGCGGCGCTGCGCGTCGTCGATCGGGGGGTGTTGCTCGCGATTCATCTGTCTTCCTCCTTGGGGGTGGCGCCCGGGTAGGAATGCTTACGCCTGTGCTGCCGTGGCGGCTTGCGCCCGGGTCTGCATGCTTTTGTGCGTGTGCTGCGAGGGAACTGCGGCACGGCGCGGGCGCCGTGTGCTGCCGCGGCGCGCACGGTCGGCGCGCGCCGCGATGAAACCGCTGCGGCAGGCGCGCATTGCGGAGCGCGCCGCGCCGGCGCCGTCAGGCGCTTTCGAAGATACGGGTCAGGACGAACTCGCGGTGTCCCAGGGCCTCGGCCGCGGTCCAGCGGCCGTTGGCGGTGGCCAGCATGCATTCGAGCAGCTTGTCGCCGGCCTGGTTCAGGTCGATCTCGCGCTGCAGCAGGCCGCTGGTGTCGACGTCGATGTGTTCCGACATGGTCCGCACCGTGCGCGGATTGGCGCAGATCTTGATGACCGGCAGGATCGGGTTGCCGATGACGTTGCCCTGGCCGGTGGGGAAGAAGTGCACGGCGTAGCCCGAGGCCGCGCACAGCGTCACCATCTCTGCCGCGGCCGAGGACGAGTCCATGAACCACAGGCCCGGGCCGTCGGGAATCTCGGCCTTGTCGATCACGCCGTCGACCCGGCACTGCTTGCCGATCTTCTGGATGTTGCCCAGCGCCTTTTCCTCGATGGTGGTCAGGCCGCCGGCGATGTTGCCCTTGGTCGGCTGCGATTCGGACAGGTCGCTGGTCTTCCAGCGGTCGATCATGGCCTGGTAGCGGTCGAACATGAACATGAAGCGTTCGCGCACGGCGTCGTTGGCGCAGCGCTCGGCCACGATATGCTCGCCGCCGGTCAGCTCCGAGGTTTCGCCGAACACCAGCGTCGAGCCCAGCGCGTAGAGTTTGTCGAAGGCGTTGCCCACGGTGGGGTTGGCGCCACAGCCCGAGGTGGTGTCGGACTCGCCGCACTTGGTCGAGACCCAAAGGTCCGAAATCGGACACGTGCTGCGGGTCAGGGCGGTGGCGTAGTGCACGAATTCCTTGGCGCAGCGCGAGGCGCGCATGATGGTGTCGTGGTCGCCGTGCAGTTCGATGCTGAAGCCCATGACCGGCTTGCCGGTGGCGGCAATGCCATCGACCACGCGCTTGGTCCAGCCTTCCTCGATGCCGATCACCACCACCGCCGCGACGTTGGGGTTGCAGCCGGTGCCGATGAGGGTGCGGAAGTGCAGTTCCAGGTCTTCGCCGAATTGCAGGCGGCCGTAGGGGTGGGGCAGGGCCAGCGTGCCCTTGATGTTGTTGGCGACGGCCTCGGCCGCGGCGTTGGAGATGTCGTCCACGGGCAGCACGATGACGTGGTTGCGCACGCCGACCCGGCCGTTGTCGCGGCGGTAGCCCTGGAAGGTGGTCTGAGCATTGATGACGGACATGATGGTTTCCTGTGTGGGCGAAGGATCGGCTTACCAGCGCTTGGTCTTGATGTTGTGCACGTGGGCGTGCTGGCCGGCCTGGATCGGCGCGACCACGCGGCCGATGTCCACGCCGTACTTGTAGACCGTGTCGCCCACGGCCATGTCCTTCATCGCGACCTTGTGGCCGATGGGGATGTCCTGCGAGGCCCGCACATGGATGATCTTGTCCTCGTCCATGATCCAGGCATTGAGCTCCGTTCCGGCGGTCAGGC
Organism: Achromobacter sp. SIMBA_011; assembly: GCF_046535435.1. Taxonomy (NCBI): domain Bacteria; kingdom Pseudomonadati; phylum Pseudomonadota; class Betaproteobacteria; order Burkholderiales; family Alcaligenaceae; genus Achromobacter; species Achromobacter sp. SIMBA_011. Next base: position 17,725 of record NZ_JAWRWN010000011.1, on the reverse strand, counting down.
CTTCCACCACGGCGACCGCCACCGTGTCCTTGGCATCGTGCAATACGGCGTGAATCATCGTCTTCCTCTCCTGGGTGAGCGCCGCGGCGGAGTGCCGCGGGCGCTTCGGATCACAACGTCCGGCAAATCTTAGGGCGGGCTTTTTTGCATGTCAACTAAATCATATATATGAATTGTATGACTTGAGCGAGGCCCGCTCGCGCCGCTACACTGGAGGCCCGGATTTATTGCGATGCACCCATGAACACCAGCCTGTCATCGACTGTGCCTTTGGGCAGTCCCTTGTACGAGCAGGTCAAGCAGGCCGTGCTTGCCGCGCTGGCCCAAGGCGAATGGAAGCAGGGCGAGGCGATTCCGCCGGAAAAGAACCTGGCCGAGCGTTTCGGCGTGTCGATCGGCACGCTGCGCAAGGCGATCGACGAACTGGCCGCCGAGAACATCCTGGTGCGCCACCAGGGCCGCGGCACCTATGTGGCGGTGCACACCCGCAACCACCACTTCTTCAAGTTCTTCCGCATCCTGCGCCAGGACGGCCACAAGTCGTACCCGACCACCGAGCTGCTGCGCTTTCGTCGCGTCAAGGCCTCGGCCGAGGCGCGCGACAAGCTGGGGCTGCCGGCCGGCGCCTACGTGTTCGAGTTCCTCAACATGCTGTCGCTGAACGGCGACGTGGTCATGGTCGATGACATCTGCCTGCCGGAATCGCGCTTTCCCGGCATGACCGAGGCGCACCTGCGCGAGCGCGCCAGCACGCTGTATGCGCTGTACCAGGATGTGTTCGGCGTCAACGTCATCGCCACCGACGAACGCCTGCGCACCTGCCTGGCGGACCGCGCCCATGCGCGCTGGCTGGGCGTGGCCGAGGGCGCGGCGCTGCTGGAGATCCGGCGCGTGGCTTATTCGTACAACCGCCAGCCGGTCGAATGGCGCATCTCGCGCGTCAATACCGAACGCTACGAATACCTGGGCCATGAGCCCTGGGAGGCGGGGGCCTGAGGGCCAGCGCGTTCCGGAGCCGGCCCGGGCGGCAGGCAAGGGGCTGGCTTGCCGGCGCCGGCCTCCATGCGATCGGGGCGCCGACGGCCGCCGCGCCGCGCGCTTGCCGTCCCCGCCGCCAGCAGTGCTAGAATTCCTGCCGCACTATCCAATTTTCGGCGCCGATTTGCCTGATCCGCTTGCGGGCGCCTTCCAATAAATCCAGCTAAAGAGGTCCGTATGACCACTCCTGCCCAACATTTGGCCGGTGATTCGGCCAGCGCCGCGCTCGCGACCCTGCCCGCCGCCACTCTCACGCAGTCCGATGCCGCTGATCCCGGTTCCGTCGGACTGGTCGCTCCCGTCTTCCTGCGTTTCGACGAGCCGCTGCCGTTGCTCAGCGGCCAGTCGCTGGCCAGCTACGAGCTGGCGGTCGAGACCTATGGCACGCTCAACGCCGCGCGCAGCAATGCGGTGCTGATCTGCCACGCCCTGAACGCCTCGCACCACGTGGCCGGCCAGGCCGCCGACAGCCCCAGCGACGTCGGCTGGTGGGACAACATGGTGGGTCCCGGCAAGCCGGTCGACACCAACGTGTTCTTCGTCATCGGCGTCAACAACCTGGGCTCGTGCTTCGGCTCGACCGGCCCGGCCAGCATCAATCCGGAGACCGGCAAGCCCTGGGGCGCCGCCTTTCCGGTGCTGACGGTGGAGGACTGGGTGCAGGCGCAGGCGCGGGTCGCGGACCACTTCGGCATCGAACGCTTCGCCGCCGTGATGGGCGGGTCGCTGGGTGGCATGCAGGCGCTGAGCTGGGCCATCACGCTGCCCGAGCGCGTGGCCCATTGCGTGGTCATCGCCAGCACGCCGCGCCTGTCGGCGCAGAACATCGGCTTTAACGAAGTGGCGCGGCGCGCCATCATCACGGATCCGGATTTCCATGGCGGCGACTATTACGCGCAGGAAACCGTGCCGCGCCGCGGCCTGTCGGTGGCGCGCATGATCGGCCACATCACCTACCTGTCCGACGACGACATGGCCGAGAAATTCGGCCGCGCCCAGCGCGAACCCGCCGCCAACGGCGCCTACCGCTACGGCTACGACGTCGAGTTCGAGGTCGAGTCGTATCTGCGTTACCAGGGCGAGAAGTTCACCCGCTATTTCGACGCCAACACCTACCTGCTGATCACCCGCGCGCTGGATTATTTCGATCCGGCGCGCAAGACCGGCGGCGACCTGGCGCGCGCGCTGGCGCCGGCCAAGGCCGACTTCCTGCTGGTGTCGTTCAGCACCGACTGGCGTTTCCCGCCGGAGCGCTCGCGCGAGATCGTGCGCGCCCTGCTCAAGAACGGCAGCCCGGTCACCTATGCCGAGATCGACGCGCCGCATGGGCATGACGCCTTCCTGCTGGACGACGCGCGCTACCATGCCGTGGTGCGCGGCTATTACGAGCGCATCGCCCGCGAGCTGGCGTTGACCGGCGCCACCCAGACCGAAGGACGCTCCGCATGACTCCTGTGACTCCCCGTCCGGCCCTCGTTGCGCTGCGTCCCGACCTGGCGCGCATCGCCAGTTGGATCGAACCCGGCAGCCGGGTGCTGGACCTGGGCTGCGGCGACGGCGCGCTGCTGGCGCACCTGCGCGACCATCGCCAGGTGCGCGGCGCCGGCGTCGAACTGGACGACACCTGCGTCATCGCCTGCGTGCGGCGCGGCGTCGAGGTGATCCAGCAGAACCTGGAAGACGGCCTGGCGCTGTTCGACGACAAGCAATTCGATACCGTGGTGCTGTCGCAGACGCTGCAGTCGATGCATCGCACCGAGCACATCCTGCGCGAAATGGCGCGGGTGGCGCGCTACGGCGTGGTGTCGTTTCCCAACTTCGGCTACTGGCCGCACGGCTGGGCCATCCTGCGCGGGCGCATGCCGGTGACGGGCCAGATGCCGTACCAGTGGTACAACACGCCCAACATCCACCTGTGCACGCTGCGCGATTTCGAGCAGTTGGCCGGCGAACTCGGCCTGCGCATCCTGGAGCGCGCCACCTTCAACGAGGGGCGCGAGATCAAGGCCTTTCCGAGCTGGCGCAGCACGCTGGCGGTGTACCGCTTCGCTTCGCCCTGACATTCTGAAACGCAGGCTGACGGCCCGGGCGCCAGCGCCTAAAATGCCGCAAGCCCGCCGTGCCCGCCCGTGCGCCCGGCCGGGCCGTTTCAGGAGACCGTCATTACCGCTGTATCCAACGTCTACACCAGTCCCCGCGTCGCGCCCCTGCTGGTCCTGGGGTTCGCCAGCGGATTGCCGCTGGCCCTGACCAGCGGCACCCTGCAGGCCTGGGCCACGGTGGCCGGCGTGCCCTTGCAGCAGATCGGTTTCCTGACCCTGGTGGGCACCGCCTACACGCTCAAGTTCCTGTGGGCGCCGCTGGTGGACCGCTATGCGCCGCCGCTGCTGGGCCGGCGCCGCGGCTGGATGCTGGTGACACAGGTGCTGCTGGCGCTGGCGATCATGGTCATGGGCACGCTGTCGCCGTCTTCGGCGCTGCAGACGCTGGCCCTGCTGGCGGTGCTGGTGGCGTTCCTGTCGGCCACCCAGGACATCGCCTTCGACGCCTATTGCACCGACGTGCTGCGCAAGGAAGAGCGCGGCGCCGGCGCCGCCATCAAGGTCATGGGCTACCGGGTGGCGATGATCGTCTCGGGTGGTCTGGCGCTGATCCTGGCCGACCAGTGGATCGGCTGGGGCAATACCTATGTGGTGATGGGCGGCCTGATGCTGCTGTGCGCGCTGGCGACGCTGTGGGCGCCCGAGCCGGAGCACGTGGCCAAGCCGCCGCGCAGCCTGGGCGAGGCCGTGTCGGCGCCCTTGCAGGAATTCTTCACCCGGCGCGGCGCCCTGGCGGTGCTGCTGCTGATCGTGCTGTACAAGCTGGGCGACGCCTTTGCCGGCGCGCTCTCGACCACTTTCCTGATCCGCGGCGCCGGCTACACGCCCACCGAGGTCGGCGCGGTCAACAAGGTCATGGGCATGGCCGCGACCGTGGTCGGCGCGCTGGCCGGCGGACTCATCATGTCGCGCTGGACGCTGTACCGCTCGCTGGTGGTGTTCGGCCTGCTGCAGGCGGTGTCCAACCTGGGCTACTGGCTGATCGCGGTCAGCCCCAAGAGCATCTGGCTGATGGGCGCGGCGGTCGGGCTGGAAAACCTGTGCGGCGGCCTGGGCACGGCGGCGTTCGTCGGGCTCCTGATGGCCCTGTGCCGTCAGCGTTTCTCGGCCACGCAGTTCGCGCTGCTGTCGGCCTTGTCGGCCGTGGGCCGGACCTATCTGGCCGGGCCATTGACGCCGCCACTGGTGGAGCACCTGGGCTGGCCCGGGTTCTTCCTGGTGACGGTGGTCATCGCGCTGCCGGGGCTGTTGCTGCTGTATCTGCTGCGCGGCCGCATCGAGGCCATGATGCAGGACGGCGACGCCTGACGCCAGGCCCGCCGGGGCCCGGCGCCAGGGCGGGGGTTACGCCTCTTCGGTCAGGCGCACGATCAGCACGTCGCTCGGCAGGGCTTCCAGCAGGCGCTCGGCAACGCTGCCGATGGCCGTGCGCAGCAGGCCGGTGCGGCCATGGGTGCCCGTGACGACCAGGTCGGAACGGTGGTTGAACGAGTATTCCGACAGCACCGTCTCCGGCTGGCCGCATTCCAGCACCACCTTGGGCGGCGCCACGTTGGCCAGTTCCGGCGTTTCGGCGATGAATTCGCGCGAGCTCTGCTCGGCCGCGTGATAAAAGCTGCGGGTCACCGCATCGTCCGGCACGTTCTTGCCCTGGAACGGCACATCGTAGGCATGGAACAGCGTCAGGTCGGCGTTGGGCACCAGTTGCAGCGCGGCGCGCAGCGCCCGGCGCGAGCCGGCCGAGAAGTCGGTAGCCACCAGCACGTCGCGGTACGGCTTGCGCGGCCGGTTCTTGACCACCAGCACCGGCTGGCGCGCCTGGCGCGCCAGCTTCTCTACCGTGGTGCCCAGCAGCAGACGGCCGAGGGTCTCGTCGCGGGCGATGCCGGCGATGATCAGCGAGCAGCCGAAGCTGTCGGCGGTTTCCATGATGCGCACCAGCGGATCACCCGAGACCACCACGACTTCGGTGGCGACGCCGGCGTTGGCGAGGTCCTCGGCCAGCTCGCGTTCGGCCACCGCCTTGTGGTCGGCGGCCAGGCGGCGCCAGACCGGCGTGGTCAGGCGCGGCGACACGCCGTGACTTTCCATCACGTGCAGCACGACCAGCTTGGTATCGAGTTCCTTGGCCAGTTGCAGCGCGCGATCGAGGGCGCGATCGCCCCGCGCGCTGAGGTCCGTGGCCAGTAGGATGGGGCCAGGTTGTTGCGACATACGTTTCTCCCGATATGGGGCCCGCCGGTGGCTCCCGCTAGCCCGCCGGTGGCCGAAATCGCCCTTGCGGGCACATCCCCATTGTCCCGCCGGGGCATGGACAGGGGCTTGACCGATATCAACGCGCTTTCAGGGTAAGGGAGGATCCGGCGGGGAGCAATCGCCCGGGCCGTGGGCTGTCAATACAATGGGGCCTGCCGCGCCGCGGCTTCGTCCATCGCCCACCTGTTTCATGTTCTACGACCTTTCTCCTGCCCTGCTGCACACCCTGTACCTGGTCGCCATCGTGGCCGAAGCGATGACGGCGGCGCTATCGGCCGGCCGGCGCGACATGGACTGGATGGGCGTCTGCATCATCGCCTGCGTCACCGCGCTGGGCGGAGGCTCGCTGCGCGACGTGCTGCTGGGCCACTATCCGCTGACCTGGGTGGTGCACCCCGAATACCTGTGGATGACGGCGGGCGCGGCCTTGCTGACCGCCCTGATCGCGCCGGTGATGCGGCGCCTGCGCAGTGTGTTCCTGCTGGCGGACGCGCTGGGCCTGGTGGCGTTCACGGTCATCGGCTGCCAGGTGGCGCAACTGATGCAACTGCCGATCACGGTCGTGCTGATCAGCGGCATGATCACCGGCTGCGCCGGCGGGGTATTGCGCGACGTGCTCTGCAACGAGGTGCCGCTGCTGTTCCGCAAGGAACTGTACGCCAGCGTGTCGGTGGTGACCGGCGGGCTCTACCTGGGCGCGCAGGCTCTGGGAATGCCGGCCAACGCGGCAGTGCCGGTGGCGCTGGCGGTCGGTCTGGCGCTGCGCCTGCTGGCCCTGCGCTTCAATTGGCAGATGCCGAAGTTTGTCTATCGGGACGACTGGCACTGAGCGGACCGCGCGCGATTTCCTGCAACAATTTTCCTATTTGTGTTTCAATAAATTTCTAGTATCTTGTCGCTGTCGCAATACTTGCATCACGCAGTACAAGGGGAGCCGATTGGACGTCAAAGCGCCCGCCACGATTCCGTACTTCCTACAGGAACAGATTCGTGAGTTGATAGTGGATGGCACTATCAGGCCCGGGCAGCCGTTGCGGGAACAGGAACTGGAGCAGCGTTTCGGCACCAGCCGCAGTCCCATCCGGGAAGCGCTGCGTCTGCTGGAACTGAGCGGCCTGGTGACGCATGTCCAGCGCAAGGGCTTCCGGGTCACCCTGTATTCCGAAACCCAGATCCGCCACCTCTACAAGTTGCGCGCGGAACTGGAAGCCTATTGCATCCGCCAGGTTGCCGAGATCGACGACATCTCGCCCCTGGTGGCCGAGCTGCGCAGCTATGACGAGGCGATCGCCGCCGCCATGGCCAAGCGCGACGTGCGCGCCTATATCGCCGCGCTGCGCGAGTTCTACCTGGCCGGCGCCCGTTTCACCGGCAATGCGCCGCTGGCGGACGTGCTGACCAAGCTGTACGAGCAGGTCGAGCCGCTGCGCTACCTGCTGGCCCGGCAGACGATGGCGTCGAACAACCTGCAGACCTACACCCAGGGCATCACGCAGGCGCTGGACAAGCGCGATTTCGACCGCGCCGCCGAGCTGACGCGCAACTACGTGATCGATGTGCTGCCAGGCATCCTGCGGGCCTACCACGAGGCCTCGCAGCAGGATGCGGAAGAGTCGGCGCCGCGCTTCGGGCGCGGCTAGGGCGGCTTAGCCGCGCGCCGGCGTGCGCACGGCGATGCCGGCCCGTTCTAGCGCTTCGCGGATGGCGCGGGCGAACACCAGCGCATTGGGCTGGTCGCCGTGGATACAGAGCGTGTCGGCCTGCACGGGCACGTCCTTGCCGTCGACCGAACGCACCTTGCCTTCCCGGACCATGCGCACCACTTGCGCGACCGCCTGGTCGACATCCTCGATCATGGCGCCGGCGCGGGTGCGCGGCGTGAGCGAGCCGTCGTCCTGGTAGGAACGGTCGGCGAAGACCTCGTTGGCCGCCGCCAACCCGATGGCGCGCGCGGCGTCGACCAGCTTGCTACCGGCCAGCCCGTACAGGAGCAGCGAGGCGTCGACGTCCTTGACCGCCTGGCAGATGGCGCGCGCCAGGCCCTCGTCCTTGGCGGCCATGTTGTAGAGCGCGCCATGCGCCTTGACGTGGTGCAGCCGCGCGCCTTGCGAGGCGGCCACGCCGGCCAGCGCACCGATCTGGTAGACCGTGATGTCGTAGGCCTCGTCCGGCGTGATCGGAATCGCGCGGCGGCCGAAGCCGACCAGGTCGTGCAGGCTGGGGTGCGCGCCCAGCGCCACGCCTTGCTTGAGGGCGGCGGCCACGGTCTTGCGCATGGTGGCGGGATCGCCGCCATGAAAGCCGCAGGCAATGTTGGCCGAGCTGACGAAGGCCAGCACCGCGGCGTCGTTACCCATGCTCCAGGCGCCATAGCTTTCGCCCATGTCGCAGTTCAGGTCGATGCTTGTGCTCATGATGAGGTTCCTGTGGAGTTTCGGGCTGTTATTCGGGGGGCGCGTGCGAGCTGGCCTCACGGGTGGCCAGGTCCCAGCAGCGCGCGCAGCGGCGCCAGCGCGTCCAGCAACTGGGCGAAGGCGCGTTCGCGCTCGCCGTCCAGGCGTTGCGCCTCGTCGAGTTCGATCATGGCGAACCGCAGCGCGCCTCCCGGCGCATACTGCGCTAGCAAGGGCAGGTCGACGGTGGCGATCTGCGCGATCTTGGGGTAGCCCCCGGTGGTCTGACGGTCGGCCATGAGAATGATGGCCTCGCCGCCAGAGGGCACCTGCACGGTGCCGAAACTGGCGGCCTCCGACAGCATCTGGCGCGGCTGGCTCATGGACAGCGCCGGGCCCTGCAGGCGGTAGCCCATGCGGTCGGACTGCGGGCTGATGCGGAATTCCGCGCCGCCGAAGGCGTGGCGGGAGGCTTCGGAGAATTCCTGCCACTGCATGCCGGGCAGGAAGCGGATGGTGTCGCGTTGCTTGTTGCCGAGCGCGCCGGGCAGGTAGATGCGCAGGTCCCACAGGGCCTTTTGCAACGCATCGAGGTCGCGGCCGGCAAGCGTGTGGCGCAGGCCGACCTGGTCGCCCTTGGCCAGCGCGCGGCCTTCGAAGCCGCCGAAGCCGCTGCGCAGATAGGTGGTTTCGCTGCCCATCACCGGCGCCAACGCAAAGCCGCCGTGCACCGCCAGATAGGCGCGCACGCCGTTGGCTGGCCGCGCGCCAAAGGCCAGCGTGTCGCCGGCGCGGGCGACCAGCGGCCGGTGCTGGGGGATGTCCTGACCGTTGAGCGTGGCGCCCAGGTCGGCGCCCGCCAGCGCGAAGCAGGCCGGCGCGTCGAAGCGCAGCGTCGGGCCGGTCAGGGTCATTTCCAGCGTGGCGGGATCGCCGGTGTTGCCGGCGAGCGCGTTGGCCAGGCGATGGGCGCGTTCGTCCATGGCGCCGGCGGCCGGGATGCCCTGGTGCTGGTAGCCCTCGCGGCCGCGGTTCTGGAAGCTGGACAGCATGCCCGGCTTGATGACGGTGAGGCTCACGGCCGGCCCTCCCGCAGGCGTTCGAATTCATCGGGGGTGATGGGCACGAAGCGCACCGAGTCGCCCGGTTGCAAATAGGCGGCGGGGTCGCGCGCGGGGTCGAACATGGTCAGCGGGGTGGCGCCAATGATGTGCCAGCCGCCGGGCAGGCGGTTGGGGTAGATCACGGTCTGGCGGTTGGCGATGGCCACCGCGCCGGGCGGCACGGCGGTGCGCGGCGAGGCGCGCCGCGGCAGGTTCAGTTTTTCGTCGTGCACGCCCAGGTAGGCGTGGCCGGGGGCGAAGCCCAGCATGAACACCATGCTGCGCGGCCCGCTGTGCAGCGCGATGACGTCGTCGGGGGTCAGGCCGGCGGCGCGGGCGACGTCGTCGAGGTCGGGCCCGTGCTCGCCGCCGTAGCAGACCGGCACGTCGACCTCGCGGCCGGCGGCGGCGTCGGCCTGGATGCCGTCGCCCAGCAGCGCCTCAATGCGCGCGGCCAGGTCGGCGTAGGTGGGACCGTTGCCCAGGCCGTCGGGCCGGTAATGCACCGCCACCGCCACGAACGATGGCACCACGTCGGTCACGCCCGGCAGGCCGGCGTCGCGCAGCTTGCGCGCCGCCGCCAGGCAGGTGCGGCCGATGGCGGCGTCGATCTGGTCACCGAAAGAGACGATCAGGCAGCGGTCGCCCTGGGGCTGGATGCGCCAGGCGGTTTCGGCCGGAGAAGAAGTGTCTGATGTAGCGTTCAACGGCACGAAACCTGTAGAGACGGATTACTTGGCGAACAACGAATCCAGGTTCTTGAACGCCTTGAATTCCAGCGCGTTGCCCGACGGGTCCAGGAAGAACATGGTGGCCTGTTCGCCGACTTCGCCCTTGAAGCGGATGTAGGGCTCGATGACGAACTCGGTGCCGGCATCGGTCAGGCGCTTGGCCATGGCTTCCCATTGTTCCATGGAAAGCACCGCGCCGAAATGGCGCACGGGCACATTGTGCGAATCGACCGCGCTGGTGGCCTTGTGGCCGCACTCGCTGGGGGCCAGGTGGGCGACGATCTGGTGGCCGTAGAAGTTGAAGTCGATCCAGTCGGGCGAGCTGCGGCCCTCCGGACAGCCCAGCTTTTCGCCGTAGAAGGCGCGGGCTTCGGCCAGGTCGCGGACCGGGAAGGCCAGGTGGAACGGCGGCAGGTTGGTTTGAGCGGTCATGAAAAGCTCCGGATAAGGCGGAAAAGTAATTCAGAATGCGGACCGTCACCATCGGGGCGTGTCCGGAGTCGATAGTTTATGAATTGTTTTTTTGATTGAAAAACGATATTTTTTGTGTCTTAGCATCGAAAATATTGATCGTGATCAAAGAATTCAAGACCTTCATCGCCGTGGCGCGCGACGGCACCTTCACCGGGGCGGGCGCTCAGTTGGGCCTGACCCAGTCCGCGGTCAGCGCCCAGATCAAGCGCCTGGAGGACTACCTGGGCGTGGCGCTGTTCGACCGCAGCGCGCGCGCCGCCGTGCTGAACGACCATGGCCGCGAGATGCTGCCGCAGGCCGAGGAACTGGTGGCCATGGCCGAGCGCATGGCATCTTCGGCCGGGGCCGGCCATGTCAGCGGCTCGCTGCGCATCGGCGCCATCGCGTCGGTGCAGCAGGACCTGCTGGTGCGGGCGCTGGGCGAGTTCCGCGCCGGCTATCCCGACGTGCGGGTGCGCATCGTGCCAGGGGTGTCGCTGTCGCTGCTGGGGCAGGTCGACGCCGGCGAGGTCGACATGGCGCTGCTGATCCGGCCGCCGTTCGCGCTGCCGCCGGAATTGGGCTGGCAGCCGTTGCTGCGCGAGGAAGTGGTGCTGGCCATGCCGGCCGCGATGGCGTTGGCGCCGTGGCGCGAGGTGTTGGCGTCGCAGCCCTTCATCCGCTACGACCGCGCGTCGTTCGGCGGGCGCGTGGTGGACCTGTTCCTGAAGAAGCAGCGCATCACGGTGCACGAGGCCGTGGAGCTGGACGAGATCGAGGCCATCGCCAACATGGTGCGCCACGGACTGGGCGTGGCGCTGCTGCCGCGCTTGCGCGGCCTGGATACGGATGGCCTGCGGCTGGTGTCGCTGGGCGATGCGGCGTTTCATCGCGAGATCGGCCTCATCGGGCGGTTGCCGTTCGACGCCGGCAGCGTCCGCGGCAAGATGGCGGAATGCCTGGCGCGGGCGGCGGGGGCCACGTTGGCGCCCTGAGCCAGTCAGGGCGGTACAGTGTCGGGAACGCGATCGGCATTCGCGCCAGGACCGCCACCCACGCAGGACACCATGGCATCGACCTCACTGGAAAAACAGCTGCAATTCCTCCGCGAAATCGACCGGCTCAAGACCGTCGTCCGGCAATCGCCGCTGCTGGACCGCAGCCGCAAGGAGAATTCCGCCGAGCACTCCTGGCACCTGGCGCTGTACGCGCTGGTGCTGAGCGAATACGCCAGCGGTCCGGTGGATACCCAGCGGGTCATGCGGATGCTGCTGCTGCACGACGTGGTCGAGATCGACGTCGGCGACCATCCGATCCATGGCGGTTCGTCGGCGGCGTGGCAGGCCGAGCAGGAGGACAAGGCGGCCGAACGGCTGTTCGGCTTGCTGCCTCCGCCGCAGGGCGAAGAGTTCCTGGCGCTGTGGCGCGAATTCGAGCAGGCCGAGAGCGAGGACGCGCGCTTCGCCAAGGCGCTGGACCGCTTCCAGCCGCTGCTGATCAACGTGTTCACGGGCGGCGGCACCTGGACCGAGAACGGCGTGTCGCGCGAGCAGGTGCTGGCCCGCTACGGTCCGGTGATCCAGCGCGGCGCCCCGCAATTGTGGGACGTCTGTGAACGATGGGTGGCGGCGCATTTCGCGGACCGGCCGTAAGGCGGCGGGGACGCGTCGTCGTCCCGGGGGCAAACTTCGGCGTGATTGCGCGCCGGTGCCGTCGGCGCCTCGCCTGCATGAAAAAGGCCCGCGAGAGCGGGCCTGTTTTTGTCCAGAGCGCCTTTACAGCCGGTCGCAACGTACCGTGATCGGGTGATCGCGCAGCGTCGTCATGACCAGGTCGTCGACCTGGCCTTCGACGTCGGTGATCACGTAGCCGATCTGGCCCTTGGTCTGCAGCGTCTGGCTGACGATGTTCAGGCCGTGCTGCGCCATCAGGTTGTCCAGCGTGCCGAGCGCGCCGGGGGCGTTGCGGTGCACGTGCAGGATGCGGGTGGCGCCGGCCGGCTCCAGGTAGGGCAGCTCGGGGAAGTTGACCGCGCCCTTGGTGGTGCCGGCCTGCAGGAAGCGCACCAGCTTCTCGGCCACTTCGCGGCCGATGTTCTCTTGCGATTCCTGCGTGCTGCCGCCGATGTGCGGAGTCAGGATGACGTTGGGCAGGCCGATCAGCGGGCTGGCCAGGGGTTCGTCGGCGCCCTTGGGTTCGGTGGGGAACACATCGAGGGCGGCGCCCGCCAGGTGGCCGGACTTGAGCGCCGCGTGCAAGGCGTCGATGTCGACCACGGTGCCGCGCGAGGCGTTGATGAGGATGGCGCCGCGGCGCATGCGCGCGATGGTCTCCGCATTCATGATGTTTTCGGTCGACTTGCCGCCGGGCACGTGGAGGGTGACCACGTCGGCCTGTTCCAGCAGGTCGTTGAGGGAGCCGGCCGGGCGGGCGTTGCCCAGCGGCAGCTTGGCTTCGACGTCGTGGTAGATGACGCGCATGCCGAGGCTTTCGGCCAGGGTGCTGATCTGCGAGCCGATGTTGCCGTAGCCGACGATGCCGAGCGTCTTGCCGCGGGTCTCGAAGGCGCCGGCGGCGCTCTTGTCCCAGTGGCCGAGATGGACGCGGGCGTTCTTCTCGGGAATGCGGCGCAACAGCAGGATGGCTTCGCCCAGCACCAGCTCGGCGACCGAGCGGGTGTTGGAGAACGGCGCGTTGAACACCGGGATGCCTCGCTGCATGGCGGTGTCGAGGTCGACCTGGTTGGTGCCGATGCAGAAGCAGCCGACCACGCGCAGGTCGGGGCTGCCGGACAGCAGGGCGGCATCCAGGTGGGTACGAGAACGGATGCCCGCGACGTGGGCGCCGCGCAGGGCGTCCTGCAACTGCGCCGGCGGCAGGGCCGCGGCATGCGTGACGATGTCGGTGTAGCCGGCGGCTTCGAAGACGGCGCGGGCGCTCGGGTGGATGTTCTCGAACAGGACGATGTGTGCCATGACTGCCAGGGGTCGGGTGAAGAATGCGTTTTATTTATTGTGGCGCATTTTTGCTGCGGTGCAAGAGGTACCCATTGCCCGGGTGGGGATGAATTGTTTCAGGCGGGTGGCCGGGGCTTGCCCCGGCCCGGTGCTTCAACGATACGCCTGGAACACCTTGGCGCCGCCGCGCTTGTCCACCAGCAGGACATCATGTGGCGTCTTGCGGCCACCGTATTCGGGGCCGTCCATGCCGGGCGAACCCAGCGGCATGCCGGGGGCGGCCAGGCCGGCGGCATCGGGCTTTTCGAGCAGCAGGCGGCGCACGTCGCTGGCCGGCACGTGGCCCTCGATGGCATAGCCGTCCACCACGGCCGTGTGGCACGAGCCATAGTCGGCCATGCCGGCGTTGCGGCGCACCGCGCCGGTGTCCTGCACGTTGTGGGTGGTGACCTCGAAGCCGTTGTCGCGCATGTGCTTGACCCAGTCTTCGCAACAGCCGCAGGTGGGGGTCTTCCAGACCTGCACCTTGGGCGCGGACTGGGCCTGCGCGAGGAGCGGCGCGTACAGGGGCAGGGATAGCGTGGCCGCCAGCAGCAGGCGGGCAGGGTTGAGGATTTTTTTCATGGGTCTCCGCGAGAAGGATCAGAACCAGAAGCGCACGCCCGCCAGCACGGCGGCCTGCGAGCGACCTTGGCCGGCGGCGGAGGCATAGTCCGCGGTGCGGCCGAACTTACGTTCGAAGGATACCCCGACGTAGGGCGCGAACTGGCGCGTGACCTCGTAGCGCAGCCGCAGCGACAGCGAACCGCTGGACAGGCCCGCGCCGATGCCGCGCGCGGGATCGTTGCGGCCGTAGGCGCTGGCCTCGATTTCGGGCGTGAAAATCAGACGTTGGGTAAGCAGCAGGTCATACTCGGCCTTCATGCCCAGCGCGGTGCGGCCGGACGGCCCGGCGTAGGCGGTGGTCTCGAACTCGATGTTGTAGGGCATCACGCCCTCGATCCCGAGCGCGGCCCAGTTGCGCTTGGGGCCGGTGCCGAAGTCGCGCCGCGCGCCCAGTTGCAGGTCCCAGAACGGCGAGATGGCGTGGCTCCAGAAGGCTTCGACCTTGGCTTCGGAGCCGCCGCCGCTTTCGCGCGCGCCTTCGCTCTTGATCACCAGCCGGTCGGTGGCGGTGCCCCACCAGAAGCGGCCATCCCATTCCAGCGCGTTCTGGCCGTCGCGGTTGCGCGACCAGCCGAACTTGTCGAACAGCAGCCGCGATGAAGCGTCCTTGTCCATCATGTGCGGATGGATGCCGTAGCTGTCGTAGCCGCGCGGACCGGCGCCGTCGCTGGACGGCAGGCTGCCGACCGGCGGGGCGGCGGCGGGCGCGCCGTGGTCCATGCCGGGCATGGCGGAATGATCCATGGCGGGCGGCATCGCGGGCTGTGGCTTGGCGCCGTCGTGATTCATGCCTGGCATGGAGGAATGGTCCATGCCGGGTGGCATCGCGGGCTGGGGCGTGGCGCCGCCGTGGTTCATGTCCGGCATCGAGCCATGATCCATGCCGGCGTGGTCGCCCGTGGCCTGGCCGAGGGCCGGCTGGCTGGCCAGGGCCGCCAGCAGGGCGATGGCCAGCACGGCATGGCGGAACGGGGGAAGGGAAGTGCGCATAGTCCGGTTTCTCATCGCCTACTCCACCACGACCGCCCTGAACATGCCGGCCTCCATGTGGTACAGCAGGTGGCAGTGGTAGGCCCAGTTGCCGCGCGCATCGGCGCTGACGCGGTAGCTCAGGCGCTGCGCCGGATTGAGCGACAGGGTGTGCTTGCGCACCTGGAAGGCGCCGTCGGGCGATTCCAGGTCGCTCCACAGGCCGTGCAGGTGGATGGGGTGGGTCATCATGGTGTCGTTGACCAGCACGAAGCGCACGCGCTCGCCATGGCGCAGCACGATGGGCCTGGCGTCGGAGAACTTCACGCCGTTGAACGACCACATGTAGCGTTCCATGTTGCCGGTCAGGTGCAGCTCGATCTCGCGGGTCGGCGCGCGGTTGTCGTCGGGTTCGCGGATCGAGCGCAGGTCGGCGTAGGTCAGCACGCGGCGGCCGTTGTCGCGCAGGCCGATGCCGGGGTCGTCCAGGCGGGTGGAGACCACTTCGGGCAGCATCGAATTGCCGGGGCCGCGTTCCTCGGGATAGGGGTGCCTGACCTCGACGATGCCGCCCTGGTCCGCGCCGCCGCCGTGGGACCTGCCGTGGTCCATGCCGGGCATGGCGCCATGGTTCATGCCGGCCATCGCGCCGGTGGTCGCCTTCGGCGCGGCGCCATGATCCATGCCGCCCATGTCGTGCTTCATGCCCATGTCCATCATGCCGAGCAACTGCGCGCGATCGACGGCCGGCACCTCGGCCTGCATGCCGGGGCGCGGCGCCAGGGTGGCGCGGGCGTAGCCGGAACGGTCCATGGCCTGCGAGAAGATGGTGTAGGCGCGGTCTTCGGCGGGTTCGACGATCACGTCGTAGGTCTCGGCCACGGCGATGCGGAATTCCTCCACGTCGACCGGCCGCACGTCCTGGCCGTCGGCCGCCACCACCGTCATCTTCAGGCCGGGGATGCGCACGTCGAAGTACGTCATGGCCGAGCCGTTGATGAAGCGCAGCCGCACGCGTTCACCCGGCTTGAACAGGCCGGTCCAGTTGCCGGCGGGCGTCGCGCCGTTGGTCAGGAAGGTGTACGTGGCGCCGGAGACGTCCGCCAGGTCGGACGGGTTCATGCGCATCTGTTCCCACATCAGGCGCTCGGACAGCGCCGCCCGCCACCCCTTCTCGCCGGCCTCGCGGATCAGGCTCTCGACGCTGGGCTGGTTGCGGTTGTAGTAGTCGGGCATGGCCTTGAGCTTGTCGAACACCCGCATCGGGTCTTCGTCCGTCCAGTCCGACAGCAGCACGGTGTAGTCGCGGTCCGCGGCGATGGGGTCGCGCCGCTTCGGGTCGATAACGATGGCGCCATACAGGCCGGTCTGCTCCTGGAAACCCGAATGGCTGTGATACCAGTAGGTGCCGCTCTGGCGCACGTCGAAGCGGTAGGTGAAGGTCTGGCCCGGATCGATGCCCGGGAAGCTCAGGCCCGGCACGCCGTCCATTTCCGTGGGCAGCAGGATGCCGTGCCAGTGGATCGAGGTCTGTTCGCGCAGGCGGTTGGTGACGTGCAGCGTGACCGTGTCGCCCTCGCGCCAGCGCAGCAGCGGGGCCGGCACCTGGCCATTGACGGTGGTGGCGATGCGGGCCGCGCCGGTGTAGTTGACCGGCGTCTCGCCGATCTCCAGGTGGAATTCGGTGCCGCGCAGTTCGGCGGGCCCGGCGGCCGCGGCCCGCGCCGCGCGCTGGCCCGCGCCGGCGGCGCGCCAGCCGCCCAGCGCCGCGAGCGCGCCACCGGCGGCCAGCCCCTGCACGAAGCGGCGGCGGGCGGGAATGGGGAGGACTTTCATGACGGATCCGCGGCGGAATTACTGGACCGACACCGCGCCCTTCATGCCGGCGGCGTAGTGGCCGGGCTCCAGGCAGCCGAAGGACACGGTGCCGGCGCGGTCGAACTTCCAGACGATCTGGCCGCTCTTGCCGCCGTCCAGCGACACGGCGTTGGCCTCTTCGTGGCGCATGCCGGGGTCCTTCATCATCATGGCGTAGTGGGCCTGCAGGTCGGCGTCGCTGCCCAGCACCATTTCATGGCGGATGCGGCCCGAGTTGCGCACGTTGAAGCGCACGGTCTCGCCGGCCTTGACCTGCACCTGCGCCGGCGTGAAGCGCATGGCGTCGGTCATGTCGATGTCGATGCTGCGGGTGACGCGGGCGGCGTCGCCGGGCGTGCCGATGGGGGCGGAGGCCGCCGGCATGGCGTGGCCGGCGTGTTCGCCATGGGCGCCGGCCGCGAAGGCGGTGCCGGTGCCCAGCAGGGCGGCCAGGACGGTGATCTGGGTGATGCGGAGCAAAGTGCCGTTCATGCTGTTCCCTTGATGGGGGTTGACCATGAGAGGCACTTTAGGAAAACCGGGGGGACCCGGTTCTGTCGCGAAGATTACTTCTTTGTAATGTTGGCGCCGGCGGTCGTGGGCGCGGGCCCGCGCAGGGTGATGCCGACCACCGTGCCCTCGGGGCCGGAGGCCGCATCGACCTCGCCGCCGTGCATGCGGGCGATGGCGCGCACGATCGCCAGCCCCAGGCCGTGGCCCTCGCTGCGCGGCGCGCGCGCCTGGCCCGAGCGGAAGAAGCGGTCGAAGATGCGCGGCAGGTCGGCCTCGGGGATCGGCGCGCCGGGGTTGCGCACCTCGACCCGCGCGCCGGCCGGCTGCGGCTGGCAGGCCAGCACGATCTCGCCGCCGCGCGGCGTGGCCTTGATGGCGTTGGAGATCAGGTTGGCCAGCGCGCGGCGCACCAGCCCGGGATTGGCGGCGACGACGGCGTCGCCGTCGCAACGCAACGTGACGCCCCTGTCTTCCAGCGCCGCCTCGTAGAAGTCGGCGACGCGCCGGGCCTCGGCGGCCAGCGACACCGGCGCCAGGTCGGCGGCGCGTTCGCCGCGGTCGGCGCGCGCCAGGAACAGCATGTCATTGACCAGCGTCTTCAGGTCTTCCTGCGTCTCCAGGTTGGATTCCAGCGCATCGCGCAGCTCGGCCGCGTCGCGGCCGCTGGACAGGGTTACCTGGGTGCCG
>NZ_JAWRWN010000010.1:0-248543 GCF_046535435.1 Achromobacter sp. SIMBA_011 | reverse complement strand
TCGGTGCCGCCCGCTGACAAGCCGGAGGTCCCGCCTGCCGACAAGCCGGAGGTTCCGTCCGTTGATGCGCCGCCGGTCCCGCCTGCCGACAAGCCGGAGGTTCCGTCCGTTGATGCGCCGCCGGTGCCGCCTGCTGATAAGCCGGAGGTTCCGCCCGTTGATGCGCCAGAGGTACCGCCGACTGACAAGCCGGAGGCTCCGCCTGCTGAGACGCCGTCGGTGCCGCCCACTGACAAGCCGGAGGTTCCGTCCGTTGACGCGCCCGTGGTGCCGCCTGCTGATAAACCGGAGGTTCCGCCCGTTGAGACGCCGCCGGTGCCGCCTGCTGACAAGCCGGAGGTTCCGCCCGTTGATGCGCCGCCGGTGCCGCCTGCTGACAAGCCGGAGGCTCCGCCCGCTGAGGCGCCGTCGTTGCCGCCTGCTGACAAGCCGGAGGTTCCGTCCGTTGATGCGCCCGTGGTGCTGCCTGCTGACAAGCCGGAGGTTCCGCCCGTTGATGCGCCGGAGGTACCGCCAACTGACAAGCCGGAGGCTCCGTCCGTTGACGCGCCCGTGGTGCCGCCCACTGACAAGCCGGAGGTTCCGTCCGTTGATGCGCCCGTGGTGCCGCCTGCTGATAAACCGGAGGTTCCGCCCGTCGATGCGCCCGGGGTGCCGCCTGCTGACAAGCCGGAGGTTCCGCCCGTTGATGCCCCGCCGGTGCCGCCTGCTGACAAGCCGGAGGCTCCGCCCGCTGAGGCGCCGTCGTTGCCGCCCGCTGACAAGCCGGAGGTTCCGTCCGTTGATGCGCCCGTGGTGCTGCCTGCTGACAAGCCGGAGGTTCCGCCCGTTGATGCGCCGGAGGTACCGCCGACTGACAAGCCGGAGGCTCCGCCCGTTGATGCGCCGTCGGTGCCGCCTGCTGACAAGCCGGAAGTCCCGCCCGTTGAGGCGCCTGGGGTGCCGCCTGCCGATATGCCGGCGATACCGCCGGCGGACAAGCCCGTCATTGAGCCGGGCGACGATCACGCGAGCGGGGGAGTCGGCGTTGGAAGGGTTCGTGTCCACCGCCCGGAAATGGGCAGCTACGCCGCCAATATGGCCGCGGCGGGTACGCTGTTCGATATGAGCCTGAGCGACCGCCAGAGCGCGGAATCCGTCGATCCCGTTACGGGCGCCCACGGCCACGGCTGGGCCAGAATGGCCTCCGGACGCAGCCGCGGGAGTCTGTCGGACGGGCAGAATCGGTACTCGGCGGACCGGAGCATGCTCCAACTGGGAGGATCGTTCGCGGGGGGCGCTTTCGGCGGCCGAGACGCTTGGCAGTTGGGCGTCATGGCTGGCTACGGCAGTCACCGCAGCAAGACTCGCAACCGCCTGTCAGGGTACCAATCCCGCGGTGATGTGGTGGGCTATGGCTTGGGCCTGTATGGGACCTGGTATCAGGACGCGTCGACCCGCAGCGGCCTGTATGTGGACAGTTGGGCGCTCTACAACCGATTCGACAATACGGTCAAGGGCGAGGGCCTGGCCGCGGAGAAATACAAGAGCCAAGGCATCACCGGGTCCGTGGAAGTGGGCTATGTGCTGGAGACGGGCGCCTATGCGACCCGAGGCGGTAGGGAGAACCGATATGCAGTCCGGCCGCAGGCGCAAGTCATCTGGTCGGGGGTGAAAGCCGGCGAGCACACGGAACGTACCGGGACGACGGTGAAGGGCGTGGGGGGCGACAAGCTGCAGACCCGTCTGGGCGCGCGATTCTCCATGACCAGCCGGCAGGCGTCGCCGGACCCGGCAAAAGCGGGCGGGTTCGAGACCTTCCTGGAGGTTAACTGGGTGCACACGCCCAGGCCCTACGGCGTCAGCGTGGACGACACCCGGGTCTTGATCCAGGGGAGCAAGCACGTGGTCGAGATGTCTGCGGGCGTGCAGGGCGAGCTGAACGAGCGGGTGAGCATCTCGGCGAACCTGATGCAGCGCCATGGTAGCCAGGGCTATCGCGACACGCAGGGCGGGGTGAGCCTGAAGCTCCGCTTCTAATCCCGGCCTCTCGGGGCGCGCCAGGCGCGCCCCGAGAGGGGTCGCACTTGTTGAAATGTGTAATCCACCCGCCTGTCATGGGTGGAAGTCATTTCAATATCAGGACAGATTTGCGCGGCCAGGGTGCGACGGCATTTTGGTGCCGCGCGCGTATGCCATGACACGGGGTGCGCGGTCAATGGCGAATAGGGGGTGCCGATTTACCCCTAGCACGATATCCCCGGTTATTTCGGACGCGATCAGTGACCTGAAGTTGCAATAACAACATTTTCCCTGGGGGCGTCCAAAGATACCCACGGAGAATACTCATTGCTTGCAGTTTGATTAAACCAAGATAAGAAAACGACTTTAAATATATTCTTACAAGACAAAAGGTCTCATTTATTTCCATATGTATGGAAAAAGAGATTATTTCAGGGATTTCCCCACGTTTATTACGACCGCGGCGACTTATTTCCATAGCATCGAAAACTTTTAGAAAAAAATTTGCTGCCGCCGCAGCCTACGATTCGTTGGCTCGCTGCCCACCGGTATGACCGGGTATCGAGTTGTAATCAAATTTGAATGTGACGTCCACCCAGCCGCCAATATGCGATTCGATTTCGCATGGGTTATTTGGTTCCTGGGTGTCGATTTTTTGATGTATTCGACACGACGAAAACAGTGAGGTCCCCCGTGGTAAAGAGAATCGCAGTATGCGGCCTTGGATATGTCGGCCTGCCCGTGGCCGTGGCATTTTCCAGGCGCTTTGATGTCGTCGGCTTTGATGTGGACAAGCGGCGGATCACGAGCCTGAAACAGGGAGAGGACTGGACCGGCGAGATCGAGCGTGAGGCATTGCTGGCGTCCCCCATGCAGTTCACCGACCAGGTGAGCGAACTGGAAGGCTGCGATTTCTTCGTTGTCGCCGTGCCGACGCCGGTCGATGAAAAGAATAATCCCGATTTTTCGCTGCTGGTGCGGGCCTGCCGCTCGATCGGCCCCGTGCTGCGGCCCGGATGCATCGTGGTTTTCGAATCCACGGTGCACCCCGGGGCGACCGAGGAAATCTGCGGACCGGAGCTGGAAAAGGCCTCGGGCCTGCGCTGCGGCGTCGATTTCAAGCTCGGCTACAGCCCCGAGCGGATCAATCCGGGCGACCGCGAGCACCCGTTGGAGAAGATCGTCAAGATCGTGTCCGGCCAGGACGAGGAATCGCTGGAGATCATCGCCGGCGTCTACGAACAGATTATCGATGCGGGCGTGCACCGCGCTTCCTCGATCAAGGTGGCGGAAGCCGCCAAGGTGCTGGAAAACACGCAGCGCGACATCAACATCGCCCTGATGAACGAGATGTCCAAGATCTGCGATCTGGTCGGCATCCGCACCGCCGAAGTGCTGGCGGCCGCCGGCACCAAGTGGAATTTCCTCAAGTTCACGCCCGGGCTGGTCGGCGGCCACTGCATCGGCGTCGACCCCTACTACCTGACGTCCAAGGCGCAGGAACTGGGCTACCACCCCGAAGTCATCCTGTCGGGCCGTCGTATCAACGACGGCATGGCCAGCCACGTGGCCTCGCGAGTGGTGCAGACCCTGGCCCGCAATGGCCGCCTGAATGCCGCGACCCGGGTCGGCATCCTGGGCATGACGTTCAAGGAAAACGTGCCCGACATCCGCAATTCGAAGGTCGTCGACCTGTACCGCGCGCTTAGCGAGTACGGCATCACGCCGGTGGCCTGCGACCCGATGGTCGACGTCGAGCAGATGCGGCATGAGTACGGCATCAGCCTGGTCAATCGAGAGGAGTTCCGCGACATGGATGTGCTGATCCTGGCGGTGCCGCACCGCGAAACCATGGACACCCTCTGGGAAGACCTGCCGCAACTGGTCAAGGCCGACGGCATGGTCTGCGACCTGAAGTCCGTGCTGGACAGCCGCCGGCTGCCGTCCGGCCTCTTGTACTGGACGCTCTGAGTCCAGGCCCGCAACCCATCAAACACAGGAGAGGCCCGGAATGACCGCCTTCACCATTGCCCCGATTGGAACCTGCCGCATCCACACGCCGTTGCGTGATGCCGTGGGCCGCTATCCGATCAAGCAGCAGCTTGGTCGCAACTACGGTTTCGTGCACACCAGCGCCGAGGCGCTGCAGCAAGCCCGCTTCATGTTTGGCCAGGCCGAGATTCCCGCCGACGTGCAGCGCGTGATCTTCCGTCCGTCCAACGGCGAGCAGGCCCGGCGCGGCGTGCACAAGCCGGCCGACCTGTACATGGTCGAACTGTCCTCGCGCAAGCTGCTGACCGTCGACGGCTATCCCATCCAGTCCAACTATCTGGTGCGCTACTTCAGCGAGTTCTTCGCCGACCGCGCGCGGACCCGCACGTTCTGGTCCCAGGCCAGCGACGAGCGGCTGGCCGAGCGCCGCGCGTGGCTGGACCAGGATCCGGTCTTCAAGAGCCTGTCGGCGGACAACCGCGACCTGCTCGCGCGCATCGTCAAGCGTGAACAGACGGATGACGAGATCGCGCAGCAGATGCAGGCGCTGGTCGATCTGCTGGGCCGCGACAAGGTGGTGTTCGTCACGCACGTCAACGCCATGACGCCCGACAATGTGCCGATCGAGCAGCGGGCGCAGTTGATCGCGGCCGTGACCGCCAGCGCCCAGCACATCGGCGTGCCTTGCTACGACCCGACCCCGCTGATGAACAAGATCGGCCAGGCGGACGCGCTGGAGGATGGCGGGCTGGACCTGACGCACTACACCCCGCTGTTTGCCGAACGCCTGTACACCGAATGGTTCAAGACCTTCGTGCGCCCGCGCATGAGCGCCTCCACGCCGCAGTCCGCCGTGCCCAAGCTGGGCGCCGAGGAAAGCGTCGAGCGCATCGAGAAGCTCTGGGACGCCGGCGAACTGCGCGAGGCCTCGCGCCGGCTGCGCGACGTGCTGCGCCGCCATCCGGGTCTGCCCGACCACACGCTGCTGTTCGCGCGCATCCAGGAAGAGCTGGGCGATTACGAAGGCTCGCTGGCATTGCTGGACGGCGCCGATGGCGCGCTGGCCACCGGCAGCAAGGCCGAGCAGATCCTGATGCGCAACCATTTCAAGCTGGGACGCCACGAGCTTGCGCACTCGCTCGCCGCCGGCCTGCTGGGCGACGAGATCGAAACGCCGGAAATCGTGCGCATCGCGGCGATCTCCGCCGGCCACCTGGGGTTCGTGGACGAGGCGCTGGGCAACTGGAAGCAATTGTTCCGCATCTCCTCGCCCCAGGACCCCACCGCCACGGAGGCGGCCGACACCGTGCTGTCGCTGCTGCAGGCGGGCAGCGATATGGACGCCGTCCTGCGCTGGGTCCATGAAGTGCGCGCCGCCATCCCGTCGCATGGCCGTAGTTTCGCGATGCTGTGGCGCGACCGGCTGATCGCCGGAGACCGCGCCGGCCTGCGCGCGCTGGCCTTTGAATCGCCCGCGCTCAAGGACGTGGAAGCGCTGGAACTGGTCAAGGAAGCGACCTGGCGCGGTTGCATCATGGCCGCGGCCGCGCTGGCCGTGTCGTGCAAACTGGCCGACAGCGAACAGGAAGACATTTCCGGCTGGCTGCGCACGCAGTCCGCGGCGTGGGCCGAGGAGGGCACCCAGGCGCTGGAGGAAGGCCGCCTGCGCGATGCCGCCGAGCGCATCTGCGCGCACCGCCTGCTCAATCCGGACGCCCTGGCCGGCGTGCGCGCGCAGCGCGCCTTTGAACGCGCCATGCGCCTGGGCGTGAGGGCCGCGCTGGTGGCGGGCAACCACAAGGAAGTGATCGACCTGACCGACATCGCGCTCGATACCCAGGTCGAGTTCCCCGAGTTGCACGCCATGCGTGGACGCGCGGCCGACGCGCTGGGCGACAAACAGACCGCCATGCGGCACCTGGAGCAGGCCGCGGCAAACGAATCCGCGCCGTTCAGCACGCAATTGCATTTCGCACGGGTGGCGTTCAACGGCGGCTGGTTCGGCGAGGCCATCGACGCCTACAAGATGGTCCTGGCGCATGCCTCGGCGGACCAGAGCGCCAAGGACGAGGCCGAGCGCCAGCTCGGACGGCTCGGACCGCGCGCCATTCGCGGCGCCCGTGAAATCCTGGCGGCCGGCGATCCCAAGGCCGCCTGGGACCTGTTGGATCGTGTGGCGCAATCGTGGCCCGGGATGCCGGAGGTCGACCACGAGAAGCGGCGCATCCTGGCCGTGCTGTACGCGGAAGCGCGCGCGCTGGAGTCGTCCAGCACCACCGAGCGCCTGGCCTTGGGCGAGCGCATCCTGCAACTGGTGCCCGACGATCCCATCGGCCTGCGTCTGGCCGCGGTCGGCGCCATGCGCCTGCACCGCTTCGAACAGGCCCTGCCTTACTGGCGCGCGCTTCAGGAGCGTTCCGACAACCCTGCCCAGTACGATCACTACATCGAGCGCTGCCAGGTGTGGATCGACAAGGCCAACCGCAGGAAGGCCGCATGAATCCGCCGCTGATTACCGAACGCGAGGAAGCCGCCTCGTCCGAGCTCCAGCAGGTCCAGGCGCGGCTGGAGGAAATCGTCGCGGCATCGGTGCGGGTCCAGGTCGCGCAGGCGAACCTGGCCGACGCGCAGACGTTGGCGCGCGGCCACCTGGCCGACCCCAAGGTCCGCTTCCTGCTGCTCAGGTTGAAAGAGGCGGCGGGCCTGAACGAGGGCATGTCCGAACAGTGGGCCACGCTGCTGCGCGAATGCCCCGATGACCTGGAGATCGTGCGCTACCGGGCGACCCGCCTGGTCAAGGAGCGCCATGTCGATGAGGCGCTGGCCCTGGTCGAGCGGCACCTGCCGGAATCCACGGACAATCCCTCCAGGCTGTTCGCCCGCGCCAAGCTGTTGAGCGACATCCGCGCGCACGCGCAGTCGGACGAGCTGTTTCGCCGGCTGATCCTGCAGCATACGGATCGCAACATCCGCGTCGAGTTCGCCAAGCGCCTGCGCAAGCGCGGCCTGCTGGCGGACGCGTTCGAGGTCATCGCGCCCGTGGCCAGGCACCTTGCGCCTGGCAGCAAGGCGGCGGAACTGGCCAACGGCCTGGCCAGCGACTACGCCTTCTACCAGCGCCTGGAGCCCGAAAGCGCGCTGGCGGGAAAGGACATCAGGATCGTGTCGATGAAGCACGCCATCCTGCATTTCCGTCATCGGCAGATCCCGGAATATTCTCCGGAGAAGCCGGTTTCGGTCGCCCTGGTGACCGGCAGCCTGGGCCCCGGCGGCGCCGAGCGCCAATTGACGCGGCTGGCCGGAGAGCTGGCCCGCATGGCGGACGCGCCCGATGCCGGAGCGGCCGATGCGCCGATGAAGCCGGAAAAGGTCGAAGTGCTGGTCAAGCAGCACACCGAGCCGGCCGGTTCCACCAAGAAGCAGGGACTGGACTTTTTCCTGTCCGTGCTGGTCAAGGCGCGGATTCCGGTCACGGAAATCAACAAGTTGCCGGCGATCTCGGTGGCTCACCAGTCGGTGCCGGATGGCAGCCTGGGCCGCCTGCTGGAGCAGTTGCCGCCGCCGGTCCACTACGGCGTGACGCGGCTGGCGCCCGTGCTGCGCGCCAGCACGTTCGACGTGGTGAGCCTGTGGCAGGACGGCACCTGCCTGTTCGGCGCCCTGGCGGCGCTGCTGGCCGGCGCTCCAACCATTCACCTGGTGTTCCGTGGCTTGCCGCCGAACATCCGCAAGGACCGCTTCCGCGAAGAGTACCCGGAGCTGTACCAGGCCCTGGCCCAGGTGCCCGGCGTGCATTTCGTCAGCAACAGCCGCAAGGCCGCCGAAGCCTATGCTGAGTGGCTCGGCATCCCCATCGTGCGCTTCCATGTGCTGTACAACGGCGTGCCGGACCTGACCACCGACGCCGCGCAGGCCGACCAGGAAAAGTGGCGGGCCTTCCAGGAAAGCACGGCCGACGCCACGGAAACCATCGGCGGCGTATTCCGCCTGGAGCCGGACAAGCGCCCTCAGCTTTGGATCAAGCTGGCCGCCATGTACCTGAAACAGCGTCCGCGTGCGCGCTTTGTCATCGTCGGCGATGGCCGGCTGCACGACAACATCGTGGCGTTGGCGGAAGAACTGCGCGTGATGGATCGACTGCTGCTCGTCGGCCTGTCGAACCACGTGGGCTACTGGTATTCGCAAATGGACGCCAAGGTCCTGCTGTCGCGCTACGAAGGCCTGCCCAACGTGCTGATCGAAGCCCAGTTGCTGGGGGTGCCGGTCGTCTCGACGCCGGCCGGCGGCGCGGGCGAGTGCTTCGAGGAAGACCAGACGGGCCACCTGCTGGGCGATGTCGAGCATCCCGACCTGCATGAGGCTTGCGACAAAGTCGCCTCGATCGTCGATCGGGTGCGCGCCGACGAGAGCCTGAAAGCCCAAAGCCGCAAGCGGGCGCAGACCCTGTTTTCGCTGGAGGCGATGCTGGCCAAGTTCCTGAGCCTGTGCATGCCGCTCATGCCAGAGTCGGAGAACGACGCGAGCATGGAACTGCCCCCGATGCGTCTCAAACAGGCTTGAGCGTCCGCCAGCCCCATCCTGGTCCTGAAGATAAAGGAAGTTATGCAAATGAACGTCCCGGCGGCGAGCCCGCGCCGCATTGCGGCGCCGGCCCTGCTGCTGATCACCGTACTCATGCTCAGCGGCTGCCAACTGCCGCGCTCGGGCCCCATGTTGAGCGAGATGACAGGCGCGCACGACGCCAAGGACGTCATCGTGATGCCGGCGTCGCGCGAACTCGCGCGCGCGAGCCGGGTGCCCGAGGTGTCCGATTTTCCCGTTCGCTATCGCGACCTGACCGAGGCCGGCTTCGACACCCTGGTGCCCGGCGATGGCATCAACGTGAAGGTGTGGGAACGCGGCGGACTGGGCGTGTTCGCGGCGGATCCGACGGGGGTGAGCGACCTGGGCAACCAGGAGCTGGACCGCAATGGCTATGTGTCCTTTCCCATCCTCGGCAAATTCAAGGCGGGCGGCATGACGCTGGGGCAACTGCATGACGCCATCGTGGCGCGGCTGAGCCGGCTGGTGGCTGGCGCCGATGTCAGCGTGACGCGCGCCACCGACGCGCGCGGGCAGATGGTGACCGTGCAGGGCAACCTGACCAAGCCGGGCATGTACCCGATCACGCAGACGTCCCAGCGCCTGAGCAGCGCGCTGGCGCAGGCGGCGCCGGTGCAGACCAATCCCGAGCAGCTCGTCATCAGCCTGCGTCGCGATAACAAGGTCGCCTCGGTGCGCCTGTCGGACATTTACCGCAACCAGAACAACGACATCCTGCTGCGCTCGGGCGACGTCATCACCGCGTACGAATCGCGCGAGTTCCTGACCGTGCTTGGCGCGGCCGGCAACCAGGGCCGCGTGGCCATCAGCAAGCGTAACTACAGCGTGCTGGACGCGCTGGCCGACGCCAAGGGGCTGGACGACCAGACCGCCGACCCGCGCTCGGTGTTTCTGTTCACGCCGGCGCAGGCAGGCGCCGAGGGCAAGCCGGACCTGTTGCCAGTGGTGTACCAGTTCGATCTCACGCGTCCGGAACAGGTGGCGCTGGCCCGCGAATTCACGGTGAAGGAAGGCCAGGCGATCTATATCTCCGACGCGCCGTTCACCCAGGTGCAGAAGGTGCTGTCCGCGTTCCGCGTGACCATGAGCGCCGGCTTCAGCGCCACTCGGGCGATCGACTCCGACTCCGGCTCCGGCGCCTCCAACGGCATCAGCCAGTAGCGTGTCGATGAGCAACGAGGATCGGATCAAGGGTTGGCGTTCGCGGAGAAAGGACAGCAGCTACGCGGTGGGATCGGGCGTCGCTGCCTGGCGCCTGGACCCGGCCGCGCTGTTCGAGGCCAAGGCGGAGCCGGCTGTGCTGTTCAAGCCCTTGCTGGCGCGTCTGCAGGGCGAGCCGCACGACTCGGTGGCCGCCCGGCGGGCGGTCTACGAGGCGGTGCAGGCCGAGCTGGACGCGGAGATCGCGCGCGCCGAGGTCGATGAGTCGCTGGCCGATTTTTCACGGCGACGCCTGCGCATCATCGTGCGCCTGCTGGAGCAGGACATCCGCGCCGGCGTCGAGGTGTTCGCGCCGGGCTATATGCCCGCGCGGCTGGTGGCGGAGGATCGGCGCCTGGCCCAGGCGCAGGAGCGGCGCGAGCAGCGGCGCAGGCAGGACGAGGCGCGCGAGGCGCGTCGCCGTGCCTCGCGCAACGATATCGCGCTGGAGATGGAGCTGCCGGCGGGCGAGGCCAGCGACCTGGAGATCCTGCGGGACCGGGTGCGCGGCCTGCATGCCGGGCATCGTCCGCATATCGCCGGCCGCGGCTGGCCAGGCGGACGCACGCTGTTGGCGCTGTTCGTCTATCAGTTGCATGTGATGCATGGCGAAAGCCGGATCGCGCTGTTGTGGGCGTTCGTGGGCCCGGTGGTGCTGCTGACGCTGATTTCGTCGCTCTACATCCTGATGGGCACGCACTACATCCTGGGGATGGACGTGCAGACCTTCTCGCTGTTGGGCGCGACGACCTGGATCATGTTCCGCCAGATCATCTTCCGCAGCAGCACGGCGTATGTGTCGGCGCGCGGCCTGTTGAATTTCCAGGGCGTGTCGCCCTTGATGTGCGCGCTGGTGCAGGCGCTGCTGTACGTGTCGGTGTACCTGGTGGTGTTCGTGGTCCTGATCACCGCCGGCCATGCGCTCGATCTCATCACGCTGCCCAAGAGCTGGCCGGGCTTCATGCTGTACGTGGTGCTGATGGCGTGCTGCGCCGCGGCGATGGGCCTGCTGTTCGGCGCGATCGCGACGTTCTGGCACTTCTTCCTGCGGCTGGCGCCGGTGATCGAACGCTTCCTGCAGATTTTCTCGGGCGTCTTTTTCGTTTCGGAGCAGTTGCCCGAACAATTGCGGCCCTGGATGCTGTGGCTGCCGTTCTCGCATGGCATGCAACTGCTGCGCTCGGCCTACTTTGATTCCTATACGTCGCAGGACGCGAGCCTGGGGTACTTCCTGACCAGCCTGGTTTTTCTGATGGTGGTCGCCCTGGCGGCCGAGCGGCTGGCCCGACCCAACATCCAGCCCATGTGAGGAATGACGATGATCCATCTCAATCGCGTCACGGATGAACCCCTGGCCTTCGGCCACCGGCAGGCGTTGCTGGCCCAGGCCAGCCTCGACATTCCCGTCGGGCGCTATGCCTTGCTGTCGCCGGCGCCGGAGCTGCACCGCCAGATCATCGACCTGCTGTGCGGCCTGCGGCCGCCGCGCCAGGGCTTCGTCCAGCACGACGGCAACGTGTCGTGGGCGATCGGCCGGCAGGGCTTCATCCGCGGCAAGGCCAGCGGCCTGAACATGATCGAGCTGGTGAGCCAGATGTACGAGCTCGACGCCGATGCCACCTATGAACTGGTGGCCGACCTGATTACCGACCCCAAGAGCCTGCCGCGGCCGATGGAGCATTGGCCGCTGTTCGCGCGGCAGGAGTTTTCGTTTGCGCTGGCCCTGGCGCCGGCGTTCGATGTCTACGTGATCGAAGGGGCCATTCCCTTCGAACCCTGCCGTTTCACCCGTCTCTGGCTGGCGCTGTTCGAAGAACGGCTGGTCGGCAGGACGCTCATTCTTTCCAGTTATCGCCAGAATCAATTGGCGGACTATTGCCTGAAGGGCCTGATTTATGAACGAAGCGCACTCCGCATCGAAGACGACCTCGACCAGTGCATCCAGAAGTTCCCCCCGCGACGATCACGAAGCGAATCCGGAACAGGCGACGACGTTTTCGGCGGATTCGACGAGGGCCAGCTCGGCTTCTGAGAGCGGCTCCGAGATCGAGCGCCGGCGCCGCGAACGGCAGTCGGCGTTGGAGGATCGACGCCGCCGGCGCTGGATCAACGCGCTCATCGTCGTCGCCCCGGTGGTCCTGGCGCTGGTTTACGTGCTCTGCATCGCCACGCCGCGCTACGAAGCCGAATCGCGCTTCTTCGTGCAGTCGGGCTCCGGCCAGCAGGGCGGCGGCGCGATGGCGGCCAGCCTGCTCACGACCGGCAACTCGGGCGGCATGCTCGGCGGCTTCGTCGACGGCTGGGCGGTCAGCGACTTCCTCAGGTCGCGCGACAGCATGCGGCAGTTGGACAAGAAGGTCGGCCTGCGCCAATACCTGTTGAATAAGGGCCTGGACCCGGCCAACCATCTGTCGGAGGACTCGAGCGAGGACGATCTGTATCGCGCCTATCGGGCCTCGGTGCAGGTTTCCTTCAATGCGCTGGAGCAGATCGACGTGCTGCGCGTGCGCGCGTATTCGCCCGAGGACGCCGAAACCCTGTCCAGGGCGCTGATCGGCCTGGCGGAAGAGTTCGTCAGCTCCATGAATGAAAAGGGCGTGGCCGACAAGCTCAGGGTCAGCGAGGAATCTGTCAGGCAGG
Source organism: Achromobacter sp. SIMBA_011 (assembly GCF_046535435.1). Classification (NCBI taxonomy): domain Bacteria; kingdom Pseudomonadati; phylum Pseudomonadota; class Betaproteobacteria; order Burkholderiales; family Alcaligenaceae; genus Achromobacter; species Achromobacter sp. SIMBA_011. The sequence continues at coordinate 236,108 of NZ_JAWRWN010000010.1, read as the reverse complement.
CCGAGCAGAAGGCGCTGAGCGCCCGCGAAGCGCTGACCACCTGGCGTACCACGCACGGCAACATCGACCCGACCGCGACGGTGGCCATGCTGCTGAACCTGTCGAGCCAGTTGGAAGCGGAGCTGAGCACCGCCCAGATCAACCTGGACAAGATCCGCGCGCTGAACAACAAGGACCATTTCATGCTCAAGCCCGCCGAGACGCAGGTCGTGGCCCTGAAGAAACGGCTCGCCGCCGTGCGCCAGCGCCTGAGCGGCGAGGGCAACACGGAGGCGAAACAACTCAAGTCATACGAGGCGCTGCGCAATACGCAGGCCTTCGCCGATTCGAATCTGACGCTGGCGCAGCAGTCCTACCAGCAGGCCGTGACGGACGCCCTGCGCCTGCAGCGTTACCTGTCCATCATCGCGCAACCGGTCTCCACCGACCGGCCCAACAGCCCGCGCACGGGGGTGCTGCTGCTGCAGGCGCTGGCGCTGGGCTTCGTGCTCATGTTCGTGCTGCGCGCGGCGATGGCATTGCTGAGAGGATTGCGCCATGGTTGATACCACGATAGAACGCCCCGGCGCCCTGGCGCCGACCGCCGCCCAGGCCGCTCCGAGCGATGGCGTCAGCCGCCTGCGCGCCGTCATCAAGCAGATCCTGGAGGCGGATGATCCGTTGCAGGCGATGGCCGGGCTCGGACCGGCGCTGGCGCGGGTGGAGGAGGGCTGGCGCGACGCGCGCCGCCTGCTGGTGTCGCCGTTCGTGAAGGTGGGCCGGCTCGAGCCGGCGATCGCCGCGCTGGAGCGGCTGGTCGAGGCCTATCCGACGCGCACCGACGACCGCCGCCTGCTCGCCAGCCTGCTGGGCCGCACCGAGCAGTGGGACCGGGCCATCGCCCAGGCCGACGCCGCCGCCGCGATCGCGCCCCAGGACGCGGCATTGCAGGCCGCGCGGATACAACTGCGCGTGCAGGCCGGACGCATTCCGCAGGCTGCCGAGGTTGCGCGCCAGACCGCTGCCGTGGCGCGCGCCAATCCGGGCGAGGCGCATTGGTGGATGCTGGCCCATGCGCGCAACGACGATTCGGCCGGTGCGGCTGCCATTGCCATGACCTTGCAGGCGGCCGATCTGCCGAACGCGCGCGTGGCGACGGTGGCTGTGCGCGCCTTGCTGGACGACGACCGGGTCGAGGCGGCGATCGAGCTGGGCAACGGCGCGCTGGACGCAGGGCACGACGCCCCGGCGCTGCGCGCATCGCTGGGCCTGGCGCACTTGCGGCGCGCCACCGACGACGACCGCAAGCTGCATGCCCCGGCGCACTTCGAGGCGGGCTTGAGCGCGGCGCCGGCCGACGTGCGGTTGTTGACGCTGCATGGAGAGACCCTGCTGCGCGCCGGCCGCTACAAGGAGGCCGTGGCGCCGCTTCGCCAGGCCGTGGAACTGGCGCCGGACCTGGAGCAGACCCGCGCCCTGTACGCGCGCGCGCTGCGCTACACGCTGCAGTATGAAGAGGCTGCCGACCAGATGCTGCGGCTGGTCGAGAAGTCGCCCGAAAAACGACTCTGGCAGCGCGGGGCCATCGGCGCGCTGTCGCAGGCCGGGCGCAAGCAGGAGGCCGAGGCCCTGTTCGAGCGATACGTGGCGCAACGCGGGCAGGCGCTGCCGGCGACTTTCCAGGAAGCCCTGGACCAGTTGGAACACAAACTGGATACCGCCCCGATCCCGCAAGCCCGCCTGGACTGGGCCTGGTCGCTGCGCGACGACGCCAAGGCCGACCGTGCGCAATGGGAGCGGCGCGCGCGCTGGGGCCATCTGGTGGATCACCTGCTGTTCGACTGGCTCGAATGCCGCGAGGACAGCGTCGAGGAAGCCATGCAGGTGCTGGGCGAACTGGATACCGGCGAGCGTTTCTTCGCGCCGCTGCTGGCCACCGGCCGGGGCGTGGTGGTGGCCACGGCGCACGTGGGGCCCATGTATGCCGGCCTGATGGCGCTGGAACTGCTGGGCATTCCCTCGCGCTGGCTGGCGACCGCGCCCAGCATCGCCCAGAGCAGCTATGCCGCCGCCCTGATCTCCACCGCCGACCAGACCGAGGCGCAGGTCGCCAAGGCCTGCATGCGCGCGCTGGCCTCGGGCAACGTGCTGTGCCTGGCCGTGGACGGCGCCGCCAACCCGGCCGCGCCACGCGTGGATTTCGAAGGGCAGTCGGTGACCTATTCCAGCTTCGCGGCGCACCTGGCGCACCGCCAGGGCGTGCCGTCGGTGTTCTACACGCCGCGCTGGGAGAACGGCAAGGTGGCCTACACGCTGGAGATGCTGCCCGCCGTGGAACCGGGCGAGGACGCCGATGCGTATGCGGCGCGCTGGCAGGCGGCCTATTTCAAGCATCTGCGGGCGCACGTGGCCGGTCCGCCGGAAAACCTGCGCCTGAGCGGCGGCATCTGGCGGCACGTGCAGTCCGCGGATCGGTCCGCGCAGCGTTAGGGAGTGAATGTCCATGAGAGCGACAACGAATTCAAGGCAAGCGGCGGCGGAGCAGGCGCCGCGCCGCAGGCGCGCCGGTCGGGTCCGTCGCCGGTTGCTGCGCGCGCTGGCCTGGCTGCCCGCGCTGGGCATGCTGTTTGGCGGCGCGGCCGCCGCCAGTGAATCCTGCGCCAGTCCGGACGAGCGCTGCCCCTTCGTTTCCGAACTGCTGCAGCAGCGCGAGGGTTATGGCGCCCGGGCCACGGGCGGGCTGGGCGGCAAGTTCATCGAGGTCACCTCCGACCAGGACGCCGGACCGGGCACGCTGCGCGCGGCGCTGGCGCAGGCCAAGAAGGGGCCGACCTGGATCCGCTTCGCCTCGGACATGACGATCGTGCTGGAGTCGCAGTTGCGGGTGCCGTCCAACACCACGATCGACGGCCGTGGCAGGCACGTGGCCCTGATCGACGACGGACTGGGCGTGTATGGCAGCAGGAACGTCATCCTCACGCACCTGACCATCGATGGCCGCCTGAACCGGCTGACGCAGGCCGTGAACATCGCCAACGACAGCCGCGACGTGTGGGTGGACCACATGGACCTGTCGCGCATGTCCGACCGGCTGCTGAACGTGAAGAACGGCTCCACCGACGTCACGATTTCGTGGACCAAGTTCCACAACTCGAACAAGGTCATGCTGCTCAACAACATCACCTCGAAGAACCTGTTCGCGAACTACGAGCGGGATTCCATCGCGCGCGTGACACTGCACCACAATTATTTCTTCAACACCGTGCAGCGCAATCCCCGGGGTCAGTTCGGCACGTTCCACCTGTTCAACAACCTGCTGGAGAACTGGGATTTCTACGGCATGAGCTTCAGCCTGGAGGCCAAGGCGCTGGTCGAGGGCAATATCTTCAACAACGATGCGAAGCGCCAATGCGTGGAGCCCGAGTTCTTCCCGACGGTGGAAGGGGTGAAGGTGAATTACTGCCGCTACATCCCCACCGCCGCCAAGCGCAGCGCGCTGGACAACGGGGCGTCGGACGAGGGTGCCTACCAGGACCTGAAGGCGGTGCACGGCTATACGCGCGACTTCAAGGCGTTCCTGCGCCTGAAGGACAACCTGTATCTGGGAGACGCGAAACCCGTGCTGCAGGACTACCGCCCCGAGGCCGCGCCGACGCCGCCGTATTGCTATGGCTATGAGACGCCCTCGGCCGAACTGGCGGACCGGATCCGCAAGCACGCGGGGAACACCAGCGGCGATACGCCGCTGCCCGCGACGCGGGTGGGCGCGGGCTGCCCAAGATAGCGGCGGCACGGCGAGGCCGCGGCGCGCGGGGAACCCGAGTCGGGGGTCAGGCCTGGTGCGACAGCGGCCGCTCGGGAATCGGCGCGATGCGTTCGGGCGGCGGCGACACGCGCCACGAGGCGCGCCGGCGCAGCGCGCCGAACAGCTTGAGGCCTTGCGGCCAGTCTTCCAGTCCGCTGTCGGCGTTGATGTGGCCGGCGCCCGGGATCACCACCACGCGGCTGCCCCAACTCTCGGCAAAGGCGCGGGCGCGTTCCAGCCGGCAGTAGGGGTCATTGTCGCTGGCCACCACCACGCTCTGGAACGGCAAGGAGTGGCGCGGGATCGGCGCGAAACCGCGCAGACAGTCCGGCGCGTCGGGACGCTCGACGTCCGCCGGCGCCACCAGCAGGGCGCCGGCGACCTTGGCGCGCAGCGGCACCGGCAGCGCCGCGCTGATCAGGCAGCCCAGGCTGTGGGCGATCAGCAGCACGGGGCTGCGGGCCTGGTCGACCAGGCCGGCAAGGGTGGATATCCATTCCGCGCTGACCGGGTTCTGCCAGTCACGCTGCTGCACCCGCACCGCGTGCGGCAACAGGGTCTCCCAGCGCGATTGCCAGTGTTCGGGTCCGGAGTCTTTCCATCCGGGGACGATGATCGGTTGGAGTCTCATGGCGGCCATGATGCCGCGCCGGCTTAGTAACGCAAACGAATAAATCCGCTTTTGCATATACGGTGTCGGGCATAAGGGCGGCGGCCTCCCGGATGCGGCACCGCAATATCGAAACCCCGCGCAAGACGGGCCGGAACCCCTGCGAAAGCCGCTATTTTTCAGTGTATGCTTGCCGTGCTAATGCAACGTAACGGGGCGTGACCAATGCATTTCCGGCCGTCCGCCCGGTTCAAAAACCAACGATTACAAGCCATTAAAGGAGTGCACTCATGAAGCAAGCATTTCGTCTGACCCCGGTCATCGCGGCCCTCAGCGTCGCCGCGGGGTTGGCGTTCAGCGCCGGCGCGCAGGCACAGACCATCAAGATCGGCGTGGTGGGCCCCACCACCGGCGCGGTCACCCAGTACGGCGACATGGTCCGTGAAGGCGTCGACACCGCGGTGGAGCGCATCAACGCCGCCGGCGGCATCAACGGCAAGAAGCTGGAAACCGTGGTCATCGACGACGGCTGCGAACCCAAGCAGGGTCCGGTCGCCGCCAACCGCGTGGTCAACAGCAAGATCGGCTTCGTCGTGGGCCACGTCTGCTCGGGCGCCACCATCGCCGCCGCCGACATCTACAACAACGAAGGCGTGGTCATGGTCACGCCCTCGGCCACGTCGCCGGCCCTGACCGACGGCAAGAACTACGACTTCATCTTCCGCACCATCGGCCGCGACGACCAGCAAGGCCCCGCCGCCGCCAAGTTCATCCTGGAAAAGCTCAAGCCCAAGAAGGCCGCCGTGCTGCACGACAAGCAGTCGTACGGCCAAGGCATCGCCACCGCCGTCAAGAACGACCTCGAAAAGGGCGGCGTGCCCGTCGCCATCTTCGAAGGCATCAACGCCGGCGACAGCGACTACTCGGCGGTCATCACCAAGCTCAAGAGCCAGGGCGTGGACTTCGTCTACTACGGCGGCTACCACCCCGAAATGGGCCTGCTGCTGCGCCAGGCGGCCGAGCAGGGCGTGAAGGCCAAGTGGATGGGTCCGGAAGGCACGGGCAATCCGGACATCAACGCCATCGCCGGCGATGCCGTCGAAGGCATGCTGCTGACGCTGCCGGCCGACTTCACCCAGAACGCCGCCAACGCCGAGATCGTCAAGGCCTTCGCCGCCAAGAAGCGCAACGCCAGCGGCGCGTTCCAGATGACGGCCTACACCGCCACCCAGGTCATCGCCGACGGCATCAAGGGCGCCGGCAGCGAAGACCCGACCAAGGTTGCCAAGTACCTGCACGCCAACTCGTTCGACACGCCCATCGGCAAGGTTAGCTGGAACAAGCAGGGCGACCTGACGAACTTCCAGTTCGACGTGTTTGTGTGGCACAAGGACGGTTCGAAGTCCGTTTATAAATAAGGACTTGGCGCGCGATCGGGCGGCTTTGCCGTTCGCCGGCGCGCGCCACCCGCCAGACCCCTCGGCCGGGCCGGAAGCGACGTCTTCCCGCCCGGCTTTTTCGTGCACGCCGCCCGCCGGGAACCGAGCCGGCGCCGGTGGGGTCGAACGCCGCTCGCGCGGTTTTGCGTAGAATGCGGCGAAATCGCTCTCTCATTTTTTGTCCGGACACCCCATGACCAAGGCCTTGCTAGTCGAAGACGATCCGAAGCTGTCGCGCCTGATTGCGCAGTTCCTGGAGCAACACGGGTTCCAGGTCGCCCAGGCCTACCGCGGCGACCATGCGGTGGAGGCGTTCCGCCGCCACGACCCGGCCATCACCATCCTCGACCTGATGCTGCCCGGGCGCGACGGCCTGCAGGTCTGCCGCGACCTGCGGGCTTTCTCGTCGGCGCCGATCCTGATGCTGACCGCCCGCGAGGACGACCTGGACCAGATCCTGGGCCTGGAGTCGGGCGCGGACGACTACGTCATCAAGCCGGTCGAGCCGCGCGTGCTGCTGGCTCGCATCCGCGCGCTGCTGCGGCGCCACAGCCAGCTCGAGGAGCCGCCGGAGCGCCTGGAGTTCGGGCCGCTGGTCATCGACCGGCGCACCCGGGCGGTGGTTCACGGCGGCGTCGAGGTCGACCTGACCACGATGGAGTTCGAGATGCTGTGGGCGCTGGCCAGCCAGGCCGGCCAGGTGCTCACCCGCGACGATCTGCTCAATGCGGTGCGCGGCATCGAGTTCAACGGCCTGGACCGCAGCGTCGACGTCTGCGTCAGCAAGCTGCGCCGCAAGCTCGACGACGACCCGCGCGATCCGGCGCGCATCAAGACCGTGTGGGGCAAGGGCTACCTGTTCTCGCCCAAGGCGCACGAGGGCGGCGATGATTAAATTCGTCCTGCGGCTCTTCGTGGTGCTGGCGGTCGGCTTCGTGATTTCCAACGAAGTCGTGGACCGTTCCGCCAACTACCTGTTCGAGCCGGTCAGCGACGCCTACACCCGCGAGTCGGTGCGCGGGCAGATCCACAGCCTGGTGCTGGAACTGTCGAAGGTCGAACCCGAAGCGCGGGCGGCCTACATCGAAAAGCAGCTCAAGCCCTACTATGGCCTGGGCTTGCGCGTCTTCAACGCGTCGGACTACAACGCCAGCGACAGCGAGCGGCGCATCGTCGCTCGCGGCGATTTCTTCATCCGCGACAAGATGCAGACCTTCGTGGCCGCGATTCCCGGCCCTGGCCACCAGTGGCTCGAGGTCAAGCTGCCGCCCGAGCCGTCGTTCGGCCCGTGGGTGGTGGCGGCGGTCTACTCGGCCCTGGGGCTGCTGCTGTGCGCCTTCATGCTGGTGTGGGCGCTGCCGATCTGGCGCGACCTGGAGGCGCTCAAGACCGCCGCGCTGCGCATGGGGCAGGGCGACCTGGAGGCCCGCGCGCGGCTGTCGCGGCATTCCAGCATCGGCAACCTGGGCGACACCTTCAACCTGATGTCCGAGCGCATCGCCGCGCTGATCGGCAACCAGCGCGAGCTGACCAACGCCGTTTCGCACGAGCTGCGCACGCCGATCGCGCGCCTGTCGTTCGAGCTCGACATGATCAGCCGCGCCGAGGAGCCGGCCGAGCGCCAGCGCCTGATCGACGACATGAAGAGCGACGTCGCCGAGCTCGACAGCATGGCCTCCGAACTGCTGATGTACGCCCGCCTGGAGCACAAGGGCGACGGCGTCGCGCTGCAGCCGCAGGACGCCCGCAGTTGGCTCGACGCGGTGGTGCAGCACGCGGGCTTCGAGGCGGACCACTCGGGCGTGCGCTGCGAAGTGGTGCTGTGCCAGGTGCGCGAGGTGCACCTGCACCAGCGCTACATGACGCGCGCGCTGCTGAATCTGCTGCAGAACGCCATCCGCTATGCCGGCGGCCGGGTCCAGGTCAGCCTGGTGTCGCCCGCGCCGCGCGAGTACGTGCTGATGGTCGACGACGACGGCCCGGGCATCCCGCAAGCCGACCGCGAGCGCATTTTCGAACCCTTCATCCGCCTGGACGAGAGCCGCGACCGCGGCACCGGCGGCACCGGCCTGGGGCTGGCCATCGTCAGCCGCGTGGCGCGCTGGCACAACGGCACCGCGCAGGCCGCGGACAGCCCCTTGGGCGGCGCCCGTTTCATCGTCAGTTGGAAGGCGGCCTGAGGCTAGGGACGGGGGCGGGCCGCATTCATCCGGCACGCCTTTAACAAACTTAACAATCTGTCCTTCCAATCTTCACAAACTCCATACAAAGCGGGAAAGATCGGGATCGCGTCGCCGACTAGCATGACGGCAGTTCTCAGAAGAGGGTTGCCCGTTCGTCATGTTTTCGCTCACCCGCCTGGCTGCCGCCGCCATGTTCCTGATCGCCATGGGCGGTTGTCAGGGCGGGGCGCCGGCCGCGCCGCCGACGATATCCAAGGGCGACTATCCGGCGGTGGTGGCGTATCTGAAGCAGCGCATCGCCTATGACCTGGATGCGCAGCGGGTGCCGGGCCTGTCCATCGCCATCGTCGATGACCAGCGCACGGTCTGGAGCAGCGGCTTCGGCTATGCCGATTCGGCGCGTCATCGCACCGCCACCGGCGACACGCTCTACCGCGTAGGCGCCATCTCCAAGCTCGTGACCGCCGCGGGCGTGCTGCGCGCCGCCGACGACGGCCGCCTGTCGCTGGACATTCCGGCGGCCCAGGCGCTGCCGCAATGGGAGCTGGAGCCGCGCCGCGCCGCCATGCACTGGATGGGCACCTCTCCCTTCACCGTGCGACGCCTGCTGGCGCTGCGCCCCGACACGCTGGAAGACACCATGGGCCGGGCCCGCGCCGACATGGGCTACGCCATGCTCGGCGAGATGGTGGCGCACGCCGCCGACGAACCCTTTGACGCCTACGTGCGCCGCACGCTGCTGCAGCCGCTGAACATCTCGCGCGCAGGCTTCCGGATCGCGGGCGCCGCCGACGACGCGCGCGAACTGCGCGCGGCCGGCTACCGCCGCGGCATGCCGTGGATCGAACAGTCGCAGCCGAACGAGGCCGCCGAAGGCCTGTGGGCCAGTTCCTCCGAAATGGCACGCTTCTCCAGCATGCTGTTTGGCGGCGGCGCCTACCAGGGCCGCCGCATTCTCAAGGACGAATCCGCGCTCACGCTGCTCAATCTCGAGACGGTGGCCAGCGGCATGGACCTGGAATGCCGCCTGGCGCTGTCGTGGCTGGCGGCGCCCTGCGATGCCGACTACATCGCAGGCGACGCGCTGCGCGAACACAGCGGCGCCACCGAAGCCTTCCATGCCCGCTGGCTGCTGGCGCCGCGCGAAAAGCTGGCGGTGCTGGTGATGAGCAATGCCGACAGCGCCGAGCCGCTGGTGGCCTCGGTTTCGACCCTCGCGATGAACCTGATGCGCCAGGCCAAAGGCATGGCGCAAGAGTAAGCACGCGCCGCGATTGCCGCGGCGTGGCCGAGTTTTTCCCCCAACCTCGTTTCCCGGATGTTCTTATGAAGCGAAATCTCCCTATGTCCCTGATGCAGCGCCGCGCCGGCGCGGCGTGTTTGCTGGCCAGCCTGCCGGTGTTGTCGTTCGCCGCGGGCGGCCAGCAGGTCGCCGACAATTCGGTCTACGGTTCTCGCGGCGCCAGCTCGCGCGGCATCGAGGTCGCTACCGGCACCGAGAAACCGGCCGACGAGTGGAAATTCTACGGCACGCTGGGCGTCGGCTATGCGCCGCGCTACAGCGGCAGCGATGAAAGCTCGGCCCTGCCGATCGTCGGCCTGGGCATTCGCAGCCCGAACGGGTTCTTCCTGGACACCGCGCACGGCCTGGGCTGGGAGACGCAGGCGCTCAGCAGCACCTTCCGCTTCTATCTCGCGCCCAGCGCCTCGCGCAAGGATCACAAGAAAGGCTTCGAGGGGTCGAACAAGCTGCGCGGCATGGGCGACATCAAGAGCCGCGCGCAGATCGGCATGGACGCCGAGACGCAATGGGGTCCGGTGACGCTGTCGGCCACGGTGGCGCACGCGTTCAAGAAGGGCGACGACCGCGACGTGGGCAGCGCCTACACGCTGTTCAACCTGGGCGCCAGCACCACGGTGTACGAAGGCTCGGCCGGCTCGGTCTCGCTGGCGTTGAGCGGCAACTTCGGCGACGGCAACTACATGCGCACCTGGTATGGCGTGAGCGACCGCCAGTCCGCCAACTCGGGCTACCGCCGCTACAACCCCAAGGGCGGCCTGGAAAGCATCGGCCTGGGCGCGACCTGGGCGCTGCCGTTGAGCAAGTCGTGGTCCTGGTCGGTGGTGGGCGAAGCGCGCCGCCTTTACGGCGACGCGGCCGACAGCCCCATCGTGAAGGAGCGCAACCAGTACTCTGTCGGCACCATGGTGACGTACACGTATTGAGCGGGAAGGGACCCTTTCCCGGACGGGAAAGGGCGGGGCGGGCCAGCCGGGCGTATCGCCGCCGGCCCCGCCGCGATGGATTACAGCCCTTGCACGCGGCGGCCGGTGTCGGCCTCGAACCAGTGCAGCGGGTGACGGCCGTCAGGACCGACATTGACGCGGTCGCCGACCTTGGCCGAGGACTCGGACAGTTGGCGCGTGGTGCAGCGCACGACCAGCGTGGTCTTGCCGCAGCGGCAGTGGACCAGTTGTTCGGAGCCCAGCGTTTCGACCATCTCGACTTCGGCGGGCACGCCCTGGGTGTTCAGCAGCATGTGCTCGGGGCGCATGCCCATGATGACCTTGCGGCCGCGCACCGGCGAAGGCACTTGCAGCGGCGAGATCTCCAGCGCCAGGCCGTCGGCGGTCTGCACCGTGCCGTCGCCGGCCACGTTGACTTCCATCAGGTTCATCGGCGGCGAGCCGATGAAGCCGGCCACGAAGGTCGAGGCGGGCTTCTCGAACACTTCCATCGGCGTGCCGATCTGCTCGGGCACGCCCTGGTACATGACGATCATGCGATGCGCCAGCGTCATGGCCTCGACCTGGTCGTGCGTCACGTACAGGCTGGTGGTGCCCAGGCGGCGGTGCAGCTTCATGATTTCCAGGCGCATCGCCACGCGCAGCTTGGCATCCAGGTTCGACAGCGGCTCGTCGAACAGGAACACCTTGGGTTCGCGCACGATGGCGCGGCCCATGGCCACGCGCTGGCGCTGGCCGCCCGAGAGGGCGCGCGGGCGGCGGTCCAGCAGGTGGGTCAGTTCCAGGATCTGGGCGGCGGCGTCGACGCGCTTCTTGATCTCGTCCTTGGAGAACTTGCGGATCTTCAGGCCGTACGCCATGTTCTCGAACACGGTCATGTGCGGATAGAGCGCGTAGTTCTGGAACACCATCGCGATGTCGCGTTCGGCCGGCTCGAGATTGTTGACGACCTTGTCGTCGATCACGATCTCGCCGCTGGTCACGGTTTCCAGGCCCGCGACCATGCGCATCAGCGTGGACTTGCCGCAGCCCGAGGGGCCGACGATGACGATGAATTCACCGTCCTTCACATCCATGTCGATGCCATGGATGACCGGCACGTTGCCGGCGTAGGTTTTCTTTACGTTGCGAAAGCTGAGAGTAGCCATGAGTTATTCGTATCGGAGTCGTTGTCGGGTAGGCGTGATGGGCAATCTTCACTTTTCAGTGTCGACCAGACCCTTGACGAACCATTTCTGCATCAGGATGACGACCAGCGCCGGCGGGATCATCGCCAGCATGGCGGTGGCCATGGTGATGTTCCATTCGGTCACGCTGTCGCCGCCGCTGATCATCCGCTTGATGCCGATGACGACGGGGTACATGTCTTCCTGCGTGGTCACCAGCAGCGGCCACAGGTATTGGTTCCAGCCGTAGATGAACTGGATCACGAACAGCGCGGCGATGCTGGTCTTGGACAGCGGCAGCAGCACGTCGCGGAAGAAGCGCACCGGGCCGGCGCCGTCGATGCGGGCGGCCTCGATCAGCTCGTCCGGCACCGTCAGGAAGAACTGGCGGAACAGGAACGTGGCCGTGGCCGAGGCGATCAGCGGCAGCGTCAGGCCGGCGTAGCTGTTGAGCAGGCCCAGGTCCGCCACCACCTTGTAGGTGGGCGCGATCCGCACTTCGACCGGCAGCATCAGCGTGACGAAGATCATCCAGAAAAAGAACATGCGGCCGGGGAAGCGGAAATACACCACCGCGAAGGCCGACAGCAGCGAGATGGCGATCTTGCCGATGGAAATCGCCAGCGCCATGATCAGGCTGACGTACATCATGCGGCCCACCGGCGCGCCGGACGAGCCGCCGGAGGAGCCGCCGAACAGCGCCTGCATGTAGTTGTCGACAAAGTGCGGACCGGGGATCAGCGACATCGGCGCGGAGGCCACTTCCTGCGCGGTCTGGGTCGACGCGACGAAAGTGACGTAGAGCGGAAAGGCCACCATGGCCACCCCGCACAGCAGGATGACGTGGGCCAGAATATCCAGCCAGGGACGGCGTTCAACCATTGTTATCTGCCTCGAAAATCAATACTGCACTTTGCGGTCGACGTAGCGGAACTGCACGACCGTCAAGGCAATCACAATGAACATCAGCACCACCGACTGGGCCGCGGACGAACCGAGGTCCAGGCCGCGGAAGCCGTCGCTGTACACCTTGTAGACCAGGATCGAGGTCGAGGTGCCGGGGCCGCCCTGCGTGGTGGTGTCCACCACCGCGAAGGTGTCGAAGAAGGCGTAGATGATGTTGACCACCAGCAGGAAGAAGGTGGTGGGCGACAGCAGCGGGAAGACGATGCTCCAGAAGCGGCGCGACGGGCTGGCGCCGTCGATCGCGGCGGCTTCGATGAGCGAGCGCGGAATCGACTGCAGGCCGGCCAGGAAGAACAGGAAGTTGTACGAGACCTGCTTCCAGACGGCGGCGATCAGCACCAGGATCATGGCCTGGTTGCCGTCCAGGCGCGGGTTCCAGTCGACGCCGGCCTGGCGCAGGGCCACGGCCAGGATGCCGACCGAGGGCGAGAACAGGAACAGCCACAGCACGCCGACCACGGCGGGCGCGACGGCGTAGGGCCAGATCAGCAGGGTCTTGTAGAGCCCGGCGCCGCGGATCACGCGATCGGCCATGACGGCCAGCAGCAGCGACACGCCCAGGCCGACCACGGCGACCAGGATCGAGAACACCGCCGTGACACGGAAGGAATCGAGGTAGGCCTGTTGCGAGAACAGCTCCATGAAGTTGTCGAGACCGACGAACTCGGAGGACAGGCCGAACGCATCTTCCAGCCGCATCGACTGCCACATGGCCTGGCCCGCGGGAAGGAAGAAGAAGACCACGGTAATGACGATCTGCGGCAGGAGCAGCAGATAGGGCAGGGTCTTGTGCCCAAAGACAACACGTTTTTCCATAGGGGGAACCCAAGGTACGAAAAACGGCGGTTGGATTAACCGCCGCTTGAAACCGCCGGCCGGGAAGCGGCACCGGCCTGGCTCTAGGCGCCCGAAGGCGCCGACACGCATAAGCACGATAGGCTTAAAGCCCCAAAATAACCAGGGCTTTAAGCCTCTCTTGAATCACGCAAGCCCCTGTCGCGAAACGGAAATCGTGCGTGACGGGGCTTGTTCCGGGGCCCGGAACGGGCGTTACTTTACACTCTTCTCGAACTTTTCCAGCAGCTCGTTGCCGCGCTTGACGATGTTCTCGGCGCCATCCTTGGCCGAGACCTTGCCCGACACGATGCGTTCGATTTCAGCGTCCTCGATTTCGCGGATCTGCGGCAGGAAGCCCAGGCGCAGGCCGCGCGATTGCGCGGTGGTTTCGACGTTCAACTGCTTGACGCCGACTTCGGTGCCCGGGTTCTTGTCGTAGAAGCCTTCCTTCTTGGTCAGCTCGTAGGCGGCCTTGGTGACGGGCACGTAGCCGGTCTGCTGGTGCCAGCGGGCGGCGATTTCCGGGCTGGCCAGGAACTTGAAGAACGCGGTCACGCCCTTGTAGGTTTCCGGCTTCTTGTTGGCAAAGACCCACAGCGAGGCGCCGCCGATGATGGTGTTCTGCGGCGCGCCCTGGACGTCGGCGTAGTAGGGCAGGGTCGAGGTGCCGAATTCGAACTTGGCGTTCTTGGCGATGTTGGCGCGCAGGCCCGACGAACCGGTGATCATGGCGCACTTGCCGCTGATGAACAGCGAGTTCGGCTCGTCGCCGCGGCCGCCGTACATGAAGATGCCTTCCTTGCCCAGCTTGGCCAGGTTTTCCAGGTGGCGCACGTGCAGCGGGGTGTTGATGGCGATGCGGGCGTCCAGGCCGCCGAAGCCGTTATCCTTGGTGGCGTACGGCACGTTGTGCCAGGCCGAGAACGTCTCCAACTGGACCCACGACGGCCACGAGGTGGTGTAGCCGCATTCCTGGCCGGCGGCCTTGAGCTTCTGGCCGGCGGCGGCCAGCTCTTCCCAGGTCTTGGGCGGCTTGTCGGCGTCCAGGCCGGCCTTCTTGAAGGCGTCCTTGTTGTAGTAGAACACCACGGTCGAGCTGTTGAAGGGCATCGACACCAGCTTGCCTTCGGCCGACGAGTAGTAGCCGGCCACGGCGCCGATGAATTCCTTCGGGTCGATCGGGTTGCCGGCTTCTTCCGACATCTGCTGCACCGGCTTGATGGCGCCCTTGGCGTACATCATGGTGGCGGTGCCGACTTCGAACACCTGGAGGATGTCCGGGGCGTTGCCGGCGCGGAACGCGGCGATGCCGGCGTTCATCGATTCACCGTAGTTGCCCTTGTAGACGGCCTTGACCTGGTAGTCGGGGTTCTTCTTGTTGAACTCGTCGACCAGGCCGTTCACGCGGTCGCCCAGCGCGCCTTCCATCGAGTGCCAGAACGTGATTTCGGTGGCCGCGTGCGCGGAAGCGCCCGCGAAGGCCGCCATGACGGCGGCAAAGGTGAGGGCAATTCGGTGGGATCGCATGAGAGGTTTCCTCCAGTTGGGCGTGTCGCGACCGGGTTGTCCGGGCGCGGAAAACACGTCACCTTATGAATTGTTTGTGACAAAACCGTGACTTTCACATCACTTAAAACGCCTGTCAAATTGCGCGTTTTAGGCGCGAACGAACATTTTCTTTTTTTTCCCGCCGGAACAGGCCGGTTTACAATCGCATGCTATGAAAAACGAACTTTCGATTGCGTTCATCGGCGGCGGCAACATGGCCGCCGCGCTGGCTTCCGGTCTTGCGGGCAAAGTATGCCCCGCCGGCAGCATTCATGTCATTGACATTAACCAGGATTCGCACGCCGCCTGGCAGGCCCGCGGCATGACCACCGCGACCGTCCCGGACGAGGCCCTGGCGCGCTGCCGCGTGTGGGTGTTCGCGGTCAAGCCACAGAACATGAAAGACGTTGTGGCTTCCACGCGTCAGTGGTTGCGCGACGACACTTTGGTGGTAAGCGTGGCGGCCGGCATCCGCGCCGATACGCTGGCCGGCTGGCTGGGCACGCCCGAGGCGCCGTGGCGCCGCCTGGTGCGGTGCATGCCCAATACTCCCGCGCTGGTCGGCGCCGGCATCACCGGCCTGGCGGCGCTGGATGGCGTGGGGCAGGCCGACCGCGACCTGGCCGCCACCATGCTGGCCAGCGTCGGCGAGGTGGTGTGGGTGGCCGATGACGCGGCGCTCGACGCCGTGACGGCGCTGTCGGGCAGCGGTCCGGCTTATGTCTTCCTGTTCCTCGAAGCCCTGATCGCCGGCGGCCAGAAGGTCGGCCTGACGGCCGAGCAGGCGCGCCAGTTGGCGCTGGGCACTTTCGCGGGCGCCACCAAGCTGGCGGCCGAATCGTCCGAGCCGCCGTCGGTGCTGCGCGAGCGCGTCACTTCCAAGGGCGGCACCACCGCCGCGGCGCTGGCCGCGTTCAATGCCGCCGGCTTCGCCGGCATCGTCGAGGATGCCATGGCCGCGGCCGCGCGGCGTTCGCGCGAGCTGGCCGAGGAGTTCGGCAAGTGAGCGTGGCCAAGGCGCGCTTTGCCCCCATGAGCCGGGCGCAGTTCGGCATCGCCGTGCTGTGCATGCTGCTGGTGGTGGTGGGCTCGAACATCCTGGTGCAGGTGCCGCTGAACGACTGGCTGACCTGGGGCGGCCTGTCGTATCCGGTGGCCTTCCTGGTGACCGACGTGCTCAACCGCCGTTTCGGCCCCGCGGCCGCGCGGCGGGTGGTGTGGTTCGGATTCGCCGCCGCGCTGGCGGTGTCGGTGTGGGTGGCGTCGCCGCGCATCGCGCTGGCCTCGGGCCTGGCCTACATTTGCGCGCAACTGGTCGACATCCAGGTGTTCGATCGCCTGCGTGACCAGCGCTGGTGGCGCGCGCCGCTGGTCTCGGGCGTGCTGGGCGCGATCCTGGACACCGCGGTGTTCTTCAGCGTGGCCTTCGCCGCCACCGGCACGCCCTGGGTGACCTGGATGATGGGCGACCTGGCGATCAAGCTGGCCGTCAACATCAGCATGCTGGCGCCGTTCCGCGCCCTGATGTGGAATCTGGCCAAACCGGCCAACGCCTGATTTTCGAAAAAACGGCGATTATTATTAACGGGATAATCATTATCCGTAAGACTCGCGTAAGCACTGTATGAAAATGCGAAGTCAAACGATGTATTAATGATTATTCATATAAATCGCCTGCCATGTTTTTGCCCGCGGCGCCATGCGCCATCACAGGCGCCGCGCGGATTTCTCCTGCGTTTTCACGCACTTGTCGCGGTAATCCGTCACGATTAAAGGTTTGTCCTGAAATATTGGGGATTACACGCAGTGACAGTATGTCGGCTTGCTTCCAGAATACCGCCCACACCGTGTTTTTGCCCAAGAAGCCGGCGACGCGCGATACGGGTTGCGGGGTATCCACCCGACAGGCCGGATCGAACAGAGCCGCTCAAAACCTCGCTGGAGAACTCCGCATGAAGTTTCTGCATCGCCTTACCCCGGTAGCTATGGCATTCGGGGCGCTTGCCCTGGCAGGTTCCGTGCACGCCGCCGATACGATCAAGATCGGCATCCCGCAGCCCATGACGGGCCCCAACACCCAGTACGGCGACCAGATCCAGGCTGGCGCGCTGACTGCCATCGAGACCATCAACGCCAAGGGCGGCGTGAAGGGCAAGAAGCTCGAACCGATCCTCATCGACGACGGCTGCGAACCGAAGCAGGCCGTGCCGGCCGCCAACCGCGTGGTCAACTCCGGCGCCAAGTTCGCCGTGGCCCATGCGTGCTCGGGCGTGACCGTGGCCGCCGTCAACGTCTACGAACAGGAAGGCATCGTCGGCATCACCCCGGGCGCCACCTCGCCGCTGGTCACCGACACGATCAAGCCGCATTACTTCTTCCGCACCATCGGCCGCGACGACCAGCAGGGTCCGTACGCCGCCCGCTACATCGCCAACACTCTCAAGCCCAAGAAGGTCGCCGTGCTGCACGACAAGCAGACCTACGGCTCGGGCGTGGCCACCCAGGTCAAGGACACCCTGACCAAGGAAGGCGTGAACGTGGCGCTGTTCGAAGGCATCAACGTCGGCGACAGCGATTACTCGGCCATCATCACCAAGCTCAAGTCGGCCGGCGTCGACCTGGTCTACTTCGGCGGCTACCACCCCGAACTCGGCCTGCTGCTGCGCCAGTCGCGTGAACAGGGCCTGAAGGTCCAGTTCATGGGTCCGGAAGGCACGGCCAACCAGGATCTGGTGGCGATCGCCGGTCCGGCCATCGAGGGCCTGCTGGTCACGCTGCCCGCCGACTTCACCAAGCTGCCGGGCAACGAAAGCATCGTCAAGGCCTTCAAGGACGCCAAGCGTGATCCGGACGGCGCCTTCCAGATGCCGGCCTACGCCGCGGTGCAGATCCTGGCCGACAGCATCACCGCGGTGGGCGAAGACCCCGCCAAGGTCGCCGACTACATGCACAAGACCACGTTCAACACCGGCATCGGCAAGGTCGAGTACGACGCCAAGGGCGACCTGAAGAACTTCGAGTTCGCCGTTTACAAATGGGACAAGAACGGCAAGAAGACCCAGCTGTAAACTCCCGCGATTCCGCCGGCGTGTTGCCGGCGCGTAGGGCCTGTCGTCGTCGTTGTGCCGTAATCCGCGTAGCGATGCGCCAAAAGCGCTGTGCGGCCGGCATGCGGTGACCACAGGCCCTTAAAATACGCCCAGGTTTCCGGCTCCGGGTCTCTCTACCGGAGCCGGAACTATTTGGAGCAAGAGAAATAATGTCCGACCTCATACCCCAACTTACCCAGCAATTCTTCAACGGATTGTCTCTGGGCGCGATCTACGCGTTGATTGCCATCGGCTACACAATGGTCTACGGCATCATCGGTATGATCAACTTCGCTCACGGCGAAATCTACATGATCGGCGCCTATGTCGGCCTGGTCACCCTGACGGCCATCGGCACGGGCAGCGGCCTGCCGGTTCCGTTCATCATCGCCGCCATGCTGTTGGTGGCCATCGTCGTCACCGGCATCTACGGTTTCAGCGTCGAGCGGGTCGCGTACCGCCCGGTGCGGGGCAGCCCCCGCCTGGTGGCGCTGATCTCGGCCATCGGCATGTCGATCTTCCTGCAGAACTGGGTCGCCCTGGGCCAGGGCGCGCGCGACATGGCGGTGCCTTCGCTGGTGTCGGGCGCGGTGCAGTTCCACATGGGATCCGACTTCGATGTGACGGTGCCGTATTCGCGCATCATGATCATCCTGGTGACCGTGGTGCTGATGATCGGCCTGACGCTGTTCATCAAGTATTCCCGCATGGGCCGCGCCTCGCGCGCCTGCTCGCAGGACATGCACATGGCCAACCTGCTGGGCATCGACACCAACCGGGTGATCTCGTTCACCTTCGTGATGGGCGCGATCCTGGCGGCGGTGGGCGGCGTGCTGATCGCCATCACCATCGGCAAGCTCAATCCCTTCATCGGCTTCCTGGCCGGCATCAAGGCCTTCACGGCGGCGGTGCTGGGCGGCATCGGCAGCATCCCCGGCGCCATGCTGGGCGGCGTGCTGCTGGGCCTGGCCGAAACGTTCGCGGCAGCCTATATCTCGTCGCAGTACAAGGACATCGTGGCGTTCTCGCTGCTGGTCCTGATCCTGCTGTTCCGTCCCACCGGGCTGTTGGGCAAACCTGAGGTGGAAAAAGTCTGATGTCGAACAACAATCTCAAAAACGCCACCATGGCGGCGGTGCTGACCGCCGTCATCGTCACCCCCGTCTTCGGCCTGCAACTGATCCGCCAGGGCGCGCGCACCTCGATGGAGTCGCATTGGTCGCTGGTGGCCATCGCCGCCGCGGTCGTGTTCGTGTTCCAGTTGCTGCGGCCCTGGATCGCCAAGCCGTTCCAGAAGCTCAAGAAAGACCTGCCGACGCTGCCGTCGGCGCCGGCCAAGAACCACAAGCTGCTGATGCTGCTGATTTTGGCGGTGGCCGTGACCTGGCCGTTCTTCGCCGGCCGCAGTTCGGTCGACATCGCCACGCTGGTGCTGATCTACGTGATGCTGGGCCTGGGCCTGAACATCGTGGTCGGTTTCGCCGGGCTGCTGGACCTGGGCTTCGTCGGCTTCTATGCCGTCGGCGCCTATACCTACGCCTTGCTGTACCACTGGGGCGGCTGGAGCTTCTGGGAGGCGCTGCCGTTCTCGGGCGCCATGGCCGCGCTGTTCGGCTTCATCCTGGGCTTTCCGGTGCTGCGCCTGCGCGGCGACTACCTGGCCATCGTGACGCTGGGCTTCGGCGAAATGATCCGCCTGCTGCTGATCAACCTGAACACGCTCACGGGCGGTCCGGACGGCATCTCGGGCATTCCCAAGCCGTCGGTGTTCGGCCTGGAGATGACGCGACGCGCCAGCACGGAAGGGGGCACCACGTTCCACGACTTCTTCGGTCTGACCTTCCAGAACCAGCACATGGTGATCTATCTCTACATGATGGCGCTGCTGCTGGCGCTGATCACGCTGTTCGTCTCCACGCGCCTGATCCGCATGCCGGTCGGCCGCGCCTGGGAGGCGCTGCGCGAGGACGAGATCGCCTGCCGTTCGCTGGGCCTGAACCCGACCCGCATCAAGCTGTCGGCCTTCACGCTGGGCGCGACCTTCGCCGGCTTCGGCGGCGCGTTCTTCGCGGCGCGCCAGGGCATGGTCAACCCGGAATCCTTCACCTTCATCGAGTCGGCGCTGATCCTGGCCATCGTGGTGCTGGGCGGCATGGGTTCGCAGATCGGGGTGATCCTGGCGGCGGTCCTGCTGACGGTGCTGCCCGAGCTGGCGCGCGAGTTCGCCGAGTACCGGATGCTGATGTTCGGCCTGGTGATGGTATTGATGATGATGTGGCGTCCGCAGGGGTTGTTGCCCATGAAGCGTCCCCACGTGGAGCTGGCTAAATGAGCGAGGCATTGCTGAAAGTATCCGGACTGACCATGCGCTTCGGCGGCCTGCTGGCCGTCGATAGCGTGGCGTTCGAAGTCAAATCCGACGAGGTGTTCGCCATCATCGGCCCGAACGGGGCCGGCAAGACCACCGTGTTCAACTGCGTGGGCGGCTTCTACGCGCCGACGGCCGGCGATATCGTGATGGACGGCAAGTCCATCACCGGCCTGCCGAGCCACAAGGTGGCGCGCCACGGGCTGGTGCGCACGTTCCAGAACGTGCGGCTGTTCAAGCAGTTGACGGTGCTGGAGAACCTGCTGGTGGCCCAGCATACGCAGGTCGAATCGCGCCTGCTGCCCGGCCTGCTCAAGCTCAAGTCCTACCGCCAGTCGGAGGCCGACGCGCTGTCGCGCGCGGCGCAGTGGCTGGATTTCATGGGGCTGCGCGAGTATGCCAACCGCGAGGCCGGCAACCTGGCCTATGGCCACCAGCGCCGCCTGGAGATCGCGCGCTGCATGATCACCAAGCCGCGCCTGTTGATGCTGGACGAGCCGGCCGCCGGCCTGAACCCGCAGGAAAAGCGCGATCTGCAATCGCTGATCGACCAGTTGCGCCGCGAGTTCGGCGTGGCGGTGCTGCTGATCGAGCACGACATGAGCCTGATCATGGGCATTTCCGACCGCATCCTGGTCATGGAGCACGGCAAGCCCATCACTACCGGCACCCCCGAGCAGGTGCGCAACGACGAGCGCGTCATCAAGGCGTACCTGGGGGAGGAATAAATGCTGAAGCTGGAAAACATTCACACGTTCTACGGCGCCATCCAGGCGCTCAATGGCGTGTCGGTGGACGTCAACAAGGGCGAGATCGTGACCCTGATCGGCGCCAACGGCGCCGGCAAGACCACGCTGCTGATGACGGTCTGCGGCAATCCGCGCGCCAAGGAAGGCAAGATCACCTTCGAGGGCGAGGACATCACCAACAAGGACACGCACCACATCATGCGCAATGGCATCGCCATTTCGCCGGAAGGGCGGCGCGTGTTCAAGGACCTGACGGTGGCCGAGAACCTGATGATGGGCGGCTTTTTCTCCAAGCGCGAGGAGATCCAGGCGGGCATCGACCACGTCTATGGCTTGTTCCCGCGCCTGAAGGAACGGGCCAGCCAGCGCGCCGGGCTGATGTCGGGCGGCGAGCAGCAGATGCTGGCGATCGGGCGGGCGTTGATGACGCGGCCGCGCCTGCTGCTGCTGGACGAGCCGACGCTGGGGCTGGCGCCGCTGGTGATCGCGCAGATCTTCGACATCATCCGCGAGATCCGCGAGCAGGGCGTGACGGTGTTCCTGGTCGAGCAGAATGCCAACAAGGCGCTGCAGGTGGCGGATCGCGGGTATGTGCTGGAGAACGGGCGGGTCGTGCTGCAGGATACGGGGGCGAATCTGCTGGTCAATGATCAGGTGCGGAAGGCTTATCTGGGCGGGTGATCCGCTTGAAGGTTTTATTCCCCGCGAAGGGAAATTTGGGCGCTGCTGAAAGGGGCGCCCTTTTTTTTTGTTGGGAGTGGCGTGTCTTCGTAGGTCGCCCGAGGCGGGTGGTGCCCTGGCGAGGCGCGCCAACGATTGCGGTCCGGAGCGTTCGCTCCGGACTGCCCCGTCGTCATCTTCGTCACAGCCTGCGGCTGCTCCTTCAGATTCCCTCGGGCGCATCGACGGCGCGCCTCGCCAGGACACCACCCGCCTCGGGCTGCGGATTGCGAGGCTCGTCGCGCTGCTGGAGCGTGGGGTAAGGGGCGGGTTTTGCGGGGCCCGCAAAGATCGGCCGCGCGGGCGGCCGATCTTTGCATACGCGGTGGGTTTGCGTCGGGAGGATGACGCTGCGCGCGGGGGGGAGGGGGTGACCCGCTGGGGAGGGGAGAGGGAGGGATTGCCGAACTGCGCCGAGCATGGAGCTCGGACGATATCGAATTCAACGGGTAGCGGCCTTCAATCTCTGGCACTGGGATTGGCGCGCCTGGGCTTTCAAATAGCAGGATTCGACGACGCCGGAGCGCGTCGCGTATTACTTGTCCGCGGGGCCTAGCGCTTCTGCCCAGTTCTTTTTCATGGCGGCGATGCGGGCCTCGTAGGCGGATTTCAGGCAGGCGGCGTCGGGGCAACGGTCGCGCACGGTGGTGCGCCATTGGGTCTGCTCTTTTGCCACGGGATCTCGCCATTCACCGGTTTCACCGTCACGGCCAGCGGTTTCGGACTGGATCTTGTCGTAGAGATCCTTCACCTGGTCGTCCAGCCTGGATAGCGATGGGTCGGCGCAGATCAGATGTTCGACATGGGTTTTCGCGGCCTTGCAGTCGAAGCCGGCGGCGTGGGCGGCTTTGACTGGCAGGAACGGGGCGCTGGCGAGGACGGCGCAGAATGCCGCGTGCAGGATCGCATGTTTGCCTTGAGCGCTTTGCCGGCGCCGGCCTTTCATGATGCTGGTCGGCATTGCCGCGAGAACGGGGTTGCGCACGTCCTTCACTCCTGGATAGTCCGGGGCCACCGACAGGGTGGCCCACGGATCGATTCTCCCGGTTGTCGCGCGGTCGCGCAACTCGCGGGCCTTGCCTATGCCGCGATGCGTTGCTCGGGCTGGTCGGCCAGGTAGTGGGCGATGGCGGCGCGGGCCAGGGCGTCGATGGAGTCGGTCAGGGTGATGCCGAGGCTGGGACGCAGGGCGTGGGGCACGGCCAGGGGCAGTTCGGTGCAGCCCAGGACGACGGCGTCGGCGCCGCGGGCCTTGAGGCGGGCGATGCAGTCGGCGGCGGGGGCGAAGGCGGCTTCGAGCTGGTTGCCCTTGACGGCGCGGATCGAGGCCATGCAGTAGCGTTCGACTTCATCGTCGTCGGGGACGATGCATTCGTAGCCCTGGGCTTCGAGGTGGCGCTGGTAGAGGCCGAGCTTGAGCGTGGCGGCGGTGCCCATCAGGCCGATGCGGCCCTGCTGCAGGCCCAGGCGGCGCAGGTCGTCGATGACGGCCTGGATGATGTGCAGCACGGGGCGCTGGGTGGCGGCGGCGATGTCGTCGTACCAGAGATGCGCGGTGTTGCAGGGGATGGCGATGAGCTGGGCGCCGGCGCGTTCCAGGAAGCGCACGCCTTCGACCATGTAGGGCAGGGGATTCTCGCCGCCGGCCATGTAGGCGCTGGAACGATCGGGGATGCGCGGATCGTTGCGAAGCAGGGTGGGGATGTGCTGCTGGTCCGCGTCGGCGGGCGTGAGCGCCGCGAGGCGGAGCGCGAAGGCGGCGCCGGCCATGGGGCCCATGCCGCCCAAAACACCCAGGTAACAGCCCTGGGAATAGCTATTCACTTTGTTGACTCCAAGGTATTGCATCACCGGGCGCCAGTACCTGGCCCGGGCGTTCGGCGCCGGTCCGTTCCCCATCCCACACCTGCCTGCCATTGACCCACACGGCGTGGATGCCCTGGCTGACCTGAATGGGAGCTGAAAAAGTGGCCGTGTCTGTGACGTTGGCGGGATCGAACAGCACCAGATCAGCATGATACCCCTCGCGCAGCAGGCCGCGCTCGGTCAGGCCGTATTGGGCCGCCGCCAGGCCGGTCATCTTGTGGATGGCGGTTTCGAGCGACAGCAGCCGTTGTTCGCGCACCATGGTGCGCAGCACGTTGGTGAAGGTGCCCCATTGGCGCGGGTGCGGGTGCGGGTCGAAGGGCAGGCCGTCCGAGCCGACCATGGTCAGCGGATGGCTGAAGATGCGGTTGACGTCGGCCGGGTCCATCAGGAAGTAGATGGCGCCGGCGGGCGCCAGGCGGGCGATGGCGGCTTCGTCGTCCAGGCCCAGTTCGGCCATGACCTCGCTGAAGTCGCGGCCGGTGGCCTCGGGGTAGCCCTTTGACCACGTGATCATGGTGCGGCTGGCCAGGCGGGCGCGGTCCAGCCGCAGCATGGTCGAGGTGGCCGGATATGGATGGCAGTCGAGGCAGACGCGCTGCGTGGCGGCGGCGCGGCTGATCATGTCGAGCGTCTCGCGGCTGCGGCCGTGGTTGCGTTCGCCGGCCAGCTTGTGGTGCGAGAACACCACGCGGCAGTCCAGTTCGCGGCCGATCAGCAGCGCCTCTTCCATGGCCGGCACGATGTGGTCGGCCTCGTCGCGCAGGTGGGTGGCGTAGATCGCGCCGGCGCGGCCGCGCAGCGGCTGGCAGACGTCGATGATCTCGTCGGTGGGCGCGGCGCTGGCGGGCGGGTAGAAGGTGCCGGTGGAGACGCCGAAGGCGCCGGCCGCCAGCGCTTCGTCGAGCAGGGCGCGCATGGCCTGGCGTTCGGCGTCGGTGGCGGCGCGGCCGGTGTCGTCCATGACGGCCACGCGCAGCGTGGTGTGGCCGACCAGCGGGATGACGTTGACCGCGGCGGGCGTCTCGGCCAGCGCCTGGAGCCAGGCGCGGAAGGTGTCGAAGCGGAACAGGTCCGGCGGGCCCAGCAGGTCCAGCGGCTGCGGGATCTCCCGGCGCGACAGCGGCGCCAGGCTGACGCCGCAGTTGCCGGTGACGACCGTGGTGATGCCTTGCGAGACCTTGGGCAGCATGTCCGGATGCGCCAGCAGGTAGCCGTCGTCGTGGGTGTGCGAGTCGATGAAGCCGGGCGCCAGCGCCAGGCCGCGGGCATCGATCACGGGCACGCCCGGCATGTGGGCGAAATCGCCCAGCGCCACGATGCGCCCATCGCGCACCGCCAGGTCGCCCTGCCGCGACGGACCGCCCCCGCCGTCGATGAGCGTGGCGCCTGCCACGATGAAGTCGGCTTGCGGAGCGGGGTTCATCCGGGTGCTGCGGTCCGTCATGGCGGGGCTCAGTCCAGTTTCTCGATGCCGGCGGTGTCGATGATCTGCTTCCACTTGGCGGTTTCGCGATCGATCAGTTGCTTGAACTCATCCGGCGCGCCGCTGGCGGGCACGGCGCCGAGCGTTTCCAGGCCGGTGCGCACTTCGGGCGCCTGCAGCGCCTTCTGGATGTCGGCGTTGAGCTTGGTCACGACCTCGGGCGGGGTGCCCTTGGGCGCGACCACGCCGCCCCAGGCCACGGTTTCGTAACCCTTCAGGCCGGCTTCGTCCAGCGTCGGCACGTCGGGCATCAGCGCCAGGCGCTTGAGGCTGCTGACGCCGATGGCGCGCACCTTGCCGCTCTTGACCAGCGGGGTGGCCTCGGAGGTGTTGACGAACAGGTAGTCCAGGCGGCCGCCCAGCAGGTCCTGGATGGCGGCCGGGCCGCCGTTGTACGGGATGAACATGACGTCGACCTTGGCCATGCTCTTGAACAGCTCGCCGCCCATGTGGCCGGTGGTGCCGACGCCCGAGGCGCCATACGACAGGCGGCCGGGTTCCTTGCGGGCGCGGTCGATCAGGTCCTGCACGCTCTTGATAGGCGAATCCGCCGGCACGATCAGCGCGTTGTACAGGTCGAACATGTGCGCCACGGGCGTCAGGTCCTTGTCGACGTCGTAGGGCAGGCGCTTGAACAGCGAGCGGTTGACGGCCAGCGTGTTGATGTTGCCGTAGCCCACGGTGTAGCCGTCGGGCGCGGCGCGCTTGACCAGCGCGATGCCGATGTTGCCGGCGGCGCCGGGGCGGTTTTCCACCACCAGCGTGGCGCCAGTGTCCTTGGCCAGTTGCGTGGTGATCAGGCGCGACAGCACGTCGGGCGAGCCGCCGGCGGCCGACGGCACGATGAAAGTGATCGGTTTGTCGGGATAGGCGCCGGCGGCCTGCGCGCCCGTGCTGAAGGTGGCGGCCAGCGCCAGGGCGGCGAGGCTGCGGATGAAGGTGCGTTGCATGCTGGATTCCCCTTGTTTTGTTGTGTGGAGGCGGGCAGATTAGCACCGGGATTGCGGCACTGCGTCATCGAAAAATGTCGAAAACCTATAATCCGCCGTTATTGATCAAGGGGAACCAACATGGATGAGCAGGCCTACGCCGACGAGGTCGGGCCGAGCGCCGGCCGGCCGCTGAACCTGCGCCAGATCGAGGTGTTTCGCGCCATCATGATGGCCGGCTCGATCAGCGGCGCGGGGCGCATGCTGCATGTGTCGCAACCGGCGGTGAGCCGGGTGCTGGCGCTGACGGAGACGCGCCTGGGCTACCGCCTGTTCGAGCGGGTCAAGAGCCGGCTCTCGCCCACCGCCGAGGCGCGGCGCCTGTACGCCGAGGTCGAGCAGGTCTATGGCGGCATCCAGCGCGTCAACGATCTCGCGGCCAGCCTCGGGCAATCGGGCGCGGGCATGCTCAAGATCGTGGCCAGCGCCAGCTATGGCCAGCGGCTGGTGCCGATGGCGCTGGGGCGCTTTCGCGACCGCAACGCCGACGCGCGGGTCGATTACCGCAGCGTCACGTTCGACGAACTGGCGGCGTATTTCCTGTCGGGGCAGGCCGATATCGGCATCTCGATGCGACCGCCCGATCATCCCAACCTGGCCTCGACCCGGCTGGCGACGGTGCCGGTGATCTGCGCGCTGCCAAAGGGCCATCCGCTGGCCGCGCACGAGGTGGTGCACCCGGAGGATTTCGCTTCGGCGGCGTGGATCGGCTATCCGCGCGACACGCCGCTGGGACGCGCGCTGCAATCGTTCTTCGGCGGCGCGCCGGCCTGCCCGGCGGCGGTGGAGGTGCATTCGCCGGTGACGGCCTGTTCGTTCGTGCAGCAGGGCCTGGGGCCGGCGCTGGTGGACGCGTGGTGCGTGTCGCCCGACCAGACCGACAGCATGGTGCTGCGGCCGATCGCGCCGGGCGCCAGCGTCGAGATATGGGCCACGCATTCGAACCTGAGCGCGCCGCCGCTGCTGGCGCGGCGCTTCCTGGCGGCGGTCAGGAAGGTCCTGGAAAGCGCGGCGCCGGCGCTGGTCGGCGGCTGAAGGCAATCAGGCCGGCGCGCAAGAGAAAACGCCCCGGCGCGCAAGGGCGGCGGGGCGTTCGGGCCGGCCGTTCATGCCGGCCTGGCAGGCTTACTCCAGGCCTTCGGCCTTGAGCGCGGCCTTGACGCCGGCGTTGTCCTGCATGCGCTTGAAGAACGCGGCCAGGTGCTCCTGACCCGACAGGTCGACCTGCTTGGCATGGGCCCAGCGCAGCACCACGTACAGGTAGGCGTCGGCGACCGACGGCGCTTCGCCGCCCAGGTAGGGCTGGTTGATCAACTGGGCGTCCAGCAGCGCGAACAGGCGCGTCAGCAGCTTGGACGCGGAGGCGGCCAGTTCCTGCTGCGGCGCTTCCTCGGCGAGGAAGCGACCCGCGCCGAAGATCATCGAGAAGGTCTTGTGGATGTCGGAGTTGATGAAGCCGAGCCAGCGGCGCACGTCGGCGCGCGAGCGGGCCGAGCCGTCGCCCAGCAGCTTGGCCTGCGGCGCCTGTTCGGCCAGGTATTCGAGGATCGCGACGTTCTGGGTCAGGGTGAAACCGTCGTCGTCCAGGGCGGGCACGGCGCCCAGCGGATTAACCTTGAGGAACGCGGGGCCCTTGAGTTCGTCGCGGCTGAGCTTGTGCGCGTCGTAGGGCTTGCCGATCCATTCCAGCACGATGTGGGAAGCGAGCGAGCACGCGCCGGGCATGTAGTACAGTTTCATGTAAGGGAGTCTCCTGAGAGAAATGGACGGGAGGCCACCCGTCGCTGGCTCCTATGGTACGCCACCCGCGCGGCGCCGCCGAGCGCCGCCGCGCCCACCCAGCCGCCGGAGATGTCCATGCCGTCACGCCCGTCCGCGATCCGTCGCGCCTCGTCCCTGATCGCCTTCGCCGGCGCCGCCTTGTGCGCGGCCGCGGCCTGGGCCACGCCGCAGAAAAGCCCCGAGCACCCGCCCGCCGCGCGCGCGCAGGTGACGGTGGTGGTGGGCGGCCTGGATCATCCGTGGTCGATGGCCTTCCTGCCCGAAGGGGGTGTGCTGATCACCGAGCGGCCGGGCAACCTGCGCCTGCTGCGCACGCCGGGCGGCCTGTCCAAGCCGCTGGCCGGCGTGCCCAAGGTGGCCGCGCAAGGACAGGGCGGCCTGCTCGACGTGGCGCTGTCGCCGGGTTTCGCGCAGGACCGCTACGTCTATCTTTCGTATGCCGAATCCGACGGTTCGCGCAGCGGCACCGCGGTCGGCCGCGGCCGCCTCTCGGCCGACGCCAGCGCGCTGGAGGATTTCCAGGTGCTGTTCCGCCAGGCGCCCAAGCTGTCGCAGGGGCTGCACTTCGGTTCGCGCCTGGTCTTCGACGGCAAGGGCTACCTGTTCATCTCGCTGGGCGAGAACAACCAGCGCCCGACCGCGCAGGACCTGGACAAGCTGCAGGGCAAGGTGGTGCGCCTGAAGGTCGACGGCTCGGTGCCGACCGACAATCCCTTCGCCGGCAGGGCCGGCGCGCGCCCCGAGATCTGGTCCTACGGGCATCGCAACCCGCAGGGCATGGCGCTCAATCCCTGGACCGGCGCGCTGTGGGAGAACGAACACGGCCCGCGCGGCGGCGACGAGATCAATCTGGTACAGCCCGGCAGGAACTACGGCTGGCCGCTGGCGACGTATGGCATTAATTACTCCGGCCAGCCGATTCCCGAGGCCAAGGGCGAAACGCTGCCGGGCATGGAGTCGCCGCTGTACTGGTGGGCCAAGTCGCCGGCCATCAGCGGCATGGCGTTCTATGACGCCGACCGTTTTCCGGCCTGGCGCCACTCGCTCTTCATCGGCGCGCTGGCCGACCAGGACCTGATCCGCCTGACGCTGGACGGCGACAAGGTGGTAGCCGAGGAACGCCTGCTGGGCGAGCGCAAGGCCCGCATCCGCGATGTGCGGCAGGGACTCGACGGCTATGTCTATGTGTTGACCGACGCCTCGCCGGGCGAGTTGCTGCGGCTGGCGCCGGCGCAAACGGGAGGGTGAAAATCATGAAGACGTATGAACTGATCGGCTCGCCGGGCTGCGGCTCGGCCGTGGTCGAAATGGCGCTGGCGCTGGCCAACGTGCCGCATACGCTGACCGACGTGCCTTATCTGAAGCCCGGTCCCGAACGCGACCGGCTGCTGCACCTGAATCCGCTGGGGCAGGTGCCGACGCTGATCACGCCGGACGGCGAGGTGATGACCGAAAGCGCGGCCATGGTGCTGCACCTGCACGACGTCGCGCCGCAGGCGGGCCTGGCGCCGGAGCCTGCGCGGCCTGAACGGACGCGCTTCCTGAACCTGCTGGTGCGCCTGGTGGCGGCGATCTATCCCACCTTCACGTATGGCGACGACCCGCCGCAGTGGACCACCCCGGGCGCCCCGGCCGAGCTGCTGCGCGAGCGGATACATACGCGGCGCGCGGAGCTGTGGCAGGAACTGGAACGCCAGGCCGGCGCGCCGCACATGCTGGGCCGCCGCTTTTCCGCGCTGGACCTGTACGTGACGGTGATGACGCACTGGCGGCCGGGCCAGGCCTGGTTCGAGGCCAACTGTCCGGCGCTGACGGCAGTGGCGCGCCAGGCCGCCCAGGAACCGAACGTGGCGCGCGCGCTCAAGCGCAATTTCCCGCCGCCGACCGAGTAGGCATCGCGCCGCCGCTGGCGACGGGCGCGCGGCGATCGCTGCCCGGCGGGCGGGCGTATCCGCGGCGCGTCACACTAGTCTTTGGCGCGCCGCTTCTGCGAGCCGCGCGCCTCGCGCAGCGCGATGTAGACGCCGCTGCCCGCGATGAACAGCGCCCCCAGGTAGGCGTAGGCATCGGGCGCCTCGCGCCAGAAGATCCAGCCCAGCAGGGTGGCCCAGATCAGGCCGGTGTAGTCGAACGGCGCCACTACGGAGGCCGGCGCGATGCGAAAGCCCTGCGTGATCAGCGCCAGCCCCAGTGTGCTGAACAGCGCCACCGCCGCGAAATAGGGCAGGTCGGCCAGAGCCGGCGTGTGCCAGATCCAGGGCAGCGCCACCGCGCTGCACACCAATTGGCCTGCAACGATGTAGAAGGTGGTGGTGAGCATGCCTTCGCCGCGGCCGATGCCGCGCGCCGTGATCATCATGACGGCATACAGGAAGGCGGTGGTCAACGGCAGCAGGGTCGCGGCCTGGAACGCGTCGGTGCCGGGCCGCACGATGATCAGCACGCCCGCGAACCCTGCCAGCACCGCCAGCCAGCGGCGGCCATCGACGCGTTCCTTCAGGATCAGCACCGACAGCGCCGTGACGAACAACGGCGCGGCGAACGCGATGGCGGTGGCCTCCGCCAGCGGCAGCGCGCGCAACCCCAGGTAGAAACAACAGGCCGAGACCACGTTGATGGCGCCGCGCGTCAGGTGCAGGCCGGGATGGGCGGTGCGCAGCACTCGGCGCCCGCCCAGACAGACGGCCAGCGCGGTGACGAACGGCAACGCGATCAGCGCGCGCAGGAACAGGATCTGCAGCGGGTTGTAGGTGGTGCCCAGCCACTTGGCGTTGGCGTCGCTGAGCGTCAGGAAGAAGATGCCGCCGGCGACACAGGCGATGCCTGCGAAGGCGGAATGGTCACGCGCGGCGGGAAAAACGGTAGAGGAGGACATCGGGGTTCAGCGGGAAAGGCGGCCGAGGCCGCCAAGGAAGGTAATGCGGGGTTGCCGGGCGGCGGCCCGGCGAGGGCTCAGCCCCGGGCGCGGTAGGCGGCCAGCGCCACCATCGCCCAGGCGGCCAGGAAGGCCGCGCCGCCCACGGGCGTGATCGCGCCCAGCCAGTGGGTGCCGGTCAGGGTCAGGACGTACAGGCTACCTGAAAACAGCACGATGCCGATGAACATCACCAACCCGGCGGCCGACAGCAGCGGCGAACCGTAGCGCGCGCCGAGCAGCGCGATGATGAACAGGCCCAGGCCGTGGATCAGATGGTACATGACGCCGGTCTGCCAGACCGCCAGCAGCTCGGGAGTCACCAGGCGCTTGAGGCCGTGCGCGCCGAAGGCGCCGGCGCCGACGGCGATCAGCAGGTTGATGGCCGCGAGAATGGTGAGCTGGCGGTCGGTCATGCGAGATCCTTTGCGGGAAGATGGGCGCGGTTGCGCAGGTGCCTATGATAGGCCCATTCGCGACAGGGGCCAGGCACGCCCGACGATCCGTCCGACCCCGGGGGCGCCGCGACCCGCCGCGGCGACCCCGGCGGAGGGTCAATCCACCGTGAGCACCGCGCGGCCCAGCACCTTGCCGGCGCGCAGCGAGGCCAGCACGCCGTCGGCCTCGCGCAGCGGATAGCGGTGCACCGGCATCGGCGGCACCTTGCCGGCCCGCACCAGGTCCATCAGCTCGCGCAGTTCGGCCAGATTGCCGACGTAGCTGCCGATGATCGACATGGCTTTCATCGGAATCAGCGCGATCGGCCATGACGAGGCGCCGCCGAACAGCCCGACGATGATGAGCTTGCCGCCCTTGGTCAGGAAGTCGAAGGCCAGCGCGGTGGTGGACGGCGCGCCGACCAGGTCGATAGCGGCCTGCAGCGGCTTGCCACCGGCGGCCTTGATGATCTGCTGCGCGGCGTCGGGCGCGGCGCCGTCGATGGCGGCCAGCGCGCCGGCCTCCAGCGCGGCCTGGCGCTTGGCCGGGTCGATATCGACCACGATGCCGCCCTTGCCGCCGAGCGCCTTGATCAGCGTCAGGCTCATCAGGCCCAGGCCGCCGGCGCCGAAGATCACCACGGGATGCTCGCGGTAGACGGCCTCGCCGATCTTCCTGAGCGCCGAATAGGTGGTCAGGCCGGAGCAGGCGTAGGGAGCGATGCGGGCCGGATCCAGGTCGCCGATGTCGATCAGGTAGCGCGGGTGCGGGACGAGCATGTGCTCGGCATAGCCGCCGGCGCGGTGGATGCCCAGGCAGGCGGGGGCGGTGCAGTGGTTTTCCTGACCGGACAGGCAGGTGGGGCAGGCGCCGCAGCCGATCCACGGATAGACCAGGTAGTTGCGTCCGGTCTGGATGCCGGTCGCCTCGGGGCCGGCGGCGACCACGCTGCCGACGGTCTCATGGCCCATCGTCAGGGGCAGCGTCACGCCCCGTTCCTTGAGCGACAGGGTGCGGCCCTGGCCGAGATCGTAACCGCCTTCCCACAGGTGGATGTCGCTGTGGCAGACCCCCGCGGCGCGGACCCTCAGCAACACCTGCGAGCCCTGCGGCACGGGAACGGGCTGATCCACTTCCTGCAGCGGTTCGCGGAAATTGACGACGCAATAGCACTTCATGGAATGTCTCCTCTGGGGGCGTTTCTTGTTCTACCTGGGGCATTCTCAATCAGTTCGGTGGCAATCGGCAACCCGCGCCGCGCCACCGCCGCCGCCCAGCGTGCGTCAACTGCCGCGCCGCACCAGCGTCGATTTGCCGAACAGGCTCTCGATCAGGTCCACCGCGAGGTCGGCGGTCTTGTTGCGCACATCGAAGGCCGGGTTCAGTTCCACGACGTCCAGCGAGCGCATCAGGCCGGTGTCGGCGATCATCTCCATGCACAATTGGGCCTCGCGATAGGTGGGGCCGCCCATCACCGTGGTGCCGACGCCGGGCGCGATCTCGGGGTCGAGGAAGTCGACGTCGAAGCTGACGTGCAGGTGGGTGTCGGCGTCCAGTCCGGCCAGCGCCGCTTCCATCGTCGCGCGCATGCCCATTTCGTCCAGGTAGCGCATGTCGAACACTTCGAGGCCGGCCTGGTGCACCAGGCGTTTCTCGCCGTCGTCGACGCTGCGGATGCCGATCTGGCGCACCCAGGCCGGATCGATGTCGGGCGTCTGGCCCGACATGCCGGTGATCTGGGCCGGACCATGGCCGCACAGGCAGGCCACCGGCATGCCGTGGATATTGCCGGTCGGCGTGAGCACGTTGGTGTTGAAGTCGGTGTGCGCGTCCAGCCACAGCACGCGCAGCTTCTTGCCGGTCTCGCGGCAGTGGCGCGCCACCGCGCTGATCGAGCCGATGCCCAGGCAATGGTCGCCGCCCAGCAGGATCGGCAGCGACCCCTGCGTCAGGGCCTCGTACATGGCGTCGTGCACGGCCTGGTTCCAGGCGGCCACTTCGTCCAGGTGGCGGTAGCCGTCCACGGGCGGCTGCCAGGGGTTGGGCGGGCCGTAGAGGTTGCCGCGATCGGCGACCTGAAATCCCTGTGCCTCGATGACCGGGCCGATGCCGGCCACGCGCAGGGCCTCGGGTCCCATGGAAGCGCCGCGCGCGCCCGCGCCGATGTCCGTGGGGGCGCCGATCAGGGTGACATGCGGGGGCAGGGTGGCGGTGTTTTGCAAGGTCGGACTCCGTCATGCAGGGTTTCGGTATCGGGGTCGAGTGTAGCGCCGTGGCGTGACGCGATCGCCATGGCGCGGGCAAGGCCTTTGGCCGGGCAGGGCCGGCGCTGCGGCACAATAGCCGGGCCGATCGAATTCTTTTCCGGATGATCCCATGTCTCTGCAATCCCTGTTCCTGACCCTGGCGCGCGGCGCCGCCGCGGCCGCCCTGGGGCTGGCCTGCGCCAGTCCGGCGCTGGCGGCCGACAAACCGCTGCGCATCGGCCTGATCCCGAGCGTGGCCAATGCCGCCACCGAGCTGGCCGTGGCCGAGGCGCGCAAGGCCGGCCTGGAGGTGGAACTGGTCGAGTTCAATGACTGGGTGCTGCCGAACATCGCGGTGGCCGACGGCTCGGTCGACGCCAATTTCTTCCAGCACGAACCGTTCCTGCAACTGTTCAACGCCCGTCGCGGCGCCAACCTGACGCCCATTGCCTATGGGTATTCGACCACCATCGGCCTGTTCTCCAAGAAGCTCAAGAAGGGCCAGCCGCTGCCGGACGGCGCCACCATCGCGGTGCCCAACGATCCGGTCAACACCGGCCGCGCCTTGCTGCTGCTGGAGTCCATCGGCCTGATCAAGCTCAAGCCCGGCGCGGCGCACCAGGCCACGATCGAGGACGTGACCGACAACCCCAAAAAGCTGAAGTTCGTGCAGATCGAGGGCTCGCAGTCGGCACGGGTGTTCGATGACGTCACCGCGTCGGTCACGTACACCACCTTCGCCAAGCAGGCCGGCCTGGACGAAAAGGACGGCCTGGCGTTCGACAATACCGACCCGGCCAATGTGCGCCGCTACGCCATCCGCTGGGTCGCGCGGCCCGACCGCGCGCAGGACCCGCGGCTGCTCAAGTTCATCGCCATCTATCAGCAGTCGGCCGAGGTCAAGGCCCGGCTGCGCAGCCTGTACGGCGACCTGATCAGCTTTCCCTGGTAGTGCCGCGCCGCGGCGGGGGCGTGCTGGCGCCCCGGGCGGCTTGACGTTTCTTGGCAGTTGCCGCGTGGCCTTGAACGTATACTGGCCGCGCTTTGCATCCCCGGGGCCGCCGCGGCCCGGCCGTGACGCCTTTGCCCGCCCGCCATCCCATGCGACTCGCTTCTTCGAATGACGCCCTGAATGCCTCGCCGTCGCGGTTCGACGGCGAGGCTGGCGTGGGCGCGCCGGACCCGCGCGACGAGGAACTGGCCCGCTTGCGCCAGGTGGTGGCTCAGTACGAGGCCCTGTTCCACAACGCCCCCGTGCTGATCAACGCCTTCGACGAAGACGGCCAGTGCCTGCTGTGGAATGACGCCTGCGAACGCCGCTTCGGCTGGACCCGCGACGAAATCAATCGGCATCCCGAACCGCTGGCGCTGTTCTACCCCGATCCCGAGGTCCGCGCCCGCGTCCTCGACAGCGTGGGGCCGACGCCGCATCAGGGCTTTCGCGAATGGCGGCCGCTGGCACGCGACGGCGAGTGCCTGTCGGTCATGTGGTCCAATGTGCGCCTGCCCGATGGCAGCGTGGTCAACATCGGCATGGACGTGACCGAGAACCGCCGCAACGAGGCCGCCCTGGCGCGGCTGGCCAAGGTCGACGGGTTGACCGGCTGCTGGACCCGCGCCGAGATCCTGCAACGCATGAAGACCCTGCTGGAGGCTGCCCGGCGCGGCGCCGGCCACACGGCGTTGATGCTGGACCTGGACTATTTCAAGCAGGTCAACGACCGCTACGGCCACCTGGGCGGCGACGCCGCCTTGCGGCACTTCTGCGACCAGTTGCGGGCCTGCCTGCGCGAGGGCGATTCGGTGGGACGCCTGGGCGGCGAGGAATTCGTGGTGCTGCTGGCCGATGCCGACCAGGACGCGGCCCTGGCGGTGTGCGACCGCCTGCGCGCCAGCCTGCGCCAGCATCCCGCCAACATCGACGGCCATGCGGTGGTGCTGTCGGCCAGCGGGGGGATCACCGGCTTTCTGGAAACCGACGTCAGCATGTCGGATGTGCTGCGGCGCGCCGACCAGGCGTTGTACCAGGCCAAGCGCGCGGGGCGCGATTGCGCGGTGGTGCTGCCGGCCTGAGGCGTCAGGCGGCGGCGCGGCGTTCGCCGGCGCGGCGGCCGTTCAGGCGCCAGTGCAGCGCCAGGGCGGCGAGCGCCACGGCGGCCGCGGCGGCCAGCCCCAGGCTCTCGAAGCCGGCGTGGGTGTAGAGCGTGCCGGCCACGGCGGTGCCGACGCTGGCGCCCAGGTACGTGGTGCAGGTGTTCAGTCCGAGCACTGCGCCGCGCTCGTCGGGTCGGGCTCGCGACAACAACAGCACCAGCAGATTCAGGCTCAGTTGCGAAGCCGCGCCCCACAGCGCGGCCAGCGCCAGCACGGCGGTCAGCGCATGGGCGGCTGGCAGCAGCGCCAGGTAGACCAGGGCGATCGCGGCCAGGGCCAGCGGCAGGGCGCGGCGCGGGCCCACGCGTTCGATCAGCGGCGCGCCGCTCAGCCCGGCCAGCAGGAAGCCGGCGCCATAGGCGAAGGCGATGAAGCCGACCTGGCCGGCCGACAGGCCCAGCAGCGTGCGCACGTGGTCGGCCAGGAAGGCATAGACCCCGTAGAAGGCCGAGGAGAACGCCAGGCAGCCCAGCAGCAGCACCGGCACGTCGCGGTACGACAGCGGCGCCAGCAGGCGTGACAGCCGGGGCGGGGCGGCGTGGCCGCTGCGGCGTTCCGGGAGCTTGCGCAGCCCGGCCAGCGCGACCGCGGCGCACAGCGCCAGCACGGCGTAGGTGGCGCGCCAGCCGACCGCGTCGGAGATCAGCGCCGACAGGGGCACGCCGGCCACCAGCGATACCGACCAGCCCGAAATCACGCGGCCCAGCGCGCGGGTTTCCTGCCCGGCGGCGGCCACCAGCGAGGCCGACCCGTAGGCCGCCGGCAGGATCACGCCCGCAGCGGCGCCGGCCAGCGCCTGGGCCGCGGTCAGCACGATCCAGTGCGGCGCGGCGGCCGACAGCGACAGCGCCGCGATCAGCACCGCCATGGCGATCAGCAGGGCGCGCCGGATGCCCCAGCGGTCGATGCGGGCGGCCAGCAGGAAGGCGCTGGCGGCGGTGGCCGCGCCGTAGGCGGAAATGGCGGTGCTGACGGTGAGCGCAGTGCTGCCGAACGAGCGCGCCACGTCCGACAGGATCGGGCTGAGGGCCAGGCCGTTCGAGCCGACGACGCTGACGGCGAACATCAAGGCGGGGATGGCGGGGGGAAGCGGCGGGCGGCGCGACGGCGCGCGCGCGGTGTTGCGGTTCTGCATCCGCGGAATTTTATTGGAATAAAATAAGGGTTAATACCGATATTCCTTTATCCCGTAAAACTTCGAATGCCGTTAGGCAGAACCAGATTCCAATGCCAGATCTCGACGACCGCGACCGAAAACTATTAACGCTGCTGGCGGACGACGCCTCGCCGAGCTACGCCGAATTGGGCAAATTGCTGAACCTGTCGGCCCCCGCCGTGCACGAGCGGGTCAAGCGCCTCAAGCGCGACGGGCTCATCAAGGGCATCGCCGCGCGGCTGGACGGCGCCCGCATCGGCAGGCCGCTGCTGGCGTTCGTGCATGTGGATACCAATAACTGGAGCATTACCCAGCAGGTGCTCGGCCTGGCCGAATTGACCGAGGTCGAGGAGATCCACACCATCACCGGCAAGAGCGCCATGCTGCTCAAAGTGCGGGTGCGCGACACCCAGGCGCTGGAGGCGCTGCTGGCGCGCATCCACCAGATCGAGGGCATCACCAATACCACCAGCGACATCGCGCTGACCAGCTACCTGGAGCGCGGCCCGCTGCCGGACGACGCCTAGGACGCCGGGGCGCGGCCTCGGCGATTGCGCGCCGCGCCTGGCGGCGTTCAGCGCAGCGGCCGCAGCCGCAGGCGGGTGATTTCGGACGGCGCGCCCAGGCGCTTGGGCGGCCCCCAGTAGCCGGTGCCGCGGCTGATGTAGACCCACATGTCGCCCAGGCGGTGCAGGCCCGCCGTATAAGGCTGCTGGAAGCGCACGAAAAAGCCCCACGGGAAGAACTGGCCGCCGTGCGTGTGGCCCGACAACTGCAGGGTGTAGCCCAGCGGCGCGGCCGCGGCCGCGCTGCGCGGCTGGTGCGCCAGCAGGATCTTGGGCAACGCGTCGGCCGGCGCGCCGGCCAGCGCCGCCGCGGGGTTGCTGCGTTGGCGCGGATCGAAGGCGCCGGCGCTGTAGTCGGTGACGCCGGCCACCACCACCGGCAGGCCGGCGGGATGGATCACGGCATGCTCGTTCATCAGCACCCGCAGGCCCATGCGGCGGAATTCCGCGACCCAGGGCGCGGCGCCTGAATAATATTCATGGTTGCCGGTCACCAGGTACACGCCGAAAGGCGCGCGCAACTGGCCCAGCGGGCTGGCTTGCGCCGCCAACTGCTCGACGCTGCCGTCCACCACGTCGCCGGTGATGGCGATGACGTCGGGGGACAGTTCGTTGACCGCGTCGACGATGGCCTGCACGTAGCGCCGCTTGATCGTCGGCCCGACGTGGATATCGCTGATCTGCACGATGGTGAAGCCGTCCAGGTCGGTCGGCAGGCCGCGGATCGGCACCTCCACCGTCACCACGCGGGCGCGCCGGCGGGCGTTGTAGAAGCCGACCAGCGTGGCCGCCAGGGCCAGCGCGGCGACCGCTATCGCGCTGACGCGCCGCAAGTCGATCCAGGGCAGCCCCGGACCGGTCGCCAGGCTCACCAGCCACGTCACCAGCAACAGCGCGTCGCGCAGCACCGTCAGCACGAACAACGATGAGAACAGGCCCATGGCGATCAGGCCGACCCAGGCGATGCGGTCGCCCCAGGGCGGGTGCACGGACGAGCGCGCCAGCATTCCCAGCGGGATCAGGATGCACGACAGGATCAGCAGCAGGACCGCGGTCGCCGAGCCCGGGCCGTCCAGGCCGGCGTCGGGAATCAGGCGGGCGCCGACGTAGACGTGGGCCAGCGCGCCCAGGGTCAGAAAGCGCAGGAAAAACGAGGATTGGCGTAGGGACACGGGCGGCGGGGCGGGGGCCGGCGCGAAGGCCGGCCCGGCGATAGCGAAGGAACCGCCATTCTATGCCCTGCGGCCGCGGCGTCCCGCTGGGAAATGACACCCGCGCGCCTGGCGGCGGCATCAGGCAGGCGTCACGCGGGGGTCAACAGGCTGGCGTCCATCTGGTCCAGGCGGTTGATGCCGAGCATGGCCATGTTGCGGTCGACCTCGGCGCGCAGCAGGCCGATGGCGTGCGCCACGCCAGTCTGGCCACCGACCGCCGCGGCATAGTTGAAGGGACGTCCGACGAACACGAAACGCGCGCCCAGCGCCAGCGCCTTCAGGACATCGCCACCACGGCGCACGCCGCTGTCCATCATCACCGGCATGGCGCCGGCGGCCGCCACCACGCCGGGCAGGGCGCGCAGCGGCGAGAGCGCGCCGTCGAGCTGGCGGCCGCCGTGGTTGGAGACGATGATGCCGTCCGCGCCGTGCTCGCGCGCCAGCCGCGCGTCGGCCGGATGCAGGATGCCCTTGATGATGAGGGCGCCCTGCCATTGCCGGCGGATGCGCGCCACGTGCTCCCAATTGAGATGGTCGCGAGCGCTGAAATCGCGCAGCACCGAGCCGGACACGATGGGCGCGCCGCGCGTGGCGAACGAATTCTCGAAGTGCGGCATGCCGTGGGCCAGCAGCGTGCGCAGGAAGGTGCCGGCGAGCCAGCGCGGCCGGGTCAGGCCATCCCAGGCGAGCCGCAGGCTCGGCTTGAGCGGGGTGGAAAAGCCGGTGCGCACGTTGTTCTCGCGATTGGCCGACACGGGGATGTCCACCGTCAGCACCAGGGTTTCGTAGCCGGCGCGCGCCGCGCGCGCCACCAGCGCGTCGATGCGCGCCGGGTCGCCGGGCAGGTAGGCCTGGAACCAGGTACCGGGCGCCTCCTTGATGACATCTTCGAGCGCGATCAGCGCGGTGCCGCTGAGGATGGCGGGGATGCCCTGTTCGCGCGCGGCGCGCGCCAGCACGATGTCGCCGCGATAGGCGGACAGCGCGCTGATGCCCATGGGCGCGATGCCGAACGGCGATTCGTAGCGGCGGCCGAACAATTCGACGTGCTGGCTGCGGCGCGACACGTCGACCAGCACGCGCGGCTGGAAGGCGTAGCGGCCGAAGGCCTCGCGATTGGCGCACAGTGACTGATTGTCCTCCGCGGCTCCCGCGACATAGCCGAAGATGGGTCTGGGCAGGCGGCGGCGGGCGGCCGCCTCGAAGTCGTCCAGCGACAGCAGGCGCATCAGGGCGCGGGGCGGACGACTGGCGGTGGCGGGGGCGGCGGCAGCGGGCAGGGACGTGGCGGACATGGCGGGGCCTGGGGAAAACCGCCAATCTACCCAGGCGGATTCATCGCATAAAGCGAATAAATCCGCACGCGCTTATTCGCTTTTTTGGAAATAGACCCTAGGCCTGCGGCAGCGCCAGCAGTTCTCCCATGCGGACCGGACCGCGCACCGATGGCGTATCGGCCCAGCGCACCTTGCCCGGGCCGAACAGCACGATGGCGGTCGAGCCCAGCTTGAAGCGGCCCATCTCGGCGCCCTTGGCGAGCTGGATCGGCGCGCGCGCCGCGTCGTCGTAGCGCACGGCCTTGACGCGCCGCTTGTACGGCGTGACCAGGCCGGCCCAGACGGTTTCGATCGAGGCGACGATCATGGCGCCGACCAGCACCAGGGCCATGGGCCCGTGCTCGGTGTCGAAAATGCAGACCACGCGCTCGTTGCGGGCGAACAGGCGCGGCACGTTGCGCGCGGTCAGCGGATTGACCGAGAACAGGCGGCCCGGCACGTGGATCATTTCGCGCAATGTGCCGGCCACCGGCATGTGCACGCGGTGGTAGTCCTTGGGCGACAGGTAGATGGTGGCGAACTCGCCGCCCTGGAACGGCGCGGCGCGCTCGCTGTCCCCGCCCAGCAGGTCGGCCAGGCCATAGCTGTGGCCCTTGGCCTGGAAGATGCGGCCATGCTCGATGGCGCCCATCTGGCTGATGGCGCCGTCCGCCGGGCACAGCACGCCGCCGGGCTCATCGTCCAGCGGGCGGGCGTCCGGCTTGAGGGCGCGGGTGAAGAAATCGTTGAAGCAATCGTAGGCCAGCGCGTCTTCCTGCTCGGCTTCGCTCATGTCCACGCCGTACTTGCGCACGAAGCGCGAGATCATCCAGTTCTTGACCGCGGGTTCCCGGCAGTCCGAGGCGTATCCGAAGAAACGCGACACCAGGTGATGCGGCGCGAGGTACTGGCTGGCGAGGAAAAGTTGGTCTTTGATCGGCATCTAGGAGCGCTAAAAAAACGCGTCCCGCGGACAGCGGGACGTGGTTGGAGGTTGTCGCGCCCGGGGGCCGTTGAAGGTGGCGTCGAAGATCGCGCCGGGCGTGCAATTCGCGGGATTGTAACGCGTCCGGCCCGCCAATGGACCATGGCGCGGACAGCTTTCTTGCCACACCTAGGCGCGCGCCCGGGCCGGCGCGCCTTCCGGCGCGGCGCCCTGGCGCCGATACGTGCCCGGGCCGACGCCGAAGTGCTGCTTGAAGGCGCGGGCAAAGGCGGCCTCCGATTGGTAGCCGATGCCTGCGGCGACGCGCGCCACGGATTCCTTCAGCCGCTCCAACTGGCGCGCCGCATGCTCCATGCGGATCGCGGTCAGCAGGCGCAGCGGCGTCAGGCCGCTGGCGCGCACGAACTGGCGGGCGAAGGTCGCGCGCGACAAATGGCAGCGTTGGGCCAGGGTGGCCAGTGTCCACGGTTCGGTGGGGGACCGCAGCATGGATTGCACGGCGGGCGCCAGCCTGGGGTCGGCCATCAGCGCCAGCAGGCCGCGCGTCTGCTGGCCGTCGTGCACCAGCGCGCGCAGCACCAGCGTGAAGAGGGCGGTGGATAGCTGGTTGATGATGGCCGCGCCGCCGAGCCGCGGCTGTCCGGCCTCGGCGCGCATCAGCGCCAGCAGCGCGGCCAGCGCCGTGTTGTCGCCCAGGGTGGCGGCGCGCAGCACCATCGCCTGCGGCAGCGCCATCAGCAGCAGGCTGCCGGCGCGGCCCAGCGTGAATACGCCGCACAGCATTTCCAGGCGCGGACCCGCGCCCTCCTGGGTCAGTTCGGTCAGGACGCCGTTGTGGCGGATGTCGGGCGGCGCGGCGGCGGCCGGCGCGCGCTCGTCGATGCCGCGCAGCAGGTGCGAGGCGCCGTGCGGCAGCAGCAGGATGTCGCCGGCCCGCAGCGCCAGTTCGTCGCGGCCGACGCGGGCCACGCCTTCGCCTTGCAGGATGACGTGGTAAGGCACGTGGCCGGCCGGCGCCTGTGGATGATCGGCGCGCCAGCGGCCGCCGTAGCGGCACAGCAGGTCCACCGTGCCCGCGGGCTCGGCGGTCGACAGGAGCTGGCTGAGACTGTCCATGGGCTCCCTGGGAAGGAGGGCGGGCCGCCCGGCCGGGCCGCCCCGCTGAGGGCCGCCGCGGCGCGGCGGGACATGCTTGCGATTCTATGCCGGTTGGGGCGCGCGGTCAGGCCGCGGCCTTGGCCGACAGCTTGGTCTTGTAGAGCCAGTCCTTGTAGTCGTCCAGGTCGCCGTCGAACGGGCTGAAGCGGCCATCGGCCACGATGATGAACTGATCGGTGGTGGCGCGCAGCAGGTGGCGGTCGTGCGACACCAGCACCAGCGTGCCTTCGAACTGCGCCAGCGCGGTGGTCAGCGCCTCGCGGGTTTCCAGGTCGAGGTGGTTGGTGGGCTCGTCCAGCAGCAGCAGGTTGGGGCGCTGCCACACGATCAGCGCCAGCGCCAGGCGGGCCTTCTCGCCGCCCGAGAACGGCGCGATCGAACTGGTGGCCATGGCGCCGTTGAAATTGAAGCTGCCCAGGAAGTTGCGCAGTTCCTGCTCGCGGA
The DNA here is from genome assembly GCF_046535435.1 of Achromobacter sp. SIMBA_011. Classification (NCBI taxonomy): domain Bacteria; kingdom Pseudomonadati; phylum Pseudomonadota; class Betaproteobacteria; order Burkholderiales; family Alcaligenaceae; genus Achromobacter; species Achromobacter sp. SIMBA_011. Next base: position 193,727 of record NZ_JAWRWN010000010.1, on the reverse strand, counting down.
CCGTGGGCGCGATCTTGGTCATGTGCCACAACGGCGATTCGTCATGGCGCAGCATCTCGACCTGGTGCTGGGCGAAGTAGCCGATCGACAGGCCCTTGTTGAATTGCGTCTCGCCCGCCAGTGCCTGCAGCTCGCCGGCGATGGTCTTGATGAAGGTCGACTTGCCGGCGCCGTTGATGCCCAGCAGGCCCAGGCGCTGGCCCGCCTGCAGCGAGAAGTCGATGCCCGACACGATGATCTTGTCGGACGTGACGCCGCTGTCCTCGTCGGTGTTGCGGTAGCCGGCGCTGACCTTGTCCATCGTCAAGAGCGGATTGGGCGCGCGCAGCGGTTCGCGGAACTCGAACGAGAATTCGGCGGCGGCGCGCAGCGGCGCCACTTCTTCCATGCGCGCCAGCGCCTTGATGCGGCTCTGGGCCTGGCGCGCCTTGCTGGCCTGCGCCTTGAAGCGGTCGATGAACGACTGCAGGTGCGCGCGCTGGCGCATCTGCTTTTCCATCATGCCTTGCGCCAGTTCCAACTGGGCGGCGCGCTGGCGCTCGAACGACGAGTAGTTGCCCGAGTAGCGCTTGAGCTTGCGCTCGTCGATGTGGACGATGACGTTGACCACGCCGTCCAGGAAGTCGCGGTCGTGCGAGATCACGATGAGCGTGCCCGGGTAGCGCTTGAGCCAGTCTTCCAGCCAGATGATGGCGTCCAGATCCAGGTGGTTGGTGGGCTCGTCAAGCAGCAGCAGGTCGGACGGGCACATCAGGGCCTGCGCCAGGTTCAGGCGCATGCGCCAGCCGCCCGAGAAGCTGGTCAGCGGCAACTGCATCTGCGCCTGGGTGAAGCCCAGGCCCGTCAGCAACTGCTCGGCGCGCGAATGCACGGTGTAGGCGTCGGCATCGGCCAGCGCGGCGTAGATGTCGGCCATGCGCAGGCCGTTCTCGGCGCTCTCGGGCTCCGCTTCCAGAGCGGCCAGTTCGGCTTCGAGCTTGCGCAGCGTGACGTCGCCGTCGATGGCGTATTCGATGGCGGGGCGGTCGAGCGCGGGCGTTTCCTGCGCCACGTAGGCCATGCGCCAACTGGCGGGATAGTCCAGGTCGCCCTGGTCCGCATGCAGCGTGCCGCGCAGCAGGCCGAACAGGCTCGACTTGCCGGCGCCGTTGGCGCCGATCAGGCCGATCTTGTCGCCGGGGTTCAGGAGCAGGTCGACCTTGTCGAACAAGGGCTTGACGCCGCGCATGAGTGAAACTTGTTGGAAGCGGATCATGAATCGTGTGGCAGGAGGGAGCCGACCGGGGTGGCGTGAAATAAGCGCGGCAAGGCTCCCGCCACAAAGTGCGGCGCAAAAAGAAGGAACCGTGGAGCGGTCGCGCCGGCGGCGCGACATGCGGGCCGCGCGAAGCGCGGCTGGCGGACGGGGCGGATGCCCATCCGATCGCGGGCGCTATTGTAGCCGGCCGCGCGGACCCGCGCCCGAGGGCGGGTTCAGCCAGTCGTGGCGCGGCCTCAGGCCGGGGCCGAACGCGCGGCGATGGCGTCGGCCAGGGCCAGCAGGCGTTCGGCCTCGCGCGCATGCAGGTTCTCGACCAGCGCGCCGTCCACCACCGCCACCCCCTGGCCGGCGGCCTGGGCCGCGCGCCAGGCATCGAGCCGCTTGCGCGCGCTGGCCAGCTCGGCATCGGTCGGGGCGAAGGCCGCGTTGGCGGCGGCGATCTGCTTCGGGTGGATCAAGGTCTTGCCATCGAAGCCCTGGTCGCGTCCTTGACGGCACGCGGCGGCCAGCCCGGCGTCGTCATCCAGGCCCAGGTGCACGCCGTCCAGCACGGCCAGGCCATGGGCGCGCGCGGCCAGCACCGCCAGCGAGCGCGCCAGCAGCGTCTCGTGGCGCTCGGGCGTGTGGCGGGCGTGCAGGTCCTTGACCAGGTCGGACGTGCCCACCACGATGGCCGCGAGCCGCGCGTGGCCGCCGGCGATGGCGTCCAGCCGCAGGAAACCGAGCGGCGTCTCGGCCATCGCCCACAGCGGCAGCGCGGCGGGCGCGCCGGCCGCGTCCAGCGCCTGCGCCAGGGCTTCCAGTTCGGCCGCCGATTGCACCTTGGGCAGCAGCACCGCATCGGCGCCGGCCTGCGCGATGGCGCGCACGTCGTCCAGGCCCCATGGCGTATCGAGCGCATTGACGCGCACCACGCATTCGCGCCGGCCATAGCCGCCGGCGCGCAGGGCCGCGGCAACCTGCTGTCGCGCCAGCGCCTTGGCGTCGGGCGCGACCGCGTCTTCCAGGTCCAGGATCAGCGTGTCGGCGTCGAGGCTGCGGGCCTTGTCCAGCGCGCGCGCATTGGCGCCCGGCATGTAGAGGACGGAACGGCGGGGACGGGCGGCGAGGGACATGGATTCAACTCTTGGGATTGCTGATGACCTGCACGGGCATGGTGCAGACGTAGCCGACGCCATACACCGTGCGGATGCCCATGTCGCCGCCGGCCTGCGCGCGCAGCTTGCGGCGCAGCCGGTGCATGTGGGCGTCGAGCCGATGGGTGTCGTAGGCTTCGGCGCTGGCGCCGAGCGCCTCGACCAGCCGGCCGCGCGACAGCGGCAGCGGCGCGGCCTGGATCAGCGCGCCGATCAGGCGGCTCTCGGTATCGGTGATGTCGACGTGGACGCGCTTGGGCGAGACCAGCATGCGGCGCGCCGGATCGAAGCGCCAGATCTCGGCGCTGGGCGCTTCGGGGCCGGCCGCGGGCACCACCCTCAGCCGGCGCGACAGCGACACCAGCGTGGCGCCCAGTTCGGCCAGGTTGACGGGCTTGGTCAGGTAATGATCGGCGCCCAGGCTCAGGCCGGACACCTTGTCTTCGCTCAACAGGCGACCAGTGAGCATGATGATGCCCATCGAGGGATAGGTGGTGCGCAGGTGGGACACGCGCGCCAGTCCGTCGCCGTCGGGCAGCATCGCGTCCAGCACCAGGATGCCGGGCGTCACGCTCAGCAGCAGTTGGTCGAGTTCGGACAGCGAACCCGCGGTGAGGATGGCTTCGCCCAGGCCGAGGTCGTGGATGAATTCGGCGATGCTGTCGCGCCAGTCCCCGTGATCGTCGACGATGATGATGGTCACGGCGCCGGACGAGCTAGCGGTTGTGCGCGAGGCGCTCCAAGGGCAAACACGCTTTCCGCTCCTTTCATGCTACGGCTTCTTATTGGTGTGTAGGACTCCGCCTGGCGCAGGCCGGATACGGCGCCATCGGTGTGATCCCCTCGAGGCGCTTTCGCGGAGAATATCATTATCGCCGCCGCGGCGGCGCGGCATATTGCGGCGCAGCGAATGCCGTCGCAGGGCGCCTCGAACCGCGCCGATACCGGTGGTCAAAAAATGACCAGCCCCGGTAACGGCGTCGTAACGGCCAGCAGTCGTGCGCCCGTGAGTTTTTTATCCACAGAAACTGTGGATAAAAAATTCGCCCGGCATCGATTCAGCGATTGCGCCGTGCCGCGCGGGTCATTGCGGCGGCGCGGCCGGGTCCGTCAGGTATTCCACGGGCACGCCCTGGGGCACCCGGCGCACGCGATCGCGTTCGATGCGGGGCGGGGCGAAGCGCGTCTTGCGGGCCGCGGCGTTCTGCAGCAGCACCGACAGCACCGCGCCCTTGTCCTGGATCCATTGGGTCTTGCCGCGCAGCAGCTTCATTGCGTTCTCGGCGGTTCCCAACTTGTAGGACATCGAGTTGATCTGGACCGACGTCTTGCCGTTGAATGCGGACTCGTCCTGTTCGGTGAGCGCCGCGGCGTCGAGATTGCTGCTTTCGTGGTCGATGCGGTAGATGAATTTGAGGCCGCTGAACGGGTCCTGCACCACGACGAGCTTGTCCGAACCCGAGACGTCCGACAGCATGCCGATGACCAATGATTCAACCAACTGGTTGCCCCGTTGCTCTTCGGTGTAGATGAAGATGGTGCGCTGGTTGTGCCCGAGCGGCGAGGGCGGGGCGAGGGGAGAACGATCCATACCTGACTTGAAAGAGGCGGGGGCGGGTGGAAACTTGCCCCGCGGTACTGCGTTAACGGCGTCGCGTCCGGTGAACTTGAGCGCCGGCCCTGATGCAAACAAAGAGCAAGGTCCCGTCCGGGCTACGGCGCGCGCCGCAGGCGCGCCAGCAGGCGCGCTTTGGCGGCGGGCCAATCCTCGTCGAGGATGGCAAAGTAGACCATGTCGCGGGTGCGTCCGGACTGCGCGATGAGGTGCTTGCGGAAGACTCCTTCCTCGACGCCGCCGATACGGAGAATGGCCTGCCGGGATTGCAGGTTGGTCACTTCCGTCTTGAACACGACCCGCATGATACCAATTGTTTCAAAGGCGTGCTGCAATAAAAGGTACTTGGCCTCGGTGTTGGCGCCGCTGCGCTGGCTGGCGGGGGTGAGCCAGGTGGCGCCGATCTCCAGGCGCCTGTGCGGCAGGGCGATATCCATATAACGGGTGGTGCCGATGACCCGGCCGTCTTCGCGGCGCACGATGGCGAACGGCAGGCAGGCGCCGGCGGCCTGGCCGTCCAGCGCGCGCTCGACGTAGCGGCGCATGTCGTCGGCGGATTCGACCGGTTCGGGCTGCAGCCGCCACAGTTCCGGGTGCAGCCCAACCTCGGCCAGCGCGGCGGCGTGCACCAGGGTCAGGGGCTCGAGCCGGACGATCTCGCCTTCCAGGGTGACGGGCGGCAGGCGGGCGGGGGAAGACATGACGGGAGACTCCGCGGACGCGTCGCGGTCGGGCGCCCGCCGTCATGGCGGCGTCCCGGACGCCCAGCGATTCTACGCCCGCCCTCGGCGGCTTGCCGAACCCCCGCGCCCGGGCGCAGAATGCGGCGCATGAAAACTGACGTGGTTGTCCTGGGCGCGGGCATCATCGGGGTGAGCACCGCGCTGCACCTGCAGGCGCGCGGCCGCTCGGTGGTCCTGCTGGACCGGCGCGGTCCCGGCGAGGAAACCAGCTATGGCAACGCCGGGCTGATCGAACGCGCCAGCGTCATTCCCTACGCCTTTCCGCGCGACTGGCGCGGCCTGCTGCGCTATGCCGGCAACCGCACCCCCGACGTGCGCTACCACGCGCGCTTCCTGCCGCGCATCGCGCCCTGGCTGCTGCGCTACTGGTGGCATTCGGCGCCGTCGCGGCTGGCGCGCGCCGCGGCCGCGATGCTGCCGCTGATCGAGCGCAGCGTGGCCGAACACGACGCGCTCAAGGACGCCGCCGGCATCGGCGCGCTGTTTCGCCGCAATGGCTGGATCGATGGCATGCGCAGCCAGCAAAGCCTCGACAGCGCGGCTGCCGAGGCCGCCGCGCTGGCCGAGTACGGACTGGACTACCAGTTGCTGGACCGCCAGGCCCTGTCGGCGCTGGAGCCGTCGTTGTCGCCGCGCATGGTGGGCGCGATCCACTGGCGCGACCCGGTCAATGTGTCGGATCCGGGCGCGGTGGCGCGCGGCTACGCGGCGCTGTTCCAGCGGCGTGGCGGCTCGCTGGCGCGTGGCGATGCGCGCAGTCTCGAGGCGGTGCCTGGCGGCTGGCGCGTGCGCGGCGTGACGGGGGCCGTCCAGGCGCGCGAGGCGGTGGTGGCGCTGGGGCCGTGGTCGCCCGACGTGCTGCGGCCGCTGGGGTATCGCGTGCCCATGGCGGTCAAGCGCGGTTATCACCAGCATTTCGCGTTGGAAGGCGGGGCCTCGCTGGCGCATCCGGTGGCCGATATCGACAGCGGGTTCGTGATGTCGCCCATGACACTGGGCCTGCGCCTGACCACGGGCGCCGAATTCGCGCCGCGCGACGCGCCGCCGTCGCCAGTGCAGGTGACCCGCACGCGGGCGCTGGCGGCGCAGTTGCTGCCATTAGGCGAGGCGGTGGAGAAAACGCCCTGGATGGGCTGCCGGCCGTGCATGCCGGACATGCGCCCGGTGATCGGCGCGGCGCCGCGCCATGCGGGCCTGTGGCTGGCCTTCGGCCATGCTCATCACGGCTTCACACTTGGGCCGGTGACCGGCAAGCTGCTGGCCTGCCTGATGACGGGACAGGCGCCGGACATGGATCCGGCGCCGTATGCGTTGAATCGCTAGCGCATTTTGCGGGGCAATCCCGGCCGTCCGGCGCGATGCCGCGCGCACCGGGGCGGGTTGTCAGGCGCGGGCCTTGGCGCGGCGCTGGCGCACCGCGTCGGCCAGCAGGTCCAGCACAGGCAGCGTCTGGGTCCAGCCCAGGCAGGCGTCGGTGATCGACACGCCATGACGCAGCGGCTGGCCGGGCTTGAGGTCCTGGCGGCCTTCCTCGAGATGGCTCTCGATCATCACGCCGGTGATGCGCGTGTCGCCCTGGGACAATTGGGCGGCGATGTCGCGCGCCACGTCGACCTGGCGCAGGTGCGATTTGTTGGAGTTGGCGTGCGAGCAGTCGATCATGACCTGCTCGCGCTGGCCGGCGGCGCGCAGCACCGCGCAACAGGCGTCGACGCTGGCGGCGTCGTAGTTGGGGCCTTGCTTGCCGCCGCGCAGGATCACATGGGTGTCGGCATTGCCGCGGGTTTCGAAGATGGCCGCCATGCCCATCTTGGTCATGCCCATGAAGGCGTGCCTGGCGCTGGCGGCGACGATGGCGTCGGCCGCGATCTGCACGCCGCCGTCGGTGCCGTTCTTGAACCCAAGCGGGCAGCTCAGGCCGGAGCTCAGTTGGCGGTGGCTGGGGCTTTCGGTGGTGCGCGCGCCGATGGCGCCCCAGGCGATCAGGTCGGCGATGTACTGCGGGCTGAGCAGATCGAGGAATTCGGTGGCGATCGGCAGGCCCAGGCCGCTGATGTCCAGCAGCAGTTCGCGGGCGCGGCGCAGGCCTTCGTTGATGCGGAAGCTGCCGTCCAGGCGCGGGTCGTTGATGTAGCCCTTCCAGCCGACGGTGGTGCGCGGCTTCTCGAAATAGACACGCATCACGATCAGCAGGTCGTGACGGTACTGGTCGGCGGCGGCGCGCAGTTGGCGCGCGTATTCCATCGCCTGGCCGTGGTCGTGGATCGAGCAGGGGCCGACCACCAGCACCAGGCGGTCGTCGCGGCCGTGCAGCACGTCGGCGATGCGGGCGCGGCTGTCCTCGACCAGCGTCTGGATCTCGGCCGACACCGGCAGCTCGTCCTGCAGCAGCGCGGGCGAAATCAGCGGACGCACCGCGCTGATGCGGGTGTCGTCCGTGCGGGTGTTGTCCTGGGTGGCGTCGGCCGTGCCGACCTCGCGGTCGTGCAGGGGATCGTCAATGCGGGTCAAGGGAAGCTCCGTGCCGTAGATGCGGAAAAGACCATCATTATCGCACCGGCCGGCGTCGTCCGTCCGGGCTATGTCCCCGTGTGCCCTAGGACGATCGATGGCGACCGGGCGGCGAATGGGCCTAGGGCGTGTTCGGTGGCGCTACAGTCGGGGCAGATGCCTTAGCATTGACGCAACCGCCTTAGCGATGACGCCATGCGTTCCCGCGACCGCGCCCCAGGCCGAGCGCCCCGCGCCCGGCTCACCGCCTGCCGCACGCCCGAGGACATGACCGATGCCCAAACTCCACGCCGGCGCCTCTCGAAGGATCCTCCTGGTGGAAGACCACCCGGTGGAGCGGGCGTATCTGCAGAACATGCTGCTGGCCCTGGGATACCGGCGGGTGGCCGGCGTGGGCAGCAGCGCCGAGGCCATCGCCGCCCTGGCGCGCCAGGCCTACGACGTGGTCATCAGCGACATCGTCATGGGCGAGGGCGACGGCACGCGCCTGCCCAACGAACTGCGCCAACTGGTCGACGGGGGGCGGCTCAAGAGCATGCCGCCGATCGTCTGGATCAGCAGCCTTTCCGACGAGCTGCTGCAATCGCATGTGCGGCTGGCGCTGCAGGCCGGCTGCCCGTCGTCGCAGGCGCTGGCCAAGCCGGTGACGCGCACCGCCATGCAGCATGCGATCAAGACGGCGCTGCACAGCCTGGACGATGACACGGCCTCGCCGCGCCGCACCGCGGTGCGGCGCGAGGTGATCGAGGCGGAACTGGGGCGCGCGCTCAGTTCCGGCGACGGCATGAGCGTGGTGCTTCAGCCCCAGGTGGACCTGGGCACGGGACGCACGGTGGCGGCCGAGGCGCTGTCGCGCTGGGACCATCCGACGCTGGGCGTCATTCCGGCGGTGGATTTCGTGCCGGCGGCGCACCGTCTGGGGCTGGACCAGACCTTGTTCAACCGTGTCGCCGACTGCGTGGTCGAGGTGCTGGCCGAGATGCACGCGGAGGGCATCGCGGTGCCGATCGCGATCAACGCCTCGGCCTCGACGCTGTGCGCGCCCGGGCTGCCGGACAGCCTGGAGCAGCGGGTGACCCGGGCCGGGCTGCCGGCGCGGCTGGTCAAGGTCGAACTGACGGAAGACGAGCCGGTCACCGACTGGCTGGCGCTGTCGTCGGCCCTGAACCTGCTGCGGGTGCGCGGCTTCGAGCTGGCGATGGACGATTTCGGCGCGGGCATCGCGTCGATGCGGCTGTTCTCGGCCATGCCGTTCACCGAGCTGAAGATCGACCGCGACTTCATCGTCCACATGCACCGCGAACCGGCCTCGCGCGCGGTGGTGGCGGCGGCCATCGAGATGGGGCGGGTGCTGGGGCGGCGGGTGGTGGCCGAAGGGGTCGAGCAGGAGCGCGACATCCTGCTGCTGCGCGAGTTGGGGTGCACGCTGGCGCAGGGCTATGGCATTTCGATGCCGCTGGCCCCCGCCGATTTCATCGCGTTCTGCCGCCGGCAATGAGGCCGGCGGCGTCGCGATCGCCGCTCAGATACCGGCGACGTCGATGTCGCCGGGGTAGTCGACCGAGAACTTGAGCACCGCGTCGCGCGACTTGCCGGGCTCCATCTCCCAGTTCCAAACCAGCACGCCGTCGTCTTCGCGCTTGATGTCGCGCTCGGACGGCGACAGCAGCTTGACCTCGATCTTCTCGTTGCGCGAGATCGGCAACCGGTCCTTGAAGCTCACCTGTTCCTTGGTGGCCTTGTTGTTCTTGACCGTGATCTTGTACTCGTAAGTCACGCGCTTGCCATTGCCCGAGAACCCGGTGCTTTCGGTGTAGCGGTTGACCAGTTGGCGCTTGATCGAAATGCCGTCGTCGGCGCCCAGCGCCAGCTCGACCTTTTCGCCGGGCATCACCGATTTCATGGACGAGGCGGCCACGAAGGCGTCATCCAGGAAAGTATTGAGCGTGCCGGCCAGGAACGGGTATTCGGTGTTGTTGTTGGCCAGCGCCGTCAGGAAGGCGGCTTCGCGCAGCGCCGGGGTCGACTGGTATTGCAGCGTGGCCGGCAGCTTGGCGGTGGTGATGGCGACACGCTGCGTGCTGTTGTCGGACGGCAGCGTGGCGGGCGTGCGGATCTGGAACGAGGCGCTGGTGGCCTCGGACTGGACCGCGGCGGTCGCGACCGTGGCCTCTTCCAGGGCGGGCGCCATGTCGCCGGCGGCCATCTCGGCGGAGGCCGACTTGGCGCTCTGGCGGGCCCGCGGCTCGGGACGCATGACCGGCGCCGCGGCCACCGGGGCCGGCATCGGCGGAGGCGGCGCCGCCACATCGATGATCCACGGATTCAGCTTGGGAGCGCCGCCGCCCAGCGCCGGGCGGGCGGTGGACAGGGTCAGCTTGACGTTGTTCCAGTCTTCGCCGGTGTTCTGGCGGATCACGCCGAAGTAGCCGAGATCGACGCTGCGGTCGGCCGGACGCAGGCGCGCATCGTACGACGGGGTCCAGCGCGCGCCGGCCACGGCGTAGGAGACGTTCAGGTCGAGCTTGCCGGCGCGGGCCAGGTTGACGCGCAGCGTGACGGTCTTGGTGCGGCGGTTGAGCTGGCCCTGCAACTGGCCCAGTTCGCCCTGCGCGGCGGACAGTTGGCGCTCGAGCTCCTCGCGCTGTTCGGCCACGCGGCGCAGGCCGGCCAGCGTGCGGCTGAGGGTGTCGGCGCTGAGGGCCTGGATCGCCTTGAGCTCATCGAGCGTCGGCCGCGGGCCATCCTTGGCCGGCTCGGTGGCGCCGCGCTGCATCATCGCCACCAGCTCGCGCTGGTTGTCCAGCACCGACGCTTCGTCGTCCAGCGCGGCCTGCTGGCCCTGCAGCTTGCGGATCTGGTCTTCCAACTGCTTGACGCGCTCGTTCGCGGTGTCGGCCTGGAAGGCATCGCGCACGCGCACATCCAGCAGGGTGGCCTGGCCGCTGCTCTTGGCCGAGACCTGCAGCGAATTCTCCTGCAGGCTGGCGGGCAGCTTTTCCAGGACCAGTTCGTGTTCGCCGGCGGGCAGGTCGCTGCTGGCGGCACGGGTGACGACGGCGCGGTCCTGGTAGACCGTGACCGCGCCGATGGAGGAGGCCAGCCCGGCCGCCGCGGCCAGACCGGGGAGGGTGGCGATGGCCACCGCCAGAAGAGTACGTTGCACGTGTGCACCTATAGGCAGGTTGGGCCGGCCGGCCTTCCGGTGAACGGGGCCGCAGCGGCGATAGCGCGACAATTTACAGGGCGCGGCGGTGCACGGGTTTACAGAAGATGACAAAAGCGACAGGGCGATACCGCCCTGTTTTCATGCGGGCGCGGACGGCTCCGGGTGCGCCAGCCGCCGCAGCATCTCGACCGCGTTGCGGGCGGCGACGGAGCGGTCGTGGCGGCGGTAGGCCATGTCCAGCAGGGCGTGCGGCGCGTCGCCCTTGATCGGCCGGTACTCGATGCCCTGGGCGCCCATGTGGCGCATGGCGGCGGGCACGATGGCGATGCCGACGCCGGCCGCCACCAGGCTGACGATCGAGGCCATCTGCGGCGCCTCCTGGATGACGCGCGGCGTAAAGCCGGCGCGCAGGCAGGCGTTCTGGATCGCGTCGTACAGGCCGGCGCCGATGGGGCGGGGATAGAGCACGAAATCCTGGTCGGCCAGCGCGGCGATCGGCACGCTGCGTTTGCGGCTGAGCGGATGGTCGGGCGGCAGGGCGATCAGCATGGGTTCGTCCAGCACGCGCTCGGCCTCGAATTCCGGATCCAGCACGTACGGCGGCCGCACGAAGGCCACGTCCACGGCATTTTCGCGCAGGCCGCGCAGCAGGCTGACGGTATTGCTTTCGGTGAGGCTGATGCGCACGTCCGGATAGCGGTCGCGGAAAGCGCGGATGGCGCGCGGCAGATACGGGTGAAACACGGCCGAGGCGGTGAAGCCCACGGTGATGGCGCCGTGCTCGCCGCGCCCCAGTCGGCGCGCGGTGTCGATGGCGCGGTCGGCGCTGGCCAGGATGGCGCGGGCGTCCTCCAGGAACTGCGCGCCGGCCTCGGTCAGCTCGACCCCGCGCGGCAGGCGCAGGAACAGCGCCGTGCCGATCTCGCGCTCGAGCTGCTGGATCTGCTGGCTCAGCGGCGGCTGGCCGATGCCCAGCCGGGCGGCGGCGCGGGTGAAGTGCAGTTCTTCCGCGACCACGGTGAAATAGCGCAGATGTCTCAGTTCCATCGTTTTAAAATATAGCGAGTGCCGGTTTCATATATTGGACATATGCAGGGGAAAAGTCTACCTTGATCGCACGGGTCCATTGCCCGATGTTTTCGAGATTTCCGAGATGTCCATCGCCCCAGTCGTTCCTCCGTCTTCCCCCGCCGCGCCCCAGGCCGATTACCTCGCGCGCGGCACGCCGGCCTTGCGGCGCGCCCAGTGGGCGCTGTTCGCGGCGGGCTTTTCCACCTTTTCGCTGCTGTATTGCGTGCAGCCGCTGATGCCGCTGTTCACGCAGGCCTTCGGCGTCTCGCCGGCCCAGAGCAGCCTGGTGCTGTCGCTCTGTACCGGCCTGCTGGCCGTGGCGATCTTCCTGGTGGGGCTGTTTTCGCAGGCGCTGCCGCGCAAGCGCATCATGGCGTTGTCGCTGTTCGCCTCGGCCGTGCTGGGCACGGCGGCGGCGGTGGCGCCCGACTGGCACAGCCTGCTGGCGCTGCGCGCGTTGCAGGGCGTGGCGATGGGCGGGGTGCCAGCGGTGGCCATGGCCTACCTGGCCGAAGAGGTCGAACCCGACACGCTCGGTTTCGTCATGGGGTTGTACATCAGCGGCAGCGCCTTCGGCGGCCTGTCCGGGCGCGTGATCACGGGCCTGGTGTCCGACCATTTCGGCTGGCGCGCGGCGCTGGGCACGCTGGGCCTGCTGGGCATCGTCGCGGCGCTGCTGTTCATCTGGCTGCTGCCGGCCTCGCGCCGTTTCACGCCGCAGCGCTCGCGCGGCTGGGCCGGCGTGGCCGGCGACGTGCGCGACGGCATCGGGGCGCACCTGCGCAACGGTCCGCTGTGCGGGTTGTTCGCCATGGGCGGGCTGTTGATGGGCGCCTTCGTCACCGTCTACAACTACGTCGGCTTCCGCCTGGTGGCGCCGCCGTTCTCGCTGAGCCAGACCTTCATTGGCTTCATCTTCGTCGTGTACCTGGTCGGCATCTTCGCGTCGACCTATTTCGGCCGCCTGGCCGACCGCCATGGTCGCGGCGCGATGCTGGCGGCGGCCACGGGCATCGCGCTGGCGGGGCTGCTGCTGACCTTGTCGGACGCCTTGGCGGTGCTGATCGCCGGCATCGTGGTCTTCACCTTCGGCTTCTTCGCGGCGCACGCGGTGGCCAGCGGCTGGGTCGGCCAGATGTCGCGGGGCTACAAGGCGCTGGCGGCCGCGCTGTACCTGCTGGTGTACTACGTCGGGTCCAGTGTGCTGGGTTCGCTGGGCGGCCACTTCTGGACCGATGGCGGCTGGCCTGGCGTGGCGGCCATGGCCGGCAGCCTGTTGACGGTGGCGCTGGCCATCAGCGCGGCGCTTTACTGGCGCACGGCCCGCGTGCCGTCGGCTGCGGCGGTGGAGCGGGGCGCGTCCTGAGCCTGTTTGAGGGGAGCAAGCGGCGGCCGCGGGCCGCCGCGCGCGCCCGGCCATCGGGCTTTCCGGTGGCGCCGACTAGGCGAGGGTGCGGACCGGGGGCGCCTCGGCCTGGGGCTCGGCGGCCAGGGTGGCCTCCATGCCCTGGCTGAGCGTCGCCAGCAGCAGGTGCGGCGGCAGGTTCAACTGCGCCAGCACCACGCTGCTCTTGGCCAGCCGGGCCACGTCCTCGTGCCGCAGGCCCGCCAGCCACTGACAGGCGCGTTCCGATATCTGCATGCCCGCCAGGGCCGGCAGGTTGCCGGCGCGGGCCATCCGCTGCAACAGCAGCAGATACATCAGATTGGTTTCGTGGATATCGCGCAGAAGCTCGGTTGATCGCGGCATCGGGTGCCCCTCACTTCATTGAATCCGCGGCCCGGCGGGTGCACGGGCCAGGACAGGCAAGGCGCGAGGCGTCCTGTATGGGCGTCTAGTCAAGCCCGCGAAGGCTTGCGTGCCGATATGGTTTGTCGATCATATTTAAGCGATCAGGGGCCGTCAGTAATGGATTTCCCTGTACTCGGAATTGACATATTCTCATTCATTGAAACGGACTCATTCTCATTTATAATGCCCTGCACGTTGGCCGGCGCATGATCCGCGTCCGCCTGTAGCCCGTCACCCGAGAGGCCCACGATGACCCTAGCATTCCAGGAGCCCAATTCGCTGCAGCGCGAGCACGCGGCGCTGCTCGCCGCCTATGGGCAGGCGCAGGGCCGCTGCAGCCGCCTGCTCAGCGCCCAGGCGCAGCGCATCCAGCACCTGGAAGGGGAGGTCCTCAAGCTGCGGGCCGCGGTGATCCAGCGCGACACCGCGCTGGCCTGGGCGCGTGAAGACCGCGCGGCATTCGAAGGCGCGGTTCCGGGGCTGCCCAGGCGGGTGGCGCTGGCCAGGCGCGTCACGCAACTGATGGAACGGGTGCAGAGCCTGATGCGCGAGCGCCTGGCCTGGCAGGATCGGTCCGCCGCGGCGCGCGCGCATTCGCTTGACGCCGCCACCGGACCCGCCGTGGCGCCCGCGGTGATCGCCGCGACGGCGCTGCGCGAGAAATCCGTGCTGTGCGTCGGCGAGGACGCCATGGCCCTGATGCTGACGCGCAAAGTAGTGGAAATGGCCGGTGGCCGCTACCTGGGCCACTGCGGCGCGGAAGGCGCCGACGGCGATACGTTGGAAGCCAGCCTGGTCGCCGCCGACCTGGTGATCTGCCAGACCGGCTGCGTCAGCCACGGCGCCTATTGGCGCGTCAAGGACCACTGCACCCGCACCGGCAAGCAGTGCGTGCTGGTGGACAAACCCGAGGCGTTGACGGCGCTGGGGCTGGCACGCGAAACCGTCGACATGCCGCGCTGAAGGCGGCGAGGCGGTCAATCGGCGATGTCTCGCCGTGGGCCGCCGGCAAGATGTAATGCCGAGTTACCGAGGGTTGCGGCTGCCGCGCCGCGCCCGCAATACAGTCTGGGAAGCCTGCAGGAGATTCCATGCTGACCCAGCGAGACCATGTGCCCCACCCTTGGACCAATACGCTCGCGCGTCTCGAAGACGAGCGCGTGATGTTGCAGCGCATCGCCGCCGGCGTGCCGCTGGCCGAGGTGCTTGGCCATATGCTGCACGCCATCGAAGCCCAATCCAGCGTCGAACTGCGCGCCTCGATCGCGCTGGTCGATGACAGCGGCAAGATCCTGCGGCACGGCGCCGCGCCGAGCCTGCCGCACGAGTTCAACAGCGCTGTCGACCGTGCGCCGATCGGACCGGACATGGCCTCCTGGGGCAGGGCCGCGGATTCCGGCAGCCCCGTCTACGTCGAGGACATCGCCAGCCATCCGGCATGGGCGTCATGGCGCGAGCTGGCGCTGTCGCACGGCCTGCGGGCCTGTTGGTCGACGCCGATCAAGGCCCCCGATGGACGCCTGCTGGGCGTGTTCTCGAATTACTACGGCTCGCCGCGCACGCCGTCGGCCGACGATATCGACGCCATCGCGGTGGTCACGCGCAGCGCCGCGCTGGCGATCGAACGCCACCTGACCGAAGTCGCGCTGCGCCGCAGCGGCGAACGCTGGCGCGCCATGTTCGAGGGCATGCAGGAAGCCTTCTTCCTGAGCGAAGCGCTGCGTGACGCGCAGGGCCGCATCGTCGACTTCCGCTTCATCGAGGTCAATCCCGCGTTCGAGCGGCAAAGCGGCATGAAGGAGGGCGATACGCTGGGCCATACCCTGCGCGAGATGATTCCGGGGGTGCCGGACCGGATCCTTGACACGTTCGCGCAGGTGGTCGAAACCGGCGAGCCGGCGCAGTTCGAATTCGCGGTGCCGTCGCCGCAGCCGGCCTGGTACGAGGCCCGCGCGCGGCGCGAGGGCGACAACCAGATGATGGCGCTGTTCCTGGACGTCACCGCGCGCAAGACCGCCGAGGCGGAATTGTGGGAAGGGCAGCATCGCAAGCATTTCGTGCTGGCGCTGGGCGACCGCATGCGCGAACAGCAGCACCAGGCGGCGATCGAGCAGTTGGCCTGCGAGAGCCTCGGCCAGCATCTGGCGCTGGGCCTGGTGGCGCTGGTGGACGGAGCGGGCGAGGGCGCCGAGCCCCAGGTGTCGACCTGCTGGCGGCCGCGGCCGGGACGCGACGGCTGCGCGGACCTGGACCTGACGTTCGACTCTGCCTTCGTCGAGGCCGTGCGCGGCGGCCGCACGGCTTTCCTGGAGCCGTTGCTGGCCCAGCCCAACGGCGACATCATGCCGTCCGCCATCGTGGTGCCGACGGCCCGTTGGGGGCGGCCCGGCGGCGCGCTGGTGGTGCGGCCGACGGCGGGCACCCGGCTCAAGCGCGGCGACGTGACCTGCATCGAGGACGTGGCCGAACGCCTGTGCACCGCGGTCGAGCGTTCGCAGTATTCGCGCACGCTGGAGCAGCGCGTCGAGAGCGCCATTGCGGAACGCGACCGCATCTGGCGCCTGTCGCCCGAGCTGCTGGCGGTGGTCGACGGGCAGGGGCGCTTCGCCAGCGTCAACCCCGCGGTGCGGCCGATCCTGGGCTGGACCCCGGAACAGTTCCTGGCGATGGGGCTGCGCGACCTGATCCATCCGGACGACTACGAAACGACGCGCGAAGCGCTGACCCACGCGCGTCGCCCGGAGATGGCCCAGGGCGTGCGGCACCTGGAAAACCGCATGCGCAAGCGGGACGGCGGCTATGCCTGGATCACCTGGAGCATGTCGTGGGCGCAGGACAGCCTCTATATGGCCGGCCGCGACGATACGGACCTGAAGTCCCAGGCCGAGACGTTGCTGGCGACCGAGCACGCGCTGCGCCAGGCGCAGAAGATGGAGGCGGTGGGGCGCCTCACGGGCGGCATCGCCCATGATTTCAACAACATGCTGCAAGGGATCACCGGCGCGCTCTACCTGATCCAGCGCAAGCTGGCGAGCGGCGTGCCGGAACAGGCCGGGCGTTTCGTGACCGTGGCGATGGACTCGGCCAACCGCGCCGCGCACCTGACACAGCGGCTGCTGACGTTCTCGCGGCGCCAGCCGATCGATCCGCAGCCGTTCAGCGTGGCCACGACGTTGCAATCGATGGTCGATCTGTTCCGCCGCTATACCGGCGAGGGCGTCTCACTGATCTTCAACGTGGACCAGGACCTGTGGCCGGTGCGCTGCGACCGCAACCAGTTCGAGAACGCGCTGCTCAATCTGGTGATCAACGCCCGCGATGCCATGCCGGAAGGCGGGCCGTTGACGGTGTCGGCGAGGAATATCCATCTGGACCCGGCATTCCTGCGGCCCTATCCCGGCGTGCCGGCGGGCGATTTCGTCGAGGTGCAGGTCATGGACGTGGGCTGTGGCATGACGCCGGACGTGCTGGCGCATGCCTTCGATCCGTTCTTCACCACCAAGCCGCAGGGGGAAGGCACGGGCCTGGGCCTGTCCATGATCTACGGGTTCGCCAAGCAGGCGGGCGGGGTCGTGACGCTGGAAAGCCACGTGGGGACCGGGACGTCGGTCCGGATTTTCCTGCCCCGCCATCAGGGCAGCGCCGCGGATGCCGTGGCGCCGCCGGCTTTGGCGCGCGCGCCCGGCGGTCGGTCGCACCAGGCGATCATCGTGCTGGTGGAAGACGACGCGAACGTGCGCGATATGGTCAGCGAATGCCTGGGCGAACAGGGCATACGGGTGCTGACCGCCAACGACGGCGACGCCGGACTGGAGCAGGTGCGGGCCACGGCTCATATCGATCTGCTGGTGACCGATGTCGGCTTGCCGGGATTGAACGGGCGCCAACTGGCCGATGCGGCGCGCGCCGTGCATCCCGGGCTCAAGGTCCTGCTGATGACCGGATATGCGGAAAGCGCCGCGCGTGGCTCCGGGTTCCTGGAGGTCGGCATGGAGCTGATTGTGAAGCCTTTCGCGCTGGATGCGCTGACCGCGCGCGTCCAGCGCATGCTTGAATCGACGTATGCCCGCGGGACGGGAGAGGGAGACGAATGAGGGAGTGCGGGTGTCAGGTTTGCACTGGACGGTAAAAAGTGCCGGCCGCGATGCGGGCCCGCCCTGGCGCATCATCCCGGGCATACGAATTGCTGGATGGATCTGGCAACCTGAAAAAGGAGTGAACCATGAAGATTCGTGCCATGACCTATGCCATCGTTGTCGCCGCCAGCCTGGGCGGAGCCGGCGCCGCCTGGGCCCAATCCGCCAGTCCGACGACGCCGTCCACCGCGCCGAATGACGGCACGGCGGTGCCGCCGAACCGGCCGGTCCCTCCGGGCCAGGCCGCGCCCGCGCCCAACGCCGCGCCCAACAGCACCAGCACGCCGCCCAACCTGGACAAGAATATGGCGCCGTCCAGCGACAAGCGCAGCGGTGAAATGCCGCGGCGCCATCCCGAGGCCAACGACAATGTGCCGCGCACGCCGGCGGCCGGCGCCACGCCCGCGCCGGGATATCCCAACACGGGTGGCAGCAAGTAAGTGAAAGGGGCGCGGCGTCGATGACGTCGCGCCTGTCCGCGGTCAGTGCTCGCGCCGCAATTCGGCCGGCGGGAGCCGCAACTGGCCGCGGTATTTCGAGACCGTGCGACGGGCCAGGACGATGCCGTTGGCAGCCAGTTGCTGGGCCAGGGCCACGTCCGAGAGGGGCATGGCCGGATCCTCGGCCTCGATCAATTCCTTGATCAGCGCGCGCACGGCCGCGGCCGAGCAGGTGCCGCCCGAATCGGTGGGCAACTCACGCGAAAAGAAATGACGGAACTCGAATACGCCGCGCGGGGTCACCATGTATTTGCCGGTGGTGGCGCGCGACACCGTGGACTCGTGCATGTCCAGGTCGTCGGCCACTTCCTTGAGCATCAGCGGGCGCAGCGCCACTTCCCCATATTCGAAGAAAGTCTGCTGGCGCTTGACGATGGCTTCCGCCACGCGCTGGATGGTGGTGTAGCGCTGCTCCACATTGCGGACCAGCCAGCGCGCCTCCTGCAGCTCCTGCGCCATCGGGCTGCGGTCGTCGAGCCGCGCGCGCCGGAACAGGTCGGCGTAGACCTGGTGCAGCCGCGCCTGGGGCATGGCGCCCCGGTTCGGCACCACGCGCCAGCGGGAGCGCCATTTGTCGACGAAGACATCGGGCACCACGTACGCGGGGGCCTGGGCGTCGTAGCGGCGTCCAGGCTTGGGATCCAGGTTGCGGATCAACGCGCAGGCCTCGCGCAGCGCGTCGTCGGCGCAATTGAGCGCGCGCCGCAGGCCGGCTGCGTCGTTCTTGGCCAGCCGGTCGATGTGCTCGCGCACGATGCGAAGCGCCAGGGCGCGTATGGGCGGGTTGATGCCGGGGGCCGCCTCCAATTGCAGCGCCAGGCATTCCGGCAGGTCGCGCGCGGCCAGGCCCGGCGCATCCAGTTGCTGCACCAGGCGCAGGGCGGTCAGCCACTCTTCCTCCTCGGGAGGCGGGGCGAAGTCCTGGCTGAGGCTGCCGCACAGTTCGGCCAGCGGCGTGCGCAGGTAGCCGTCTTCGTCGAGCGAATCGATGATGAACTCGGCCAGCAGCCGGTCGCGAGGTTCGAGCCGGTAGTTGCCCAGCTCCAGGGAGAGTTTCTCGCGCATGGAGACGGGGGCGCTGGCCCATTGGCCCAAGTCGTGGTCCTCGCCGTCGCCGCGTGGCGCGGTCGGATAGTCGCCCGCGTATTCCGGCGTGGCCGGGGACTCGGCCGGCGTCTCCGCGGCGTTGGCCGCCGCAGGCTCCGCTGGCGTGCCGGACGGCGGTTCCAGGGGAGGAACAGCCTCGATGCCCCCAGCCGGGTCCGGCGCTTGCTCGTCCACTTCCTCGAGGAAGGGGTTGCTCGCCAGGGCCAGTTCGACCGCGGTGGTGAATTCGAGCGCCGACATTTGCAGCAGCTTGACCGACTGTTGCAGCCGGGGGGCCAAGGTCATTTGCTGGCGCAGGCGCAGTTCTTGCATCGGGTGTCCCAAGGGAGTCTCCTGCCATGTGGCTGTCGGGGCGAAGGTATATCCCTGGATACATGCAAAGATCATGCCCGCTTGGCGCGCGGGCGACAGGCATGCCCGGGCGGGCCGTGGCGCGGGCCAGGATTACAAGGAGACGTAAATATTGCCTTGGGGGGGCCGCCAGGGACGGCCGCCGGGCAGGCGACGATCCGCCGGCGCCCGCGAGGGCGGGTTCAGGCCGCGGCGGGGCCGCCCGCGCTTTTTTCGTAGACGTCCAGGCGGTTGTAGAGGGTCTTCAGGCTGACGCCGAGGGTTTCGGCCGTAAGGCGCTTATCGCCGCCGTGATGGGCCAGCGTGGCGAGGATGAAGTCGCGTTGCGCGTTGCCCAGCTCGGTGCCGACCGGCACGTTCAAGGCGCCGTCCTTGAACTCGGCGTGCGGCGCGACGCGCGGGCGGGGCAGGTCGATGTCGAGCTGTTCGTCGCCCAGGATGTAGGCGCGCTGCACGGTGTTGCGAAGTTCGCGCACGTTGCCCGGCCAGTCATGGCGCGCGATCGCCTGCAGCATGCGGGGCGAGAAGGCCTTGCGGGTATTGTGGCGCGTGTTCAATTCGGCCAGGAATTCCCGCGCCAGGACGACCGCGTCGCCGTCGCGTTCGCGCAGCGGCGGCACCCGCAGCGGGATCACCAGCAGCCGATGCAGAAAGTCCTGGCGCAGCCGGCCGTCGGCCACCGACTCCGCGGGGTCCCGGTTGCTGGCGCAGAGAATGCGCGCGTTGGCGCGCAGCAGGTCCGAGCCGCCGACGCGTTGATAGGTGCCGGTTTCCAGCACGCGCAGGAAATGCACCTGCATGTCGAGCGGCATTTCAGTCACTTCGTCCAGGAACAGCGTGCCGCCGCTGGCCGATTCGAAATAACCCGCGTTCTGCGCAAGCGCGCCGGTGAAGCTGCCCTTTTCGTGACCGAATAATTCCGCATGCGCGAGCGACCCGCTGATGGCGCCGCAGTTGACGGCGACGAACGGCTGGTCGCGGCGCGCACTGGCCGCGTGGATTGCCTGCGCCACCACTTCTTTGCCGGCGCCGCTTTCGCCCACGATGAAAACGCTGGCATCGGTTTCGGCGGCCAGGCGCACCTGGGTGGCCAGTTTCTGCATGATGGGGGAAAGACTGGAAGCATTCATTGTCTGGCCATGGTAGTGGTTGCCCCGGTACGCGGATGCGACCAGTTGCAAGTAATCGAAAATGTTGGTCTTTTCTATCGAATAATTACTTCAATCTGCTGCGACTTGGCTATGCTCAGGGATGGCCCCACAGGCGCCGGGCGCTGTTGCCCGAGCCACGGCTCCAGGAGATGCCATGCCCCACTTGCTGATCGTCGATGATGACGATGCCATCCGCGAAACCCTGGCCGAACTCGGCCGGGACAACGGCTTCACCGTAGCGCTGGCCGCCAGCGTCAAGGATGCGTTGATCCAGCTCGAGCGCCAGTCGCCGGACCTGGTGCTGACGGATGTGCGCCTGCCCGGGGGCAGCGGCATGGACATCTTCAAGAGTGTGGCCACGGCCAGCGCCGAGGTGGTGGTGATGACCGGCCACGGCACGGTCGACAATGCGGTGCAGGCCCTGCGCCTGGGCGCCACGGACTACCTGGTCAAGCCGATCTGCATGGAGCGCCTGAACGGCATCCTGGCCCGCATCATGGCCAATGCCGGCGGCGAGCTGCCGGGCAGGCCCTTCGAGGAGCCGGGACGTTTCGGCAAGATGTACGGCGCGTCGGCCCCGATGCGCGAGCTGTATCGCCAGATCGGCCGGGTGGCGCCCACCGACGTGACGGTGCTGCTGGTGGGCGAGAGCGGCACGGGCAAGGAGCTGGCCGCGCATGCGGTGCACGAGCTTAGCGCGCGCCGCCAGCGTCCCTTCATTGCGGTCAACTGCGGCGCCATTTCGCCCAACCTGATCGAGAGCGAGATGTTCGGCCATGAGCGCGGCAGCTTCACCGGCGCGGACCGCCAGCACAAGGGCTATTTCGAGCGAGCCGACGGCGGCACGCTGTTCCTGGACGAAGTGACCGAGATGCCGCTGGACCTGCAGGTCAAGCTGCTGCGCGTGCTCGAGACGGGGCAATTCATGCGGGTCGGCACGCATCGCGAAATCGCCTGCGACATCCGCATCGTCGCCGCCACCAATCGCAATCCCGAGCAGGCGGTGCAGGAGGGCAAGCTGCGCGAAGACCTGTATTACCGCTTGAACGTGTTCCCGCTCGAGCTGCCGGCACTGCGCGAACGCGGCGACGATATCCTGTTGCTCGCCGATCGCTTCCTGCAGGCGCAGAACGAGGAAAGCGGGCGGACCAAGGCGTTCTCGGCGCGGGCGGCCACGGCAATGGCTCAGTATGAATGGCCGGGCAACGTCCGCGAATTGAAGAACTTCGTGCGTCGCGCCTTCATCATGGCCGAAGGCGACGAGCTGGACGCGGACATGCTGACGCCGCAGGTCTCGCCAGGCGGCGAGATGCGCGGCGGACAGGTCACCGTGCCGGTGGGAGAAACGCTGGCGGAAGCCGACCGCCGCCTGATCCTTGCGACGCTCGAGCGTTGCAAGGGCGTGAAGAAACAGGCGGCGGCGGTGCTGGGTATCAGCCCCAAGACGTTGTACAACCGCCTCGAGGAATATGCGGCGGCCGGTTATGCGTTGCCGGGAGAGGAGCCGGGAAGCGCGCATTGACGTCCGCCTCCATCGCTTACTTGCCGTAGCGGGTCTTCAAGTCGGCCATGCAGGCGTCCTTGGCGTTGCCGGACATGGCGTCGCATTTCTCCTTGCCGACCTTGTAGTCGGCATCGTTGCGTGTCTTGGCCGCGTCGTGGTTGGCTTCGGCCTTTTCCTTGGCGGCCTTGGCGTCGGCCTTGGCTTTATCGCGCGTGGCTTCCGCCTGCTTCTGGCAGACATCCTTCTGATTGCCCTTCATGGCGTCGCACTGCTTCTTGTCCATCTTGTATTGATTGTCGATCTGTTCGCTGGTGCGCACGGGCGTGGTCTGCGCGGCCGCGGGCAACGCCAGCGCCGACAGGCACAGGGCGGCGGCGGGCGCGAATCTCATGGACAGGCGGATCTTGGACAGATTCATGGATGACTCCTTGGAGTAAGGGGGCCGGGATGGCCGCCCCGTTTCCGCTGAGCAAGCGGCGTGCCCGCGCGCTCGCAGGCACGCCGCTTGCTCGGCATTGGCACGATTGCCTTCAGGAGACCGCCATGAGCAAGCACGACAGCATCCCGTCCGACGTCCAGCGCGATCGGCAGGCGCCCGCCACCGAGGCAGGCGCCGGGGCGGGCGGCAAGGCCAACACGCCGCAGAGCGACAGCGAGGCCGCCCGCCGCAGCGGCCAGTTCGGCGCGGATGGGCCTGGCGGCGCCACGCCGCCCAAGCCCCGCCGCGGCGCTGACGCGCAGCCGCACCCGCAGGGGCCCGAGTACGAGGAGGGGGGGCGCTATCCCGGCACGCGCGAGCCGGGAAAAGGGCGCTGATGCGCCTCAGTCCGCCTCGGCGCCGAGGCGGAACAGCAGCACCACGCAATGCAGCGCCGCCAACCCGACCAGGCCATACGCGACGCGCGCGGCCACTGCCCAGGGCAGCAGCCGCGCGAACAGGTCCAGGTTGACCGCCGCGATCAGTCCGGTGTTCAAGCCACCGGCCACCAGCGCAACGAGGGCGACCCAATCCAGGGATCCGAGGCCACGCCGGACATCGGTCCCCGGTTGCGCGTCCTCTGGCCGGCCGGCGGGATGCGCTTCATCGTTGTCGCTCAAGGTGTGCATGTCTCTCCCTCCTGTGGCGGCAGCGCACTGCCGCGCGTGGGTGCCGCGCGTTTCAATTGCAGGCCGGTTTTGGGAGGACTCCCGCCGTCGGGTCGTGCTGCCGGCGCAGCAAGTGACGTGCCCGCGTGCCGGAGGCAGGCATGGCAGTTGCTGCCTTGGCCGCAACGTCCTTGAAGCCCAGGAGATTGCCATGTCCTTGATCGTCGCCGCCCGTTTCCAGACTTTTGACGAAGCCCGCGAGGCCGCGCAGCGCCTGGGCCGCGAGGGATTCGATGAGGGCGATATCCATACGTTCTACATCAATACGGCCGGAGAACATGCGCGCTACCCGCTTGGCGGAGACCGCGTGGCGGATCCGGACGCGCGCGGCGCCCACATCGGCGCGCTGGCGGGAGCGGCGCTGGTGGGGATTGTGCTGGCGTTGGCGGGCGGGCTGGTGGCGTTGTGGGCCGGCGCGGCCATGCTGGTGGTGGCCGCGGCGGCCGGCGTCGGCGCTTACGTAGGCGCCCTGGGCGGGGCCTTGTGGATGGCGGGCAGGCGGCAACGCCGGCCCGCGGCCGCGGCCCCCCAGGCTCATCCGCCGTTGCGGCAGGCTGGGGTGATGCTGGCGCTGCCGGTCGCGCCGGAGCGGGAGTCGGCGGCGCGGCGCGTGCTGCGCGAAGCGGGGGGACACGACATCGAGCGGGCCCAGGGGCGATGGCTGGACGGCAAATGGGAAGACTTCGACCCGCTCAAGCCGCCCCGTCATGTCGAGGCGCCTTCCGTGACGCCATGAACCGCCATGAATCGCCATCAATCGCCATGAAGCGCCCGTGGGGCGGGTAAGGAGAAGGTCATGAACCAGAGGACTTTGTGGCAAGGGCTGGTGGCGGCCTGCCTGTTTTCGCTGTTGGCCGCGCCGCTGGCCGCGCGCGCGGCAGCCGTGTCGCCGGCGGACAGCCATTTCCTGCAGGCGGCCGCGGCGGTCGACGCATTCCAGGTCGAGGCGGCGAAACTGGCTGGCGAACGCGCTGGCAGCACCGAGGTCCACACGTTTGCCGCCAAGATGCAGGCTCGCTACGCGGAGCTGGACCGCGAACTGCGGCAACTCGCGGATGACAGGAAGGTGGCGTTGCCGGGCAAGGCGGAGCCGTCCGACCAACGCACGCTGGAGGCGCTTGCGGGCAAGACCGGCCCGGCATTCGACGCGTTGTATGTCGAGCAGGTGGCGCTGCAGGCCCACGAAAAGGCCGAGAAGCTCTACCGCGCCGCGGCCGGGCAGGACGGCGACGCGAAAATCCGCGAGTTTGCCGCGCGCCACGTGTCCACCCTCGGCGACCACCTTGCGCTGGCGCGTGCGCTCAAGCGCGACCCGGCCGCCAACCCGGAGCGGATGCCGCCCGCGACGCCCGGCGAACCGCCGCCGGTGTCGCCCGCGGAACGAGCCGCGCCGGCCTCGGTGGCCCCCGGGAAATAGCGCCCCGCGGGCGGGTGGGCGTCAGTCGCCCGCGCTGCCCGTGATCGGCAGCACGATGCCGGTGATGTAGCTGGCGCAGGCGGGCGAGGCCAGGAAGACATAGGCGGGCGAGATTTCCTCCGGCTGGGCGGGCCGGCCGAGATCCGTATTCTTGCCGAATGACTTGATGGCTTCGGCGTCCCTGTCGGCCGGGTTCAAGGGGGTCCATACCGGACCCGGCGCCACGGCGTTGACGCGGATGCCCTGCGGCGCCAGGTTGGACGCCAGCGCCCGGGTGAAGGCGTGGATGGCGCCCTTGCTGGTGGAGTAGTCAAGCAATCCGCCGCTGCCGCGCAGCCCGGTCACCGACCCCGTGTTGATGATGGCGGCCCCGGGTTGCAGGTACGCCAATGCGGCGCGCGCCATGTAGAAATAGCCGTGGATGTTGGTGCGCAGGGTCTTGTCCCACTTCTCGTCGCTGATGTCCTGCAGCCGGTCGTCATGCTGCTGGTAGGCCGCGTTGTTCACCAGCACGTCGAGCCGGCCAAAGGCCTGCGCCGCCTGTTCCACGGCGCGCGTGCAGAAGGCGGATTCACGCACGTCGCCGGGCAGCAGCAGGCATCGCCGGCCTTCGGCCTCGACCGCGCGCTGCGTTTCACGGGCGTCTTCGTGCTCATCCAGATAGACCACCGCCACGTCCGCGCCTTCTCGCGCGAACAGCACGCTGACGGCGCGGCCGATGCCGGAGTCACCGCCGGTGACGATGGCCGCCATGCCCGACAGCTTGCCGCTGCCACGATAGTCGGGCGCCTGGTACTGCGGCCGTAGCGCCATGTCGGCCTCCATGCCGGGCTTCGGCAAATGCTGGCCAGGCATGGGCGGGGTTGGGTGAGGCCGCGCGCCGGTCGCTGCCTTGTCGGATTGGGTCATGCCGGTCTCCCTCGAAGTAACGGACGCGGTTGCGTCCTCGAAGGAGTCCAAGCAACTGTTGTGCCCGCCCGCGCGTTCCGGGGCCGGACCGGTCGGACGCGCCTGAGGCTATTGGCGGCCGACCACAACGCCGAACAGGAAAGCGGCGCCCGCCACCAGGCCGATCGCCTGCCATGGGCGCGCATGGATGTACTGCTCGGTGCAGTCGATGGTCTCGCGCACCATGTCCTGGGCGCTGTCGGAGGCATCGCGCAGGCTGTGGCGCGTGTCGCGCAATTGCTCGGCCAGGCGGGCCTTGAGCGCCTCCAGATCGGTGGCCGAGGCGTCGCTCAAAGTGGCCTCGAGGTCGTCGATCCAACTTTCAGGGTGGCGCCGCCGGCGGCGCGCGCCGCGATCGTCAGGACCGTTCTCGGGGAAATCCGAAGGCAGGGGCGTATGGGTATTGGCCATGGGAAAACTCCAGAAGTGAATGTTCGTTTTACCGGGGAACCGCCGTTCCTGCGCGGGTTGCCACATCCGCTTGCAATTTGGGCGGGCGATGCGCAGTGTCCGGCTCAACCATGCCGTAGCATGGATCTACATACATCGGAATCATTGGGAGCGCGCAGATGACATCCTCCAGACCTTCCGGCCGCAAGGCGGCAGCCACCCCGGCAGAGCATGACGGCGCCAAAGTGCTGCCACCGCGAGGGCCGGTCGATGTGCCGCGACAGCCGGCCAAGCCCACCGCGTCCACGCCGGACGAAGCGGCGCGCGATGGCCGCCGGGTGGCCGACGACAAGACCGAATCGAATTGGGCCGACAACGCCAAGCCGCAACCTCGCGCCAAGAACGCCCGTTCCTCGATTCTGTGACGGCCCGCGGCATTCGTCATGGCGTGGTCCGCAGGAACGCCAGCAGGCGGCGCTCGTCGGCATCCAGGCCGCGCGGGCCGGGCGGCGCCGGCGCCTTGGGCGGCAGCTTTCCGGCCAGGTAGGCCTCGATAATGGAGGGATGCACGTAGCAGGCGCGGCAGACCGCGGGCGTATTGGCCAGCCGCTGCGCCACCTGCCGGATCACGTCGACGACTTCCTGCCGCGCCTGCCGCTCGTCGACGTAGGGGCGGGCCTGCAGCGCCGCGAACGCCAGCGCCGAGCCGGCCCAGGTGCGGTAATGCTTGGCGGTGAAATCGGCCGCGCCGGCCTCGCGCAGGTACGCGTTCACCGCCTCCGAATCGATGCCGTGGGCGCTGCCGTCGGCGTCCAGGTACTGGAACAACTGCTGGCCTGGAATGTCCAGGCAGCGCTTGATAATCCGCGCGATGCGCCGGTCCCTGACCGTGACATCGTGCGCGACGCCGCTCTTGCCGCGGAAACGGAATCGCAACTGGTCGCCGCTGACGTGCGCGTGCCGCCGTGTCAGCGTGGTCAGGCCATAGGATTTGTTGGTGCGGGCGTATTCACGGTAGCCGATGCGGATCAGCGTGTCTTCCAGCAGTTGCACCACGACCGCCACCACTTTGGCCCGAGGCAGGCCCGGCGCCTGCAGGTCCCGTCGCACCTGGCGCCGGATGCGGGGTAGCCGGGCGCCGAATTCGCTCAGGCTCTGGTATTTGTCGGCATCGCGCAGACGCGCCCAGGCGGGATGGTAGCGGTATTGCTTGCGGCCGCGGGCGTCACGGCCGGTGGCCTGGAGGTGGCCGCGCGGGTCGGGGCAGATCCACACATCCTCATAGGCGGGCGGGATCGCCAGCGCGCGGATGCGGGCCAGTTCCGCGGCGCGGCGGATGCGCCTGCCCGCGGTATCCAGGTAATGGAAGGTCGTGCCATTGACCCGCACCCGGGAATAGCCCGGCGTGGTGTCGTCCAGGTAGATCAGCGCGTCGTCGGCGGCGCTGGCCGTCGGCTGCGGGTTGCGGTTTGCCATCTTTCCTCCAGCAATCGGCGCCAGCGCCGGAGCAAATGCCGTGCCCGGCTTGCGCCTGGCCGGATTGCTCCCTCCATTGCCCCCGCCATGCGCGGGCACGCCACTTGCTGTCCCGGTCCTTGCCACAGACAGGGAGTTTCGAATGACCAAGACATTGCAGGATTTCAACGTCGCCATCCTGGTGGTGGATGGCTTTGAACAGGTGGAACTGACCGAGCCGCGCGACGCGCTACAGCAGCAGGGCGCGCGCACGGTGGTCGTGTCGGCCCGCCGCGGGCCCGTGCAGGGGATGCGCCATCACGACAAGGGCGAGTCGGTCGAGGCCGACCTGATGTTTGCCGAGGCCCAGCCGGAGCGGTTCGACGCCGTGCTGCTGCCGGGCGGCGTGGTCAACGCCGACGAGATCCGCCTGCATCCCGAGGCGCGCGCCTTCGTGCGCGCCATGCATGAGGCCGGCAAGCCTGTGGCGGTGATCTGCCATGGCGCCTGGCTGCTGATTTCCGCAGGACTGGTCAAGGGACGCAAGCTGACCAGTTGGCCCTCGTTGGCCGACGACCTGCGCAACGCCGGCGCGGAGTGGGTCGATCAGGAAGTGGTGGTGGATGGCCGCTGGATCAGCAGCCGCAAGCCGGACGACATCCCCGCATTCAACCGCGAGCTGTCGCGTGTTTTCGCGCTGACGCGCCAGTGAGCGTCAGCGCATCGGGCAAGGGGCGAACCGGGGAATTCCGGCCGCGCGCCAAGCAACATTTTTACAGGAGCAAGCCATGCCTTACCTTCAGCACTTGCACGTTCCGCCCAAGCCGGAGCCGATCCCGCCGGGGTCGCCACCGGGTGACCTGCCGGTCGATCCCGATACCGACGAGCCCGAAGTGGACCTGCCGCCGCTCGAGCCGTCCCATCCCGAAAAGACGCGTCGGACGATCCACTGATTGCCCTCTTGCCTGCGCATCAACCAAGAACAAACGGAGCCATCATGTCTACCATTCTGTTGATCATCCTGATCCTGCTGCTGATCGGCGCGGTGCCCGCCTGGCCATATAGCCGCGGGTGGGGCTATTACCCCAGCGGCCTGCTGGGCATCGTGCTCGTGGTGCTGATCGTGCTGCTGCTGACAGGGCGCATATAGCGCGGGGCCGGGCCGGATCGCGAGGACCGCCCGGCCGAACACGCAGCCGGTCCGGACCGCCGCGCGGCGGTGGTTCGGGCGGGCTGCCGCGCCGCGTGCCGGCGCTTCAGGCCTGCTCTTGCGCCGCGCGAGCGCGCGCCTGCGCGGCCTGCCGGCCACGGTGCCGCAATCGGCGGCGGCTGACCCAGATGACCAGCCCGGTGACAAAGAACAGCAGCGGCAGCAGGCCGAGGACGGCCGTCAGGATGCGGGTCGGCAGGCCATAGAGACTGCCGGAATGCAGCGGGAACATCACCGCCAGGAAACGCTGGGCAGTCGTGCCTGATATCGGGTCGGCGCGCGACAGCAGTTCGCCGCCGCGCATCGCCAGGAACAGACGCAACGTGCCGACCGGCTGCCAGTCGTCGGCACGGCGCACCCGTGCCTGGTAGACGCCGCCCGCCGGGTCGCGGCGCAGCATGACCAGCGTGGCGTCCGCCGGCGCCAGGGTGCGCGCCTTGGCGGCGGCGCCATCCCAACCGATTTCGGATTCGCCCGCGGCCAGCGGCGCCTGTGTGGCGGCGCGCGCGTCGGCGGGCAGGGTCGCGACGCTGGCGACCAGTTGCCGGCCCAGTTGCGGCAGGCCCATGAAGAAGCCGCTGCCGGCCACCACCAGCAGGAACAGCGCCGAGACCAGCCCCGCGGCGCGGTGCAGTTCGTAGCTGGTGCGGAAGGCGCCGACGCCCCGCGTGACCGTGACCGAGCGGCGCCAGTGACCGGGCCGCGGCCATGCCAGGTAGATGCCGGCCAGCAGCAATGCCACCCAGACGACGGCGAGCCAGCCCAGCACTTCACGACCGGTCTTGCCTTGCAGCAGGGTCATGTGCCAGCGCAACAGCAGCGGCATCAGGTGGGCGCGGTCCAGCGTGACCGCATCGCGGTCGCGGCTGGCCAGCAACTGGCCGGAACAGGCGTCCACGCCGGCTTCGTTGTCGGCGGTGGACGCGTGCTTGAATTGCACCCGATAACTGTCGGCCGGCGCCTGGGGCAGGGTGACGGCGGCGATCGTGGCGCCGGGCCAGGCCTGCTCGACCGCGCGGGCCGCGGCCGAAGGCGGCAGCGGCGCGGCGCAGACGCCCGCGGCGTTGCGCAGCATGGCGCTGTTCAGCCAGCCGTCAAGCTCGTGGTCGAAGGCCAGCAGGCTGCCGCTCAGACCCGCCAGCACCAGCACGCTTCCCAGGATCAGCCCTGTCCAGCGGTGCAGGAATGACACGGCGGAGCGCACGGACTTGCGGATCTTGGCTTTCATGGGGCGTTCAATGGCGGCGACGGCGGGTGGCGCGCAATTGTACCGAGGCGTAATATCTGGCGGCGCTTTTTTGGCGCCATTGCAGTTTCACCGCCTCCGAGCCGTAGCGACATGAAGATCCCCCTGTTGATATTGATTGAAAGCGTGCATGATTTCCTGCCGGTCATCGAAGACCGCGGCTTTCGCTGCATTCTTGCCACCACGTCCGAGCAGCGCGCCCAGGCCATCCGCGACCACGCCGACGAGATCCGCGTGGTGCTGACGCGGGGCGCCACCGGCTTTTACGCCGAGGAGATGGCGGCCCTGCCCAGGCTCGAGCTGATCTGTTCGCTGGGGGTCGGCTTCGAGAACATCGACCTGGCCGCCGCCCGCGCGCGCGGCGTGCGGGTGACGCATGGCCCCGGCGCCAATGCCACCTCGGTGGCCGATCACGCCATGGCGCTGCTGCTGGGCGCCGCCCGTCACCTGCCGCAGGCCGACGCCTGGGTGCGGCAGGGGCACTGGAATGGCTTCATGGGGCCGCAGGTCTCGGGCAAGCGCCTGGGCATCGTGGGCCTGGGCACCATCGGCCAGGAGATCGCCAAGCGCGGCGCCCACGGCTTCGGCATGACGGTCGGCTACTACAACCGGCGGCCGCGCCCCGAGAGCGGCTACACCTATTACGACAGCGCGCTGGCGCTGGCCGAGGCCAGCGACTTCCTGGTGGTGGCGACGCCGGGCGGCGCCGACACGCGGCACCTGGTGAACGCGGCCGTGCTCGAGGCGCTGGGACCGCAGGGCTATCTGGTGAACATCGCGCGCGGCAGCGTGGTCGACACCGAGGCGTTGATCGCCGCCTTGGCCGGCCGCCGCATCGCGGGCGCGGGGCTGGACGTGGTCGAAGGCGAACCGGTGGTGCCGCCGGCGCTGCTGAAGCTGGACAACGTGGTATTGACCCCTCACAGCGCGGGGCGCTCGCCGGAAGCGGTGTCGGCGACGGTGGCGCTGTTCCTGGAGAACGCCACCGCGCATTTCGCCGGCAAGCCGGTGCTGACGCCGGTGCCACAGCAGGGCTGAGGCGCCGACGGCGTCGGGCGAGGGTCAGTGCGAGAACATGATCGGCACGGTCATGGTCCTGAGGATCGACGCCGTGGCGCCGCCCATCGCCCATTCGCGGAACTTGCTGTGGCCGTAGGCGCCCATCACGATCAGGTCGGCGCTGTAGTCGGCGGCGGCGTTCAGGATGGTGCTGCCCACGCCGACGCCCTTGACGTCGCGGCGGACGTGGTCCGGCGCCGGCATGCCCTGGGCGATGCAGTAGGTGGCCAGATCCTCGAATGGCACGGCCTCGTCATCGCGGGTGGCGGCGCCCTCATCCATGGTCAGCACCACCAGGTGCGAGGCCAGGCGCAGTAGCGGCGCCGCGTCCGCCAGCGCGCGGGCGGCTTCGCGGCTGCCGTCCCAGCAGTAGAGCACGCGTTCGCCCACCACCGGGAAATCGCCGCTGGACGGCACCACCAGCACGGGACGGCCGGCG
The DNA here is from genome assembly GCF_046535435.1 of Achromobacter sp. SIMBA_011. Lineage (NCBI taxonomy): Bacteria > Pseudomonadati > Pseudomonadota > Betaproteobacteria > Burkholderiales > Alcaligenaceae > Achromobacter > Achromobacter sp. SIMBA_011. Next base: position 162,370 of record NZ_JAWRWN010000010.1, on the reverse strand, counting down.
GTCAGCAAAGTCTGTTCGACGAATTCATTTTCGTGCACGGCCTCGACGTCTTCGCGGTTCTGCTGGCTGACCACCAGCAGGTCGCTGGTGCGGCCCAGCCGCGCCATGCTGGCGCTTGGGGAGCTGGCGCCGGCGCGGACCGCGGCCGGCACGTCGGCCGCCGCCACGGTTTCCAGGAAGGCGGTCTGCACCGCGCCGCGGTTCTGCGCCTGCAGGTCGCGCATCACGTTGAGCGTTTTCGACATCAGCACCGATTCGCCGTAGTAATACTGCGGCGGGGCGGAGCTGGCATAGATGCCGACCAGCTCGGCCTGGTGGCGCTTGGCCAGGGCCAGCGCCACCCGGGTGCGGCGGGGGCAATCGAATCCGTGGTCCAGGTGGACGGAAATGCGGCGATACATGGCGGCCTCCTTTTGAGCGCGGTAGGTCTCCATCGTTGCGCGTTCCGGGCATTCGGCCCTTGATGCGCGTCAAGCGCCCCGCAGTTTCGCGGGGTTGCCGCAAGCGGCCGCGGGTTGTCAGGTCTGCTGCAGGCGGTCGCGCAATTGGCGCACCTGCCGCGCCTGTTGGGCGATGCGGTCGAGCGGCCCGGCCAGCGCCGGCGCGGCCGCGTTGACGGCGGCCGGCACCGCCAACTGGCGCAGTTCGACCACGGGGGCCGGCTCCTGCGGATGCAGCGCGTGCGCCAGCGCCAGCCCGTAGTCGCGCAGGGCCGGCGCGGCCTCGCTGTCCGGCGGCAGCGGCGGCTGGATCTCCAGCACGGTGCCGGCGGCGGTGACGCGGCGCATCGCGTTCAGCAGGTTGACCGCGGTGTCCACCTTGCGGTCGCGGTGCACGGGATTCTGTTGCAGCCGCTGCAATGCCGCTTCGGCGTTGTCGGCAGCCAGGCAGGCCTGGCGGCGCAGGCCGACGATGTCGGCCGCGGGGGCCGCGCCGCTCTTGTCGGCCGTCAGCGCCCGCGCATAGTCGGCATGGCGTGCCAGCGCGCGGCTCAGGGCGCCGGCCAATTGGCGCGGTTCCTTTTCGGGCCACACCAGAAAGCCCACCAGCAGGGCCAGCACGCCGCCCAGCACGCTGTTGAAGGCGCGCAGCGCAGCCAGCATCGGCTCATAGATGTCGGGCTGCTGGATGTGGCTGACCAGCACGAACTGCGACGTCAGGAAAAAGGTGAACAAGGCGTAGTGGATGGTGCGGGCCGCGAACGTGCCGAGCGCGATCGGCAGCACCGCCAGGGCCACCGACAGCGGGGTGCTCAGCAGCAGGCCCAGCAGCGAGGCGCCGACAGCGCCGGCGACGCTGCCGATCACGCGTTCGACGGTGCGTTGCCAGGTGGTGGCGAAGTAGGGTTGCAGGATGAACACCAGCGTCAACGACATCCAGTAGCCGTGGTTGACCGCGAAGGTCTTGGACAACGCCACCGCGATCGTGGCGCCGATGCCCACGCGCAGGGCGTGGCGAAACGCGTCCGACTCGAACCGCAGGTTTTGCCGCAGGCTGCGCCAGGCCTGCCGCGCCGTCGAATCGGCGCGCGCGGCCAGCGCGGGCGTGGCGGGCGTGCCATCCTGGTCGAACAGGGCCTGCATGATCGCCTGGGCGGTCTGCTGCAGGCGGTCCAGCACCGGCACCATGGTTGCCAGGTCGGGCGCATAGGCCATGGCGGCGCCGCGCAGCTCGTGCAGGCCGGCGCCGAAATGCGCCAGCCGCTCGCGCAGGCACTCGGCCTGCCTGGGGTCGCTGACGTCCGAGGTGCTGGCGATGGCGTTGGCGACGCTGGCGTAGCGATGGAAGGCGTGTGACAGATTGGCGCCGGCCGCGCGGCCGAGCCAGCGCGGGGCATTCGATTCCAGCAGATCGGCCGCGGCCACCAGGGCGATGAAGCTGTCTTCGGCGCTATCGAGCAAATAGAACAATTGCTGCGCGCGGGCGCGCCGCGACGGCCGCGCATCCTGCACCTCGCGGATGCGCACGCGGGCCGCCTCGATCGCGGCGCGCACGCCGCTGCGCTGGGGACGGGTGACGGCGCTCCACGCCTGCGGCCCGGCGGCGGGCGCCAGGCCCGAATACATGCGCGCCAGCGCGTCGGCAAAGTCGGCCAGGCCCCGATAGCAGTGCGCCACCGCGTGGGTCGCGTCCTTCCAGGGACGGCGGCGCCACACCAGCGCCGTCATCAGGATGGCCCAGAGGGCGCCTGCGACGAAGAACAGCGTATACGAAACGCTGGCGCCCAACGTCGGCGCCGGCAGTTCGGCCGCCACCACGAAGCCGGCCGACAGCAGCGTGCCGACGATGGCCGCCGCGGGGCCCAGTACGCGCAGCAGGCCGCCGAAGGTGCAACAGACGAACGTGAGCGGCAGCAGCAGCCACAGGGTGTGCGCGCTGGCGCTGGCCAGGAAGCAGAACAGCGCGCCGATCAGGCCCAGCGCCAGCATCGACGCGGCGCGTTGGCGCAGCGGGCCGCCAGGATCGCCGAAGCAGGCCCAGAAGGCGGCGATGGCGGTCCAGCCCAGGCGCGGCTCGTGCGCCAGCACGGCCAGGATGACGGGGGCGGCGCTGATGGCGGCGGCTTGCAGGGCGTCCAGCCAGAGGACGTGGCGCAATGAAACGCGCCAGCGGGAGAGCAGGGTAGTCAAGCGAAAACGGGGTGGAAATAAAGGCCGGAACGGCGGGAAAACCGCAACGCTACCATGTCGACAAGGACAAACAACACCGATTAATAGGAGCGTCCGAAAAATGCGGTGTTCATGAATCTGAATGACCCGAATACTACTGGTTACATATGTGTGACTTTGGCGCCGCAAGCGTGCAAAATACCCTGGAGTAAATGCGCAAAATCGCATAAAAAAAACATTGGCGATCGACTACGCTGGGTAAGTACACAAGGCAGTAAGAAGCAAGGCAGCAAGATACTCCTGCAGGCCGACTGTGAATACTCATGTCCAACATGCCCCGCTCTGCGCCCGGACAGCGCAGGCCGTACTCCGGGGGGCTTAAGGAGCGAACATGACGCCAACCCACGAGGCTTCCACAAGCTCGGTGGTGAGCGACGACGAAGTCGCTGCCATGATTACCGGCAAGGAAGGGCTGCGGGTGCTGTTGCAACCGCAGGTCGACCTGTTGACGGGCCGCATCGTATCGGCCGAGGCGCTGGCGCGCTGGCAGCATCCGCAACTGGGCGTGGTCATGCCCGCTGAGTTCATTCCCGCCGTCAACCGGCTGGGGCTGGACCGGATCCTGTTCGAGCGCGTGGCGCAGCGCGTGATCGACATGCTGCAGAACATGCGGCGCATCGGCATGGCGATTCCCATTGCCATCAATGCCCCTGCCTCGACCCTGTCCGACGAACGCGCGGTCGATTTCCTGCTCGACCGCATCCATGTGGCCGAGCTGCCGGCTTCGCTGCTGCGCGTCGAACTGACCGAAGACCAGCCGATCAGGGAACTGGAAGCCCTGCGCGCCACGCTGGAACGGCTGGAACAGGCCGGCTGCGAGGTCAGCCTGGACGATTTCGGCACCGGCCACGCCTCGTTGAAACTGCTGTCGGCGATTCCCTTGTCCGAGGTCAAGATCGACCAGTACTTCGTGACGCGCATGCGCCGCAGCGCGGTTGCCTTCGAGGTGCTGCGCACCGCGGCCGAACTGGCCACCCGGATGGGCTGGCGGGTGGTGGCCGAAGGGGTCGAGAACGTGGCCGACGTGCCGGCGTTGCGGGCCGCGGGCTGTCGCTATGGCCAGGGCTACGCGCTGGGCCGGCCAATGCCGCTGGATGACCTGATGATGCGGCTGCGCGTCCAGCGCGACCGCGGCGAACCGCTGGCGGCGCCCGCCAGCTACGCTTCCGCCTGGCTCGACGCCTTCGATCCGCAGGACGCCGAGAGCGGCCTGCCGGCGCACGTCACCACGCAATAGCCGCGCTTTTTTACTTCCCGCGCCCCGAAATTACCGGTGCCGTATCACGCGTCTCAGGTCGGCGCGCCCCGCGCCTTGGCGGGCACGGCAGTTGCTGGGCAATTCCTCGCGGAATGGTTCCGCTTGCGAGGAGATTTGTCATGGCAAACCCCAATCAGTCCGGCCAGCAGCCCGGTCAGCAACAGCAGCCGCAAAAGCAGCAATCGCAGGAAAACCCGAAGGACCGCAGCCAGCCGGGTCAGCAACAACCCGGCCAGGGCGGCCAGCAGATGGACAAGGACCGCAATCCGGGACAGCAGCCGGGGCAGTCCGGGCAGCGCTCGCAGACGCAGCGCTGATGCGTTGACGGGCCGCTAGCCGGCCCGCGATCCAGCCGCCCGCGCCGGCAGGCGCGGGGCTGGTGGCGGCGACGCCCGCGCCAGGAAACCCGGCGCGGGCGTCGCCGCATCCGCCCTGGCGGACCCTTGATCGCGCCGCACCGGTGCCGCCGTATGCCTTGCGCCCCGGCGCGGGGATCGCTAAGGTGCCAGGCTGGGCCGCCAGAAGGCCCGCCGGGAAGCCGCCGCGTTCCGGCGCATCGTCAACAGGACCATCCATGGGTAACGCCTCCGCCACGCCACGCCGTTCGTTCGCGCGCAAGCTCCTGGTCGCGCTGGTGCTCGGGGCGTTGCTGCTGGGCGCCGCTGCCTGGATCGGCATGCGCCTCATCGAGCGGCACGTCGCCGGCCTGCTGGGACCGCGTGCGCAGGTGGCGGATGTGCGGCTGGGGTTCGACGCGGTGGTGCTGACGGACGTGAAGATCGCGGGCGCCGAAGGCGTCGCGCCCGCCAGCGCGCAGCGCGTGGTGGCCGAGCCCGACTGGGGCTCGCTGCTGCGGCGCCAGCCCGTTTTCCGCAAGATCACCATCGAGGGATTCGATTTCGCGGTGCTGCGCAGCGCCGACGGCGACATGCAGATATCGCCGGCCCTGCAGGCCGCCTTGCGCGAGGCGGATGGCGACGGCGGCCGGGCGCGCGACAAGGGCCCGATCCGGGTCGACGATATCGTCCTCGATGGCGGCCGGCTGGACTTCATCGACTCGGCCATCGCCAAGCCGCCGCACCGCATTCCGTTCGAGAACGTGTCGGCGCGCCTGCATCCGCTGGTGCTGCCGGCCGATGGCCAGCAGAGCCAGATGGAATTCAAGGGATCGGTGCGCGACAACCGCAGCGGCGCGGCCACGGTGCAGGCGCGCGGTTCGCTGGCGGTGGGCGACAGCGACGCGGACATGACGGTCGCGGTGCGCAACATGGACATCCGCTATGCCGCGCCATACCTGGCCGAGAACGGCGCCGGATCGCTGGCCGGCGGCGCGATGGACCTGGACATGCGCACCACCGTCGCCAAGCGGCAGTTGAACGCGTCGGGCGTGGTGGCGTTGCACGATCTGAAGTTCAGCGGCGACGGTTCGCTGTTTTCGCTGCCGCGCAAGGCGGTGCTGGCCGCGCTGGAAGACCGCAAGGGTACGCTGCGCATGGAGTTCAAGCTGGCCGGCAGCCTCGACAATCCGAAGTTCTCGGCCTCGCGGGGTTTCGCGGCCCAGATCGCGCGCGGCTTCGGCCGCGCGATCGGCGTGGGGGCCGAGGGCGCGGCCGGCGGCGTGGCCGGCGCCGTGAAAGACCTGGGCGACGCGATCTCCGACCTGCTCACCCAATGAGTCAGAAGCGGTAGTTGGCGCTCAGCTCGACGCGCCTGCCTTCGCCTAGCAGCCATTGCGTCTGGTTGTAGTAGGCGGTCTCGGCGTACTGGCGGTCGAACACGTTGAACGCGCGCAATGCCAGCGTCAGGTCACGCCGCGGCTCCCATTGCAGGGCCAGGTTGGTGGTGGTGTAGCCCGCCATTTCGAGCCGGTTGGCGGCATCCGCGAAGCGGCGGCCGACATAGCGCAGGCCGGCGCTGGCGGTCCATTGCGGCGCGAATTTCCAACTGACCCAGGCATTGGCCACGCGTTCCGGCACGTCGGTGGGAACGTTGCCGGCGCGCGATACCGCCACGCCGTTGGCCGATTCGCTGAAGTCGTCGTAGCGCGCCCGCAGCACGGCCGCGTTCAGGTCCACGCGCCAGGCCGGCGTCAATTCCACGCCCAGCGTCGCCTCCAGGCCGCGCGACGACTGCTCGCCGACCTGGAGGCGCAGTGTCGGATCGTTGGGATCGCGCGTCACCAGATTGTCCTTGCGGATGTGGTACGCCGCCAGCGTCCATTGGCCCTTTTCGTCCCAGAAGGTCTGCTTCACGCCGACTTCGATCTGGCGGCCCTTGGACAGCTTGAAGTCCTTGTTGGCCGGCGACAGCAGCAGCAGGCTGCCGATCGGGTCGGCGGCCTCGGCGTATTGGCCGTAGACGGACAGCGTGGGCAGCAGGTCGTAGACGGTCCCGATGCGCCAGCCGACATTGTTGAAGGTGGTGTCGAACGCGGTCTGGTCGGCCACCAGGTCACGTCGTTTCAGGTCGATGTGGTCATAGCGCACGCCCGCCAGCACCGACCAGCGGGAGGTCAGCATGAGGCGGTTCTCCGCGAACAGCGCGTACTGGTCGGCGCTGTTGCGATAGCGCGGCGAGGTGCCGGCGACGTTGATGAAGCGGCCGTGATCGACGTCGTACGCGTCCACCAGCGAGGTGCCGGAATACGGCGAATTGTTGGTGTGCTTGAACGTGGCGTGGTTCAGCTCGAAGCCCAGCGCCACCTTGTTGGCCAGGCCGAACAGGTGGCCGTCGAAGGACGCATCGGTGACATTGCCGACCTGTTGCTGGTCGTGGCGGATGTCGGTGTAGGCGCTGCGCTGGATCAGGCCGCTGGCCGGCTGCCAGGTGTAGTTTTCGGCGTCGCGGTAGTCGCGGTCGCTGCCGATGTAGTACACGCGGCTGCGCACCAGCGTGGCCGGGTTCGGCGACCACTCCGCCTTCAGGTCGGTGCGGCTGTCGCGGTAGATGATCTTGCTGTCGGCCACGTTGTAGTTCTGGCGCCGCAGGTCGTAGTCGATCTTGCCGGCGATCAGCGGCGTGCCGAAGTAGCGCGTTGGCTCCTGCCAGGCGTAGGCCTGGGTCAGCGTGACGTTCAGCTCCGGCGACACGTCCAGCCGCAACGCCGCGGTGACCGCGAGGTCGCGCGCGTCGCCCAGGCTGATGCCCGAGTCGCTGTGGTTGCCGCTGATGTCGAGCCGGTATGACCACTTGTCATCCAGCGCGCCGCCGCTGCCGAAGCCCAGCCTCTGGGTGTCGTGGGTGCCGATGGTGGTCTGGATCTCGTTCTCGATCGGGCCGCGGGTGGGTTTTTTCGGGATGACGTTGACCACGCCGCCGATGGCGCCTTCGCCGTACAGCACCGACGCCGGGCCGCGCAGGACTTCGATGCGCTCGACTGCCCAGGGATCATAGAGGAACGTCTGGCCGACGCCGCCGAACTGGCGCACGCCGTCGAACAACTGGGCCACCGAGTTCGAATCGGTGAAGCCGCGCGATGACAACGACGAGCCGCCATTGCCAGGATGGCGCATGGCGCTGACGCCGGCTGCCTGGGTGATGGCGTCGGTGACGTTGACCGCGCCGCGCGCGCGCAACTGCTCGTTGCTGATAACGTCGATGCTGGCGGGAGTATCAAACGGCCGCAGGCCCAGCAGGGTGCCGGTGTTGGCCTGTTCCAGCAGGGTGGCCAGGGGCGTGTCGCCCGCGACCGAGATCGCCGGCAGCGTGGCGACGCCGGGCGCCTTGGGGGCAGCCAGGGTGGAAGCAACCTGCGCATGCAGCGCGGGCGTGAAGGCGAGCGCGGTCCAGACGGCCACGCGCCAGGGCAGGACGCGGCGCGTCCTGGCGGAAATAGAAACCATGGGAATTCCCGGTAAGCCAAGAAAGCCGCGCAAGGCGCGGCGGAACGATCAGCGGGGTACCGAGGGCAGGGGCGGGGCGCGGGCGCCGAGCGGCGGGCCGGGCGGGGATCCTTCGTGGATCGCGGGAGGCGCGCGCGCCGCCAGCGGATGCATCATGACCGCGCCGACGGCGAGCAGCGGCGCGGCCGCCGATGGCAGGGCCACCGCCGCCAGCATCGCGCCCATGGGGCAGGCGGCGGCCTGGGCCGCGTGGCGTTCGTCGGGCGCGTCGCTGTGCCTGGACGGACCGGCCACCCAGATGGTGCCGGCGGCCGAGCACAGTTGGATCAGCGTGCCGCGCTGCTGGGTCGCGGGCATGAATCCCGGCGGCACCAAAGCCTTGAGCGCGAACAGCGCCAGCACCAGCCAGAGGCAGGCGGCGTTGCGAGCGAGGGACGGGAACGGGCGGCGCATGATCGGCGCCCATTCTAGAGTGTTTTGGCGCCGCGCCGCTAGACCGTGCGCGCGGCCCAGAAGGCGGTGCGGATGCCCGGCGCGGCGGCGATCCGGGCGGTGACGCGGTCCAGGTCCAGTTCGTCCACCGAGGCTTCGCTCAACGCCGCCTCGATCTCGACCTCGTTCTCGCCGAACTGGTCGATCTTCAATTCGGACAGGGGCAGTTGCTCGTCCTCGAGCACGTCTTCCAGCACGGTCATGGCGGCCTGGCGCTGGTCGACGTGGGCGATGACGTGGATCACGGTCGTGACTTCGGTGGTCTGCGCGTCGACGGGCTGGCGGTTTACGTACGAGACCAGCGGCCGCAGCAGCGTATTGGCGGCGAGCACGAACACGGTGGCCGCGATTGCCTCCAGGATCAGCGAGGCGCCGGCGCAGGCGCCGATGGCGGCCGAGCCCCACAGCGTGGCCGCGGTGTTCAGGCCGCGGATGCTGCCGCCTTCGCGCATGATGGCGCCGGCGCCCAGGAAGCCGACGCCGGACACCACGTAGGAAATCACGCGCGCGCCGCCGTCGGGGCCGCCGACGCGAAAGGCCATGTCGACGAAGATGGCGGCGCCCACCGCCACCAGGGCGTTGGTGCGCAGGCCGGCGGTGCGCTGGCGGTACTGGCGTTCGAAGCCGACGATGGAGCCGAGCACGAAGGCCACCGCCAGGCTGATGAGGGTGTTGGCCAGCGGGAGGAGCTGGATGTTCTCGAAGTTCTTCATGTTGTTGTTCTCGTGTTCAGCATGTAGGTCGCCCCGGCCCCGGCGGCTTCACCGGGCCGGGGCGGTCGCGGCGGGCCTCGGCCTCAGGGCATTTGCCAGACGGAGGCGGCGGTCAGGATGAAAGCCAGCAGCCAGAGCAGCAGCAGGGCTGCCACCCGGGCGACGAGGAGGCATTTGTACGGGTCTTTCATGACAGTCTCCTTTCCGCGGCTCAGGCCGGCAGCACGGCGATGCGGGCGCCGCCTTCGTTTTCCCAGTGCACGCGGCGCACGTCAGGGCTCTGGCCCAGGCGCAGGGCGATGGCGCTGAGCAGGCCGCGCAGTTGGGGCGGGCATTGCAGCGTGACGATGGTGCTGGCGAGCTGGCCGGCTTCCTGGCGCGAGATGCGCACGTTCACGACCCGCAGGTTCAGGGCCTGCAGCTCGTAGTACAACTGTTTGCGCAGCGCGTTCAGGGTGTCGGCGAGGCTGACGATGGTGAACTGATAGGTCGGGGCGGCGGCCGGGGTGTGCGCGGCCGCGTCGGCGCCGCGCACGGCGGCGGCGCCATCCAGGAAGGGGAGGAATTTCTTGATGCGCATGGTCGTCTCCGGGCGGGAGTACGGTGGAAGGTCCACATGCATGCGCCGCTCGCCGGGCGTGGGACGGGCGCAACAAAGCCCGCGTATCGCGTCGGTAAGTCGGTATCGGGAGGGCCGAGGCCGGGGTAGCGTGAGGCTGCCGGGCCAATAGCCGTGTCCTGGCTTTACGCAGGACTCGGCAGAAAACTCTGCGGATCCTGCGTCAAGCGGCGCAAGCAGTCGTGTATCGACTACATCCGTCGTTGTCCACAATGATCTCGGGGTGGTTGATGGTGCGGCAATTATATGAAGGGATTAGGGAAAACACCAAGTAAAAAAACAGACTTGATGAATATTCATATGCAATGGAACACATCCCGCGGGCCACGGGGCGGCCAGGCGAAAGCGAGGTCGGACGCAAGGCCTCGGAGGGCGGCGCCGCGGGCAGGGCGCCGCCCTCCGAGACCGTGGCCGGATCAGCGCGTGCCCGCGTAGTACTGGCCCAGCGCCTCGATCTCGCTGTCGGTCAGCCGCTGCGCGAAGGCGCGCATCACGCCGACATCGTCGTTCTGCCGCGAACCGTTGCGAAAGGCGTTGATCTGGTCCGCGAAGTACTCCTTGGACTGGCCCGCCAAGCGCGGGAGCAACGGCCCTTCGCCGATGCCGCGCAGGCCGTGGCAATTGGCGCAGGCGGGCAAGGCGCGGCTGCCGTCGCCGGCCTGGTCGAGCTTGCGCGCCGCCTCGCCGCCGGCTTCGCCCACGTGCAGCGGCGGTCCCGCCAGGCTACCGTAATAGGCTGCCAACTGACCGATTTCCTGCTCGCTCAGGGCTTGCGCGATGGTGTTCATCAGCGGCTGCTTGCGCGTGCCCTGGCGGAAGTCCGCCAACTGCTTGGCGATGTACTCGGGCGTCAGGCCGGCGAGGTTGGGGAAGATGCCGCCGGTGGGCGTGATGCCGGCCTGGCCGTGGCAGGCGACACAGGCCTGCACGCCTGCCGCCGGCTTGCCCGCGGCGGCGAGTTGCTTGCCCTGTTCGGGGTCGGCGCCGCGAAGGTAGCCCTCCCAGGCCGGACGCGATGCGCTGAAGTCCAGCGCGCTGCGCCCGGGCACGGGCGCGGCCGGCGAGGCCGCCGAGGGGGCGGGCGCAGCGGAGGACGCCGGCGCTGCCGTGGCCGGTGTGGCCGAGGCCGGCGGCGCGCCCGACGCCGCAGGCGCCGCGGGTTGAGCCGGCGCGGGCGGGGCCTGCACCGCAGAGGCGCGGATCGGGCCGTCGCCGCCGGTGCCGAACATCTGGTGCAGGGTGGCGACCAGTGTGACGGCGGGCACGCCCACCATCAGCGCCACCGCGATGAAGATGCCGTTGCGATGTTCGATCATGATGACACCAACCGTCCCGGCGAACGCAGGTAGTCCGCCTTGATTTTCTCGACGATCCAATAGGCAGTGGCGCCCACCGTGCCCGTGGGGTTGTAGCCCGAGTTCTGGGGAAACAGCGCCGCGCCCGTAACGAAGACATTGGGCACGTCCCAGGACTGGCCGTAGCGGTTGACCACGCTGGTGGCGGGATCGCTGCCCATGGCCGCGCCGCCGGTCAGGTGGGTCGACTGGTACACGGTGGCCGAGAACGGCCGCTTGCGCGGCCCCGGCTCGGTCTGCGTCACGCCTTTCATGGCGCGGCCGATCTCGTCGCCGCGTTCGGTCAGGAACGCCGACATGCGGATGTCGTTGTCGGGGAAGTCGTAGGTCACGCGCAGCAGCGGCAGGCCCCAGGCGTCCTTGTAGGTGGGGTCCAGGCTGAGGTAGCCGCCGCGCCACGGTTGGGCCGAGCCGGTAATGGTGATGTTGGCGGCGTGGTTGTAGTAGCGCTTGACAGCCTTCTTCCATTCGGCGCCCCAGCCCGGCGTGCCCTTTGGCGTGGGATGAAAGCCGATCGGCGCGCCGCTGACCACCTGGATTTGCAGGTAGCCGCCGCCGACGAAGCCGTGCGGGCCGTGATCGAAGTTGTCGGCGCTGAAGTCGTCCATGGTGACCGCCACGGCGCCGGCGCCCATGAAGGGATTGATGTTCACGGACTCGTCGAAGAACAGGTTCACGCCGGACGTGGTCTGGTGCGTGTAGTTGCGGCCCACCACGCCCTTGTCGGTCACGGGGTCGTAGGGCTGGCCGATGCCGGACAGCAGCAGCAGGCGCACATTGTTGATGCCGAAGGCGCACAGCACCACGATCTCGGCCGGCTGGAAGATCTCGGCGCCGGCCGCGTCCACGTAGGTCACCCCGCGCGCGCGCTTCTTGTCCGGCGTCAGCTCGACCCGCAGCACATGCGCGCCGGTGCGGATCTCGAAGGTCGGCAACTTCATCGCCACCGGCAGGATACAGACCTGCGGCGAGGCCTTGGCGAAGTGCTCGCAGCCGAAGTTGGAACAGAAGCCGCAATACACACAGGCGCTCATGTGCAGGCCTTCGCTGTTCACATAGGGCCGGGTACAGAGCGCGGACGGTTGCACGTAGGGGTGATAGCCGAGCTTGCGCGCGGCCTCGCCGAACAGCGCCGGCGCATACGGCACCTTCATCGGCGGGTTGGGGTAGGGCCGCGAGCGCCACGGCTCGAACGGGTTGCCGCCTTCCTGCTTCTGGCCCTTGATGTTGCCAGCCTGGCCGGAGGCGCCGATCAGGTAGTCGAAGCGGTCGAAGTATGGCTCCAGTTCGTCGTAGGTCAGCGGCCAGTCCTGGCAGGTCAGCTCGGGATCGAAGATTTTGGCGCCGTAGCGCTCGGTGTAGTGGCTGCGCAGGCGGAAGTCGGTCGGATCGAAACGGTAGTACGCGCCCGACCAGTGGTTGCCGGCGCCGCCCAGGTGGGTGCCGGGGTAGGCGAACTGCCAGCGGCGCATCGGCAACGCCTTCTGGTCGGTGTTGTTGCGGAAGGTGAAGGTTTCGGTGGCCGCGTTCTGGTGCAGCTCGTGGCGCCGCGTGTACTTGAGTTCGTCGTGGACGTAGGGGCCCTGGAAATCGGGCGAGGGCCAGCGCGCCTCGCCGCGTTCCAGCACCACCACGCGCTGGCCGGCCGCGGCCAGTTCCTTGCCGATGATGGCGCCGGTCCAGCCGCCGCCGACGATCGCCACATCCACCGCGGGGAGCGTCTTAGCCATGGCCATCTCCCGGTTTCATGGCGTGGGCGCGCGCATTGGCGATGGATACGGGCCGGCCGGCCCAGATCACGCCGTGGCGCTCGATGTCGTTGGAAAACGAGGCGTAGGCGCCGGGAAAGCCGACCAGCTTCCAGCCCACCATGTCGATATTGCCGCCATACAGCGGGTCGGAGAAGAATCCCTCGATGGTGGCGTCCAGCAGGGCCTGGAAGAACACGGCCGACGGCAATGGCGAAAAATCCGGCTTGCCGGCCTGCATGTCGTGCAGCCAGGCGTCCTGGCGCTGGGCGTCCAGTTCGGCGTAGGGCTTGCCATCCTGTTTGCGGGTGGCGGCGTCCAGCGCCGCCAGGCCGCGCCGGAACATCTCGGCGGGCGTGAACGACAACTGGTAGCCCTGCTCGGGCGTGCCGGCCTCGAACGGGCCCTGACGGTAGAACTGCTCGCCCGCGCCCCAGGCGCCCGCCAACTGGCCGTCGACGAACTGGGTCACGCCGGCTTCCTTGGCGCCGGGGCCGAGCTCGTCGGCCGGGATCAGGCGCGCGGCGATGGCGTCCATCGCCAGCGCTTCCTGGGCGTTGAAGAACTTGAGCGTGCGGTTGGGAGGAGCTGCGGCAGGGGCCGGCGTGGCCTCGGGCGCGGCGGCGGCATGGGGCGCCCAGACGGCGCCGGGCACGCCCACGGCCAGGGCCTTGAGCAGCCCGCGCCGTGCGGAAACAGGTTGGTCTTTCATTCATCGCTCCAGCGGCGGAGCCTGCGTCCGGCGAGGCTGGCCCCCGGCGCGCGGTCCGCGAGGCGACAACCTTCGGAGCGTTCGGCTCCCGAGTGAAAGGGATCCCGCGACAGCTTATATGTATGAGCATCGAGTTTGTCACTGATTCGATGACGGCGACACCCTTCCGATGCGGGTCGTCCCGGATTTTTCTCTCGCTTACATTTCAGCTAATATTCAGGTTCCTGAAAGAATGAGAGCACGGCGGAACACGCGGCCTGCGCTTGCCCGGCAAGCGAGGACGGTTTCGCCATCTATGACCGACGACCCGCCTCCTAGTACGGCGCCGCTCACGTGGCGGCGCCCGGTTTCCCCTCCCTGCCGACTTCCGGCGTCCGGCCCCGCACGGCCGGCTCCGCGCGATCTCGCCGCAGCGCCCACGCCTCGCATAGGCGGCCGCGCGCCGCCGGCCTGTCCGACACCGTCCGCGCCTTGCGCACGCGCGGCCCAGCTCCATTCTGTCCGAGTTCGCCCCTCGCCATGGCCCCGGCGTTGCCGGACCCGCGCGCTCGCCCGCTTCTGAGTCTTCTTGTGGAACGTTGATGATCTTTGACTGGATGTCCGACCCGACCGCCTGGCTTGGCCTGGCGACGCTGGTCATTCTTGAAATCGTGCTGGGTATCGATAACCTGGTGTTCATTGCCATCCTGGCCGACAAGCTGCCGCCGGCGCAGCGCAACCGCGCCCGCATGATCGGCCTGACGCTGGCCATGCTGATGCGCCTGGGCCTGTTGGCCAGCATCGCCTGGGTGGTGACCCTGACCGCGCCGCTGTTCACCGTGCTGGGCGCCGAGATCTCGGGGCGCGACCTGATCCTGATCCTGGGCGGCCTGTTCCTGCTGTTCAAGGGCACGATGGAGCTGCACGAGCGCGTCGAGGGCGGCAGCGGCCATGACAGCGGCCAGAAGGTGCAGCATGCGGTGTTCTGGCAGGTGATCCTGCAGATCGTGGTGCTGGACGCGGTGTTCTCGCTGGACTCGGTGATCACGGCGGTCGGCATGGTGCAGGACCTGAGCATCATGATGATCGCGGTGGTGGTGGCCATGGCCGTGATGATGCTGGCCAGCCGCCCGCTGATGGGCTTCGTGGCGCGTCACCCCACCGTGGTGATCCTGTGCCTGGGCCTGCTGTTGATGATCGGCTTCAGCCTGGTGGCCGAAGGCCTGGGCTTCCACGTGCCGAAGGGCTACCTGTACGCCGCGATCGGCTTCTCGATCCTGATCGAGCTGTGCAACCAGCTTGCGCGCCGCAACCGGGCCAAGGGCGCGCATGCCCTGGGCCGCCGCCAGCGCACCGCGCAGGCCGTGCTGCGGCTGTTGCGCGCCGGCCGCGGCGGCCAGGCGCCGCAACCGGCCGACGATGTGGTGGCGCTGGTGGACAGCGTCGGCGAGGAACCGGCGTTCGCGCCGGAGGAAAGCTCCATGATCGAACGGGTGCTGGCCATTGGCGCGCATGATGTGCGCGCGATCATGGTGGCGCGCGGCGACATGGTCTGGCTGGATGTGGCCGACACGCCCGACGCGATCGTGCGCAAGTTCGCCTCGGGCCACTCGCGCCTGCCGCTGTGCGCCGGCGATCCGGCCAACGTGCTGGGCGTGCTGCACTTCAAGGACCTGCTGCCGCTGCTGCAGAACCCGGGTCCGATCGACCTGGTCGAGCTGGCGCGCGAGCCGCGCTACGTGATGGAAACCACGCCGGTGCTGAAGGTGCTGGAAGAACTGCGCGCCTCGCGCGACCACATGCTGATCGTGGTCGACGAGCACGGCGTGTGCGAAGGGCTGGTGACGCCGATGGACGTGCTGACCGCGGTGGCCGGCGAGCTGCCGGAAAATAGCGAGGCGCCGCCCGAAGCGCTGCAATTGTCGGATGGTTCCTGGCTGCTGGACGGGCGCCTGGCGCTGGCCGAAGCGGCGCGGGTGCTGGAGGCGGCGGAGCTGGCCGAGGGCGCCGACGACGCGACGCTGGCGGGCCGGCTACTGCGTGCGGAAGGGCGGATTCCGGAAACCGGCGACGTGATCGCGTGGCGCGACTGGCGCTTCGAGATCACGCGCCGCGATGGACTGCGCATTGACCAGATCCATGCGCGCAGGGCGGCCGCGCCAGCCTGACGACGCGCCGCGGTATTTTCAATATGGGCGGGAATCCCCGAAAGGGGCATTCCCGCTTTGTTATTTGCGTTTCTTATTTTCGCCCCGCGCGCCCTGCGATTTGTTTCAATCGCGCCGTCCGGTAAAACCGATCGCACTATTGGTGAATTCAAAAGTTTGTGAGAGTATTGTCCGGAATTTGACCCTGTCGATAATAAATTCTATGCATGCATAAAGGGTCTGAATAATCAGTGGCAGCAGGTTTGTCTTTGCGCGATGTGAACCGGTCGAGGGGAACGAAGCATGGGCATGACGTTGTTGGCGCGGAAAACCAGGAGCAGGACGCGGATACCGGCGTCATCGCTCAATTTCCAGAATTACTACACGCCAAAACGGTTGGGCTCGACCGCGCATGCCAATGATTTCCTGATCCGGCCGACGATTTCCCTTGCGCCGTGCGACGGGACCGGATTGCCGCTATCAACATCCTCTTTGGGCGCTGGCGCTGAGCGCCCCGTCCGGTTCCAAACTTCCGCCGGAGTTCCGAGCATGCCGAGAATGTTGCGCCATCGCCGCCTGCGCCAATGCGCCGCACCATGGGTGGCCGCCTTCACGGCGCTGGCCGCGCCCCTTGCAGTCCACGCCACCGAGGGCGCGATGGGCCGGCAGGTCACGGGCACCAGCGTGCAGCCCAACGCCGGCATCGTTTCGCCCGAGCCGATCTGGGCGGTGAATTTCGCCGAGATCTACCTGGACGGCAAGGTCGGCGGCGGCCGCGAGGTGCCCCTGGGCAAGCGGGTCACGGCCGACGTGGAGGGCAAGGCCGCTTTCACGCTGGCCACGCTGCTCAAGACCTGGGACACCGGGCCGGGGCGCTGGAACTTCGCTTCCGGCATCACGCTGCCGTACGTCTGGACCAAGGTCAACGCCAAGGTCACCGGCCCGCTGGGCCGCAGCGGCGGCGAAAGCGACATCACGTCGAACCTTTTCGACCTGTACTTCTCGCCGATCATCGCCGGCTACCACTTTTCCGAAACCTCGCACATGGCCCTGAGCCTGAACGTGTGGGCGCCCACCGGCAAGTACGATGCCAATGCGCTGGCCAACCCCAGCCTGAACAACTGGACCTTCATCCCGCAGGTGGCCTATACGCGCATCTTCCCGGAGTCGGGCTTCCAGCTCGACACGGTGGCCAGCGTGCAGTTCTACACCCGCAACCAGGCCACCGACTATCGCAACGCGCCGATCTTCGGCGTCGATGTGATGGGGCGCAAGATGTTCTCGAACGGCCTGGCCGTGGGCCTGGTGCTCGGCACGCAACAGCAGCTCGGCAGCGACAGCGGTCCCACCGCCGACCGGCTGAATGGCTTCCGGGGCCGCGACTGGGCGCTGGGTCCGGTCCTCACCTATGACCGCAAGCTGGCCGACAAGCGCTCACTGTCGCTCGGGTTGCGCTGGGTGCCGACCCTCAGCAGCACCAACCGCCTGGATAGCAGCAGCACCTTCATGGCATCGGCCACGCTGGTGTTCTGAAACGCGCCAACGCGCCGTGGTCCGGCGTCCGGCCAGGTCGCCGGACCGAGTCGTCGGGAGAGCCGTCTATGCGGAGTGTCACGCGTGTGTTGGGATTGTGGCTGGTCTGCGGCGCCGCCGCAGCGCAGAAGTTCACCGATCCGGAGGACGGCGCGTTCGACATCAGCAACTACCTGCTGAACAACAAGGGCCTGATGCCGGTGCCGGCGCTGATCACCGAGCCGGCGGTGGGCTATGGCGGCGGGTTGATGCTGCTGTATTTTTCCGAATCGATGTCGGAGGCCGGGCAGAAAGCGCGCGAAAGCGGCGAGGCGCTGGCGCCGCCCAACGTGACGGGCGTGGGCGGCCTGATGACCGAGAACGGATCGCGCGGCGGCGGGCTGTTCCATTTCCACACCTGGGGCGGCGACCGCTACCGCTATCTGGGCGCCCTGGCCCAGGGGCGTATGAACCTGGATTACTACGGCGCGCTCAACCGCGGCCGCAGCTATGAGCTGAAGGGCACGATGCTGGTGCAGCAGTTGCTGGTCAAGCTTGGCGAATCGAAATGGTATGCGGGTCCGCGCTATACCTATTTCAATTCGCGCACCACCTTCGCCGGCCAGATGGCGTCGGAACTGAAGGCCAGCGACGTCACGCGCCGCGTCGGCAAGCTGGGCCTGGTGGTGGACTACGACGGCCGCGACAACATGTTCTACCCGACCAAGGGCGCCTACGCCGAACTGGAGGCGCAGTTCGCGCGGCCGTCGTTCGGCAGTTCGCAGTCCTTCAATACCTATGGCGCGCGCGGCTATGCGTGGCAGCCGCTTTCGCCGCGCTGGACCTTGGGCTTGCGGCTCGACAGCCAGGTCACCAGCGGCACGGTGCCGTTCTACGCGCAGCCGTATGTGGACCTGCGCGGCGTTTCGCGCGGCCGCTACCAGGACAAGAACGCACTGACCACCGAGGTCGAACTGCGCTGGAACGTGACGCCGCGCTGGTCGGTGCTGGGATTCTCCGGGGTGGGCAAGGCCTATGGCCGCTGGAACCGCTTCGGCGAGGCCTCCAGCATCGTCAGTGCAGGCGCTGGTTTCCGCTATCTGATCGCGCGCAAGCTGGGCCTGTCCGTGGGCGTCGACGTGGCGCACAGCAAGGACCAGAACGCGTTTTACATACAAGTGGGCAGCGCCTGGAGATGAGCGGCAGGAGGAGACCGGCATTCGCCATGCGGCTCGACGCCAGTCTGCTGGCGCGAGGCGCCCAGGGCGGCGTCCGGGAATAGCCAGGCGGGAAGGGGACCGTCGCGTCCCTCTCCCGCCGTGTGGCCGCGCCCGCCGGGGCGGGCATTCCCTCAGAAGTTCCAGCGCACGTTCAGGAAACCGGCGTTCTCGCGGCTGCCGTTGCCGAACTGGCCCTGGTAGCCCAGCCCGATCGAGGCGTTCTTCGAGACCGCGATCTCGGCGCCCAGTTCGGTGACGGCGGCGTCGCGCGCCACCGGCGTGCCGGCCACCGTGAAGGACGGGCCCGAGCTGAAGGCCATGGCGCGCTCGGGATCGACATCGCCCATCGCGTGGCGCCAGCCGAGCGAGGCGCGCAGACGCGCGGGGGCGCCGGCGATCTCGGTGTCCAGCTTGCCGCGCAGGCCCACGGTGGTGGTGGTGATGTCGTTGCTGTCGCTGCCCGCCGACAGCGCCGCCGAACCGCCGTTTTCCGAGAAGCCGCCCATGCGCTGCTTGATCCAGGCCGCGCCGACGAACGGCTCGACCGTGGCCCGCGGCGACACCGGAATGGCGTAGCCCAGTTCCCCGAAGATCTGCGTGGTATTGCCGTCGTACTTGGTCTTGAGCTCCTGGTTCCGGCCGGCCAGCGTCAGGTCGCGGCGGTTGTCGATGCGGTGCCAGCTATAGGCCGCGCCCGCCATCAGGTTCCAGGCCGAGCCGCCAGGCTGCACGAACGACTTGCCGCCGAACAGCGAGACGCTGTAGCTGTCGACCTTGGCGCGGGCATTGCGGCTGTCCTGCCAGATGGTGCTGTCCTGGTAGCCCAGCGCCATGCCGACGCGCCAGCCGTCGCCGACGCGGATGTCGCCGCCGGCCTGCACGCCGCCCACGCGCTGCTTGTAGCTGGGCGCGTTGCCGTCGCCATCCTGGCTCTGCCAATTGCCGATGACCTCGGCCCAGACGTTGCGCTGGCAGGAGAAGCGCTGCGAATAGCCGCCGTTGGTGCGCAGCGCCTCGTCGCACGGACGGCCGTCTTGTGTGTTCTCGCTCTGCAGGCTGTCGCGCAGGTGGTTCAGCGGCAGGGTGCGGGCCGATTCCGAGCTGCGGATCAGCGCCGAGGCCAGCGAGGCGTGGCTGTCGCCGGACAACTGCTTGAACGCGGCGGTGGCCTCGTCGGCGGTCAGCCCGAGCAGGGCGCCATACAGCGCCGAGTTGGGATCGATGCCGCCCAGGGCGCCCGCCACGGCGCGCTGGTTCGGCGTCTGCGCCACCGAGCCGAAGCCGGTCTGGTTGCGGGTGAAGGACACCGTGACGTTGTTCGGATCGTAGCCGACCGCCGCGTCGACGAAGGCCAACTGCGGCAGGACGGCGTTGGCGAACACGCCCTGGCGGCCCTGGTCGGCGGTGAGCACCGTGAAGGTATCGTTGCCGGTCAGGGGGCCGTTGTTGGTCACCTTCAGCGTGCCGCCGAGGGCGGCGGTGCCGGTCACGTGCACGTTGGGGCCGGCGTTCGGACCGACGCCGACCGCGAGCGTGGCGCCCGCGCCATTGCTGAAGTTGGTGCTGACCTTCAGCCCGCCGCCCGCGCCCGAGCCGCTGACCACGGTGCCGGCGTTGGTCAGGCTGGCGATGGTGCCGTAGCCGGACAGGGTGCCGCCGCTGTTGACCTGCACCGCGGCGGGCAGGGTGGCCGGCGCCTGGGCGCTGCCCAGTTGCAGCGTGCCCCCGTTGACCGCGACGGTGCCATTGAAGGTCTGCGAACCGCCGATGCCGAGCGCGCCGCCGCCTTGCTTGACGAGGGTGCCGGCGCCCGCGAGCGACCCCGAGAAATTGCCGTCCGAGCCCTGGTTGAACACCAGCGTGGCGTTGTTGGTGATGACGCCTTGCAGGCTGCTGGTGTCGCCGATCAGGGTGCCGGCGTTGATGCGGGTGCCGCCGGTGTAGGTGGACGGCTGGGTCAGCGTCAGCGCGCCGGCGCCGTCCTTGACCAGTTGGCCGCCGCCGCTGATGCCGCCCGTCATGGCGCCATCGGCGCCCTGGTTCATGCGCAGGGTGGTGCCGGCCGAGGTGCTGACGTTGCCCTTGACGCTGGCGCTGTTGCCTTCCAGCGTGCCGCCGGCGATCACCGTGCCGCCGGCATAGGCGTTGACGCCGTTCAGCACCAGGGTGCCGTCGCCCTGCTTGAGCAGCGCGCCGGTGCCGTTGATGGACTGGTTCAGCGTGAACGTCTGGTTGGCCGCGACGATGTCCAGGCCGCCGCCGGTGCCGTCGAGCGAGATCGTCCGGGCGGTGGTGGTGTAGCCGGCATCGGCGATGCGCAGCGTGCCGCCGTTCAGCGAGATCGCGCCGCCATTGCCCAGTTGGCTGTCCTGGGTCACCTGCAGCACGCCGCTGCGGATCGAGGTGTTGCCGGTGTAGGTGTTGTTGCCGGCCAGGATCAGCGTGCCGCCGTTGCCTTTCTCGATGCCGCCCGCGCCGGTGATTGGCGCCGCGATGGTGGCGGTGGCGCCGGCCTCGACCCGGAACGGGGTCAGCGCCTGGGCGATGCTGAGTTGCCCGCCGGCGCCGGCGGCCAGCGTGTAGCCGCTGGTCAGGAACTGCACGCCGGTGACCGCCTGGCTGCCGTCGATCGTGACGGTGCCGCTGGCGCCGGAAAAGGCCGCGTACTTGCCGTTCCAGTTGCTGGCCAGGTTGCCGCTGGCGTCCGTCCAGTTGTTGCCCGCGGCGTTCCAGGTGCCGCTGCCGCCGGCGATCACGCCGTCGGGCGCGGTCTTGGCGCCGTTCCAGAACAGGATCTCGCCCGGCTGGCTTTGCAGCACCAGGTTGACCTGGTTCGGCTGGTTCTGCAGGGTCAGGTTGGCGCTGGTGTAGCCGGACGGCAGGACGCCGTAGGTCAGGCCGGCGCCGGTCATCGTGCCGCTGTACGAGAACAGGCGATAGACGCCCGTGCCGAGGCTGCCGCCGTCGTAGATGTTGAGGATGCCGTTCAGGGCCAGGTTCTGCCCCACGGTCACGGCGGTGGTGGCGGAGTTCGGCGCGCCCAGCGTGAAGTCGAGCTGGGTGCCGGCCGACAGGTTCAGGTTCTGCGCGAACGAGATCGGATTGCCCGGGGTGCCCGCCACCAGGTGCGCGCCGTTGCCCAGCGTGACGTCGGTGGCGACCGAGCCCGAGCCGCCCAGCGAACCGCCGGCGTTGACCGTGACGTTGCCGCCGCCCAGCGTGCCGTTCACCAGCAGCGCGCCGCCGTTGACGGTGGTGCCGCCGCCGACCGTGTTGTTGCCGGTCAGCGTCAGGTTGGCCGAGCCGTCCTTGGTCAGCGTGCCGGCGTTGGTGCCGGTGGTGGTGATGTTGCCGCCATAGGTGCCCTCGGCGCCGGTCTGGTTGAAGATCAGCGCGCTGCCGTCGACGATGTTGATGTTGCCTTGCAGGCTGGTGGCGTTGCCCGCCAGCGTGCCGGCGTTGACGGTGGTGCCGCCGGCGTAGCTGTTGGCGCCGGTCAGGGTGACCGTGCCGCCGCCGTTCTTGGTCAGGCTGCCGCCGCCGGAAATCGCGCCGCCGAAGCTGCCGTCGTCGCCCGTGGCCTGGTTGAACACCAGGCTGGTGCCGGTCGCGGTGCCGATGGCGCCCGTCAGGCTGTGGGTGTCGCCGATCAGGGCGCCGCCGGCCAGCGTGGTGCCGCCGCTGTACTGGTTCTGGCCGTTCAGCGTCAGCGTGCCGCTGCCGGACTTGGTCAGGCTGCCGGCGCCGGTGATGTTGCCGGCCAGCGTCAGGTCGTTGGCGCCGGACACGGTCAGCGCCGCGCCCAGGTTGACCAGGTTGGCGAGCGCGACGCCGGGCGCGCCGGCCTGCAGGGTGCTCGCGCCGGTCACCGACAGGCCGCCGCTGCCCAACGCGGTGTTGCCGCCGGTGACCAGCGTGCCGCCCGCCAGGGTGGTGCCGCCACTGTAGGCGTTGGCGCCGTTCAGGGTCAGCGTGGAGGTGCCGGTCTTGACCAGCGGACCGCTGCCGTCGACCACGCCGGCCAGCGTCAGGCTGTCGCCGCCGTTGACCGTCACGCTGCCGCCCAGGGTCACGTCGTTGGTCAGGGACGCGTTGCCCAGGCCGCTCAGCGTGGTGCCGGCGGCGGCCGTCAGGGCGCCGCTGCCGAGCGCGCTGCTGCCGCCCACGACCAGCGAGCCGCCCGACAGGGCGGTGCCGCCGCCGTAGTTGTTGTTGCCGGTCAGGGTCAGCACGCCGGCGCCGGTCTTGTCGATCGCGCCGGCGCCGCTGATGACGCCGCTCAGTCCCAGGTTGGCGCCGGTGACGGTGGTGGTGCCGGCGCCGAGCGTGACGGCGTTGGCCAGCGTCACCGGGGCGGTGGCCGAGAGGGTGGTGCCGCCGCTGGTCGTCAGCGTGCCGCTGCCCAGCGCGCCGTGGTTGCCCACCGCCAGCGTGCCCGCGTTCAACTGCACGCCGCCGCCGAAGCTGTTGGCGTTGCCCAGCGTCAGGGTGCCGGCGCCGTTCTTGACCAGGCCGCCGGCGCCGCTGACGGCGCCCGCCAGGGTCAGGTCGTTGGAACCCGGCAAGGTCAGGGCGCCATTGAGCACGACGGCGTTCTGCAATTGCACCGCCACGCCGGCATCGAGCTGCGTGCCGTCGGCGGCGATCAGGCTGCCGGTACCCAGCGCGGTGTTGCTGCCGGCGGTGATCTGTCCGGCAGTCAGTTGCGTATTGCCCTGATAGCTGTTGTTGCCCGCCAGCGTCAGCGTGCCGGTGCCGGACTTGACCAGGCCGCCGGCGCCCGACAGGTTGCCGCCCAGCGTCAGCGCCTGGCTGCTCTGGACCGTCAGGTCGCCCTGCAGCACGGCGTTGTTGGCCAGCGTCAGCGCGGTGTCGTTGGCCAGCGTGGTGCCGGCCGCGGCCGTCAGCACGCCGGTGCCGAGCGCAGTGTTATTGCCGACCTTGAGGGTGCCGCCCTGCAACTGGGTGCCGCCCACATAGGTGTTGGCGCCGTTCAGCACCAGGGTGCCCGCGCCGGTCTTGGTCAGCGTGCCGGTCGTGGCCGTGCCGGACACCACGCCGTTGACGGTGTAGACCGCGGCCGCATCGGCCACGTCGACGCCGCCGGCCCCTTGCAGGGTCCAGGCGCGGCCCGTTGTGCCCGGCGCCGCGCCAGCGTAGCGCAGCGTGCCGCCGTCGAAGACGACGCCGTTGGCGGCGTTGCCCAACTGGTTGTCGGCGCTGATCTGCAGCACGCCGCCTTCGAGGCGGGTGTTGCCGACGTAGGTGTTGGCCTGGGTGAAGATCAGCGTGCCGGCATCGCGCTTGGCTATATCGACACTGCCGCTCAGCACGGTGTCGAGCGTGGCGGTGGCGTTGGGCTCGACCCGCAGGGTCGCCACGCCGTCGCTGCCGGCCTGCGCGGTGAGGCCGCCGGCGCCGGTGACGATGTAGCCGTCGGTGGAGAACTGCAGGCCCTGGAACTGCTGGTTGGCGGCGACCGTGACGGTGCCGGCGTTGCCCTGGAACACGCCGAACTTGCCGCCCCAGGCCTCGGCCGCCAGCGTGGTGGCGTTGCGCCAGGTGGTGCCCGCGGTGGTCCAGGCGCCGTTGCCGCCTTGCCAGAACTGGATCTCGCCCGCGCTCGACTGGTTCAGCACGTTGATCTGGCCGGCGATGCCGGTCTGCAGGCTCAGGTTCGGCGACGCGCCGGTGCCCAGCGCCAGGCCGGCGGTGTTGCCGTTGCCGCTGTAGGTGACGATGCGGTAGACGCCCACGCCGAAGCCGGGGGCCTGGGTGACGTTGACCTTGCCGTTCAGGGTGACGTCGCCATGCACGTTGACCAGGCTGCCGGAGTAGGGCGCGCCCAGCAGCGCATCGATGCTGGAGCTGCTGTCGACCGTGAGCGAACCGAAGGTCAGGCCGCCAGGGTTGGCGGAGCTGACCGCCAGGCTGCCGCCATTGAGGATCGACACGTTGCCGCTGGCCGTGCCGCTGCCGGTCAGCGTCGAGCCGGCGCCATTGACGTTGACGTTGGCGTTGGCCAGCGAGCCGGTCAGGTTGACCGTGCCGCCGTTGATGTTGAAGGCGCCGCTGCTGGTGCTGGCGCCGCCCAGCGTCAGGGTGCCGGTGCCGGTCTTGGTGATGTTGCCGGCGCCAGCCAGCACGCCATCGAAGAGGCTGTCGCTGGCGCTGCCCAGCGACACGTTGGCGTCGGCCTGCAGCACGCCGTTGCCCGTCAGGCTGGCGATGGACTCGGCGCCGGTCAGTTGCAGCGTGGCGCCGCCGTCGATGCGCACGCCCGACGCGGAACTGATGGCGTTGCCGCCCGCCGCGAGCAGCGTGCCCTGCGCCACGCCGATGCCGCCAGACAGCGCGTTGTTGCCGCTCAGCGTCAGGGTTCCCGTGCCGGTCTTTTCCAGGTTGCCCGCGCCCGACAGCACGTTGCCGAAGGTGCCGTTGGCGTTCTGGTTGAAGGTCAGCGTGGTGTTGGCGGCGGTCGCGACATTGCCTCGGATGCTGTCGGTGTCGCCGGTCAGGCCGCCCGCGTTCAACTGGGTATTGCCGTTATAGGTGTTGGCGCCTGTCAGGGTGAGCGTGCCGCTGCCTTCCTTGACCAGGCCGCCGGCGCCGCCAATGACGCCGGCCAGGGTCCAGTTGCCTGCGCCATCGGCGGTGAGGGTGTTGTTGAGCGTGACGTTGTTGGCCAGCGTGACGCCGTCGGCGGCGGTCAGGTTGGCCGCGCCGGTGACCGTCAGGGCGCCGGTGCCCAACGCGGTATTGCTGTTGGCGGCCAGCGTGCCGCTGGCCAGGGTGGTGCCGCCGGCGTAGTTGTTGGCGCCGGACAGCGTCAGGGTGCCACTGCCGTTCATGACGAGGCCGTTGGCGCCGCTGACGGTGCCGCCCAGGGTGATGTCGTTGCCGCCGTCCACGCTCAGGTTGCCGCCATTGAGCGCGACGTTATTGGTCAGGCTGACGGCCTGGGTGCTGGTCAGCGTCGAGGCGCCCGCCACGGTCAGCGCGCCGCTGCCCAGGGCCTGGTTCGAGCCCACGCTCAAGCCGCCCTGCGCCAGCGTGACGCCGCCCTGGAAGGTGTTGGCGCCGCTCAGGCTCAGCGTGTTGGCGCCTTGCTTGACCAGAGAGCCGCCGCCCGCGACCATGCCGCTCAGCGTCACGTCCTGGGCGCCGGAAACCGTCAGCGCGCCGCCGTTGAGGGTCACGTTGTTCGCCAGCGTCACGCCTGTCAGCGCCTGTAGCGTGGCGGCGCCGTTGACCGCCAGGGCGCCGCTGCCCAGCGAGGTATCGGCGCCGACCACCAGGGTGCCGCCATTGATCCGGGTGCCGCCGCCGAAGGTGTTGGCGCCGGCCAGCGTCAGGGTGCTGGCGCCGCTGGCGTTCAGGCCGCCGGCGCCGCCGATCGCGCCGGCCAGGGTCAGGTCGTTGGTGAGATCCAGCGCCAGGCCCTGGTTCAGCGTCACGTTGTTGTTCAACGTGACGGCCTGGGTCGAGCCCAGCGTCGCCGCGCCGGTCACCGTCAGGTCGCCGCTGCCCAGCGCGGCGCCGTTGCCGACCCGCAGGGTGCCGGCGGCCAGGCTGGTGCCGCCCTGGTAAGTGTTGGCGCCGTTCAACGTCAGGGTCGAACTGCCGCTCTTGAGCAGCGAGCCGGCGCCGTCGATGGTGCCGGACAAGGTCAGGTCGCGCGCGCCGTTGACGGTCAGCGCATTGTTCAGCGTCACGGTGTTGGCCAGCGCGATGGCCGGGCCGCCGGCGGTGCCGGCCAGCGTGGCGGCGTCGTTGACTTGCAGCGCGCCCGAGCCGAGCGCCGTGTCGGACCCCACTATCAGGCTGCCGCCGTTCAGTTGCGTGCCGCCCTGGTAGGTGTTGGCGCCAATCAGGGTCAGGCTGCGGCCGGCCGCGCCGGCGATCAGGCCGCCAGCGCCATCGATCACGCCGGACAAGAGGGCGTCGTGCGTCTGCGCCAGCGTCAGGGTGGCGCCGCCGGCCACGGTGATGGCATTGCCCAGCGAGAGGTCGACGCCGCCGTCGAGCGCGGCGTTGCCATTGACGGCCAGCGGGCCCAGGCCCAGCGCCTGGTTGTTGCCCAGCAGCAGGGTGCCGCTGTTCAACTGGGTGCCGGCATGGGTGTTGATGCCGTTCAGCGTGAGCGTGCCGCCGCCCGATTTGATCAAGGTGCCGGCGCCGCCGAGGGCGCCGTTCAACGTCAGGTTGCCGCTGCCGCCCGTGGTCAGGTTGGCGCCCAGCGCCACGTTGTTGTCCAGGGCGACGCTGCCGTCGGACAGCAGGCTCGATGCCCCGGCGACGGTCAGCAGGCCCGTGCCCAGCGCGGTGTTGCTGCCGACGCGGATCGCGCCCGCGGACAGGGTGGTGCCGCCGGCATAGCTGTTGGCGCCGTTAAGCGTCAGCGTGCCGTTGCCCTGTTTGGCCAGGGCGCCGGTGGTGCCGGCCACAACGCCGTTGAGCGTCAGGTCGTTCGAGCCCAGATGAGTCAGCGTGTTGCCGGCGCCGACGAAGACATCGTTGGCCAGCGTCACGGCGGCGGTGCTGTCCAGGGCACCCGAGCCGTTGATGTTGAATGAACCGCTGCCCAGCGCGGTATTGCTGCCGACCGACACCGTGCCGGCCGCCAGCGTGACGCCGCCGATGGCGCTGTTGTCGCCGCCCAGCGCCAGCGTGCCGGCGCCCAGCTTGGTGACGCGGCCCGCGCCCGCCAGGGCCTGGTTCAGCGTGAAGACGTTGCCGGCGTCGGCGATGTCGAAGCCTGCGCCCGCGCCGACGTCGATGGCGCGGCTGGTGCCGGTGTAGCCGGTGCCCGTCACGCGCAGCGTACCGCCGGCGAAACCGAGCGCGCCGCTGGCGTCGCCCAGGTTGTTGTCGGCGCCGACCTGGATCACGCCCTCGCTGATCAGCGTGCCCCCGGTATAGGCGTTGGCGCCGCCCAGCACCAGCGTGCCGAGGTCGCGCTTCTGCAATTGGCCTGCGCCCTTGATGGCGCTGTTGACGGTGCCGGTCATGGTCGGATCGACGCGGAACGCGTTCGGCCCCGTGGCCAGTTGCAGGCCGCCGCCGGTCAGGGTGTAGCCATCGGTGAAGAACTGCATGCCGGTCACCGCCTGGTCGCCGGTGAGGGTGACGTTGCCACCGGCGGCGCCGCCGAACACGGCGTACTGGCCGCCCCAGGCCTGCGACAGGTTGCCCGACTGATCGGTCCAGTTGGTCTGGCCCGTCACCCAGGTGCCGCTGCCGCCGGCCAGCACGCCGTCGGCGGCGGTCTTGGCGCCGTTCCAGAACTGCACGTTGTTGCCGCCCGCGGACACCACCAGGTTCACCTGCTGGTTCACCGCTGTCTGGATCTGCAGGTTGGCGGGCAGGGTGCCTGGCGGCAGGCTGCCCAGCGCCAGGCCGTTGTTGGTCAGCGTGCCGGTATAGCCCAGCAGGCGATACACGCCGACGCCGAAGCCGCCCTTGTCCGTCACGTTGAGATTGCCGTTGAGCGTCACGTTGCCGTTGACCTGCACCAGCGCCTGCGGCGTGGGCGCGCCCAACGAGACATTGAATTGCGAGCTGGAACTCATGTTCAGGCCGCCCAGCGTTAGCGTCTGGCCGGTGGTGCCCGTCAGCGCGCCGCCGGTGGCGATATTGGCCACGCCGGCCACGCTGCCGGTGCCGCCCAGGCTCGCGCCCGCGCCCACGTTGACCTGCGAGCTGGCCAGCGAGCCGGTGACGTTCAGGCTGCCGCCGGCCACGTTGAACAGGCCGGTCTGCGTGTTCACGCCCGACAGCGTCAGCGCGCCGGTGCCGTTCTTGACGATGTTGCCGGCGCCGCTCAGCACGCCGCCGAAGACCGAGTCGGCGTTGTTCTGCCCCATCTGCATGGTGGCACTGGCGCCCAGCGCCAGATTGCCGGCGCCGCTGAGCGAGCCGAACGTTTCGCTGTCGGTCAGCCGCAGCGTGGTGCCGGCCGCCAGGTTGACGGCCAGGTTGTCGGCCAGCGCCTGTCCGCCGCGCGTTTCGACTGTGCCCGACAGCAGGTTCAGGCCGCCGGTGAAGGTATTGGTGCCGTTCAGGATCAACGTGGTGTTGTTGCCCAGCACGTCGACGCTGCCGCTGCCGCTGATGGCGCCGCCGTAGGTCGCGTTGGCGCCTTGCGCCAGCACCAGCTTGCTGTTGTTGAGCACGGTGGCGCCCAGGCTGCCGGTGCCCGCCTGCAGCACGCCGGCATTGATGGTGGTGTTGCCGAAGCTGTTGGCGCCGGTCAGCGTCAGGGTGCCGGCGCCGTTCTTGATGAGGCTGCCCGCGCCGTTGATGGCGCCGTACAGGCCGATGTTGTTGCCGCTGTCGACGGTCAGGTTGCCGTTGAGCGCGACAGTGTTGGTGAAGTTGCGGTTGGCGGTGCTTTGCAGCGTGGCGTTGCCGCCGATGGTCAGTTGGCCGCTGCCCAGCGCCGTGTCGCTCGCGGCGATCAGCGTGCCGGCATTGAGCGTGACCCCGCCCGCATGGCTATTGTTGCCGGACAGGGTCAGGATGCCGTTGTCGTTCAAGGTCAGGCCGCCGGCGCCGCTCACCGCGCCGGACAGCGTCAACCCCTGGCCGCCGGTGTTCAGGCCCAGGCCCGCGCCCAGGCGGATGTGGTTGGCCACGCTCAGGCCGCCCGCGGCCAGCGTAGCCGCGCCTTGCACGTCCAGCAGCCCGGTGCCCAGAGCCTGGCCGCTGCCCAGCGTCAGGGTGCCGGCGTTGAGCAGCACGCCGCCGCTATGGGTGTTCTGGGTCGCCAGCGTCAGGTTGGCGCCGCCGTTCTTGATGAGCTGGCCGCTGCCGGAGAGGGCGCCGGCCAGCGTCAGGTCCTGCGAGCCGAGGACCGACAGGTTGTCGTTCAGCACGAATTGGTTGCCCAGGCTGACGGCCGCGCCGGCATCCAGCGCGGTGGCGCTCTGCACCACGGCGCTGCCGGTGCCCAGGGCGTTGTTGGCGCCCGCCACGATGGCGCCGCCATTGAGCGTGGCGCCGCCGAAGGTGTTGCCGGCGTTGAGCGTCAGGGTGCCGCTACCCGTCTTGACCAGCGAGCCGCCAGCGCCGGAAAGGGCGCCATTGAGCGTCAGGTTGTTGCCGCCAGCGATGGTCAGCGTATTGCTCAAGGCGAACGTGTTGGAGAGCGCGATGTTGTTGGCCAGGCTCGACAGGGTCACCGCGCCATTGACGATGACGCCGCCGCTGCCCAGGGCGGTGTTGCTGCCGACGTTCACGCTGCCGCCGCTGAGGGTGGCGCCGCCGCCGAACGTGTTGGCGCCGTTGAGCGTCAGCGCGCCCGCGCCGCTCTTGACCAGCGAACCGCTGGCGCCGCTGAGCAGGCCGTTCAGGGTCAGGTCGCTGGCGCCATTGAGCGTCAGCGTATTGTTCAGCACGATGGCGTTCTGCAGCGCCATCGAGGTGGTCGAGGCCAGGCTGGCGGCGCCATTCACGGTCAGCGCGCCGCTGCCGAGCGCGTTGTTGTTGCCGACGATCAGGCCGCCCGCGTTGATCTGGGTCGCGGCGTGGCTGTTGGCGCCGCTCAGGGTCAGTATGCCCGCGCCGTTCTTGACCAGCGTGCCGGCGCCGCTGAGGTTGCCCGACAGCGCGAGGTTGCCGGTATTGGCCAGGGCGAGCGTGGCCCCCAGCCCGACGTTGTTGCCGATGCTGGTGGCGCCCACGGTTTGCAGCGTGGCGGCGCCATAGACCGCCAGGTCGCCCAGGCCGAGCGCGGAGTTCGTGCCCAGCACCAGCGTGCCGCCGCCCAGCCGCGTGCCGCCGGTGTGGGCGTTGGCGCCGTTGAGCGTCAGCGTGCCGGCGCCCGACTTGTCCAGGTAGCCGGCGCCGCTGGTGGCGCCCGACAGCGTCAGGTCGTTGGCGCCCTGGATGCCGAGGCCGTTGGCGCCGAGCGCGATCGCATTGCTCAGCGATAAGGCCTGCGTGCTGGCGATGGCGCCGCCGTTGGCGGTCAGCGTGCCGCTGCCGAAGGCGCCCGCATTGTTGAAATTGACCAGGCCGCCATTCAGCGTGGCCTGTGCGGCCACCAGCGGACCGCTGACGTTCCAGGTGCCGCCGTTGACGATCAGGTTGTTGAAGTTGATGTAGGTGGCGGAACTGGCGGTGCCGCTGCCGCTGGTACCGCTGGCGCCCGGGTTCTGCAGCACCAGCGTGTTGTTGCCGCCAGCGCCGCCGTCGACCAGGCCCAGCGCCGAGAAATTCAAAGCCACGCTCGCGCCGAGTCCGTTCAGGCTGGCGCCCACGCCGATGCTCGTGGCGCCGCCCTGGCTGACGGACGAGCCGGTAACCGCGGTGAAGGTGTTGGCGCTGTTGATGCCCATGTGCACGCTGCCGTTGATCGTGCCGGCATTGGTGAAGCTATTGCCGGAAGCGGAGCGGCCCAGGCCGACGCGGCCATTGATGACGGCGCCGGCCGCGTTGGTCACGGTGATCGGCGCGCCGCCATAGGCGGCAATCACAGGGCTGCTCAGCAGCGCGGTCAGGTCGGGCAGCAGGCCCGGGCGGATCTCGATGAGGTTGGTATTGGTGATGTTGATGGTGCCGGTGGCGTCGCTCATGGCCACCAGCGCGGCGCCGCCCACGCCGGTCAGGACCGGCAGGCCCAGCACGGACAGGCCGGTGCCGCGCAGCAGTCCGTTGTTGTTGATGACCACGGAGCCGCCGTTGGCGGTGTTGCCCAGTTGCGCGCCAGTCGCGCCCAGGCTGAGCAGGGCGCCCAGCCCCAGGCCCGGGTCGACGGCGCCCTGATTGGTCAGGCTGGTGTTCTTGCCACTCAAGGTGATCGAGGGGCCGACCAAGGCGGACGAGGACTGTCCGCTGGCGGTGACCAGCACCGAGGCGCCGTTCACGCTGCTGTTGACGGTGTTGATGTTGGGAATCGGGAGCAGGACGACGGCGTCGTTGCACAGGATCGACGTGCCGGAGGTGGTACACGCCAGTGCGGCCGGGACGGGGGCCAGCAGCAGCAATAGCGCCCGCCACGCATAGTTGAAGGAAAAACAGGAAAAGCCATGCCGGTGGCCAGGTTTCATCTCAGCTCCAGAAACACAATGAACCTTTTCTGGAGCACCGGATCGCCAACCTGCCCGGTGCCTCGAAAAAGGCGATTGCTGCACATCGGGAAGCGCGAGCGGCGGTGGTTTTATAGGGGTGCCGCTTTTAAACCTGGCGTCAGTTTGAAAGTAATTCGACGAGATGTTCTTTAAGAATCTTGTTTAAATAGTAACTGTTATTTTCATAAATTCAACGAATTCTCTCATGATGAAACTTTCAAATAGATACTAAAATTACTAATTGAACTATCTATCCAAAATAATGGGGCGAATGTGAGCTCGGCTCAATAAAATCCCTTGTTCCAGTATTTTGAAATTTTAATAATTCATCAAAGCGACGGCTTTTTGCTGCTTTTTATTTTTAAAAGTTGTCAATCTCACGGCATGCGCAGGGGAAATATTGTTGGGGAGTCGATTTTTCGTGGCCGGGCGGGGCACACGGGAATGATTTTTGCTGACCGGATTCGTGTATTCGGAAACAGCGATCCGGAGAAGCTCGTAAATTTTCGAATAAATGTCCGGCGTTGCACCGGTGAGTTTTCGGGGCAGCGAATGCAACAATTCCTGCGTGATGCAACCGCCTGGCGATAATGTGCCGCCAGCGCGAATACTATTCAGGCATGGCGCCATGCGGCGCGTGAATCAATCCGCCGCGACGGGCGTGGACATCCAGCGCAATATGAAGCGCGCGCCGCCCAACGGGCTTTCGCGCACTTCGATGGTGCCCTTGTGGCTGGCTGCCACGCGCTTGACGATGGCCAGGCCCAGGCCGGCGCCGCCGGTGCCGCGGTCGCGGCTTTCGTCGAGCCGGATGAAGGGTTCGAAAATGCGCTCGCGATCGACAGGCGCGACGCCCGGGCCGTCGTCATCGACGATCAATTCGTAGCCGCCCGTCGGGCAGCTCGTCAGCGAGATTTCGATGCGCGCGCTGGCGTAACGCACGGCGTTCTGGACCAGGTTGAGCAGCGCCCGGCTCATGTAGCGCGGATGCAACTGCACATGCGCCGGCAGGCCGTCGCGCACGTGGCAATGCACGCCGCGCGCGTCGGCCTGGTGCGCCACCTGCGCCAGCGCTTCGCCGAGCCAGTCGCGCACGTCCACGGTTTCCTGCTTGACGACGTCGTCGGCGGGACGTTCCAGCCGCGCGTACACCAGCAGTTCGTCGACCATGGTTTCGAGCTCGCGGATATCGGCGCGCATGTCGTGCAGGATCTGTTCGCGCCGCGCCTGGAATTTCTCCTGGCCCAGCATGTCGACCTCGAACGACAGCCGCGCCAGCGGCGTGCGCAATTCATGCGAGACGGCGTTGGTCAGGCTGCGCTGATTCTCCACCAGCGCCGAAATGCGCTCGGCCATTTGATTGAAGCTCTCGCCGACATGGCGGATGCCGGAGAAATGCGACAGGCGCGCGCGTACGCGCAGGTCGCCCTGGCCCATGCGCAGGGTGGCGTTGCGCAGCGAATCCAGGTCGCGCCACACCGGCAGCGCCCACAGGAGCAGCAGCACGGCCGCCAGCACCATGCTCAGCGCCAGCCACGCGCCCCATGTGATCCACTTTTCCAGCGTGGGTTCGCCGGGCAGGCGCATCTCCAGCCATTGCCGCGGTTCGCCGGGCAGGGGAGCGAGATAGGTGTTGTATTCGTCGCGCATGATGAAGCCGCGCGTGGCCAGATCCTGCTTTTCCTGTTCGGTCGCTTCGATCCGTTCCGGTGTCACCAGCTTCAATTCCAGGCCATAGTGCGGGCGCAGGGAATCGCGGATGAAGGCGGCGCGTGATTCGGGCTCGATCGGATCGAGTTCTTTATGCAGCGCGTACATCTGGCCGCGCACGGCCTCGTACGACAGATCGGCGCTGATCGATTCGAGCAGATAACCCAGGCTGCGGTTGACCAATTGCGAGGCGGCAATGTAGGCGATGGCGGCGACCACGAAAATACGGATCGTGAACTTGAGCATTCTGGAATTCCTGTGGGCGCGGGCGCCGCACATTTGCCGCTCGACGCGTCTGGCCACCGCGGTGGGCCGGCGTATTCTACAGAGCGGATATCGGGCTATCCAACGGATTTTGTATGGAAATTGTGAAGCTTGATGCAGTACTCTGGCGGAACCGCGCCGGGCGAACGATTGAAACTGCCACGCCGCCCGGCTATAAGCTTGAATCACGCCGCCGCGCGACCGGCCGGCGCCAACCGTTCCAGAGTGTCGAGTCCGATGCCGCCGCAACCCCCTTCCCACGATGAACGCGTCGCCAGTAAAGCGGTGGCCAGCGAGGCCGAGACGGCTGGAGGCGGAACCTGTGCGGAGGTCTTTTTCGCTTTTCTGCGGCTCGGCCTGACCGCCTTTGGCGGCCCGGTGGCGCACCTGGCCTATTTCCGCGAGGAATTCGTCGATCGCCGCCGTTGGCTCGACGATTATGCGTTTTCCGATCTGGTGGCGTTGTGCCAGTTTTTGCCGGGCCCGGCCAGCAGTCAGGTCGGCATGGCGCTGGGCCTGAAACGGGCCGGGTGGACGGGCATGCTGGCGGCCTGGCTTGCGTTCACGCTGCCGTCCGCGCTGGCAATGATCCTGCTGGGCCTGGGGCTGGCGCGTTTCGGCGGCCTGGCCAGCCTGCCGCTGGTGCATGGCCTGAAGGTGGCGGCCGTGGCGGTGATCGCGCAGGCGGTGTGGGGCATGGGCCGCTCGCTCTGTCCAGACGCGCCGCGCGCCGGGTTGGCCATCGTCGCCGCGTTGATCGCCGTCGCGCTACCGACCACCCTGGGGCAGATCGGCGCCATCGTGCTGGGCGCGGCGGCCGGCGCCGTGTTGCTGCAGGTGCCGCCTCGGCCGCTGCTGGCGAACCGGGCCCAGAGCGTGTCGCGCAGCGCCGGTTATCTCTGCCTGTCGCTGTTCACGCTGTTGCTGGCGGGGTTGTCGCTATGGGCGTCACTGTCGGACGCGCCGCTGGCGACGCAATTGGCGGGGTTCTATCGCGCGGGCGCGCTGGTGTTCGGCGGCGGGCACGTGGTGCTGCCGTTGCTGGAGACGGCCGCGGTTGGCGGCGGCATGGTGTCCAGCGCGGATTTCCTGGCGGGCTATGGCGTGGCGCAGGCGCTGCCGGGGCCGCTGTTCACGTTCGCCGCTTTCCTGGGCGCGGTCTCGTCCGGTCCATTGCCGGGCTGGGCCGGCGGCCTGGCCATGCTGGTGGCAGTGTTCCTGCCCGGCGCGCTGCTGGTGGCCGCCGCCTTGCCTTTCTGGGAAGGCCTGCGGCGCCGACCCGGCGTGCGCAACATGGTCGCGGGCGTCAACGCGGCCGTGGTGGGCATCCTGCTGGCGGCGCTGTACGACCCGGTCTGGACCGGCGCGATCCGCTCCAAGGCGGATTTCGCGCTGGCGCTGGGCCTGTTCGGCCTGCTGGTGTATGCGCGCTGGTCGCCGCTGTGGGTGGTGCTGGCCGCCGCGGCGGGCGGCTGGGCGCTGGGCTGGCTGGCGTAGCGCCGCCGGTCACGGGCGCCAGCGCGGCGCGCGCTTTTGCAGGAAGGCGTCGATGCCTTCGGCCGCGTCCTCCTCCATCATGTTGCGCGCCATGACTTCGGCGGCGTATTCGTAGGCCTCGGCCTGCGCCATCTGGCGCTGTGCGTAGAACATGCGCTTGCCGTGGCGGATCGCGGCGGGGCTCTTGGACGCGATCACGTCGGCCAGCGCCTGGACCCGCGCATCCAGCTCCGCGTCCGGCGCGACGTCGTTCAGCAGGCCCCAGTCGCACGCCTGCGCGGCGTCGATGAAGCGCGCGGTCACCAGCATTTCGAAGGCACGCTTGGTCGACACGTTGCGGCTCAGCGCCACCGCCGGCGTGGAACAGAACAGGCCGGCATTGATGCCGGAGACGGCGAAGCGCGCGCTGTCGGCGGCCACGGCCAGGTCGCAGCTCGCCACCAATTGGCAGCCCGCCGCGGTGGCCACCCCGCGGACCTTGGCGATGACCGGCACCGGCAGGGCCTGCAGGCCCTGCATGACGCCGCCGCACTTGCGGAACAGCGCCAGGTAGTAATCGAACGCGGGCTGGCTGCGCATTTCGCGCAGGTCGTGGCCGGCGCAGAACGCGCGGCCGGCCGATTCCAGGATCACGCAGCGCAGGCCGGGTTCACGGGCGAGCGCGTCGATGCGCGCGCGCAGCGCGTCCAGCAAGCCTTCGGACAACGCATTGAATTGCGCGGGCCGGTTCAACCGCAGCGTGGCGATGCCATCGCGCATCGTGTGCAACAGCAAGGGGTCCTGGGGCAGGGCATCGGCGGGCATGGCGTCTCCGAAAGGGGGGCTGGCCTCCACGATAGCAGGCTGGCGCCGCCTGCGGACCGGCGCGACCCATGCGGGGCGATTGGCGGGGCCTAGCCGTCGATCGCGCCGGGCAGCCCGTTGGCGCCGCGGATCGCTTCGATCAGGCGGCTCAGCGCGGGCGCCAGTTGCCGCCGGCTGGGGTAGTACATGACCAGCGGCGCGCCCGCTGGCGACCACTCGTCCAGCACGCGCCGCAGGCGTCCGGCGCGCAGGTGCGGCTCCGCGCAGCGCTCCAGGCAATAGGCCAGGCCGATGCCGTCCAGCGCGGCGTCCAGCGCCATGTCGGTTTCGTTCACGATCAGCGCGCCGGGCACGTCGATGGCGTGCGCGCGCGGCGGCTGCCCGAGTTCCCAGCGGTACATGGTCTGGTCGCCGAGCCGCAGCCGGATGCAGGCGTGGCGCAACAGGTCCTCGGGCGTCCTGGGCGTGCCGTGGCGGCCGAGATAGGCGGGCGCGCCCACCACCACCCAGCGCAATGGCGGGGTCAGCGGCGTGCAGACCATGTCTTGCGGCACCGTGTCGCCGAAGCGAATGCCGGCGTCGAAGCCGGCCTTGACTATGTCGACCATGTTGTTGTCGACCACGACCTCGATCTGCACGCCGGGATAGTCGTCGAGGTAGCGAGCCAGCACCGGGCTGAGGAGCAGCCGCGAGGCATCGCGCGGCACGTTGATGCGCAGGCCTCCCAGCGGGCCGCCGCGGTAGCGGTCCAGCTCCGACAGGGCCGCGCCGATCTCGCCGAAGCTCTGGTCCAGTTGCGCCGCCAAGCGGCTGCCGGCTTCGGTGGGCGCGACCGAGCGGGTGGTGCGGTTGAGCAGCTTGACGCCCAGGCGATCTTCCAGGTTGCGTAGCGCGTGGCTCAGGGCCGAGGTCGATACGCCCAGTTCGATGGCCGCCAGGCGGAAACTGCCGCGCCGGCAGATGGCCGCAAAGGCGCTGAGATCGGCCAGGTCGTGGCGGCTGTAGGACGGCATGAACAGCGGGGCGAAGATGAATAAATCGTTGAATCCGATTCAATAATACCTGACCTACACTCATCAACCTTTTTGTGTAGGAGAAGTCATGCTGGTCGAGACCATGCGTATTGAAGGCATCCCCACGCCTGTGTCGAGAATCGGCCTGGGCACGTGGGCGATCGGTGGCTGGATGTGGGGCGGCGCCGATGACTCGGCCTCGATCGCCACCCTGCGCGGCGCGGTCGAGCGCGGCATCAACCTGATCGACACCGCGCCGGTGTATGGCTTCGGCCATTCCGAGGAAATGGTGGGGCAGGCCCTGGCGGGCATGCGCGACCGGGCGGTCATCGCCACCAAGGGCGGCCTGGAATGGGCCGGCGAGGGCGTGCGGCGCAACTCCAGCCCGCAGCGGCTGCGGCGCGAGGTGGAGGATTCGCTGCGCCGCCTGCGCACCGACCGCATCGACCTGTATCAGATCCATTGGCCCGATCCGCTGGTGCCGATCGAGGACACGGCGCGCACGCTGGAAGCGTTGCAGCGCGAAGGCAAGATCCTGGCGGTGGGGGTGAGCAATTATTCGCCCGAGCAGATGGATGCGTTCCGCGCGGTGCTGCCGCTGGCGTCGGTGCAGCCGCCCTACAACCTGTTCGAGCGCGCCATCGAGCGCGACGTGCTCCCCTATGCGCGCGAGCACGGGCTGGCCGTGCTGGCCTATGGCGCCTTGTGCCGCGGCCTGCTGTCGGGTCGCATGACGGTGGACACCACCTTCGGCGCCGACGACCTGCGGGCGGCGGATCCGAAGTTCCGCCGGCCGCGTTTCGAGCAGTACGTGCGCGCCACCAAGGAACTGGAGGCCATGGCGCGGATCCGCTACGACAAGCCGGTGCTGGCCTTGGCGATCCGCTGGGTGCTGGACAGCGGCCCGACCATCGCCCTGTGGGGCGCGCGCCGTCCCGAACAACTGGACGGCGTGGACCAGGCCTGCGGCTGGCACCTGAGCGACGCCGACATGGCCGACATCGACGAACTGCTGGAAAAGAACGTCCTCGATCCTGTCGGCCCCGAGTTCATGGCACCGCGCGCGCGGGAATAGGCGGCGCCCGCCGCGCCTCAGCCGGCCACCTGACCGAGCAGCGCGCGCAGCCAGCCCAGGCCGGCGTCCGCGTCGGCGCGCTGGTGCCAGATCATCTCGAACGCCAGCGGCGCGATGGCGAATGGCGCCGGCCCCACGGCCAGGCCGGCCGGCGCCGGCGTCACCGAGCGCCGCGCCACCGTCAGCACCAGGTCGGTGCCGGCCAGCACGGCGGACGCCGCCGTCCAATGCGGCAGCCGCAGCGCCACGCGGCGCGACTGGCCGAGGCGGGCCAGCGCCGCGTCCACTTCCGCCGCGCGCTGGTCCTGGCTGGCGGCCGCCAGCACGTGCGGTCGCGCCAGGTAATCCTCCAATGTCGACGGCAGGCCGGCGGCGGCGTCGGCGACGCAGACGAAGCGCTCTTCGAACAGCACCTCGCGCTGAATGTCGGCGGGGGTCTCGCCGAATACGGCCAGCGCCAGGTCGAGCTGGCCGTCGGCCACGCCCGCGATCATGCCGCTACGGCTGGCATAACTGATCTCCAGGTCGATACCCGGCGCGTCGCGCCGCAGGCGCCGCATCAGCGGCGGCAGCAGCACGCTCGCGCCATAGTCGGACATCGCCAGGCGAAACGCGCGCCGGCTCGCCGCCGGCTCGAACACCGCGCCCGCCAACAGCCGACGCACCTGCGCCAGCACATCGCGCAGCGGCGCTTCGAGCGCCAGGGCGTGCGGCGTGGGCCGCAGGCCGCCACGGGTGCGATGGAACAGCGGGTCGCCAAGCAGCGTCCGCAGGCGGGCCAGCGCGTGGCTCATGGCGGGCTGGCTCATCGGCAGACGGGCGGCGGCGCGGGTCAGGTTGCGCTCGTGCAGCAACGCGTCCAGCACCACCAGCAGATTCAGGTCGATGGCCCGTAAATTATTCACTGGCTGCATATTCAATAGACAAATATCGAATTGGATTCAACGGTTGACGAATAAGAGAATAAAGCCAATCCTCTTGAATCGGAGCAAACCTTGAATACCACGACCTTCTACGCCGTTCCCGCCGCCATCCTGGCGGGCGCGCTGGTGCCTATCCAGGCCGGCGCCAATGCCGCCCTGGGCCGTCACCTGGGGCATCCGCTGTGGGCCACCATGGTCTCGCTGGCCATCAGCGCCATCGCCGCGATGGCGGTGATGGCGGTTCTGCGCGTGCCGGCGCCGAGCTTTGCCGAGATCGGCCGGCTGCCGTGGTGGGGCTGGACCGGCGGGCTGGCCGGCGTGTTCTACATCACGGCGGCGCTGATGCTGGCGCCGCGCCTGGGCGCGGGCGCCTTCCTGGCGGCGGTGATCGCCGGCCAGATGCTGGCGGCGCTGCTGCTGGACCGCTATGCGTTGGTGGGCTTCGTCGGCAGCGCGCTCAATCCCGGCCGGCTGGCGGGCGCGGCCCTGATCGCCGCCGGCGCGCTGTTGATGCACCTGTCGAACGCGCCGCGCGCGGCGGCGTGAGCCACGCCGGACGGCGTGGGCCGGGCGCTCAGTGCGAAGACGCGGCGACGCGGCGGGCCATCACGCCCGACAGGCAGAGCAGCGGCCCCACGATCACTACGCCGATCAGGCCCATCGCCGCTTGCGGGGCCACACCCTGGTCCAGCAGGGCGGTGGCGATGACAGCCGAGCCGCTCATCTGGAACAGCCCATAGACCGCGGCGGCGGTGCCGGCGCGATCGGCGAAGGGTTCCAGCGCCAGGCTCAGCGCCGAACCCAGCGCCAGCGAAAAGCCGACGGTGAGCACCGCCACCGGCAGCATGAAGATCCAAGCGGCCGCGGGCGCCCAGCGCCAGGCGGCCAGGTGCAGCAGCGCGGCCGCCAGCAGCGCCATCATGCCGACCCGCAGCATGGCATAGCGGCCGAAGCGCGCAATGAACACCGGCGCCAGGAAGAACGCCGCGATGTTGATGGCGGCGTTGCCGCCAAACCAGGCGGAAAACCCCAGCTCCGAATAGCCGAGCTGCTGCACCAGCACCACCGGCGCGGCCGACACGAACACCAGGATCATGGCCATGCCGGCCATGCCGAAAATGGCGAAGTAAAGGAAGCGGCCGCTGGCCGCAATGGGCGCGTAGCGGCGCAGGCTGTACAGGGGCGTGCCGCGCGCCGGCGCGGCCGCGCGGGTTTCGGTGAAACGCCACGCCAGCAACGCGGCCAGCGCCAGTGCGAACAGCACCATGAAGACGAAGGTGCTGCGCCAGCCGGCATGCACCGCCAGCGCGCCGCCCAGCATCGGCGCCAGCGCAGGCACCGTGCACAATGCGCCGTTCAGATAGCTGTAGACACGCGCCCCGACCGCCGGGCTGAAGCGGTCGCGCACCGCCGCGAATGCCACCAACGAAGCCGAGCACGCGCCCAGGCCCTGGATCACGCGGGCCGCGTAGAACAGCTCCAGCGTATTGGCCGCGGCGCCCAGCGCCGACCCGGCCAGGTAGGCCAGCGCGCCGCCCAGCGCCACCGGCCGGCGGCCGTAGCGGTCGGCCAGCGGGCCGATCAGGATCTGGCCGACGCCGACCGAGAAGATGAAGAGGGTGATGCTGGCCTGCAGCGCGCTGATCGATTGGCCGAAGCCGACGGCCATGGCGGGCAGGGAGGGCAGGTAGATGTCGATGCCCATCGGCGTGAGGGTGACCAGACCCATCAACAGGCCGATCAGCCAGCGTTGGCTGCGGGCGGGTAATACAGACTTCATTGGCGGACTCGGGGCGCACCGCGCGCGCGGGAAAACCTGACATTATCCACGACTGGCGATCCGCGCCGCCCGCCCCTGGCTGGCGTAGAATGATCCGCGCCATGCAGACCGCCACCCCGCCCGCCGCCCATCGTCCCCGCATCGTCATCCTTTATTGCACGCAGTGCCAATGGCTGCTGCGCGCCGGCTGGATGGCGCAGGAGCTGCTGTCCACGTTCTCCACCGACCTGGGCGAGGTGGTGCTGCAGCCCGGCACCGGCGGCATCTTCCAGATCACCTACGATGGCGAACTGGTTTGGGACCGCAAGCGCGACGGCGGTTTTCCGGAAGCCAAGGTGCTCAAGCAGCGGGTGCGCGACCGGCTCGATCCGGGCCGGCCGCTGGGCCATATCGATGGCCACGTCGTGGGGCCGGCGGCGCCGCCCGAGGCCTAGCGGGCCGTTGTCCGCCCGCGCGACGAGTCTTTCGCGCCAGGAAAAACAGCCGCCCGAGGGCGGCTGTGGGTCACACCGTCGAGGCCGGTCAGGCCGCCGTGCGGGCTTGTTCCAGTGCGGCTTGCGCCTTGTGCTTCTGCCTCACGGCCGACACCAGTAGCAACGCGATCAGCATCACGCAGGCCAGCACGAAGCCCAGGCTGATCGGGCGCGTCACGAAGATCGACAGGTCGCCGCGCGACAGCAGCAGGGCGCGGCGGAAATTCTCTTCCACCATCGGCCCGAGCACGAAGCCCAGCAGCAGCGGCGCCGGTTCGAAGCGCAGTCGGATCAGCGCATAGCCCGCCGCCCCGAACAAGGTCACCATGCCCACATCGAACAGGTTGTTGTTGGTGCTATAGACGCCGACGCAGACGAAGAACAGCGCCGCCGGGAACAGATAGCGGAACGGCACGGTCAACAGGCGCACCCACATGCCGATCAGCGGCAGGTTCAGCAGCAACAGCAGCACGTTGCCAACCCAGAAACTGGCGATCAGCCCCCAGAACATGTCGGCGTGCTCGACCATCATCTGCGGACCTGGCTGGATGCCGTGAATGATCAGCGCGCCCAGC
Organism: Achromobacter sp. SIMBA_011; assembly: GCF_046535435.1. Lineage (NCBI taxonomy): Bacteria > Pseudomonadati > Pseudomonadota > Betaproteobacteria > Burkholderiales > Alcaligenaceae > Achromobacter > Achromobacter sp. SIMBA_011. The sequence goes on along the minus strand of NZ_JAWRWN010000010.1, from coordinate 120,917 downwards.
ATCAGCGCCATCACCGGGTCGCCCGGAATGCCCAGGCTCATGGTGGGGATGAAGCTGGTCTGGGTCGAGGCGCTGGTGGCGGCCTCGGGGCCGGCGATGCCCTCGATGGCGCCGCGGCCGAAGCGGCGCGGCTCGCGCGCCACCTTCTTTTCCACCGCGTACGAGATGAACGAGGCGATGGTCGGGCCGGTGCCCGGCAGGATGCCGAAGGCCGCGCCGATGGCGGTGCCGCGCACCAGGGCGCCGCGCGACTGCTTGATGTCGCCGGCTTCGGGCCGCATCGACTTCATGCTGACCTTGGTGCTGGTGACCTTGGTGTCGCCGCCGATCTGGTTGATGTTCTTGAGGAAGTCGGCCACGCCGAACAGGCCCATCGCCAGCGCCACGATCTGCAGGCCGTCGCTCAGTTCGAGAATGCCGAAGTGAAAGCGCATGGTGCCGGTGTTGACGTCGGTGCCGATCACGCCCAGCAGCAGGCCGACCACCACCATCGCCACGCCCTTGATCGCCGAGCCCTTGGCCAGCGTGGCCCCGGCCAGCAGGCCCAGCATCATCATCGAGAAATACTCGGCCGGGCCGAACTTGAAGGCCACGTCGACCAGCAGCGGCGAGAACAGGATCATCGCCAGGATGCCGACGGACGCGCCGCAGAACGACGAGAACATCAGCATGAACAGCGCCGAGCCGGCCTTGCCGTTGCGCGCCAGCGGATTGCCGTCCAGGCAGGCCACGGCGTGCGAGGCGGTGCCCGGCAGGTTCAGCATGATCGAGGTGATGCCGCCGCCGTACTGCGAGCCGTAGTAGATGCCCGACAGCATCACCAGTGCGGCGGTCGGGGTCATGGTGTAGGTCAGCGGCAACAGGATCGAGATGGCGGCCAGCACGCCCATGCCCGGCAGCACGCCGATCAGGTTGCCCATGAACACGCCGAACACGGCCCACAGCAGGTTGTCGAGCGCGAACGCGACCGAAAAGCCATGCATCAGGTTATTGAGGATTTCCATCGATCAGCCCCAGCGGAACAGCGGAAACTGCAACTGCAGCGCCCACGAGAAAACGGCCACGCCGAGAATGGTCACCCCCACGGCCAGCAGCGCTGCGCTGCGCGGCGTGTGCTGGCGATCGCCCATGGCCGAGATGAAGACCAGCGCGAAGGTGGCGGGCACGAGGCCGCCATACTTGCCCAGCAGGATGAAGGTCAGTAGACCGCCGATGATGCACCCCCAGCCGCGCCACTCGGGCGGCGGGACCTCTTCGGCGTCCTCTTCCGTAATCATTGGCGAGTAGGCCATGCGCGCGATGATCAGGCCCAGCAGGACCAGCAGCACGCCGAGAATGGCGGGAAACAGGCCGGGGCCCATGCGGGCCAGGCTGCCCAGGGTGTACGTGGATGCCTGCGCGATGGCGCCCAGGCCGAGCACGATCATCGTGCCCGCGGCCCACGCCTCGCGCTTGATGACGCTGCGTCTTGATTGCATTGGATTCATTCCTCCCTTTGTTGTGGTTTTCATTCGGACTGACTTCGGCCTGAATGAAAGCTGACATTCCAATGAATGCGGGAGTCTAAGAATCCAAACTTCCGAATACCTTTCAGGAAATGGAAAAAAATTCCACGCAAGGCGGAGCGCGTGGAAAAAACACGGGAAATCCCTAGGGGCCGTTAACGCTGATCGTCGAGCCCGGGACCGCGAGGCCCGCTTGCCGCCGCCGCGAGGCAGGGCGTCCACGACGCCCTGCGGGCAAGGGACTCGCCGCCGAGCGTCGCACCGTGGGTTCAGAGGCCGAGTTCGGACAGCCCCGGGTGATCGTCGGGACGCCGGCCCAGGGGCCAGTGGAACTTGCGGTCGGCTTCCCGGATCGGCAGGTCGTTGATGCAGGCGTAGCGGTGCGTCATCAGGCCGTCCTCGCCGAACTCCCAGTTTTCGTTGCCGTACGAACGGAACCAGTTGCCGGAATCGTCGTGCCATTCATAGGCGTAGCGCACGGCGATGCGGTTGCCGTCGTGGGCCCACAGTTCCTTGATGAGTCGGTAGTCCAGTTCCTTGGCCCATTTGCGGGCCAGGAAGGCGCGCGCTTGCTCGCGGCTGTTGACGAACTCGGCGCGGTTGCGCCAGCGCGTATCCAGGCTGTAGGCGAGCGCGACCTTGTCGGGGTCGCGGCTGTTCCAGCCATCTTCGGCCAGGCGCACCTTTTGCGCCGCGCTGTCGCGGGTGAAGGGAGGAAGAGGGGGGCGGGTAGTGGGGGTCGATGTCATCGCGCTGGCCTCGCAGGCGGGTGGAAAAAACGGGAATGCCACGAGCGTGGCCGGGCGCAAGGGGCGGGCAGGGTCATGGCCTCAGTCCCCGGGGCCCAGCAGCGCGGCGGCGGCGCGGCGCGCGCTGTCGGCGATGGCCGGATCGCGCGAGACCAGCGCCACCGCGATGGCGCCGTCGATCAGCACCAGCAATTGCGCGGCGGCCTCGTCGGGCTCGGGCAGATCGGCATCGCGGACCCGCGCGCGGATGTGGTCGAGCAGCCGCGCCTTGTGTTCGCGTGCCACCGCCAGCACCGGACTGGCTTCATCGCCGATTTCGCCGGCGGCATTGAGGAACGCGCAGCCGCGAAAGTCCTCGCTGGCGAACCATTCACGCAAGGCGTCGAACATGGACAGCAACCGCGCCCTGGGGGTGGCCGCCCGCGACGTGGCGTCGACGAACCAGCGCATCCAGCGTTCGTCGCGCGCCCGCAGGGCCGCGGCCACCAGCGCATCCTTGTTCGGGTAGTACTGATACACGCGCTTGCGCGCCACGCCGGAGGTCTTGACGATGAGATCCATGCCTGTGGCGTGGATGCCCCCGGCGTAGACCAGCCGTTCGGTGGCCTGGAGCAGGCGCAGGCGCGCGTCGTCGGGCGGGAGGTTGGGCGTGTCGGGCATGGCTGAGAATGATCGTTCTATATGCGATGGAGGCAATGGTAGAACGATCATTCTCTTCGGTCAAGCGAGTCGGTCAGGCGGTGAGCGCGCCCCCCACGCACGGGCTCGGTTCACTTGCTGTGCCGTCCCTGTCCGGGCGTCGGGTGCTGGGGTCGCCGCACCATTCAGATACATAAGCCAATCTCAAGATGCTTGCTTTATCTGTTAATTAATACTAAAATACTTAGATCGTCACACAAAAAGCCGGCAATTGTTCCGGATGCCGCCAAGCCAATGCCGCGCGCAGGCCTTGGCCTTCCCCCAAGGGGGGGTCCATCGAAGCGTCTTGCTTCGCCGCCGGCTTTACCGACGACCCCAGGGCCATGCCCTGGCGCCCGTTCCTGATGCCTGCCTTGCATCGCCGCCAGGGCATCCCGGGCGCGCTGGATATCCGAGTCGTTCCCTGCGCAGGGCAGGCCGACATCGCACACAGGAGAGTACGCACATGTCCCAACTGATCGCCAAGAAACCGCGCTTCGAAGTTCCGCCGCTGAACTGGAAGGCGCCAGGTTCGCGCCCGGACCCCGAAACCTCCACCCGCCCGGAAACTTCCGAGGCCGCCCAGGACAAGAACGCGACCCGCGTTCCTGACTGACCCCTCCAAGGCAACAACGCCGCGTCGACTCCGACGCGGCTTTTTTTTGGCGGCGCAAAGGCGCCCGCCGTCAGTCGGTGTTTTCCGGCGCCACCCGGTTCCACCTTGGCCCGATAGAGCAGTTCGTCGGCGCGGCGGAACAAGCTGTCCGCCGTCTCGATGCCGGGGCCGCGCGCCAGCGCCACGCCGAAGCTGGCGGTCAGCCCGAACACCGCGCCGTTTTCCGCCGCCACCCTGGCCCGCGCGATGCGCTGCCGCATGCGTTCGGCCATCTCCACCGCCTCGGCGGCCTTGTGGGCCCGGCACAGCACGGCGAATTCCTCGCCGCCCACCCGCGCGACCACATCCGCCTGCCGCCAGGTCTGCCGGCACAGGTCGGCCACCGTTTTCAGGGCTTGGTCGCCGCTGGCGTGGCCGTAGGTGTCGTTGATGCCCTTGAAATCGTCGATGTCGAACAGGATGAAGGCCAATGCCGCGCCGGCGTCGCGCCATTGCGACAGGGCTTGATCGAGGCGGTTCTCGAAGGCGCGGCGGTTGAGCAGGCCGGTCAGGAAGTCGGTCTCCGCCATCACCGCCAGGTCGACGATCAGGCGGTCGCGCTCCAGTTCGGCGCGTTTGCGCGCGGCGGCGTTGTCCTTGAGCACGCTCAGCGCCTCGAACATGCCGTCGACCTCGCCGCGGTACTTGCCCACGGGGATCGCGGCGACGGGCGTGCCGTTGGCGATGGCGCCGATGATGCGGGTGGCCTGCACGAACGGCCGTATCACGCGCCGGCGAAACTGCCGCAGCGACAGCATCAGCGCGGCCGCCAGCGCGGTGGCGGCTACCAGTGTGATGACCAGCAAGCGGATCGCGTCGCGCCGATGCTCGCGCATGCTCGCCTCCATCAGGTCCAGCATCAGGTCGCGGAACTGGCTGATGGCATGCATCAGCGGCACGTAGGTCGCGGCCAGCTCGCGCGCGCTGATGGTGGCGCCGCCGGGTTGCAGCGCCGCCATGTCGCGCACTTCCGCTAGATAGCGCATGCCTTCGCCGAAATAGAAATGCCGCAGGTCGCCGTAGGCCAGCGACTCGCGCAGGTCCGGCCGCGTCGCCAGGCGCATCTCCAGCAGGTCGTGCAACTGGTCGATGCGTCCCAGCACCCGTTCAATGCGGTATTCGTCGGACTCGGTCAGTTGGCGGTGCTTGGCAAGCGCCGGCGTGAAGGTCGAGCCCAGCAGGCCCGCCTGTTCGTGCAGCTCGCTCGCCAGCAACGCCAGGGTCAGCAGATTGGGCGCGTCGGCTCCGTTCCGCATCACCACGCCGGCGCTCTCGGCCATTGCCGCCTGCAGCTCGGGCACCAGCGCCACCATGCCGTTCACCGCCGCCAGCACGCGCTGGCCCGAGATGTCGGCGCGCGGCGTGGCGATCAGGGCGTCGGCGTCTGCGCGGGCCTTGATCAGGGCGTAGCGGATGCGCTGGATGTTGGTGAACTCCCGCGCGCTGTTCGGACTGAGCGGGGCGCGGTACAGCGCCAGGAGTTCGGCGATGCGCGTGTCGCTGCGTTCGCGGGCCGCCTGCAGCCCATCCAGCAGGGATGCCCCGACCGGGTAGTCGGCGCCCAGGGCGGCATTCATGGGACCACGCTCGGCGGACACCGTTTCCATCGCCGCGATGGTGGTGCGGACGATGGCGAAAGCGCGCAGCGCTTCGCCGGTGGCGAGATAGGCGGCGCGGCTCTGGAGCAGCAGGATTCCCGTCAGGACCGACATTGGCAGCAGCACGCCCGCCGCCAATATCAGGAAATAGCGTTCCAGTGATTTGATCGAGAATCTACTGCGCAACATACGGATGGGCCGGCCTGATGCGATGTGGCTGTGCGCGCAGGATACTGTAATTGCGCGGCTGCCAGGCCATCGCCGCGCGCCGCATGACGTCTCGCCGGGCGGCTCAGGGCCGTTCCAGGATGCGTGGGCCCGGCCCGTCGCGGCCGAGCACGTCGTCCGGGTTGCGCAGCGGACAGTCCTTGAGCGACAGGCAGCCGCAGCCGATGCAACTGTCCAGTTCGTCGCGCAGCCGGGTCAGCTTGCGGATGCGTTCATCCAGGTTCGCGCGCCATTGCGACGACAGGGCCTTCCATTGCGCCGGACTGAGGCGGTTGCCGTCCTGCGGGAAGCGCGACATGGCCTCGCGGATTTCCTCCAGCGGAATGCCTGTGCGTTGCGCCACCTTGATGATGGCGATGTAGCGCAGCACGATGCCGGGAAAGCGGCGCTGGTTGCCGTCGCTGCGCGAACTCTGGATCAATCCCTTGGTTTCGTAGAAGTGGATCGTCGAGACCGGCACCCCGCTGCGCCGGGCGACTTCGCCCACCGTCATGAGCCGCGTGATGTCGATCGGCTTGTCGCCCGCCATGGAAGTTGACCTCAAGTTAAGTTGAGGTCTTATAGTCCGCCGCGCTGGATTTGGCAACCCGCCGGATCCGGCCTGCCGCCGCGCCCGCCGGGCGGGCGGGACAACGCCGACCATCAGGAGCAGCACCCATGCAGACGCCGCAATACCTCGAACCCGTGCTTCAGAGCTCCTGGCTCTGGTTCATCGCGCGGCTGTGCCTGGCGGTGGTTTTCATCGCCTCGGGCGCGGCCAAGCTGATCGATTTCCAGGGCGGGGTGGCGGAAATGCGGGGCGCGGGGCTGGAACCGGCCCGCCTGTTCAACATCGCGGTGGCGGCGCTGATGCTGGCCGGTTCGATCCTGATCCTGGCGGACCGTGCTGTCTGGCTGGCCGCCGCCGCGCTGGCGGTGTTCCTGGCGCTGACGATCTTCATCGTTCACGCCTTCTGGCGCCTGCCCGAACCGCAGGCCAGGCTGGCGTTGTTCTTCGCGCTGGAGCACGTGTCGGTAATCGGCGGCCTGTTTGCGGCCGCCATCGCCAGCCACTACCGGGCGTTGGCGATGGCTTAGGGGGGCTTGCGGCGGCCCCGGGCCCTAGGGAGTGCCGTGCAGCACCACGCGGTTGCGGCCCTGCTGCTTGGCCGCATAGAGGGCGGCGTCGGCGGCGTGGAACACCTGGACCACGTCCGGCCCGCTGGTCGGCCATTGCGCCACGCCCGCCGACATCGTGATCCCGCCCACCTGTGGGAAGTCGCGCTCCGCGGTGCGTTGGCGCAGCCGCTCGGCCACGATCACTGCTTCCGTCGGCGCCACCCCCGGCAGCAGGATCAGGAATTCCTCGCCGCCGTTGCGGCACAGGATGTCGCCGGGGCGCGAGCAGTCGCGCATCAACTGCGCCACGTCCTGGATCACCTTGTCGCCCGCGGTATGGCCGTAGGTGTCATTGACCCGCTTGAAATGGTCGATGTCCAGCGCCAGCACCGAGAACGGCGTGCCCGAAGCCTGCAGGTGATCCACCGCGTCCTGCGTGCCGCGCCGGTTGCGCAGGCCGGTCAGCGGGTCGGTGATGCTGGCCAGGTTCAGCTTGCCGATCTTTTCCTGCAGGGTGGTGAAGCTCCAGATCACCGCGCGCTTGAGGCGCTCGGCCTCGAAATACCAGGCGCGCACCGACTTGACCCGTTGCATCGCCACCGCGACGTCATGATGTTCGACGTTGGTGGCCAGTTGCGACAGCGGCAGCGAGATCTGCCGCGCACACCACCAGATCGCCAGCAGGAACACCAACGCCAGCGGCGCGGCGTAGCCCAGCAGCGCCCACAGCAGCTCGCGGATCGGTTCCAGTGTCACGGCGGTGGGGCGCTGGGCCACCACGCCCCAACCGCTGGCGGGCACCGGCGCGTAGCCGGCCAGCATGTCCACGCCGCGTGAATTGACCACCCGGCGCGCGCCGGCCTGGCCCTCGATGACGGCCTCGATCACCGGATTGCCGTTCACCACTTCGCCGACCCGGCTGGCATCGGTGTGATAGATAAGCCGCCCGTCGCCATCCACCACATAGAGATAGGAGCCGTCTTTGTAGTGGTGCAGGCCCAGCAGGTCGTTGAGCGCGCTTTCCCTGCGCAGGTGCAGGGTGCCGGCGATGTAGCCCAGGAAGCGGCCGTCGGCGGCCAGCACCGGATAGGACAGGTTGATCAGCAGGTTGCCGGCGATCGAGACATAGGGTTTGGTGATGACCGGATGACGGCTTTGCAGCGCGACCCGGCTGCCCGGACTGTCGATCCGGGTGCCGACAAAGCTGCGGAAATCCTGGGTGGTGGCCAGCAGCACGCCGTCGGCGCCCACCACACCCACCGAATTGAACGTGTCGCTCTGCTCCTGTACCCGGCGAACCTCGGCCGCCAGCATGTCCGGGGCGCCCATGTGCGCCGCGATCTGGCGCGCGCTGTAGCCCAGTTGGCGTTCGGCCGCCTTGAGAAAACCGCCGGCGCTCTGCGCCAGCTTGGCGGCGTAGACGCGGTTGGCTTCCAGGGTGGTGGTGATGAGTTGCTCGCGCTGCAGCCGGTAACTGGCGTACAAGGCGTTGGCGGTAGCGGCGATGGCGCTGAATATCGTAAGCGCGAGCACCAGGCCGCGTAGATTGATTCGCATGGGGAGCACAGCAGGCATGGGTCTCGTTATGGGCGCGGCGCTGCGCAGCGCCGGCAGGCGCCATTGTATGCAAGCGCGCCTCGGGTCTCGCCGGGATCGAGCGGGTGTGGTTGGCGCGCTACGGTGTTTCGTCCCCGGATGGCGTGTCCAGCAGGCGCGCCGCGCGCGAGCGGGGCGCGGCGCCGGCGCGGAAATACCCCATCACGGTGGCCACGCTGGCATGGCCGGTCATGGCCATGGCGTCGCCCAACGGCACGTTCTGGCGGCCGGCCTCGGTCACGAAACCCGAACGCAGGCTGTGGGCCGAGAAATCGCCCTCGATGCCCGCCAGGCGGCAGCGTTCCTGGACGATGGCGCGCACCGCGGCGGCGGCGAGCGGTTCGCCGATCACATCGCCACGGCGGATGCGGCGGAACAGGGCGCCTTGGCGGATGCCGCTGGCGGCCAGCCAGGCGTCCAGGGCCAGCGCCGCCGCGCCGGCGATCGGCTTGCGGTCCTGGGCGCGGTCGGCGCCGGACTGGTTGGTCTTGGAGTGCGAGAGCAAATAGAGGTAATCCTCGCCCACCTTGCGCGTGTTTTCGACGGTCGCCCCGACCACCTCGGACCGCCGCCGGCCGCCGCTGGACCAGGCGAACAGCAGCAACGCCCGGTCGCGCAGGCCGCGCAGGGAGTCGTCGCAGGTGTCCAGCAGGGCCTGCAGCGGTTCGCGCGTCAGGGCGTCCTTGCGCGCCGGCGTCGCGCCCCGGCGGGCATAGGCGCGGCGGGTGCGGGCCAGCAGCTCGCGCACGGCGGCGGCGCGGCAGGGGTTGGGCAGCCCGGCCAGCTCATGGGCCTTGGAGAGCACCGACAGCCGTTGCAACAGCGTGTTCAGGCTGGGCGGCCCGAGCCGGCCCTTGGCCTTGATCCGCACCAACTCGCTGTCCAGCGCCGGCGGCAGCTCCGATGTCAGCCCCTGGGCGCCGGTCCGCTGGGCGTGGTCCACCACGAACTGGATCACCGCCGCCTCGGACAGCGGCAGCGCCAGGGGCCGGCCATAGCGCAGGCCGAACCAGGCCGACCAGTAGCGGATCGCGGCGCGATAGCTGGCGGCCGTATTGGGCGAACTACCCTCGCGCAGCAGGTCGCGCATGGCGGCGTCGGCCTGGCGGTCGAGCGCGCGGGGGTCCAGCAGGGGCAGTGGGGCCGGAGAAGTGGGCAGCATGCGGGGCGGGAAATGACCGGGAGCGGGGAGCCTGGCGTGGCACGGCCCGTGGATACTATCATTCCGCTACTTCGCTACCCGCCCCTGAAGGTGCCGCCCGGATGCACGACTCCACCTATCGCATGATCGCCGCGTTGCGGATGCGCCAGTTCGAATTGCTGACGGTGCTGGCCGACACCGGCAGCATGCGCGCCGCGGGTGAGAAGCTCTGCGTCAGCACCGCCGCCGTCAGCAAGGGCCTGGGGGAAATCGAGACGCTGCTGGGCATCACGGTGTTCGAGCGGCATGGCCGCGGCGTGAGCCTGACGCGGGACGGCGACATCCTGGTGCACCGCGCCCGCCTGTTGCTGTCCGAGGTCGCCAATCTCGCCGATGATCTGCGCGACCGCAAGCTGGGGCACGATGCGGTCCTGCGCATTGGCGCGCCGCCCTTCATCGCCTGGTCGTTGCTGCCCGACGTGCTGCGCGGCATGGCGGACGATGGCGGCTTGCCGCCGGTGCAGATCGTCGAGGGGAGGCTGGACGACACGCAGCGCAAGCTCGAAAGCGGCGAGATCGACGTCCTGCTGACCATGAACACCTCGTCCGAACTGGGCAGCCTCTGTCAGGAGGGGCTGGTGATCCGCCCGGTGGGCCGGGAACAGTGGATCGTGGTGTGCGCCGGCGATCATCCGCTGGCCCTGGCGCCGCGCGAGGCGCCGTGGACCTGGCGCGAGTTGAAGCAGCAGGCCTGGATACTGCCGGCCCGGCCGACGCAGGCCCGGCTGATGATCGAGCAGTTGCTGCTGGACAACAACCTGCCGCCCATCGCGCCCGCCATCGAGTCCATGAACGCCATCACCAACCTCAAACTGGTCGAGCGCCGGCTGGGGCTCAGCCTGCTGGCCCGGCGCACGGTGCAGGAACGCCTGGCGCGCGGCAGCCTGGCGGCGTTGCCGGTCCAGGCGCTGCCCGAGCCGATCCCTATCGTGATGGTGTACCGGACGCCGTGGCACCAGGACGACATCATCGAGCGCTTTCACGATGCCGCGCACGCGCTCCTGCAGGCCGCCAGCAACGCCTCTGCCGACATGCCGTCGGGCAGCACCGAGTCCAGCAGGTAATTGCGGTCCCGGAACGGCTCCGCGTAGACCGCTTCCAGCAACGTGATGCAGGCGGACAGCAGCGGGCAGTCGACCCCCAGCAGCCGCGCCAGCCGTTCCTGGAACACCAGGCCGAACGGCACGTCCTCCAGCACGTAGCGATGCGCCAGCCGCGCCGGGCCGAGCGGGCCGGCGCCGCGCGCATCGATGACGCGAGCGATGTCCTCCAGTGGGCCCAGCGGCACGTGGTACGAGCGCGAATAATGCTGCGCCAGGGTCGGCAGCGTGAACCCCAGGGCTCGGGCCAGCGCCAGCCGCTCCCGGTCCAGCGCCTCTGCCATGTTGGCGACCACCCCCGTGAAGTGGCCGAACAGCGGCCAGGCCTCGCCCCGGTCCATCCGGGTCAGGTTGGGGATCACCTCCGCGGCATGCGCGATCGGATTGATGTTGGCCAGGATGCTGGCCAACAGATTGTCGGCCAGCGCGAACCGGTCGCCGAACAGGGCCTGGCAATCGGCCAGTGCGTCGCGGCCGCCCGCGCGCGGCGCCAGCCAGGCCATGCCGATCTGGCCGCGCGGCGCGTTCAGGTGCAGGCGGCCGTCGGGCAGGAAGTGGGCGGTCGTGAGAGTCGTGCTCCACCCGACCGCGGTGACGTCGGCGCCATGCGCCGCCGCCGTCTGCCGCAGCCACAGCGGCACCAGTGACAGCGCGCCGCTGACGATCAGGGTCTGGCCGTCGCGCCAGTGGGGCGCCGCGTCTTCCAGGACCTGCTGATACTGGGATGCGGGCAGGCAGATGAAGACATGGCTGTAGTCCGACAGGTCGGACAGCCGCGCCAGCCGTTCGACCGCCACGGCGCCTTCCAGCGCGCCGACGCAGTCGAAGCGCGCCCGGCCGGGCTCGGCATGCGGGCGCAGGTGCCGCCCGGTGGGCGACCACATCGCCACCGGCAGGTCGCTGGCCCGCAGATAGGCCGCGGTGGCGCAGCCGATGCCGCCGGCCCCGACGATCGCGATACGGAAATCGTTGCGCCGCATGTCAGTTCACCGAAATGTGGCGGTCGCTGATGATCTTGCCCCAGCGCTGGTTTTCACGCGTGGTGTAGTCGCGCAGTTCGGCCGGGCTGGTGCCCATCACGATCACGCCCTGGTGGATCAGCTTCTGCCGCAGGTCGGCGTCGCCGAGCGCCTTGACCAGGGCGCCATGGAGCCGGTCGATCACCGGGGCGGGGGTGCGCGCCGGCACGAACACGGCGAAGGCGGTGGCGATTTCGAAGTCCTTGACGCCGGATTCGGCCACGGTCGGCACCTCGGGCAGCAGCGGCGAGCGCTGATCGCTGGAGACGGCCAGGGGCAGCAGCCGCCCCGAATTCAGGAACGGCAGCGAGACGCCCAGGTCAAGGAAGGCCATGTCGACTTCGCCGCTCATCACCGCCGTGCCGGCGGGGCCGCCGCCCTGGTAGGGGATATGGGTCATCTCGATGCCGGTCAGGGCCATCAGTTGTTCGGCCGCCAGGTGGCTGGTGGATCCCTGGCCGCCCGAGGCAAAGGTCAGACGGCCGGGTTTTTCGCGCGCCAGGGCCAGCAGTTGTGTCAAGGTCTTGACCTTCAGCGCGGGATTGACGGCCAGCACCAGCGGACTGGCGGCCAGCAGCGACACCGGGGCCAGGTCGCGCTCATGCTGGTACGGCAACTGCTTGTACAGGTGCGGGCCGATCACGAAGGTGCTGTTGGTGGCCAGCAGAGCGGTGTAGCCATCGGGCGCGGCGCGCACCGCCTGGGCATGCCCGATCGAGCCATTGGCGCCCGATTTGTTCTCGATCACGATGGGCTGGCCCAGGTCCTTGGCCAGGACGGTGCCTAACTGTCGCGCCAGCAGATCCACCGCGCCCCCGGGCGGCCACGCCACGATCAGGTTGATGGGGCGCTGCGGGTAGGCGGCCGGGGCGGTGGCGGACTGGGCGCTGGCGCCGCCGCCCCACAACAGGCAGAGCGGAAGCAGAATGGTTGCCAGACGGATGCTGCGCGGGGGGATCATGGCCATCTCCAGGGATTGATGGCCACAGTGTAGGAAGGCGGCGCGGGGGCGGCCATCGACAAATGCTCAACGCGCCTTAACGGGACGTTGAGCGCGCGGCTGAACGCGCCCCGAGCGGGCGGCGGCGAGACTGCCCGCCGGGGAGCGCGGCGCCGCTACACCGGGGTGACAGGCCCCCGCCCGAAGAATACGCCCTCCAGGTTAAGCATGAAGATCCCGAACTGGGCTTCGATCGCCTCCGGCGACCAGCCGCCCACGTGCGGAGTCAGCAGCAGGCGGTCCTGGGCGATCAGCGCCGGGGGCGGGGCGGGTTCGCTTTCGTAGACATCCAGCGCCGCCCCGGCGATGCCGCCGCAGGCCAGCGCGGCGGCCAGGGCCTGCGTATCGACGATGCTGCCCCGGCCGACATTGACCAGGTAGCCGCCCGGGCCGAGTTCCCGCAGCACGGCCGCATTCACCATGTGCCGGGTCGCCGCGCCGCCGGGCATGGCGCAGACCAGCACGTCGCACCAGCGCGCCAGCGCCTGCGCGTCGTCGAAGTACTGATAGTCGAATTCCCGCCGCGCGCGGCGGTTGTGGTAGCCGACCTGCATCCTGAAAGCCTGGGCGCGGCTGGCGATGCGTTCGCCCACCGCCCCCAGGCCCAGGATGCCGAGGCGCTTGCCGGACACGTGGGTGGGCAGGGCGATGGCGGTGCGCCAGACGCCCGCGCGGCAAAGCCGGTCCAGGGTACGGAAGTCGCGCATCGCCGCGATCACCATGCCCATGGCATGGTCGGCGACGCATTCGTCGTTGGCGCCGCGCCCGTTGGTCACCCAGATGCCGCGGGCCTTGGCCGCCGTCACGTCGATGTTCTCGTAGCCGGCGCCCATGCTGGCGACGAGCCTGAGGCGGGGCAGCCTTTCCATTTCATCGGCGCGCAGCCCCAGCAGGCCGATGGTCAGCACCGCCTCGAATTCGGCGCCGCGGGTCTGCACGATGCGGGCCCGCTCTTCGGGCGTCAGCGCGAACGTGGGTTGATAGCGCTGCCGCAGGGCCGCCTCTTGCGCGGGGCCCAGCTCGCAGAGCACCAGAACGGAAATGCTCATAGATGTGTTGCTCTCACTGAAACTGCCACGCTTTGCTCCTTGCTGTGCGTGTCGGGGTGCGAATGTAGTGGGCCGCTCAATGAAGAACAATCGCTAAAATCAGGTGAGATTATTCAAAAAAACTAATCAATGGCTTCCGATATCAATTTCAATCTGCTCCGCACCTTTCTCCTGATCGCGGAGACCCGGAGCTTTCGCGGCGCGTCCGAGCAGGTGCATCGTTCGCAGTCGGCGATCAGCGCGCAGATCAAATTGCTCGAGGCGCAGGTCGGCGCCGAGCTGTTCCATCGCACCACGCGCAGTGTCCAGTTGACGGCGGCCGGCAAGCAGTTGCTCGACGCCGCGCGGCGCGGCGTGCGCGAGGTCGAGGCGGGGGTGCGGGAGGTTCGTGAGACGCAGGCCTTGCAGGCCGGCCACGTGGCGGTCGCGGCGACGCCGATTGCCGCGGCCGCGCTGCTGCCCCCCGTGCTGGCCCGGTTCGAGACCCTGTACCCCGGCGTGCGGATGTCGGTGCGGGAGCGGCAGTCGGGGGACGTGCAGGCCCAGGTGCTGCAGGGCGAGGCGGATTTCGGTGTGGTCCCCGGTCCGATGGGCGCCGACTGCGATTTCGAACCGCTGGTGACCGAAGAGATCTGCGCGCTGATGGCGCCCCGTCTCTACCCGGATGCGGCGGACCCCATGGCGCTGAAGGACGTCGCCCGCTTGCCCTTGCTGCTGCTCAGCAACGCCACGTCGCTGCGCGTCCTGCTGGACCAGGCGGCGGCGCGGGCGCGCATCCGCCTGACGCCGAAGTACGAGTGCATACAGGCCCACACCCTGATCGCGATGGCCGCGGCGGGGCTGGGCGTGGCCATTCTTCCGCGCTTGGCCTTGCCCGTCAGGCCGCCCAGGGGACTGCGGATCTGCCGGCTGTCGCCGCCCCTGACGCGCCAGATGGGACTCCTGACCCTGCGTGGGCGCAGGCTGGCGCCCGCCGCCGACAGGCTGGCCGCCCTGGTCCGGGAGAGCGCGGGCAGGGTGGTTGCCCGTTAGGGCGCGCGCCGGGGCCGGATTTCACCTCTCGCGCGGGGGGGCACGCCTCCCATGGCGCTGAAAAATATAATTTCATACATATGCTGTATGATATCTAACGCATATATGAAATTACTCACGATAAGATTCCATTATCGTGAGTAAAAACCGCTTTGATCCGGGAAAAACGAGCCATGGCCACGGGAATTACGGAAGGGGATGTCTGGCGTGCCTCCGACGCCTTGCTGCTGGAAGGGGCGCGGCCGACCATCGAACGGGTGCGCCAGAAGATCGGGCGAGGCTCCCCCAATACGGTCAGTCCGCACCTGGAATCCTGGTTCCGTTCGCTGGGGGCCCGCATCCAGGATCCTGGCGCCTTCTCCGCGCCGGCCGCCGTGCCCGAACCAGTGGCCCAGGCGGCCGCGCATTTCTGGGAATCGGCGCTGGCCGCCGCCCGCGCCGAACAGGCCGAGGCCAACCGCCAGCGCTGGGCCGAACTGCACGAAGAGGGCGAGCGGCTCGATGCGCTCACCGAACAGTTGCGCCAGCGCGAGGCAAACCTGGAAAACCGCGAGCGCGACCTGCAGGAGGGCTTGAAGGTGGCGACCGGGCAACTGGCCGCCACCGAGGAACGCCTGCGGGCGGCCGAGGCGCAGTTGCGCCAGCGCGACGAGGCCGTCGCGATCGAGCAGCGGCAACTGGCGGACGCGCGCAATGCCTTGCTGGCGCACGTGGCCGATGCCGAGCGCGCCCGGGGCGAGCAGGCCGAGGCCCTGGCCGCCGCGCAGGAGCGCCATGCCGCTCACGAGCGCCGCTGGCTCAATGAACTGGACGCCGAGCGCGGCAACGTCAAACGCCTGCAAGCGCGGCTGGATGAACTCCAGGCCGCCCAGCAGCAACAGGCCGAACAGGCGCGCCAGGCGCTGGCTCAGGCGGCCGAGCGCCTGCGCGGCGCGGAATCGGATGCCGCCGACCGGCTGCGGGCGGCCCAGGCCGAGGTGCTGGCCGCGCGCGGCGAGGCCCAGGCGCAGTTGAGCCGGCAACTGGCCGACGTGGCCGTCGCCCAGGAGGCGCTGCAGGCCTCGCGTCGCCGCGAACAGGACCTGACCCAGCGGCTGGCGGCCAGCGACGCCCAGTTGGCGGACCTGCTGGGCCAGTTGCGGACGCGCGATGGGCAGTTGCTGGAGCTGACGCGCCACCTGATCGCCGCCCGGGTGGCGGTGCGGCCCACGCCCGGCGGCGCCAAATAAGGTTGTCGGCGGGGTTTTCGGATAAATTCGTACACGGCCCGATCCTTGCGCGGCCGCTGCCTGGAGCACCGTTTGAACCCGAACCCACGCCCGCCCGCGGACCTTGCCCGCAATCTGCTCGTCATCGTCATCCTGTCGGCCCTGATGATCGGCAGCCTCTACGTGCTGAAACCCTTCCTGTTCGGGCTGATCTGGGCCACCACCATCGTGGTGGCCACCTGGCCGGTGATGCTGGCGGTGCAAAAGCGCTGCGGCGGCCGACGCTGGATGGCGACGGTGGCCATGCTGATCGTGCTGCTGGTGGTGATCGTGCTGCCGCTGTACCAGGCCATCTCGACCCTGGCGCTGCATGGCGGCGCCATCATGACCGCGATCAAGAGTCTGCCCGATTACGCCCTGATGGCGCCGCCGGGCTGGGTGCAGGGCATCCCGCTGGGCGGGCCGCGCATCGCGCAGGAATGGCAGGCGCTGGCCGACGCCGGCGCGGGCGGGCTGCTGGCGCGCCTGGAGCCCTATGTGACCATGGCGGCCAAGTGGCTGCTGAGCAATGCGGCCATCGTTGGCGTGTTCGTCATGCACATGCTGATCACTATCGTCATCGCCGGCATTCTCTATAGCCAGGGCGACGTCGCCGCCAATTTCGTGCAGCGCTTCGCCAACCGCCTGGCCGGCCATCGCGGCGTGGCGGCGATCCGCCTGGCGGGGCTGTCGATACGCGCCGTGGCGCTGGGTATCGTGGTGACGGCGGTGGTGCAGTCGGCGCTGGGCGGGCTGGGCCTGTGGATCGCCGGGGTGCCGGCGGCGGGGATCATCACCGCGCTGATGTTGATGCTGTGCCTGGCCCAACTGGGGCCGTTCCTGCCGTTGCTGGGCGGGGTGATCTGGCTGTTCCAGAACGATATGAAAGTGGCCGCGATCCTGCTGCTGGTGTGGGCAGCGCTGGTGACCATGCTCGACAATCTGCTGCGGCCGATGCTGATCAAGCGCGGCGTGAACCTGTCGATGCTGCTGATCCTGGCCGGTGTGCTGGGCGGCATGTTCGCCTTTGGCATCGTCGGTCTGTTCATCGGCCCGGTGATCCTGGCGGTGACCTCGACGTTGCTCAAGGCCTGGGTCGACGAGGTGCCGCCGCCCGAAGCGAGCGCGCCTGAGCCGCGGCCGCCTCGGGAAAGGGCGTAACATCTCGGGCCAGACGCTGTCACCGCGTTGGCGCGATGCCTCGCGACGCCGGCCTTTTCCGTTTTTGATGCAGTATCCGAGATGACGACGTACCCGCCGCTTGCTTTCCCTTCCCGTTCCCAGGCCACCCTCCGACAGGCGGGCCGGCCATGAGCGACAGCGTCCGCCTGGCCAAGCGCCTGGCCACCGAAAAATCCTGTTCGCGCGGCGACGCCGAGCGCTATATCGAGGGCGGCTGGGTCGCCGTGGATGGCAAGGTGGTCGAGGAGCCCGGCTATCGCGTCCGGGCGGGCCAGACGGTCAGCCTGCTGCCCGGCGCCCGCCTGGAAGAAATGCGGCCGGTCAGCGTGCTGGTGCACAAGCCGGCCGGCCTGTCGGCCTCGGACCCGGTCGAATCGGCGCTGAACCTGGTCGTGCCAGCCAACCTCATGCCTGGCGACCGGTCTGGGCAACGCTACCTCAAGCGCATGTTCAATGGCCTGAAGCTGGCCACGCCCCTCGAGCGCGCGGCCAGCGGGCTGGTGGTCTATACCCAGGAGTTCGCGGTGGCGCGCAAGTTGCTGGAAGAGGGGCGGCATGTCGAGCAGGAATACATCGCGCAGGTGCGCGGCACGCTCGATGCGGCGGCGCTGGCGCGCCTGCAGCGCGGCCTGGCCTATGAGGGCCGGCCGGCCACGCCGATGAAGGTCAGTTGGCAGAACGAAAGCCATCTGCGCTTTGCGTTGAAGACGCCCGCATTGGGCTTCATCGAGTACGCCTGTGACAGTGTCGGTCTGCAACTGCAAGCCTTGCGCCGCATCCGCATCGGCCGCCTGCCGATGGCCGGGCTGGCGGTGGGGCAGTGGCGCTACCGGCTGGAGTACGAACGCTTCTAGCGGCGCAGGTCAGGATGCCGGAGGCGGAACGCGGGCGGATTCGAGACGGAACTCGCCTGCCGGATGCGCCGTTACGCACTTAAAGTAGATTCTGGAATAAGTTGAAGTGAATTCTGGAATAGCGTGCTCCAGACTTCATCTGGATTCTCGGTTTATCATTTAACGTATTGATAAATAAGAACAATAAAACATCATCTAAAAGGATGGCATATGCCCGCAAGGCAAGGCGAGGGGCGCGCTCTGAACGATCCCGCACGGCGCGGCCTGCTCAAGGCCGCCGGCGCGCTGGGCCTGTCCGGTCTGGCGCTGGCGGGGTGTGCAAGCCGGGTGGCCGAGCCGGGCGATCGCGGCGCGGCGGCGCCGTCTTCCGCGCAGTCCGCCGCGGCGCCGCGGCGCGATGCGCCCGTGCCAGCCCTGCGGCCGGGGGGGCGCGTTGCCATCGTGGCGCCGGCCTCCGCCGCCGAGGGCGCGGCTTTCGAGGCGGCCGAATGGCTGCAGGCGCGCGGTTACGACCCGCGCATCATGCCGGCCGCCTTGACCCGCGGCGACGCGCCATACGATTACCTGGCCGGTGACGACGACGCCCGGCTCAACGACCTGCACGCGGCCTTTGCCGATCCGGCCATTGACGCGGTGTGGTGCCTGCAGGGCGGGTTCGGCTCCTGGCGGCTGGCGGACCGGCTCGATATCGGCCTGCTGCGCCGGCATCCCAAGCCCTTCATCGGCTATAGCGACATCACTGCGCTGCACCTGGCGATCCAGCGTCACGCGGGGTTCGTGACGTTTCACGGGCCGATGCTGGCGCAGGACCTGGTGGCGGGTAAACAGGAGCCAACCGCCAGCCACGTGCTGGCGATGGTCGGCGGCCAGATCGGGCAGGGCGGCTGGATCGACGCGCCGCCGGAATCCAACCCGGTGGTGCTGGCGCCCGGCGTGGCCAGCGGCCGGCTGGTGGGCGGCAACCTGGCGCTGGTCGCGGCCATGATCGGCTCGCGCCACGAGATCGCGACACGGGACGCGATCCTGTTCATCGAGGATGTCAATGAGGCGCTGCCGCGCATCGACCGGTTGCTGTCGCAGTTGCGCGCGGCAGGCAAGTTCGATCGCATCAAGGGCGTGCTGGCCGGCAATTTCACCCGGCTGGGGCTGCCGGGGGGCGACGCGGTCGGCCAGAGCCTGTTGTTCCCGCTGCTGTTGGAGCAATTCCAGGCGCGCGGCATCCCGGTGCTGGCCGCCTGGCCCAGCGGCCATGGCGACCCCAACCTGACGCTGCCCCTCGGCGCGCTGGTGACGCTGGACACCCAGCGGCGCGGCCTGCGGCTGGAACAGGCGGTGGCGGTCCAGGCCGCGCCGCTGTAGCCCGGAGACCGGTCGCATGAATCCTTTCTTCGATGCCCTGAGCCGCCAGTTGAACGCGCCCGAGCGCCGGCGTCCGCGGCAGCGTCACGCCCGCGCCAAGGCATTCCAGTGTGTCTGCGGCCAGCGGGTGTTCTTCAACAACACCGAGTGCCTTAACTGCCACCGGCAACTGGGCTTCGATCCGCGCCACGGCCACATCGTCGCGCTGGACCCGGGCAAGACGGAAGGCGCCTGGATCGAGGCCGGGCGGGTGCGCGGCAGAATCTTCAAGCGCTGCGCCAATTTTTCGTCGCCGGCTGCCTGCAATTGGCTGCTGCCGGCCGCGCGCGCCGATCATCTCTGTATCGCCTGCGGCCTCAATCGCACCATTCCCGACCTGTCGGTGCCGGGCAACGGGACGCTGTGGCGCAAGGTCGAGAGCGCCAAGCGCCAGGTGATCGCCCAACTGCTGACGCTGGGACTGCCGATCCCGCGGGCGCGCACGCCGGGCGACGGCGGGCTGGCGTTCGACCTGCTGGCGCCGCCCGACGATGGCTCGCCGCTGCTCACGGGACACGGCCAGGGGCTGATCACGCTCAATATCCACGAGGCCGACGACGCGTACCGGGTCCAGGTGCGTGAGGCGATGCACGAGCCGTACCGCACGCTGGTGGGGCATTTCCGCCATGAGATCGGCCATTTCTACTGGGATCGGCTGGTGGCCGGCGGCCCCTGGCTGGCGCCATTCCGCCAGGTGTTCGGCGACGAGCGCGATGACTACGCGCAGGCATTGCGGCGCCATTACGACCAGGGCGCGCCGGCCGATTGGGCGCAGCGCTTCATCAGCGCCTACGCTTCGTCGCATCCTTGGGAAGACTGGGCCGAGACCTGGGCCCACTACCTGCACATGATGGACGCGCTGGACACCGCCTTCAGCTTCGGCATGGCGCGGCTGCCGCTGGACCAGGCCAGCGATCCCTTCACCCGGGCGTCGCTGTACGACCCGGACGATCCCGAAGGTCAGCGCTTTCTCGATCTGGTCAATGGCTGGGTGGCGCTGACCGGCGTGCTCAACGAGCTGTCGCGCAGCATGGGCCAGCGCGACTTCTATCCCTTTGTGCTGCCCGCCGCGGTGGTGGGCAAGCTGCAGTTCGTGCACCGGGTGATCCAGACGGCGCCGCGCTGACGCCGCGTCCGGCTCCCGCGGGGCGGCCGCCCTAGATGCGACGGGCCGACCATTCGCCCTTGCCGGCGGCGCTGCCCTGCATGGTGGCGCCGTTGACTTCGCCGGTGTAGCGTATGCCGTCGGCGGTGAACGAGATGGTGCGGCCATCCATGCGCGCGTCCGAGATCTCGCTGGATCC
The DNA here is from genome assembly GCF_046535435.1 of Achromobacter sp. SIMBA_011. Classification (NCBI taxonomy): domain Bacteria; kingdom Pseudomonadati; phylum Pseudomonadota; class Betaproteobacteria; order Burkholderiales; family Alcaligenaceae; genus Achromobacter; species Achromobacter sp. SIMBA_011. The sequence continues at coordinate 100,424 of NZ_JAWRWN010000010.1, read as the reverse complement.
GAGCTTGCCCGACAGCATCTGGTACCGCTGTTCCAGTTGCAGCGTGCGGCCGCCCACCTGCCAGCGGCCGTCGACCCTGGCCGGCACCACCCACAGCAGCGCGTTGCAGTAGGTCTGGCAGGCCTCGGTCACGGTTTCGGAGGCATCTGGCTCCCAGTCGCCCATGCGGAAGGTGTTGGACACGATGCGGGTGCCCGGCGGCAGCTCCAGCAGCTTGGGCCGCAGCTTCTCGTTGATGGTCGACAACAGGAACATGGTGATGACGTCGGCCTGCGACAGGTCGGTTTCGAACAGGTCGGCGACCTCGAAGGTGGCGCGGCGGGACACGCCCGCCTTGGCGGCATTGCTGCGCGACAGCGCCACCAGGTCGGGGTTGTACTCGATGCCCTTGGCGGTCAGGCCGCGCTGGGCGGCGGTGATGACGGTGCGGCCGTCGCCGGATCCCAGGTCCATCAGGCGGTCCTGCGGCGTGACCTGGGCCATGTCGAGCATCTTGTCCACCAGCGTCTGCGGAGTCGGCACCCAGATGACGTCCTTGCCATCCTGGCCGACATCGGGCACGTAGTCTTCGGTCGCGGCAGCCCGCGGGCTGGCGGCATCGGCGCGGGCCTCGGCCAGCACCGCAAGGGACAGGGCCAGCGCCAGCGCCGATGCCATGAGGGGCCAGCGGCGGGCGGGCGAATGGGACGAATGGGCACGTTGCATGATGAAGACTCCTAGGGCAAAGAAAAGCGGGAGGGGCGGCTCATTGCGGACCACGCCTGTCCAGGTCGCGCGCTTCGTGCGGGCGCAGCAGTCGCAGCATCGGCACGCCCAGCACCAGCACGCCCAGGCCGATCAGGGCCCCGGCGCCAGCGTAGGCGGCGCTGGAATAGACCAGGCCGGCGCAGGTCAGCGCCAGCAGGGCAGGGGTCAGCGGATACAGGGGCACGCGAAACGGCCGGGCGCGCGCGGGGTCACGCTGCCGCAGGCGCCATACCGATGCGGCCACCAGCAGCATGAACAGCCAGAACACCGGCGCGGTGTAGGCCACCATGGTCTGCACCGCGTTGTGGCTGAAGGCGCCCACCGCCAGCAGGGCCAGCGTGATGACGCCTTGCGCCAACAGCGCGCTGACCGGCGTTTCGTTGCGTTCGCTCCAGCCGGCCAGCGCGCGCAGCCGCGGCACGTCGCGGCCCAGCGCGTAATAGACGCGGGCGCCGGTAATGATGGTGCCGTTGATGGTGCTGAGCGCGGTGGCGCAGATCACCAGGCTCAGCAGGGCGGCGGCATACGGGCCGGCGGCCAGTTGCATCACCGCCGCGCCCAGCGCCGGCGTGTCGCGCAGCCCCTGCAGGCCGAACAGTTCCAGCAGGGCGAGGTTGGTCAAGAGATAGGCGCCGGTCACCACCACGGTGCCGATCAGCAGCACGCGCGCCATGTTGCGGCCGGGATTGCGCAGCTCGCCGCTGAGATAGGCGGCCTCGTTCCAGCCGCCGTAGGTCAGCAGCACGAATACCATGCCCATGCCCATCAGCCCGGCGGCGTTGCCGCCCAGCGGCGCCGGCGCGGGAGCGGCGGGCGAGGCGGTGAACAGGGCGGCGCCCAGCACCGCCGTCAGCGCGACCAGCGTCAGGATCGTGAACAGCCATTGCAGGCGCTTGGAATGGCGCGTGCCGGCCACGTTCAGCGCGGTCAGTCCGATCACCGACAGCGCCGCGTGCACGGTGGCCCCATGCGTGCCGAGCGGCAGCAGTTGTTGCGCGTAGTCGCCATAGATGAAGGCCACCACGGCGATCGCGCCGGTCTGGATCACGGTGCAGCGCGCCCAGGCGAACAGCAGGCCGACCCGCGGCCCCCAGGCGCGCGACAGATACAGGTATTCCCCGCCCGCGCCGGGATAGGCCGCGCCCAGTTCGGCATAGCAGAGCGCGCCCACCAGCATCACCAGTCCGCCCGCGGCCCAGTAGGCCAGGTACATCGCCTCGGACGTGGCGTGCTGCGCGACCAGCGGCGGAAAGCCGAAGATGCCGATGCCGATCACCACACCCACCAGCACCACGGTTGCATCCATCACCGACAAACCGGGCGGGCCGAGCGCGTGCGCGCCCGCGCCGCTCCCCGCGCCGGCTGCACTGGGGCTGGGGCGCAAGGAACGGGGCAAAGGCGGCATCGAATTCTCCCGGGGATCGCCAGCGCACGAGCGTGCGGCGTGTCAGGCGCTAAGTCTGACAATTAGCTGAATAAAGAGTGACCCCGGGCGGGGAAGGAAAGTTTCTACGGGATTTCCCGTAGCCGATGCCGGCCTCGGCCAGGCGCGGGGGAGCGCCCGCCGGGAGGCGGGCCAGCGAAAGGGACTACTTCTTGGGAGACTACTTCCTGGGGGTCTGCTTCTTGAGGGCTACTTCTTGGGCGACACCGGCTTCAGGCGGGACGGCACTTCATCCAGGTCGCTGCAGACCGCCAGCACTTCTGCGGGCTTCTTGCTCAGCGACAGGTAGACGTGGCCGATGCCGCTGTCGAAATAGGCGGACTCCAACCGGTTCAGCACCACGCTGTCGCCGTTCTCGAACTGGATGCGGACCTTGCCTGACAACACCAGCGCGAATTCCTGCCCGGGGTGGCGGATGTAGTCCTCGAACTCGACTACCTTGCGCGAATCGATCAGCGCCAGCATAGGCATCATCTTCTTGCCCGGGTATTCGCCCATCAGCAGCCGGTAGTGGTAGTTGTCGGTGGCGTAGTCGCGGGCGTCGCTGAGCTTGTTCTTGACGTAGGTGGGGGCCACCTCGGCCTGGGGCGCGTCGCCCAGCATGAACATGCGCGTCATGTCGATGTCCAGCGCGCGCGCCAGCGCGGCGAATTTCTCGTAGCTCAGGGCGATCTGGCCCAGCTCGGCCTTGGACAGCGTCGATACCGCGATGCCGCTGGCTTGCGACAGGGCCTGCAGCGTCATTTTCCGGGCCTTGCGCTCGGCGCGCAGGCGGGCGCCCATTACTTCCTTGCCCACGATGTCGGGTGGGGCCGTCTTGCGGGTAGGGGCCATGTAGCGGTCCGGGCGTCTAGGGGGTTGGCGAAGGAGGGGCGGGGCCCTCAAGCCCCGCCGCGCGTACGCCGGATTGTATAAGGCGGCGAGGCTCAGGCGGGCGTGCGCGCCAGCACGCGGCCGGCATGCCGGCCTGTGAAGGCCTGCTCGCGCCAGACGGGCGCGCCGTTGACATACACCGAATGGATGCCGGCGGCGCGTTCGGTCGGCCGCTCGAAGGTGGCGGTATCGGCCACGGTGGCGGGATCGAACACCACCAGGTCGGCGAAGTAGCCCGGCCGCAGTTGCCCGCGTTCGGCCAGGCCGAAGCGCTGGGCCGTCAGGCCGGTCATCTTCCAGACCGCCGTCTCCAGCGGGAACAGGCCCAGGTCGCGGGCGTAGTGGCCCAGCACCCGCGGAAAGGTGCCCCACAGCCGCGGGTGGGGGCGTTCGTCGTGCGGCAGGCCGTCCGAGCCGATCATGGTGGGGCCGAACGCCAGAATGCGCTGCACGTCGGGTTCGTCCATCATGAAGTAGATGGCGCCGGCCGGCTGCAGCTCGGGCACCACGTCGTACTTGGACTTGCCACGCTCGGCCGCGACCTCGTCCAGGTCGCGCCCGCTCAGGTCGGGAAAGGGCTTGCACCAGGTGATGATGGTGCGGCCGGCCAGCAGCACGCGGTCCTGCTTGAGCATGGTCGAGCCGGCCACGTAGGGATAGGCATCCAGCGACACGTCCTGGCGCGCCATCGCGGCCTCGATCAGCGGCAGCGTCTCGCGCGAGCGGCCGAAATTGGGCTGGCCCATGACCTTGTGGTGCGAGATCACCACCGGCACGTCCAGCTCGCGGCCGATGCGGAAGGTTTCCTCCAGCGCCGCCACGATGTGTTCGCCTTCGTCGCGCATGTGGGTGGCGTAGATGCCGCCATGCGTGCTCAGCGGGCGGCAGACCTCGATGATCTCCTCGGTGGTGGCGCGGGCCGCGGGCGGGTAGAAGGCGCCGGTGGAAATGCCGATGGCGCCGCTGGCCATGGCTTCCTCGGCCAGCGCGCGCATGGCGTCGATCTCGGCGTCGGTGGCCGCGCGTTGCAGGTCGGGCATGACGGCGGCGCGCAACGTCGAGTGGCCCACCATGCAGGCGGCGTTGACCGCCGCGGGCGTGGCGCGCAAGGCGTCAAGATAGTCGGCGAAACGCGCGAAATGGTACGAGCCGCCTTCGTCCAGCAGGTCGAGCGGCGCCGGCGGGTTGGCGTGCGCCAGCGGCGCCAGGCTGATGCCGCAGTTGCCCGTGACCACCGTGGTGACGCCCTGGGATATCTTGGGGGTCATGTCGCGGCGCTTGAGCAGGTAGTTGTCGTCGTGGGTGTGCGAGTCGATGAATCCCGGCGCCAGCACCTGGCCGGCGACGTCGATCCGGTGGCGCGCCGGGGCGTCGGACAGGTCGCCGATGGCGGCGATGCGGTCGCCCCGCACGCCGAGGTCGGCGCGCCGTCCTGGCGTGTTGGCGCCGTCGATGACGGTGCCGCCGACAAACAGGTAGTCGAAAGGCTGCGATTCGGATGAAGTCATGGGATCTCCGGTGAATGTCGAGGCGGCTCAGGCGAAATGGCAAGCGACCAACTGGCCGGCGCCGACCGGGCGCGCCACGGGCGTTTCCTGGGCGCAGCGGGCCTGCGCCTGCGGACAGCGGGTGCGGAAGGCGCAACCGGACGGCGGCGCCAGCGGACTGGGAATCTCGCCCTTGAGCACCGCGACGGGCGCGCGTTCGCCGCGACGGGCCGAGGGCACCGCGGCCAGCAGGGCGCGGGTGTAGGGGTGGGCCGGGTGGTTGAAGACCGCGTCGCGGGTGCCGGTCTCGACGATCCTGCCCAGGTACATCACCGCCACCTGGTGGCTGATGTGGCGCACCACGCTCAGGTCGTGCGAGATGAACACATAGGTCAGGCCCAGGTCGCGCTGCAAATCCATAAGCAGGTTGATGACCTGCGCCTGCACCGACACGTCCAGCGCCGAGACCGGTTCGTCGCAGACGATCAGGCCTGGTTCCGGCGCCAGGGCGCGGGCGATGACGATGCGCTGGCGCTGGCCGCCGGAGAACTCGTGCGGGTAGCGGTCGGCGGCGTCCGGGCGCAGACTGACGCGGGCCAGTAACTGCGCCACCCGTTCGCGGATGGCCTCGCGGCCGTAGCCGAAGTTGCGCAGCGGCTCGCCGATGATGTCGCGCACCCGCATGCGCGGGTTCATCGACGAAAACGGGTCCTGGAAGATGAACTGCATGCGCCGCCGCATGGCGCGCAACTGGCCGCTGTTCATCGCGGCCAGGTCGGCGCCTTCGAGCAGGATGCGGCCCGCGGTGGGATCGGTCAGGCGGATCAGGCACTTGCCGGTGGTCGACTTGCCGCAGCCGGACTCGCCCACCAGGCTCAGGGTCTGGCCGCGCGCCACCGACAGCGACACGCCGTCCACGGCGCGCAGCACCTTGCCGCCCTCCAGCGGGAAGTGCTTCTTCAGGTCGGTCACTTGCAGCATGGGGGCGGCGGACGCCGTGGCGACGGCGGCGGGAAAGGGGGCGTCGTGCAGGTTCATCGCGGGTCTTGCTCCATCGTGGCGGCCGGCGCGGCCTGGCGCGCCCAGCACCAGACGCGGTGGCGGTCGCCGGCGGCGACCTCGGGCGGCGTCTCGTCGGCACAGCGCGGCAGGGCCTGGGGACAGCGCGCGGCAAAGGCGCAGCCGCGCGATTCGGGCGTCACCACCGGCACGATGCCGGGCAGCTCGGCCAGGCGGGCGCTGTGGTCCTGGCCGTCGACGAAGTCGGGCAGCGAACGGATCAGCGCCTGGGTATAGGGATGGGCGGCGCGGTCCAGCACGTCGTCGACGCTGCCTTCCTCGACCTTGCGGCCGGCGTACATGACGATGACCCGCTGGCACATCTGCGCCACCACGCCCAGGTCGTGGGTGATCAGCACGATGGCCGTGCCCAGCCGCGCCTGGATGTCGCGCAGCAGGTGCAGGATCTGCGCCTGGATGGTCACGTCCAGCGCGGTGGTCGGCTCGTCGGCGATCAGCACCTTGGGCTGGCAGGCCAGCGCCATGGCGATCATGGCGCGCTGGCGCATGCCGCCGGATAGCTGGTAGGGGTATTCGTGCACGCGCCGCGCCGGATCGGAGATCTGCACCAGCTCCAGCAGCGCCTCGGCCTGTTTCATGGCCTCGCGCCGCGACAGGCCCTGGTGCAGCATCAGCGGCTCGCTGATCTGGCGGCCGATCGTGAAGACCGGATTGAGCGAGGTCATCGGCTCCTGGAAGATCATCGACAACTGGTTGCCGCGCACGGCCCGCATGGCCTTCTCGGGCAGGGCCAGCAGGTCGCGGCCGTCGAATTCGACGCTGCCGCGCGCCACGCGCCCGGGCGTGCGCAGCAGCCGCATGATGGACAGCGACGTGACGCTCTTGCCGCAGCCGGATTCGCCCACCAGGCCGAGGGTCTCGCCCGGCATCAGGTCGAACGACAGGCCGTCCACGGCCAGCACCGTGGTCTCGTCGCCGTCGAAACAGGTGGTCAGGTCATTCACTTGCAGGACAGGTTGGGATGGCATGCGCGCTCCTACAGCTTTTTCGCCAGGCGCGGATCGAGCATGTCGCGCAGCCCGTCGCCCACCAGATTGACGGCCAGCACGGCCACGCCCAGGAACAGGCCCGGATACAGGATGATGTGGAACGCCACCGCGACAAAGTTGCGGCCCTCGGCCATGATGTTGCCCCAGCTCGGGATCTGCGGCGGGATACCCACGCCCAGGAAGCTCAGCACCGCCTCGGTCAGGATGGCCGAGGCCGCGATGAAGGTGGCCTGCACCATCAGCGGCGCGAACAGGTTGGGCAGGATGTGGCGCAGCAGGATGGCCGGCACGCGCGTGCCGGCGGCCACCGCCGCCTCGATATAGGGCTGCTCGCGGATGGTCAGCACCAGGGCCCGCACCAGCCGCACCACGCGCGGCACCTCGGGCACCACGATGGCCACGATCACGGTGCCCAGGCCGCCCTTGAGCGTGGCCATCAGCGCGATCGCCAGCAGCACGCCCGGAATCGCCATCAGGCCGTCCATGATGCGCATGATCACGGCGTCCAGGCGGCGGAAGTAGCCGGCCAGCATGCCCAGCAGGACGCCGCCCGCGGTCGACACCAGCGCGACCACGACGCCGACCAGCAGCGATACGCGCGCTCCCCACAAGGTGCGGGCATAGACATCGCGGCCCAGCGCGTCGGTGCCGAAGAAGTGTTCGGCCGACGGCGGCTTCATGCGCGCCATCGGGTTGATGTCCAGCGGATCGACCGCGGTCAGCCAGGGCGCGGCCAGCGCGATCAGCGCGAGCGCCAGCAGGATGGCGCAGCCGACGTACAGCATCGGGTGGCGGCGCAGCGAGCGGCCGGCGCGGCGCCAGCGCGGGCGCGCCGCGGCCAGGGGCAGGGTGGTGGTGGTCATGGATCGCCCCTTTTCAATAGCGGATGCGCGGGTCGAACAGGCGGTAGCTCAGGTCGACCAGCAGGTTGATCAGCACGTAGATGCCCGAGGCGACCAGCAGCACGCCCTGGATCACGGGGTAGTCGTGGCGCAGCACGGCGTCGATGGTCAGGCGGCCCAGGCCGGGAATGGCGAACACGGTTTCCGTGACCACCACGCCGCCGATCAGCAGCGCCACGCCGACGCCGATGGTGGTGACGATGGGGTTCGCCGCGTTCTTGAGCGCGTGCCAGACGATCGGGCCGGCCGCCAGTCCCTTGGCGCGCGCGGTGCGGATGTAGTCTTCCGACAGCGCCTCCAGCATGGTGGCGCGGGTCATGCGGGTCAGCAGGGCCATGTACACCAGCCCCAGCGACAGACAGGGCAGCACCAGGTGCCGCAGATACGGCGCCAGGCCGTCGGCCAGCGGCTTGTAGCCTTGCACCGGCAGCCAGCCCAGCTTGATGGAAAAGCCGTACACGAGGCTGTAGCCGATCAGGAACACCGGCACCGAGAAGGCACAGACCGCGCCGATCATCACCAGTCGGTCCAGCAAGCGCCCGGCATTCCAGGCCGCCAGCACGCCCAGCGGCACGGCGACCAGCACCGCGAACAGCATGGTGAAGATGGCGATCGACAGGGTCGGCCCCATGCGCTGGCCGATCAGTTGCGCCACCGGCATCTGGGTGGCGATCGAGGTGCCCAGGTCGCCGGTGGTCAGATGCCCGACCCAGATGCCGAACTGCGTCAGCAGCGGCTTGTCCAGGCCCAGGTTCTGGCGAATCTTCTCGACGTCCTCGGTGGTGGCGTTGTCGCCCGCGATCACCGCCGCCGGGTCGCCCGGCGACAGGTGGATCAACATGAACACCACGACCGCCACCACGGCCATGACGGGAATGACGGCCGCGATGCGGCGCAGGATGTATTTCACGCTGGGTTCCCCCCTAGCCTGGCGCGGCGCGCACGGGGCGCTGGGCGGCGGCCTGATTGTGCAGGGGCGGGGCGCGCGTGGCGATCACGCGCGGCCCCGCGCCGCGTTATGGTTTTTCCACGTTCCACATCACGGGGATGCCGGTCTTCATCAGCTCCGTGTGCGACAGCCCGCGGATCGCCGACACCGGCTTGAATTCGCCCCACATGACGTACGGCACCGACTCGTAGGCGCGGGCCTGCAACTGCGCCGCGATGTCCTTGCGCCTGGCGGCGTCGGGTTCCTGGATCCACTGCGTGCGCAGCGCGTCCAGCTCCTTGTCGCAGGGCCAGCCCGGCAGGCTGTTGCCGCAGGCGGCCGACAGCCACGGGTTGGTCAGCGGCGTGCTGGCGTCGTAGTACCCGCCCCAGGTCACGAACAGGCTCCAGCCGCCTTGCTCGGGCGGATCCTTCTTCAGGCGGCGCGCCGCCAGCGAGGCCCAGTCCATGGATTGCAGGTCGACCTTGAGGCCGGCCTTCTTCATGTTCTGCGTCAGCACCATGACAGCGGGCGCGCTGATGTGGTCGGTGGGGTAGAGCACCACGATCTTCTCGCCCTTGTAGCCGGCCTCCTGCAGCAGTTGCTTGGCGCGCGCCAGGTCGGGCTTGGCGTAGGGCGCCGCGCCGGCGTCGGTGGCCAGCGGCGAGCCGCAGATGTACAGCGTGGCACAGTAGTCGACGCGGTACTTCTCCGGATAGCCGATGGCCGCCAGCATTTCCTTCTGGCTGAACAGGTAGTACAGCGCCTGGCGCGCCTGCGGCTTGTCGAACGGCGGATGCAGCGCGTTGACGATGGCCATGCCCTGGGTGGCGACCGAGGTGTTCAGCTTGATGTCCGGGTTGCTTTCCAGCACCGGCAGGAAGTCGGGCGTGGTCTGCTCGATCATGTCGACCTCGCCGTTCATCAGCGCGGCCGTGGCGGTATTGCCGTCGGGAATGTAGATCCATTCGACCCGGTCGACCTTGGCGACCTTGCCGCCGGCCAGGCCGTCGGCCGGTTCGTTGCGCGGCACGTAGGCCGGGTTCTTGACGTACACCACCTTGTTGCCCGGCACCCACTCATCGCGCTTGAACAGGAACGGGCCGGAGCCGACCATTTCCGTGACGGGGGTGTTGGCGTCGGTCTGCGCTAGGCGCTTGGGCATGATGAACGGCGGCATGCCCGACGGCTTGGCGAGCGCGTCCAGCACCAGGCCGAATGGCTGCTTGAGCGTCAGCGAGAAGCTGTCGGGACCGGTGGCGGCCAGTTCGGCGCCGGCGGCCATCAGCGCCTGGCCCATCGTGTCCTTCTTGGCCCAGCGCTGCAGCGAGGCGATGCAGTCTTCGGCGGTCACCGGGGTGCCGTCGTTGAACTTCAAACCCGGGCGCAACTTGAAGGTCCAGGCCTTGCCGTCGGGCGAGGCGGTCCAGCTTTCCACCATCTGCGGCTTGGGCAGGCCCTGGCTGTCCTGCGCGAACAGCGTGTCGAACACCATGTAGCCGTGGTTGCGGGTGATATAGGCGGTGTTGAACAGCGGGTCCAGCGTCTTCAGGTCCGCGTGCGGCACCATCCGCAGCGTCTTGGCCTGGGCCTGGGCCGGCTGGCCCGCGGCCAGCCCGCAGGCCAGCAGGGCGGCGGCGCCCAGCAGGCTGAATCGTTTCATCATGGTCATCCCCTTGTTTTGTCCGGTTGCCTGCGTGGGCAATGGTTGGATATCAGCCCTTGAAGGGCCATTTCGGCAACTTGCGCTTGGTGAACGGCAGCGCGTTGTAGTCCTGCGTGATGGCGCCGGGCGTCTCGACGTAGATGACGTGGCGGCCGAGCTTCGAGTACGAGGCGTAGAAGTGCTGCGACGACTTCGGGATGACCAGCTTCATCGCGCCCAGATCGACGCCGAACTGCGTGAACAGGTCGGTGTCCATGGCCTGGGTGCGATTGGTGGTCATGACGATGGTCACGCCCTGGCTGCGCACCACGGCCACGTCGCCCAGCAGCGCGGGCGTGCCGGCCAGCCCGGTCATGATGGCGTCGCGCTTGAGCGCGACGATCTCACAGGCCAGGTCCAGCGGCTGGCCCGACACCGGCGCCACCTTGCCGCCGATGCGCAGCTTGATCTGCGCGCCCTGGCCTGCCTCGAAACAGAGCTGCACGGCCACCGGGTCCCAGAACGGCCCGGTCGCCACGTCCTGGATGCCGCGCGCCAGCACGCGTTCCAGGATGAAGGTGGCGTCGCTGGGCGCGCCGCCGCCGGCGTTGTCGGCCGAGTCGGCCAGCACCACCGGGAAGTCGGCCAACGCCAGCGCCTGGTCCAGGGCTTCGTCGGCGCCGGGATAGGGCGGCGCCAGCTGGTCGCGAAAGCCGATGATCTCTTCGCCCAGCGCGCGCGCCAGCCGTTCGGCCTGGCCGGCGTCGCCATCGGTGTAGACCAGCACCTTGGAACCCATGTCGGGCGTGTCGCCCCACGGGAAGCCGTGGGCGATCGATACAGACAGCACGCCTTCCTTGCCTTCCATCGCCAGCAGGCGGTCGACGAAGCTGCGCATCGGCTCGCGGCTGGTGTGCATGATGGAGATCATTTCGCAGTCGAAGACCGCGCGCGTCGGCTTGATGCGGCCCTCGGCGCGCGCCACGCACAGGTCGACCAGGTCGTAGGCGCGGTCCAGGATGTCGGTGTGCGGGTACTCCTTGAAGCACACCAGGAAATCGGCGCTGTTCACCATGGCGTCGGTCAGGTGGCAGTGCGGATCCAGCTCGGCGCCGATCACCGTGTCCGGGCCGACGATCTCGCGCGCCCGCCGCAGCAGGTCGCCCTCGCAATCATCATAGCCATCGGCCACCATCGCGCCGTGCAGGCCGAACAGCGCGATGTCGACCTTGCCGGCGCGGCGCAGGTCATCCAGCAGTTCGTCGCGCAGGGTCTCGTAGGCGTGGCGGGTGGTCAGGCCGGCCGGCGTCGCGCCCGCCGTCATGCCCTCGATCAGCGTCCAATCCTTGCCCTGGGCGCGCTGGCGCGCGGCCCACAGGGGGCCGGAGAACATCTGCATGCGGTCCGGGTGCTGGCCGGCCGGGTAGTAGCCGCGCGACCGATAGGCCGACAGGCCGGTCGGAATGGGGGAGAAGGTATTGGTCTCGGTCGCCAGGGACCCGGAAAAAATCTCCATGCGATCGCTCCGTGCTTTAGGGTTGTCCGTTCTTGCCGCCGTGTCGAACTTCAGTCCTGCCCGCTTGGGTCATGCCCGCTTGGGTCATGCCCGATATACGCCTGCACTTCGATTTCCACATCGACGTTCAGCGCCAGCGCCGACGCCACCGTCGAGCGCACCGGCAGCGCCGCGCCGAAGAATTCCTTGTAGACCTCGTTGAAACCGGCGAAATGGCCCATGTCCGACAGCCACACGGTGGCCTTGACCACCTGGTCCAGCCGCGCGCCGCCGGCCGCCAGGCTTTCGACGATGCGCTCGCAGGCCGCGCGGGTCTGGGTCTGGATATCGCCGCGCACCACCTCGCCGGCGGCGCTCATCGGCACCTGCCCCGACAGGAAAAGGAAGCCGCCGGCCTTCACAGCCCGTGAGAAGGGGAAGGGCAGGCTGCTGGGCAGGCGCTGGATGGCTTGGCTCATGGAACGGGCTCCTATCGGGAAGGGGAGAAACGGGCCGGCGACAGGCGCGCGGGGTCGACCCCCTGCGCGGTCAGGCTGTCGTTCAACGGCAGGTCGAGCAGCAGGTCGGCGGCCAGGCGCGAGACGCCGGCGGCGGACTGGATGCCGTAGCCGCCCTGGGCCGCCAGCCAGAAGAAAGCGGGCGTGGCCGGATCCCATCCGATCACGAAATCGCCGTCGGCCACGAACGAGCGCAGGCCGGCCCAGGTGTGGCGCGGGCGGCGGATGGTCAGCGAGGTGGCCGCTTCGATGCGATAGATGCCGGTAGCCACGTCCAGTTCCTCGGGCACCACGTCGTGCGCCGGCACCGGATCGGCATTGGCGGGAGAGCCCAGCAACTGGCCGGCGTCGGGCTTGAAATAGAAGCTCTCGTCGACCCCGACCACGGCCGGCCAGTGCGCGAAGTCGACGTCGTCCGGCCCGGTGAAAGTAAAGGCGGTGCGGCGGCAGGGCTGCAGGCCCACCGGCCGCACGCCGCACAGCGCGGCGGCCTGGTCGGCCCAGGCGCCCGCCGCGTTCACCAGCACCCGCGCCCGCAGCGGCTCGCCGCCGGCCAGCGTCAGGGTCCAGGCGCCGTCCTCGTACGTGGCGGCAACCAGCTCGGCGTTGTTGTGCAGCACCGCGCCCTGGCGCGTCATGCCGCGCAGGAAGCCCTGGTGCAAGGCATGCACGTCGATATCGCGGGCGTCCGGCTCCTCGATGGCGCCGCACAACTGGTCAGGCCGCAGGCAGGGCACGCGCGCCAGCGCCTGTTCGGCGTCGATCAGCGTGACGTTGGGCGACTGGCTGCGGAATTCGTCGTAGACCTCGCGCAGCAGGTCCTGCTGGTCGGGCGCGGCGATGTACAGCACGCCGCGCGGGCTCAGCAGGGGATGCTCGCAGAAACCCTGCGGCGGATGTTCGTAGAAGTCGCGGCTGGCTCGCGTCAGCGCCTTGATCTGCGCGGTGCCGTAGGTCTCCATGAACATGGCGGCCGAACGGCCGGTGGAGTGGTAGCCGGGCTGTGCCTCGCGCTCCAGCACCACCACGGAGGCGGCCGCGCTCAGGCGGTAGGCCACGGAAGCGCCGGCGATGCCGGCGCCGATGACGGCGTAATCGTAAGTAGGGTCTGCGGCCATTTTGTCGGAAGCGAGAATTCTCTTATTTGATAATTCTCGAATACGATAGTTGTTTGCATATCGCGCAGTAATAGGGGTTGTCCCGTAGCGCGCCGCGAGGCCGCGTAAAATCGCGGCCATGCTTCCCACTCAAGTCATCGTTGCGCTGCTCGTACTGCAGCTTGCCCTGGTCGTTCCGCTGGCCGCCGTCGTGATCCAGTTGCTGCGCTTGTTCCACTGGCGATTCCGGGCCGATCCGCGGACCCGCGGCGAACGCCCGCATTTCACCGGCCCGGTGCTGGCGCTGCTGTTCAGCGCGCTGGCCGCCAGCGACTTCATCGGCTATGAGCCGTTCCCGACGCTGTCGCGCCTGAATCCGGTGCCGCTGGAGGCGCGCGCCTATTTCACGGTGGCGATGCTGGCGCTGGCGGTGTGGTGCTGGGCCTATGCCGGCGCCATCCGCGAGCGCGTGCGCCGGCTGTTCTGAACGCAGCCTGGGCTGGCGGCCCCATCGCACCGACGTTCCCCGCCGCCGGGCTGCCCTGCGCCATGTAGACGGGTCGGGGCCGCGCGCATGCCGCGAGGCCGCAGGGCGCTAAGCCGCCGCGCTATCGGCCGGTTGCGCCACGCCCGCCACGCCCCCCCGCAGGGATTCCAGCAGCACGCGCTTGTTCTCGCGGCTGCGGTAGGCGTGCTCGCGCATCAGGTTCTCGGCGCGCGCGGCCTCGCGCCGCGTGATTGCCCGCAGCAGGTCCTCGTGATCCGATTGCGCCCGTAACACGAAGGGCGTCTCCAACTGCGACGGCGTGGACGGCAGCGTCAGCGCGGCCGGGCCGGCCAGCGGCGTCTTGTTGTTGTGTTCCAGCGCCGACAGCAGGGCGCGGTTGCCGGCCGCTTCGCACAGGATCTCGTGGAAGCGGCGGTTGATCTGCCCCCAGGCGCGCGCGTCCACCGTGGCCTTGGGGTCGCGCCGCGCCGGCGCCAGCAGGGCGCGGCCTTCCTCCACCGCCTGCGACAACTGCTCCAGCACCTCGGCGCTGGCGCCGCGCTCGGCCAACAGCCGCGCCGCCATGCCTTCCAGCACCCCCCGCACTTCGACCGCGTCGCCGATCTCGTCGACGGTGAACGCCCGCACGCGAAAGCCGCGCGAAGGCAGGCGTTCCAGCAGGCCTTCCTTTTCCAGCTCTGTCAGCGCGATGCGCAGCGGCGTGCGCGATACGCCCAGGCGCGCCGAGAACTGCAGTTCCACCACGCGTTCGCCGGGTTGCAGGGCGCCGGAAAGCACCATGTCCCTGAGTTCGGAAATCACTTTGTCGATCTGAGCGGCCATAGCGGATCGTCGGCTGAAACGTATCTGAAGGGGCCTCCAGTGTACCTACAAAATTGCATGCAATCGCGCATCAAAAAAACAATCCGACCTTGCGATTTATCAAAATTGCATGCAATAATTCGGAAAAACAGCGGTCGAGGCACTTAAAAGCCACCGAATGCATGCAATGCATCACTCAATTGCATGCCAGGGAGATCGCCCACGGACAGGAGACAAGATGAAGCTGATCAGCTTCGAGCATGCGGGCCAGCCGGCCTGGGGCGTGCTGCGCGACGCCGAGGTCGTGCCGTTGACGCGGTACTGGCCCGATCTGGCCACTGCGCTGGCGGCGGGCATCGAGGCCATCGCGCAAGCGGCGGCCGGCCAGGACGGCCCCGGCATTGCGCTGGCCGGCCTGCAATGGCTGCCGCCGGTGCCAGCGCCGCGCAAGATCCTCTGCGTCGGCCTGAACTACGGCCGCCATGTGGCCGAGGCCGGCCGCGAGCTGCCGCGCCATCCCTCGCTGTTCGCCCGCTATCCCGACAGCTTCGTCGGCCACGGCGCGCCGGTCTGGAAGCCGCGCGCCTCCGACCGCTTCGACTACGAGGGCGAACTGGCGGTGGTGATCGGTCGGGCAGGGCGTCACATCGCGGCGCGCGACGCCCTGGCCCACGTGGCCGGCTACACCTGTATGGCCGAAAACTCGGTGCGCGACTTCCAGAAGCACAACGCCCAGGTCACGCCCGGCAAGAACTTCGAGCGCAGCGGCGCGATCGGCCCCTGGCTGGTCACCGCCGACGAGATCGGCGACCCGGCGCGCCTGCGGATCGAGACGCGCCTGAACGGCGAGACCGTGCAGCAGGGCGAGCTGGCCGACCTGATCTTCCCCATTCCAGAACTGATCGCCTACATCAGCGCCTTCACGCCGCTGGCCCCCGGCGACGTGATCGCCACCGGCACGCCCGAAGGCGTCGGCTCCAGCCGCCAGCCGCCGCGCTTCCTGGCGGCTGGCGACACGCTGGAGATCGAGGTGCCGGGCGTCGGCACGCTGCGCAACACGGTGGCGGACGAACCCGTCCACCCCCAATGACACGAAGGACACAGGCATGACCGAGGCATTGCGGTATCTCACCGAAAAAGACGTGGTGGCGGCGCTGACCATCCCGCGCGCCATCGACGCGCTGCAGCGCATGCTGGTGGCGCAGGCGAAGGAGGGCGCGCGCAACGTGCCCAAGGCGCTGGCCACCTGGGGCGACGGCAGCTCGATGCATGCATTGGGCTCGGTGCGGCCCGGCCCCGGCGGCTATGCCGGTTTTAAAACCTGGGTCCACACCAAGGCGGGCGGCGGGTCGCTGTTCAGCCTGTTCGACGCCGACACCGGCCTGTTGCGGGCGGTGATCGAAGCGCGCGCGCTGGGCATGTTGCGCACCGCCGCCATCAGCGGCGTGGCCACCCGCGCCCTGGCGCCCGAGAGCGCGACGCAGGCCGCGCTGATCGGCACCGGGCCGCAGGCCGTGACACAACTGGCGGCGCTGGCCGCGGTGCGCCCGCTGCAACGCGTACGGATCCACAGTCCGACCCCGGCAAAGCGCCGCGCTTTTGTCGAGGCGGTGGCCGGCAAGTACGCCTTCGCCATCGAGGAATCGCCCACGCTGGAACACGCGCTGGACGGCGCCGAGATCGTGACGCTGATCACCCGCGCCGTCGAGCCCTTCGTCGACGCGGCCCGGCTGGCCGACTGCCGCCACCTGAACGCCGTGGGCGCGATCCTGCCGGCCAAGGCCGAGTTCGCCCAGGACGTGTTCGAGCGCGCCGACCGCGTGGTGGTGGACGACCTGGAAAACGCCCGGCGTGGCTCGCGCGAACTGCGCGAACGCTATGGCGCGGACGGCGCGCCGTGGGACGGCGTGGCGGTGCTGGGCGACCTGCTGGCGCGCGGCGAGACCCGCGCGCCGGATGCGCGGCTGACGCTGTTCAAGGGCATGGGCATGGGCCTGTCGGACCTGGCGATGGCGCAGGTGGCGTACGAGCACGCCCGCGATCACGGGCTGGGCGTCGCCCTGCCGCCGCAGACCCGCGAGAACCTGCTGCTGGCGCAGCCCTGATTTCGATTACCCCCTTCAAAGCACCATGACGCCGGCGCGCACCGCCCGCCGGCCACAGGAGATAGACATGTTCATCGACGTCAGCGGGGCCGCGCCCCGCGAGCAGAACAAATGGCCATCGATCGTGATCCCCAAGGAGGAGATCGACCTGGAGATCGCCCGCCTGATCGACGCGCCGCGCCCCGCCAACGGCCGCCGCGCCTCGCTCATCGCCCATCCGCTGGCGACCGCGCCAGGTCTGGGCCTGGCCCCTGGCACGGACGTCACCATCAACGTCGTCAACCCCGGCGAACGTACCTTCAACCTGCGCAAGAACTCCAACATGCTGGAGATCTGTATCAGCGGCGAGGGCGTGGCCACGGTGGCCGGCCGCGAAATCGCGGTGAGCCGCTGGGACGTGTGGAACACGCCTGCGATGCAGGTGCATTCGTACCGCAATGACGGCCAGACGCCCTGGGTGCGGCTGTCGTACTCGAACGCGCCGCTGCTGGAAAAGCTGGAGATCCACTACGTCGAGGAATTCGAGGGCGACGTGCCGCCGGCCGACGCCAACACCCGCCCGGCGCCCGCCCGCTCGCCCGAGTCGGTGCGCGCGCGTGACCTGGCGCTGCGCGAACAGATCACGCCGGAAGGCGCCTGGCTGATGGGCTACGAGTGGCTGATCGACATCGACGTGCTCGAATCGAAGGCGCTGCACTGGCCCTGGGCGGCGGTCTCGCGCCACCTGCCCAGTGTCGAGGACATGGCGCGCGGCTACAACGGCCGGCGCCTGTTCGTGCTGTACAACCCGGCCACCGAACGCCGCATCGGCACCACCCACAGCTTCTTCGCCACGATTTCATCGTCGCCGCCGGACAACCACCACGTGCCGCACCGCCACAGTTCGTCGGCCATCAACTACTACCTGCGCGGCAACGGCTACAGCAAGGTCAACGGCGTGCGGCTGGACTGGAAGGCCGGCGACCTGATCCTGTCGGCGCCCGGCTGGGCCATGCATTCGCACCACTCGGGCACCGAGACCACCTCGGCCCTGACGGTGCAGGACCACCCCCTGCAGATCGCCATGGAATCCCTGATCTGGCAGGAGCGCATGCAGGAACCGATCCTGGCGCTCGGCAGCCAGGGCGGCTTCGAAAGCAACCTGGCGCAACTGGCCGCCGCGTCCTGAGCGCGCCGCTCGCATCCCGGAAACTCCCATGACCCAGATCCAATTGCCCGAAGACACCTCGCTGCGCGCCCGCCTGCGCGATTTCTACGACGACTACGCCTACTGCCTGGACGAAGACCGGCTGGAGGAATGGCCCGACTTCTTCACCGAGGACTGCCACTACCGCGTGCTGTCGCGCGAGAACCACGACGCCGGCCTGCCGCTCGGCCTGATCTATTGCATGAACAAGAACATGCTGCGCGACCGCGTCACCGCGCTGCGCGAAACCACCATGTTCGAACCGCGCTCGCTGCGCCACTTCATCAGCGGCGTGCGCGTCATCCAGGCGCAGGGCGAGCGCATCGTGGCCCAGGCCAACTTCGCCGTGATGGAGTCGCTGTCCGACCGCGAGCCCACGCTGAACATGGTGGGCCGCTACCTGGACGAGCTGCGCCTGACGCCGCAAGGCCCGCTGCTGGCCCGCCGCGACTGCGTCTACGACAACTACCGCGTGCGCACCTCGCTCATCGTTCCCCTCTGATCCCGCTGCCAGGAAACCCGCCATGACCTGTTCCGATTCCGCCGTGCTGGAAACTCCCGCCGCGGCCCCCATCCATATCGAGCGCCGCTGGCCCAAGGAGGGCTACACGCGCATTCCCAACTGGGTCTACACCGACCCCGCCATCTTCCAGAAGGAAATGGACGTCTTCTTCGGGGGTCGCACCTGGAACTACGTCGGCCTGGAGTGCGAAGTGCCCGAGACTGGCTGCTACAAGCGCAACTGGATCGGCAACCGCCCGGTCATCATGGTGCGCACCGAAAGCGGCGAGATCAACGTGCTGGAGAACCGCTGCGCCCACCGCGGCGCCCAGATCTGCTGGCAGAACACCGGCAAGGTGACCGACTTCACCTGCCCATACCACCAGTGGAACTACGACCTGGACGGCAACCTGCAGGGCGTCCCGTTCCGCCGCGGCGCCATGGGCAAGGGCGGCATGCCGCGCGACTTCGACCCCAGGCAGAACGGCATCCGCAAGCTGCGCAGTGTCAACCGCGGCGGCTCGATCTGGGCGACGTTCGCCGACGATGCGCCTAGTTTCGAGGACTACTGCGGCCCCGAGGTGCTGGCCGAGATCGACCACATGCTGCCGGGCAAGAAGCTCAAGCTGCTGGGCTACAGCCGCCAGCTCATCCCCAGCAACTGGAAGATGTACCTGGAGAACCTGAAGGACCCGTACCACGCCACCTTGCTGCACACCTTCTACATCACCTTCGGCCTGTGGCGCGCGGATTCCAAGTCCGAGTGCATTCCCACCGGCGGCGGCGCCCACAGCGTGATGGTGTCGCACAACGAGGGCAAGAAGAAGACCGAGGCCACCAGCGAGATGAGCCGCTTCCGCGACGACCTGGAGCTGCTCGACCTGGAAACCGTCACCCCGCGCGCGGAATTCAACCGCGGCCGGGTCGGCGGCGCCTGGGTCTTTCCGGCCGCCCAGTTCGGCATCCAGGCCAATTCGCTCAAGACCCGCCACGTGATCCCGCGCAGCCCGACCGAGCATGAACTCGTCTTCACCTACTACGGCTACGAGGACGATGACGAGGAAATGACCCGCCTGCGCCTGAAGCACGCCAACCTGCTCGGCCCGGCCGGCTTCGTCTCGATGGACGACAGCGAGATGCTGAACCAGGTGCAGATCGGCGTCACCGGCTACCCCGAGGCGCGCGGCATCGTCGAGATGGGCGGCCGCGACACCGAGCCGGCCGACTACATGGTGACCGAAGTGCTGATCCGCTCGTTCTACGACTACTACCGCAACGCGATGGGGCTGTGACCATGACGACCTGGACCCCGGTCGCCCAGGTGGGCGACATCTCTCCCGACACTGGCACGCTGCGCGTCGCGCTGGATGGCGAGGCGGTCTGCCTTTACGACCTGCAGGGCGATATCTGCGCCACCCAGGACCGCTGTCCGCACGGCAACGCCAGCCTGGCCGACGGCTATATGGAAGACGGCACCATCGAATGCCCCTTGCACCAGGGCGTGTTCGACATCCGTAGCGGCAAGCCCCAATGCCCGCCCGTCACCACCGACCTGCGCCGCTACGCGGTGCGGGTCGAGGCCGGCACCATCTATTTGAGCGCGGAGGCCCCGTGAAAGCGGGCGCCATCGTCATCGTCGGCGCGGGGCAGGCGGGCGGCTGGGCGGCGGCCACGCTGCGCGGCCGCGGCTACGCCGGCCGCATCGTGCTGCTGGGCGATGAACCGCACGCGCCCTACGAGCGGCCCCCCTTGAGCAAGGCGGTGCTGGGCGGCCAGGCGGCGCCTGAAAGCACCGAGCTGTTTTCCCTGGAACGGCTGGCCGAACTGGATATCACCTTCCGGCCCGGCGTCGCGGCAACGCGGCTGTGGCCCGAGCGCCATCAGGTCGAGACGTCCGACGGCGCCACGCTCAGCTACGACAAACTGATCCTGTGCACCGGTGGCCGTCCCATCGTGCCGGCCTTGCCCGGCGCCGACGCCGCGGCCGTGCATGTGCTGCGCACCCGCGACGATGCCCTGCGCCTGCGGGCCCGCCTGGGCCCCGGCCGCCGCATCGTCATTGCCGGCGGCGGCTGGATCGGCCTGGAAGTGGCCGCCACCGCTCGCCAGGCGGGCTGCGCCACCACGGTGCTGGAGCAGGCGCCGCGCCTGTGCGCCCGCAGCGTGCCGCCTGGCGTCTCGGCCCATCTGGCGGCGCTGCATGCCGGGCAGGGGGTGGCGCTGCGCTTGAATGCCAGCCTGCGCGCGGTGCATGCGCGCCCCGAAGGCGGCTGCGTCGTCGAGCTGGCGGACGGCAGCCGACTGGAAGCGGACGCCGTGGTGCTGGGCGTGGGCATGCAGGCCAACGACGCCCTGGCGCGCGAGGCCGGCGTCGCCTGCGAGCGCGGCGTGCTGGTCGATGAATACTGCCGCACGTCGGCGCCCGATGTGCTGGCCGCCGGCGACGTGGCGGTGGCCGCGCCCGCCGGCGGCGGCCCCATCCGCCTCGAATCCTGGCAGAACGCCCAGGACCAGGGCGCGGCGGCGGCGCTGTCGGCGCTGGATGCCGGCCAGCCTTACCAGCCCAGCGGCGCGGTCTGGTCGGAACAGTACGACGCCATGGTGCAGATCGCCGGCTTTCCGGCGCGCGCCGCCCGCGAAGTGCTGCGGCCCCAGGCGGACGCGCGGGCGCTGCTGTCGGTGGCGCTGGACGATGGCGGCCGCGTCATCGGCGCCGTGGCGGTGAACGCGGCGCGCGAACTGCGTCAGTTGCGCCAGTGGATCGCGCAAGGCACCCAGGTGGACCCCGCGCAACTGGCGCGCGCCGACGCGCCGTTGTCCAGCGCCCGGATCGACTGACACCCTGATGGAGAACCGAATGCAGACCGAATACGCCAAGGCCGCCTGCGAGGCGGTCGTCCTGACCTTTTTCCACGCGCTGGACACCCGACGCCACGAGGCCGCCGCCGCGCTGATGGCGCCAGATGGCACCTGGCTGCGCCAGGGCCAACTGCTGACCGGGCCGCGCGAGGTGCTGGCGGCCCTGGAGGCGCGCGCGCCGCAGCGCACCACCTGCCACGTCATCACCAACCTGCGCCTGCTCGAACACAGCGGGTCGCAGGCCAGGGTCGGCTATTTCCTCACCGCCTACGACAGCGATCCGCAAGTGCAGGGCGGGGCGCCGCGCCTGGTTGCCATCCGCGACTGCCAGGACCGGCTGGTTGCCAGCGGCCAGGACTGGCTGCTGGCGGAAAAGCGCAGCCGGCGCCATCTGCCGCCCGAATGACATTCCCCAAACCCTGCCGGAAAATCCCATGACACCCCAAGGAACCTCCATGGACGCCGCGACCATCAAGGCGCTGGCCCAGCGACTGGACCAGGCCGAACGCAGCCGTACCCAGGTGCGCCAGCTCTCGCTCGAACATCCCGACATCACCATCGCCGACGCCTACGCCATCCAGCGCGAATGGGTGGAGGCCAAGATCGCCGGCGGCCGCCGGCTGGTCGGCCACAAGATCGGCCTGACCTCGCGCGCCATGCAACTGTCCTCGCAGATCGACGAGCCCGACTACGGCGCCTTGCTGGACGACATGCTGTTCGACGACGGCGCCGAGATCCCCCACGACCGCTTCATCGTGCCCCGGGTCGAGGTCGAGCTGGCCTTCATCCTGGAGCGCCGGCTCAAGGGGCCGGGCGTGACGCTGTTCGACGTGCTGGACGCGGTGCGCTACGTGATTCCCGCGCTTGAAATCATCGACGCGCGTTCGCACCAGATCGACCCCGACAGCAAGCGGCCGCGCAAGGTCTTCGACACCATCGCCGACAACGCCGCCAACGCCGGCGTGGTGATGGGCGGCCGGCCGGTGCGGGTCGGCGAGGTGGACCTGCGCTGGGTCGGCGCCATGATGTCGCGCAACGCCGTGATCGAGGAAACCGGCCTGGCGGCGGGCGTGCTCAACCATCCCGCCAACGGCGTGGTGTGGCTGGCCAACAAGCTGGCCACCCATGACGTGGCGCTCGAAGCCGGCCAGATCATTTTGAGCGGCTCATTCACGCGGCCCGTGTTTGCCCAGCGGGGCGACACCTTTCACGTGGACTACGGCCGGCTCGGCGCGGTCAGTTGCCGCTTCGCCTGACCACCGGAGGCCTGTCACCGACCGATCCGAGATTTGCCCCGCGCGCCCGCCACACCAAAACCAATGGGCGCGCGGTCCCGACCCCCAAGGAGACAAACCATGACCCTCATCAAGACCTCGCTCTGCCTCGCGGCCGCCTGCCTGTCGCTGGCCGCGAATCCCGCCTCGGCGCAATCGGCCGCCTGGCCCAGCCACGCCATCACGCTGGTGGTGCCGTTCGCCGCCGGCGGCGGCGGCGATACCCTGGCCCGGCTGGTGGCCGAGCCACTGTCGCGCGAACTCGGGCAGTCCATCATCATTGAGAACCGGCCTGGCGCGGGCGGCAACATCGGCACCGCCATCGTGGCGCGCGCCAATCCCGACGGCTACACGCTGTCGTACGGCACCAACGGCACCCAGGCGACCAATCACTGGCTGTACAAGTCGCCGGGCTATGCGCCGGGTGACTTCGAGCCGGTCTCGCGCTTTACCGTGATCGCGGCGGCGCTGGTGGTCAATGCCAGCGACGAGCGCTTCAAGTCGCTGGCGCAACTGCTGGCCTACGCCAAGTCGCATCCAGGCGAACTGACCTGTGGCTCGGCCGGCAACGGCACCTCATCGCACCTGGCCTGTGAGCTGCTGAACCAGATGGCGGGGGTCAGGATCATGCACATCCCGTACAAGGGCGGCAGCGCAGCCATGACGGACCTGCTGGGCGGCCGCGTTTCGCTACTGATCGACGTCATGCCGAACGTGTCGGGCCAGATCGCGGCGGGCAAGCTGCGCGCGCTGGGCGTGACCACGCCGGAACGGGTGCGCTCGAATCCGGATATCCCGACCATGAGCGAGGCCGGCGTCAAAGGCTACGAGTTTTTCGCCTGGGACGGGCTCTATGCGCCCAAGGGCACGCCAACCGCGATCCTCGACAAGCTCAACGCCGCCGTGGGGCGCGCCCTGGCGCGTCCCGAGATCAAGCAGGCGCTGGAATCGCGCGGCGCGATCCCGTCGCCGACCACGCGTCAGTCGCTGGCTGAATTCGGCGCCCAGGAGTACACGCGGCTCGGCAAGGTCGTGAAGACGGCCGGCGCCGCCATCGACTGAACCCGGCGCGCGTGATCCGCGCCGGCCCGGCGCGGGTCTCGCCACAGGGGTGGGGCAGGGCCAGCCGCTGGGGCCGGATTGCCCGGCGCCTATAGCGCTGGCTTGAGCACCATCAGGAAATACACCGCCACCATCGCCAGGAACGCCGGGTAACCCAGCCATTCCCAATAGCGCGCGAAGCGCCAGTAGCGCGCCGGCAGCGCCACGGCGCCGGCCGCGTGGGCGCCGTCCGCCATCTTCGCCATTTCGTACTGCAGCCACACCACCGGCAGCCAGCAGGCGCCGGCCAACAGGTATAGCCCGATCGACACGGCGATCCACGGCGTGGTCCAGTTCCAGCCGGCGGCATGCGCCAGCCACAATCCGGTCAGCGGCTGCGCCACCACGGCGGGCGTGGTGAACCACAGGTCGGCCCGCACCACCAGCTTCGAGACCGCCGCGATGGCCGGCACCGAGCCGGTGCGGTTGGCGAAGAACAGGTAGAACGCGGTGCCGAAACCGGTTCCCACCAGCAGGACGGACGACAGGATGTGCAGGGTCTTGATCGTGAGATAGGCGTTCATGATTGGGTTTCCTCGCTGAGCAGAATGAACAGGAGCGCGATGACGGCGGCGTTTTTCAGCAGCGGACCGAAGGGATGCCACAGGAATTCCGGCAGCGCGATGGCGATCACCGCGGAGTACCCGAGCACCAGCGCGAGTTGCGCGGCCCATAGCCGCCGTCCGGGCCGCCACAGGGTGGCGATGCCCAGCGCGCCGTCCAGCGCCGCGGCCAGGTAGAGGGCCGCCAGGGCCGCCGATCCGTGCAGGCCGACCGGCGCCAGCAGCGCCAGGCTTCCCTCCACCGGATAGACGAAGGCGCTGCACACGGCGGTCCAGAGCCAGATCAGCGCCAGCGCGCCGCGCAGCAGCGCGGGCCGCCAGGCCGCCAGGGCCTGCTGACGCAACGCAGGCGCCTCGGCGGCGGGGATGAAGGTCTCCAGCCCCGCCGGCATCCGTCCCAGCGCCCGCGCCGTGGCCGACGGGTCGGCGCTGTTGCCCGCGCGCAGCATGCGCCAGGTGTCGCGCGTCAGCAGCGAACCGGGCACGCGATCGAGCAGCAGGGCGCTGGCGCTGATCAGCGCGCCGGGCACGGCGAGGGTCCACGCGGCGGGGAACCCCAGCGATTGACGGTAGGTCGCCAGCATGCGCTTGAAGCTGACTTCGGTGCCGCCCGCCAGGTCCAGCACCGCCGGGGCGTCCGCCGCGCCGTGCACCAGCCGGACAACGATTTCGGCCAGTTCGTCGACGTGGATCGGCCGCAACGCCTGTCGCCCGCCGGCGGGCAGGACGTGCAAGGGCAACGACGCCACGGCGCGGAAAAAACGCGCTGACGCGCCATGCTCGCCATAGACCAACGCCGGCCGCAGGATGTGATGCGCGACCGGCAGGGTGCGCAAATGGTCGTCGGCCGCGCGCTTGCTCTGGAAGTAGGGGGTATCGCCGCGCTGTGCGCCCAACGCCGACAGTTGCAGCACCTGCCTGACGCCGGCCAGGGCCGCGGCGTCGAACAGCGCGATCGGCGCGCGGCGATGGATGCGGTCGAAATCGCGGCCGCCGCCTTCGACCAGGATGCCAACCGCGTTGATGACGACGTGGATGCCGCGCAACCGGTCCACCCAGTCTTCGGGTGTCGTGTCGGAGAGGTAGTCCACGGCGATCTCGTCCTGCCGCCGGGGCTGGCGCACGCCCCTGAGCACCCGGTGGCCATCGCGCGCCAGGGCCTCGCCCAACGCCCGGCCGATGAAACCGTTCGCGCCGCATACCAGGATGTTCATGGATTCCGCCCTCCGTGAGTCTGCATCATCGATTCTTTAATTTCTGATATTTCTGTATAGACAGAAATATGTGGACAAAAAAAGGCGGGATCGAGGTCCCGCCACGTCGTCAACCCTTGGTGCGCCGCATTGTCTTGCTGATCTTGGCGCCCATGCCAAGCGTCTTCATCAAAGTGTCGGGCTTCATGCGCAGCATTTCGTCCGACCAGGTGGTGAGAATCTCCAGGAAATCCAGCGTCTCGCGCACGCGCTGGGCGGTGAGCGGGGTCTCGTCGGCCATCTCGGGGCTGGCCAGCGTGTCGCGCAGCATGGTCAGCGTGGGATCGATCTCGCGCTGGCGCCGGCCCTCGACGATCAGCTTGAAAAGCTCCCAGATGTCGGTGGAGGTTTCGAAATGGTCGCGGCGGTCGTCCATGACGTGCACCACCTTGGCCAGGCGCCAGGCCTGCAGTTCCTTGAGGCTGTTGCTGACGTTCGAGCGCGCCACGCCCAGCGTCTCGGCGATTTCCTCGGCGGGCACAGGCCGGCCCAGCAGGTAGAGCAGGGCATGGATCTGCGCCACGGTGCGGTTCACGCCCCAGCGTGAACCCATTTCGCCCCAATGGAGGATGAAGCGTTCGGCGATCGGAGTCAGTTTCATGGGGCCACTATAGATATTTCTGTTATTTCTGTCAAGACAGAAATAACAGAAATATCCGTGATCCGCTAAGCTCGCGGCATGAACCAACACGATTACCAAATTGCCTTGCGGCGTGAACTCGATGCCCACTCCGACGCCGCCCTGCGCGTGCTGGCCGGCCTGTTTCCGCGCCTGCCGGAAAAGGCGCGCGAGATCCAGTTCGGCATCTTCCCCGACCAGGACGGCGAGGGCACGTTCTCCGTGGTCATCGGCCTGGACGGGCCCGACCTGTACGTGCTGAACAAGGCCATCGAAGGCCACCGCAACCTGTTTGACGTGGTGCACGGCGAAACCGGCCTGACGCCGCCGGTGCCGATGTTCGGGCGCGATCCCGGCTTCTGCGTGCAGGACGTCATCGCCGACACCGCGGCCGACTGGATCGAGGCCTTGTGGGAGCGGGGCGGCCGGGCGGTTTCACCGCTGCCGGCCTGCATCTATGCGGACGAGGACTACGGCACGACCACGCCGCGCAGCCTGTCGGCGGACGCGGCGCCGGCCCAGCGCTGAGCCGGCCCGCGCGCCGCGAGTCTTGTCGGGACGCTTCTTATTCAGACGCCCTTGTTCGACCCCGACTTGCTCGAACCCGGCTTGGTCGGGCGCGCCTTATTCGGCCTTGGCCTGTGCCAGGGCGCGCTGCACCGCCGGCCGCGCCGCGACCCGCGCCAGGTAGGCGGTCAGCGCCGGAAAGCGCGCCATGTCCACGCCGTCGCCCTCCAGCCAGGTGCCGATGGTGTAGAGATAGGCGTCGGCCACGCTGAAGCGATCGCCCAGCGCCCAGGGCCCGGCGATCTGCGATTCCAGGTACGCGGCCACGGCCGTCATGGTTTCCGGCACCTTGGCGCGCATGGCTTCGTGCGCCGCCGGGTCGTCGGCCCAGCGCGCGCCGCGCCGCTTGTGCGCGTGCGCCACATGGGCGGTGGACGCCAGGTAGCTGTTCAGTTCCTGCAGGCGGGCGAACGCAAACGGGTCGTCCAGCGGCGCCAGCCCCGCCGCCGGGAAGCGCTGCGCCACGAAGGCAAGCAGGGCCGGCGTTTCGGTCAGCACGCCATGCTCGGTGGCCAGCGCCGGCACCCGCCCCTTGGGATTGACGCGCAGGAATTCCGGGCTTTGCTGCTGCCCCGCGCCGAAATCCAGCTTGACGACGTCGAACTCGGCGCCGGCTTCCTGCAAGGCGATGTGGGTGGCCAGGGCACAGGTGCCCGGCGCGGTGTAGAAGGTCCAACGAGACATGGCGTCCTCTTGAGCGGTGGTGACGGGTGGCAAAGCGCAAGGGGTCATTATCGCCATAACCGCCGGCGCCGCCTATGGGAGGTAGCGCCCGCTCAGCGGGCGCGGGCCGCCAGGGGCGTGCGCGCCAGGAAGCGCTCGAACGCCTCCAGGTAGGCCGTCTCGGCCGCGCTCAGCTTGCGCTGCCGGTGCCAGGTCAGGAACACGTCGATCTCGGCCACGCTCTCGTTGGGCGGCAGGCGCCGCAATTCTCCGCTCACCACGTCCGGCACGATCAGGTGCTCGGGCAGGAAGCTCAGGCCGATCCCGGCCACCACCATGCGCCGCACCTCCTCGATGTGCGGCGAGGTGCCGACGATGCGGCCGGTGAAGCCCTGCTGGTCGCGGAAGATGGTCAGCGGCGACAGCGTGTCGCCGATCTGGTCGCTGGCGAAACAGACGAAGTTCTGGTCCATCAGGTCTTCGATGCCCACCCGCGGCCGCGAGAACAGCGGATGGCGCCGGCCGCAGACCACCGCGTAGTGGTGGCGCAGGAACAACCGGCGCTCCAGCGCCTCGACCGGCTTGCGGCACAGGCACAGGCCCAGCGCCGGCACGCGCTTGGACAGGGCGTCGAGGATGTCGGCGCTGGGCAGCACCTCGATGTGGAATTCGATCCTGGGATGACGCTGGTGGAAGTCGGCCAGGAAGTCGTCGTAGGCCGCGCTTTGGATTCGGCTCATGACCAGCAGCCGCAGCGTGCCCGCGACCTCCTCGCGCTCCTGCGAGGCGGCGGTCTCGATGCGCGCCATGGCGCCGTACATGTCGCGGGCCACGGCGTAGATCTCCTCGCCCAGGCCGGTCAGGCGAAACTCGCCGTTGCGGCGGTGCAGCAGCATGCCGCCCACCGCGTCCTCGAGTCGTTTAAGCGCCTGGCTGACCGCGGGCTGGCTCAGGTGCAGCGCCTGCGCCGCCCGGCCCACGCCGCGCGCCTGCACCACGAACATGAAGGTGCGCAGCAGGTTCCAGTCCATGCGCTCGGGCGCGAGCGACAGGCTGTTGGCAGGGCGGGCGGGGGCAGGGCACATGGCGGCGTGGCGGATTCCGGCGAAAGGACAAGGCCGGTTTCCGTCCGCCATGCCGGTTCCATGTTCAGGTTCCGGCCAGCCCCGCGAAGAAGCGCGCGGCGTTCGATTCCAAGCCCTCGATATAGTAGCCGCCTTCCTGCACGATCAAGGTCGGCAGCTTGAGTGCGGCAACTTCGCGTCCGAGCCGTTCGAAGCCGTCTTCCGACACCGCCACCATGGCTTGCGGGTCTTTCTCGAAGATGTCGAAACCCAGCGACAGCACCAGCGCGTCCGGCTGGAATTGCTCGATCGCGGCGCGCGCCTCGCGCAGGCGGTCGAAGAACACCGACTCGGGCGAACCGTGCGGCATCGGCAGGTTGAGGTTGTAGCCGTAGCCTTCGCCCGCGCCGCGCTCGTCCTCGAAACCCGCGACCACCGGATAGAAATTCTCCGGGTCGCCGTGGATCGACACGTACAGCACGTCGTTGCGTTCGTAGAAGATGTCCTGGATGCCCTGGCCGTGGTGCATGTCGGTGTCCAGGATGGCGACGCGCCCGTAGGTGTCGCGCAGGCGCTGGGCGGCGATGGCGGCGTTGTTCAGGTAGCAGAAGCCGCCGGCCGCGTCGCGGCGCGCATGGTGCCCGGGCGGACGGCAGATGGCGTAGGCGTGGCGGTCGCCGGCCGCGATGCGGTCGGCGCCGGCAATGGCGCATTGCGCCGACCAGTAGGCGGAATGCCAGGTGTGCGGTCCCACCGGGCAACTGCCGTCGGCCAGGTAGCGGGCGGCTTGCGCCAGCACGCCGCGCAGCGCGTTGGGCTCGCGAACGAAGACGTTGGAGACGACTTCGTCGCCCCAATCCTCGGGCAGCTTCTTCCAGTCGGCGTGGGCGTTCTTCAGGAAACGCAGGTAGGCGGGCGTATGCACCGCCTCGAGCGCGGCGCTGCCGTGGTCGGCCGGCGCCTGCACATCGAAGCCCAGGTTGCGCGCCGCCTGCGCCAGCGCGTCCAGGCGCGACGGCACTTCCTGCGGCGTGCGCATCTTGCCGCGCGAGAAATAGGTCTGCGGATGATGCAGTTTCTGATCGTCGTGGAAGTACGCCTTCATGCTTGTCGAGCCTCGGGTTGCAGTTGGACATGACGCTGGCGGCAGGCGCCCAGTGACAGCACGGATACCAGCGAAAGCAGCGAAATCACCGAGAACAGCACGGCCAGCGGCCACCACTGGCCCTTGAAGTTCTCGGCCAGCACCGTGCCCAGCATCGGCGTCAGGCCGCCGAAAATGGCGCCCGACAACTGGTAGGCCATGGAAATCCCGGTGTAGCGGATCGCCGTGGGGAAGCTGTCGCTGACAAAGCCGGCGATCACCGCATAATAGGCGCCCATGAACAGTACCGCCACGCCGATGCCCAGCGTGATCGACCCGAGCGAACCCAGGTCCACCAGGTTGAACATGGCGTACGGCGTGAACACCGACACCAGCGCCATCGTCGCCAGAAAGCGCAGATTGCCGACGCGGCTGGCGATATAGGCCGCCAGCGGCGTGATGAAGAACTGCATGATCGACACCACCAGCAGGCAGTCCAGGATCACCGCGCGGTTCAGGCCGACGTACTGGGTCGTGTAGGCGATCATGAAGGTGCTGGTGAAGTAGAACCCGGCGATGCCCAGCACGTTGGCGCCCACGGCCAACGCCAGCAGGCGCGGCGCGCCGGTCAGCACCTGCGTCAGCGGCGCCCGGGCCGGCTTGGCGCGCTTGGCCTGGGCCTGCTTCTCCTCGAGAAAGTCGGGCGACTCGTTGACGCTCAGGCGGATCACGAAGCCCACCACCAGCAGCACCGCCGAGAACAGGAACGGCACGCGCCAGCCCCAGCTCAGGAAGGCGGCATCGTCCAGCCCGGTCACCAGTTTGAACATCAGCATCGACAGGATCAGGCCGGCCGGGCTGCCAAGCTGCGCGAATGAGGCGAAGAAGGTGCGCTTGTTCTTGTCGGGCGAGTGTTCGCCCGCCATCAGCACCGCGCCGCCCCATTCGCCGCCCACCGCCACGCCCTGGACGATGCGCAGCAGCACCAGCAGCACCGGCGCCCAGAAGCCGATCGAGGCATAGGTCGGCAGCAGGCCGATCAGCACCGTCACGGTGCCCATCATCAACAGCGTGATGACCAGCGATTTCTTGCGGCCGATGCGGTCGCCGATGTGGCCGAACAGGGCGCCGCCCAGCGGCCGCGCGAAAAAGCCCACGGCAAAGGTGCCGAAGGCCGCCAGCGTGCCGTAGAAGCCCGTGGCGGACGGAAAGAACAGTTTGCCGAACACCAGCGCGGCGGCGGTGGCGTAGATATAAAAGTCGTACCACTCGATCATCGTGCCGATGAATGCGGCGGTCGACGCGCGCACCGGCTGGTGGCCCGTCTTGGTATTTCCCCTCATGATTTTCTCTCTTGCAGGTTGGTTCAGATTGCTGCGCCAACCGTTATACGCGCGCCCCTGGCATAAGAAAAATTCTGAATTCTTATCCGCGAAATTCAGCGTATTTATGAGTGGAAACCCTAGTATTGAGCGACGATGCGCGCAGAACCGCCCGCGTCCGTCTCGCGCTCCGAGATTGGCGCAGCGGTTCAGCGGGATCGTGGGAGCGCCCCGTACGCCCGGTAAAGCGGGCGGCAGGCATGGGCGCGCCTCAGCGCGCCGGTTGCCAGTCGCGCCGGCAATTGGCCAGCGGGCGCAGTTCGTTGGCCGCCGCCAGGCGCAAGGATGGCTTGGCCCCGGCCACGTAGACCAGATTGCGCGACCGCCACACGGCCAGCTCGGCATACGGCACCTGGGCCGACGAAGCGCTGCCGGTACCCCAGAAATCCATGCTCGGCGCATCCAGGCAGGCATCGCCCGCGGCCACGCTGGCCAGCTCGCGGCCAGTGGCCAGGTCCACCGCGCGAAACCGCACGGGCGTCGGCCGCTGGCGCAGCTCGGCGGCGATCACCACCGGCGTGCCGTTGGCGGTCTGGCCCAGGCTGGCCGGCTTGACGGTCTGCACCTCCTGGTCGCGCGGCACCAGCAGGAAGGCCACGCCGTTGTCGATATCCAGCAGGCGGCCGGGTCCCAGCCTCACGGCCTTGAATGGTTCGTGGCGGATCAGCGTGGTCTCGTACCAGCCGTTCTCGTAGCGCGTCCAGCCGGGTTCGCCGGCGTCCAGGAACACCAGGCCCCCGATGCTGTCGCCGTCGCCTTCCTTCTGCACAGGGATGTCGGTGATGCGCAGATCGCCGCCGCCGACATCCAGGTACAGCAGGTTGCCGTGGCCGGAGGTGCGGGTGACGAAGGCCAGCACCCCGTGCGGGTTGATCGGCTTGGCGGGGCCGCAGAAGTAGTCGCGCGCGCGGCGCGGGTCGCCCGCCGGCAGGAAACGCTCGCCCAGCTTGACGCCCTTGCCGCAGAGCGGCTGGCGCTGGTAGGCCAGGGTGTATTGGCTGGCGTTGCGCCGCCTGCCTTCCAGGTAGTCCTGGAAGCCGATGTCGGTTTCTTCGACCCGCAAGCCCTTGTCGTTGTAGATCGTGCGGGCCTGCGACGGGCCGGCCATGGCGGCCAGGGACAGCGACAACAGGACGGCCGCGCAGGGCGTGCGCGGGCGGATCAGGGGATGGCGCATTGTGCTTGTCATCATCGGGTTGCCGATGGGGCACCTTAGCACAATGACGCCGGCGATCCGCCGCGACGGCGTAGCGTAAAAGCGCGGCCGCGATGCGGCTTGCGGGCGTGCCCGCAAGCCGCATCGCGAGCAAAAAAAGCCCTCCGGCGAGGGAGGGCGGGGCGGGCCTTACAGCGCCTGCATTTCCGTGTTGGCATTGCGGCCTGGCGCCGGCGCGCCTGGCTCCCGGGCGGCGGGCGCCACCGGCGTCACGGCCGGCGCGGCGGGCGCGGCATCCTGCACCGGCACTTCCACGTACGGCAGGTGCAGCACCTGGCTCGTCATGGCGCGGATCTGGTTGGTCAGCGCCGGACTGTCGTTGAGCTTCTGGCCGTACGACGGAATGATCTCCTTCAGGCGCGCCTTCCAGCCCGCTTCCATCTGCTGCGGGAAGGCCTTGGCCAGCAGGTTCAGCATGATGGGCGGCGAGGTCGAGGCGCCGGGCGAAGCGCCCAGCAGGGCGGCGATGGTGTTGTCCTTGTCGGTCACGACTTCGGTGCCGAACTGCAGGATCGCGCCTTTCTCCGGATCGCGCTTGATGACCTGCACGCGTTCACCGGCCGTCACCAGGCGCCAGTCTTCGGGCTTGGCCTGCGGGAAGTACTTGAGCAACTGGGCGTGGCGGTCGGCGTCGGTCAGTTGCGCCTGGTCCACCAGGTACTTGACCAGGTCCAGGTTCTCCAGCCCCACGTCCACCATGCTGGCGACGTTGTTGTGGTTGACCGACGAGAACAGGTCGAAGGCCGAGCCCTGCTTGAGGAACTTGGTCGTGGCCAGCGCGAACGGGCCGAACAGCACCACCGGCTTGCCGTCGAGCTTGCGCGCATCCAGGTGCGGCACCGACATCGGCGGCGAATCGGTATCGGCCATGCCGTAGGCCTTGACCTCGTGGCGGCCGGCGATGGCCGGCGCGTCGAAGGCCAGGAACTGGCCGCCCACCGGGAAGCCTGCGTAGTTCTTCGATTCGGGAATGCCGGACAACTGCAGCACCTTGAGCGAGGCGCCGCCCGCGCCGATGAAGACGAAGCGCGACTTCACCGTGCGCTCCTGGTTGGTCTTCAGGTCCTTGACCGTGACGTTCCAGGTCTTGTCGCCGTTCTGGCGCAACGCGGTGACCTCATGCCGCAGTTGCAGCTTGAAGTTGGGGTTGCGCTGCAGGCCCTGGGTCAACTGGTTGGTGATGACGCCGAAGTTCACGTCGGTGCCCAGCGGCATGTAGGTGGCGGCGACCTTCTGGCTGGCGTCGCGGCCTTCCATCAGCAGCGGCGCCCACTGGCGGATCCGCGCCGGGTCGGTGGAATATTCCATGCCATAGAACAGCGGGCTCTTGACCAGGGCATCGCGGCGCTTGCGCAGGTATTCGATGCGGTCATCGCCCCAGACGAAGCTCATGTGGCCGGTCGGGTTGATGAAGTCCGACGGCTGGCCGAGGCGGCCGGTCTTGACCTGGTGCGCCCAGAACTGGCGCGAGATCTCGAACTGCTCGGCGATGTTGATGGCCCGCTTGATGTCGACCGAACCGTCGGGCATCTCGGGGGTGTAGTTCAGCTCGGCGAAACCCGAGTGGCCGGTGCCCGCATTGTTCCAGCCGTTGGAGCTTTCCAGCGCCACGCCGTCCAGCCGTTCGAACAGTTCGACGCGCCAGTCCGGCTGCAATTCCTGCAGGTAGGTGGCGAGCGTCACGCTCATGATGCCGCCGCCGACGAGCACGGCGTCCAGGGGCTTGTCGTTGTCGGCTGCCGGGACCGAACGTTGATGCAGGGGCCAGTACAGGAACAGGGCGGCCGCGACCACCACCGTCACCACCAGGCTGCCCACGATTTTGAGAAACTTTCTCATGGGTATTAGACCTTACGGTTCAAAGGATTATGTTGTTGTCGTTGTAGGCACTACGGAGAAAAAGGGGCGTGGGCACCTCCGGGGCGATCAAACACGCAAACAGCGATCCACGCGTCCAAGGCGGCAAGCCGGGGCGGGGGAGGTTGCGAACAGGGTTGGGTGGGTGCCTGACGAGCCCCGGCGCCCGGCCAAGCGGCCGGGTATCCCTGGGGCGGGAGCCCGTGTCAGGTCTTGCGTGCAGGCCCAAGACTAGACGAAGCGGCTTCGTCTGGCCGCAATACCCGGGTCGCGGGCATTGGCTTTGGCGCAATACGCATTGCGCCATGATTGTAAACGCATTGGCGCCACGCGTTCGTGGCGCCGGGCCGGTGCGCCTTGGGCGGCTCGGCCCGCGGCCGTCAGCCGGCGACGGGCTGGCTGGTGAGCGGTTTGCGCGCCGTGGCCAGGCGCCACCAGGGCGATCCGGCATGCGGCGCGTTCAGGTCCAGCCGCTCGCCCATTTCCGGAGTGGTCAGCGCCACCCCATGGGCGGAGGCCAGGGTGGCGATGCGCTCGAACGGTTCCTGCCACGCGTGCATGGCCAGGTCGAAGGTGCCATTGTGGATCGGCAGCAGCCAGCGGCCGCGCAGGTCCAGGTGGGCCTGCAGCGTTTCCTCGGGCTGCATGTGCACGAAGGCCCAGCGCTTGTCGTATGCGCCAGTCTCCATCAATGTCAGGTCGAACGGGCCGTACGCGTCGCCGATGGCCTTGAAGCCGTCGAAGTAGCCGCTGTCGCCGCTGAAGAATACCCGCATGCCGTTGTCGTCGATGACCCACGAGGCCCACAGGCTGCGGTCGCTGTCGGTCAGCCCCCGGCCCGAGAAATGCTGGGCCGGCGTGGCGGCCAGGCGCAGTCCGTCGACTTCGGTGGATTGCCACCAGTCCAGTTGCTCGACCTTGGCGGGGTCGATGCCCCAGGCGATCAACTGGTCGCCCACGCCCAGCGGCGCGATGAAGCGGCCCGTGCGCGCGGCCAGCCGGGTCACGGCGGCACGGTCGAGGTGGTCGTAGTGATTGTGGGACAGGATCACGCCGGCGATCGGCGGCAGGTCGTCCAGGTCGACGGGCGGCGCATGGAAACGCGCCGGGCCGGCCCATTGCACCGGCGAGGCGCGTTTCGAGAACACCGGGTCGGTGAGCCAGAAGCGGCCGCGCAGTTTCAGCAGCAGCGTCGAATGCCCCAACCGGAACAGGCTGCGGTCGGGCGCCGCGCCCAGGTCGGCGCGGGTCAGCGGCCGCACCGGAATCGGCTGGTCGGGCACCGTGCCGGCCGGCTTGCCGAACAGGAAGGCCCAGGTGAGCTTGAGGCCCTGCCAGAATCCGAGCGACGGGCGCGGCCGGGAGTTGTGGAATCGGCCGTCACGATGATGCGTCGGGCCGGCGGGGCCGGACGGCGGGTTGGGGGAAGCGTCGGGCGTCGAGGGAGTCACGGCGGAGTCCTGGCGGGGAAGGGGGAACGGACAGGGCGTCCGTCAAAAAGTATACTGATCAGTGTAATTTCGTTTTCCTTGAAAGTACACCGCAGAGTGTAAAATTTTCGCTATCTTTTCCTTAGGACGTTCCCATGGCAGAAGCTCCACAGCGGCTTACCGACAGGAAGCGCGAGGCCATCCTCAGCGCCGCCGTGGAGGAATTCCGCACGGCGGGCTACGAGGCCACCAGCATGGACCGCATCGCCGCCGCCGCCGGCGTGTCCAAGCGCACTGTCTACAACCACTTTCCCAGCAAGGACGAGCTGTTCGGGCTGATGCTGGAACACCTGTGGAACCGCAGCGTCGCCAACGCCGGCGTGACCTATCGCGCCGACCAGCCGCTGGCTACGCAGTTGCGACACCTGCTGATGCGCAAGCTGGAATTGCTGGGCGACCCCAACTTCATCGACCTGGCGCGCGTCGCCATGGCCGAGATCATCCACACGCCGGAACGGGCCCAGGCCATCGTCTGCCGCATGGGCGCGAAGGAGGGCGGCGAAACCGCCTGGATCCGCGGCGCCATCGCCGACGGCCGCCTGGCCGACGTCGACCCGGAATTCGCCGGCCAGCAATTGCAGGGGCTGATCAAAAGCTTCGCCTTCTGGCCGCAGGTCACGCTGGGGCAGCCGCCGCTTGGCGCGGCCGAGCGCGATCGGGTGGTGGATTCGGCGGTGGCGATGTTCCTGGGGTGCTACGGGCGCGGAGAATGAAGTTGGCCGTGTCCCAATGCAACGTCCTTTGACGCCAGGCCGGCCGCGTGGGTATGGTGTTTCGCAAGTCGTGACCCTATCGACACCCCGAGGAGCAACCCATGCAGATCTATTGGATCCAGGCGCAGGCGCCACGGCGTGTTCTGGCCCTGGTCAAGCACCTGGGTATCGAGGCCGAACTCGTCGAGATGGACCTGATGGCGGGCGCGCTGCGACGACCCGACTACGCCGCCATCAATCCCAACATGAAGGCGCCGGCCCTGGTGGACGGCGATTACCGGCTGTGGGAATCGTCGGCGATCATGGCCTACCTGTGCGTCAAGGCCGGCTCGGACATGTGGCCGACCGATGCGCGGGAACAGATCGAGGTGCTGCGCTGGCTGTCGTGGAACGATTGCCACTGGGCACAGGCGGTGTCGCCGTACTACTTCGAGCACATCGTCAAACCCACCTTCGGCATCGGGCCGCCGGACGAGAGCCAACTGGCGGGCAAGGGCAAGGATTTCAACCGGTACGCGGCGGTGCTGGACGCGCATCTGCAGCGGCGCGACCACGTCGCGTGCGGCCGGCTGACGATCGCCGACTTCCAACTCGCGTCGATGGCGGCGTACTGGCGAACATCCACCATGCCGATGGCGCCGTTCCCGAACATCGTGCAATGGCTCGATGGCCTGGCGCGCCTGCCGGCATGGGCCGATCCCTGGCCCGATGGACGCGCCGCCCCGGCCTGACCTGGCCGGCCGCGGCACGCCTTAGAGGGGTTCGTCGTGGCAAGATCCGGGCCTCTGTTATCGTTGCCGGGGCCGCATCCCCAAGACCCCGCCGCCCATCCCAGGGCAGTCCGACGAGGCCTGATCGATTGAAAATCACGAACTATCTGTTTGGCATCATCGTGTCGTTCGCGCTGGCGACGCTGCTGGCCTCGCTTGGCCTGCTCGCCGTCTTCAGCGACAACCTCGGCTGGGGCATGGCGGCGCTGCTGTCGTACGGCATTCTGTACGGCGGCCCGCTGGCCATCGTATTGGCGCTGACCTGGGTCGCGTACCTGGTGCGGGATCGCGGCAAGGTGCCCGGCCGGGTCCACGCGTTGCTGTTCCTGCCCTCGCTGCTGGCGCTGCTGATCGTGCCGGTGGACGACACCGTGCGCCGGGCGGGCGCCGACCGTTTCCGCGATGCCAACCCGGCCATCACTGAAAACCACGTCAACTTCAGCGGCCGCACGCTCTGGCTGGACTATCGCGCCGCATCTTCGAACGATGGCGGCGGCTCGCCTTACATGGAACCCGCTTCGGCGCAAAACGACCGGTTCTCGCGCTTTCGCCGCTATCCCGGCGCGAACCTGGTGGCGGCTGGCACCTTTCCCTACGCCGGCGCGCACCTGAAGCCAGACATCGAGCGCTATGCGTATTCCTCGCAGGATGGCAATGCCGGCGATTCCCTGCCTCTGCGGCGCCTGCCCGCGCCCGATCTGGACAAGCTGCTGCCGGCATTCGCCTACGGCGAGGCGGCGCTGCTGATCTATCAGTACTTCCATTACGCCGACCACGTCGAGGTCGCGCCGACCATCGAGCGCTTTGCCGGCACGACCGAGGAGGCCATGACAGCCGCGCGCCCCCCGGGACTGACGATAGTCAGCCTCGACAACTACACGACGCAGGCAATCGCCCGCCTGGAAATCAATGGCCAGACGCTGGACCTGGGCGGCCAGGCAGCGCGCAGCCAGGCCGGCGAACCCTGCGACCCGGGACGGGGCGGGAGCCCGGCCATGCTGGACCTGGAACAGCCGCTGCGCGTGCGCTGGCAGACGCTGGAAGATCCCTCGCGCTGGCAAGAGGCGAGGGCGGTGGTGCCCACTTTCAGCGCCGCGAGCCAGGCGGATCCGGACAAGGGGCTGCCACGGGTGCGGCTGTATTTCCTGCCGGATGGCTCGGTGGCCGCGGAGCGGTTCCGGGAATTCCGGCTGCGTGGCGGCGAGCTGGCCGTGCGCGCCACCGGCGTGCCGCCGCAAGCGCGAGCGGTCGTCGCCTGCGGCGCCGGCGCCTATGCCGGCTACAACCCGCAGACGGTGCGGCTGCTGGGAAATTGAGTCGAGAACGCTTGCATGAGCGCGATGACCGGAGCGATGACGCTTTCACAAAAACAAAGGGGATCCCTTGTTTCTGTACTACCGGATAAGTTTCATTGTGAGCCTGCTGACGCTCGCGGTTTGGGCAATCACCGCCGCCGTCTATGAAGCGCCGCGCCATGGCGACGGCTATGGCCCCGACCCGCTCGGGGTGCTGCTTTACCTGGCGCTGTGGCCGGTCGGCCTGCTGCTGGCGCATTCCGGCTTGCTCGCCTGGGTGATCCGCGCAAGACGGCCCGCGTCGATCCTGCAAGGCCGGCAGGGGATTGCCATCCATCTCGCGCTGGCAGCGGGTTTTCTGGCATGCGCTGTACAAGTTCCATCCGGGCTGAGTGCCGTAGCGCGACCGGCGACCGCCAGGAGCGCCGGCTAATATACGGACTCTCGCCGCACTGGGTATCCACCCGGAAGCGTGACCAGCGTCCTTACCTGAATACGGAGCCTGACCTATCAACACGCTTTGGCAATGGGCACACAACCTGCGCAGGCTCGCCGTGCGGCGACCGGCGTGGCGGGCATGCGGCCCGGCATTGCGGCCATTCGGGCTGTCAGCCATCTTGGGATTGACGGCCGCCGGAGCCGCCGCGGCCGGTCTTCCGGACCCGCCCCGGCAGTCCCCGCCGCGCGAGGAACTGTCGGCGGAGCACCAGCGCAGGTTTGCTGAGATCGCGCGCCGCTATGTGGCCGCGCAGGACGAAGGCGAGAAAACCCAGGCCGCGCAGGCATTGGCCGAACAGCTCTGGACGGCGCCGTTTCTCTCGCAACGCCGTCAAGGCGGCGTCGGCCTGTCCGACGCGTTGATACAGGCGATGGCGCGGGACATGGCCGGCAATGTCCCGCAGCCGCGCATGAACGCGGTGGCCAGGATTCTCGCCGTGGCCGACGCGCCTGGACGCGCCGCCATGGCAGGCCCCTTGCTCGCGCATTTGCGGCAGGCGCAGGCGGAGCCGGATCGTGCTTCAACGCGGACGGCGCTATGGACCGCGACTCGAGGGGCGTCCGAGACCATTTTTCAGGCCATCCGCGACACGCCGGATGAAAGAACGCTGGGAGATCTGGCGCAGATCGCCGCAGGCCTGGCCTTGCCGCACGACGTGCGCCTGAAACTCGATGCCGCCAGCGCGGCATCAACATCGCCCGCTGTCCGCATCCAGATCGCCCAGACGCTGGGGCCAGGGTCCACAGGCTATCGCGATATCGTGCGCGAGCTGATCTTGGCACTGGAAAGGGCTCCCTCCGATGAAGCGCGTGAACGCCTCATCGTCACGCTCGGCGGCTTTCCCAAGCCCGATGACGCCATCGCACAGGCGATGATCGATGCCGTATCGCGCTCCAACACGTCCTCCAGGGTCACGTGGCGCACGCTCGCGCAGAGCGGCCCGGCCGGGCTGCTGTATCTTGCGGGCTCGATCAAAGGGGAGGCCGACGCCACACGGCTCGTGGACAAGGCGACGATGATGGCGGCGGTGGTGGGTGAATCTTGGCCTTTGCCGGCTGAAATTGCATCGGCGGTGATCGAGGCGGCGATCGACGCGCGGCTGCGCAGTGACGATCCGTTGCTGCGGTCATCCGTGCAGGCAATGCTGCTTCGGACGGACCAGGCCGCCGTCGCACCGCTGCGGCAGGCGCTCGACCACGCCGCGCCTGGCCAGGCGCGCGATGACCTGGCGGCCGCGCTGGTCGGGCTGCAGGGACGGTGATCGCCTCAGTTCAAAATAGGGGCGCGGCGATTCCTGCTTGATAAAGGTCAACAAGCCTTGCTCGGCAGTTGCGCGGAAGGCGTGGTGCGCGCCGCCTCGGTGCCGGTGTTGCGGGTTCGTGCGGCCTGAACTCGGCGGTCCGAGGAGATAATCTTACTTTACATAATATACATTATGCGTATTACGACGAGACCCACAGCGGCGTGCATTCCCATCCCGTCCAACCGCCGCGCCTTTCCCGATTTCAAGCCTCGATCACCGAAAAATACGGCGCCTGCGCCAGTTCCTGCCTTGCGATACGAACCACGGCGTCCAGCCCGGCCATGTCGGCCACCCGCGGATATGCCGCGCACAATCGCAGCGGAGCGAACGGCCGCTCCTGTTCGTAGCGCACCACGGTGCCTCTGGCCAGCGCGTCGGCCATCACGCTGACCGGCAGCGCACTCATGCCGACGCCGGCGGTTATCAGTCCGACGATGATGGCCACGCTTGTGCAGGTGCTGAATTCCGGCAATGGCGTGCGTTCCTGGCTGCACCAGGCGGCCACTACCTGGTGCAGCGGCGACGGCGGCGGCACCACGAATAATTTCTGCGCGGCCAGGTCCACTGCCCGCAACCGCGGGCGCGGGTCCAGCCCGATCCAGGCCACCTCGGCCCAGGCCAGCGGTTCGACCTGCAAATGATGGCTGACGCCGGCGTCGATGAGAAAGGCGATATCGAGCTGGTTGGTGTTCAGGCGCTCGCTGAGCACCAGGCTGTTGGCGATGGTCAGTTCGACCTGCAGGCGCGGATAGCGCTGTTCGAGTTGCCGGACGATGGCCGGCAGGCACGCCATCGCCATGGTTTCCGACGCGCCCACCCGCAGCCGGCCCTGTAAGGGGTCGCCGGTGCGCAGGCGGGTTTCCAGTTCATCGAGCACGCCGACCGCCTGCTCGGCGTAGCGCCGCGCCAGCACCCCTTCCGCTGTCAGCACTGCTCGCCTGCCCTCGCGCTCGAACAAGCGTACGCCCAGCGCCGATTCCAGTTCGCGGATGCGCAGGGAAATGGTCGGCTGGGTCACATTCATGTGCTCGGCGGCCGCCTGGAAGGAACCCAGCCGGGCGATCGCCAGCAGGGCCTCCATCTGGGGAATGGAAAATCGTCTCATCAGGAAATTTTATATATAACCGCCAGGAACTTTAATTAGAAGAAAGTAAATCCTATTGATAGGATGCCGTGCATGACACCCCCGCTCAATCTTCCCGCTGGCGCCGCGGACTGCCACGCCCACGTCCTGCGCACGGATCTGCCTCTGGTTGCCGGCCGTCATTCGGCGCCCTTGCACAATGCCGAAGTCGATGAGTACCTGCGAGTCCTGGACGCCCACGGCATCCGCTATGGCGTCCTGACCGCGCCCAGCTTCTACGGCAGCGACAACGGCCTGTTGCTGCGGTCATTGCAGGTCGCGGGCGGCCGCCTGCGCGGCACCGCCCTCGTCGAGCCGGAGATCGGCGACGCGGAGCTGGACATGCTGTACGCCCATGGCGTGCGCGGCGTGCGCCTGAACTGGTTGCGCCGCCGGCCCCTGCCAGACAGCGGCAGCCGCGCCTACCGCGCCCTTTATCCAAGGTTGCGCGAGCGCGGCATGCACGTCGAGGTCTATGTCGAAGGCGAGCATCTGGCCGCGGTGCTCCCTCCGATCCTGGCCAGCGGCGTGCGGCTGGTCCTGGACCATTTTGGCGGCCTGACGCCGGGATTTCCGACGCTGGGCCTGTTGCGCGAAGCGCTTGCCCAAGGCCAGACCTGGATCAAGCTGTCCGCGCCCTACCGTCTGGCGGGCCAGGATGCGGCGGCGTTGAGCGCCCTGCTGCTGCGCGAAGCCGGCGCGCAGCGCCTGCTCTGGGGCACGGATTGGCCGTGGGTATCGCACGAGAGCGAGGTCGACTACGGGCGCTGCCTGGACTGGTTGGGCGATTGGCTGCCCGACCCGGGCCCGCGCGACATCATCCTGCGCGATACCCCGAAGCTGCTGTTCGATTTTGAAGGCTGATTTTTCCCATAACAATCAACGACCCGTGGCGCCGGCTTTCAGGCGGCGCCACCTCAGGAGACCGCCATGCCCCGTTTTTCCTTCACCGCCCGGGCGTTTGCCCTGGCCCTTGGCTCGCTGATCGCGGGCGGCGCCCTTGCCGCCGAGCCGATCCGCCTGATCGTTCCCACCACGGCGGGAGGCGGCACCGACGGCTTCTTCCGCATGTTGGCCAAGGACGCCGAACCGCATCTGGGCACGCCGGTGGTGGTGGTCAACGTGGGCGGCGCCGGCGGCAGCATCGGCGTCACGCAGATGGTGCGCGCCGCGCCCGACGGCAACACGATCGCCGGGGTCTGGCTGGGGCCGGTGACGGTGGCGCTGCACACCACGCCGGTTTCCTACACGCCCAAGGACTACATTGCCGTTGCCCAGTTGACCAGCGCGCCCTACGTCATGTGCGTGCAGCACGACTTCGCCGCGGACGACGGCAAGCAACTGATGCAGTTGCTGCGCAAGGCGCCGAATCGCTATACATTCGGCACCGATGGCGCGGGCGGCCCGGGACAGTTGGCGGCGCAACGGATCTTCGACCGCCAGGACATCCATCAACGCGACATTCCCTACAAAGGGGCTGGCGACACCCTGCTGGCGTTGCTGGGCGGGCACATCGACATGTATGTGGGATCCATTCCCCCGGTGCTGCCCTACGTGAAGAGCGGCAAGGTCAAATGCCTCCAATTGACCTCGGCCGACAAAGTGGCGGCGCTGCCGCAAGCCACCAGCCTGAACGAACTGGGCCTGGGCGAGGAACAGACGCTGCTGTGGCGCGGCATTCTGGCGCCCAGGAATACGCCGCCCGAGCGCGTGCGGGCGCTGGAGCGGGCATTCACCGCCGCGGCGCAATCCGCGGCGACGCGCAGTTTTGTCGAGGATGCGGGCGAACAGATCGCCATCGTGACGGGCGACGCCTTCCGCGCGCAGATCGAGCGGGAGTATGCCGCACTGGGCAAGGTCGCCGAAGGGCTCAAGCTGTCGTCGAAATGAGTCAAGCGCCCGTGCGCAACCACCGCCACAGCGTGGTCGGGCTGATTCCCA
The DNA here is from genome assembly GCF_046535435.1 of Achromobacter sp. SIMBA_011. Lineage (NCBI taxonomy): Bacteria > Pseudomonadati > Pseudomonadota > Betaproteobacteria > Burkholderiales > Alcaligenaceae > Achromobacter > Achromobacter sp. SIMBA_011. The sequence goes on along the minus strand of NZ_JAWRWN010000010.1, from coordinate 57,482 downwards.
ACTGTTCGCAGGCCTTGCGCCGGTCGCCGCCGCAGCGGGTCAGCACCTCGCGCACATGCGCCGCCTGCTGGCGCCGGCCGTGCGAGGCCAGGTCGCCCGGCTCCGAGCGGGCGGCGCCTCGCGTCAGTTCCGGCGCCACGTCGGCCAGGATGCGCCGCACTTCCGGGTCGAGCGGTGTCTCGGGCATTTCCGCCAGGAACACCGCCAGGCGTTCCAGCACGTTCTCCAGTTCGCGGATGTTGCCGGGCCAGTCGTGCGCCAGCAACGCGTCGCGCAAGGCTTCGGGCAACGGCGGCTCGCCGGCCAGGCCCAGGTTCTGCCGCACCCGCTGGTACAGGTTCTGCGCCAGCAGCCAGATGTCGTCGCGGCGCTCGCGCAGTGTCGGCATGTCGATGCGCAGGATGTTCAGGCGGAAAAAGAGATCCTGGCGGAACGCGCCGGCCGCCACCATGGCCGCCAGGTCGCGATGAGTGGCAGCCATGATGCGCACATTGACGGGCACCGGTTCGCTGCCGCCCACGGGCATCACCTGCCGCTCCTGCAGCACGCGGAGCAGGCGGATCTGCAACGCCGGCGGCATGTCGCCGATCTCGTCCAGGAACAGCGTGCCGTTGTGGGCCGCCTCGAACAGCCCGGGCTTGCCGCCGCGGCGCGCGCCGCTGAAGGCGCCGTCCTCGTAGCCGAACAGCTCGCTTTCCAGCAGGGTTTCGGGCAGCGAGGCGCAGTTGACCGCGATGAAGGGGAAATGATGGCGCGCGCTGGCCTGGTGGATGCCCTGGGCCATGACTTCCTTGCCGGTGCCGCTTTCGCCGCCGATCAGCACGGTCGAATCGACCCGGGCGTAGCGCAGGCCGAGCATGCGGGCCTTTGCCAACGGGGCGGACTGGCCGTGCAGGTCGTCCAGCGTGTAGCGCACGGTGCGCACTGGGGTGCGGGCCCGCGTGCGCAGGCTGCGGTCGGCGCGGTGGATGGCGCCGGCTTCCTGCAAGGTCAGCACCGCGCCCGACAGGCCGGCGCCGCTGGCCAGCGGAATGCGGTTCACCACCACCATCTTGCCGCCGAGCCGATGCACCGATTCGGCTTCGCGCTTGCCTGTGCGCAGCACCTCGTCCAGCGACAGCGCCGGCGATATTTCCTCCAGCCGCCGTCCGGCCAGGCCGGCGGCGGTGATGCCCAGCAGGCGTTCGACGGCGGGATTGAGCGCCTGCACGCGGCCGGCGGCGTCGACGGCGGCCACGCCCTCGTCGAGATTGGCCAGCACGGCGTTCAGGTAGTCGCGCCGGCCCGACTCGACGCGTTGCAGGCGCGTGATCTCGATGGCGTCCTCGATGCACGCGGCCACCGTGGCCAGCGAATACACCAGCACGCCGGCCAGTCCCATGCGCTCGGCGTAGTCGACGATCAGGCCTGAACCGACCAGGACCTCGATGCCTTCGTCCTTGAGCTGCTTGGCCTGCGCCAGCGCGTCGTCCTGGTCGCGGTAAGTGCGCACCAGGATGTCGACGGCGAAGGTCTGCATGAAGGTCTGCAGCTCGGGATACTGCGCGTGCTGGCCCAGCAGGGCCACGCGCGGCGAGATCCGGCGTGCGGTGGCCAGCGCGTTCATGACCTCGAAGCCGCTGATCTTGACCTGCACCACCGGCACCGTGACGTGGCGCCGCAGATAGCTGCCGTTCAGGCCGGCGGCCACCACCACGTCGACGCGGCCCTGGCGCGCGGCCTCGTTGATGACGCTGGCGGCCGCGTCGAAACCGGCCTCGATCAGCTTGAATTCGCCGCGCTGGGCATAACTGGGCAGGATCTGGGCGAAGGTGCGGGCGATGCGCGCCACGCCCACGGCCCAGATGCGCGGCAGCGCCGCCAGGTCGGATTCCACGGGCGTCGGGACAGTCAGCATGGCGGCACCGGTAACGAAACTCGAAGAGGGGATTTCATCATTGCGATGGCCGCATTTCAATTATGAAAACCCTACCCCGCTCCACCGCCTTCGGCCCCAGTGCGGATGCGATTGGCATGTATCTTGCTTGATGGAAGTCATTCCTCCCCTGCCCTTACCCACCACGGAGCTCCCCATGATGACTTCCCCCGAACCCGACCTGCCGGCCAGCGCCGGCCTGCGGCTGCGCATGGCGATGCAGGCCGAGCAGCCTCTGCAGGTGGTCGGCGCCATCAACGCCAACCACGCGCTGCTCGCGCGGCAGGCCGGCTTTCGCGCCATCTACCTGTCGGGCGGCGGCGTGGCGGCGGGTTCGCTGGGCGTGCCCGACCTGGGCATCGTCGGCCTGGAGGACGTGCTGACGGACGTGCGCCGCATCACCGAGGTCTGCCCCCTGCCCCTGGTGGTCGATGTCGACACCGGCTTTGGCGCGTCGGCCTTCAATGTGGCGCGCACCACCCGTTCGATGATCGCCGCCGGCGCCGCCGCCATGCAGATCGAGGACCAGGCCGGCGCCAAGCGTTGCGGCCATCGCCCCAACAAGGAAGTGGTGTCCCTGCCGGAGATGGTCGATCGCATCAAGGCGGCGGTCGACGCCCGCACCGATCCGCACTTCGTCATCATCGCCCGCACCGATGCGCTGGCCAGCGAAGGCCGGCAAAGCGCGTTGGAGCGGCTGTCCGCCTGCATCGAGGCCGGCGCCGACATCGCCTTTCCCGAAGCGGTCCACGACCTCGAGGGCTTCCGCGATTTCGCCCGCGCGCTGCCAGCGCCCATCCTGGCCAATATCACCGAATTCGGCCAGACGCCGCTGTTGACGGTGCAGGAACTGGCAGCCGCCCAGGTCGCCATGGTGCTCTATCCGCTGTCGGCGTTTCGCGCCATGAACCGCGCGGCCCAGCGCACCTACGAGGCGATCCGCCGCGACGGCACCCAGCGCGGCATGATCGACCAGATGCAGACGCGCATGGAACTCTATGAAAGCATCGGCTATTTCGCCTATGAAGCGCGGCTGGACGCGCTGTACGCTGGCAAGGCCGCCTGATACGCGCTGAAGACAGCCGGGCGCCGACCCGGCGACAACGGAACGGAGACAAACGCATCGTGCAGCCCCCCGAGCAAGATCCCTATCTGCAGGCCTATGACCCGGACGCGGAATATGGCCGCCATTTCAGCGTGCCGGCCTTCGCCGCCGAGCACGGCCTGCAGGCCGGCCGCCTGCCCTACGTGGCGCGCGTGCTGATCGAGAACGCGTTGCGGCATGAAAGTGCCCTCCACGGCCATCGGCCGCACGCGTTGGCCCTGTTGCAGGCCTATCATCCCGACGCGCCGGCGCCGGACGCGCCCGCCGATGTCTGGCTGCATCCGACGCGGGTGCTGGCGCAGGACGTCAGCGGCATTCCCAGCCTGATCGACCTGGCCGCCATGCGCGATGCGCTGCAGGCGCGCGGCGGCGACCCGCGCCGCATCAATCCCCTCATTCCCACCGACCTGATCGTCGATCATTCGCTGATCGCCGAGGAAGGCGGCCATGCCGGCGCGCGCCGGGCCAACGAGGCGCGCGAATACCGCCAGAACCGCGAACGCTACACCTTCCTCAAATGGGCCCAGGGCGCGTTCGACAATCTGCGCCTGGTGCCGCCCGGCAAGGGCATCCTGCACCAGATCAACATCGAGTACCTGGCCGAGGTGGCCACCATGCGGCGCACGCCGCAGGGCGCGGCGGTGACCTGTCCCGACACCCTGGTCGGCACCGACAGCCACACCACCATGGTCAATGCCCTGGGCGTGCTGGGCTGGGGCGTCGGCGGTATCGAGGCGGAGGCCGCGATGCTGGGCGACGCGCTGGTGTTGCGCGCGCCCGAGGTCATCGGCGTGCGGTTGTTCAACCAGCCGGCGCCTGGCGTCACCGCCACCGACCTGGTGCTCAACCTGACCCGCGTCCTGCGCGAGGCCAAGGTGGTGGCGCAGTTCGTCGAGTTCACCGGCGAGGCGCTGGACGGCGTGCTATCGCTGGAAGACCGCGCCACGCTGGCGAACATGGCGCCCGAGTACGGCTCGACCTGCGCCTACTTCCCGGTCGACGAGGAAACCCTGGCCTATCTGGCCCGCACCGGCCGCGACGCGGCGCACATCGAACGCGTGCGGCGCTATGCCCAGGCCGCCGGGCTCTGGCGCACGCAGGAACGTCCCGGCTACAGCCGGCTGGTCGAGGTCGATCTGTCGCAGTTCACGCGCGTGGCGGCCGGTCCCAGCCGGCCGCAGGACCGCCTGCCGCTGGAGGAAGTGCCGCTGACCTTCGCCAAGGCCACCGCTGCCCTGCCCCGCCATGAGCATGCCGACCTGCCGCAGGGCGCGGTGGTGTTGGCGGCGATCACCAGTTGCACCAACACCTCCAATCCGCGCCTGCTGGTGGCCGCCGGGCTGCTGGCGCGCAAGGCGCGGACGCTGGGGCTGCGGCCCGCGGCGTGGACCAAGACGTCGTTCACGCCCGGCTCGCGGGTGGTGACCGACTACCTGCGCGCCAGCGGACTGCAGGACGCGCTGGACGCGGTGGGTTTTCACGCCGCCGGCTATGGCTGCGCGACCTGTGCCGGCCTGTCGGGCTCGCTCGCGCCGGCGGTGGAGCAACGCATTGCGGACGGCTCGCCGCGCGTGGCGGCGGTGCTGTCGGGCAACCGCAATTTCCCCGGCCGTGTCCATCCGCTGGCGCGCGCCAATTACCTGGTGTCGCCGCCGATGGTGGTGGCCTATGCGCTGGCCGGCACGGTCATGCGTGACTTGCAACGCGAAGCGGTCGGCTGGCGCGCCGATGGCACGGCCGTGATGCTGGCGGACCTGTGGCCCAGCGACGCCGAGATCGACGCCGTGGTGGCAGGCTACGTGCGGCCGGCGATGTTCACCGAACGCTACCGCGACGTATTCGAGGGCGATCCGGCCTGGCAGGCCCTGCCCGGCGGCAGCGGCGCCTGCTATCCGTGGGACGCCGACAGCCTCTACCTGCGCCGCCCGCCCTATCTGGACGTGCCGCCGCAGACCGGCGCGGTGCGCATCGAGGGCGCGCGCGCCCTGCTCATCCTGGGCGACTCGGTCACCACCGACCATATCTCGCCCGCCAACGAGATCCCGCCCGAATCGAGCGCCGGGCGTTACCTGCTGTCGCTGGGCGTGCCGGCCGATGCGCTGCACACCTACCTGGCGCGCCGCGGCAACCACCGCGTGATGATGCGCGCCACTTTCGCGCAGCCGACGCTGGTCAACGAACTGCTGCCACAAGGCCCGGCCGGACTGACGCGCCACCAGCCCGACGGCGAGATCCAGCCGATCTACGACGTGGCCATGCGCTACCGCGACGCGGGCGTGCCGGTGGTGGTGGTCGCGGGCAAAGATTACGGCAATGGCTCGTCGCGCGACTGGGCAGCGAAAGGCACGCGGTTGCTGGGCGTGCGCGCGGTCATCGCCGAGAGCTTCGAGCGCATCCACCGCTCCAACCTGGTGAACATGGGCGTCCTGCCGCTGCAGTTGCCGTCAGGCGTCACGCGCCTGACGCTGGGCCTGGACGGCAGCGAGACGTTCGACCTCGAAATTCCGGCCGACTTGGCGCCCCAGGGCGAGGCGCGGTGCGTGATCCGCGGCGTTGGCGCGCCGCGCACGCTGGCGCTGCTCTGCCGCCTGGACAACGAACACGAAATGGATATCTGGCGCGCGGGCGGCATCCTGCCCGCCGTGCTGCGCCAGGCCCTGGAGGATTCGCAGCGCGTTTCACAACCATAAAGATGAGGCAGCGCCTCACGCCCTACCAAGGAGACAACATGAAGTTCGACCGATTCAAGCATCCCCTGTACGCCCTCGCGCTCGCGGCGGGCGTGATGACGGCGTCCGCCGCGAGCGCCGCCGCCTGGCCCGAGAAGCCGGTGCGACTTGTCGTGCCGTTTTCGGCGGGCGGCCAGCTCGACAACATGACGCGGATCTTCGCCACCGGGCTGTCCGATCATCTCAAGCAGCCCGTCATCATCGACAACCGCCCCGGGGCGGGCGGCATCATCGGCTCGGACATGGTGGCCAAGGCCCCGGCCGATGGCTACACCTTCCTGGTGGCCGGCAATGGCGCCATCACCAACAAGCTGCTGCGCAGCAAGATGCCCTATGAGGACAGCGATCTGGTGCCGGTCGGGCTGCTGTTCGAATCGTCCTCGGTCATTGTCGTCAGCGCCAACAGCAAGATCCATTCGCTCAAGGACTGGCAGCAACAGGCCGCCAAGGAGAAGCGCCCCATCCTGTTCGCCACCGCCGGCACCGGCAGCACTGGCCACTTCGTCGCGGAGATGCTGGGCCAGGCGCTCAAGGTGCCGGTCACGGTCGTGCCCTACAAGAGCGGTTCCGAGAGTTCCACCGCGCTGATGGGCGGCCAGGTCGACGCGGCCTCGGAGGCGGCGGTGTCGGTGCGCAGCTATATCGTTTCGGGCCGGGTGCGCGCGCTGGCGGCCACGGCGGACCACCGCTCGCCGCTGCTGCCCGACACGCCCACCACGGCGGAACAGGGCTTCGCCCAGATCAACATCACCCACTGGGGCGGCATGTATGCGCCCAAGGGCACGCCGCAGGACGTCATCAAAGCGATGAACCAGGCCATCGCCGACGTCATGGCCACGCCCAAGGTCCGGCAGCAGTTGGCGGACGCGGGCTACGAGGCGATTCCCGGCTCGGTGGAGAAGTTCGGCAGCTTCATCGCCGCCGAGGACAAGCGGCTGGGCGGGATCGTCAAGAGCGCCAACATGAAGGCGGAATGAGCTGCGCCGAGGGATGGGCGGCGCCGCGGCCGCCCTCCAGGATCACCATGCCGGCCTCGATGCGCCGCGCCAGGCGCAGCGAACGCGCCCGGTCGCCAACGGCCCGGGCGCGTATCAATAGTCGTCGCTGGCGCCGCGACGATTGCCGCCGGTGATGTCGTCGCGGCCCAGCAGGTGCAGCGCCACCGCCTCGGCCACCTTCATGCCGTCGATGGCGGCCGACATGATGCCGCCCGCGTACCCCGCGCCCTCGCCCGCCGGGAACAGCCCGTCGGTGTTCATGCTCTGGAAATCGTCGCGGCGCGTGATGCGCAGCGGCGACGAGGTGCGCGTCTCGACGCCGGTCAGCACCGCGTCGTGCATGGAAAAGCCCTTGATCTGGCGCTCGAACGCCGGAAGGGCTTCGCGGATGGCGGCGATGGCGTAGTCCGGCAGGCTGGACGACAGGTCGGTGAGCGTCACGCCCGGCTTGTACGACGGCGTGACGCTGCCCAGCGCGGTCGACGGCCGGCCCGCCAGGAAGTCGCCCACCAACTGCGCCGGCGCGCTGTAATCGCCGCCGCCCAGTTCGTAAGCGCGCTTTTCCCAATGGCGCTGGAAGTCGATGCCCGCCAGCGGCGAGTCCTCGATGCCGGGAAAGTCCTTGGGCTCGATGCCGACCACGATGCCGGCATTGGCATTGCGCTCGTTGCGCGAATACTGGCTCATGCCATTGGTGACCACGCCGCCGGGCTCCGACGCGGCGGCCACCACGGTGCCGCCCGGGCACATGCAGAAGCTGTAGACCGCGCGGCCGTTGCCGGCATGGTGCACCAGCTTGTAGTCGGCCGCGCCCAGCACCGGATGGCCGGCGCTGGGACCGAAGCGGGCGCGGTCGATCACCGACTGCGGATGCTCGATGCGGAACCCCAGCGAGAACGGCTTGGCTTCCATGAACACCCCGCGCTTGTGCAGCATGCGGAAGGTGTCGCGGGCGCTGTGGCCCACCGCCAGCACCACGTGGCTGGCGGCAATAAACTCCCCGCCCGCCAGACGCACGCCGCGCACCCGGCCGTCCTCGATCTCGATATCGTCCACGCGGCTCTCGAAGCGGAACTCGCCGCCCAGCGCGGCGATCTGCGCGCGCATCTGCTCGATCATCTTGACCAGGCGAAAGGTGCCGATGTGCGGCTTGCTGACATACAGGATCTCGGGCGGCGCATCGGCGGCGACGAATTCCTGCAGCACCTTGCGGCCGTAATGCTTGGGGTCCTTGACCTGGGTCGAGAGCTTGCCGTCCGAGAACGTGCCCGCCCCGCCCTCGCCGAACTGCACGTTCGACTCGGGTTGCAGGGTGTTCTTGCGCCACAGCCCCCAGGTGTCCTTGGTGCGCTCGCGCACCACCCGGCCGCGCTCCAGGATGATCGGCCGGAACCCCATCTGGGCCAGGATCAGCGCCGCGAACAGGCCGCAGGGGCCGAAGCCGATCACGACGGGGCGACGGCTCTCGGGCAGATCGGCCGGCGCGTGGCCGACGTACTGGTATTCCATGGGCGGCGTCGGCATGACGGTGCGCAACCCGGCGACGCGCTTGAGCACGGCGGCCTCGTCGGCCACCTCGACATCCACGGAATAGGTCAGCGTGATGGCGCTGCGCTTGCGCGCGTCATAGCTGCGGCGGAAGATGGTCAACGCGCGCAGGGCTTCCGGGGCGATCCCCAGGCGGCTACAGGCCGCGGCGCGCAGGGTGTTTTCGATGTCGTCCTGGGAGGTCGACAGGGGCAGGATGATTTCGGTCAGGCGCAACATGAGGCAGGGGAACCGTGTCAGGGTTCAAGGGCTCGTAAAACGCGTATTAAAACACGCCGACGGCCCTTGACCCTTGCCTCTTCCCGGTCGCTACCAGCGATGCTGGTACGTCAGCGTCAGCACCGTGCCCGGGGCCGGCAGGCGGCTGGTATTGGTGCTGGTGCGCATCAACTGGCTGTAGAGCGGGTAATAGTCGCGGTTGAACAGGTTCTCGACCCCGACGATCAGCGTGTCCTTCGGCGTGACCTGGTAGCGGCTCATCAGGTCCACCGTGAAGTAGCTGCCCACGTCGCGGCGGCCGAAACTCTCGACTCCATCCAGCCGGTAGTCCTTGGCCCCGAAGTAATTGGCCTGGATGCGGTTGCTCCAGCGCTCGTTGGGCCGGTACTGCAGGTACGCGGTGAGCTTGATCGGCGGAATGCGGTAGCCGGTCATGTCGCGCCATTGGCCGTTGTCGGGCCGCTCGCGTCCCTTCATCCACGTGAACGTGCCGCCCGTGCCCCATTTCTCGTCGTCGGTCAGGTAGTCCACCGTCGCCTCGATGCCGTGGATGCGCTCTTCGGTGCGCGTCAGGATCAGGCCGTTGTTGAAGCTCTGTACATCGCCCAGCTTGGAGGTGGTGTAGAACAGCGCCAGCGACGCGGTCGTGTTGCCCACCCCGCCGCGCCAGCCCAGCTCGTAGTTGTTGGTCTTGACCGGCTGCAGGTCCGACGAGCCGATGTCGAAGCCCGGCCGCGCGTTGCGCATCTGCACGCCGATGTCCGGCAACTGGAAGCCCTGGCTGAAGTTGGCGTACAGCTCCTGGCCGCGGATCGGCGCGTAGGTCAGGCCCGCGTTGAACAGGAAGGCGTCGTAGCTGACCGAGCCGCCCCGCACCGAGGCTGGCGACGCCACGCGCGATTGCGACAGCGGCACGAAGTCGCCGAAGCGGGCCGTGGCGTACTCGTAGCGCGCCCCGCCCTGCACCGACCATTGCTCGTTGAAGCGGTGCTCCAGTTGGCCGAAGATGCCGGTGCTGCGCGAGGTCAGCTCGGGCATGTAGGTCAGGCGGCCGGTCTTGCGGAACACCCGGCCGCCGCTGGCGTCGTAGGCGGCCGCGTCGAACACGTCGATCGGCATGTCGCTGCGTTCCTGGTTGAAGTCCATGCCCCACAGCAGTTTCGACTGCTCGCCCAGCGGCGTGTCGATCGTCAGCCGGCTGCCGAACACCTTTGTGTTCTGCATGACCTGGTCGACGTTGCCGCCGCGCGTGACCACGGCGCGCGCGTCGAACGGCGTGAAGCGCGTGTAGTAGTCGCGGTAGTACATCTGCGCCGTGACCTTGCTGCCCAGCAGGTCCAGATGCTGGTATTCGAGGTTCACCAGCGTGTTGCGGATCTGGTTCTGGTCGGCCAGGTCCAGGCCGCCGAGCGGCAGCGCGCGCGCCGTGCCCGGCGGCAGGCGCCCGACCGAGGGATCCGAGGTGTAATCGGAATGCTGGTCGGCGTTGTAGTAGCTGGCCGACAATTGCAGGCGCTGCTTGTCGTCCAGCCGCAGGCCCAGCTTGCCGCCCAGGCTGTAGATGTTGGAGTCGAACAGATCGCCCTGGCTGGGTTCGGGCGCGATGCGGCGACCGCGCGCGTCGTAGGAGGCGCCGTTGTGGCGCGCGCCCAGGTCCAGCGCGTAGTCCAGCATGCCCTGGCTGCCGGCGAAATGCTGCTGCAGTTGGCCGCCCAGCCCGTCCGAATTCAGCCGGCTCAGCGGGCTGACGGCGGTCACGGTGGTTTCGGCCACCGGTTCGCCGCCGGCGGGCCGGGTGGTGATCGAGACGATGCCGCCGGTGGCCCCGGCGCCGTAGATCGAGCTGCTGCCGCGCAGCACTTCGACGCGCTCGATGGTGGCCGGGTCGATGTTGGCCAGATTGCGCGACGAGTCGCGGTTGGTGTTCAACGGGATGCCGTCCACCAGCACCAGCACGCCGCGTCCGCGCAGCGTCTGGCCGTAGTCGGTCATGGTGCGGCTGGAATCGGCCATGCCCGGCACGGTCTTGGCCAGCACGCTGGCCAGGCTGTCGGAGCCGGCGCGCAGTTCCTGCAAGGTGTCGCGCTCCAGCACGATGGTCTGCTGCACGGGGCTGACCAGGTTGCTGGCCGTGCGCGAGGCGCTGACCTCGATAGGCGCCATCACGGTGGCGCCGCCGCTGGCCGCCTCGGGTTCGATGATGGTGGCCGAGCCTTCCTGCCGCAGCCGCAATGGTTTGCCCTGCAGCAGCGCGGCCAGCGCCTGTTGTGGCGTCATGGACCCGGACAGTGCCGGCGCCTGCATGCCGGCCACGGTCTGGGGCGCATAGAAAATCTGCAGGCCGTGCGTTTCGGCCAGCCGCTTGAGCGCCTGGTCGAGCGATTGCGCCGGCATGTCGATGGCGACGGGCGCCGTCGCCTGCGCGTCGGCCATCCCCGGACCGAACGCCAGCACTGCCGCCATCGCGGCCATCGTCAGGCGCGCGGCCACCGGCGCGCCTTGTCCCATTTTCTTGTGAACCACAGCTTCTGCTCCTGATCCGTTATCGATGGGCCCCATGCCCCACGGAATCAAGAAGAAGACGCAATACGGCAAAAAAACCTGAATGTCTGGCCGAACTATTTTGTAACAGCGTCACCGCGCCGAAATCTCGCTGCGGCCGTCGGGCAACTGGCGCACCTGCACCGGCAGGATGTGCGGCAAAGCCGTCAGGAAGGCGTCCGTGTCGCGGGTCTGGAACACGCTGGTCACGGTGAGATGCGCCACCCCGGCTCCCAGCACGATCGGATGCTGCCGGTACCGCGATACTTCCCGCGCCGCCGTGGCGAGGTCGGTATTGCTGAAGCGGATCTGGCCGCCGCGCCAGGCCAGTGTCGCGGCCACGTCGGCGGGCTCGACCGCCCCGGCCTGCCCGGCCGCGCCGATGCGCACGCCCTGCCCGGCCGTGACCGGCACGGCCGCCGCGTCGTGCGCGCCGGCCACCTTGACCGAACCCGACTCCACCAGCACCCGCACCTGTTCCGCGTCGCGGCGCACGTCGAAGCGCGTGCCGGTCACGGTGGCGGTGCCCAAGCCGGCATCGACCACGAACGGGCGGGCGGCGTTCTTCTCGACCGAGAACAGCGCCTCGCCCGCCACCAGCAGCACGCGCCGCTCGGCGTCGTCGAAGTGCACGCGGATATGGCTGTTGCTATTCAATTCGGCGCGGGAACCATCGGGCAGCGCCACGCTGCGCAGTTCGCCAATCTGTGTCTGGTATTCGGTCCAGCCCGCGCCGCGCGGCCACAGCGCCCGGCCGCCCACGGCGAGGATCGCGGCGCCCAGGCTCAGGGCCAGCGCGGCGCGCCGTCCGGAACGGGCCGTGCGGCGCGGCGCTTCGGCCAGGGCGCGCAGGCGCTCGGGCGCGACGGCGTCCGCGGCCTGCCAGATCGATTCCAGCAGGCGGTACTCATAGGCGTGGCGCGGATCGGCGGCCAGCCAGTCGGCGCGCGCCTGTTCTTGCGCGGCGTCCCACTCGCCGGAATGGGCGCGCGCGAACCAGCGCGCCGCCTCGGCGCGGATGGCGTCGGCGCCGGCCGGCCCGGGCGATGCGGCGTCAGTGGGGCGCATACGCCCCCAGCCGCTCGCGCAGATGCAGCGCGGTACGGATCATGTATTTCTCGACCATGTTCTTGCTCAATCCCATGCGTTCGGCGATCTCGGCCTGCGTCAGGCCTTCCAGCCGCTGCCAGACGAACACCTGGCGGCACTTGAGCGGCAGTTCCGCCAGCGCCGCTTCCAGCGCCTGGCCCAACTGGCCGGTGCGCGCCTGGGCCATCGGGTCGCCCAAGGGGCTGGCGTGGTCGGCAATGGTATCAAGCGGCACCCATTCCTGCCCGCCGTCGCGGCGGAACTGGTCGACGGCCGCGTTGCGCGCGGCCTGGTGCAGATAGGCGCGCGGCTGCGCCACCTGCGCCGGGTCGGTCTCCAGACACTTCACCAGGGCATCGTGGGCCAGGTCGCGCGCGGCGTCGCGGCAGCCCAGCTTGCGGGTCCAGACCGCGAGCAGCTCTTCGTAATAGGCCAGGAAGCCGGAGGGACGGGACGGACGCGAGGACATGACGCACAATCGACAGAGGCATGCATGATAATGGTTTCCATTTTCATAAACAAACCCGGGCGTGATGGCTGCGTCCGCCGCCCTGCCCTCCTTAATGCAGGATGCGCTCCAGGAAGGAGCGCGTGCGTTCATGCCGGGGGTTGTCGAAGAAATCGCCCGGCTCGCCCATCTCGATGATGCGGCCGCCGTCCATGAATACCACCCGGTCGGCGACGTTGCGGGCAAAGCCCATCTCGTGGGTCACGCACAGCATGGTCATGCCGTCCTCGGCCAGCGAGGTCATGGTGTCCAGCACTTCCTTGACCATCTCCGGATCCAGCGCCGAGGTCGGCTCGTCGAACAGCATGATGCGCGGCTGCATGCAGAGCGAGCGGGCGATGGCCACGCGCTGCTGCTGCCCGCCCGACAACTGGCCCGGGTACTTGCCGGCCTGGTCGGGAATGCGCACCCGCTCCAGGTAGCGCATGGCCAGATCCACCGCCTGCGCGCGCGGCATGCGCCGCACCTGGGTCGGCGCCAGGATGCAGTTCTCGAGCACGGTCAGGTGCGGGAACAGGTTGAAGTGCTGGAACACCATGCCGGCGTCGGTGCGCACGCCGTCCACGGCGCGCAGGTCGTCGCTCAGCTCAACCCCGTTGACCACGATGGAGCCCTGCTGGTGGCGTTCGAGCCGGTTGATGCAGCGGATCATGGTGGATTTGCCGGAACCGGACGGCCCGCAGATCACCAGGCGCTCGCCCGCCCGGACCTGCAGGTTGATGTCCTGTAGCACATGGAAGTCGCCATACCACTTGTGCATGCCGGCGATGGCGATGGCGGGCGGCGTGGCGGCGGAAGGCGTGGTCATCGGAGTTCCCCTTTTTTATAGCGATGTTCCAGCCACATCGAATAGCGCGACAGGCCGAAGCAGATGCAGAAATAGATCGATGCGATGAAGAGATAGGTCTCGACGTAGGGCGTGGGCCAGGCCGGATCGGTCAACGCCGCGCGCCCCGAGCTGAGCAGGTCGAACAGGCCCACGATCAGCACCAGGCTGGTGTTCTTGATCATCACGATGGCGGTGTTGGTGAGCGGCGCGATCACCTTGCGCAGCGCCTGCGGCAGCACCACCAGACGCGTCATCTGCCACCATGAGAGCCCCAGCGCGCGCGAGGCCTCGGTCTGCCCGGGCGGAATGGCCTGCAGGCCGCCGCGGATCACCTCGGCCAGGTAGGCGGCCGAGAACACCGTCAGCGCGATGCCGGCGCGCAGCAGACTGTCGATGGTCATGCCGGCCGGCAGCATGATGGGCAGCACGATCGAGGCCATGAACAGCAGACTGACCAGCGGCAATCCTCGGATCAGCTCGATCACGCCGATGCTGATGAAGCGCGCCGTCGGCAGGCTGCCGCGACGTCCCAGCGCCAGCAGCACGCCCAGCGGCAGTCCGGCGCCCAGCGCGCATACCGCCAGCAGCAGCGTGATCGGCAGGCCGCCCCACGACGAGGTCGGCACCCGCGCCAGGCCGAACATGCCGCCCTGCATCAGCGCCAGGCCCGCCAGCAGCCCCGCGATCCAGATGACCGCCGTGCGGGCGCGCCATTGGCGCGGGCTGAGCGAGAACACCGTCATCGCCAGGATGAACAGGCAGACCACGGTGGGCCGCCATTGCTCGCCGGGCGGGTAGATGCCGAACAGGATCTGGCGCATTTTTTCGCCCAGGAAGGCCCAGCAGGCGCCGCTGGCCTGGCGGCAGACGGCGCCCGTGGCGCCCGGCCAGACGGCATCCAGCACCGCCCAGTTCAGCAGCTTGCCGGCAGCGGCCAGCACCAGCGCCAGCGTGGCCACGGTGGCGAACGCGCTGACGGCGCTGCCGAACAGGCGATGCCAGGCGCTGTCGCGGCGATCCGCCGGCGGCGGCAGAACCCGCGGCAGAGAGGAAGGATGGGACAGGCTCATGCGCGTTGCGTCCTCAGGATGCGGCGGTTGTACAGATTCATGAAGAGCGACACGCTCAGGCTGATGCTCAGGTACACCGCCATCAGCACCGCCACGCCCTCGATGGCCTGGCCGGTCTGGTTGATGGTGGTGGTGATGACGAAGGACAGGTCCGGGTAGCCCACCGCCAGCGCCAGCGTGGTGTTCTTGATGATGGACAGGTACTGGCTGGTCATCGGCGGGATGATCACACGCAGCGCCTGCGGCACCACGATCCAGCGCAGCGCGGCGCCGGGTTTCAGGCCCAGCGAATGGGCCGCTTCCCACTGGCCGGCGGGCACCGCGTCGATGCCGCCGCGAATGATCTCGCCGGAGAAAGCGGCCGAGTAGATCGTCAGTCCCACCAGCAAGGCGGTGAATTCCGGCGTGAAGGCGCTGCCGCCGGCAAAATTCAGGCCGCGCAGCGCCGGCACGTCGGCGTGCAGCGAGGCGCCGCCCCACTGCGCCACGGCGGCTACCAATGCCAGCGCCGCGACCAGGCCCAGGCGGTGCCACGGCATGCTCGGCGCGACGGCGCGCCGTGCCAGGTGCCATGAGCCCCACAGCAGCAGCAAAGCGACGGCCAGCGCCCACCACAGCGGCCCGGTATCGCCCTGCAACGACAGGCTCGGAAAGAACAGCCCGCGCACCGACAGGAACACGCCCGGCAGCGGCTGCAACGCCTGCCGCGCCGGCGGCAGGTTGATCGTCACCAGGCTGTACCAGAACAGCAGTTGCACCACCAGCGGCGTGTTGCGCACGGCTTCCAGGTAGACCGTGGCCACGCCCGTCACCAGCGGATGGCGGCTGCGGCGCGCCAGCGCCAGGCCGAAGCCCAGCAGCGTCGAGGCCGCGATCACCAGCGCCGAGATGTACAGCGTGTTGGCCAGCCCCACCAGGAAGGCGCGGCCGTAGCTGTCGGTGGGCTGGTAGGCCAGCAGGCTTTCGGCGATGGGAAAACGGGCCGCCTCGCCAAGGTAGTCGAACCCCATGGCGATGCCGCGCTGGGTCAGGTTGGCGTGGGCGTTCCAGGCCAGCCAGCCCACGCCGCCGACGAAGGCGCCGGCGATCAGCAGTTGCGCCAGGACGGACCGGGCGCGGCCGTCGAACCAGAGTCGCTTGAACATGATGAGCCCCGCGCGCCGCTCAGTTGAAGACGTACGGGTACATCAGGCCGCCGTCGCGATACAGGCGGTTCATGCCGCGCTCGAGCTTCATCGGGCTGTTCTTGCCGACGTTGCGCTCGAAGATCTCGCCGTAGTTGCCCAATTGCTTGACGATGTTGTAGGCCCAGCGCTCATCCAGCCCCAGCGCCTTGCCGTTGCCCGGCTCCGTGCCCAGGAAGCGGGCGATGCGCGGGTCGTCGGACTTGAGCATGTCGTCGACGTTGGCCTGGGTGATGCCCATGTCCTCGGCGGCGATCGGCACCTGGATGACCCATTTGACGATGTCGAACCAGCGGTCGTCGCCATGACGCACCGACGGCGTCAGCGCCTCGCTGTGGCCGCTGGCTGGGAAGATCACGTAGTCGTCCGGGTTTTGCGCCTGGGTCGCGCGCACCGCCGCCAGCGCCGAGGCGTCGGTGATGAGGCCGTCGCAGCGGCCCGAGAAGAACGCCTGGCGCGAGGCCGCGACGTTGTCGAACAGCACGGTCTTCAGGCCCAGCTTGAACTTGCGCGACAGGTCGGCCACCGTCACCTCGTTGGTGGAGCCGGTCTGCACGCAGATGGTGGCGCCGTTCATGTCCTTGGTCTGGGTGATGCCCAGGTCCTTGCGCACCATGAAGGCGTCGTACTCGTAGTAGTTCGGATAAGTGAAGTTGATGCCGTTGGCGTCGCGCCGGAGGGTCCACGAGGTGGTGCGCGGCAGCACGTCGATCTGGCCGGTCTGCAAGGCGGTCAGGCGTTGCTGGCCGGTCAGCGGCACGAAGCGCGTCTTGCTGGCGTCGCCCAGCACCGCGATGGCGATGGCGCGGCAGGTGTCGACGTCCAGGCCCTTCCAGTTGCCGTCCTTGTCGGGCGCCGAGAAGCCGGTGGTGCCATGGCCGGAGCCGCAGATGACGTAGCCGCGGGCGCGGATCTGGTCGACCGTGGGGCTGTTGGCCTGGGTGACGGCCGCCGCCACCGGCGAGGCGCCGGCGGCGGGCGCTTGTGTCGCGGTTTGTGTCGCGGTTTGTGTCGCGGCTTGTGCCTCGGGTTGCGCCGCGGGCTGGGCGGCGGCCAGGGCCGGCACGGCGGCCGGGACGCAGGCCGCGATGGCCAGGGCGAGACAACGGTAAGTCTGTTTGAAGCTGAACATGGCAATTCCCCTTGCTATGTGGTGAGCGCCTCGGGGCGCTTCGTGCCGGTCGGCCATGCGCGGCCGGCCGGTGTGTTGAACTGGATTCGGCGCGAGCCGGCGTGCGGGGCGGCGCCAGCGGCGAACGCTCGGCCTGCACCCTTGCCGGCCGGCGCTCAGCGTTGCGCCTGGTACGCCGCCAGCGCGCCGCGCAGGTCGTCCTTGAGCGTGTCCACGTCCTCCAGCCCGATCGACAGGCGCACGATCGGCCGGTCGGTCGCCGGGAAGGCACGGCCCGCCTGCAAGCCCGCCGGGTAATAGGCGGCCAGGCTGTGCACGCCGCCCCAACTGGCGCCGATGGCGAAATGACGCAGCGAATCGAAGAAACCGTTGAAAGCCGCCTCGGACGCCGGCGCCAGCACCATCGAGAACAGGCAGCCGTTGGTGCGGAAGTCGCGCTTCCACAGGCCATGGCCCGGGTCCGACGGCAGCGGCGGATACAGCAGGCGCTCGACCTGCGGCTGGCTCTGCAGCCACTCGGCCACGCGCAGCGTCGCGTCGCTCTGCGCGCGCAGCCGCAGCGCCAGCGTCTCCAGGCCGCGCAGCACCAGGAAACAATCGTCCGGGCTGACCTGCTGGCCCAGGATGCTCTGGGTCTCGCGCAGGACGGCGTAGTGGTCGGCGTCGTTCATGCTGATGCTGCCCATCAGCACGTCCGAATGGCCGCCGAAGAACTTGGTGGCGGCCTCGACGCTGAAGTCGACGCCGTGCGCCAGCGGCTGGAAACCCAGCGGGCTGGCCCAGGTGTTGTCCATCATGGTCAGCACGCCATGGCGTCGGGCGGCGGCGGCGATGGCGGGCACGTCGACCATTTCCATGGTGACGGTGCCGGGCGCCTCGATGCAGATCATGCGGGTGGCCGGGCGGATCAAGGCCTCGATGCCCGCGCCGATGGACGGGTCGTACAGCTCGACGTCCACGCCCATGTGCGCCAGCCATTTCTCGCCGAAGGTCTTGAGCGCGCCGTAGCAGGCGGCCGACAGCAGCAGGTGGTCGCCGCCGCGCACGAAGCCCATCACCACCGTCATCAGCGCCGCCGCGCCCGACGGCGTGATGACGCAGTGGCGGCCGCCTTCCAGCGCGGCGATGCGGTCTTCCAGCAGGCGCGCGGTGGGCGTGCCGGTGACGCCGTAGCTGAAGCCGTCGGGCTGGCGGTGCTTGCGGTTGACGAAGGCGTCGAGCGAATCGAACACCACGGTGGAGGCCCGCTGGACGGCGGGCGAGAGACTGGCGAAATCTCTATTAGTCTGATTGATAGCTTTCATCTACTCTATTTGCTGGGCTTAGGAGTGATCGGGAACAGCGCCAGTGTCTGTCTTTCCCACCATTGCCTCAACAATCGAAAAAACTTAGTCAATAAGCGGGACTTATAGATGGACATGCGCGAGATCCAGGTCTTCCGGGCCGTGATGCAGGCCGGCACCACCAGCAAGGCCGCCACCCTGCTGGGCATTTCGCAGCCGGCGGTGAGCCAGGCCATCCGCAAGCTGGAAACCTCGTCGGAACTGCGCCTCTTCGAGCGCGTGCGCGGCCGGCTGGTGCCGACCCAGGAGGCCGGCGCGCTGATGGAGGAAGTGGACCGCTGCTTCGCCGGCTTCGAGTTGATCGAGCACCGCATCCGCAGCCTGAAATCGTTCGGCGTCGGGCGCCTGGCGGTCGGCTCGCTGCCGGCGCTGGGCACCGGTTTCATGCCGCGCGCCATTGCCGCCTTCGGCCTGCAGGACCGCCGCATCCAGATGTCGTTCCAGATCATGAGTTCGCGCGAGGTGCTGCGGCAGGTCGCGGCCGGCCAGCTCGATTTCGGCCTGATGGCCGACGAGCTGTCGGTAGCCGGCCTGGAGCACTCGGAATTCCTGCGGCTGCCGGGCGTGATCGCCATGCACAGCCGCCATCCGCTGGCGGCGCGGCCGCGCATCACGCTGCGCGACCTGACCGAGCACGCCTTCATCGCGCTCAACCCCGAGGACGCCAGCCGTCGACGGCTGGAAGCGGCGCTGCACGACCAGGGCCTGGCGCTGCGCCCGGTGCTGGAGACGCCCTACTCCAACTCCGTCTGCGAGTTCGCCCTGCACGGCGTGGGCATCGGCATGGTGCATCCGGTCATGGCGCTGGACTACCTGGCGCGCGGGCTGGCCATCAAGCCGCTGGAACTGGACATCGGCTTTGCGTGCCTGCTGGTGTTCCGGCCCGGCACACCGCTTTCGGAAAACGCGCGGGCGTTGCTGAAAGCGATGCGCATCGAGCTGGAACGGGACCTCAAGCGGATCCGGACGGCGCTCAGTACTTGAAGCTCAGGCGCGCCCAGAGGGTGCGGCCGGGTTCATTGAAGGCCGTGTTGGCGGCAAAGCCGAAGCCGGCGTCGCCCGCCAGGTTCAGGTGCTCGGCGTAGGTCTTGTTGAACAGGTTGTCCACGCCCAGCGACAGCTTGACCTGCTTGCTGACCGCGTAGCCGCCGTTCAGCGAGAACACGCCGAAGCCGGCGCTGGGGCCGAAGTCCTTGCCCACCACGTTGCCCTGGTTCAGCGCGTAGCGGCGCTGCGCCGCCACCAGCCGCCACAGCGCGCCGGCCGACCAGGTGCCGTCGTCGTAGGCGGCGCTGAGCTTGGCCTCCAATGGCGGCATCTGCGGCAAGGCGCGGCCGTCGCTGCGATTCTGGCCCCAGGCATACGCCAGCGTCGCGCCCAGCTTCCAGCGCGGCGCCGCCTGGTAGGACAGCCCCAGTTCGCCGCCGGCGATGCGGGCGTCGATGTTGGCGGCCTGCGTCGAACTGCCGTGTCCGCCATGGCCGCCATGCATGCCGCCCATGCCTCCCATGCCCCCCATGCCGCGCTTGGCGTAGTCGAACAGGATGAAGTCGTCGACATAGCCGGCGTAGCCGGACAGCCAGGCATCCAGGGTCTCGGTCTTGTACTGCGCGCCGAAATCGAGCTGCGTCGTCTTTTCGGGCTTGACGCCGCGGAACGCATTGACCGAGCCTTCGGGTCCCTTTTTCGGCGAGAACAGCTCCCAGTAGTCCGGGAAGCGTTCCGCGTGGCCCAGGCCGACGTACACCGTGGCCGGCAGGTCCGCCAGATCCCGTTCGTAGCGCAGGAAGCCGCTGGGCAGCGTCTCGTTGCGGCGTTCGCCGGCCGTCGGGTTGGGCATCGGCATCATCATCGAACCATTGTCGCGGCGGAAGTCCTTGGCCGAGGCCCAGTCCACGCGCGCCCCGCCGATGATGCGGCTGTCCTGCGTGGCGTGCCAGGTCAGCTCGCCGAACAGGCCGGTATTGGCGAAGCTCGCGTCCTTGACCCAGTTCTGCGAGCGGTACGAGACCGTGTCCGTGCCGCTGCGAGAGCGGTGCCGGCTCTGCTGGAAATCCAGTCCGGTCACCAGGCTCAGGTCCGGCGCCAGGTTCCAGGTGCCGGCGACGCGCCCGCCCCAGGTGGCGCGATCCACGTTCGAGGCCATCGCCATCGGCATCATGCCGTGCGGGTCCGGCGTGCGCAGCGTGTAGTTGTCCATCACGTGATCGGCGTAGTTGTAGTAGAGCTGCGCCTCCAGCTTGTCCAGCACGCCGCCCAGGTTGCGCTTCTCGAAGCGCAGGCCGAAGCTCTCGCGCTTGAACTGCGAGCCGTCCATGCCGCGCCCGGCGTAGCGCGCGTTGCCATCGCCGGTGCCGGCCGTCAGCTCGTACAGCGTGTCGGCGTCGGGCGTGAAACCCAGCGCAACGTCGGCGTTCCACTTGTCCCAGCGCGACGGCACCTTGTTGCCGTCGCCGTCCTTGTAGTCCTGGGCGTGCGAGTGGTTGGCGGTGATGCGGGCGTAGACCTTGTCGTTGCCCATGGTCAGGTCGGCGGCCTGGTCGTTGCGGCCGTTTGATCCGCCCACGAGGCTGCCGTCCAAGCGCACGCCGGGCTCGGTGAAACGCGGCGTGTCGCGGTCGAAGCGGATGGTGCCGGCCGAGGCGCCCGGCCCCCACAGCACCGTCTGCGGGCCCTTGATGACGGTCAGCCTGTCGAAGTTTTCGGGCGAGATGTACGAGCTGGGCGCGTCCATGCGCGCCGGGCAGGCGCCAGGCATCGAGGTGCCGTTGGTCAGGATGTTCAGGCGCGAGCCGAACATGCCGCGCAATACCGGGTCGCCGTTGGTGCCGCCGTTGCGGATGGCCGAAAAGCCGGGAATGGTCTTGAGGTAGTCGGTGCCGTCGCTGGCCGGCAAGGGCTGGCGCGGGATCTTGGGGTCGGTCGTGAAGGTCAGCGGCGCGCTCGGGGCGACGCCGGTGATCACCACCGGATCGACGGTCGTGATGGCGTCGACGCCGGCGGCCTGCGGCCAGGCGGGAAACGACGCGGCCAGGGCGCAGGCCAGGCCGGTCGCCCGCAGGATGTCGTTGTTCTTGTGCATGAGAGTCTCTGGATCTGAACGGGCTGGACGCGCGCGGCCACGCGGGCCGCAAGCAAGGCGCGCCAGCAACAACGGGAACGGGTGGGGTTCAGGCCAGGACGGGCGGCGCGCGCGACTGCCGCGGCAATCGCGCCTGCGCGCTGGAGAAGTGGATGTCGACGGTGGGCGCCGGCAGCGCCTGCCGCACCACGGGCAGGCGCCAGGCCAGCGGCAGCAGCCCGAACAACGCCGCGGCGCCGAGCATGGCGCAGCCGGCGAAGCAGCAATGCGGCAAGGCGCCGCTGTGTTGTTGCGCGTCCTGCGCGACGCCGCCCTCGGCGTCCAGCGTGACCACGCGCGGGCCGCTGGCCGTGCAGATGATGGTGGTGGCGCCCGCCCTGGCGCCGGGGCCGGGCAGCGCGGCGGAGGCGATCAGCGCCTGGAACACGAACAGGAACGCCGCGGCTAACGCGGTCCATCGTCTACCGGTATTGGCGCCCGTGTGCATTCGCATCCCCTCGAAGGCGCCGATGGTAGCACGCAGGATCCGGCCAAAAAGGTGCGCGGCGCCTTGTAGGACGTTCGGAAACGCGTCAACGACCGCGGCCGATGCGCGGGCTTGATCCGCGTCAAGCCCGCGCCCCGGATCAGGCCGCCTGGCGCAGGCGACGGCGCGACGGATCGGGGCGCGGCACGGCGGCGATCAACCTGCGCGTGTAGTCCTGCGCGGGCGCCTCGAAGATGCGGTCGCACTCGCCCTCTTCCACCAGTTCGCCCGCGGCCATGATGGCGACCCGGTCGGCGAAGTGACGCACCACGCCCAGGTCGTGCGAGATGAACAGGTAGGTCAGCCCCTGCTCGGCCTGCAGGTCGGCCAGCAGGTCCAGCACCTGCGCCTTGACCGAGACGTCGAGCGCCGACACGGCCTCGTCGGCGATGATGAAGCGCGGCTCCAGCGCCAGGGCGCGGGCGATGGCGATGCGCTGGCGCTGGCCGCCCGAGAACTGGTGCGGGAAGCGCTGCGCGTGCTCGGGCCGCAGTCCCACCCGCGCCAGCAGCGCCTGCATGCGGTCGCGGCGCTCGTCGGGTGAGAACAGTTTGTGGATCACCATGCCGTCCATGATGGCGTCGCCGACCCGGCGGCGCGGATTCAGGCTGGAATAGGGATCCTGGAAAATCGTTTGCACCTGGCGCCGGAACGCCATCAGCCGACTGCCCGCCAGATGGCGCACGTCGTGGCCCGCCAGCTCGATATGGCCTGAGGTTGGACGCAACAGTCCGGCGATGCAGCGGCCCAGGGTGCTCTTGCCGGATCCCGATTCGCCTACCAGCGCCAGCGTGGTGCCCGGCGCCACCGCCAGGCTGACGCCCCTGACCGCGTGCACCAGCCGCGTCGGCTGGCCCAGCAGGCCGCGGGCGGCGACATAATCCTTGGTGACGCCTTCGGCGCGCAAAATGAATTCGCTCATGATGAGGATCCTTGTGCCTCGGCCCGCGCACGCCGCGCCAGCCGGCGGCCGCGATCGCGCGGCGCGTCGACGTCCGGCACGGCGGCCAGCAGCGCCTGGGTGTAGGGATGCGCGGGCCGGCCGAAGATCTGGCCCACGTCGCCCTCCTCCACCACTTCGCCCGCCCGCATCACCACCACGCGGTCGGCGATCTCGGCCACCACGCCCAGATCGTGCGTGATGAACAGCACGGCGGCGCCGGTCTCGGCCTGGATTGAAAACAGCAGTTCCAGCACCTGGGCCTGCACCGTCACGTCCAGCGCGGTGGTCGGCTCGTCGGCGATGATCAGCCGTGGCGACAAGGCGCAGGCGATGGCGATCATGACCCGCTGCCGCATCCCGCCGGACAGCTCATGCGGATAGGCCTTGGCGCGCTGCGCCGGTTCGCGGATGCCGACCCGCTCCAGCAGCGCCACCGCCCGCTCCCAGGCGGCCTGGCGGCCGATGTCGCCATGGATGCGCATGACTTCGGCGATCTGGCTGCCGACGTTGCGGCCGGGGTTGAGGGCGGTCATCGGCTCCTGGAACACCATGGCGATGTCCTTGCCGCGCAGCGCGTCGCGTTCGCGCTCGGTGGCGCGCAACAGGTCGCGGCCGGCGAAACGCAGCTCGTCGGCCGCGACCCGTCCGGGCGCGTCCACCAATCCCATCAGGGAAAAGCCGGTGACCGATTTGCCCGAGCCCGATTCGCCCACCAGGCACACCACCTCGCCGCGCCGCAGGGTCAGGTCCACGCCCTTGACCGCGGCGAACGTCCCCTGCGGCGTGTCGAAATCGACGGTCAGGTTCCTGACCGACAGCAGCACATCCGTTTCGGGGCTCATCGTTGCAACTCCGGATTGAGCGCGTCCTGCAGCCAGTCGCCCAGCACGTTGACGGCCAGCACCGTGAAGAACAGCGCCAGCGCCGGCACCAGCACCGGCCATGGATTTGTGAACAGGTAATCCTTGAGCGAGCCGACCATCTGCCCCCACGACGGCACCGGCGGACGCACGCCCAGGCCGAGAAAGCTCAGGCCCGCCTCCAGCAGCATCGCGAAGGAAAAAGTGAACGAGGCCTGCACCGCGATGATGGAGCGCATGTTGGGCAGCACCTCGTGCCAGATGATCCAGCCGGTGCCCGCGCCCAGCGAACTGGCCGCCAGCACGTGCTCGCGCGCCCGGATGCCGCGCGCCACGCCCCACGCGACCCGGGCGAACTGCGGCGCGTACAGCACGCCGATGGTGGCGACCAGCGTCGGCAGGTTGCCGCCGATGAAGGCCAGCACCACCAGCGCCACGAAAATCTCCGGCAGCGACACGAACACGTCCACCACCCGGATGGCGGCCGCCTCGGCGCGCCGGCCCAGGAAGGCCACGCCGACGCCGACGGCCACGCCCAGCACGCCGGCCAGGATCACGGCGGCCGCGGCCACCGACAGCGACACGCGGGCGCCGTACACCGCGCGGGCCAGCAGGTCGCGCCCCAGCTCGTCGGTGCCCAGCCAGTGCTGCCACGATGGCGAAGACAGCAGATTGGCGGCGTCGATGAGATAGGGATCGGCCAGCCCCAGCGCCGGCCCGAAGACGGCGGCCAGCACCACCACCGTCAGGAAGCCCAGCGCCAGGTGCACCGGCACGCCGGCCTTGGAAGCTCGAAGGAATGCGATCATGCGGAGGGCCTGCGGATGCGGGGGTCGACGAAACCCTGCGCCAGGTCGATGACCAGGCTGATCAGGATGAACAAGGCGAAGATGGCCAGCAGCGAACCCTGGATCACCGGATAGTCGCGCGAGAAGGCAGCGCTCACCAGCAGCGAACTCAGGCCCGGCCAGTCGAACAGGGCCTCGATGATGACGGTGCCTCCCAGCAGGTTGCCGGCGCGCACGCCGACGATGGCGATGACCGGCACCAGCGCGTTGGGCAGCGCGTGCCGCAGGATCGCCTTGCCGCGCGGCAGACCCTTGGCGCGGGCCAGCTTGACGTAGTCGCGGCCCATGACGTCTGACAGGCTGGCGCGGGTCATGCGCGCCACCACGCCCATGAAGTTCAGGCCGATGGTCAGCGACGGCAGAATCAGCGCCAGCAGGTGCTGCGCGGGATCGTCCGAGAACGCCACGAAGCCCGACGACGGCAGCCAGCCCAGCGCCAGGCTGAACAGCAGCACCAGCAGGATGCCCAGCACGAACACCGGCGCCGAGAAGCCGGCCACCGCCACCACCGAGGCCGCGGCGCCCGCCAGCCGGCCGCGCGAGCGCGCCGCCACCACGCCGAGCGGCACTCCCAGCAGCACGGCCACCAGCAGGCCGGCGCCGATCAGTTCCAGACTGCGCGGAATGCGCCGCGCCAGCTCGTCGGCCACCGGCTCGCCGGTGCGCAGCGACACGCCCAGGTCGCCGCGCGCCAGCGCGCCGGCCCAGTGCGTGAACTGCGTGCCTAGCGGCAGGTCCAGGCCGAGCTGGGCGCGCACCCGCGCCACGGCCACCGGATCGCTGCCGGCCTGATCGCCCAGCATGATGGCGACCGGATCGCCCGGCAGCAGGTGGATGGCGATGAAGACCACGCCCGTCGCCAGCGCCAGGGTGACGATGGCCGACGCCAGGCGTCTGAACAGGAAAGGCAGCATGCCGGCCTCAGTTGATCCACATGGTCGGCAGCGAAATGCCCGGGCTGCTTTCGCTCAGCGCGCCGCCCAACTGCGTGTAGCCGTGCACCTTGCGCAGGTAGCCCTGGGCCTGTTCGCGCCAGCTCACGAACACCCAGGGACTGGTCTCCAGGATGCGCTTTTCGGCCTGCTGGTAGATCGGCTGGCGCGCCTTCGTGTCGGTCAGCGCGCGGCCCTCGGCCAGCAGTTTTTCCAGCTCGGGGTCGCGGTAGCCGATCGGCTTTGCCCAATAGCTGGAGTCGCCGCCCAGGTAATAGGCGTAGGCATCGGGGTCGGGCAGCTTGACCGACACGCCGTAGATCATCGAATCATAGTCGCCGCGGTTCTTGCGCTCGACCAGCGTGGCCCATTCGACCGGCTCCAGCTTCAGGTTGATGCCGACATCCTTCAGGTTGGCCTGCACCACCTGCGCCATCGTGGTGTAGATGCCCAGGCCCTGGAACACCACCATCGACGCGTCCACGCCATTGGCGTAGCCAGCCTCGGCCAGCAGCGCGCGGGCCTTGGCGGTGTCGCGCTTGTAGGTGCCGTCCAGCGACTTGTCGTAGTACGGCGAATCCTCGGGCGTCGGCGCGCCGTAGATGGGCTTGCCATAGCCGAAGAAGGCGGCCTTGGACACGGCCTCGCGGTCGATGGCGTACGACACCGCGCGGCGCACGCGGGCATCATCGAACGGCTTCTTGCTGGCGTTGAACCAGACGCTCATGAAGGCGCCGCCGGCGGTGTCGATCCTGGTGCCGGCATTGCGGCGCAGGACGTCGATGTCCTTCCACGGCACGAAGTCGATCATGTCCAGCGACTGGCTGCGCAGCGCGTTGACGCGCGCGTCGTCGCTTTTGATCATGCGGAAGTCAACGCCGTCCAGGTACGGCTGCCCGGCCACGAAATAGCGCGGGTTGCGCACCAGGCTGGCGCGCACGGCGGGTTCGTAGCTCTTCAAGAGGAACGGGCCGGTGCCGTTGGCCGACAGCTTCAGGTTGGCGCCGCTCTCGACCCACTTGCGCGACACGATGGCCGCCTCGGGCAAGGCCAGCAGGCTCAGCATGGTGGCGTCGGGCGACGGCTTTTCGACCTTGACGGTGGCGCGATCCACCACGGTGACGGTGGCGCCCAGCAGGTTCGAGCGCAGCGTGGCGCCGGTGCCCGGCTCCAGGATGCGGTCGAGCGAGAACTTGACGTCGTCGGCGGTCACCGGCGTGCCGTCCTGGAACGCCACGTCGGGCCGCAGGTGGAACACGATCGTGCGGGCGTCGGGCTGGTCCCAGCTTTGCGCCAGGCGCGGCACGATGGCGCCGCTCTTGTCGTAGCCCGCCAGCGGGCTGTAGAGCGCCTCGATCAGGACCTTCCAGGCGCTGCCGCCGTAGACGTGCGGATCGAGCGACACGATTTCCGACACCGTGCCATAGCGCAGCGTGCCGCCGGGCTTGGGCGTGTCGGCCGCGTGCGCGACCGCGGCGGCGGCCGCCAGCGCGCACGCGCCCGCCAGTTGCGCCATCCGGCGCCAGGTCTGCTTGAACGTCATGTTGTACCCCTTTTGCTCTGGATTATCCGCTTGCCAGGCGCGCCCTCAGGACGGCAGCGCCTCGACCAGGCGGTCAATTTCAGTGGAATCGTTGTAGTAGCTCGGCGAAATGCGCAGGTTGCCGCCGCGCACCGCCAGATCCACGCCCGCCTCGCGCAGGCGCAGCGCCAGTTCCTGCGCATCCTGGCCCGAGTGCTTGAACGACAGGTTGCCCGAGGCCTCGCCCGGCGCGCGCGAGCTGACGATCTGGTAGCCCTTGCGTTGCAGCGCGGCGCTGGCGTAATCGGTCAGCTCCAGGATATGCGACTCGATCCGGGCCGGCGTCAGCGCCAATTGGATGCGCACCGCGGCGTCCAGGCCCCAGATGCCGGTGAAGTTGGCCAGGGCCTCCTCGAAGCGCCCGGCGTTGGCCCGGTACTCCAGCAGGTAGTGCATGTGGTCCTCGGTGCTGTCGACGCTGTGATAGCCCACGCTGGGCGGATCCAGCAGGCCCAGCACGCTCTTGCGGCAATAGAAATAGCCGGTGCCGATCGGCGCCAGCATCCACTTGTGGCCGCCCACCGACAGGAAATGGACGCCCAGCCTCTCCACGTCCAGTTCGAGCGAACCGGCCCACTGGATCGCGTCCAGGTTCAGGTAGACGCCGCGCTCGTTGCACAGGTTGGCGGTGGCCTCCAGGTCCTGGCGAAAGCCGTTGGAGAACTGCACCGCGCTCAGCGACACCAGGCGGGTGCGGTCGTCCATCAGCTTGCGGATGTCATCGACGAGGATGCGGCCGTTGCGGTTCTTGACCCAGCGGATGGTCACGCCGCGCGCGGCCAGCTTCATCCAGCAATAGACGTTGGACGGGTATTCGATGTCCGGCAGGATCAGGTTGTCGCCGTCGCGCCAGGGAAAGCCGTTGGCCACGTTAACCAGCCCTTCGGTGGTGTTCTTGACGTAGGCAATCTCATCGCGATGGGCGCCGATCAGGCGGCCGATGCGGGCCTTGATGGTCTCCTCGGCGTAGCGGCACCACTCGGGATAGGCGTTGCGGCCGTTGTCGCGCACGTCCTCCATGAAGCGGTTCACCGCCGCCACCACCGGCAGGCTCAGCGCTCCGATCGAGGCGTTGTTCAGGTAGGCCCGCCGCTGCTTGATCGGAAACGCGTCGCCGATATTGCTCCAGTCGAGCTGTTCGATGCCGTTGCGGTCATCGGGAAAAAGTGCCGCGGGTCCGCCCACGGAAACCGGTTTGTCGAGGATATTCACGCCGCGCCTCTTTCATTGAAGGTGGGATGATCCTAAGATTGCGTGAATTCATGCGTCAATTTCGTTTGGAGTATTGATTCATGCGCTTTTGTAATGTGTTGGCGCGGCCAAGGCGATTTTCCCTCTGGCGCGGTATCCAACTAGCGCCACCCCCCTGTCCGACCCATCGGGGTTTGTCCCTATGCGCCTGAACCGCCTGCAGGCGCTGCGCGCCGTGCTCGAGACCGGCAGCGTTACCGAGGCCGCGCATCGCATGCATCGGACCCAGCCGCAGATCAGCCGGCTGATCTCGGCGCTGGAGGAGGAAGTCGGCTTTCCGCTGTTCCTGCGCCAGGGGCGCGGCCTGATCCCGACGCAGGAATGCCTGCGCTTTTACGAAGGCACGCGCCACATCCTGGCCGGGTTCGAAGAGGTCTCGCGCATCGCCGATTCGATCCGCGACAGGCAGGACGCCTGGCTGCGCATCCTGACCCAGCCGTACTTCGCCTACAGCGTCACGCCGCGCGCCATCGCCGAGTTTGCCCGCAGTCATCCGCATACGCGGGTGTCGCTGGAGGTGCGCTCGCGGGTCGACGTCGGCCTGTGGATGTCCGGGCAGCAGTTCGACCTGGGCGTGGCGGCGCTGCCGATCGACTTCCCCGGCATCATCTCGCGCACCTTCGCCCAGGTGCGGCTGGTGATCGCCATGCCCGAGGGCCATCGGCTGGCGGCCAAGGCGGTGGTCACCGCCGACGACATCCAGCACGAGCCTTTCATCGCGCTGCGCCCGTTTACCCTGCTGCGTCAGCACATCGACGATCTGATGGCCAGGCGCCGGCTGCCGCTGCGGCTGGTGATGGAAACTTCCTCCGGCCAGTCGGCCTGCCAGTTGGCGGCGCTGGGCATCGGCATTGCGCTGGCCGATCCGATCCTGGCGGCCAATGTGCCGGGCATCGTGCTGCGCGATTTCGAGCCGCGGTTGACCATGCCCTACGGCTTCCTGTTGCCCAGCGCCTTTGCGCCGTCGGAGCAGGCGCGCGAGTTCGCCCGCATGCTGATCCGGCTGGTCAAGGAGATGGCGCCGGAACGGGTCGAACTGATCGAGCCCGATCCCGCCGAAAGCGACGCGTTGATGGCGTTCCCGTGAGACCGGCGCCGCCCGCGCCAGGCCTGGTCGATCCGCGAGACCGCCACATGCCGGAAAACGCGGGTGCGGCGCGCCGGTTACAACGCCCGGCTATGAGTTAAAGGTAATTGAATATTTCCAAATAGCGGCCGGCATAAGCATCATGCGGTATCGGGGCCTTTCGCCCCGGCCGCGGGTTTCCCGCGTAGCGTCTTTCATCCGGAGAAGCCCTTTGCTCAAACGACTGCTCGCCTCGGCCCTGACGCTGACGGCGCTGGCCGCCAGCGCCGCCCAAGCCCAGCAAGCGCCCCAGGCCCTGCTCAACACGTCCTATGACATCGCGCGCGAACTGTTCGCCGCCATCAATCCGAAATTCCAGGCCGACTGGAAGGCCAGGACCGGGCAGGACGTCACGATCGAACAGTCGTTCGCCGGCACCTCGCGCCAGGCGCAGTCGATCATCCAGGGCCTGAAGGCCGACGTGGTGACCTTCAACCAGGTGCCCGACGTCGACATCCTGGCGCAGAACAAGCTGCTGGCCGCCGACTGGCAGAAGAAGTTCGCCAACAACAGCTCGCCCTACTACAGCACCATTGCCTTCCTGGTGCGCAAGGGCAATCCCAAGAACATCAAGACCTGGGACGACCTGGTGCGCGACGACGTCAAGCTGGTGTTCCCGAATCCCAAGACCTCGGGCAACGCGCGCTACTCGTACCTGGGCGCCTGGCTCTACGCCAACGAGAAGTTCAAGGGCGACGACGCGCAGACCCGCGCCTTCGTCGGCAAGCTGCTCAAGAACGTGGAGAGCTTTCCCACCGGCGGCCGCGGCGCGACCGTGGCGTTTGCCCAGAACAACCAGGGCGACGCGCTGCTGACCTTCGAATCCGAGGTCAACAACATCGCCAAGGGCGACGAGTTCAAGGCGCAGGGCTTCGAGGTGGTGGTGCCGCCGGTCAGCGTGCTGGCCGAGTTCCCGGTGGCGGTGGTCGACAAGGTCGCCGACGAGAAAGGCACGCGCAAGGTCGCCGAGGCCTATCTGCAATTCCAGTACTCGCCCGCCATCCAGAAGCTGCTGACCGATTTCAACTACCGGGTGCATGACCCCGAGGCGGTCAAGGCCGCGGCCAGCCGCTTTCCGTCGATCCGGCTGATCAATCCGCAGGACGTGCTGGGCTCGTGGGACCAGATCACCAAGACCCACTTCGCCGCCAACGGCGTGCTCGACCAACTGCTGGGCGCCGGCCGCTGACGCGCCGCGTCGATCCCCGCCTTCCGTCTCGTCAGCCGGCCGCCCGCGAGGGTGGCTGGCGTTTTTACGTTCAGGTCCGCATGTCCACGTTCTTCCGGCAGCATCCCGTCCTGCCCGGCTTCGGCCTCAGTTTCGGCGTCAGCAGCCTGTTCATCACGCTCGTGATCCTGTTGCCGCTGTCGGCCCTGCCGCTCTACAGCAGCCAGATGAGCTGGGGCCAGTACTGGCAGGCCGTCACCGACCCGCGCGTGCTCGCCAGCTACCGCGTCACGCTGCTGGCGGCGTTCTATTCGACCGCCGTGGTGCTGGTCATCGGCCTGTTGCTGGCCTGGATCCTGGTGCGCTACCGCTTCCCCGGGCGGGCCCTGCTGGACGCCGCCATCGACCTGCCATTCGCGCTGCCCACGGCCGTGGCCGGGCTGACCCTGTCGGTGCTGCTGGCGCCGGGCGGCTGGGTCGGCCAATGGTTCGCGCCGCTGGGCATCAAGATTTCGTATGCATTCCCGGGCCTGGTGATCGCCATGATCTTCACCAGCCTGCCGTTCGTGGTGCGCTCGGTGCAGCCGGTGCTGGCCGACATCGGGGCCGAATACGAGGAAGCCGCCCGCACGCTCGGCGCCAGCCCGGGCCAGACCGCCTGGCGCATCCTGCTGCCGGCGCTGGTGCCGGCCCTGTTCACCGGCGGCTCGCAGGCCTTCATCCGCAGCCTGGGCGAATTCGGCGCGGTGGTCATGATCGCCGGCAACATTCCCTACAAGACCGAGGTGACGTCGTTGATGATCTTCAGCCGCCTGGCCGAATACAACTACCCCGCCGCCGCCGCCATCGCGACCGTGGTGCTGGCGGCCTCCCTGCTGCTGCTGTTCGCCCTGCAGGTGCTGCAGGGCCGCCTGCTGCCGTGGCAGCGCGTGCCGGGAATCTGAGCCATGACGCGCCCTTCCCCCTGGCCGCGCCGCCTGCTGATCGGCGCCGGCCTGCTCGCCGCCCTGCTGTTGCTGGCCTTGCCGCTGGCCCTGATCTTCGCCCGGGTGATCGCCGGCGGCTTCGACGCCCTGCTGCAGAACCTGGGCGCCAGCGACATGCGCGCCGCCATCGGCCTGACCTTGCTGGCCGCGGTGGTCAGCGTGCCCGTCAACCTGGTGTTCGGCGTGCTGCTGGCCTGGTGCGTGACGCGCTACGATTTCCGCGGCCGCCGCCTGCTGGTGGCGCTGGTCGACATCCCCTATGCCACCTCGCCGGTGGTGGCCGGGCTGTGCTACCTGGTGGTGTACGGCCTGGAAGGCATCTTCGGCCGTTGGCTCAGCGGCCACGGCGTGCAACTGATGTTCGCCTGGCCCGGCATCCTGATGGTGACGGTGTTCGTGACCTCGCCGTTCGTCGCGCGCCTGCTGATTCCGCTGATGCAGGCGCAAGGCCAGGAAGAGGAACTGGCCGCGCTGACGCTGGGCGCCAGCGGCTGGCAGATCTTCCGCCGCGTGACACTGCCCAACATCAAGTGGGGCCTGCTGTACGGCGCGGTCATCACCAATGCGCGCGCGGTCGGCGAGTTCGGCGCGGTGTCGGTGGTGGCCGGCGCCATCCGGGGCAAGACGCTGACGCTGCCGCTGCTGATCGAACAGCTCAACGATGACTACAAGACCGTTGCCGCCTTCACGGCGGCGGCGCTGCTGGCCTGCATGGCGCTGCTGACACTGGTGGTCAAGACCTATATGGAGCGGCGCCGGGGCGAGGCCCGCCCCGCGCCGACGCACTGACCGCGGCGCCCGTCACGGCGTGAAATGGCGGTTGGCCGGACGCGGCAGCCCCAGGTTCTCGCGCAGGGTGCGGCCCTCGTACTCGCGCCGGAAGATGCCGCGCCGCTGCAGTTCCGGCACGACCTGGCCGACGAAAGCGTCCAGGCCGCCCGGCAGCCACGGGAACATGACGTTGAAGCCGTCGGATGCCTCGGTCTCCAGCCATTCCTGCATCTGGTCGGCGATGCGCGCGGCCGTGCCGACCATCGCCAGCCCGCCATAGCCGCCCAGGCGCTGCGCCAGTTGACGCACCGTGAGCGATTCGCGCTCGGCCAGGCGCAGCACGCGTTCCTGGCTGCTCTTGCTGGCGTTGGTCTCGGGCAACGGTGGCAGCGGCGCGTCCGGATCGAAGCGCGAGGCATCGCACCCCAGCGCGACCGACAGCGAGGCGATCGCGCTTTCGTAGTGCACCAGGCTGTCCAGGCGCGCGCGGATGGCCCGCGCCTGGTCATCGGTCTCGCCCACCACCACCAGCACGCCGGGCAGGATCTTGAGATGGTCGCGGTCGCGCCCCAGCGCGTCCATGCGGCCCTTGACGTCGGCATAGAAGCGTTGCCCGTCCTCCAGCGTGGCAGAGGCGGCGAATACCACCTCGGCGGTCTCCGCCGCCAGTTGCCGGCCGGGCTCGGAGGCGCCCGCCGGCACGATCACCGGCCAGCCCTGCACCGGCCGCGCGATGTGCAGCGGTCCGCGCACCGACAGGTGTTCGCCGCGGTGATCCAGCGTGCGCAGGCGCGCCGGGTCGAAATAGATGCCGCTGTCGGCGTCGCGGATGAAGGCGTCGTCGGCCCAACTGTCCCACAGGCCCGTGACCACGTCGTAGAACTCGCGGGCGCGGGCATAACGCCGGGCATGGTCGGGCTGTTCGGTGCGGCCGAAATTGAGCGCGGCGTCGGGATTGGAGGTGGTCACGATGTTCCAGCCGGCGCGCCCCTGGCTCAGGTGGTCGAGCGAGGCGAAGCGCCGCGCCACGTGGAACGGTTCATCGAAGGTGGTCGACGCGGTCGCCACCAGCCCCAGCCGCTCGGTCACCTGGCTCAACGCGGACAGCAGCGTGAACGGCTCGAACGAAGTGGCGGTATGGCTGCGCTTGAGCGCCTCGATCGGCATGTTCAGCAGCGCCAGGTGATCCGCCATGAAGAACGCGTCGAAGCGCGCCCGCTCCAGCGCCTGGGCGTAGCGCTTGAGGTGCTCGAAGTTGAAATTGGCGTCGCGCTGGGCGCCGGGGTAGCGCCAGGCGCCGGTGTGGATGCTGACGGGGCGCATGAACGCGCCCAGCTTGAGTTGACGTTGCGCTGGCATGACAAGAACCCTGTTTTCGCCGAAACGAAAAAGATAGCGCGCCCCGACGGCCAGGCGAACCAACCTGGCGCTATATGGCTATAAGCCGGCGCGTCGAGCGCGCGCCGGTTATTTGGTCATGACGCACAACTAAACAACCAATCCTTCGTTGGTCGCCGCGCGGCGCTCCCGTAATGTTTGCCGGGCAAGCAGGGACCTTCCCCTGCGCCTCGCGACATGACCCACGGAGAGCGCCAGCATGAACCAGCCTTTGCACCCGAGCCACGCGTCACGGTCCGCCGCCGTCAAGGCGACCCTGGATTTCCCGGTGATCGACACCGACGTGCACGTCAACGATTACGCGCCGGTCCTGGAGGACTATGTCCAGCACTACGGCGGCGGCAAGCTGGTGGATGCGCTGCGCAAGGCGCTGGGTTCGCGCTTCGCCACCAAGAGCGGCGGCAAGGACTGGTACCAGCAGACGCCGGCCGAGCGCCAGGACAACCGCACCCTGCGCTCGCCCTGGTGGGCGCGGGTCACGCGCAACACGCTGGACCTGGCCACCTACACCCTGCCCGAGCTGCTCAACGAGCGCCTGGCCGAGCAAGGCGCGGACTACTCCGTGCTATTCCCCAATGACGTCCTGGCGCCGCTGGCCGCGGGCGACGAGTTCCGCCAGCCGCTGCACCGCGCCATCAACCACTTCCATGCCGACCAGTACCGCAAGTACAGCGACCGCCTGACGCCGGTGGCCGGCATTCCGCTGAACACGCCGCAGGAAGGCATCGAGGAACTGGAGTTCGCGGTCAAGACGCTGGGCCTGAAAGTCATCAACATCGCCGGCGGCGTGAAGCGGCCGATCAAGGCGATCGCGCGCAAGTATCCCGCCGCCGACCATCCCGAGGTCTCGAAACACGCCAGCTACATCGACTTCTACGGCATCGACAGCGAGTACGACTACGACCCGTTCTGGGCCAAGGTGGTCGAGCTGGGCGTGCCGGTCACCACGCACTACGGCAGCCAGGGCTGGACCGGGCGCCATTCCATCAGCAACTACATGTTCAACCACATCGGCCACTTCGCCGATGGCTCGCAGGCCTTCGCCAAGGCGCTGTTCTTCGGCGGCGTCACGCGGCGCTTTCCGAACCTGCGCGTGGCGCTGCTGGAAGGCGGCGCCGACTGGGGCTCGCACGTCTACACCCACCTGGTGGACCGCTGGGAAAAGCGCAACCGCGCGGCGGTGCAGAACTACAACCCGGCCAACGCCGACGTGGCGCTGCTGCACGAGCTGTTCCAGCGCTACGGCGCTGATTTCATCCGGGGCCGCGACATCGACCCGCAGCAGTTGCTGCGCGACAGCCTGGGCATCTCGGCCCTGCCGCACAGCCGCGACCCGCATCCGGACGAACTGGACGATTTCGCCGCCGCCGGCATCGAATCGGTCGAGGACATCCGCAAGCGCTGGGTCGACAGCTTCTACTTCGGCTCGGAATCCGACGACCGCACCGTGGCGGCGGCCTTCAACGACAAGGTCAACCCGCTCGGCGTGAAGATCAACGCCATCTGGTCCTCGGACATCGGCCACTGGGACGTGCCCGACCTCACCGCGCCGCTGGCCGAAAGCTGGGACCTGGTCGAACAGGGCGTGATCAGCGCGCAGGACTTCAAGGCGCTGGTGTTCGGCAACCCCTACCGCTTCTATACCGAGGCCAATCCGGCCTTCTTCCAGGGCACCGCCATCGAGCGCAAGCTCGCCGCCGCCGCGCCCGCGCGCGCGGCCGCCTGATCCCGCCCGCCGCTGTTTGCCTGACCGCCGGGCGGCGTGATGCCGGCCGGTTGCCCGATCCTTTCCTGAATGAGTCTTTCCATGAAGTCATTGATGATCCTGAGTAAACGCGTTGCCGCACTGGGCCTGGTGGCTCTGGCGGCGTGGGGCGGCAGCGCCCGGGCCGCCGACGTGATCCGCGTCGGCGTGGCCACGGCCGGCGGCGGCGACCCGATCACCTGGGGCGGCTCGCCCGGCGGCGTGGTGCGCGTCAACCAGTGGCTGGAACAGGCCTTCGCCGCCGACGGCGTCAAGGTCGAGTGGCTGTTCTTCAAGGGCGCCGGCCCGGCCGTCAACGAGGCGCTGTCGAACAAGCAGATCGACTTCGCCTACCAGGGCGACCTGCCGCAGGTGGTGGGCCGCGCCAACGGCCTGAAGACCAAGCTGCTGCTGGTCAGCGGGGCGCGCAACAACCTGTACCTGGTGACGCCGCCGAACTCCCCGCTCAAGTCCATCGAGGACCTGAAGGACCGCAAGGTGTCGATCTTCCGCGGCACCAACGGCCACCTGGTGGCGATCAACGTGCTGGCCGCGCATGGCCTGGCCGAGCGCGACATCAAGGGCGTCAACCTGGATGCCGGCAGCGCCCAGGCGGCGCTGGTGTCCAACGGCGTGGACGCGGCCTTCGGCGGCTACGAATGGTTCAAGGTGCGCGACCAGGGCCTGGCCAAGGTCATCTACAGCACCCAGGGCCAGGATCCCGCCTACACCCGCCAGGCCTCGCTGCTGGTGCGCGAGGACTTCGAGCGCGAGAATCCCGCCCAGGTGCAGAAGGTGGTGGACGTGTTCGTGCGCGCCGCGCAGTGGTCGTCCGACGAGAAGAACCGCGACGCCCTCTTCAAGATCTGGGAAAAGAGCGGCGTGCCCTACGCCTCGTGGCAGGCCGAGTTCGACAAGCAGGACCTGGCCTCGCGCAACTCGCCGCTGATCGACGACTTCATCATCGCCCGCTACAAGGCGGTGGTGGCCGACGCCGCCAAGCTCAAGCTGATCCGCCGCGAGGTCTCGCTGGACGGCTGGTTCGATCCGCGCTATCTGCAGAATGCGCTCAAGGCCCAGGGGCTGGAGCGCTACTGGACCGCGTTCGACGCCGCCGGCAAGCCGGTATCGGGCCCGGCGCAGGCTGCGCGCTGACGGGACCGCGCCATGGCCTCTCTTTCTCATCACGCCCTGCCGCGCCTGGCCCCGGCGCCGGCCAGGGCGCGCCAGGCGGCCTGGACCGCCGCGCCCTGGCTGCTGCCGCTGGCGCTGCTGACGCTGTGGCAGACTGGCGCCAGCCAGGGCTGGATCTCGCCCCAGGTGCTGCCGCCGCCCGCCTTCGTCTGGGACACCCTGCGCGACCTGGCGACCAGCGGCGACCTGTGGCTGAACACCCGCGCCAGCCTGCAACGGGTGCTGGTCGGCTTTGCCCTGGGCAGCCTGCTGGGGCTGCTGCTGGGCACGGCGATGGGCCTGTCTCGCCGGCTCGAGGCCTACGTGCTGCCGACCTTCAACGCGCTGGTGCAGATCCCGGTGCTGGCCTGGCTGCCGTTCGTGCTGCTGATCGTCGGCATCGGCGAACCGCTCAAGTACATCCTGATCGCCAAGGCGGCGCTGGTGCCCGTCACGCTCAATACCTTGCAGGGCTTTCGCCAGGCCAGTCCGGCGCTGCGCGAAGTGGCGCGGGTCTATGGCTACAGCCGGCGCCAGGAAGTGCTGGAGGTGGTGGTGCCGCTGGCCCTGCCGACGCTCTTCACCGGCCTGCGGCTGGGCTTCACCAAGGCCTGGCTGTCGCTGGTGGTGGTCGAGCTGGTGGCCTCCAGCGAGGGCCTGGGCTACCTGATCGTCTATGGCCGCCAACTGTTCCAGCTCGACCTGGTGATGGCCGCGGTGATCGTGGTGGGCGCCATCGGTTACGCCATCGACCGGCTGCTCGACTGGACCGAGACGCGCCTGATCCACGGCCGCCGCGGCGCCGCCAACGTACAGGTGCGGCCATGAACGCGCCCACGCCTGCCTCGCGCGACGCGGCCGAACTGGCGCTGGCGCAACCGCTGGCCGTGCGCGGCGGCGGTCGGTGGCGCGGCCTGGTGCTGCCGGTGGCCGCCATCGCGCTGTGGTGGCTGCTGGCCCGCGCCGACCTGGTGAACTCGGCCCTGCTGGTGTCGCCCGGCAAGGTGCTGGCCACCGCCGCCGACCAGATCGTCGGCGGCAAGCTGTGGCGCGCACTGGGCGCCAGCCTGGCGCGCGAGCTGACCGGATTCGCCATCGGCACGGTCCCGGGCCTGCTGCTGGGGGTGCTGCTGGGCCTGTCGCCGCTGTTCAACCGGCTGGTGGGGCCGAGCTTCAACACCTTCAAACAGATCTCGCTGTTCGCCTGGATTCCGCTGATCTCGGTGTGGTTCGGGCTGGGCGACACCGCCAAGGTGGTGTTCCTGTCGCTGGCGGCGCTGGTGCCGGTGGTGGTCAACACCTGCGATGGCGTGCGCAACGCGCCGCCCAAGTTGCTGGAGGTGGCGCGGGTCTACGGCTACAGCCGCTGGCAGACCTTCGCCCAGGTGGTGCTGCCGGCCGCCGCGCCGGCCATCTTCACCGGCGTCTACCTGGCGCTGATCTATTCCTGGCTGGCCACCATCGGCGCCGAATACCTGCTGGTGGCGGGTGTCGGCATCGGCAACCTGCTGATCGAGGGCAGCGAACATTTCCAGATGGACCTGGTGATCTTCGGCATGTTCGTGGTCGGGGTGATCGGCTGGCTCATGAATGCCCTGGCCCGCGTGGCCGAACGGCGGCTCGCGCGCCTGCGCGGGCAGGACCAATAACCGCAGGAAAACTCAGGCATGACTCAACCTACTTCGCTGGACCTGTCGCTGCAGGCGGTCGGCAAGCGTTATCCCAGCGCCCAGGCCGAGGGCGGCGTGCTGCAGGTGCTCACGGGCGTGGACCTGGACATCCCCGCAGGCCAGTTCGTTTCCATCGTAGGCGCCAGCGGCTGCGGCAAGTCCACCCTGCTGCGCCTGATCCTGGGGCTGGACGACAGCTTCGAGGGCGCCATCACGCTGGGCGGCGAGCCGGTGCGCGGCACCGGGCCGGAACGCGGCATCGTGTTCCAGGACCACCGCCTGTTCCCGTGGCTGACGGTGGCGCAGAACATCGCCGTGGGCCTGCGGAACGCGGCGATTTCCAACAACGAAAAGCGCGACCGGGTGGCCGAGCACATCGCCCTGGTGGGGCTGGAGGGCTTCGAGCAGTCGTATCCCCACCAGATCTCGGGCGGCATGGCGCAGCGCGTGGCGATCGCGCGCGGCCTGGTCAACCGGCCGCGCGTGCTGCTGCTGGACGAACCCTTCGGGGCGCTCGACGCGCTGACCCGGGCGCGGCTGCAGACCGAGTTGCAGCGCATCTGGCAGAAGGAGCGCATCACCATGCTCCTGGTGACGCACGATGTCGAGGAAGCGGTCTACCTGGGCGACCGGGTGGTGATCATGCAGCCGCGCCCGGGGCGCATCCGCCGCATCGTCGACGTGCCGCTGGCGCACGCCCGCAACCGCAGCGATCCACGCTTCATCCGCCTGCGCGACGACGTGCTGTCCGACTTCCTGGAGCCGGATGGCGCGCCCGCCGACGACAGCCCGCCGCTGGGCGCGGAGGCGGCCGGCGGCGTGCCGGCGCTGCCGTCGCTGGCCTCGCTGCGGATGGCCTGGTGATGCCTGCGACGGCCACGCCACTTGTCGCGCCCTGACCGCCTGTTTCGTCACTTGCCGACGGCCGCCGCCCGAGCGAGGCCGCCATTCCTTTTGGAGGGAAACCCATGACCCGCCCCTCGCGCCAGATCAAGCTCGGCGCCTTCCTGATGCAGACCGGCCACCACATCGCCGCCTGGCGCCATCCCGAGGCGCAGGCCGACGCGCCGGTCAACTTCCGCCACTACGTCGAACTGGCGCGGCGCGCCGAGGCCGCCAAGTTCGACGCCATCTTCCTGGCCGACTCGGTTGGCGTGCGCAACACCGACCTGCCATCGCTGTCGCGCACCGCGCGCAGCGACCATTTCGAGCCGCTGACGCTGCTGTCGGCGCTGGCCGCCGTGACCGAGAAGATCGGCCTGATCGCCACCGTCTCCACCACCTACAACGAGCCCTACCACGTGGCGCGCAAGTTCGCCTCGCTCGACCACATCAGCGGCGGCCGTTCGGGCTGGAACCTGGTGACCTCCAGCGGCCAGGGCGAGGCGCAGAACTTCAACCTGGACGAACACGTGGAACACGCCCGCCGCTACGCCCGCGCCGCCGAATTCCACGACGTGGTGCTGGGGTTGTGGGACAGTTGGGAGGACGACGCCTTCCTGCGCGACAAGGCCAGCGGCCAGTACTTCGACCCCGCCAAGCTGCATCCGCTGCGCCATCGCGGCGAGCATTTCTCGGTGCGCGGGCCGTTGAACGTGTCGCGTTCGCCGCAGGGCCGGCCGGTGGTGGTGCAGGCCGGCGCCTCGCCCGCCGGCCGCGACCTGGCGGCGCGCACCGCCGAGGTCATCTTCGTGGCCCACCAGACCTTCGACGAAGCCCAGGCGTTCTACCGCGACATCAAGGGCCGCGCCGTGGCGTACGGCCGCGATCCCGACGATATCAAGATCATGCCCGGCATCTTTCCCGTGATCGGCCGCACCCAGGCCGAGGCCGAGGACAAGTTCGCGCGCCTGCAGGACCTGATCCATCCGGTGGTCGGCGTGCAGTTGCTGTCCAACATGATCGGCGGCTTCGACCTGTCGGGGTATCCGGTCGACGGGCCCCTGCCCGACCTGCCCGAGACCAACGGCGGCAAGAGCCGCCAGCAGTTGCTGATCGATCTGGCGCGGCGCGACAACCTGACGATCCGCGAGCTGTACCTGCGCATCGCCGGCGCCCGCGGCCACCAGCAGGTGGTCGGCACGCCGCAGAGCGTGGCCGACCAGTTGCAGCAATGGTTCGAGGAAGATGGCGCCGACGGCTTCAACATCATGTCGCCGTGGCTGCCCGGCGGGCTGGACGACTTCATCGAACTGGCGCTGCCGGAGCTGCGCCGCCGCGGCCTGTTCCGCAGTGAGTATGAGGGCGCCACGCTGCGCCAGCATCTCGGCCTGGCGCGTCCGCCGCATCGGGCCGTGGCGGCGGCGCAAGCCGCTGTCGCCGAGGCGGAAGCCGCCTCCGCCTGAGGCCGGGCGTGGCGGGACGCCAGGCGGCCCGGCGATATCATCCTGGCTCATAGCAGATAGGCGGTTTTTCATATTGATGAATGACCGCGCTGGCCTCATCATGGCGCGGGGGCCGTCCGGACCCCGCGCCGATTCCGCCACCGACATGCCGCACAAACCGCTCGCCATCCTGCAAATGGGCCGTCCGCCCGAAGACCTGCGCGCCACCCACGGCGAACAGGCCGACTGGGTCGCCGCCGCCCTGGACGGCATCGACGTCCCCCTGGCGGTCCTGCATCCCGCCGCCAGCGACGCGCTGCCCGACCCCGCCTCGCTGCGCGGCGCGGTGCTGACCGGCTCCTGGTCCATGGTGACCGACCGCGAGCCGTGGAGCGAGCGCACCGCGCAATGGCTGCGCGACGCCATGGCCGCGCAGTTGCCGCTGCTAGGCATCTGCTATGGCCATCAACTG
This sequence comes from Achromobacter sp. SIMBA_011, assembly GCF_046535435.1. Classification (NCBI taxonomy): domain Bacteria; kingdom Pseudomonadati; phylum Pseudomonadota; class Betaproteobacteria; order Burkholderiales; family Alcaligenaceae; genus Achromobacter; species Achromobacter sp. SIMBA_011. Next base: position 16,416 of record NZ_JAWRWN010000010.1, on the reverse strand, counting down.
ATGGCGCACGCGTTCGGCGGCGTGGTCGACTATCACCCGCGCGGCCGCGAAATCGGCCTGCATACGGTTCAGCGCCTGCCCGCCGCGGCCGCCGATCCGCTGCTGGCGAGCCTGCCCGACCGTTTCCTGGCCCACCTGACGCACGAACAGAGCGTGCTGCGGCCGCCCGCGACCGCGACGGTGCTGGCCGGCACGGCGCACGATCCGCACCAGGTGCTGCGTTACGGCCCGCGCGCGCTGTCGGTGCAGTTCCACCCCGAATTCACCGCCGGCCTGATGGACGCCTGCCTGGCGCGGCGCCAGGGCCTGCTCGCGGCGGACGGCCATGACGTCGCCGCGCTGCGCGCCGCCCTGGCGCCCACCCCGCACGCGCAATCGATCCTGCGCGGCTTCGCGGCGGCATACTGACCTATCTGCTGTGGTCGCTGCCGGCGCTGATCGTCATTGCCGCCATCGCCAGCGGCCGCCTGAACACCACCCTGGCCGCCGTGCTGGGCCTGCTGGCGGCCGCGCCGGTGGCCCTGTTCAGCGCGCCCGGCGTCTTCGGCGCGGGCCATCTGGGCCATGCCCTGGCGCGCGGCCTGTGGATCGGCGCCATCATCACTCCCTACATCCTGGGCGGCCTGCTGTTCTGGCAGATGGCCGCGCGCGGCGATCCCGGCCAGCGTGACGCGCTGGCGCCGGCCGACCCGCTGGCGCGGCGCCGCCTGCTGTTCTTCGCCTGTTTCCTGATCGGCCCTTTCGCGGAGTCGGCCACCGGCTTCGGCGTCGGCATGCTGGGCACGGTGCTGCTGATCCGGCCGCTCGGCTTCAAGCCGCGCGAGCTGATGGTGTTCGCGCTGTTGAGCCAGACCCTGATCCCCTGGGGCGCCATGGGCAGCGGCACGCTGCTGGCCTCGGCCTATGCGCGCGTGCCGGCAGCCCATCTGGCGCTGGTCGGCATGGTGCCGGTGGCCCTGCTGATGATCGTCTGGATGACATTGTTCTGGCGCACCGCGAACCGCGCCGGACTGCCGGCCGCCGCCAACGAGCGCGCCCGCGAGGCCGGCTGGATGCTGGCCTGCCTGGCGCTGCTGACGGCGGCCACGGCGCTGCTGGGGCCCGAGACCGCCTTGCTGGCGGCCTATGGCCCGCTGATCGTGCTGCGTTTCGTGCTCGACCGCCGGCCCGGCCGCGCCGAGCTGCGCACGGCGGCGCGCGGCGCCCTGCCCTACGTCGTGCTGATCGCCTGCCTGGTGGTGACGCGCCTGACGCCGGGCCTGAACCCGGCCCTGGCCCGGCTGGCAAGGATCGCGCCCTATCCCGACCTGCCCGCCTGGGCGCCTTTCCTGCACGCCGGGAGCTGGCTGATCGGCGGCGCGCTGCTGATGGCGCTGCTGCGCCGCCAGCCCGGCCTGCTGGCCGGTAATGCGCGCCACGCCTGGAACACCGGCAAGCACGCAGTGCTGTCCGTGTTCCTGTTCGCGATGATGGCCGAGGTGCTGGCCGGCGCCGGCATTTCACAGGCCTTCGCCGACGGGCTGTTCCGCAGCCTGCAGGACTGGACGCTGCTGCTGACGCCGCTGCTGGCCGGCGCCTTCGGCATCCTGGCCAACAGCGGCAACGCGCCCAACAGCCTGTTCATGCCGTCGCAGCTATCGCTGGCGCTGCACGCCGGCCTGAGCCTGCCGGCGGCGGCCGCGCTGCTGCACGTGTCGGGCACGTCGATGGGATTCTTCTCGCCGATCCGCATGTCGATCGCCGCCGGCCTGGCGCACGGCCGTGGCCAGGAACGGGCCGTCTACGCGCAACTGCTGCCGTTCGCGCTGAGCGCCTTCGCCATCCTGCTGGGCCTGGCGCTGCTGCTGGTGCTGGCGGGCTGAACCGCACGCCGCGCCCGGCCAACGTGGCGGGCGCAGGCTAGTGCGGCGACGTCAGCCCCAACAGGCCCGCCACCGCCAGCACCAACGCGCCCAGCGCCAGCTCCCACAGCGTGTTGCGCCGGATCGCGCGCAACGCCACCACGGGTTGTGTCCGGATGCGCGCGATCCAGCGATAGCGGTTGCACAGCGCCAGGCCCGTCATGGCCAGCGCCAGCGCCACCTTGACCATCAACGCCTGCACGTATCCGGAGGCTGGGTCGGGCAACCCGGGACCGAGAATCAGCGCCGCATTGGCGACGCCGCTCAACAGCAGCACGGCCACGACCACATGCCCCCAGGCCGAAAACCGCAGCAGCGCCCGCGTGGCGTCCCGCCGCCACGCCGGCCGCCGCCAAGCCGCCAGCCACAGCAGGAAGACCAGCAGCGATCCCAGCCAGAACGCCGCCGCCAGCACGTGCAGGAAGTCATTCAGCGCGTGCGCCAACCCCAACCAGCCCTCGTGCATCGCCGCATGGCCGCTCAGGGCCAGCGGCGCCAGCGCCAGCGCGGCGACCCCGGCGATCAGGCTGGGGCTGCCGGGCCGCAAGCCGAGCACCACGCCCAGCAGCGCCGCCGCGGCCAGCGCCCGCACGATCCAGACCTGCCCGTAGCGCGTCTGCAGGATGACGGTGTCGAGCATGTCTTCATCGAACATCGCGTGCCAGTCGCCGGCGATGCTGGCGACCTGCAACGGCAACAGGCACAGCGTGGCGACGAGGCCGACGATCCCCGCCAGGCGGAAAGCGCGCCGCAGCGCGGCTTCCGTCTCCAGCCCGAGGCGGGGCGAACCGCCCAGGGCCAGCATCGCGCCAGCGCCGAACAACACCGCCACCGCGCCGGCGGCGAGGGCCCGGCACAGCGCGAACGCCAGCAACAACGGGGTCATCTCAAGGCTTGACCGTGAAGGTCCAGGCGCCGTCGGTCTTGTGGCCGTCCTTGGAGAGCGCTTGCCATTTGACCGTGTAGGCGCCGGCCGGCAGCGGCTGGGCCACCGGCAGCACCAGGGTCTTGTCGTCGCCGGGCGCCGGCGCCGCCTTGGCCGTGACGGCGGGCTTGCCGGCGGCATCCAGCACGGTCAGCGTGGAAAACGCGGGCTCCAGCCCTTCGGAAAAGCTGGCGCTCACCGAGGACGGCGTGGCCACTTCGGCCTTGTCGGCCGGCGTAGCGCGCTGCAGGTGGGCGTGGGCCCAGGCCCATTGCGGGGCCAGGATCAGCGTGGCGGCGATCAGAACGGGTTTGAACATGATGAATCTCCTGGAAAATAGGCGGCGCGGGGCCGCGTGGCGAATAAGAGACGCGCGGCAGGCGCGGGGGAAAGTCGCGAAAGGAATGGCGCGCGAGACGGGGCGAGGCAGGCGCCAGGGCCGGGGTCCCGTGCGTGTCAACGACGAGCCAGCCGGGCGAAACCGTGCAGGCGCGGCGCGAAAACGGCATCAGGCCGCGCGCGGCGGGGCCCGTGACTGCTGTGGCAGCCACAGCGGCTCGCCGCGGGGATGCGGCGCGACGTCGATGGCAAAAGGCAACGCCGGCAGCTCGGCCGGCAGGCGCCAGGCGATGCCGGCTGGCGCGGGCGGGCAAGCCCCGCCCAGCATGGCGCAGGTCGATGCGCAGCAGTGCGGCAACGGGCCGCCCAGGGCCCCGGCGTCATGGCCGGCCGCGGACGGGCTGGCCGGTGTATCCGCCGCCAACACCACCACGCGCGGACCGCTGGCGGTGCAGAGGACGACGCTGGCTCCATTTCCGGACCCCCCCGCGGACGCCGCCGGCGCGGGCGCGCCGAACGCCGCGGAGGCCACCAGCGACTGGAAAACCAGCAACGCCGCCGCCAGCCACGCCACCGCGCGGCGGGTGGCGGCGGACGGGCTTGTAAACGTAACCGGCGTGTGCATCCCCATGGTGGCCATGAGCTTACGACGGCCGCCGGAGGGCCGCAACTTCAATCTGACCCGCTACAACTGTTATGCTCCACGCTTTCAACATTTGAAGTCGCAGCACACCATGGGTCTAGAACAGCTCGCCGCAATCCGAGAACTGCTCGTGAAGCAGGCTCCCGAAGAGGCGGCTTCCAAAAAGAAACCCGCCCGTCCGGCCGCCAACGAAGCGGGGTCGCGCAAGCCCTCCGCGCGTCCGTCCGACGATGCGGCTGCCGCCCGGAAGAAACCTGCGCGTTCGCCGGCTGGCGAACGACGCGAGGCGCCGGCGGTCGACCCGGTGCTGATCGCCATTTCGCGGTTGCAACGGCAATTCCCCAAGGCCTTCCCCAAGAAGCCGGCGCCCAAGGTGCCGCTCAAGCTGGGCGTGCTCGAGGATCTGGTGCAACACGCCAAGGCCCTGCAGCTCAGCGCCGACGAGATCAAGCAGGCCGTCAAGACCTGGTGTGACGGCCGCCGCTACTGGGACTGCATGGTCGAGGCCGCCGCGCGCGTGGACCTGAACGGCGAACCCGCCGGCGCCGTCACCGCCAACGAGGCGCAGCACGCCAAGCGGATGGCCTCGCGCCGCCACGCCAAGGCGGGCGGTCGCGGCGGCAAGGGCAATGCGAACAAGGGCAAGCCGGCCGCGGAAGGCGCCCAGCAGCCGGCGCAGGTCGAGGCCGCCGCGCCCGCCGCCACGTCCGTGGACGCGACGGTCGACACGTCTGTCGATAAGTCTGTCGATACCTCGGTGGCAACGCCGGCCCAGGCGCCGTCGGATACGCAGACGGCCGACTGATCGCTGCATCCCAAAGAACGCGGACCGTGCGGCGCCAGGCGCTCCACGGTCCGCGGTGCTTTGGAGGGCCGGGCGGAGCCGCCCGCCTCAATCCAGCCGGATATCGGCGCTCTGCACCACCTTGGCCCAGCGCGCCCGCTCGCTGTTGAAGAACTGCGCCAGTTGCACCGGATCGCGCACCACGATCTCGGCGCCCTGCTCGTTCAGTTGCGATTTCACGTCGGGCTGGTTGACGATCTGGCCCATCAGCGCGGCCAGCAGGCTGGCGGTCTTGTCGGTGGTGGTGACGGGCGCCATCACGCCCTGCCAGGTGCCGGACTCGAAGCCCGCCACACCCTGCTCCGAAATCGTCGGAATGTCGGCCACCAGTTGCATGCGTTCCTTCTTCGAGATCGCGATCGCGCGCAGCTTGCCGCCCTTGATGTGCGGCAGCGTCGCCAGCAGGCCGTTCATGATGACCTGGGTCTGGCCGCCGATGGTGTCCGTCACCGCCTGCGAACCGCCCTTGTAGGGCACGTATTCCCATTGCGCGCCGGTGGCCTGCTGCACCGCCACGGCCGCCAGGTGCGGCGCGCTGCCGATGGCGGTGACGGCGAAATTCAGGCGTTGCTTCTTCGACAGCGCCACCAGCTCCGGCACGGTCCTGGCGGGCACATCGGGATGCACCGCCAGCACGTGCGGCGAATACGCCAGCATGCCGACCGCGCGCAGATCCTTGGATGGATCGAACGACAGCTTGGTGTAGACCGACGGGCTGATCGCCAGCGCGCCGACGTCGCAGAGCAGCACCGAGTGGCCCTCCTGCGCCGACTGCACCACGATGCCGGCGCCCAGGTTGCCGTTGGCGCCCGGCTTGTTCTCGACCACCACCGTCTGCTTGAGCGCTTCGGCCAGGCGCGGCGCGATCACGCGGGCGATGATGTCCGACGAACCGCCGGGCGGGTACGGCACCACGATGCGCACCGGCCGCGTCGGCCATGCGTCTGCCTGGGCCCAGGCCGGCGTCAGCCGCGCCAGTCCCAGCGCGGCGGCGGCGGCCAGCAGGTGCCTTCTGTTTGAATCCATGTTGTCTCCGTTGTCGTTGTAAGTAGAGTGTCCGGGCCGGCCGCGGCAGGCCCGGTCCAGCCCCCGGCGTCGCGCGCCGGGGTGCCGCTTGCGTCGGCTCCGCCGCCGGCGGCCCCGAGGGAAAGGCGTCAGGTCACCGGACCCGGGTTGAACAGCGCCAGGGCGTTGTGCAGCTTGAGCGCCTCGGCACAGGTCTGGCGCCGGCCGCTGGCCACGTCCAGCATCAGACGGAACAGCTCCCAGCCCACGTCTTCGATGCTGGCTTGGCCGGTGGCGATGCGGCCGGCGTCCACATCCATCAGGTCGTGCCAGCGCCGCGCCAGGTCGCTGCGGGTGGCGACCTTGATCACAGGCACCTGCGCCAGCCCATAAGGCGTGCCGCGGCCGGTCGTGAAGATGTGCAGGTTCATGCCCGCCGCCAACTGCAGCGTGCCGCAGATGAAATCGCTGGCCGGCGTGGCCGCGAAGATCAGACCCTTGCGCGTCAGCCGTTCGCCCGGCGACAGCACGCCATCGATATTGGACGTGCCGGACTTGATGATCGACCCCATCGCCTTCTCGACGATGTTGGACAGGCCGCCCTTCTTGTTGCCCGGGCTGGTGTTGGCGCTGCGGTCGGCGCTGCCGCGTTGCAGGTATTCGTCGTACCAGGCCATTTCGCGCACCAGCGCCTGCGCCACTTCCGGCGTGGCGGCGCGCGCGGTCAACTGGTCGATGCCGTCGCGCACCTCGGTGTTTTCCGAGAACATCACGGTGCCGCCGGCGCGCACCACCAGGTCGGCCGCGAAGCCGACCGCCGGATTGGCCGTCACGCCCGAGAACGCGTCGCTGCCGCCGCACTGCACGCCCACCACCAGCTCCGACACCGGACAGGTTTCGCGGCGGCGCTGGTCCAGGATCCGCAGATGGCGCTCGGCGGTGCGCATGATGTTGGCGATCATGGACTCGAAGCCCACGTGTTCGTCGTCCTGCAGCACGATGGTATCGACGCCGCCGTCCGCCGCCATGCCCTCGCCAGCGCGGATCGGGATGGCGCCGGGCGCCAGCAGGCGCTCGGGCTGCAGTTTCTCGCAGCCCAGGCTCACCACCATCGCGGTGCCGCCGAAGTTGGGATTGCGGGCGATGTTGTGCAGCGTGCGCACCGGAATCGCCGCGCCCGGCGCGTCGATGGCGACGCCGCAGCCATAGGTGTGCTCGATGCCCACCACCCCGTCGACGTTGGGATAGCGCGGCAACAGCTCGCGGCGGATGCGCTCGACCGCATGTTCGACCACGCCCTGCACGCATTGCACCGTGGTGCTGATCGCCAGGATGTTGCGCGTGCCGACGGTGCCGTCGGCATTGCGGTAGCCCTCGAACGTGTAGCCTTCCAGCGGCGGCAGCGGCGCGCGCTTGCGCGTACCGACCGGCAGGTCCTGCAGCGTGCGCGCGGCGGGCATGGTGGTGACGCGTTCATTGACCCAACTGCCGCGCGGCAGGTCGCGCGCGGCGTAGCCCACGATGACGTTGTAGCGGCGCACCGGCTCGCCCTGCGCCAGGTCGCGCAGCGCCACCTTGTGGCCTTGCGGCACGGCTTCGACCAGCGTCAGGCCGTCGGCCAGCGCGGCGCCGGCCGCCAGGCCGCCGTCATTGGCGACGATGGCAACGTTGTCCTCGGGATGAATCTTGATCAGCACGGGCGCAGGGCCAGCCGCGGGCAGCATGGGGGAGTCCTCTGAGAATGGAGTGCCGCGGTAGGCGGCGCGCGATACGTTATCGTACAACCAATGCAATTATGCTTTGCCCCAAGCCTGGCTCGCATTGCGGATTTCCCGAACATTACGCCTGCAAGCGCTGGGCAATCGGTTGAACCGCCCAAAATCATGTTGTACGATGACGTACCTATTCAATCGGGTCCGCGCGACAGGCACGCCTGCCAGCGGTCACCCCGCCACTTACGGAAACCCGCCCATGACCACGCCGCAGGAGCTCAAGGCCATCGTCTCGGAAGGACTGCTCTCCTTCCCCGTGACCGATTTCGACGCGCAAGGCAACTTCAACGCCAAGACCTATGCCCAGCGCCTGGAATGGCTGGCCCCCTACGGCGCCACCGCCCTGTTCGCCGCCGGCGGCACCGGCGAGTTCTTCTCGCTGGCCCCCGACGAGTATTCGGATGTCATCCGCACCGCCGTCACCACCTGCGCCGGCAAGGTGCCGATCCTGGCCGGCGCAGGCGGCCCCACCCGCCTGGCCATCGCCTACGCCCAGGAGGCCGAGCGCCTGGGCGCCAAGGGCGTGCTGCTGCTGCCGCACTACCTGACCGAAGCCTCCCAGCAAGGCATCGCCGACCACGTCGAACAGGTCTGCAAGTCCGTCAAGATCGGCGTCATCGTCTACAACCGCGCCCAGTCGCGCCTGTCGGCCGACCACCTGGCCCGCCTGGCCGAGCGCTGCCCCAACCTGATCGGCTTCAAGGACGGCGTCGGCGACATCGAAGCCATGGTCCGCATCCGCCGCAAGCTGGGCGACCGCTTCTCGTACCTGGGCGGCCTGCCCACCGCCGAGGTCTATGCCGCCGCTTACCGCGCGCTCGGCGTGCCGGTCTACTCGTCGGCCGTCTTCAACTTCGTGCCCAAGACCGCGATGCAGTTCTACCGCGCCATCGCCGCCAATGACCACGACACCACCAACCGCCTGCTCGACGAGTTCTTCCTGCCCTACCTGGAGATCCGCAACCGCTGCGCCGGCTACGCCGTCAGCATCGTCAAGGCTGGCGCCAAACTGGTCGGCCACGATGCCGGCCCCGTGCGCGCGCCGCTGACCGACCTGCATCCCGAGGAACTGGAGATGCTCGACGCCCTGATCCGCAAGCTCGGCCCGCAATAGGCCCGCGACGCGCCACACCTGTTCGCCCCCGTTCCGGGGGCGTTTTCATTCGGAGAGATTCATGACCTTGACCGGCAATATGTTGATCGGCGCCCAGTCCGTAAAGGGCGCCGGCGCCCCGCTGCACGCCATCGACCCGGCCCGCGGCGAACCGCTGCAACCCGGTTTCCGCGCCGGCACCGCCGAGGACGTAGCGCGCGCCGCGGAACTGGCCGCCGCCGCGTTCGACCCCTACCGCGCCGCGCCGCTCGAGACCCGCGCGCAATTTCTCGAGAGCATCGCCGAAGGCATCCTGGCACTGGGCGATGCGCTGATCGAGCGCACCCACCTGGAGACCGGCCTGCCGCTGGCCCGCCTGCAGGGCGAGCGCGGCCGTACCGTCGGCCAGTTGCGCCTGTTCGCGCGCGTGGTGCGCGACGGCTACTTCCTGGACGCCACCGTCGACCCCGCCCAACCCGACCGCCAGCCGCTGCCGCGCGCCGACCTGCGCCTGGCCAACGTGCCGCTGGGCCCGGTGGCCGTATTTGGCGCCAGCAACTTCCCGCTGGCGTTCTCGGTGGCGGGCGGCGACACCGCGTCGGCGCTGGCCGCCGGCTGCCCGGTGATCGTCAAGGCGCACAACGCCCATCCCGGCACCTCCGAAATGGTGGGCCGCGTGATCCAGCAAGCGGTGGCCAAGCACGGCCTGCCCGAAGGCGTGTTTTCGCTGCTGTTCGGCGCCGGCAACGAGATCGGCACCGCACTGGCGACGCACCCGGCCATCACCGCGGTCGGCTTCACCGGCTCGCGCCGCGGCGGCCTGGCCCTGGTGGCGGCCGCCAACGCGCGCCCGGTGCCGATTCCGGTGTATGCCGAGATGTCCAGCATCAACCCGGTCTTCCTGCTGCCTGCCGCCCTGGAAGCGCGCGCCGAAACCATCGCCAAGGGCTTCGTCGAATCGCTGGTCATGGGCGTGGGCCAGTTCTGCACCAACCCCGGCCTGGTGATCGGCATCGAAGGCCCGGCGCTGGAGCGCTTCCGCCAGGCCGCCGGGCAGGCGGTGCAGGCCAAGGGCGCCGCCACCATGCTGACCCCCGGCATCTTCGCCGCCTACACACAGGGCGAACAGGCCCTGGCCGGCCACGCCAGCGTCGCCACGCTGGGACGCGGCGAAGCCTCGCGGCCCGCCGCCAACGCCGCCGGCCCCGCCGTCTTCGGCACCGACGCCGCCCGCTTCCTGGCCTCGCCCGAGCTGGAGGCCGAAGTCTTCGGCCCCGCCTCGCTGGTGGTGGCGTGCCGCGACGCCGCGCAGATGCGCGCGGTGGCCGAGCACCTGGAAGGCCAGTTGACCGCGACCCTGTTCGTGGACGAAGCCGACGCCGACATGGCGCGCGGCCTGCTGCCGGTGCTCGAACGCAAGGCCGGCCGGATCCTGGCCAATGGCTATCCCACCGGCGTCGAAGTCAGCCATGCGATGGTGCACGGCGGCCCGTTCCCGGCCACCTCCAATCCCGCCTCGACCTCGGTCGGCGCCACCGCCATCCGCCGTTTCCTGCGTCCGGTCTGCTACCAGGACCTGCCCGACGCGCTGCTGCCCGACGGCCTCAAGCGCGCCAATCCGCTCGGCCTGCCGCGCATGACCGACGGCGTGCTGTCGGCCTGATCCGCTTCCGGCGAAGCCATGAACGGGCGGCCGTGGGCCGCCCGTTTTCTTTTGGATCGGCGCACAGGCATTGTCGATTCATCTTGTATGTTGTACGATGACATACATCTTAAGTTACCCAATCCCGGCCGCGGGCATGACGCTACGGCGGCCTTCACTTCGCTTCAATGGACCCAGGCATGACCACACCCCAGGAACTCAAGGCCATCGTCTCGGAAGGACTGCTCTCCTTCCCCGTGACCGATTTCGACGCGCAAGGCAACTTCAACGCCAAGACCTATGCCCAGCGCCTGGAATGGCTGGCCCCCTACGGCGCCACCGCCCTGTTCGCCGCCGGCGGCACCGGCGAGTTCTTCTCGCTGGCCCCCGACGAGTATTCGGATGTCATCCGCACCGCCGTCACCACCTGCGCCGGCAAAGTGCCGATCCTGGCCGGCGCCGGCGGCCCCACCCGCCTGGCCATCGCCTACGCCCAGGAAGCCGAGCGCCTGGGCGCCAAGGGCGTGCTGCTGCTGCCGCACTACCTGACCGAGGCCTCCCAGCAAGGCATCGCCGACCACGTCGAACAGGTCTGCAAGTCCGTCAAGATCGGCGTCATCGTCTACAACCGCGCCCAGTCGCGCCTGTCGGCCGACCACCTGGCCCGCCTGGCCGAGCGCTGCCCCAACCTGATCGGCTTCAAGGACGGCGTCGGCGATATCGAAGCCATGGTCCGCATCCGCCGCAAGCTGGGCGATCGCTTCTCGTACCTGGGCGGCCTGCCCACCGCCGAGGTCTATGCCGCTGCTTACCGCGCGCTCGGCGTGCCGGTCTACTCGTCGGCCGTCTTCAACTTCGTGCCCAAGACCGCGATGCAGTTCTACCGCGCCATCGCCGCCAATGACCACGACACCACCAACCGTCTGCTCGACGAGTTCTTCCTGCCCTACCTCGAGATCCGCAACCGCTGCGCCGGCTACGCCGTCAGCATCGTCAAGGCTGGCGCCAAACTGGTCGGCCACGATGCCGGCCCCGTGCGCGCGCCGCTGACCGACCTGCATCCCGAGGAACTGGAGATGCTCGACGCCCTGATCCGCAAGCTCGGCCCGCAGTAAACGCCGGCCCGCAACGGGCGGCCACGCGCCGACCACTGCCTCTTGCGGTTCCGCGCAGCCAGGACGCCCTCCGCCCACCGGAGGGCGTCCTGCTTTGGGCGCCACGGCCACGGCGCCATGAGCCCGCCCCAGCCATGGCCCGATAACGCTCCTGTATGCTGTCATACGGCATCGGGCGTTTATCATAGGGGTTACGGCCCTCCCGGCGCCGCAACCCTACAAGAGAGACAATGGAAACTCCCCGGCCCCGCCCGCGCTCGCGCCTGACCGACGTCGTGATCGACGAACTGACCAAGCGGCTGGACGCCCGCCAGTACCGCCCCGGCGACAAGCTGCCGTCCGAGCATGCGCTGTGCGCCGAATTCGACGTCAGCCGCACCGTGATCCGCGAGGCCGTGGCCTCGATGCGCCTGAGCGGCCGGCTGGTCAGCAAGGCCGGCATCGGCGTGTTCGTCACCGAAGACCGCGAAAAGCCCATCGATTTCGTCGTCGCCCCGGCCGCCGATCCGCGCTGGGCGCTGCACATCATGGAGCTGCGCGCCGGCCTCGAGGTCGAGGCCTGTGGCCTGGCGGCCGAGCGCCGCAGCGCCGCCGACCTGAGCGGCATCGTCGAAGCCTTCGACGCCTTCAACCGCGCCACCCGCGACATGGAAGCCGCCGTCAAGGCCGACTACGAGTTCCACCTGTCGATCGCGCGCGCGTCCAACAACCCGCACTTCCCGGCCCTGCTGCAGGCGGCGGTGCGCGACGTGATGCTGGACCTGAACATCAAGCACGGCGGCAAGACCCCCGAAGAGCTGGAGGTCTACGAGACCCGCAACGTGCAGGAGCACGAAGCCATCCTGACCGCCATCATGCGCCGCGATCCCGGCGCCGCGCGCGCCGCCATGGCCCGCCACCTGGGCGACAGCATCGCCCGCTACCGCAAGCTGCTGTCCAACCCGCCGGCCTGACCGGCCCCGGTCCCATTCCCGGCGCGACTGCGCCGCGGAATCCTCCGGGGCGGCCACGCGCCGCCCCGCCCAGGCCCGTCGCCTGCCGCGCACCGCGCCCTCATGGCGCCCGGCCGCTCGCGCCATATAACCGCTGCCGACATTGCAAATTACGGGAATCCCCTGACTTGCTCACTTGTATGATGGCTGCCATCATACGTCGCATCAGTTATGCAAGATCTGCCGTCCAAGTGCCGCCGATGAGCCTGTTGCCTGTCCCCCGCCCGACCTTCCAACGCTACGCCGCCCGCCTCCACCGGTAAGGCCCGCCCGGAAGGCCATCGTCGCTGACGCCCCGCCTTTCCCCTCCCCGTCCCAAGCGCCTGTCCCATCCCGCCCGCCCGGGGGACGCGACGGTGCGCCGCCGGTCTGTTTCCTAGCCATTCCCTGCCCTTTTCCGTACCCCTGGAGAACACTCTCATGCGCAAGTTCCTGACCACCGCCGTCGCGGCGACCCTGTTGTGCGTTGCCTCCGGCGCCCAGGCCGGCGTCACCTTCGAAGCCGTCAAGAAAAAAGGCTTCCTGCAATGCGGCTTTGCCGGCATTCCCGGTTTCTCGGTGCTCGACAGCAAGGGCGAATGGACCGGCCTGGACGTGGACATGTGCCGCGCCGTGGCCGCCGCGATGTTCGGCGACGCCGCGAAGGTCAAGGGCAACGTGCTGACCGCGCAGGCCAAGTTCACGGCCCTGCAATCGGGCGAGATCGACATGCTGTCGCGCAACACCACCCAGACCCTGACGCGCGACACCACCCTGGGCCTGATCGGCGTGGGCGTGAACTTCTACGACGCCCAGGGCCTGATCGTGAAGAAGTCGATGAACGTCAAGACGGTCAAGGAACTGGACGGCGCCACGGTCTGCGTGCAGCCCGGCACCACCACCGAACTGAACCTGGCCGACTACTTCCGCGCCCGCGGCATCACCTTCAAGCCGGTGCTGGTCGAGAACTACGACGAGAACTTCCGCCTGCTGGAGTCGGGCCGCTGCGACGCCTACACCAACGACAAGTCCAACACCGCCGCCAACATGCGCACCCGCCTGGCCAAGCCGGACGACTGGGAGATCCTGCCGGAGAACCTGTCCAAGGAACCGCTCGGCCCCATGGTGCGCCAGGGCGACGAACAGTGGTTCAACGTGGTGCGCTGGTCGCTCAACGCCATGCTCGAAGCCGAGGAATACGGCATCACGTCCAAGAACGTCGACGAGATGCTCAAGAGCGCCAACCCCAACGTGCAGCGCATTCTGGGCGTGACGCCCGGCATGGGCAAGAACCTGGGCCTGGACGACAAGTGGGCCTACAACATCATCAAGCAGGTCGGCAACTACGGCGAAAGCTACGACCGCGCCATGGGCAAGAACAGCCCCCTGAAGCTGGACCGCGGCCTGAACAAGCTGTGGACCCAGGGCGGCCTGATGTACGGCTGGCCCGTGCGCTGAGCGACTCTCGCGCGGCCCGGCGATGGCGCCGGGTCGCGCCGCGTTTTCCCGATTTCCGCGGACTGGCCGCCTCGCGCCGGCCTCCGCATTCTTTGAAGCAGTCACCATGAACAGCATCGTCAACGCCCGCCTCAAGCAGATCAAACCCTCCCCCAGCATGGCCGCCAAGATCGTGGTCGACGAATTGCGCCGCGCCGGGCGCGAGATCGCCGACTTCACCCTGGGCGAGCCCGACATGGCCACGCCCGCCCACATCGCGCGCGCCGGCCAGGACGCCATCGCCGGCGGCGATATCCGCTACACCAGCCCCAACGGCACCCCGGGCCTGCGCCGCGCCATCGCCGGCAGCCTGGAGCAGACCCTGGGCGCCAAGTACGGCCTGGACCAGATCACCGTGGGCGCCGGCGCCAAGCAGATCATCGGCGCGGCCCTGACCGCCAGCCTGGAACCGGGCGACGAAGTGATCGTGTGCGCGCCGTACTGGGTGTCGTATCCCGACATGGTGTTGCTCAACGAGGGCAAGCCTGTGGTCGTGACCGGACCCGAATCGCAGGGCTTCAAGCTCGACGCCGCCAGCCTGGAGGCGGCCATCACCCCGCGCACCCGCTGGCTGATCCTGAATTCGCCCAGCAACCCCAGCGGCGCGGTCTACAGCCGCGCCGAGATGCGCGCCCTGACCGAAGTGCTGGTGCGCCATCCCCGCGTCTGGATCCTGAGCGACGAAATCTACGCGCCGTTCTGCTATGGCGCCGAAGCGCACGTCTCGCCGGTGCAGGTCGAGCCGCGCCTGGCCGAGCGCACGCTGATCGTCAACGGCATGTCCAAGGCCTACGCCATGACCGGCTGGCGCATCGGCTACGGCGCCGGCCCGGCCGACCTCATCAAGGCCATGAGCACGGTCATGTCGCAAAGCACCAGTTGCACCAGCGCCATCTCGCAGGCCGCGGCCCAGGCCGCGCTCGAAGGCGACCAGTCCAGCGTGACCGAGATGGTCGCCATCTTCAAGGCGCGCCGCGACCTGATCGTGCGGCGCCTGAATGCGATTCCCGGCATTTCCTGCGCCACGCCCGACGGCGCCTTCTACGTCTATGCCAACGTCGCCGGCCTGATCGGCCGCAAGGGGCCGGACGGCGAACTCAAGACCGACCTGGATGTCAGCCTGTTCTTCCTGCGCCAGGCAGGCGTGGCGGTGATCGACGGCGGTTCGTACGGCCTGTCGCCGTATGTGCGGTTCTCCTTCGCCACCGCCACCGAAGTAATCGAACAGGGCATGGACCGGCTGGCCGCCGCGGTCGGCGCGCTGATGGCAGGCTGAACCGTGGGCAAGCAGAACAATGCCAACGCGCGGCGAGCGCCGCGCCGCTGGTCCTGGAACGATCCCGCCACGCGCGCCCTGGCCTACCAGGCCCTGGCGCTGGCGCTGGCGGGATCGGCGATCTGGTTCCTGGTCCACAACACCCTGCAGAACCTGGCGCTGCGCAACATCGCTACCGGCTTCGGCTTCCTCGCGCGCGAAGCCGGTTTCGCCATCGGCGAATCGCCCATCGCCTACGGGCCGGCCGACACCTACGGCCGCGCCATCGTCGTGGGCATCCTGAACACGCTGCGGGTCGGCCTGCTGGCGCTGGTGGCCGCCACCGTGCTGGGCGTGCTGATCGGCGTGGGCCGGCTGTCCAGGAACTGGCTGGTGGCGCGGCTGGCCTCGATCTACGTCGAGGTCATGCGCAATGTGCCGCTGCTGCTGCAGTTGTTCTTCTGGTATGCGCTCATCACCGAGAACATGCCGGGTCCGCGCCAGGCGCACCATCCGCTGCCGGGCGTCTTCATCTCCAACCGCGGCCTCAAGGTGCCGGGGCTGGAAGGCGCCTCGCTCGACTGGGTGCTGGCCGGGCTGGGCCTGGCGGTCGTCGCCATCCTGTTCCTGGGCCACTGGGGCCGGAAACGCCAGGAAGCCACCGGCCAGGCGTTCCCGCTGGGCCGCGCGGCCATCGGCCTGTTGATCGCCCTGCCGGTGATCGGCTGGCTCGCCAGCGGCGCCTCGCTGACACTGGACATGCCGGAACTGAAGGGCTTCAACTTCACGGGCGGCCTGACGCTGACGCCGGAGTTCGCGGCGCTGCTGCTGGGCCTGGTGATCTACACCGCGGCGTTCATCGCCGAGGTGGTGCGCTCGGGCATCCAGGCGGTCGGCAACGGCCAATGGGAAGCGGCCGGCGCCCTCGGATTGCGGCGGCCGCTGGCCCTGCGCCTGGTGGTGCTGCCGCAAGCCTTGCGGGTCATCATTCCGCCCATGACCAGCCAGTATCTCAATCTGTTGAAAAACAGCTCGCTGGCCGTGGCCATCGGCTATCCGGACATCGTGTCGGTGGTCAACACCACGCTGAACCAGACCGGGCAGGCCATCGAGGGCATTCTCATCATCATGGGCGCGTACCTCACGGTCAGCCTGTCGATCTCGATCTTCATGAACTGGTACAACAAGCGCATCGCGCTGGTGGAGCGTTGATATGAGCAGCACTACGCATACCCCCAGCGAAGGGCTGCCGCCGCCCAAGACCCATGTCGGCGCGTGGGCGTGGCTGCGCTCGCGCCTGTTTTCCTCGCCGCTGAACATCCTGATCACGGTGCTGGTGGCGTGGTTCCTGTTGATGTCGGTGCCGGCGCTGGTCGAGTGGGCCTTCATCAAGGCCAACTTCACCGCCGCCAAC